>NZ_NOZR01000018.1 GCF_002250655.1 Mycolicibacterium sphagni
GACCCCGGCTGAGGCCTTCAACGACCAGTTACTCTTGCTCCAACAAGCCGGTGTTGCGACAACCGATTGAATCCGCCTTGGCTGCCGCGGTCGCTGTGCAGAATGCAACCGGCCACCTCGCCGCGTCGTGCCACCGCACTACTGAGCGCGGTCGTAGCCAACCGGGACTTCATCCGGGAATCGATCGAATACCCCACGATGCGGTTGGAGAACACGTCCTTGATCGCACAGAGGTAGAGCTTGCCCTCGCCGGTGCGGTGCTCGGTAATATCGCTAAGCCACAACTGATTCGGCTCATCCGCGGTGAAGTCGCGCTCGACGAGATCGTCGTGCACCGGCGGACCAACCTTGCAGTTCTTGCCGCGTTTGCGCTTGCCGAAAGCACTCCACCACTTGTTCTCGGTGCAGATCCGCCAGCCGGTGCGCTCGGCCATCACCTCACCGACATCGCGGGCCTCCTCGACCAGGTATCGGTAGCCGAATTCTGGATCCTCGTGGTGGGCGTCGAACAAGGCGTTGGCCCGGTAGGCCTCGATGATCTCGGCGTCTGCGATGGGGTTGGCGCGCCAGCGGTAGTAGGGCTGGCGGGCGAGCTTGAGTACCCGGCACGTCACCGCCACGGGGATCCCGTCAGCGGCGAGCTCGTTCACGAGCGGGTAGAGCCTTTTCCCGGCAGATTAGCCTGCGACAGATAGGCAGCTGCCCGGCGGAGGACTTCATTCTCCTGCTCCAGCAACCGGTTTCGGCGTCGCAGCTCGTGCAACTCCGCAGAATCACTGGTGCTCTTGCCGGGCTTGGTGCCGTCGTCGATATCGGCTTGGCGCATCCACTTGGTCAGCGTCATCGGGTGGACACCGAAATCGGTAGCGATCTGTTCGATCGTCACACCGTCGTCGCGGTTGCGCGCAACCCGGACGACGTCGTCACGGAACTCACGGGGGTAGGGCCTGGGCACAAGGACATCCTTCCAGCCCACCCATCACGGGCAAGCCAACTCAGATGTCACCTATTCATGCAGCAGACCCCACCGCGGGGTAATACGGGCTTCGTCAGTTCATCGCCGAGACGTTCAAGCAACGGTAGGTCGGCCCGGAGTTGGCTCACTTCCTCAGCATCCGAAAGTATGAATGGGGAGATCTGTCCCCGCGGATCACGGAGATCCACCGCTCGAATGGCAGGGATGTCGAACGTCGCCACACAGGCATGTTCTCCAGTGTGGGGCCGGGTTTCGGCGACAGCAGTCTCTGCCTCGGACCCAAGGTACAGGTAGGGGATGCCGGCGGGGTTTGCGCGGCCGTGTCCTGCCAGGCGGTGCGGCGGTGCACCCATTTCTTCGAGCGCATAGGGCTTTACATCCGCGAGGAGCCGCGAGCGATACCACCTGCGTGGTATGTCCTCGGCCGGCGCAATGAGCATATCGAGCAGCTGTCGTAGACGATCCAGGTCGATCGGCTCGTTGAGGAACCAACGGTTTCGATGCATCATCTCGTCGCGCAAATCACTCCACCGCCTGAGGCTTTCGCTCTCGTATTGGTCAGAGGGGCGGAACGACTTGCGGACGATCTCACCGTTATCGAGAACGTCGGCGAGCAGTTCCTTTGCGTGGGCGTCGTCCATTGCGCGATGTCCAAAAAGTCGCCAATCGTCGCGGAGCCATTGGACCAGGGGGCGGCCATCGTCACTGACTTCGTAGGCGTCTAGAATGATCTCGAACGATTCACGGAGGAGAAGCGGCGCAACCAGTCGCGCAGATTGCGTACCGCAGTAGTCACATGTCCCGATTGCATCGGGTGCATCAGCATCCGCAAGGCTAGGGATGATGCTGTTGCGTAACCCCGGATCGCCGAAACACTCTGAGCAACAGCGCTTGTCAGGCATTGGGCCTTTGGCCGTGGAAGTTGGCGAGCGTTTCCAGGTGATGAATCATCGAGAGCTTCTTGACGTGTCCAAGACCGGGGAAATGTCCCCGCGCATGGAGATCCCGGAACTCCGTGATCGCCCTAGTCTCAAGGAGATTCGATCGGCCACTGTCCAGTCTCCGAATCAGCTTCGCTAACGCTTGCGCAAACTTGCCTGCGGGGTCCGTCGGCGTGTCGTTCGTGTCCGACACGAAGTGATAGACGAACATCGCGTCATCCTGGGCCGGATCGATGAACGTCAGGTGGATTGCGACGGCATACGCCGGACCGCCATTCTCGCTGAATACATCGCCCACAGTGAGAAAGTCGCCGTATCCATCCATACCTTCTTCGGTATACGTGATGTGGAGATCCGAGAAGCTGTCTACCTCACCGTAGTCAGCGTTTCTTTGGCGTTCGAACCCATCACGAATGAGAATTCTTGTGCTGTCAGCGAAATGTCTGCGATACAGCCGGCTCGCTTCGCCATCGATGAACACATTCCTAACGTGTTCCATCCGTCCGTCAAGCGCTTCTGCGATACCGCGCGCATCGGTAAACCCCGCGTGTAGGACTGCGACCTCATTGCCGGGATGTGTCGATAGGAGCCCCGCGGCATCCGGGAGGGTTGTGTCGCTCCGAAGGAGAATGCCCGCCCCGATCGCGTCGTTGTCACGGTAGTCACGTTCGAGCAAGGCTGCGATGCTGTCACCGTTACCTCGATGGTGTCCGTGGCGTGGATTCACCACGACGATGGCCTGCGCTCCCGCTGCAACAAGTGACCCGAGTGTCCTTTCCAGGCCGCCTAGTGCCTCGCGCACCGGCTCGATTATCGGAGTGAATCCCGCAGAGGCAATCAATTCAGCAGACTCTCGAATCGCGATAAGTTCGAATTGTTTGCCTCGGAAGTACGGGTGATACATGCTCCGCTCATTTCCACGCAAGGGCCACATTAAGTGGCGTATTTACGGCATCTGATATCCGGACACGATCCGCCGCAACTATTCGGATTGAAAGCGCTGATGCCCTCAGCGACGCGGGAACAGACTGAACAAAATCGAGCATCGAGGATTGGGACCGCGTTCGCTTCAGAGTTGAGACCATCTGATCATGGACTATCGCGGGCTCAAGATCGGCAAATAAACGGTGCAGCTCGGTACGGAGCAGAGTATTCGGTACTTGTGGTACATCAATGCCCAGCGACTTGAGTATTGAGATAGCTTCAGACGAGCGCAGACTCTCAAGCACCACGAGTGGGGATATGCGGTGCGGATCATTCAATGCTTCGCGTTCCGTCTGCAATGTGAATCGTCGCGACAGGACGAGCACGCCAACATCGGCCGGCGCGACCGACAGCACATCATCGAGATGGACGTCGCTTACCACCACGTTCACCGCAGCGAATACCTTGCGGTAGCTCTCCAGTTGGTTCCGTAAGCGACTGAGAGAATCTCGCTCGGACTTGATTTCGTAGGCAGTAGACGTGCCATTGAGTACTACGACATCGGCTTTGCACAGACCGGCTCGCGCTTCACTGAGGACTGCCGCCGTACGCAGGGAATGACGTCCGAGAACGATCTTTTGTGTGATCGCCGAGCGGTAGACATACTCGTCACGACTGCCTGATTCTTTCAGTAAGTCGAAGGCGCAATCGAACGCACTGCCGACGGTCAAATCATGCGCTATGCGATCAACCAACTTGGTTTGCGCGACGAGTCGAGAAAATAGTGGAGATTGGCCCGTGCTTCCTAACTCGCGAAAAACAGACGCGGAAAAAAGGCGAGAGACGGCCGCCAGCTCGGTCTTGCTGAGCTTCACTGATCGCCGCCTTCCTTGCTGGTCGCATAATACTCGCCGGGGTATTCCTATAGTCTACCTTGTCTTCTTCCCTAGGACTTCGGTACGGAGAAACCGGTGTGGAGTTGTTACTCGCGTCTGCAAATCATGCTTCATTATGAAGCTTGGCTTCGCCAACTAACCAAAACGACAAAGAGTCGCGATATGTTGGAGACGATGCACCTTGCGAGTTTTAAGTCACGCGTAGTGACCTACTCAATTTACACTCGGCGAGGGCCAATCAAGCAATGGATCGTAATTGGCTCGACAGCTTCGCTGGCTCTTGGATCCGCGCGAACCTACGGACTTTTAATCCGCAGTTCCCAGGTTGTCGTCGGAAAAGATTCCATTGAGGGCGTCCCGGGTTGCCTTGCGATGGCGAATGTTCATCAGCTCATCCCGCAGTGGTGTCCGTTCACAGCTGGAATGATGGCGCGGTGCCAATCAGACCCCTTACGCCGCCGACGGCCACAGCGTGGATACCGATGGCCTCCGACCAAGGCCAGATTGTCGAGTGGCTGTCGGAAGAATCGCTGAAGACACTTGACCGGCGCGTGACGGTAGTTCCGTCGAAGGGCCACCTCGACATGGCAGACGAAGCTGTGCAGGCGTTCGCGTCGAACGACAATCTCCACAGTGGCCGGGGGACGCCTGGCGCACCGGGTGGACCGGCGCTCGCGTACTACCCGGACATCGAACGATTGGCCGACGCCGTGAGGTTGGCGCAGGGCCAGCCACTCGGTGTGATCGAGTTTTTTCCCGATGAAATGGCTGGTTGGGCTGCTGCGGCAAACGCGATCAACCTCACTACAGGAGCGCCAACGCCGAGCGTCTCGGCCGAGGTCCATGCCGCCCTTGTCGACCTACGGGATGCGGGCTACGAGGCTACGGTCGGCATCGCGAAAGCTACTTCAGGCTCAAGTACTTCCCGCCGATCGACAAGTTGCTCGCGGCCGGTATCAGTTACCAATTCGCCGCCGGCTACCTCGTGGCGCTCGGAATCGACGGGCAGAACGCTGACGAGGAACTCAAGCGCATCTATGTGCCCCCTAGCCAACGGCCTCGACCAGGGCGATTCTAAGCCCGTTGGACCACCCGCCCGTGGCTTTGACCAGTTCGGGGCGCGTGGTGATTGACGGCATCCAGAGCGCTGGACGATCACCTGGGCAATCCTCCCCAGCCCGTCTCGTGGTTCTGGCGGATCTTCTTGAGGTCCCCGATTGCTACGCCGAGCGACTGAGTTGACGCAGCTTCGTCGTCGTGTGCTCCTGGGTTGAGAATCCGTTTGATTGACTGCCACTTTCCGGCCTCATCCTCGGACTGAGTATGTGGGGTGATCTCTGGAATGAGGTCGCCGAGCATCCTCCTGCCGAGAGACGCCACGGTCGTCGGAGTCCCGTTGGCCGTCCGTGCTGCCGCATCGATCTGCTTACCCAGACGCTCGGCTGCATCGCGGAGTGAAGTGGTCGCGGCCTTACGGCCCTCGACGGTCGTGTTGGTCAGATGCGCCTTGGCCTCGGATAACTTGCGACCAACGAAGTCGTCCTGGTTGGTGATCTGGCTGCCTTCCAGACCAGGCGGCAACTCAACCCGATAGTGCAGTGGCTCGCGGTGCTGATGTCGTCCTACGACCTCAACGTCGACCTTTGGATCGTGAGTCAGCAGGATCACCTGTACACCGTCGTCAAGGAGCGTGCCGACGGTATTGGCGGCGAACGTGACCTGGTGGTCGGGGTCGTAGCCCGGCAGCGGGTCATCAAGAATCACGAACGGACTGCCGAGAAGCTGTTGCCGCGCGAGGAACGCCGCCAGCCCAAGCGCGTTGAGCTGGCTGTCGCTGAACACACCGACGGCGTCTCGCACTTGCGGCGTTGCTTCCTCCGACACTGCGAGCTTCGCCGTGAGGTTTACAAAGCGTCGACCAGATGCGCGCCGGTCGACGCCGCCAAATCGCACCAGTTCGTCGGGACGCAGCGTCGCCCACCATCGGCCGATCTCAGCGCCCATTCTCGCGAATCGGTCATCGAGGAGCGCCTCCTCTGCTTTCTGGACCGCCCGGCCAACTGCATCCACACGCTGCTTGACCTTCTTACGCTGAGCCTGCACTCGCAGCTCGTGGAGCAGGTCGTCGCGATGTTCGAGGAGATCGAGCACTTCCCGCGTCCCAACTGGCAATATCGCGGTTTGCAGCTTCTCGCCAAGCTCCACGTGCAACTCGTCGACCAGCTTCTTCAGCCCATGCAACTCCCTCGCTACAACGGCTACGCAGTCATTGACCAGTCTAAGGAGCGGCGAGAAATCGTCCTGGATCTCCACACGTTCCTCGACCTTGCGCGCGGCAGCGTCCAGCACGCTTTTGATCTGCGTCCGGGTCTCTCTGAGCTGACGCATTCCGGTCCCAGCTCGCACGACATACCCACGTGCTGAGTCGCTGGAGTCAAGAGCCGGTCCATCGTTGAGCTCGCCCGCATTGAGAACGTCGCGGTGGGCCGACACCTCAGCCCACCGCTGATCCTGCCAATGCTGAGCTTCCGGCAGAACGGAGCTCAGTTCTGTGCCGACGTGGTCGACGGCGGCAAGGGCAGCGTTCAGCTGCTCGATGACTATCCGAGCTGCTTCCTGGACATCCGACGATGCAGCCAGCTGCTCGCGGATCTGCGCGAAGCGGTCCGGACCCAGTGAACCGTTGGCACAAACGGGGCACGGCGTCAATTCCTCAAGGTCCGCAAAGTGCTGGTGGTTCAGGACGGCAGCAAAGATGGGGGTGAGCCGCGCTGCCTCAGCGTCCACCGCCCTGAGTCGCTCGAGGTAAGAGGTGACGCTGCGCAACAATCCTTCGGCATCGACGGACGTGGGCAGCCGACCAAGGTCTGGGGTGAGCGCACCAATGGGGAAGACCCGCTCCTCTGCCTGAGCGATGGCCCTTCGCAGGCCAGTGATCGCATCTTCGACCGATGTACCGGTCACCGCGGGATTCAGAGCAGCGGCCGCAGCAACGAGAGCTTTTGTCAGCGTCTGCTGGTCATCAGCCTTGGCGGCCTTCTTGACCGACGCCAATGCAGCCTCGTTGCCCTGGGCACGCTCACCCAGCGCGGACAGGGTGGTGACTCTCGCGAGTGGCGCAAGACTCGCCACTCGCTCCTTCGCCCGGGTTACGGCACTTCGCACGATGTCGAGATCGGTGAGGTCAAGCAGCGATCGGAAGTATGCCGCCCGCTTGTTTGGTTCAGTTGAAAACGTAGCGCAGGTTGTGTTGCAACAGCACGGGCGCAGCGAGCGGCGGGTCCCCAAAGGGAATGCCAAGCTCGCTGAGGTCAGCTGCCCGCTGACCGTCGACGGTCAGTTCACTCGCACAATCGGTGGACGGTGAGTAGTCGGCTGTGAGCACCCGCCGCACCGTCCGCACGAGACCATCGGCACACCGTATGTCGGCCTCTACCCAGACATCGGTATCACCCTTCGGCAGGTGGACGTTGCCGAGCATCCGGTCGTACTCCGCCTTTGCCCCACCGAAGAGATCCCTGCGACTGCTGCATCCGGTGAAGAGGAACTCCAGCGCTTCGGCGGTCGCAGTTTTGCCCTGGCTGTTGTCGCCTTTGACGACGGCAAGAGGTGCGTCGAGGTCCATCTCTCGCGCCTCAGTGCCGTAGCACCGGAACCCTCGGATGCGCAGGCAGAGGATCCGTACCGGGTCACCTGTGTCGGCGTCAGCCCCTCGGGTCATTGGAGACCTCCAGCCATCGATCCACAAGTGTGTCGATCTTCGGGCCCACGTCTTCGGCAGATGCGATTATCGCTAGCTCGGCAACGAATTCATGGGCGTCCTGCGCGGTGCCATCGGTTGGCAGTTGTCCGCGCAGGTCATCGAGATTCGGAACTAGATCACTCACTCCCAGCCCTCCATCCGGGCAACGGATGACACGTACGGCGACGGAAGGACATAGTCATTCCTGGCCGTCCTTGCCGCCCGCGGCAACCCGCTCCCGTAGGTGGTCGATGTAGTCGGAGCGGATCACTCGGCTACACCGAGGACGCTTGCCACCGTTGATCTCCTCGACGTATTTGGCTAGTAGTGCTGGGTTTTTGCCGGACCAGCCGTGGGCAAGCGCCCATCCCTGCATCATGTCTCCATCCATCGGGATGCCGGCATCGTGCAGTGCAAGGAGCACACTCACAACGTCGTCCTTCTCGTAGCCCGCCGTGATGGTGTTGTTGTGGTTGATCGTCAGCGTGAGGCTCTCCATAGCCTCGATCACCACAGGGTCCAAATCCGGAGTGCGGTCCTCCCACTCCGAGCCGTCGCCGAGGATGTCCGGTCGCATCTGCGACACCCACGGCCGAATTCGGTCGGCATTCCAAGTGATGACACACAGCCCCCGAATCATGTGGCTGCTGAATCGGACCAGCTCGCCGATGTCATCCATATTCGGCCAGGCCATTAGCACGGGGCCGTGAGCGCTCACGTATGCCCCACCTCTGCCGGTCACGTGATCGACGTCCGAGTGGCGGCTGACAAGTCGGTCCAGCGCGTTGCAGTTACGCAGGTTGGACTTCAGCTTGGTCCACACGGTGAGGGTGTCGCCCATCTCCATGTGAGACGAGCACCAGCGGATGGCTTCAGTCACACCATCGTCGTCGTAGCTAGCCACTGCGGTGGGATAGTCCACCTCATCATCGAACATCGACCGCTCCTACCTCGTCCCAGGGAGCACCACGTTAATTGCCAGCGCCGACAATTCTGGTGGAAGTGCCTTAGCGGCCGTGCTCGGTCATCGTGACCGCGGGCTCTGGTGCTTCCGAGGCTGCGTCCGGGCCTTCAATCCAGCTTGCTTCAGTATCTTCAGCACCGTTGTTCGTCCAATACCAAATTTCTCGGCGACTTCCCGGGTCTCCTGTCCGGCTTCATAGGCTTCAACGACCTGCGCGCGCATCCGAGCCGTGATGCGCTGCCGACGTTTTGGCGGAGACGCAAGAGCTGGCGAGCCGTCGGCCTCACGAGCCCCATCTTGGGCGCCGGTCAACAATTTGTTCGGATTGAACTGACTAAGGGCCACGCTGGTCAAAGGCTGTACCAGCGGCCCCTGGGCCGCCCGCCCTGTCGGTCGAATCTCGATCGTCGCCGCTGGCACAGGTTGGATCCAGGGATGGGATCAACCCAGGCAACGCATCCAGCCCGCCGACGTTTCTCCCCCAGTGGTCAAAAATCGGCACGGCGTCACCGTCACCACCGCCATGACTCACGTCGCTATCCAGGACTTCGTGGCCGGTCGCAAAACAACGACCGGCCCGGGTATGTCACCAACGAGCAATTCAAACGCTCAATCACCGTGCCCCATTCAGGCCGGTGTCAGCGCATCCCGGCCGCGCTTGAGCCGCGTCGCACCGAGGCAACCTTCTCCTATGTGAGAGACGAAATTGATTGGCGCGCTGTAACTTCAGGAGATCCTCACCTGCGATTTAGGCATTCTTGCCGTTCGGAAAGTAATGGATAACTGTTCGTAAGGTAAATCCTTGCCATTCGTAAAGTAAAGCCCCAAGATGGACGTGGCGGATATCGGTGGGACCGCGCGACGTGCAACGTCAGTCCGCAGACTTCGGGAGAGCAGGCTTGATGACCACAGCAATTCACGTGCCACCGACCTGGCCCGCCAGCACTAGGCGGCGTGTTCTTGACGCGGCAATCGCACTCTTCGGGCAGTACAGCTTCGCCGGTACGTCACTGCAGATGATCGCTGACGATTTGGCCCTCACCAAGGCAGCGATCTATTACCACTTCCGCACACGTGACGATCTGCTGTTGGCGCTGATGGCACCGATATTCACCGAGATCGCCGACGTCGTGGACGCAGCGGAAAAGAAGAAGCGCGTTCAGGTTCGAACGGAGACGATGCTCATCGGGTACGCCGGAATCGTCGTGCGCCATCGCGCGCTCGCGGCCATCACCACCTTCGACCCCAGCGTTCGCGCGGTGTTGCGCGAACAACCGGACTGGTCAGTGCTGATCGACCGCCAGCTTGCGCTGCTGGCCGGCGCTGATCGTGGAGAGCACGGACGGCTCGACGCCACCATCGTGCTCACCGGCCTGGCCGCGGCAGCATCGGCCGCGCCGCAGGATCTCGACGGCGAACGGTTGCGCTTACACCTCATCGATGCCGGCCGGCGCATACTCGGGCTTCCGGCAATCACACGATGACGGACCCGGAGGCGAGTGCCAGCTCCCACATCCTTACCGAACTGCTTGACAGGGAAAAGATCCGGGACTGTCTGGCTCGGTTGGCGCGCGGCGAAGACCGCCGTAACGCTGAACTCATCACCTGCGCATACTGGCCTACCGCCGTCGTGGATCTCGGAATCTTCACTGGCACCTTCGACGAATACCTAGCCTGGGTGGTCCCGGGATCTCCCGATATTCCAGTCACCCAACATGTGCTCGGCCAACACCTCATCGACCTGCACCCCGACACCGCTATCGTCGAGACCCCGGTACTGGCCTATCACCGGGTGACGGCCCCAGAAGGTGAGCGCGACACCGTTATCGGCGGACGGTACATCGACTGGATGGACAAAATCGGCGACGAGTGGCGGATTGCGCATCGCACCATGCTCTACGACTGGTGCCACGACCTCGGCCAGGCGACATGCTGGGCGGCCGGACTGATGGGAATGCCGTTCGACCAGGACCACTACGTCGGGCGTGCACACCACGATCCCAGCGAACACCTCCTGGGCGACCCGTGGAGGGCTGACACGTGATTACGTTGTCCGGCAAGGTCGTGATCGTCACCGGCGCCAGCCGCGGGATCGGGAAGGGGATTGCTCTCGCGCTGGGAGAGCTCGGAGCCACCGTCTACATCACCGGCCGCACAGCGGATTCCGGTCGCCACGAACTCCCCGGGACGGTCGGGCAGACCGCTGCCGAGGTCAGCGCCCGCGGCGGGATCGGCATCCCGGTCACGGTGGACCACGCTGACGACGCTGCGGTCGACTCCCTGTTTGACCGGGTGGCCGACGAGGCGGGCCGGCTCGACATCCTGGTGAATAACGCGTTTGCGCTGCCGGAGGACCTCACCGATGGAAAGCCGTTCTGGGACAAGCCGATATCCTATTGGCAGATGGTCGATGTCGGAGTGCGGTCCAACTTCACCGCCGCCCGTCGCGCAGCGCAGATCATGGTCCCGCAGCGGTCGGGACTGATCGTTGCCACCTCGGGCTACGTCGGAGTTACCTACACCTACGGGGTGGTGTTTGGGATGAGCAAGGCCGCGGTGGACCGGATGGCTCGCGATATGGCGATCGAACTGCAACCGCACCACGTCGCGTCGGTCTCGCTGTGGCAGGGGCTGACGATGACCGAACGGGCGCAACGCAATCTTGCGGCGCAGCCGGAGATGACGGAGTCCATCGTCACCGCCCCGGCGGTCGGCTGCTCGCCGGAATTTCCTGGTCGGGTGATCGCCGCGCTGGCCACCGATCCCGAGTTGATGACCCTGTCCGGGGGCACCTTCATCACCGCCGAACTGGCTGGAAAATACGGCATCACCGACATTGACGGCCGGGTCATCCCGTCGCTGCGGGCCCAACGCGGATCACCTATCTGGAGACCTGTCTCGAAGGCCTGCCATGGATGCTGAACGACGTGCCCGACTCGAAAGACTTGCCGACCGACAGGACATCAGCGACTGCCTAACCCGGTTCAGCCGCGGTGTGGACCGCTTCGACCGCAACGTGTTCTTGTCCGCCTTCCACCCCGACGCTATCGTCGCCGCCGGCGATTTCGTCGGCAGCCCAACCGAGCTCTACGACTGGGCCCGTAGCCTGCATGAGCAGGGTCAGATTGCCACCCAACACCTGCTGCTCAACCACACGTGCGACATCGACGGCCACGCCGCGCACACCGAGACCTACTATCTGTTCGCTGCCCGAAACCGCGACGAATCCAACTGGCTGGCTGGTGGTCGCTACCTCGACCGGCTCGAGCGTCGGACTGGAGAATGGCGAATCACACTGCGCACCAATGTCATTGAATGTTCGGGAACGCTGCCAACGATGCCCATCCCGTTCGCCCACGTCCCCGACATCGCGGCGAACGGCTTATCCGCCCGTGACCATACCGACCCGTCCTACACCCGCCCTCTGGTCAACCACCGGCGACCCTACAACCCACTCGCTTAACACCGGCCGGCTAGGGCGAATGCTGACCTGTCGATCGAGCGGGACTATCTCGTTAACGGTGTTTCCGGCGGTTTTCATCAGTAGGTTTCGGCTGCCGGGAATCGGTCGCCGAAGGTGATTGCGAACGCGTTCAGGGCAGGTTTCCACCGCATCGTCCATCGTGCCCTGCCGACACCGGTTGGGTCCAGTGATCGCGTGACCAGGTAGAGGCACTTGAGCGCGGCCTGCTCCGATGGGAAGTGTCCGCGGGCCTTGATCGCGCGGCGGTAGCGGGCGTTGAGCGATTCGATCGCATTGGTGCTACAGATGACCCGCCGGATCTCCACGTCGTAGTCCAGGAACGGGATGAACTCCGCCCAGGCGTTGTCCCACAATCGGATCACCGCCGGGTAGCGTTGCCCCCATTTCTCGGCCACCTCGTCGAACGCCGTGCGGGCCGCGGTAGCGTTGACCGCGGTGTAGATCGGCTTCACATCACGCTTGATCTCGTCCCAATACTTGCGGGATGTAAGGCGAAATGTGTTGCGCAGCAAGTGAATGATGCAGGTCTGAACGATCGCGGCCGACCACACGTTGCCGACCACCTCGGGCAGTCCCTTGAGCCCGTCGCAGACGACGAAGAAGGTCTCCTTGACGCCGCGGTTACGCAGATCAGTGAGCACGCTCATCCAGAACTTCGCGCCCTCCCCACCGGTGCCGGCCCACAATCCGAGGATGTCGCGTTCCCCGGCCAGGGTGACCCCGATGGCCGCGTAGAACGGCCGGTTGGCGACCTGACCATCGCGGACCAACACCGGAGATCGCGTCGATGAAGATGGCGGCGTAGGTCTGATCGAGCGGCCGTACTGTCCACTCATTCATCTCCTCGATCACCTTGTCGGTGATCCGGCTGATTGTCTCCTTGGACACCGACGCCCCGTAGATTTCGGCGAAGTGCGCTGAAATCTCCCCGGTGGTAAGTCCTTTGGCGTACAACGACAGCACGACCTCGTCGACACCGGAGAGCCGGCGTTGGCGTTTCTTGACGATCTGCGGCTCGAACGTCGATGCCCGATCCCGGGGCACGTCGAGTTCGACCGGGCCGGTGGTGTCGGTCAGCACGGTCTTGGTCCGGGTGCCGTTGCGGACGTTGCCCGACCCCGCCTCGGGCGGATCGTGCTTCTCATAGCCCAGGTGCTCGGTCATCTCCTCGTTGAGAGCGGTCTCGAGCACCGTCTTGGTCAACTGTTTGAGCAGCCCATCGGGCCCGGTCAGGGACAGGCCCTGCTCTTGGGCCAGTCGGACCAGCTCGACCGCAGCCTTCTGCTCGGCGGACTGCTCAACCGCCTTCTTCTTCGCCACATCTTCCAGTGTCGTCATCACGGCGACCTTTCTCGCCGAGCATCGCTCAACGTGTCAGTGCCGGAAACACCGTTATTTCCACAGTCCCGATCGAGCTCGCGAACTGGCCACACGGGTCAACGGTTAGGCGTCAGGCCACTGCAAAGGTGTTGTGGTGGTGGTACCGAACTGGGTGCCGGTGAGGAGGTCGATCAGCGCGTAATAGATGGTGCTGCCGACGTAGCTGGTGACCAAGGCGTAGGTGCCGTCGCCGCTGAAGGTGGGAGGACCGGCGGAGGCGCCAGTGAGGTTGACGGTGGCGGTCACCGCGCCGGTGGTGGTGCTCAAGACGGTGTATGTGGTGGTGTTGGTCTCGCCGCTGTTGCTCCAGGTGCCGATCAGGACGTGGCTGTTGTCGGTGCTGAAGGTGGGGTTGAAGTTGTCATCTACCTGGCCGGTGATGTTCAACGTGGTGCCGATTTGGGCGCCGGTGAGGGTGTTGATCAGGACGTAGCGGGTGGTGTTGTTGGTGGTGGCGCCGACGTAGCTGCTGAGCAGGGCGTAGGTGTCGTTGGTGCTGAAGGTGGGAGGACCGGCCGAGGCGCCGTCGAGGTTGATGGTGGCGGTCACCGCGCCGGTGGTGGTGCTCAAGACGGTGTAGGTGGTGGTGTTGGTGTCGCCGCTGATGGCCCCGTTGGTGCTCCAAGTGCCGATCAGGACATTGCTGTTGTCGGGACTGAAGGTGGGGTTGAAGTTGTCGTCGACCTGGCCGGTGATGGTGATGGTGCTACCGACTTGGGTACCGGTGGTGGTGTTGATCAGGGCGTAGTAGGTCGTGTTGTTGGGGGTGCCGCCGACGTACCTGCTCACCAGGGCGTAGGTGCCGTCGTTGCTGAACGTCGTGGTCCCAGTGACGCTGGAAACCGGTACCGTCACGGACTCGGTCGCACTATTGCCGAAGGCATTGGTGGCGGTGACGGTGAACGTGTCGGTGGAAGCCGTCGTGTTTCCGCTAGAGATGTAGGTGAACGTCCCGGTGCTGGCGACGACCGCCGTGCCTTGGCTGCCGTTGCTGCTCACCGTGTATGTCAACGGGCTTCCGGCGGGGTCGGTGAAGTTCAGGGTGCCGGTGACGACCCCTGTCGTCGCGTTCGGGGTGCCGACGGTGGGCGTTCCGGCGACCGGTGTGTCGGTTACCCTGACGGGCACGGTGACGATTTCCGTGGCGGTCTTGCCGGCGGCGTTGGTTGCGGTCACGGTGAATGTGTCGGTGGTTGTGGTGGTCGCGGTGTCGGGGGTGTACGTGAACGCCCCGGAGCTGGTGACGGTTGCGCTGCCTTCGGTGCCGTTGGTGGTGACTGTGTAGGTGAGGGGTTTGGCCGCAGGATCGACGAAGCTGACGGCGCCGGTGACCACGCCGGTGGTCGGGTTTTGAGCCCCGACCGTGGAGGTGGCATCGGTCGGCACGTCATATGCGCCGCCGTTGCCGACAGGGATCTGGGTCGATCCGAGGCCGACCATTGTGAGATTGCCGTACGCGCTGTACGTGATGCCGCTGCTGGAGTAGGTAGATGCCGTTCCCGCGTTGGCGATATAGAGGGTCGTTCCGTCGGCGGTCGCCGCGATGGTCGTCGCTGTTTCCTGGCCGCTGGTGGTGTTGTCGACGATGGCGTCGGTGATGGTGTCGGTCGCGGTGTTGATCACCAACACTTCACTGCTGTTGGTGGTCGCAGAACTGTTGTTTACCGCGACGTAGAGCGTTGTGCCGTCGGGGCTGAGGGTCTGTGATGTGGGCGTCAGCCCCGTGGGCAGGGCGATGGTGCCCGCGACGGTGCCGTCGGTGTTGAGCACTGTGACCGCGCTGTTGCCGCTGGTATCGCTGCTCAGGGTGTAGAGGTGGCTGTTGTCGGCGACGAAATTCCCAGTGCCCAGCAGATTGAGGATGCCGTCGACGGTGCCGGAGTTGCTGTTGGCGAGAGTGAACGTGTTGGTGATCGTGTTTGTAGTAGGTGAGATCACCGAGACCGTTTCTGACAGGGCGCCCGTGGTAAGGCCGGTGGAACTGAAATTCAGTGTGGCGGCGTACAAGCGGGTGCCGTCGGGTGTAGCAGTAAAGCCGGTGAGCAATGCGCTGTCGCTGTTGGCGGTGGGAATGGTGATGGTCGTGACGAGGCTGTTGCTGGTGGTGTTGAATACCTGCACCGCGGCGTTGGCGTAACTGGGGGTGTCGGTAGTGCTGTTGGTGTTTATTACGTCGCCTGCGACGTAGAGGTTGGCTCCTTCGACGACCGCTGAGCTGGCCAGGAAGTTGGCGCCGAGGCCGATGGTGTTGGTGATGGCGCTTGTGGTGGTGTTGATTACCGTCAACTGCGATGAATACGTAGTTGGAGTTCCCGTCGTCAGGAGGCCTTGATTGGCGCTGACGACATACAGTTGGGTTCCGGTGGAGTTGAGGGTCAAACCGCTGATGTAACTGCCCAACGAACTCAAGTCTGTCGTGGCGACCACGGTGCCGAAGGTGGGCGAGGAGGACGTGGTGTCGACTTTGGACAATGTGTAAGTGACCGTGAACCCAGTTGCCGCGGAATAGTTCTCGGAGGATTCGCTGAGAACGTACGCAAATTTTCCGTTGGGTGCGACGGCGATCTGCTCGGCGGCGCCGTTGATGCCGATCGCGTTCAGGACAGCCTGGCTCTGCGTGCCTATCGGCACCGCCACGGTCTCGGTGGCGCTCTGGCCGCTGGTATTAGTCGCGCTGATTGTGAAGGTGTCGATGCTTGTGCTGGTTGCCTTTGATAGCGCCAGTGCGGTTGGGGTGTAAGTGAATTGGCCTGCGCTTGTCACGGCGACGGTGCCCTGTGTGGGGCCGGATTTCACGGCGTAGGTCAGCGTTTCGCCGGTGGGGTCGGTCACGTTCAGCGTTCCGGTGACGACGCCGGTGGTGGCGTTGGGCGCACCTACGGTGGGGGTCGCTGCGATGGGGGTATCGGGGATCACCGACACTGTGACCGTTTCCGTGGCCGTCTTGCCGGCGGTGTTGGTCGCCGTCACGGTGAAGGTGTCGGTCGTGGAGCTTGTGGCATTGTCGCGGGCGAGTGCTGTTGGGGCGTAGACGAATAGGTCGCCGTAGGAAGTGACCGAGCCCTCGGTGGGGTTGGTGGTCACTGCATAGGTCAGGCTGCTGCCAGCAGTGTCGGTGAAGTTCAGTTCCCCGTAGACCTCCCCAGTGGCGGGCTCAGTGCTGATGATGCTCGGGGTGCCTGCGACCGGAGTATCGGCCAGTGGGGACACCGACACGGTGACGGTTTCGGTGGTGGTGGCGGTGCCGTCGTTGGCGGTGATGGTGAAGGTGTCGGTGGTGCCGGGGGAAGCGGCCAGGCGCGCCGCGGTGGTGGGGGTATAGGTGAACGTTCCGGTGGGGCTGACGGTGACGGCGCCTTGGGTGGGTGTGGTGGTGACGGTGTAGGTGAGGGTTTTGGCGCCGGGGTCGGTGAAGTTCAGGGCACCGGTGACGATGCCGTTGGCGTCGGGAGTGCCGACGGTGGGAGTGCCGGCGACGGGTTTGTCGGGCAGTGGGGACACCGACACGGTGACGGTTTCTGTTGTCGAGTTCGTTCCGTCGCTGGCGCTAACGGTGAAGGTGTCGGTCGTGGCGTTGGTCGCCGCATAGCGTGCCGTCGCGGCGGGGGTGTAGGTGAAGTTGCCTGCGGCATCGACGCTCACCGTGCCCTGGGTGGGTGTGGTGGTGACGGTGTAGGTCAGGGATTTGGCGCCGGGGTCGGTGAAGTTCAGGGCGCCGGTCACCACCCCGGTGCTGGCATTGGGGGTGCCGACGGTGGGGGTGCCGGCGACGGGTTTGTCGGCCAGTGGGGACACCGAGACGGTGACGGTTTCTGTTGTCGAGTTCGTTCCGTCGCTAGCGGTGACGGTGAAGGTGTCGGTCGTGGCGTTGGTCGCCGCATAGCGCGCCGTCGCGGTCGGGGTGTAGGTGAACGTTCCGGTGGCAGTGACAGTGACCGCGCCTTGGGCGGGGGCGGTGGTGACGGTGTAGGTCAGGGCTTTACCGGCGGGGTCGGTGAAGTTCAGGGCGCCGGTGACCACCCCGGTGCTGGTATTGGGGGTGCCGACGGTGGGGGTGCCCGCCACAGGTTTGTCGGCCAGCGGAGAGACCGACACGATGACGGTTTCGCTCGTTGAAGCCACACCGTTGCTGGCGGTGATGGTGAAGGTGTCGGTGGTTCCCGCCGTGGCCGCGTAGCGCGCGGTCGCGGTCGGGGTGTAGGTGAAGTTACCTGCGGCATCGACGCTCACCGCGCCCTGGGTGGGCTTGCCGGTCACTGCATACGTCAAGCTCTGGCCCCCAGGGTCGGTGAACCCTAGGGTGCCGGTCACTGCCCCGGTGGTGGGATCTGGCGGTCCAGCCGTCGGGGTCCCGGCCACCGGCGGTTTGACGCCAAGGGAAGACTCGGTCTGCCGGAACGCGCCCCACAGCAACGCACTGATGGGATTGGCTGGCGCGGTGGGACTTTGAGTGTTCACGCCAAACAGCGACAAAACTGTGGCGAATACCTTCAGCAGTGACAGCAGCGGCGAGGTCTTAGACGCTGCGAGGGGAGTCACCGTTGCCGCCGGGTGTGCCGAGTCGATTGCGTCGCCCACCGCAGCCGTCGGCGTCTCGACTGGTAGCCGCCGCGTTAACGCATTCCCTTCCACTGAACTCGCGGTGGTGGTCACCGCGTTCGCTCCAGTAGGCGTTGCGACTCCCAGCGCTGCAGCAGATTTGCTCGGCCTTGCGTTCGTCCCAGCCGCCACCGTCGCGTCGGTGCCGCTGATCACCGTCGACTGTTCACGATTGCCGTTGGCCTTGTGGGTCTTGGTGAAAGTCGTTGCCGGGATTGGGGATCGGTCATCACTCGCTACGGTCGTCGCGCTGGGTCCTGGCAAGGGAGCGTTACCGGCAGTGTGGCTCGGGGCTGATACTCCCGTCCCAGTGCCATCGGCGTACGCGACCCCTGAACCGGTGGCCAGTGTCGCGCCAACACCCAATGTGAGCGCACTAGCCCCCAACCACGCGTACGGCTGCCGACGCCTGGTGTTCTTCCCCTTGCCCCGCCTCGACCCTGACGACGAACGTCCAGCAGCCATCTCAAACCCCCCGGTCCAAATATTGATGTTGCCGTCAAAATACGGCTGAATTTCGGATTTGCATCCTGGCGCAGAAAATTCCCAGCGCATTACCAGGTCTGCGGTTTTGCCAGATAACGGTGTGTCCAAACGTTTAGGCAATATTTGCTAATTTGCCCCATCTGCGTTTACCGGCGAGTGGCGCGGGTCCTTCAGTGTCGACCGCCCCGCTCCGCGGGTACAGGATGCTTTCTCTCGAATATTTCCGAAATGATTGTCGCCCTTCGGGAGTCCGGCGCCGATATCGTGCGACAGTTCGATGCCGTTCATGCGCTTGAGGTCAGCAGGAGCGGTCAACTCTTATGGTTTGCCGTCGCCCTCGACGGCCGGCAGGGATCGGGTCTGCTGCCCGGATCGGCAACTTCCGATGCGTGTCGAGCGTGCCCAGCCTTCCTTTGTCCTTGGTGAGCAAGCGACTCGGTACGCCGGTGTTCCATCTGTGTCGGTGGAATCGCTTTTGTGCCGGCGAAAAGCGCTGTACCTTGCGAGGTGAAAAATTTGCTGAGCATCATGTCCCGGGGGTTCACGTCATGTCGGTCGCGCGCAATGCGAGTTTCGGGATAGCAACGCTGGCTGCAGGCGTGTTGTTGGCAGGCCCACAAGCGGCGGGCGTCGCCACCGCCGATAGCTCGGGGTCCCAGCCGGCGCACAGCGCCGCTACTGCGCGTGGGGCCGGCGCGGCGACAGGCTCGTCTGGCCGTAATATCAAGCCCGCCAACAGCACTGCCCTTGCAGAGCGGACGCCGGCCACTGCAGGCCGGCCACCCGCGGCCCTGGTCAATGCGGCTGCCGCGGTTACCGCGAAGGTGGTGCCGGTCCACGCCGCGGCGCCTACAGCCCTGGCTACGACGACCCACCTGGCCGCGCTGACGACCCCGGTGATGACCGTTGCCAAAGGGCTCCTCCCCCCATCGGTTGCCAGTTGGTTGTCGAATATTGCGGCCAAACTGCGGTCGCTGATCGAAGGCGCGGCGGTGTGGGTGCGGCGCACCTTCTTCGATGCGGCCCCCACCGTTGATGCCGTCCAGCTCACGGGTCAGACCAGCGGGGCGATCACCGGCAACCTCAACATCGAGGATGCTGTCGGTAACAAGACCACAACCACGATCCTGCAAAGCGCGCAAAACGGCACCGTCGTGATCAACCCAGATGGCACCTACACCTACACCCCGGGAACAACGTTCACCGGACAAGACTCCTTCATCATCAAAGTCACCGAATCCGGAACACACATCGACCTGGCCAATCCGCTTCGCCCTGCCGCGGTGTACGTCAATGTCGTCGTCGACCAGGGCACCCAGATCTATCCGACTTTCAAATTCAAATACAGCACCGGCTCCATCTTCTGGACGTCGGAGGCCGAGGCCGCTCTGCAATGGTCGGCCACGCAAGTGGCGTCCGCGATCGTCGTCACCACTCCCACCACGCTCACCTTGACGGTCCGCGGTCGGTTGGGAGTTGACGAGGACGGTAAAAAGTACGACGCGCTGGCGTCGGCGTCCAGCCCTCGGGTCAACAAGTCGAGTTCGGGCTTTTACGGCACAGTGGTCCAGCAGAAAATCCTCACGGGCACCGACGCCAACGGGAACGCGCCCGACGGCACCGTCACCTTCAACTTCGTCAAGTCCTGGGGCTACGGAAATACGATCAGCGACACGCAGTTCGACTTCGAATCTGTTGCGATGCATGAGTTGACGCATGCGCTGGGCTGGACGGACGCCTTGGATGAACCTGGTGACAATAACGGCACGAATTGGACCACCTACGATAAGTTCA
This sequence comes from Mycolicibacterium sphagni, assembly GCF_002250655.1. GTDB lineage: Bacteria > Actinomycetota > Actinomycetes > Mycobacteriales > Mycobacteriaceae > Mycobacterium > Mycobacterium sphagni. Next base: position 20,187 of record NZ_NOZR01000018.1, read on the forward strand.
TCACCAACTCCAGCGGGACTGCTGCGATCAACTCGACGACATACAAGTACAACCCCGCGCTGGAGTCCAATATCATCGGGAAAAACGGTGGCCTGTACTTCAACGGACCAAACGCCGTAGCTGCCTACGGTGGTAAGCCGGTGCCGCTCTACACGCCCGAGACGTACGACGGCGGCAGTTCCATCGCTCACACCGATGACAACACGTTCAACGGCACGATTCAGCCTCGGGATTTGATGAACGCCGTGGATCCCTTCGGGCCAGGTCCCCGCACGTTCAGCGCCGTGGATCGGGGCGTCCTCGAAGACCTCGGCTACACCCTCGCGCCCGTCGACTCTTAGCGCTCCGAACAAGCGACCCGAGGGCCCGGCTGCTGATCCCCGTGATCGGCCAGATGCGTTCAGTCATGGTGTGTTCCGTCGCACGGGGCGATCGCGTTGACGGCGTTTAGTCCGTTGAGGGTGCGGGGGTATCAGCAGCAACTGAGTCAGCACCGCCAGTACCCCACCGCGTATTACCGCGACGAACGTACCGGCACGTTGTGCCAGCCGCCGACATTACTTGCCGCTACCCGTGTGAGTCCGGCGGTGTCGACGTCATAACTGGGGATGAGCTCGAGAAGAACATCCAGCGCGATCCGGCTCTCCATGCGGGCCAACGCCGCACCCAGGCAGCTGTGGATGCCATATCCGAATGCGAGGTTGTGCCCGGAGTGGGCCCGGTTGATATCGAAGCGGTCGGCATCGGGGAACGCCGCCTCGTCGCGGGTTGCTGATGCGACGAGCATCATGACCGGATTTCCCTTCGGTATGGTCCGGCCGCGCACGTGCACGTCCCGCATGTTGTAGCGGATGTCGTATTGCACTGGGCCGTCGTAGCGCAGCAGTTCTTCCACCGCGGCCGGGATCTTGCCGCGATCGGAGCGCAACTGCTGCCATTGATCAGGATTCGCCGCGAAGGTGACCACAGCACTGCCGATGAGTTTCGCGACGGTTTCAGCGCCCGCGCTGCCCAACATCGTGCAGAAGCCTACGATTTCGATGTCCGTGAGTGCGGTGGTGGTGCCGTCGTCGCGCTCCACTTCAACCTGGGTCAGCCGCGAGATCATGTCGTCGCGGGGATTCGCGCGGCGTTGCAGGGCCAACTCGTAGTAGTACCGCGCGGAGGATCGGGTGGCTTCAATGCCGGCCTGCGTTGGCCCCAACTTGCCGGCTTCACGATGCAGGCCGGCGGCGGTCCACTGTCGCAGTTGTTGACGATCTGCGGGGGGCACCCCAAGCATCGTCGTGATGACCTCGACGGGGAAAAGAGCCGCGAAATCCGCTACGGCGTCGAATGAGTCCGGGTCCACTTTGGCGGCCGCATCGCAGATGGTCTGGCGGACCATCGATTCCAGGGCCGTGACTGCGCGCGGAGTAAACACCTTGTTGACGAGCTTTCGCATCCGCGTGTGTTCCGGAGGATCCATCATGATGATCAACGGCGCCGACAGAGTTCTCGGCTCAGGGTCGAGGAACATATCCAGCGTGACTCCTCTTGCCGAGGAGTAGGTTTCGCAGTCCTTCATCGCCGGGGCGACGTCCTCGTATCGGGACAGTGCCCAGAAGCCATACTTCGTGTTGTGGTAGACGGGAGCTTCGTTGCGGAGGCGCCGGTACACGGCGTGCGGATTGTCGAAGAAGTCAACCGAGAATGGGTCGAAGTCCACCGCGCTGTCGGTAGTGACGTCGGAAGTCATGTCAGGTGCGAGCGGGCGTGGCGATCTTGAGCAGCTCGATCATGTTGCCGCCCATCACTTTCGCTTTGTCTTCATCGGATACGCCGACGAGATCGTCGACGAACGACAGCGGATCCCTCATCCCTTCGGGATGTGGCCAGTCCGAACCGAAGAGGACCCGGTCGAACCCCACGGTCCTGGCGATGTCCACGAAGTTGTCTTCCCAGAACGGGCTGATGTAGATCGCACGCTTGAACGCGTCGATCGGGTGCTCGGAGAAGCTCTGCGGCATCTTGGCGTAGACGTCGACGAGTCCCTCGAACAGGTGCGGCACCCACGAGGCACCGTTCTCGATAGACAGGATGCGGAGATCCGGATTACGGGACAACGCGCCGTGGCAGACGAGCGCGAGCATCGCATCGTGGATGGCCCGTTTACTGACGGTCAACAAGCGGAACGGAGTCGGCTTGAAGGGCAGGTATTCGTCGGCCGGTTCCCACACTTTGACGAATTCGGCGTAGCCGGCGTCGGACGAGTGCATCGAGACCGGGATGCCCGCGCTCACGCATGCCCGCCAGAACGGATCGAACTCCTCGGTTCCGAACGAACGGCTGCCGCGGTAGCCGGGGACGGGCGCTGGGCGGACGAGAACCGTTTTGGCGCCACGTTCCAGACACCACTCCAGTTCTTCGAGGGCGCGGTCGACGATGGGCAGCGTAATCACCGGAGTGGCGAAGATCCGGCCTTCGTAATTGAAAGACCAGGTCTCATACATCCATCGGTTCAGTGCATGGATCACGTCGTGCGTGAGCTCCGGATCGTCCTTCAACCGCTCCTCCACGAGGCTGGCGAGCGTGGGAAACATCAACGCGTAGTCGAGGCCCAGTTCGTCCATGACCTCCAGGCGCGGTGCCGGCTCCCGGAAGGCGGGAATGGACTTCATGGGCTCGCCGATCACTTCACGGTAGGACTTGCCGCCGCTGCCATGCCGGAAGTAGTCCTCTTGTGCACCTGGTTTGGCGACCACTTCGAAGGTGGGGTTCGGGATGAACTCGCTGATGTGTCCCTTGACGACGATCTTCGTTCGGCCGCGCACCTGCACGTATTCGATGACGTGCTTGCGGTTGTCCGGCAGGAACTTGGTCAACGCCTCCTCGGTCTCATACATGTGATTGTCGGCGTCGAACACCGGGTAGGGCAGATTGCGCGACGGCATGTGATCTCCGAAGTGTCGGCTGGTTATTAAAGCGATCAATTGATTGATTCGCATCATGCGGTGGATTGCCCAGGCTGTCAAGCGAGTGGCGTCGGAGTTACTCGGCCCCTTGACAGTTCGACGGCATGTGCTCGATGATACGAATCAATCAAGCGATTGGTTTGTAATCGGAGGCCGTGATGACACTGACCTGGACGCCGTTGACGCCGAAGATCGGTGCCGAACTTCAGATAAACGCCGCTGAGCTGCTCGATGGATCGCACGCCGAGGAGATCCGCGCTCTGCTGGTCCAGCGCGGAGTGGTGATCGCACGTGGCATCGGATTCGACGACGAACAACAGCGATCGTTCACCCGCACTCTCGGCGAGCTACGACTCGGCAGAGCCAAGGGCCCAGACGACTCAGGTCTGTTGAAGGTCAGCATGGACAGGCGGGTGAACCCGGATTACGCCGAGTATTTCGCCGGCACCTTCTTCTGGCATATCGACGGCACGTACGAGACGATCCCGCCGTTTGCCACGGTGCTGTCCCCGCGCGTACTGCCACCCGAAGGTGGGCAGACAGAGTTCGCCAACACCTATGCGGCATATGAAGACCTGCCGGCCGACGAGCAGCGATACCTCGAAACACTGCAGGCGGTCCACACCATGCAGGCGACGATGTTCCCGGCCGTGCCCGACGCGGGACTCGAAGACTTCAAAGTCTGGATGGACTATCCGCAACCGACATATCCGCTTGTCTGGCAGCACAAATCGGGGCGCAAATCGCTGGTTATGAGCACCTCCGCGTCGCATGTGGTGGGGCTTCATCCGGTGGATAGCCACGCACTTCTAACCCGCCTGATGGCGCATGCCACCTCCGATGATTACGTCTACCGCCATCGGTGGCAGTTGGGCGATCTCCTCATCTGGGACAACACCGGCACGATGCACCGGGCTCGCCCCTATGACCCGGACTGCGACCGGGTATTACACCGTTTCACCCTCAAGGGCGAGGAGCCCATCTCACCCGTCGCAGTCTGAATAGCTTATCTCCGAACGAGTTTCCCTTGAAAGGAATCAATTCATGCGTGTTGGTATGCATCTGGGCTATCAGAACTGTAATGGCATTCCGGATGCCGAAAAGTTTCGGCAAGAGACGCAGTTGGCCATCGAGGCCGAAGCCATGGGTTTCGACTACGTCGGCCCAGTCGAACACCACTTCACCGACTATGCGGCGTGTCCTGACCCGTTCGGAATGTTGTCCTACGTGGCGGCGAAGACCAACCACATCGAGCTGATCACCGGCGCGGTCATCCTGCCGTGGAACAACCCGTTGCGTGTGGTCGAGCAGGCGATCCAGCTCGACATCCTCAGCGAGGGCAGGCTCATCCTGGGAATGGGCCGGGGCGCTGCACGGCGTGAATTCCGTTCTTTCGGTGCGGAACTCGCCGATTCCCGAGAGATGTTCGACGAAGCTGCGCTGATCATCATGGAGGGCATCGAGACGGGCATCGTCGAGGCTGACACCAAGTGGTACCAGATCCCGCGCACCGAGATACGTCCGCGTCCGTTCAAGTCGTTCAAGGACCGCACCGTCATGGTGTCGATGTCGCCGTCGTCAGTCGAGGTGGCCGCCAGGTACGGCCTGCAGACCCTGCGCTTCTCCCAGGGTGACTGGCGCAATGCGGTGCCTGAGATCAACAGTTACCGAGAGACTTTCGAGCAGCTGCACAAGAAGGCGGCGCCCCCGTTCATCATCTCGGACTTCGTCCTGTGCTTCGAGGACAAACGCCGCGTCACCGAGTACTGCGACAGTTATTTCAGCGCGATGTTCGCCCAGGTGGCCAACCATTACGAGTTCATGAGCGACCACTTCAAAGAGCTGCCGTCATATTCGACGTACATGTTGATGGGCCAAGCCGCCGAGGCTGCCGGGGGAGCCGACAAGGCATACCGGGACTATATCGCGGGCAACCTGATCGGCACGCCCGAGGAACTCATCGAACATCACCTCGAACGCGCACAAATGGTCGGCGATTACTCCATCCTGGCTAATTTCAGCTTCGGCGGCCTCCCGTACGAACTCGTCTACGAGCAGGCCAAGCTCTTCGCCGACAAAGTCCTGCCGAAACTCAAGAGCTGACTGATGACTGAGATTCGGGATCGCGCGGCAGTGGTCACCGGCGGCGGCCACGGTATCGGAAGGGTGTTGGCACTCGAGTTGGCCAAAGAAGGCGCGGCCGTCGCGGTCGCGGACATCCTGCTGGAGAACGCTGAGTCGGTGGCGGCCGAGATCTCGGAGGCCGGCGGCCAGGCCGTCGCTCTGGAATGCGATGTCTGCGAACGCGATTCCATCGCCGACATGAAGCATGAGGCCCAGCGGGCCTTCGGTCCGATCACCCTACTGGTCGCCAATGCGGGTGCCACGTCGTTTCAGCGGCTGACCGACATGTCCGACGCCGACGTCGACTGGATTCTCCACGTCAACCTCATGGGCACGATCCACAGCATTCAGGCCTTCCTGCCCGACATGATCGCCGGTGGCCAGGGTGGCCATCTCGTCGCGACCGCGTCGATGGCCGGGATACTGCCGGCATGGGTTCCGCTGCACGCGCCTTATTCCGCAGCCAAGCTCGGCATCGTCGGCTTCATGATGAATCTCGGGATCGAGCTTGGCGAGCACGGCATCAAGACCACGACTTATTGCCCCGGCGGGGTGGCGACTGGATTGAGTACCAACAACGAACGCTATCGACCTACACGTTTCGGGGGTCCCGGCCCGGGGCCAATACCGATACCGAAGAATTTCATCCACGAGAACATGAAACTGCTGGAGCCAGAAGCGATTGCACCCATGGTTGTGCGGGCTATCCGAAACGACCGCCAGCTCGTCTTCGATCACGCCGACCAGCGGCAGGTTTGGCTCGACACCTACCAAAAGCCAGTCCTCGACGCCTTTGATGTCGTCGCGCGCGAGGAAAGCCAGAGTCAGTCGAGCTTGCTGTAGTCGAACAGACTGCCGCCCAGTAAGAGCTTCAGTGCTTGCACGGTGGCGCGGTAGCGGCGGGTGGGCGCGACGGTGGAATGTTCCTCCAACCCCCTGATGAGTGCGACGATCGCATCCGTTGCGGCCTGCACACTGGTGCTCGGGGAGAGCGCGCCTTCCCGCTTGGCTTGTTCGATGATCTCGGCGAACAGTCCGCGCAGTTCGCCGAACATCTTCTCCGCATGCTCGGCGAGGCGCAGGTTCTGGGGACCCTCGCTGCGGATGGCACGCTCGAAGGCAGCGGCGAAGGGATAGTCCTTGGTTATCCGCTCGCCCTCGTCGAGGATGGCCGTCAACCGGTCAAGTACGCCGCCGTCCCGGCGGGCAGCTGCTCGAAATCGCTCGTTGATGAGCTCTGCGACTTCGTTGAAGGTCGCCTCGATCAGCTCGGTTTTGTTGGGGAAGTAATGGTAGAGACTGCCGCTGGTCATCTGCGCGTCGCTGGCGATCCGGCGAATGGTCGCCCGCGAATAGCCGACCTCCGCTACGCAGCGCATCGCCGCCTCGATGATGCGCTGGCGGGTCTCAGTCCCGCTGGATCCGGCGGGCCGACCCAACATCGGCGGATTGGTCGACAAAGTGCCCTTCACAATCGAAATAAGTCCGGCATCCAGTTTCTCACGGCGCCCTCGCGAACGGGCCGGCCACACTCCGTCTTTCTAGCTTTCTAGGATTTCCCGGTGAGTGCTGCCAGCCCGGCGAGGACGACGTCGAGGTTGAACTCGAACTGTTTGTTTTCGTTGAGTTCTGCCGACATGGCGACCAGAACTTGGCCCAGCATCGTGAATTCGGAGACGTCGGCCTGCATGGCCGCCATCGCTTCGCCGTACTGCGGATGATTCGCTTGCCCTTGGCGTAACAGTGTGTCCCGGGCGGATGACATCGCGAGCTCGACGACGGTGTTGGCCCCGCGTCCGGCCTGCTCGATCTCGAACCCGCTGTCGACCATTGTCTGGAGCACTAATTCGGCTTGTCGCATCGCCGCCAGGCCGACAGCGCCCTCCAACGGGAATCGGTCGTGGATACCCAGTGTGATGACGGCACGGCGGACGGCGTGGGCATACCAGCGCAGGGCGTCACGCCAGTCACCGTTGGTGGGCGGGGGGATGCGGTTGAACTCGGCGCGGAAAACCTCCGATGCCATCAAGGCCAACAGCGTCTCGCGGTCGCCGACGTGATAGCGCAGTGTCTTGCGGTCGACGCCGAGCTCGTCGGCGAGAGCTTGCAGCGTCAGCCCTCCCGGGGCCACCCCGAGCGCGGCGGTGACGATCTGATCGCGGCTGGTCCGTGCTGGACGGCCGCGGCGATGAGGCGATGCGGCCTCGTCGCCCTCATGGGGATCCTCACCGTTCACCTCCGCCAGCCTAGTAACTCCGCGAACAACAATTTCCCCCACAACGGGGGAAATTTGTCGAAATTGGCCCGGCCGTCAGTTCTGGGGTCGTATACAAGACCGCATGAAAGCATCTGCGTACGTCGGTCGGGTTGGTGGTCTTGCTGTCGCGCTGGGTATCGGTGTGGCATTGAGCTGGGGAAACGGCGTGGCCGCGGCGGATACCGGCCACGCTGCGCCCCACTCCTCGCCCAGTGATGCTTCGTCGTCCGGCTCATCCAGCGAGACCAAGGCGTCCGTCGTGAAGCAGTCGACCACCACCGCGATATCAGCGCAGTCGGTGACGTCGCACAACCCCGTCACCACGATCACCAAGGCGGTGTCGGGCTTCGTCAAAGCAGTAGAGACCACGGTCACCGATCACGCGCCGACGCTGCCTGCGGACTCACCGCTGTCGTGGCTCGTGGCCGCGGCTGCGCGCCGCGAGACGGAAGGCCCGACGGACGTGCTCCATCAGATGATCTACGTCCCGATCCACACCGGGGTCGAGAAGTGGATCGCCAGTGATGCCGGCCAGCGGGTTGACGCCGTTATCAACACGCTCGCAGGGTCCTACGTGATCGGCGATGGTGCGGTCGGCACCGAAGCGCATCCGAACGGCGGTGCCGGCGGCTGGCTGGCCGGTGACGGCGGCGCCGGTTGGGACAGCACAGTAGTCGGTATGACCGGCGGTTCCGGCGGTGCCGGCGGACTGCTTGGCGACGGGGGCAGCGGTGGTGCAGGTGGGGCGGGGGCTGCTGGCGGCGCCGGCGGGAACGGCGGACGGCTGATGGGCGACGGCGGGTCGGGCGGAAAGGGCGGTGACGGCGACGCCGAAGTCGACGGCGGGGCCGGCGGCGCTGGTGGTACCGCACTCGGGTTGGTCGGCATCGCGGGTGGCGGCGGTGGCGGCGGTGATGGCGCGGTCGGTGGCGCTGGTGGTGATGGCGGCAACGGACGCGGCTGGTACGTCAACGGTGGCGACGGCGGTGACGCGGGCGCGGGCAGCGATCCGACCGCGCTGGCCGCCCTCGGCGGAGCCGGTGGGACCGGCGGCCTGCTCGGCTTGCTCGGCAGCCACGGTCTCGGTGGTCACTATGGCACGGTAGCTGGATCGACAACGTCAACCGCAACAACGACATCCGTCTCGACCACGGGCACCTGGATGACCAATGGCACCGGGCAGGTCCTGATCCTGCACGGCGTCAACGTCAGCTATAAGGAGGCGCCCTACGAAGTGTCGGCAGCCGGGTTCAGTCAGGACGACGCGGCGTTCCTGGCCGCCAACGGGTTCAACGTCGTACGGTTGTCCGTCATCTGGGCGGCTGCCGAACCCGAGCCCGGCGTGTACGACACTGCCTACCTCAATTCGGTCAACCAGACCGTGCAAACTTTGGCAGCGCAGGGCATCTACACGATCGTCGACTTCCATCAGGATCTGTACGGCAGCACATTCGGAGGTGAGGGTGCCCCGGCATGGGCCACCCAGACTGGTGGTTTCCCGAATCCACAGCTGGGCTTCCCGCTGACCGCCTTCCTCAGCCCTGCGGAGAACAATGCGTGGAATGCGTTCTGGTCGAACTACAAGGCGTCGAACAGCATTGGGCTGGAGAACAATTACGCGCTGATGGCCCAGCACGTCGCGGCGTACTTTGCCGGTGATCCGAATGTAGCCGGCTACGAGATCATGAACGAGCCCTATCCGGGTAGCTTGCTCGACGTGGTGAGCATCCTGGGCAACCCGGCGTTCGGCAAGCAGAATCTAACTCAGTTCTACGACCAGGTGGGATCGGCAATCCGCTCGGTCGACTCGACGACCCCTGTCTTTTACGAGCCCTATGCCGCAACCTCATTCGGTGTTCCTATCCAGTTAGGCGCGGTCGACGTGCCCAACTCGGTGCTTTCGTTTCACGACTATTGCGCCGTCCAATCCGCGTCGAAGTGCCTGCCCGACGTCGAGGGTGTCGCCAAGGCCGCGGTCGCATGGGCGGAAGCGCACGGCATCCCCGTGTTCATGACTGAGTTCGGTGCCAGCAGCACCCAGGGCGTGATCACGGCCTCGATGGATCCCGCTGACCAATTCCTCATGGGCTGGACGGAATGGGCTTACAGCAGCGTGGGCGATACCACCACAAGTGCGTCGCCGGCCAGCTTGGAGTCGCTGGTGTACGACCCGTCGTTGCCGCCGACCGGTGACAACGTCAATACCGCGAACCTGGCGACGCTGGCCCAGCCGTACCCGCAGCTGATTTCGGGGACGCCGAACGCGTGGTCGTTCGAAAACGGCATATTCCAGTTCAGCTACTCCACCGAGAAGGTCGATGGCTCAGGCAATTTCGCCGCCGGATCGCAGACCACTATCTCGACTCCGGCAGTCGAGTTCCCGAACGGCTATCAGGTGACGGTCACCGGCGGTCACGTCGTCTCGGCGCCTAATGCTGCCCAGCTCGTCATTGCCTCAGATGACGGCGCGACCACGGTCGGCGTAGTCGTGACCGCCAGTGCAGAGGAGACTAGCGCGCCAGCCGTTTAGACCGACAGGATGTGGCCCTCGTGAGCCGGCACTGCCCCGTCCAGCAGAGCGGTGTAGCAGTGTTCGACCGCGTCCTGACCCTGTCCGGTCACCACCGTCAACCAGGGATGGTCGGCATTGGTGACCGGCGCCATGAACGCCGTCCACGCTTCGGCCATCCGCTCCTGAAGCCCTGTCGGTCCCCAATCGGCTGCACGCTTACGAACCTGATCGGGCGCGAAGAACAGCACCGGCGCCGGTCCCGGTAGTTCGCCGCCGCCACCCATTGCGTCCCAATGCGTGCCGCCGACCGCGCAGCTGTAGGCCAGCCGGTCGCCGAGTCGGCGATGTACGGCCGCGCGCACCGCCGCGTCACCGCTGAAGTCGACGTACACCGAAGCGACCTCGGGCAGGGACGTCGCGACGTCCTCGTAGCAAACCATGTCGTCGTAACAGCCCAGAGAACGGGTGAACGCGGCATTGGCCGGCGAGGTGAGTCCGACGACGGAGACCGCCTCAGCTCTTCCGCGACGCCGGGCAAGGCAGAACGCCGTGCCGTAAGCGGTCTTGCTGGACGCACTCGACAGGACCACGGTCGTGGCACCGAAGAACTGGTTGTCGACCAGGAAGTCGTCGATCAGGAACGACGTGGCGAAGAGGGGACGCAGCAACGCCTGCTGGGCTTCGCGGTCGGCCACGTAGCCGGGGTCGGTGCTGCACCGCACGTACTGGTTGTAGATCGCGTGAAGTGCGCGCCGGTGTTCGGCGCCATCGGTGAAACCACCGGGATGCACGTCCGTGGCCTGTAGTACCGCCTCGTCGCCGATCGGCCAGTAGCCGTAGAAGCGTTCACCGACTTCCACTCCGGGGCAGCGTGATTCGATGACGGAGGCGAAGCCCCACACCGGAATGCAGCCCGTTCCCGGATCGCCGGTCGGAAAGAATTGCCAGTAGTTCATCGCGTCGCCAAAGGCTGCGTACGTGATGTTGTTCGACGTCAGTGCGAAGGTGTCGACGCGCAACCGGACCTCGCCGTCGTCCAGAGATTTCGCCGGTGCTTCCGTCCAGCGAAGCGCGCGAAGGTCGGTACGTGCCACCGCCAACCGTATGGTCATCGGAGCTCCTTTGCTCGATATCGTTGGATCCTGTGATCGGGGGCGGCCGCGACTCGTGGCTATGTTTCATTCTTCGATCGGCAGGGTAGTCGCTCACCACAGGTTCAGATTCGGGCCGCGTAGTCCGCATACCGCGAAGCGCGCAACAAGGGAACCTGCTGATGCCCAAGTCGAATTCTAACTACTCGGAACTGAACCAGATGTTCCGTCGCCTCCAATCGCTCGAAGAGGGCTCCCCGGCGTTCCTGCGCCAACGCGGCGAAATCTTCGAGCACAGCTTGGCGCTTGCCGATCACGTCGCGCGTCGGTACGTCGGCCGCGGCGAACCGCTCGACGACCTTGTACAGGCTGCCCGGGCCGGTTTGGTCAGCGCTGTCAACCGCTTCGATATCGACAACGGGGCGGACTTCTTGTCCTTCGCCGTGCCTACCATGATGGGCGAGGTGCGCCGTCACTTCCGGGACCACACGTGGGCGGTCAAGGTGCCCCGCAAGGTCAAAGAGCTTCAACCACAACTGGTTAGGGCTCACGCAGAGCTATCCCAACGGTTGGGGCGAACGCCTTCGATCCTGGAAATCGCCGAATACCTCGGAATAGCAAGAGAACTCGTCGTCGATGCGACTGTCGGTGGAGCCCACTACTCGACAATGTCCACCGATATGCCGACGATGGTCGGCGAGGACTACAGGCCGTTCGGCGAGTCGCTCGGAGACCTCGACCCCAACCTGGACAAGGTGCTCGACATCGAGACGGTGCGTCCCCTGCTCGCCGCGTTACCCGAACGGCAGCGAACCGTTCTCCACCTTCGATTCTTTGAGAACATGAGCCAGACTCAGATCGCCGAACATATCGGCTGCTCGCAGATGCACGTCTCGCGCCTCCTGGCCAAGGCACTCGACACGATCCGGACAGCGCTAGTGAGCCCGCGCTCGCAGCCGCCGGATAAGATCCGTTTCCACCTCTGCCGCAGGCGTAGGCGGTCAATATCTGCACCCACGTCGACGAAGAGTATTGCGATGACGGCAGTCACCGGGAACGGCAACCGCGGATCCACGTTCCGTTTCGATCAGGCTCCAGGGCATTGCGGTGGATCGTGCTGGGCGACCCCTGCAGTCGATCCGGCGAAGGCAGCGTAGTCAGTGTCGAATATCGAGGTCCGTCTCCTCGGCGCGCTGGGCGACGCTCGTGGCGTCGAAGCCGCCGACCGCTTGTGCGAGGCCTGCGTCGACCTGATGGATGTCGATGCGGCGGCTTTCTCGCTGGTTTTTGACGGTGCCAACGTCGGTACTTTCGGCGCCAGTGACTCGCGGGCGCGGGTCTATGACGAGATGCAATTCGTGGTGGGAGAGGGGCCTTGCCTAGATGCTGTCGCTCGCTGCGTGCCTGTGATGGTCGCCGACCTCGCCGACGCCGGTGAACATCGATGGCCGGCCTATGGGCCGATGATGATCGCTCAGGAAATCCGTGGTGTGTACGCGATGCCGGTGGCGGTCGCGGGCGAATACGTTGGAGCTCTTGACTTCTTCCGCACTGTCCCCGGCGACCTGTCCCGTGAGCAGATTGCGGGCATGGCCGTCGCCGCAGAGCTGGTTCAACTGCCGCTGCTGGACCTGCTGAGCAAAGATCTGCGGGCGGGGTTCACGGATCCGAGTAGCAACGCGTGGGCAGATCTGAATGCGCTGTCACGGACCGAAGTCAGCCAGGCCACCGGCATGCTCATGGCTCAGCTGAATCTCACCGCCGCGTCGGCCCTTGCTCGGTTGCGGGCGCACGCCTACGCATCGGGTCGCAGCGCCACCAGCATTGCTCGCGACATCATCGACCGGAGACTGTTCTTGGAGGCAGACTGATGGATAGGCCGTTGCCGGATGGAGTGCTTGTGGTGCTTTCACTGCTGGCCGATGAGAGTGGGCAATGATGGGCACACCGCGGGAAACGCACGTTCTGGGAGCAGTCGTCACGCTTGTCGACAGCCTGCTCGACGATTTCGACGTCGTAGAACTACTTACCGATCTCACCGAACAATGCGCCAGGCTTCTCGACGTTCGCGCGGCAGGCCTGCTTCTGGCGGGTCCCCGCCACGACCTTCATTTGATGGCCGCAACATCCAAGAGATCTCACGATCTGGAGGTATTTCAACTGCAGGCAGATGAGGGTCCCTGCCTGGACTGTTACACGACCGGCCAACCGGTCTCGGCCCCCAATCTAGAGGCGGAGAAGGGGCGTTGGCCGCGCTTTGTCGCTGCGGCCGCGGCTGCCGGGTTCATGTCGGTGCACGCGGTTCCCATGCGTGCCGCCGGCTCCGTGCTGGGGACTCTCGGGCTGTTCGGTGCTCACGTCGGGTCGCTTGACACCGCCGATCTCTTGGTGGCACACACTCTGGTGCACGTGGCGTGTGTGGCGATCCTGCAAGAACATTCTCCGACGCCGATCACCGTCATCCCGTCACTGCACGCGGCGTTGACCGATCGCGTGGTCGTCGACCAAGCCACGGGGTTCGTCAGCGAGCGCCTCGGCCTGTCCATGGAGGAGGCATTCACGTTGCTGCGCCGGTACGCGCAGACTCATCCTGAGCATTTGACCGATGCGGCCCGGTACCTGATGGCTCATCCAGAGGAACGCGCAAGCATTCTCGCAGCACTCGCGGATCTCGCCTTGCGATCGTAAGCAGCCACAACAGTGGAGCTCACTCGAGGTCTGATTCGTGTTCCGACACGAGCCAACGGGCCACGTCGACAAGCTTGATATTCGTGTCGGCCGAAGCCCGGGTCAGCATCGCAAAGGCTTGTCCACCGGACACATTGTTGCGATGCATCAAAATGCCTTTGGCTTGGCCGATGACGTCGCGGCTGGCCAGCGCCGACTGGAACTGGCCCGCCGCGGCCGCGCCGAACATCGCCACCGCCGCGTGCTGGGCGACAACCGTGCCGACCTCGACTGATTCCTTCGAGAAGCACCTGGCCTCCGCACCGTAGAGGTTCATCGCGCCGAGGTTCTCTGATTCGACGAACAATTGAAAAGAGAGCATGCTGTGAACACCGAATGCCATTGCCTGCCGAGAAAATTCAGGCCAGCGGTCTTCGGTCGACATGTCCTCTATGTGCACCGTCTGATGATCTCGTAACGCCGTCAGACAGGGCCCGTCGCCGAGCTCGTTCTGCAGCTCGTCGAGTTTGGCCGCGATCGGATCGGTCGGAGCTTTTGCCAGCACTTTGCGGCCTTGAATCAGGGAGATACCCACCCACCGTGCTCCGGGCACGATGTCCGCGGCTGCCTCGACGATGGTGTGCAGAGTCTCGCCGGTACCCTTCTGGGCTTGCATCCTCACCGCGAGGTCGCCCAGCGTCCGGGCTAACTCCCGGCTGCTTTGTGCGGGCATACGCCGAGGCTACCCGCGGCCCGGCACAATCATGAGAGATTCGATCCCGCCGGCCTCAGGGTTGAACCGGCGGGATCTAAGCAGTTCGTGTGGACGTCCACAGGACGTGCCTAAGTTCAGCTATGCCCGGTCAGCCTGGACCTAAACCCGCTGCTGCTGGCAGCTGTGACTTCCGCTTGAATCCCGTCAAGCGGGCACACCCAGCGCCAGCACCGCGGTGTCATCCTCGACACCGGCCCCGAAACCACTGAGCAATTCTCGAATTTCGTCAATCAGCACATCGACCGTAGTCGGTGCGACGGTGGTCGCGAACCTGCGCAGTGCGCCGTCGTCGTCGAATCGGCGAGTTCCGTCGCCGACGAGCGCCTCGGTCAACCCGTCGCTGTACAGCAGCATGGTGTCGCCCGGGGCCAACCACAGCGAGGAGTCGACGAACGTCGGCCGGTCGGTCAGGCCTACCGCCATGCCACCGGTGATGTCCAGGTAGCTTGCTTCGCCGGAGTGTTCGAGCAGCAGCGGCGGTGGATGCCCGCCACTGGCCAACCGCACCGCGAAGCCACCGTTGCTGTGGGTGAGGGTCCCGAACACCACGGTGCAGAAGCTGGGTGTTTCATCGTCGGTTTCCTGACCGAGCACGGAGTTCAGTCGGTGCAGCACGGTGATGGGGTCGGGATTGACGACGGCGGCGGTGCGCATGGTGTATCGCATCAAGGACGTGATCGCTGCCGCTTTGGGTCCCTTGCCGCATACGTCGCCCAAGAAGAACCCGGACGTGTTGCGCGACAGAGGGAATAGGTCGTAGAAGTCACCGCCGATGTCCTGCACCGAGGGTTGGTAGTGGGTGGCCGCGGTGAGTCCGTCGGGCACGGACAGCGATGGCGGCAGAAGGGATCGCCGCAACGTATTTGCCAATGCCTGCGTTCTGGCCCGCTCTGATTCGGCGCGCTGACGCTCATTGAGCAGAGCGCGTTCGTAGGAGCGCCGTTCGCGGGCATCCGAGATGGCGAGGCGCAGTAACGCCGGGCGGCCGTCGTCGCCGGTCTTGACGTTGGCGCTGAGGAAAACCGGCCGCCGCGATCCGTCCGCGCTCAGCAGCTCGACGCTGATTTCGTCGAGCCGCCCGCTCATTGTGAGCATCGGCGCGAGGTGGGTTTCGAAGTGTATCCGGCCGCCAACCGTGAAAAGGTCGGTGATCTGCCTGCCGCACAACGTCTCTGAACTGACTCCAAGCCAGGAGGCCAGCGTGGCGTTGGCAACGACAATCCGTCCGTCGGTCGTCGCCGCCAGCTGGCCGGTGGGCCCGTTCTCCCAGAGCTCCTCGACGTCGATCATCGGCCGGCGAATGCGGCCACGACCTCGGCGGTGGCATCCGGAGCGCTGACATGTGGGCAGTGGCCGGTGGCATCCAGGGTGATCAATTGGGCACCGGGGATGTGATCACGCACGTACGCGCCCACTTCGGGTGGTGCGATGACGTCCTGCCGGCAGTCGACGATCAGCGTCGGGACCGAGACACCGGCTAGATCGGCCCGATTGTCGGCCAGGAACGTCGCGCGCGCAAAGACTTTCGCGGCCGCGGGATCCGTGCGGCAGAACGTCGTCGCGAGATCCTCGGCAAGCTCTGGGCGTTCGGGGTTGCCCATGATCGTCGGAGCCATCGCCTGCGACCAGCCCAGGTAGTTACTCTCCAGCGAGTCGAGCAACTCGGCGATGTCGGCGTGGGTGAATCCGCCGCGGTACCCATCGTCGTCGATGTAGCGGGGCGACGGGGTGACCATCACCAGCTTGGCGAAGCGGGCCGGCGCGGCGGACACGGCGAGCGCACCGATCATGGCGGCCACCGAGTGCCCGACGAACACCACATCCCGCAGGTCGAGCGCCTCGACGAGTTCAACCACGTCGTCGGCATAGCCGTTCAGCGACGCGTACTTATCCGGATCCCAGGCCGCGGGCTCGGCGTTGCCCGAACCGACGTGGTCGAACAGCACGAGATCGAAGCGGTCCCGCAGTCGCGAGGCCACCCGATGCCACAGCTGCTGGTCGCAGCCGAAGCCGTGCGCCAGTACCAGCGTGGGTCCGGACGGGTCACCAACGCGCGTGACGTTGTTGCGGGTGGCGACGTCCATCGGTTCATTCTTGCAGGGGCGCCGATTTCGACGGTGGCGTCGAGCCCTGAGCTGCAGATATGGTCACCACGGCTGCTGAACTGTCCCTGCCCCCGTCAGCGGCGAGCACGGTGTGTGCTTGCGCCCGTGGTGCTGTGGACACTGCGGATCGACCGACTCGAGCCCGGGGTAGCGCTGGTTGTTTTGGCGTCCGTCCCGTGTCCGGCGAGTCCGGCCGCGCTCGGCGGTCGCGGTGAACTCGCGGCGGCGGCGGCAGCAGGGTTCGGCTCCAAGCGAGCGAGTTCGGCCAGTTGGGTCACCGTGCTCGCAACCGTCCCGACGATGGGAAAGACCGCGCCGAAAAGGAGTGCGTACGGGGCCAGCGCGAAGTCAGCGGCGATCGGCATCCCGATCGCGTTGAGCAGGTGACCGGCCCGGAGCTGACTGACAAACAAGTGCACGTCGTATGCGGGGAGGCTGGCTCCGATGGCAAGGGCGGTATCGGCGAGGGGGAGTGTGACCGCGATGGCGTTGGAGATCACGCTGGTGAGCGTGTTGACGAGGCCACCGCTGGCGGAAACCGGGACGCCGGCGTTCCCGAGTGTGGCGAAGCCCGCCAACAGTTGCAAAATCGACGGATTGTCGCTGGGGGTCAGGCCGATTGTGTGCAGGCCCGCCAAGAGCGCTGACAGCGGCGAGGTGTCGATCAAGGTCGGGGTTTTCAGATCGTTGAGGGCATCGGTGACCCCTTGGACGGCCCCATTGGCCAACGCGGTGAGGACGTCGGCCGCGCTGATGTTGGTGGGGAAGAGACCGAACGGTGTAGGTGTGTTCGCCGGTCCCGGGCTCCAGCCGTTGGTGATGCTGCCGTAGCCCAGGTTCACCAGCACCTTCAGGTCCGGCTGCAGCAGGTCGGCCAACGGGTCACCGATGAGGGGAATCAAGCGCAGCGGGGCCAACAGCGGCAAATTGGCCGTGGGGATCATGTAGTACTGAACTGTGGTGTTGCCGGTCGTCGGCAAGGGCACGGCAATCGCCGAATTGATTTGCTGCGGCGTGAGATCCGCATAGGCGAAGTGCTCAGTGAACACACCCAGGTATGCGTTGAGGTCGGACAACAGATCGATCGGGTACTCGGGGAAGTCGGCGAAGCCGTCGTACTCCTGGCTGTAGACGGCGGTGGAGTAGGTGTCGCTCGTCGTCGGGGCCACGTTGAAGGTCGCACCCAGGCTAGGCAAGGACAGCGGAGCCCCGGGGACCTCGAAGCGTGCGATGAGGCCGCCGTTCGGGTTGCTTTCATCGCCGACCAGCACGAAACTCAGCTGGCTGGGGCTCGGGGGATTGTTGGCCGTGGCGAGCTGCGCCATCAACTGCGATGCGATCATCGAGCTTTGCGAGTAGCCGAACACCACGACGCGGTTTCCGTCGGCGAGCTGCTGGGTGATCGCGTTGTCGAGAATGCTCAGGCCCAGGGCGATCGAGGTGTCGGGGGTCAGGCTCTTGACTCCGGTGACTGGATAGAACTGTTCGGGCGTGGTCAGGGCCTGCGGGGTATATGCCGAGTACCCGTGCGGGTTGAGGTAGAGCTGGTCGACGGCGTCGACGTAGCTTTGCGGCGGGATCGGTATTCCGCTGCCGCCCAAGATCAGTGCGGTATCCGTGCTGCCAAAGGCGATCGGCGGGTTCGTCATCGACGTCAGCCCCAGCATGCTGGCCAACGTCAGCCCCAGCACGCCCGCAATACGCGGTTTGTTCATTGCGTTGCCCTTCCGGCAAGCGAACTATTGAAAGCAGTTCGGCTATAATGCTTTTCGCGCAGCATAATCAGAACCGCCGCATTGTTGGCGAGAAACAGGCATGCCCCCACGCCATGCTCAGCTGTCATGCTGAACCCCCCGAACCCCTGAGTTCGAACTCGGCTACTCGCCGAGTAGATCTATTGGACGCCCGGTTGCAGGCGCCGCAAAGGCGGGAACAATAATTGGCAGTGCATTCACAGATTTGGGCTTTGTCCAGCTAGCAATCGCTTAGTGGAATGGTGTGCGGATTGCTGTGTCACCACTTCGGTGTCGCCGCGGCGCTCAGTTGTGTGAAATTATTGACGGGTGCGTAGATATTTGGGAGCCCTGCCATGGATCTGATCGCCCTCGCCCGCGCCCGCCAGGCGGTCCTGCGGGTAGGCGTCGTGTTGATCATGGTCGGCGCGATGATCGTCGGCACCGCGCCGGGCGACTGGCTGGCGCAGTGCATGTGGATCGCGGCATACGCGGTGGCTGCCGTGGCCGCAGCGGTCATCGCTATCTCACCGGTTGGCAAATCGATCACCGGACCTCGATGGCGACTGGCCATCGTGATCACCGACATTGTTGCGTTGTCGGGCTTCCACCTGCTGACCACAGGCGGCTACGTTCCGCTGTTGCTCGTCGGACTGCTGCCGCTGATGGTGATTCTCGAACTGACCTGGCAGCGCGCCGCCGTCGTCCTTTCTCTGAGCGTGCTTGCGTTCCTGGGGACGCTGCTGGCCGATACCTCCATCTCCGCGGAAATCGGATGGCCGGCGGCCTGGTTCCTGGTGGCGCTGTACACCTACCTGTGTGGTGCCGCGTTCCTGGCGACCTACGTTCAGGCGCGCCAGATCGGCGAAATCTCCAAGCAGCGCACCGCAACCGAGCGCTATGCCTATGAGGCCACCCACGACGCCCTCACAGGTCTGCCCAACCGTGCATACGTGCTCGCCCGCGTCGCCGACTCGCTCGCGAGCGACGGACCAGACGCGCTGTCGGCCGTTTTGTTCATCGATCTCGACAAGTTCAAAGCCATCAACGATTCATTGGGGCATGAGGCCGGCGACATCGTCCTGCGAGCAGCCGCTCAACGACTTCAGGATTCGATACGACCCGGCGACCTGGTCGCTCGCCTTGGCGGCGACGAGTTCGTCGCGCTGCTGTTCGGGCCCACTTCGTGCGATGCGCTCGACCACATCAGCGAACGGCTGCATACGGCGTTGGCTGAGCCGACGCGCATCGGCACGGTCACCGTTCAGATGAGCGCCAGCATTGGCATTGCCCCCGTCGCCGAGCACGATATTCGCAACGCCGCCGCCATCTTGAATGACGCTGATCTGGCGATGTACGAAGCGAAGGCTGCGGGCCCCGGTAACAGTAGGTACGTCGCCGAATTACGAGACATCGCCGACGAATTGCTCGACGCGAGCGGACCGTGAACCTCGGCTAGCGGGCGGATCTGGTCCGCTTCTCGGCGTACATCGCCGCGTCGGCGCGGGCCAAGACGGCTTCGGCGAGGTCGGCGCCGCCGACGACAGCCGTGCCGCAACTCGCCCCGACGGTGAGCGGCCCGACACTGGTTGCCATGTCTTGCTGCAGCGCCGAGACAAGGCGATCACGCAGGCTGAACGGGTCCGGTTGGGTCGATGCTGCGAGCAGGACGGCGAACTCGTCGCCGCCGATGCGTGCGCCCAGGTCATCGGATCGACAGGTATGGGCGATGCGATGGCCGATCGCTTGCAGCACCTCGTCGCCGACCGCGTGTCCGTAGACGTCGTTGATCGGCTTGAATCCATCGAGGTCGATGTAGAGGACGACGGCAACCGGTTGGCCGCCGTTGCCGGCGGCTCCGGAAATCATGGATTCCAGTCCGGACAGGAAGGCTGCCCGGTTGGCCAGGCCGGTCAGGGCGTCGACCGACGCGGCGTGGGCCTTCTCGTCCATCACACTGGCGCGGGCCAGCGCCTTGGCGATGAACTGGGCCAGCTGTTCGAGGAGTTGGACATTATCGTCGGTGAAGGCGTGCGGTTGGTCCGACGTGACTTTCAGTACCCCTTGGGTGCGGTTTCCCTCAACGAGCGGCACCACCACCATCGATCGGGCGTTGACTCGACGACAGGCCTCCCGGTCCACCCGGGGATCGGTCTCGGTGTCCTCGGAAATCAGCAGCGTGCCCGTCCGGACACACTCGCCGGACATACTGCCCGACATCGCCAGCCGTAGCCCCTCGGTGCCGACGAGCGAACCCGCCGTCGCCGTGTAGACCATCTCGCCGAACTCGGCGAGCTCGATGACCGCGCCCGGTGCCCCCGTCGCCTCGCAGGCCTGCTCCACCACGATCTTCATCACCGCGTCCGCGGTATCGGAGGCATCGTTGATCGCTTGCTGGACCTGGATGATGGTCTGCAATGTTGCGATGGAAAGTTCGGCCCCCACGCGCAGGATGCTAGTGGAATCCGCGCCCGACAGCTCGGGCAATCAACTATTTCTCGCGGGGTAGTACGTCCGTATACGTTCGCGTCACCCGCGCGGTGTGCTATACCCCTAGCAAATTTGTCTTTGATGTCAACGTCGGGGTAGGTGTCATGGGTCTGGGGCAGCAGGGTCGCTATGTGGGTCGGGTCGGGGCGTTAGCGGTCGCTCTGGGCGTCGGCGGGTTGATCCTCGCTCTGCCGGCGGTGGCCTCCGCGGACACCGCCGGGGGAGACTCGGGGAAGGCGACGTCGTCTGCCGGTAAGCCGGCCCCTCGGAATGCGACGGGTGGCCGTATCGCGAAGCCTGCTGCAGCCACGCCGACCGGGACGCTCACGGTGGCAAGCCGCAAGCCGCTGGCGAAGGTGGCCACGGGCGATCCGTCCGCGCCCGCCACCGAGGCGGTCTCCTGGACGGTGCTGGCCGTGACCCGCCGCGAGCGCTCCGGCGTCGCGGGTTCGGCTCGGCTGATCACCACCGGTGCCAGTGGAACCACCAGCAGCGCAGCATCTTTGGTGCCTGGTGCCAGCACAGCGCCCGCGGCGGCTGGGGCCACGGCCAGTCCTGCCCTCAACACCGCGGTGCTGGGCTTCATCAACCACTATCTGCCCGGCTGGAACTCCATTGCCGGTGAGCTCGCTCCGATCGTTGCCGACGGAATCCAGGACCTGATCAGCAACGGTGCAATCAGCGCTGAGGTCCAGCAGCTGGCCACGAATAGCACTATCCTGCAATTCATTTCGACCAAGGTGTCGACAGCGGTCACCACCTACCTTGGTGCGCCTGAAGCGGTCAGCGCCGTCGTCGGCAACGCCGCGGCCAACTTCGTCCGAAACACGTTGAGCAATGCCGGTGTTCAAGGCGCGCTCGACGTGCTCGCCAACGCCGTGCGGCCCACCGAGGCCCAGTACACCGCGATCACGGCAGGCCTGGCGACCAATAACCTTGAACCACTGTCGGATTACCTCAAGTCGATCGTGACCGGTTCTTCCGATGAGCTCGCGACCTTCCTGAGCACCCCCTCGGTTCAGGCTGCGTTGGCCTCGGCCACCTCCAGCGCTGTCGTCGACCTCACCAGCAGTGCGGTGATCCCCACGTGGCTCGGAGATGTCGTCGCCGGCTGGGTGAGCGACGGGCTGGGCGGCGGCGCCGTTGCCGAAGGCTTGGGCGATGCGCTGGGCAACGCCGTCGAGGGTCTGCTCAGCAACACCAAGGCGATGCAGGGCTTGGGCACGGTGGCCGGTGCGGCCGTCACGAATCTGTTGACTGCGCCGGGCGTCGCCGCTGCGGTGGCCGATGCCGCCACCGCGTTCGGTACCCAGCTGCTGGCCGGGTCCAACTGGGTCGACGCGCTGGACGTCGCTTGGCAAGGGCTGGTTGCTGATTCGTCGTTCCGGGCCGCCCTGGGGCCTGCCGCCGGTAGCGCGGTCTATTCGTTGGCCACCAACTCCGACGTGGTCTCGGCATTGGCCGCGGCCGCCTCAGGACTGGTCAGCGATGTCGCCGGCAATCCCGACGTTCTGGCGTTTCTGGGCGAGGCCCTCGGCTCCACCCACGGGCCGACGTTGGTGAACACCCTCTCCGATCCGGCGTCGGCGGCCCAGCTGGCCGCGACGGTCGGCTCGGTGGTGATCAACTTCCTCGGTCAGGCCGGGGTGGCGACGGCGCTGTCGACGGCGACCGACGAGGTTGTCTCCGCGCTGCTGGCCGGGGGAGACGCGACTGACGCGGTGCAGTCCGCGGTGCAGGCGCTGGTGAACGACCCGAATGTGGTGGCCGCGTTCAATGCGACCATTCCGGACGCGCTGAAGGGAGTGCTGAAGGCTCCTGCCGTGCAGCAGGTCGTCAGTACCGTGGCGCAGGGTGTCGTCGCCAAGCTCATCGACGCGACGCCGCTGAGCGGCTCGGCGCTGGCCCCGGCGGTCAGCCAGGTGACCAAAGCCGCGGTGGACGCGCTGGTAGCCAACCCGGCGGCCCAGAACCTGATCAGCAGCCTTGCCGGCGACATCCTCAACGGAGTGCCGACCGGCGACCTGGTGGACACCGTGATTCAGTCCGTCGTCAACAGCCCGGCTCTGCAGATCGCGCTCGGCCAGGCCGTGGGCCAGGGCTTCGGTGCGCTGTTCGGTGCCAACCCGGTGGGCTTCGCGATCGGTCAACTGGCCGGGGTGGCGGCAGCCCTGTTCTTCGGGTTCGCTTCCGGGGCGGCGCAGCTAGTCGGATTGCCGGGTGCGGCGGCCGCCGCCGCGAGCCGGACAGGCGGTTCGTATCTCTTGGTCGTATAACCGCAAAATCGGCATAAACCGTCGCTATCCGGCCATAATGATGGCGCTGCATAGCAAACGATCAGCACACGATCTTTTATTGATAGGAGCAGCATCATGATTATCCCCGCAAAGTCTCGTGGCGCCATCGCCGGTGTTCTGGCGGCCGGAGCCGCCGCCAGTGGTGTATTCGCCGCCGCCGCACTGGGTTCGGCCCCCACCGCGAACGCGAGTTGCGCGTCGTTCTTCGGTCTCGGCAACAGCGCCGACTGCACCAGCACGCCGTTGAGCGTCGCCATCGCGATCGGCAACGGAGCCACCGCCAACGCCAGTGGGTTGTTCGGCGCGGCCTTCGCTGTTGGGACAAATTCCGCTGCCAAGACCGGTGATGCGTTCACCGTCGCCACCGCGGTGGGCAACGGATCGGCCGCGACGGCCGACGGGCTGTTCGGTATCGCCACTCAGCTAGGCCCGAACGGCTCGGCCACCACCGCAGGCTCGGGGCTGATCGGCAACCCCGGGTTCAACATCGCGCTGAACGTCACCACACCCAAAGCGGGCGCGACCAGCAGCTCTGTGGTTGCCGGCGGTACCGGGGGTGGCGGCAACATCGCCCTCAATATCTTCGGCACCGGCACTGCCGGGAATCCGAACAGCATGAAGGTGGTCGCGAACGGCATCCTCGATATCGCCTCCAACTGGGGCGGCCGTAACAACGATGTCGAGTCCGGCTCCTCCGCTTCGGGGTCGATAATCAACTTGGCCACCAACATCTTTGGCAGCGACAACGTTGTCACGGCAAAGGGCGGCATCTGGAACTGGGCCACCAATATCCTCGGCGACACCAACCACGTCGAGACCCAGGGCAGCCTGGCGAACACCGCGAGCAACCTGCTCGGTAGCAACAACAAGGTCCTGACGGAGGTTGGCTATCTGAACTGGGGCGCCAGCGTTCTGGGCAACGGCAATGACGTCGAGGTCGACGGCGGCTATTCGAACGTGGTCCGAAACCTATTCGGCAGCAACAACACTGTGACGACAACAGGCAACGGCTACGGGAACTTGGCGCAGAACTGGTTTGGCACCGGCAACAGTGTGTCGATCTTGGCCGGCATTTACAACAACGCCACTAATCTCTTGGGCGGTAACGACAACCAGCTCGTTTCGCTGGGCGGGTACCAGGATTTGGTGTTCAACCTCATCGGCAGCCACAACGTGTTGACCGTCGGTGGCTCCGGCAGTAACTGGAATCTCGTGATCAATTCATTGAGCAGCGCCAACCACGTGACCGCGGGCGGCACCTACACCGCAGGGTTCAACGTTCTGGGCGGAACCAACACGGTGAAAGCGGGCCCGGGGCCCCTCTCCCTGGCGGGAACCATCTTTACGACCGGTCAAACCGTCACCAAGACGGGCACCGGCATCGCGATCAACAACTTCCGCATCGGCGGGGCGTCGGCGACAAGCGGATCCGCGAGCAGCACGGCAGCCGCCGCGAAGAGCACGACCGCCGGGAGCGGGAACACGACCGGAACTGCTGGAAGCAAGCGGGCGAAGAGCTAGCGATCCTGCGGTCCTTGCGGCACAACAGCTTTACGCGTTACTAAAAGGCGGGCACCTATTCTCGGTGCCCGCCTTTTAGCGACAATTGCTGCCGCTGCTCAGCTCATCGGGCCCATATCGTCGGGCATCGGCGCATCGCAGCGCGCACGGAAGTCGGCGGCGGGCTGCCGGACGGCCTTGATTTGGTCTCGGATGTCGGGATTGGCCTGCAGATAGTCGGATACCGCGGTGCGCATCTGGTCCCGGGACATGCCCTTGAGGCCGGTGAAGAATGCGTTCACGTCGGGATGGGTGAACAGGTACACCGACATACCGGCGTTGACGCCCGAGAGCACCTGGGTGAGATCGCCTGCCGTGCAGTTGGGCGGATCGGCGGCGGCGGTTGCCGCAGTGCCGAGAAGTGTTGCGCCGGCGATGATGCCGGCGCCGATCAAGCTGCGGACCAACATGGGACTGGCTCCTTCACGATGGGAGATGGACAGGGCGACTAGTTGCGGCCAGGTCTGGGAGGTCGGGGACTGGGGCCCGGGCCGGGGTTGTTCGGGCGAAGGGAGAGATCGAGATTCCAGCCGTCGTCGCAGTACCACGGACTGGAGCAGTAGCCCGGGTAGGCCGGCCCGGCTTGCGGCGGGGTCGGTCCACCGCCGCGCACTTCGCCCTGCGCACACACGGTGGCATAGCCGGCACTGTCGCAGTCCGCGGATGCGGGCGTCGCCGTCAGGAGGGCGGCTGGTCCCATGGCGAAGACGAGTCCCAACGTTAGGTAGCCCGGTACTTTTCGCATGGCCGCCGCCCCTATTTATGTGGGAGGCCGTCACAATCGATGTACTGCGCAAGCCCCCGGCCTGGTGTTTGTGCAGCTTACACCCCCTGCCGGGGCGGCCTGGCGCATATTCGTGCGTCAGAATGCCCCCGGCTCACCCGGCTCGGTCTCCAACGCCTCGCGGTTGAACACCATCATCGCGGCCAAGTAGAGCCCACCGATCAGGATCAGGCCCAGGACGATCAGGCCCGGAATCCTTGCTTCACTAGGGGATACCAAGGCGAAGATCGAGAAGGCCACCCAGATGAGGGCGACGCAGGCCACCGGGAGTTCGAAGCGTCCGAGGCTGAATGCGCCCTCCTTGGCCGCCAGGCGTTTGCGCACGCAGAGGTACAGCACGACGATGCCGCCGTAGAGCAGGGCGGGCAGGATTGTCGATGCGACGATCAGCTGCAGCAGGGCGGCGCCGGGCAGGGCGACCATCAGAACGACGCCGATCACCAGGATCAGGAGGGTGGCGGGTACGGGTGTTTGAGTGCGCGGGCTGACTCGGCGCAGCAGCGTGTGGGCGGGAAAGCGGGAGTCGCGCGCCATGGCGAACGTTTGCCGCGAGCATGCGGCTGTCATCACCATCCCCGCGCCGAACATCGCGAACACGATGCCGGTCAACAGAACTCGCTCCGTGACCGGTCCGAGCTGATCGCGGATGATAGTGGCGACCGGCGAACCGCTGGCCGTCACTCGGGCAATGTCTTTGATCGCCAAGGTCAAGATGACGATGAATAGCAGCCCCAGCGTCGCCGAGGCCGCCACAGAGGAGACGATGGCGCGCGGGACGGTGCGGAACGGATCCTTGGCCTCCTCGGCCAGATTCGCCGCGGAGTCGAAGCCGACCAGCGTCGTCAGGCCCATGATCATGGCGGCTGTCAGCGGTCCGCCGATCGCGAAATAGTCCGACGCGTCGGCCGCAACGCCGCGTGAGGCGAGGTTGTCGACGGTGCCGGTGCCAGAGAACACCATGACCGCACCCAAGCCGATGATCAGCCCCGCCAGGATCACCAGCTCGAGTCCCACCGTGGTGGACGTGACCATGCCGAGCAACCGGGTGGACGCGATGACGAGGACAGCCTCAGTGAGCATCAGCGCCAACGTGATCAGCCGAGCGACATTCTCGTCGGGGGCCATGCCGAGCAGGGGCATCAGGGCTTGGCTGGCCAGGGCGTTGTTCATCGCGACGATCCCGGTGGCCAGGTACCAGAACGTCAGCCAGCCGAACAACCAGCCGATTCTCGGGTTCGCCAGCCGCGAGGCCCACTGATACGACGAGCCGGTGAGCGCGATCCGGGCGGCGAACTGCGCGACCACCAGAGCGACGAGTGTTTGGCCGACTGCGGCGATGATCCACAACCAGATGCCCACCGGCCCTGAGGAATTGAGCACAGCGCCGTACGTCGCGAAAATCGCGACGAGGACCGAGATGAACGCGAACGAGATCGCGAACACCTGAAACCCGCCGAGGGTTCGTTTCAGCTCGGGTTGATAGCCGGAATGCCGTAGTTCTTCGTCGGTGGATTCTGCGGTCATGCGGGCACCGAGCCTTCCTGGGCGTTGACGCAACCATAGGGGAGGAATCGCCTGCGGGGCGGCGGCTTGAGGAGTATCCACACCGCGAGCGCCGACACCAGCAGCAGTGCCGAGCCGATTCCCGCAGCGACGGCCAGTCCGTCGGTGAAGGCGTGCGGTGCGGCGGCGAATGATGGCCCCGCGTATGCGGCGATCACACTGCCCAGCAGGGCGATGCCCAGCGCGGTGCCCAACTCGTAAGCGGTCTCCGAAATCCCCGCTGCCGCACCGGATTTCCGCGGTGAAGCGGTGTCGATAACGACGTCGTTGGCGACGGCGAAGGCCATGCCGAGACCGGCACCCATGATGAACAGGGCGATCCCGATCTGCGGGTAGCTGGTGGACGGGGTGAGCAGCGTCAGCGACGCCAGCGCGGTTCCAAGGAGGGTCAGCGCCGTGGTGAGCACGCCGCGCTGCGACCTGTACCGGACTGCGACGCCGGCCAGCACGCCGAAAACCATGGCCGCCACGGCGGCGGGCAGTTCGGCGATCCCGGCGTGCAGCGGGCGGTACCCCTGGACCAATTGGAAGTATTGGGACAGGAAGTAGAGCACAGCCGAGGGGCCCAGCACGGTGAGCGTATTGGTCACCACCACACCGGAGAACCGGCGATTGGCGAACAGCCGGAGGTCGATCAACGGCACGGGTGCCCTCAGTTCCCGCCGGACAAACAACGTCAGCGCCGCGGCGCCCACCAGCCCGGCCACGAGGACGTCGGCGTGGAGTCCCGTCGCCGTGGCCTGCTTGACGCTGTAGACCAGGCCGAGGATGCCGACGAGTGACAGCGCCACCCCGATGACGTCCCGCGGCCCCGGCGCGGCGTTGTGCAGTTCGGGCAGCAACACCGCGCCGCCGACGACCAGCACGACGACCACCGGCACGTTGACCAGGAACACCGAGCCCCACCAGAAGTGCTCCAACAACAGGCCACCGACCACCGGGCCCAGTGCTGTTCCCGCCGAGAATATCGACGCCCAAATACCCACGGCCACAGCACGTTCGCGTGGGTTGGGGAATACGCCGCGGATCAATGCGAGGGTCGACGGCGCCAGGCTCGCGCCCGCGACCCCGAGAAGCGCCCGCGCCACAATCAACAGACCAGCCGTCGGAGCGAACGCGGCTGCTACCGACGCTACAGCGAAAAGCGTTGCGCAGCAGAGTAATAATTTCTTGGGGCCGATGCGGTCGCCGAGGGCTCCCATCGTGATGAGCAGGCCGGCGAGCACGAACGAGTAGATGTCGCCGATCCACAGCATCTGCGTCGAGGTCGCCGAGAGGTCGTGGGCGATGGTCGGCGCCGCCACCGCCAGGACGGTGCTGTCGATGCCGATCAGCAGCACGCCCAGGCTGAGCACACTCAGCGCGAGCCAGCGGTGAGAGGTGGCGAGCATAGTCACGAACGTATGGCTCGGACGGGGTCCCGGGCATCGGGAGAACGGTGCGTTTGTGCAGGCAGCTTATGGTGCGAATGATGTAGACGCGCTGGGCTTGACCTTGTTTTCGTGGGCCCAGGCCGCTGCGGCGGTACGCGAGGAGACGCCGAGCTTGACGTAGATGTTGGCCAGGTGGCGGCCGACGGTTTTTTCGCTGATGAACAGCTGCTTGGACACGTCGCGGTTGGAGCCGCCGGCGGCGATGCCGGCCAACACTTCGAGCTCGCGTTTGGTGAGGCCGCCGGGCGCTTCGGTGATCGGGGTCGCCTGGTTGGGGACGGCGCCGAGCTGTTGGTAGATGGACGCGGCGTTGGCGGTTTCGGTGGCGGCGCCGGCCTTGTCGCCGGTTCCCGCGCGGGCCAGGGACAGCCACTCGTAGACCTGGGCCATCTCGTAGCGGCATTGGGTGCTGCGGTAGCGCTTTAGTGCGTCCTGCAGTACGGGCAGGGCTTCGGCTGCGCGGCCCTGCTTGACCAGGAGCGCGCCACGGGCGTGGGCGGCCCACGCCCGGAAGCCGGGCGAGTCGAATTTCTCTGCGCCCGTTTCCAATTCGGTGCAGAGCTGGTCGGCGTCGTCTACCTTGTTGCGGGCCAGGGCGATCTCGACGGCGGCGGGCAGCAGGCGGGTGCGGTTGATCTCGTCCTGCTCGGCGTCCATCCGGATTCGCAGGTCGGTCCAGGCGGCGGCGTCCTCACCGAGGTGGCAGCGCAGCAGTGCCTCGCCGGGCTGTGGGTCTTTGTTGTGGTCGCGGGCCTGGGCGAAGGCGGCGCGGGCGCCGTCGATGTCGCCCTTGCGGCGGCGGATCTCGCCGAGCTCGTAGTAGCCCTTGCCGGCGGTCCCGGGGAAGTCGCCGACGGCGGCGATGGCGTCGACGAGACGCTGCTCGATCTGGTGGTAGTCCTTGGTGGCGCTGTGCAGGTCCATCTTGTGGACCTCGCAGGTGGTGCCGTACCAGGACGCGGAGACCTGCGGGCCTTTCTTCCACACCTCCATGGCGTCGAACCAGGTCTTCATGCGGCTGTAGTCGGCGAGGCGATGGCATTCGTAGATGACGGCGCAGTAGATGTCGCCGGCCCAGTCGACGGGGACCTGGTCGGCCAGCACCGGCATCATGGCCTCGTCGAGTTGGGCGAAGGCTTCGCTAGTGCGGGCGAAGGGGAGCAGGGTGACGCCGCTGGCCGTCGCGCAGAGGGCGTTGAAGCCGGGGTCGTTGAGTCTGGTGGTGACTTCTTGGAGCTGTGTGACGAGGTCGGCGGCGACGTCGTTGCGGCCTTCGTCGATGGCGACGAGGGAGTCGACGTAGAGCAGGTAGGCCAGGATCTGGTCATCGGGTTGCTTCTCGTGCAGCCGCCGGACCCGATTGATCCAGACGCGGGTGATATTGAAGTCGCCGCCGTTGAACCATTGCAGGGCGACCTCGACGGCTTTCATCGCAGCTTTTTGCGTGTCGTTCGCGGCGATCAGGCGGTTGAAGGCCTGCTCGGAGAGCTGCATCGAGTGCCGGCCGTAGCCCAGGCGCCAGGCGGCCATGCCGTAGGACGACAGGTCGTCGGTGTCGAGCCCTTGGGTGGTCTGGGCTGCGGTGAAGTGGTCGTAGGCGGTGCGCCAGTCGCCTCGCGAGTACGCGTCGCGGGCGGTGTGGAGGTCGTCGGCTGCAGCCATGGGGATCGGGGTTAACGGTAGCCGAGGTGACGGCGATAAACCGGCTGAATACGGCGGGTCGCCGACGGCCTTCGTGGCTAGCGGCGAGGGCTCAAGCTGCCGGTTCGTGAATTATCTGCATACTGTTGACAACCGTCGACTGTTGATAAGGGGTTGTTCATGCGCGCTGGGCTTGTCGGTGCAGTGGTGTGCGGGCTTGCGTTGGCGTCGGCTCCGGTGGCGTCAGCGTCGAGCGATCTGATGAGCGGCACCTTCAACGTGCAGGGCCCGAGCTCGCTGATCGACACCTGGAGCATTTCGAACCTGTGCAACACGATCGAGGCGGGCTGTCTGGCCAACGTGACCTCGCCGCTGATGTCGGGGCAGGCGGTCTACCAAGGCGCGCACACCTGGATGATGAGAGTCATAGGTCAGGTGCCGGTGTGCCCGGATCGGTCGAAGACCAAGGGCGCGATGGTCTTCGTGTGGAATTCGCAGACGTTGCAGGGTCAGGTGACGGAGATTCAGCAGGGCGTGTGCCAGATGACCCGGCCGGGGCAGTCGCAGGTTCCGATTACGTTGGTGCCTGCGTAGGGGGTTGGTGGGCGGCAGGAACGTTCTGCCGACGACGACTGGAAGAAGCATTGGCTACTGATCTGCGCGGACCCGGCCGTTTCACATGGTGGCTTGACGACACACAACCTCGAGGATTTGAGAACTGACGCCAAGCTCAGTCAATCTGCCGCCCGGAACTCGTCGAACCGCTCGGCCAGGCGGTCTTTTGACGGGCGGTCGGCACGGCGCGGCGGGAGCGTCAATGCGCGTCCATCCATCTCCTGGAGGCCGTGCTGCAGCATAGGGCCGTCGACTTCCTCCATCAGATCGCAGTTAATTCTGACTACATAGTCGGGCGAAATTCCTAGGAGGTTTGCGTCATAGGCCGCATGATGAATCTTGCAGAGGCTCAGCCCGTTTTCGATGATGGGTAGACCATGCGGCTTAGTGTCTCCAATGATGTGAGCGGCATCCAGAAGCTTGCCGTGCCTCAAAGTGCAGACGGTGCAGCGTTTTTGGTAAGCAGTTAGGATTCGGCCACGGAACTCGGGCTGGTGTAGCCGGAGCTTAACCGCCCGTTCTGCATACCTTTGCTCTACCGGCCTCAGGTGAAGTGGGTCCGCGACGAATCGAAGACTCTCGTCTAACGCAAGAATGAAACGGCGGTTGGGTCTGTCGTCGGAGACAACGTAGACGGGGAATACCGGCACGAAAACAGAGTTTTCGATTTTCCGTAACAGAAGAATGGGCAACTGCAGGTCAAGTGCGCGGCGCATCTTGACGTTCCTACCGTTCTCGCTTGTCTTTTCATACGCGTAAGAGAACAGAGAATCACCCATATCGCCGTCGTCGTAGTCACTCGCCGGATCAGAAATTACCGAGAGGGTCGCAGCCAATGCGCCGGGATTCCAGATGCCGCTATTTCGATCGACGGCTTTGTATACCCTCCCACCGATGGTGATTGACTCCAGGTCTGCGCGAGTCACGACGCCACGTTCGTCGGCTATCGCCGAAAGATGCTCAAATAGCATCCTGCGGAGTTCGAGCTCGACCTCGCTATTCATGCGCTGAGTGTGCCATGGGCGCCAGTCTTATATGCTCCGTCGACCTGACCCAATCCGGACGGCCATCCGGGCGGAAAAACCGGTGGACCTTGGTCAATCGACAAGTCCCAGCACCACCTGAAATTGACACACCTCTGTTTTGCAAACGCTACGCTCACGTGGCCACGACCGAAAGGCCAAACCCCATGCGACTGTTCATCACCGGAGTCGATGCCGACGGCAAGTCCTGCGTCGTCAGCAATGACGAGGTCGAAATCAATTCAGTCGCACCCGGATTCGCCATCGCCCTGCCCTACGCCACCACCCAGAGCCCGCCGCCGGCACGCCCGCACGGCAACGCCGACCTCATCGACCAGTTCCTCGAGCCCGGCCACGCCCGATGGATGGTTGTCGAGCAAGGGCCGAACACCGAAACGCCGATGCACCACACCGACACCATCGACTTCGAGACCGTTCTCAGCGGCAGTGTCGACCTCATCCTTGAAGACGGCGTCCACCGAATCGAAGCCGGCGACATGGTCCTCATGAACGGCGTCGACCACGCGTGGAAGGCCGGCCCGGACGGCTACCGCATGTCCGCCGTCCTCATCGGCACCCCACCACCGAACTGATCAGGACTCCAACCCGGGGCCGCGCAACGGTTGGCCGAAGCGGGCCCGCTTTGCCATCGGCAGATCGATGGTTCGAATCGCGATACCAGCGGCTGAGACGGGTTGGCGGTCAACAAAATCGAGAGTGCCCGAACAGCGGTCAGAGCGGCTATGAACTACTCCAGCATCGTCGCGCTGATCGCCGAATGGCCCATGATGGTGCATTCGTCGTGCCCATAGACGCGACGACCTGCGCACTGAATCTGTCGCCGATATCGCCCGTGCTGGTCCCGCTAGGCGAATTGATTGAAAGCCGAGAGGCTTTGGACTCAGAACCCAGCTTCAGCGGTGATCAGGTGCCAGCCCGCCAAGTGACCTCGACGTCGTCATCTTTGAGGGTGACCAACGCCTGAGTGACGCCGTCATCGTCGGCGAACTCCACCTCATAGGCAGGCGGCAGCCCCTGATCGCGGTAGACCATCACGACTGTGCCCTGAGCGCCGACCGAAAGGTCATATTGCGGCAGCGACCGCAGCAGGCGGACGACGTCGTATTCCTGTGGCCTCATGTCCAGCACTCTCTCATCGCTTCGTCGGGATCGCCGTGACCAAACGGACCACACCATCATTGTTCCGAATGAAGGCAAAGGTTACGTCAATCGTCTTACCGTTCGCCCCCACGATAGGTATGACCTGGTTGTATTTGGTCCCGTATTCGGTCACGCCCGTTTCCACTGCTTTGGCGGGATCAAACACGATTTTCCTCTGCAGATCAGCGGCATTCTCCCGGGTAAATCCAAGAGCCTGATCAAACCACTTCGCCTTCGCTCCACCGGTCGGATGGTCGGGATTGAGCAGATACTTCTCAAGCTTGTCCTTGACGCTCTCATCGCCGAGCTTCTTAGCCTCTGCCGCATCGACTCTCGAGGCACCGCGGCCCGCCACTTCGGCAGCAAAGATTGTGGGTCGCGCCGCCAGCAGTGGTCCAAGTTCGGTCAGAGACCTCGCCGCCGCTCCTGCCGCACTGACCGCGGGGAGGGCGGAAAGTTCAGCGGCAGCGCGGAATTCGCGGATGATCGTGGCGATGCGCGCACCGGTGGCCGTCAATCGCGACACATCGACCACTTTGGACACCGCTTCGCTGGCGCCCGCAGTGAATGGAATCAGGACCGCGGCGATGATCTCGGACACCGCGACCGTGGCGCCGAGGACCACCATCTCGTGGATGATCTTGGAATGCGCGTCGTCGATGGCCTGCGCGTAGGCCGAGCACACCTTGGCTGCATCATCGAATCCGTTGGCAGTGTCCGTCATGTGGTCGCGCACCATGGTGCAGTTGTTGATGAGATCCGGAAACTCAGGGGATTTCTGATCCGACAGAGGTGCGATGGCGCCGATCGAACTTGGCCCTCCGTTGACCAGCTGTGCGGACGCCCGCAGCTGGCGAGCCGCACTGGTCCAGCTATCCGAGGCGGCGCGCAGCTTGTCCTGATGCCCGTTCGGCCACAGCTCGCCTTGGACGTAGGCCGAAATTGTGTGCCACCACTCCGGGACATCGCCATGCCCGCCCTCCGCGGGCGGGAGGGAGGCCTCCGGGAATGCCGGTGCGCCCGTCGGAGGCATCTCAAGCACCGTCTCGTTGTTGATGGCCGATTGCCCGTCGGCATTCAGGTGGTTTACCCCGGTTGCGAAGAGGAGGTCCGAGCATTGGCCGGCGCCTTGGACGTCGGCGGTTGCGGATTTGATCAGCGCCCTCGCCAACGGGTCATACTTCACGGCCCACGCGTGCGCGCCAGTGTCGATTCCCGCCATGCCGGCCGACCCGCTCAGCGAACTCGCGAGTCCTGTGACGGCAGACCCCGCGGATGTGCGGACGCTGGTGAAGACGCGCGCTGCGGAGAACAAGACTTCGGAGTCGACGTCCTGCGTCACGGCCACATTCCCCGGTTGACTTCGCCGACACGGGTGTAGTTGCGATGAGCCAGGCTGGCGCTTTCCCGCAGGAAGTTGGCGGATTCGCGCAGTTCTCCGGCCAACCGCATCCAAGTCTCGTGATACTCACACTCGCTCTCGACACCTTGGCCCAGCCACGTCCCGTGGAGCTTGATGATCTCCTGATCTACAGCCGTGGCGATCTCCTCGGCCCGCCGATTGAACGCGGCAAGACGGTCGGCGAATGCGGAAAGCTCGTCGAGGTTGACCGTGTAGCGGCTCATTTCGGTCGACCGCTGCGATAGACGCTGATCAGGGCGCTACTGGCGTGATCCTCGTGCTCGGCGAGGAGCGCCGCCGACTGAACCAGCAGGCTCGAATGTTCTTGTAGGACAGCCACTACCACCTTGGCGTCCTCGTGCTACTCGTCCCAGGCCGTCTCATACGCCGAACCTCCTTTGCCGATCCACGTCGCAGTGAGGTCGCTCCAATTGCGGGCGATGTCCTGGAGCTCTTTGCCTAAATCATCGGCGCGGTTCGCGAGCGATTGGGCAGTTGTGACAGTCTCCTGGATTTGCATCCGCAATACGCCAGCCATGGCTCACCCCAGTCATCGAATAAGCGCGTCCGGTTTCTAGTCAAGGTCATGAGCGCTGCTTCTACAACTCACCCAACCGGGTGACTCGGCCACACATACGTTAGGTCGGGCCGATCCGATCCCTAGACAACGCAGGTTGTCAGGCGAGAAAATGGCCAATGCGCATGTGGCACAAGCTCGCGACCGTCCTGCTCGCTACCGCGGCGATCGCGACGCCCATCGCCCACGCCGACAACCCGTCACTGCCCACATTCGTCCCGCACGACTCGGACTGGCAGCCCAACACGGTCGTCTATCCGTACAACCTGTGGCAGAACCGGGTCACCCCCGAGCAAGTCACCGCCATGCGCGACTCCTGCCAATGGTTCAACGCCCAATACGACCCACTCATGGCCCAGGTCTTCGGCTTTCAGCACCGCCTTGACGGCACCCACGACAACTGGCAAGCACCCGGCATCCAGTCAGCTGCGAACACAATCGAAGCCAACCTCGACCAGTCCGCAGCCTTCCTCGACCCCCGCGCGCACACCCTGTTCATCGTGAACTACCCCGACCAGAGCGAGTATTCGCCTGTCTACAACGGGGATTCGATGTTCCACCTCTGGTATCA
Source organism: Mycolicibacterium sphagni (assembly GCF_002250655.1). Classification (GTDB taxonomy): domain Bacteria; phylum Actinomycetota; class Actinomycetes; order Mycobacteriales; family Mycobacteriaceae; genus Mycobacterium; species Mycobacterium sphagni. Next base: position 55,521 of record NZ_NOZR01000018.1, read on the forward strand.
GCTCACCCAGATCAGCGACAACATGAGACACCAGTTGCCCTCTGGCCAAATCAACGCGCACATCGCGACAGCCAACGTCTACGGCAACACCATCCGCGACTCGCAGGTGTGCGCCGGAGCCTAAGGAGGCGTAGACCGAATCGCCGTCAGCGCCCGGTCCTCGATCAGTTCACCCCGCATCGCCCGCTCAACCCCGTCGCGCAATACCTGAGCCGGCGCCCCGCCGCGGAAGTTCAGCTTCCACACCCCGCCCACAAGCGCGTACAGGGCACCGTCGATGTGATGCGCACTCACCGGCAACACGAACTCCGTGCCGGTCTTGCGTCCCTTGAAGCTCCAACCCTGAATTGCTTACGCAGCCCGCCCGCGAACGGGGTGCGCAACAGAGTCCGCATGGACGGGTTGACCGCCCGCATGATCGCCCCCGGCGTGATCGCCGGGGTCTGTTCGGCCACGCACCAACGGTACGACTGCAGCCGTGCGCGGCACTAGATCTTTGAAGCGTCGAACACGCTCAGGCGCGTGCCGAACGGCGAGAACACGTCGTATTTGGCGGTCAGCGCGTACGCGAGGCCGCCGCCGGGAGCGAATGTGAGGCCTGCGGCCAGATTGGGGTTGGTGAATGGGCTGCTGAGGGTGGCACCTGTGGCCGTGTCGATAACGGTGATGGTCGCGTGTCCCGCTGTGTCCCGGGTCAGCTGGTAGGCGCGCGACCCGTCGGGCTTCAGCACAAGGGAGACGGCGCTCTCGGTGCCAGTGATGCTCACCGGAGACGAGACGAGGGTGCTGTCGGTGCCGATCGTATAGACGAAGGTCGTATAGGGCAGGGTGTCCGAGTCCAGCACCGTGGTTTGGTAGACGCGTGTGCCGTCCGGGCTCACGGTCAGCGGGTCGCCGCCGTTGATAGATCCTTGCAGGGTCACCGGAGTTCCGACCATGGTGCTGTCGGAGGAGTCGACCACGGTCGCGACGCTGGACGTGATGAAACCAGGGACGTCGTTGTCGGCCAAGATGTACACCAACGGCCCAGCCGGATCGGGCACCACCGCGGTGGACAAGAGATAGTTGTTGCCGGGCAGCACAACTGGAGTACCGACGACAGTCGCATCGGCGGCGTTGATGACCGTCAGAACGGTCGAGGAACCCTGCTGCGTGATGCGGTTGATTCGAGTGCCGTTGGCGCTGAACATCGCGCCGATGCCGTCGTTACTGATGCCGGATGCGGTGCCGGTGCTACCCGGGATATCGATGGGCTGCCCAACGATCGTGCCACTGGCGGTGTCGATCACCGCGACAACGGTGTCGCCGACCACTTCGGTGGTTTGGCTGGCCCGGGTGCCGTCCGGGCTGAGGATGAGCCCGCCGATGGGAAAGCCGTCGATCACCAGGGGCTGACCGACGATGGTGTTACCCACAGTGTTGATTGTGGTCACGGCGGCGGCGTCATCGGCGCTCAAGGGATCCAGTTCGGTGGTGAGGTAGGCCCGCGTGCCGTCCAGGCTGTACGCGACGGTACCGACCGGAATACCGTCGAGGACAAGCGCATTGCCCGCGACAGTGCCGTTGCTGCCGTCGATCGGCGTCATCGTGGTTATGTACTTGCCGGCGGCGTTGTCGTAACTGTAGGCGGCCAGGTAGCCCCTGGTGGTACCCGGGACGAGTGTCACGCTGCCGCCGAGGCCCAACGGAGTTCCCACCACCGTGCAATGGGCCGTGTTGAGCACCGTCACCGACTTCGACGTCGTCACGAACGCGCGAGTCCCGTCGTCGCTCAGCACGATCGCGTTGGGTGCGCCGTTGACGACCACCGGCACACCGACCACGGTCTGGTTGGTGGTATTGATTTCGGTGACGACGGCGAAGCCAGGCGGGTAGTACGTTCCCACCAAACCGCCGGTGCCGGGCGGAGCGGTCAAGATGAAGGCGCGCGTCCCGTCGGCGCTGAAAACCATGCTGACGGGCTGCTGCGGCAGCCGAAGAACGGTCGATCCCGGCCCGCTCGGCGGATCGATGATGTTCAGCAGATCGCGTATCGGCGTGTTGTTGATGACCGGAACCAGCAAGTCGATGGCCTGCTGTATGCCGCGCTCCACGGATCCCAAGGACAACGTCTGGGCTGCGGTGGCCGTCGTGACTGACAAACGCGCTGTGGAGGCCGCCCGGTTGCTCCGCCCCACGAAGTAACCGCCGAGTGCGACGTCGGCAGCCTGGCCTGGCGTCGCGGGCACAGCGTCCGTCCGCACCCTGCCGGTGGAGGACGCCGGCTTCGCGGGCTTCACGCCTGTTGCCGTGCCCGACGCCGCCGAGTGCGCCGACGTCGAGTGCGCGGCCTGATGGCTATTGTCCGCATCTGCGTTGGCGACGCCACAGCCACACGCGATCGCGGCACCCACGCCGAGCGAGACGGCGCCGGCACCTAACCAGACGCCAAATCCGCGTATCGCCCCCCCGGCCATAGACCGTTCCTAGGTGACTCCTCAGAAATTGTCAAGACCGTCAATGTTCTCCAAATTCGCGGACCTTAGGTTGCAACCCGCCCAACGATCCGGCTTGTATGGGGGCATGGACCGTCGCCACATGCTGATGACAGCGGGCCTCGGCCTCCTGGCCGCAGCCACCAAACTGCCCGAGGCCACCGCCACACCGACAACACCCACCCCAGCCGCTCCGGCCCCGCAGAACTACATTTTTCACGACGAGTTCGACGGCCCCGCCGGCTCGGCCCCCGACCCCACGAAGTGGACCATCGCCCTGGCCCGCGAGTCGATGGAAGACCCGACCTTCTGGGAGCTGCCCGAGAACGTCGGGCAATACCGCGACGACCGCCGCAACGTCTTCCTCGACGGCAACTCCAACCTGGTGTTCCGCGCCTTCAAAGACGGCCCGACCTACTACAGCGGCAAGGTCTTCGGGAAGTGGAACGGCGGCATCGGCCACACCTGGGAAGCTCGCATGAAGCTGGACTGCCTCACCGCCGGCTGCTGGCCCGCCTGGTACCTGTCCAACAACAGCCCCGTCAACGGCGGCGAGGTCGACGTCCTGGAGTGGTACGGCAACGGCAGCTGGGGACCCGCAACCGCAATCCACGCCAAGCTCAATGGGGGCGAGCACGTCAGCGCGCGCATCGCCGTCGACCCTGACTGGCACACCTGGCGCGTGGTGTGGGACGACGCCGGTATGAGCTTCTACAAGGACTACGTTGACGGCGCAGCGCCCTACTACAACGTTCCGGCGCACACCCTGCCCGACTGGCAGTTCAATGACCCTGGCTACCAAATGTTTCCGGTGTTCGACCTCGCGGTCGCGGGCTCCGGCGGCGGCGATCCTCGCGGGGGCACCTACCCGGCGAACATGTTGATCGACTACATCCGCGTCTGGTAGCCGGCATCATGGTGATCTTCAAGATAGCGTTGGTGGCATTCCTGGTGATTGGCGTGATGACCATCGTCGTCGCCTACATACGAGGGCTGCGCCGCGTGAAATCCCAACGCCGACTGCCTGATCCGAACCTCGGACCCACCTCGGTTCGCGGCGTTGTCGCACCGACCCCGCTGCCGGAATGGGCGTACTGGGACGAGAATGAAGAGGACCCTGACCGCAAGGGCTGACTCACGCCGGGCAGGAGCTTTTCAGCTTGGCGAAATCGTCCCTGAACTGGAGTGCGACCCGGCTGTACTCGTTCACCGACCGTGGCGGCGCCGACGCCGTGTTATCGGAATCCGCGCGCACCTGTGGCACCAGGGCAACCGTCTGATCAGCCAGGCCGGCAGCGCCATTGGCGATTTCGGATAGCTTGGGGTCATGGATCTGGCCCGCGTACTGGTGCAGGCGAGCCGCCCACTTCTGATAGTCGGCGTCAGTGGAGCCGGCGGGGTCGCCCTCGTTGGCCGATCGTTGGACCTGCTGGTTGAAATCCACGTTGTAGGCCATCATCGCGCGCACGGTGTCGCAGTCCGACGGCTTATGGCGGGTCAGCTTCACGATCGCGAACACCGTGACGACAGCCACCACAGCCACGATGACGCCTCCGACGAGCCACCATTTACGCGCGCTCATCGCGGTGCGGTCATGATCGGGACGGGGTTGGCCGGCAGGCCGCTGATTCCGCCGACCGGCACTCCGCCGCTATAGTTGAACTGGCCCCCGCAGCCGTCGGGCATATAAAACGTGACGTCAGGGTTGGTCGCCGACAGCGTGGCGATCTGGTTCAACGGCATCTGTTGCCACTGACCGAAACTCGGGGGCGTCGGGATGCTGATATCGCCTTCGTCCCAGCCGCCCTCGCCTTTGACCGGGATGGTGCCATCGACCTTCCACCACGTGTTGTGCTGGGCCTCATAGACGTTCTGCACCCACCTTTGTTCCTGCGCCACTCCATTGTTGGTGACCATGCGAGTGGTCGTCGTCGCATCTTCTCCGGCGATGCGGAACTTGTACTGCTCCTGACGCTGGACTAGCGGAGGATCGATGTCGCCGATCCAGCTCTTGCCGGGCACGTACCACTCCGTCGGCCCGCCGTTTTTCGCCGGGGTACCGGGCGGGAACGGTCGGTATTGATCCTTCAACGGTGGTGGGTTGGCGCCGGTGTAGGGCGGGGGAGGAGGCACATCCTCCCAATGACCGAATCGTTCATCGCCGACAAACGAGTTGGCCGGGTCGGCGTTCTGGCCCTGCCGCACCGGCTCCGGTTTCTCGCCAGTGTGGTTGTCGACCGCCTTGATCGTCGGATCCTTACGCCCGCCCTCGCCGACGATCTCGTCGTCGGGAAAGCTCACCGAACCCAGACCGCCGGCAGCCGTGGTGAGCCTACCCGCCACTTGCTGGTCGGCGGCGATGAGTTCGCCGACCCGCTCGCGAATGGCGGCGGAATGGGTTTGCGCCTGCACCTGGCGGGCGGCCCTTGCCACGGCGTTGCCGCCCGTCGCGCGGTCAGTGATGGAGAAGTCTTCCCCGACGGTGAAGCCAGCGTCTTCGGCTGCGTTAATTGCGTTGAGCGCAGCCGACTTTGCCGACTGGATCTGTTGGGCGCCGGTGCGGGCAGCCGACGAAGCTTCGTGCAACTGGTCAGCAGCGCCGATCACCTTCATGCGGTCGTCATAGGCCCGCTGCTGCGCGGCTTCGGCAGCGACGCCCTCCCATGGTGTGCCGCCTGGGCTGCCTATCTGAGTGGACAGCGCGGTGAAGTGGTTCTCCCAGACGGCGGCGGTCTGGGTCCAGTGGCTCGCGGCTTCGGTGAGGTGGCTGGTGTCCCAGGACTTGACCTGGCAAAGCGTGGGAACGGTTCCGCTGCTGGGCATTACAGATCAATCGCCAGGTTGGTGAGCTCTGTGGAGGATCCGGCTTCGTTTGCGTCGTACTGGGCACCGGCTTGGGCGAGCTTTGCCGCGGTGGATTGCATGCGCGCGGTGAGCGCTTCGCCAGCCAGAGCTGCGTCAGCGTGAACCAAGTTGACGGCCACTGCCGACGGCTGAGCCGATACTCCCGCGGCTGATGGTGGTGTCTGGGTGAGCTCAGCCGACCATCCAGTGCACTTGGTGGCCAGTGCATGCAAACCAGCGGTATTGACGTCCAGCAAACTCACTCGACCAGGATACAACGGTGGTACAGCCTCACAGCAATTCATCAGCAAAGGTCATCGTCCTCGGATTCGCGCAGCTCACAGATGATTTCGGTCATCTGCCCTCTCTTCGACTGTGGGCCTCCTGCAAGCCTTTTGGCGAATCGGCGCGGACCAAACTACCGCCGGCGCTTCACCGGCCGCCCCAGCAGCGTGACCTCCATCAGCCGCCGCACCGTCGCCACCGACTCGGGGCCGGCCTCGCGAGTGAAGATTCGCCCGAAGTCCACCGTCAGCGAGAAGGCAGCGGCCACCGCGTACCGGGCGGCGCCGATCTTCATGTCGGGCCGCGCTGCCGTCACCAAACGCGCCCACGCATCCATCGTCGAACTCTCGATGGTCTCCAGCACCCGCAGGTCCGCCTCCGGAACATTGTGCCGCTCCGTGTAATACACGTACGGGAGTTCCGGCCACTCCATGACGCGGCCTAGGTAGTCGTCGATCACTTCGTCCAGCGCTTCCTCCGGATCGGACGTGCGCGACAGCGCATCGGCCGTATCACTGGAATGCCGGTCAGCGGCGCGCCGATAGGCCAGGGCCAGGATGTCGGCCTTGCCAGGGAACGACCGATACAGCCCGGACGCCTGGATGCCGACCGCTGAGGCGATGTCCTCCATGCTCGTGTTGCGGTACCCGTTCTGGTAGAACAACCGCACCGACTCGGAGAGCACATGCTCGTACATCCCTGCCTCGGCGCCGACGGTGACGGCCTTGCGCGGCGCGCCGGTGCGGCGCCGAGCCAGAGGCAATTCAGCGGCCAGCAGATCAGCCGCCATGGTGGTCAGGCACGCGCGGATCTCGCCTGCCGCAAGCGGATTGGAATGATCGGTGATGCTGCCGATCACGCTGAGAGCCGCCGTCAACAGTGTCCGCACTTCAGGCGGCGTCAGCTTGGGCCGCAGGCGCTCCAGCGGAACCTGCAGGCGATGGTTCATCACCTTGAGCTGATCGACCAGGATCGCGCGATCGGGGTCACGCAGATAGCGCGCTTCCCACCGGTACAGCCCCCCCGCCGTGCGGCAACTGATCGTGGTGTCGACCAACGCAGATGTCAACGCCCGCAACGTCGTCGCGGGGTCTTCGTCGTCGCCGCCGTCGTCGGCGAACGCCGTGGAGTCGACCAGCTGTTGGCCCAGTCCCAGCACCGCGTCGCGGAACAAGTCGTACTTACTGGGGGAGTGGCGATACAACGCAGCTGGCGTGATGCCGACCCGCGCCGCGATATCTTCCATGCTGACCGCGTGATAGCCCTGCTCCCCAAACGCATCGGCCGACGCGCGCGCGATCTGCGCCTTACGGTCCTTGGGGCGCCGCCGAACGACGGGGTCGCCCTCTGATACGGATTCCACGCTAGATCACGCCCCACCGAACTGCGGTCGCAACACTGAACTCAGTGCAGCCAAAGGAATGTGCGCCTGCACAGTGCCGCCATCCATCGACCACTGCATCACCCCGGGCGTGTAGTTGATCGGCGAATCATGGCCCACCGGATAGTCCGGCATGTACAGGATCAGCTCGTCACCAGAGAGCGCCCATGCCTTGTATCCGCCGGAATACACCTTGTCCGGCCCCCACCGATCCACCACGAACGGATAACTGCCCGGCTCGTGTTGTGGCGGAGCCTGATTAAGGGCGTCCTCGATGAACGGCTCACCCAGCGTGGCGATCGCCCCGAGGTCCGCCCCGGGCTTCAGCACATCGGCCAGCGCCAGCCGAGTCCCGCGAGCCATATCCCAGGTGAACGTCCGATAGGCATTGTTGGGCTGGGGCCCATCGGCGTGGTAGTCCTCATGGAACACCACACTCATCACGCCCCCGCGGGAAAGGACCTGGAAGTTCTCTTCACCGAAGCTGTCGGCCACCATGTGCACGCCGACGTTGCGCCAGTTGTTCACCAACTGCGTCAGATAGTCCCGGATGGTCGGACCCGTAACGGGGTTGTCGATCAGGTCCCCAGGCACGGCCACCTTGATGTCGCGGACCGCATTACGTTCCGACAAAACCGACGTGTGGCAGTACTGGCCGTCCCAGTCGGTCCCCAGGCCTGAGCAGAAATCCGGCGCCGACGCCGAGGCCACCGGCGTGAACGCCAGTGCCGCCGCCGCGAGAGCCCCACCCAAACGGATCCACATACGAATCAGGGCAATTCGACTTTGCTTGCCCGCCATACTCCGTCGACCTTGTCCATGGTCATCTTGACCCGACTGCGGTCGATGCGCGGATCGGGCGCGGACTTGTTGGCCACCGTCTGATCGACGAACAGCAGCACGACCACCTGGTTTTCGGACGCCGACTTCACCGCCGAATCGATCACCACACCGTGTGCGGTGGCCTTGTTGTCCACGAGCAGCTGACGCAGCTGCGCGCTGGATTGCGAGTACATGTCCTTGAATTCGCCGGTCGCGCCGTTGAGTACTTCGGTGAAGTTCTGGTCCACGTTGTTAGAGTCGATGCTCGTCAGCACCTGCGCGTAGTGCACGGCCGCCTCCTGGGCATCGTGCGACGCCGCGGCGATCTGCCGCTGCTGCCACACTTGCCAGCCCAGGAATCCTGAGACCCCCAGCAGAGCAGCGATCAACGCGCCCAACAGAACCCGTCGCAGCCACGGCCGCCGCGGCTGCTGTTCCTCAACAACATCCGAGGCAACGTCCTCCGCCGCGGGCTCGGCTTCAGACTCGGTCTCGACATCCTCGGCTTCGGTCTCATCAGTCACGGTCACCGCAATCTCCTTCTAGCTCGGCGGTTCGATCGGCAGCACCGGGCCGCCATAGGGGGTCGGAATGGTGTAGCGGCCCTTGGGTGTCGGGTCGGTGGTCTGGCCCAGGTCGGCGCCGGGCGGGGGACCGGCGGTGTCGTCGCCGGCCGGCCGTGGTGCGTTCTTGGCACCGCGGATCAGCACCGCCGGATCGTCGTCGCGGCAGTAGGTGTACAGGTAGGGCTCGGGATAGTCCGCTGACGACGCCGCCCGCCGTGGTGTCCCGTAGTCACACGCGTAGCGCGGATAGATGTCGGCCGTCGCCCACAGGCCGTGGTCGTGCATCGTGGTGGCCCACGCATCGAGTAGCGACCCGCGGTAGTCCGGGAACAGCGCGTTGAGCGCCGGCACCCGCACATACAACAGCTGCGACGCGGTGGCCATGCTGGTCAGCAGCCGCACCATGGTGTCGGAGTTATCCGTGAACAGATTGTCTGTGGCAGAAAGGGTTTGCGGCGTCTGGTCGACGAACCGCCGGTAGCCGCCGAGCATCTTGTCCACCCCGGTGAACGTGCGGCTCAGGTTTCCGGTGGCGACGGCGATGCCCGGGGTCTTGTCCGCGGCCGTCGTCAGCACGATCCGGCTGGTCCGCAGAATGCTGGTGGTTTCCGGCAGCACTGAATCCAAAGTGGACAGCAGGAACGTGCCACCGTCGATGATGTCGGCCAGCTTCTGCGGACCCTGATTGGTCAGGCTCAGCTCTTTCTTGATCAGCTCGAGCTTGGCCGGATCGACCTGCTTGAGCATCCCGTCGGCATTGGCCAGCAGCTGCGCCAGACTGACCGGCACCGACGTCTTGTTCTGCGCGACGACGCTGCCATCCTGCAAGTATGGGCCCGCATCGGAGTCCGGCACGAATTCGATGTACTGCTCACCCGCCGGGGACAGCCCCGACACCCGCACCGGACTGGCCACCGGGATCCGCACATCCGAACGAACGGTGGCCACCGCGGCGACCCCGTCGGGTGTGATCGCCAGCGACTGCACCCGCCCGATCGGCACCCCGCGCAGCGTGACGTCCTGATTGGGTAGCAGCCCACCGGATTCCGGCAGCTGAATGGTCACCTGATACGCCGACGCGAACGGTGACACCCGCAGCGCGCCGAGCAACACGTAGGCCGTCGCGATCACCAGCGTCAGCACCAAACCCGCTGTGGACAGCCACAATCGGTGGCGGTGTCCGAACCCGACCACGCGCACCAGCCGATCGGCTGCCTTGTCGATCATGGCGGTGGCTCCGCGGCAGGCGGCCCGGGCGGCGGCCCAGGCGCGACGATCTGTTCACCGGGGTCGGTGGGGCTGGGCAGCACCGGGACCTGCGGCACCCCTGGCCCCTGCCCGACGACGCGCTGCTGCAACCGCCACAGCGTGTATTTGAACGACCCGACCATCTGGGCCCAGTCATAACGCTTCGGCCCGTGGAATCCGGGATCACCGAGGAAGCCGGCATCGGGGATCGACCCGAGCACCAACCGGTCAATGCTGGCCCGCACCGAAAACGCATTGCTGGGAGTCGCTTTGATCAACGGCGGCATCAACCGGTTCAAGGCAGCCAGATTCGCATCCGGAGTCAAGACCAAGTCATTCCACGCCCCGGCGAGGGTGTTTGCGTCGGCGATCATGCTGCGCCCGCTGGTGTCGGTGCCCGCGATCGATGGGAACTTCTGCAACTGCTTGCTGGTGTCACCGGCCTGTTGGACGACGTCGGCGACGGTGTCAGCATTGGCGGCCAACGCGTCGGTCGCCGGACCCGCCGCGGCCATCACTTCGCTCAGCGCCTGATTCTTGGCATCCAGATTTTTGGCCAACTGTGATGTTTCGGTCAGCGCCTGGGAGATCTGGTTCGAGCGTGCCGTCAGCTTGGACAGCGTGCTATTAGTCTTGGCGATGAGATCCCCGAAGGCCTGGCCCTGGTCGCCGGTCGCCTTGCCCGCGCCATTGATGACGTTGGTGAGATTGCGCACGGCGCCGCCGTTCACCAAGACCGCCGCCGAACTCAGCACCGACTCCACCGTGGCCGCAGCCGTTGTGGAATCCAGGCCGATGGTATCGCCGTCCTTGAGCAACGGTGTGGTTGCGGAGGCGTCTGCCGGCGGTTTCAGCGCGATGAACACATCGCCAAGCGGGGTGGCCGAACGCAGTTCGACGGTGGTGCCCTTCGGCAGTTGCACCCCGTCCATGACCCGAATCGTGGTGACCGCGGTGTAGTTACGCGCGACCATGGTCTCCATCTGGCCGACGTCGGCGCCGGCGAGCTTCACCTTGGCGTTGGCGGGCAGGTTCAACGCGTTGGAGAAAATTGCGGTCAGCCGGTAGCCGCCACTGCCGACGGTCGGCGCGGGCAACGGCAGGCTGGACAACCCGTTTGACGAGCAGCCCGCGACGCCGAGGGCGACGCCGAGAATTGCAATGGCGCGTTTCATTTCTGCCCCATTGCGGCCATACCGTCGAGCACGTACGTCAGCCCGAAATCCGGTCCGAAGTCCTGCAACGTGCCGGTGCTGCAGCCCAACTGGCGCAGACCCATCACGTTGCAGACCTCCTTGGTGTACTGGCTGTCGAACAACACCCGGTCGGTGAGTATCCGGGCCCGGGCAGCGCCGTTATTCTGGTCGACGATGTTGTACATGTTGTCCAGCGTCAACGGGGTGAGATCGAGGAACTCCGCGAGATCCCGCTGGCGCTCGACGAGCGTGTTTGACGTCGTACTACCGTTGTTCACAACGGCTTTGATGTTGTCGCGATTCTTCTCCAAGAAGTCGCCGACCTGCGCCAGCAGGGTGTTCACGGTCTTGCCGGTCTTGCCGCTGCCGAAGTCCTCGTCGTTGACGATCTGGCTCAGCTGACGCACGGTGGTCCCGAAGTCGCGCAGTTTCGTGTCGTTGTCGGCCGCGGCCTGCAGCAGTGAACTGAGGTTGCGCACGATCGTGGTCAGCTGATCGCGGGTCTGCGCACCACCGTCGGCGGACAGCCGCAACGCATTCGACAGCTCGCCGAGCGCATCCTTGATTTTCTGGCCGTTGCCGTCAGCGATCGCCGCACCCGAATTCACGACATCGGCTACCGGGCCGTTGCCGTTGCCATCGCCCTTGAGCGAGACCGAGATCTTGTCCAGCACATCGAGCACCCGGGCGAATTCGACCGGCGTCTTGGTTCGGGGTAGCCCGATGGTGTCGTGGTCTTTCAGCGCCGGGCCGTTACGGTATGGCGGTGTCAGCTCGATCTGCCGGTCGGTCAGAATCGACGTCGATATCGTCACCGCCTGAGCGTCCGCAGGAATCTTCACATCACGGTCGACCGTGAACTGGACCTCGACGTAGCCGCTCTTAGGCGTGATCGCGGTGACCTTGCCAACCGGCATGCCCAGCACTGCCACCGTATTGTCGACGTAAAGACCTGCAGCGCTATCGAATTGGGCGGTCAGTGTGATGTGATCGGTGGCCGACTTGAAGTACACCCATGCCGCGGTGATCCCCGATGCGATAACGACCACGGCCACCGTCGCGATCGCCAGCAGTCGGGTGCGCGCGCTCACTTGCAGTCCTTGTAGTACTGGACCATGCCGAACTGCTTGGCTCGCCCACTGATCGCGCACATCCAGGAGTCGATGACAATCCCGTTCGGCGTGTTGAAGTCTAAAGCGTTTCCGGTGCCGCTCGCGTTGGCGAATCCCCGCAGCGCCACCGGGCCGGCCTGAAGGGTGCTGCGCAGCAGATCGTCATGCTGGGCGAGGAGATCGGACAGCTGGCGCAGGTTGGTGATGGTCTTATCCAACTCGCCGCGGTTGGCCACCACCGTGGTGCTCATCTTGTTCACCAGATTGGTCAGTGCCGCGAGCATTGCGTGGAACGTCGCGCTGCGGTCCACGAATCGGCCGATCAGCTCCTGGCCCTGATTGATCATCGCGGCGATGTTCGAGTGCTGACGCTCAAGGGTGCTGCTGATCATGTCAGTGCTCTTCAGCAAGGCGCCGAGCTGGTCTCGGCGATCGGCGATCACCGTCGAGAGGGTCTGGATGTTCTGCATGGCCTGCGGTACCACAGCGGGAAGGCCCTGCATCTGCGTGCCCAGGATTCCCAGCGACTTCGCGAACGCGTCGGTGTCGACCTGCTCGTAGGTGGTCGTCACATCAGCCAGCGCGGCCTGCAGGTCGTAGGGCACCTCGGTATGCGCCAGGTCGAAGGTGTTGTCGGGCAACGACCCGCCGTCTTCGGGCTCCAACGCCAGATAGCGTGAGCCCAGAATGGTGGCGACCTTGATGACGGCCTTCGAGTCCTTGCCCAGCACGACGTCGTCACGCACCTCGAGGCTGGCCTCGACGTGGTCGCCGGCCAGCTTCATGCTGGTGACCTTGCCGACCGGGATGCCGCCGATGGTGATCGGATTTCCCGTCTGCAGCGCCGCGGCCTGGAGGAACTTCGCGGTGTAATGCCGATGACCGACGTTGGCGGCGTTCGCAATCAGCATCGCCCCAATGATGACGGCGACCACCGTGACGGCGATCAACCCGAGCCAGGTCTTGTTGTAGCTCTCCAGCCTGCGCCTAGCCATTGGCCATGTTCCTGCATCGCGGCGTGTACTGCGCCTTGTTCCCCGGTGTCGCGTGGTCGACGATGATCGGCACCACATCGTTGAGGCCGGGGAAGTAGCCGCTGATGTTCAGGTCGCAGGCATAGGCGTTGCCGTAGGCGCCTTCGTTGGTGATCCGGGCCAGCCCTTTGAGCATGAGCGGCAGATTGTCACCGGTGAACGCCAGCTGCGGCTCGATGTCGACGAGGTGCCGCGTGAAACCGGGCTCGCGGGTGACCATGGCGTTCAGTTGAGGGTCGACGGTGTCAGAGATGGTGGACAGTTGGCGTATCACCCGCGCCAACGTGCCCGTCGAATCCACCAGCTCGGGGCGTCGCGCGTTGAAATCCGAGACCGTCTTGCTGGTCTGGGAGATCACCTGGTCGAGGTTCTTGTTCTGGGAGGAGAGGCTGCCCATCACCGTATTCAGCTGGGTGATCACGTCGCCCAGCGTCTGGTCGCGTCCGGCGAATGTGTCGGTGAGAGTGGACGTCTGGCTGACCAGGTCCACGATCGAGGCGTTGTCACCCTGCAATGACTGGATGACGCCCTTGGTCAGGTTGTCGGCGTCGCGCGGGTTGAGGACGGAAAACAGGGGCTCGTACCCGTTGAGCAGCGTCCCGACATCGAAGGACGGATCGGTGCGCTCAAGCGGGATCACCGTGTGTGGGGCCAAAGGCGTCGTACTACCGGCCTTTCCCAGGCTCAACCCCAAATAGCGTTGCCCGACGATGTTCTGGTAAGTCACCGAGGCCACGGTATTGCCGAACAGATGCTGGTCGTTCTGGACGACGAACGACACCTTGGCCAATTTGCCTGCCAGCTCGATCTTTTCGACCCGGCCGACCCGCACGCCCGCCATCCGGACGTCATCACCTTCCCTCAGTCCGTAGACGTCGGTGAACATTGCGGCATACGGGGTGGTGGGGCCGGCGACGTCGCGACGCAGCGTGACATACACCAGCCAGGTCAACATCATCGTCACGACCATGAACAGCGACAGCCCGATCAGCGGGGCGCGAAATTTCATCAGGAGCCTCCCGGCGCTTCGGCGGCCAGCGGCGGCGGGAGTGCAGGGGCGGCCGGCGGTGGCGGTGCGTCGGCAGGATCGGCGGTGCCCGGCACCCGAGGAAATGGTGGTGCCCACCACGGTGTCGGCGGATTCGGGTCGGCCAGGTTCGGGTTCGGGTTGATCAGCGGTGGGCCGACGGCGACGAGATTGCCGTCTGGGCCGAGGACCGTGCCCGGCGTCGGCGCCAGGTCTTTGGGCGGCTGGTAGTTCTGCGGCAACAGCATCTCGGGCAGGTCTGGTCGGACCACGATCTGCGGTGCCGTGTAGCAGCTGTTGCCCAACAGCTGGCCATAGCGCGGGCAGTCGGCCCTGGTGTACGTGGAGGTAGGCGTCAGAGAAAGATTGATGCGCATGTTGCCGGTGTCCAGGTCGGGCATCCACACCTCGTCGAAGAACTTGCGGGACAACGTGTTCAGCTTCGTGAATGCCGGCACGAACTTGCCTGCGTTGATCGCGAGGCTCCCCAGCACGGGAGTCAGGTGGTTGGTGATACCGGTGAGCTGGTCGATGTGATTGTCGATCGCGGTGTGTGTGGTGCCCAGGGTGTGCTGGCCACCGGTGAGCAAAGTGGTTAACGCTGTGCGCTTTTCGGCCAGCACCTGCATGGGTTCGACCGCTTGGTGCAGGGCGTCCACCAGATCTGGTGCGGTGGCGGCCAATCCGTGGGTGGCGTCGATCAGCGCGGATACCGTCGACGGTCCCTGGTCGGTGCTTACGATCGAGTTGAGCTGGTCGAGTAGCTTGTTGAGCTGAGCTCCGCTGGCCAGCAGCTTGCCGCGGCGGTTCTCGGTGGCGGCGTTGACGGCGGCCAGGATTCCGACACTGCGGTCCTCACGGCCGCGCCCGGTGGCGGCCAGCACGTCGCGCAGCTTGCTGATGGTGGTCTGGAACAGGACGGTCGGCAGCGCGGTGTCCTCGGGGATGTGGTCGCCGGCGCGGATCGCCGGCCCGGCCCCGGCGGCGACCAATTGCACCGACGACACCGCGAACACGTTGGAGGGAACGACCCGCGCGGTCACCGACGCCGGGATGGAACCGGCGTATTCGGGGTCGAGGTCGATGTGGACGTAGTTGGGATGGCCGTTGGCCGCGGGGATCACGCTGTCGACCGAGCCGACCAGCACGCCGTGGTACTTGACGTCCGACTTCTGTGGCAATCCGTCACCGACGTTCAGCAGGTCGGCCACCACCCGCACGTAGTTGTTGAGCTTGCCGGTGGACTTGGCCAGCAGGACCGTGGTGACCAAGGCCGCGGCCAGAACCACGGCCAGCCCGCACAGCAGCAGTTGCCGTTCCGAGGGGCCGCGTCCATCCAAGTCGAAGGAATTCGCCATCTATCCGCCGAATCTCGCTCCGGCGTCGACGCTCCACAGCGCCATGGTCATCAGCATGTTGACGATGATCGTCACGGTGATCGCGGCGCGCATGGCGTGCCCGGCGGCGACCCCGACGCCTTCGGGGCCGCCGCTGGCGTAGAACCCGTAGTAGCACTGGATCGTCGAGGCGATCCAGACGAACACCACCGCCTTCAGCAGCGAGTACAGCACGTCCGTGCCGGACAGCATCAGCGTGAAGTAATGCAGATAGGCCCCGTTGGACCCGCCACTGATCAGCTCGACCACGATCTGGGTGGTCAGGTAGCTTGTCGCCAAACACAGGACGTACAAAGGGATCACGGCGACCACGGAGGCCATCAGCCGGGTGGTGACCAGATAGGGGATGGGCCGGATCGCCAGCGAGTCGAGGGCGTCGATCTCCTCGGCGATCCGCATCGATCCCAATTGCGCGGTGAACCGGCAGCCACCCTGGGTGGCGAACGCCAGCGATGCCGCGATGGGTGCCAACTCCCTGGTGTTGACCAACGACGAGATGATTCCGGTGGCCGGTCCCAGACCCAGCAGGTTCAAGAAGTTGTAGCCCTCGATGCCGACGATCGCGCCGACGGTCACGCCGAGGACCAGCGCGACTCCGGCTGTCCCGCCACCGACCACCAGAGAGCCGTTGCCCCAGGCGATATCGGACAGCAGCCGGGCGAACTCGGTGCGGTAGTGGCGCAACACAATCGGGACCGCGGCCACAGCGCGGATGAAGAAGACCAGCATGTGTCCGAGCCGAAGCAGCGGCGCGGAAAGCCGCCGCGCGAAGCGGGCCCACGGGACCCGGAACGGACTGTAGGTGGACACCGTCACTTACAGTCCCACCCTCGGGAACAGCATGTTGTAGAGCTGGCTGATCACGACGTTGACGACCATCAAGATCAGAATCGCCTCCACGACAGCGGCATTGACCGAATTGGCCACCCCCGTCGGGCCGCCCTGGGTGGACAGGCCTTTCTGGCTCGATACCACCGCGACGATCGCGCCGAAGATCACCGCCTTGAGTAGTGCCAGCACCATGTCGCCGGGGGTGGTGAACGAGGCGAACGTCGCGACGAAACTGCCGGGGGCGCCGTTTTGGAAGTAGACGTTGAACAGGTAGCTCGCCAGGAACCCGACGAAGCACACCACGCCAGTGAGGGCGACGCCGATCATGATCGCCGCCGCGAACCGCGGGACCACCAGTCGGCGGATTACTGAGACGCCCATGACCTCCATGGCGTCGATCTCTTCACGCATGGTTCGCGAGCCCAAGTCGGCGGTGATCGCCGAGCCCACGGCGGAGGCCATCAGGATCGCGGCGACCAAGGAGGCGGCCTGCCGGATCACCGCCAAACCACTGGCCGCACCCGCCAATGAGGTGGCGCCGACCTGTCCGGCGAGCAGGGCAAATTGGATCGACAACGTCACGCCGACCGGCAATGCGACCAAGACGGTCGGCACCACGGCGGTGCCGGCCATGAACGCGCCCTGCCGGACGAACTCTTGAAGCGGGAAGCGGCCGGTGACCAGGTCGAGCAGCAAGTACTGGAGGGTTCTCACGCCGAGGACGAACTGGTCGCCGACGGTGGTGAGCGCCGCGAGCGGATGTCGCTTCACATATCCGACAGTCCAGTTCTCGATGGCCTCCACACCATCGGGGGTGCGGGCAGCGACCGGGGACGGCTCGCGATCAGCTATCGTCACGGCCTGCCACTGTCATCTGAATCCCGAATATGGTGAACCCTATTCATTTTGACGGGCAAGCAGGACGACGCGGGCGATGGACCGTGCAACTATCCACCGTCGCGCGAAGTCGAATACTCGCGATGTCGACGTCCCCAACTCGTGGTCACCGTAAGACCCGGCTGCTCCGGCCGTCAACAGAATGGAGAATATTCATTAACATAATTTCCGTTGGGCCTGCGGGAGGTGAACGGTGAATTCGGTCGATCCTGGAACCAGGCCTGCAGCCTCGCACCCCAGCGTCGCCGGGCTTGTGATCAGCTAGCGGCGGGCTACGGGAGTCGGGTGATCAGCCCTTTGTCGCCGTCCACCCTGACGCGATCACCGGTCTTGAGCACCTGGGTGCCCACCAACGTATTCACCACACAGGGCAGCCCGTACTCCCGCGCCACGACCGCGCCGTGCGATACCGAACTTCCGATGTCGGTGACCAGGGCGGCGATCACGGTGAAGTACGGAGTCCAGCCCACATCGGTGACGGGCGCGACGAGGATTTCCCCGCGCCGCACTTCGCGCGCATCGTGGATCGACTTCGCCACGCGCACAATGCCCTCCGCCGTCCCACGGCTTGCCGGCCGCCCCACGATCTGGTCGTCGTCGAGCCCGCTCACCGGTCGATTGAGGATGGGTGTGGGCCGTCCGACTGAGACATCGTCGAACTCGAGTGATTGTTGGAACGGCAGCGCATCTCGGCGCTGCAGCGCACGCTGCACGAGGTCGGCGGTGGCTGCGATGTCCGAGCTGTCCACCACTGTGGCCAATTCTGCGCGATCGAAGAAGAAGACCACATCGGCGTCAGGGATTCGCCCGGAGTCGGCTAACACCTCACCGAGGTGGCGGTATCCGAGTTTGAGGCGATGCGCCATCAGCGCCATCTTCGATTTGGTCTCCTCACGGCCGCGGGCTCCGCCCTGGGCCAGGCGCGCCAGCAGCCGGACCGTCCGCGACCGGGGTGCCTCGACAACGTCGCGCTTGGGAACCGCGTGCGGGGTTTCGCGGGCTGACTGCACCATGACCTGCATCATCGAACCGAGCCCCTCGGCGTCCTCGGCCCACGCCGGGTCACGCATGCACAGTTCGCGATACCCGCGGTGTCCGTGGCGAATCAGGAACTGCCGCAACGCCGCGCCGGCGCGGCTGTCCGCGTTCCGAACCCCGGCCACCGCATCTGCCGGCGTCGCCGCGAGGAAGTGTTCGGCGGCGGCGGCGTCGGCGGCGATCTCGCGCACCACCGTGTGCAGTTCGTCGACCATCATTGCGCTCTCGACTTCGGCGGCACCCGCCATGAGTCGGGCGGCCTGCGCTTGAGCCTCGGTCTCGTCGCGGCCGTCCTTGGCCGCCCCGCGCACCAGGTAGCTCTCCAGCACGTTCGCGCCCACCGCCGCCCGGGACGAGGACCGGACGTGGACCAGTGTGACGTGGCAGTACAGTTCCACGCCTGACTCCAGCTGCTGCAGAACGCTTTTGGCATCGCGGGAAGTGGGAAGGGGGAATGCGGCGATCTGATCGCCGAGCCGCCGGATCGCCGGGCCCGCGAACAACGAATAAGACGTGAGTCGGACGGTGTTGATCAGCCTGGAGACAAACGGTTTTGGCGGTTTCGCTTCCAGTTCATCGACGACCCGACCGCAGATCGACATGGAGAACTGCTCCAGCGAGTTGCCGAGAATGCCCGAACTCAGGGCCGTCCCTTCGGTCATGTTCAAGAACATGTGTCCGTAAAAGTAGCCCACTTGAAGCCACTGCTTGTCGTAGCTGTCCTGCGCCCGCGCCACCACTTGGGTCATCTGCATGGCGTAGTCGATCGCATGTCCCGACACCGATGCGGTCAGCGGACAGAACGCCCCCGGCATCATCTCCCCGATGTTGCATCGGGTGTAGACGTGCGAAGGGCCGGCAAGCGGAGTGTCCTTCTCGTTGAGGTCCCCCGGCAGTGTGGTGATCGGCCGGGCCTGCAGCCACCGCAGCTGCCCGCCGTTGTCGATCGCCCATTCCAGATCCATCGGCTTGCCCCAGTGCCGGGCAGCGCGCAGCGCGCCGGCGCGGATCTGCGCGACCTCCTCGTCGGAGAGCACGGGGACGTCACCGACCTCTCGTACCGCTTGGGCACCGTCCGATGTCAACACGAGATGATCAGAGACGGCCGATCCGTCGACGAGTGCTTCGCCGAGCCCGGCGATGGCGTCGATGACCATGAGATCCCTGCGGCCGGTCGCCGGGTCTGCGGTGAAGACCACTCCGGCCGCACGCGCCTCGACCATCTGTTGGACGACCACATGCATGGTGACCGCACCCGTGCCGGCATCGTGGCCGCCATAGGAGGAGGCTCGTTCGGAGCTGACGGAGGCGACGCACTGGCGGACGGCTGCGGCGAACCCCTCGAGGGAATCCACCCCGAGCACGGTGTCGTACTGCCCGGCGAAGGAGTGTTCGGCTCCATCCTCGCCGGTTGCCGAGGATCTGACGGCGACCGGTGACGCGCCCGTCGCCTGCATCTGGGCGAAGCGGGCTGTCACCGCGTCCGAAAGGGGCAGAGCGGTGGCGTGTGCGATGACGAAACCCGTTGGGACAGAGAGCCCCAGACGGGACAGCTCGGCCAGACCTTGCGCCTTACCGCCGTACCGGTCGTCGGTGATCTCGTCGAACTCAATGGTCGTGGTGTGCATTTGTCAGCCCAACGCGTCGATGATCTCGGCCAGCGCTTCCACCGCGATAGGCCCGGGTTGATAGAGACAGATCCGGTCTGAGACGCCGTCTACGCGGTCGCGGATGTGTGCGGCCACCTCGGCCGGTGTGCCGCAGGCGGCGATCGTGTGCAGCATCTCGTCGTCGATCAGCGAGGCCATCTCCTGCCAGCGGCCCTGCTTGGACATGGCGTTCAGTTCGGGTTGCAGGTCGCCCCAGCCGTGCACATCCAGTACCGGCCGATAGGCGGGGGTGGAACCGTAGAACGCCAGGAGCATCCGTGTCGACGTGTGGTCCTCACCGACCGAAACGATGATCTCGGGTACCACCGCGAATTCGTCGGCGTTTCGTCCAGCGGCCGCCAGCCCCTCGCGAACGGCGGGCATGGTCTTCTCGTGCAGAAACCGCTTTGACCCGAATGGCATGACCAGCAGGCCGTCGGCCACTTCGGCGGTGGCCCTGGTCATTCGCGGGCCCAGCGCCCCGAGATAGATCGGCGGCGGCCCGAACGGGTTAGGCCCAGGGTTGAACGTCGGCGTCATCAACGTGTGCCGGAAGAACTCACCGCGGTAGTCGAGTCGCTCGCCGGTGTTCCACGCGGCGAAGATTGCCCGCAGCGCACCAACCATCTCTTTGATGCGGGCCACCGGGTGGTCGAATTCGGCCCCGTAGCGTTTCTCGATCTGCGCGCGAATCTGCGTGCCGAGCCCGAGGATGAACCGCCCCTCGGAGATCTCTTGAAGGTCATTCGCCTGATGTGCCAGCTGTATCGGATTGCGGGGCAAGGCAATAGCCACGTTGGTCATCAGGTCCAGGCCCTTCACCGTCGAGGCCAACACCAGCGGGGTGAAGACCTCACGAGGACCCTCGAAAGTGAACACTCCCGACGCCCCGGCCTCGCGCAGAAGTGCCGCCCGTTCGACCGCGCCCGCAGGGTCGAACAGTGCCGTCATGACCTTCACGGCTTCGCGACTGCCAAGACGTCGGTCCAGTCGTTGAAGCCGGACGGGTGGTGCGGACCGATAACGGCATGCTCGAACAGTCCCACTCCGTGCTGTGTGCTGCCGTCGGGTTCGGTGCAGACGGCTCGGCCGACATGGTCGATCAAACTGAACGGGGCTCGCGCCATCACATCGGGGTCTGTCAGGTCGTAGGAGACGCGGTCAGCGGACGGTCCGCCCTTCCACGTCCCGTGCGACCAGGACGAGTCGCCGCCGTATCCGGAGCCAAAGGCAATGGGCGCGAACAGCTTCGACTCGACATCGAGCTGTAGTCGACTTCCGTCCCGGGTCATCATCTCGATGTGCGCGCCGTACGGGATCCGGGTGCCGGGCGTGTAGTGGATCGTCGCGCGCACGCCGTCGAGCTGTTCCACCCTGCCGTCCGGCCACCGCCGTGTGCAGTCATAGAGGCTGCGATGGCCGTCCGGGTCCTCCTGGATGATCAGGAATACCTGATAGTCGGCGAAGGCCAGCGGCAGATACAGCCACCACATTCCACCGAAGGCGGTGTCCGGCCGGCCAGCGGGCTCCGGCTCGCCGATAGGCCGGATCCCCCACGACCTGTCGCGGCTGCCCACCGAGGTGGCGGGTGTGACGTTCATCCGGTCGCCGTCGACGTCGATCCACCCCTCCCAGGTGCCAAGCTGGGCAAAACGGCAGGCCTGCAAGGTCACTCGGCGTTCTGAGTGCATTGAATGCGGATGCTCCAACGCAGCCGGGAAGAGCCCGCGCCACCGTAGATCAACCGAGATGCCTTCGGTTTCCGCCACCGTCAGATGTAGTTCCTGGAGGGGTTCGACGACGTCGAGCCGGTATCCGTTGACGTTCTGGTTGAGACGGTCGCCGTCGATCGCGTCGCTGAAACGGACGGCGGTCTGGACGTCGCCGCGCCGGATGAGCAGGTAGGCGTCTTTGACACCCAGTCGCGGGTAGTAGCCGATACCGGTGAGCGCCATGAAACGACCTTCGCGGTCAAGCACATTGAAGTACGAGCGGTCGTAGAAGTTGCGATCCGAGGTCTCCGGTGCGCTGATCGGCACCGGTGCTTGGTGGATGGGGTACTCGTCGAGCGGACTCAGGATCAACAGACTCTCCAAATAACGATACGATGCGAGTTATATTGGAAGTATGAGAACAGATCGACCCGAAGATGACAAGGGACCTACCCGGTCGCCTGCGGGCCGGCCTCGCGACGGCAAGATCGATGCCGCGATCGTTCAAGCCACCCGTGATCTGCTATTGGAGACGGGCTACTCGGCGCTGTCGCTGTCGGCCATCGCGGCACGCGCCGGCACCACCACCGCTGCCATCTACCGGCGCTGGTCGGGCAAGGCGCAGCTGGTGCACGAAGCGATCTTGCCGGCCGAAGTCATGGCCATGCCGAGTGCCTCCGGTGACGTCGAAGAGGACATCCGAGCGCTCGTGGAGGCGACCCGCACGATGTTCGACCGCCCGGAGGTCCGGGCCGCCCTACCCGCATTGATCGCCGATACTGTCGCCGATCCAGACGTGCACAGCAGGATGATCTCTCGGTTCGCCGGCAGTCTCGCCACCTTCCGGACCAGGCTGGACCAGCGGCCCAATCCGGGTGGCGACGATGGCGACCTACCCCTGCTCGCCGAGGTCGTCGTCGGCAGCGCGATATTCCGCATCATCATTCGGCACGACGCCCCACTGGACGCTGCGTGGGTGGACGACCTCACCGCTGTCATCAGCTCGGGCTGGACCTCGATTTCGCGTGGCCCATCGGCCGCCGAGCTGTGACAGCTGCCGAGTGAAGCAATTCCGGGGACGGCGCCGCTGCCGGCGGCTATACATGAAGTTGTCGTCGAAGGAGGCAGCAGTGCATCAATCGCTACCCACGGGAATCGCCCTGGCCGCTGTGATCGCGCTCGCCACTGCGGGCTGTGGTGGATCTGACCAGTCATCCTCCAGCTCAAAGGAATCCACGAGTTCGGCCAGTGCGGCGGCGTCGGCGGCGACGACGGAGTCCGCGGCTCCGACAGGCGCCAACGGCGACTACAGCTCCTTGCTGATCAAGCCCAGTGACATCGGCCCGGAGGCCACCGCCGACGGGCCGCCGACCGCCAATCCCGGCGGTACGACCGGTACGGGTCAGACATTCAAGACCACCGATGGCAACCGGATCATCGTCGTCACGATCGCGGTGTTCCCCGACGCCGCCGCAGCTGCCGGCATGATCCAACCGATGAAGGACGCCATCACCGATAAGGTCGACGGTCAGCAGAAGCCCGTCGACATCGGCTCGAACGGGTTCATGGTCGAAGGCCCGGCGAAGAAGAAGTCGATGGAGGTCTCCGAGGTCGTCTTCACCGAGGGTCGCGCCCTGGTCGACTTGGAGTACGACAGCGCTCCTGGCAATCCCGCGCCCTCGGATGCTGTCCTCGATGTGGCGCGCAAGCAGGCCGCGGCCGTCTCGGCGGGATTGCCGGGCTAGGTCCGGCTGGCGCTCGGCACGCGATCCGGCAGCGCCAACTTCAGAATCGTCCGCTGAGTCTGTAGGAACTGGCTCAGCAGCGGTCCCGTGGTGTAGGGCAGTCCGTACTCGTCGCACAGCGCGCGTACCTGCCGGGCGATCTCCGCATATCGGTTGCTCGGGAGGTCGGGGAACAGGTGGTGCTCGATCTGGTAGCACAGGTTTCCGCTCAGAAATGCCAGCGCCGGTCCGGCCCGGAAATTGGCGCTCCCCAGCATCTGCCGCAGGTACCACTCGCCTTTGCTTTCCTGCTGCACGACATCAGGAGTGAATGTTTCGACGCCGTCCGGAAAGTGCCCGCAGAAGATCACCGCGTAGGCCCAGAGGTTGCGCAGGATGTTGGCCGCGGCATTTGCGGTCAACGCCCGCCGCCAGCGCGGTCCGTTGAGAGCCGGGATCAGCAGATAGTCCTTGACGACTTGACGTGTGATCTTGGCCTTCAGCGCGCGTGTTTGCGCGCTCCGCTCGGTGGGACTCGTCGCACGCTCATGCTCCGAATGCAGACCGTGCAGAGCAATGCCCCACTCGAAGATGACGGCCAGCAGCGCGTTGCGAAACGGCTGCATCAGATTGCGCGGGCGCCACGCGACGTCGCGGGTCACCCGCATGATGCCGAAACCGAGGTCGTCGTCGACGCCGACGATGTTTGCGAACAGGTGGTGCCGGTAGTTGTGCGAGTAACGCCATTGCGACGTGAGCCCGGCCATGTCCCACTCCCAGGTGGTCGAGTGGATCTCCGGGTCGTTCATCCAATCCCATTGCCCATGAACAACATTGTGGCTGATTTCCATGTTCTCGATGCTCTTGGCTACCGCCAATGCCCCCACTCCCAACATCCACCCGCGCCGTGACCGGCTGCCGAAGATCAGGAGGCGGGCACCGGCGTCCAGTGCCCTCTGGAACATGATCGTCCGGCGGATGTAGGCGGCGTCGCGCGCGCCGCGGGAATCCTCGATCTCGATGCGGATCGCATCGAGGGCGGCGGCGAGTGCGTCGATGTCGTGTTGGCTCAGATGCGCATAGTCGGCGACGTCTGTGATGGCGATGGTGGGTCCTCGAAAAAGCGACCGTTGTATGGTTGAGCCGCAACGGTGTTGGAGGAAATGCCCGACGATGAGCGGATGCTCGCGGCGCCCCGCAAGTGGGACGCCGCTTCGGGCCGGCTGTCGGTGCCAGCGACACCAATATACCCGCCTGCCGCCGTGATGCGATTTCCCGTCTTCGGCAATCGCGAGCAATTGCTCGCCAACTAGTGGAGGCTGGAGTGATGGCAGTGGGGACGTTACGCGCCGTACCGGCCGCCCAAGCCTGGTCCGGCTTAGGGTGACGATCCAGGACGAGCTCGTTGCCGCCGTCGATGGCCAGCGTGGCGTGAAGGCCGCCGACCGGTTGTGTGAAGCCTGTGTGCTGCTGCTGGACGTTGATGCGGCAGCGATTTCGCTTGTTTTCGACGGTGCGAATGCGGGCACGCTTGGCTCCAGCGGCAGTCCGGCGCGGATATATGACGAACTACAGTTCACCTACGGGGAAGGGCCGTGTTTGGACGCGGTCACTCTGCAGGCTCCGGTGGCCGTGGTAGACCTTGCCCATCCTGGGGAAGCACGATGGCCCAGCTACGGAAGGGCCATGCTGGAATATCGGATCCGCGGGGTCTTTGCAATGCCGGTTCTGGCGGCGGGCGAGTATATCGGCGCTTTGGACTTGTTCCGAGCGCGGCCGGGTGCACTGGAGGACGAGCAAGTCGCGGGCGCTGCGGTCGCCGCGGAGCTGGCCGCCGTACCGGTGCTGGATCTACTCCATGGTGACCTGCAGGCCGCCGTGGACGACCCCGCCAGCAACGCATGGGCCGAGCTGTGCGTCCTGAGCCGGGCCGAGGTCAGCCAAGCCACCGGAATGTTGGTGGCGCAGTTGGACATAGAGCCGAGAGAGGCGCTGGTGCGGCTGCGTGCCCATGCCTACGCGACGGGCCGGAGCGCCACAGACGTCGCTCGAGACATCATCAACCGGCGGTTAAGACTGGAGGCGGACTGATGTACGCAGACGCACGTCCAAGGACACCCAGGCCGGGAGGTAAGCCATGGTGAGCGACAACCTTCGCGAAACCCGCGTGCTGAGCGCGGTGGTCTCCCTGGTCGACAGCCTGCTCGATGACTTCGACGTCGTCGACCTGCTCACGGAACTGACCGAACGTTGCGCAGAACTGCTCGACGTCGCTTCGGCGGGATTCCTCCTCGCCGACCCGCTGCAACGCCTCCACCTGGTGGCCGCCACCTCCGAACAGGCGCGCGACCTCGAACTGTTCCAACTGCAGGCCGAGGAGGGGCCCTGCATCGAGTCCTACCAGACGGGCGAGCCGGTTCTTATCGCCGACATGGGTACCCATATCGATCGCTGGCCGCGTTTCGTCAGTGCCGCGGCCGAGGCCGGCTTCTCCTCTGTTTATGCTGTGCCCGTCCGCGCAGCCGGTGCCGTGCTTGGCGCACTCGGTCTGTTCGATACCCGGCCCGGTGAACTCACCGAGGCTGATCGACTGGTCGTTCAGACCCTCGCCCATATCGCGTGTGTGGCTGTCCTGCAAGAACATCCACCCACGGCCGCAACCGTGATTTCTCCGTTGCGCTCTGCTCTCATCGGCCGTGTCATCGTCGAGCAGGCCAAAGGATTTGTCAGTGAGGTGCTCGGAGTACCGATGGATGAGGCATTCCGGCTACTTCGGACGTACAGCCGGTCGCGTGGCGAGCACCTGACCGATGTCGCGAGACGATTGATGAGGGATCGGCATACCCGGCCGGAGCTGATCCGGTCGCTGACGGAACTGATTCATCGCCGGCGATGAGCGCTGCTCTCATTGTTGACGTGCCCGGGCCCGCCGGACCGCCTCCTCGACGAGCTGTTCGGCCACGTCAGCCAGTTTGACGTGCTCGCGTTGGCTGATGCGGGTGAGACGGTCGAACGCCTCCTGCGCGGTGCCGCCCGAGCGACTGCGGAGGATGCCGATCGCCTGGTCGATCACCGCGCGGCTGCGCAGGGCCTGCTGCAGTTGCGTCGTGCGCAGCTTGGTGCTGGCCAGCAGTTGCGTGTTGTACACCGACACCGCTGCGGGTCCGGCGAATTGGCTTCCCAATTGGATGGCGTGCTCCGCGAACGCGTCTCGGGCGTAGGCGTAGGAATTGATCGCGCCGACGACCCGGCTGCCGACGATGAGCGGTAGCGCCAGCACGGAATGCACACCCATGCGGGCCACTGCGCCACCCAAATGCGGCCAGCGGCGGTCGCTGCCCAACGAACCACTCACCGCGGGTCGCCCCGAACGAATGCAGGTGATACACGGCCCCTCGCCGAGCTTCTCGTACTGCAGAGTGTCGATGAGCCGAACGAACTCCGCGGTCACCGACCACGCCAGGATGTATAAATGGCCGTCATCTGAGCCGGTGTCGTGGGGGCGAACCAGCGTGACTGCGGCGCCGTCGGCGCCTGGTATCGCCTGAACGGCGAATTGCGCTATCTGGCCGAGTATTTCGTCGACAGTGCACGCGTCCGAGACGATTCCCGCCAAACCGCTGAGCCCGGCGTACAGGTCCAGCTCGTCAGCCTGCAGTTGGGCCGCGGAGAGCTCTGGACCCGGGGGCGGCTTACGTTCGGGCTGTGCGTCGTAGTCGTCCATCACCTCGTCTCCCAGGCGCTACGGGCGGGGACGGCGACGCCCCCGTGCCATCAACTTACTCGTCATCCTCAGGTGACCAGTGACAACGCGTGAGCTCGCCGCAACTTGCCCGATGGGGTCTTCGGAATGATTCCCGGAGCGAGCACCACCACGCTGCGTGGCCGGGCGTTGACTTCGATGACCACCTCGTGGACCACTTGGTGCTCGATACGGCGTACCGCCTCACGATCGCCGAACTCTTTGGACTCCACCGCAACTGCGAACGATTCGCGGGAATGCCCGGCATCGAGCCGGACGGCCACCGCGCAGCCCGGCCGCACTCCGTCGACGCGGGCAGCAGCGCGCTCGATATCGGTCGGATAAATGTTGCGCCCGGCCATGATGATGACGTCCTTTAGCCGGCCACATACGACGATCTCGTCCTTCTCGGTGAGGTAGCCCAGGTCACCGGTGTCGTACCAGCCCTGGTCGTCCTGCGCCGAGATGAACCCGGCGACCGTGGTGTAGCCCGGCGTGACAGGTTCCCCCCGGAGTTGGATCACGCCGACGCCGCGAGCGCTCAGTACGACACCGTCTTCGTCGACGATGCGGGCCTCCAGGCCGTCCAGCAGCCGGCCGAGCGTCACCAGGCGCCGGGTGTTCCCGCGGGTCGCCGGTACCGCGCGATGCAGGACAGCCAGGAGGTCGGCGTCGACCTCGTCGACGGTCATACCTACGCCACACGCGGAAAACGATGCCGCGACGGTGGTTTCGGCCATGCCGTAGGCGGGCAGGATCGCCTCCGGTGCCAACCCGTGGGGTGCGCCTGCCGCACACAAGTTCTCCACATCGGCGGGATCGACCTGTTCCGCCCCGGACAACGCCCACCGAAGCGACGACAGATCGAAATCGCCTGGCGTCGCCAGGCTGCGCAGCCTCTTCGCCAAGAGGGTGTAGGCGAAGTTGGGGGCTGCCGTCATGGTCGCCTTGTATTTGTCAATCAGTTTGACCCACAACAAGTTATCGCGCAGAAAATCCATCGGGGTGACCTTGATCAGCTCGACACCGAAGTACATGGGCACGGTGAGGAAGCCGGTCATACCCATGTCGTGGAAACACGGCAGCCAGCTGACGATCACGTCGGAATCGAGGTCGACCTTGGCGCCGACAAACATCGCCTCGGCGTTCGCCACGACATTGGCGTGGGTGATGTGAACTGCCTTGGGAGAGCCGGTCGACCCGGACGTCAGTTGCATCAGGGCGAGGTCGTCGTCGTAGCTCTGGATGGGACGCACCGCTGTCGACTTCAGTAGTTCGTCGGTGGTCACCACCCGCATCCCGCGCTCGGCGATAAGCGGCGCAGCCGGCAGGAAAGGCTCTCCGACGACGACGGTCTTGGCGTCGATCGTGTCGAGTACCGCGGCGGTCTCCTCCGCCCAGCGCAGAAGGTCAGTGCGTGGCGTGGGCTGGTGCAGCATGGTGACACTGGCGCCGCGAATCCAGATGCCCTGCGCGGTCGGCGCGATGTCAACTGGGGCGCCTGCGAGGACCGCCACAGCATCGCCGTGGCCCACACCGGCCGCCGCCAGGCCACCGGCGATCCGGCATGCGCGCGCGTGCACCTCAGCCCAGGTATGTCGCACGGGGGCATCGGGCTCCCCGGTGACCATCCCCTTCATGCTCCACCGGGCGTTTTGGAACATCGTCTCGGTGAACTGGCTCATGGAGCCTTCCTTCTGCTGGCCGCGCAACGGCGTGACCTGCAATGTTGGGGCCACAGGCAGACTGCTGCGAGTGCCGTGGGAGAGCAGCGCTTGCTGGGCCACGCGCCCCGAGCGGGCGCCAAAACTGCGGGCCGGCCGACGTCGGGCCGAGGGGCCGGCTCGGCGGGGAGTTCAGATCGCCGCCGTGACGTTTCCGGGAGGCTGGTGGGTCAGCCGCATTGACCGTACCGCGCCAACGTGCCGGCAGTCGAAGGCTCGCAGGCGATTGTCCTGACCCAGGTGTTTGTCCCGGCTGACCGGCGGCATCGCTGGCAAAGGTGATGTAGCTTCAATCGACGGTCAGGGGCATGCCGAGGAGTACGTGGTGGATGGCACACCATTCGGGCACTATCAGCTGCAGGAGCTGATAGGTCGCGGCGGTATGGGCGAGGTCTACCGCGCTTTCGACACCAAGACCGACCGGATCGTCGCCATCAAGGTGCTCCCGCACCGGCTCGCCGAGGACGTCGTCTTCCAGCAACGTTTCAGGCGGGAAGCGCAGGCGGCCGCCGCCCTCAACGAACCGCATGTCGTGCCGATTCACGGCTACGGCGAGATCGACGGCCGGCTCTATCTCGATATGCGACTGATCGAAGGCCGCACGCTGGGCGCCATCCTCGCCGATACCGGGAAGTCGTTGGATCCTGCCCTGGCAGTCGGCATCGTCGAACAGGTCGCCGCCGCATTGGATGCCGCCCACGCGACAGGCCTGATCCACCGCGACGTCAAGCCTTCCAACATCCTGATCACCGGGCGCGACTTCGCCTACCTCATCGACTTCGGTTTGGCCCGCACCGCCGGTGAGGCCGGGTTGACCACTGCCGGAAGCACATTGGGCACCCTGGCCTATATGGCCCCGGAGCGGTTCAGCGGCGGTCAGGCCGATCCTCGCTCCGATGTCTATGCCCTGACATGCGTGCTGTACGAATGCCTTACCGGCTCTCGGCCGTACCCGGACGACAGCCTGGAGCAGCAGATCGCCGGGCATATCACCACACCCGCGCCGCGTCCGTCCGACAAGGACTCCAGGCTGGCGGCGTTCGACGCCGTCATCGCCAAGGGCATGGCCAAAAAGCCTGAGCAGCGTTACCAGAGCGCCGGCCAGTTGGCGGCAGCAGCATGTCAGGCACTGAGCATCAAAGCGCGGAAGCCGGGCAGCTCAGGGCGGCACGCGCTGGCCGCGAGCCCCCAGCGGAGCCGGCGTCGCGCCCTGCTCGCGGTGGGCGCCGCGGTGCTGCTGATCGCGGCCGCGGGCATCGGAGTCTGGCAGTGGCGGGCAGCGGACAACCGCTCGAGCAATGCGTCGAGTCTGGCCGGCACGGCATCCAGCACCGATTCGGTGCCGGCAGCCTTAGAGGTCGTGCCATCGATCGCCGCAGCCGTGCCGCCCAAGATTCGGGACTCCGGCCGATTGATTGTCGGCGTCAACATCCCTTATGCACCAAACGAATTCACCGACGCCGACGGTAAGATCGTTGGCTTCGACGTCGATCTGATGAACGCTGTCGCCCGGACCCTCGGCCTCACCCCGGAGTACCGCGAGACCGCGTTCGAAGCGATCATCCCGTCGGTGCGTGCCGGTGACGTCAACCTGGGGATGTCGTCGTTCACCGACACCAAGGAACGCGAACAGGCCGCCGACTTCGTCACCTACTTCCGGGCCGGCACCCTGTGGGCGCAGCGGCCCGGTAAGGCGATCGACCCCGACAACGCATGTGGACTCAAGGTCGGGGTGGCCTATCCGTCGCTGCAGGAGTCAGTGGAGCTACCGGCCAAGAGCGCCGCCTGCGTGGCGGCAGGCAAGCCTGCGATCAAGAAGGTGGTCTACACCCGCCAGGACGACCTCAACACCGCGCTAACCGCCGGCGAGGTCGACGCGATGTCCGCCGACTCGCCCGTCACCGGATTCGCGATCAAGACCAGCGGCGGGCAGCTCGAAGCCGCGGGCGCGGTGTTCGACTCCGCGCCCTACGGCTGGCCGGTCGCCAAGGATTCCGGCCTCGCCCCATCGCTTCAGCAGGCGCTGGAGCATCTGATCCAGACGGGGGAGTACCGCACGATCGCCACAATCTGGGGTGTCGAGAAGGGCATTATCGACAAGCCGGCGATCAACGCTGCCGTTCGCTAGTCCTAGTCCTCGTCCTCGTCGTCGATGACGTGCATGGCGGCCTCTTCGGCCGATGCCGCGCCGCCGTCGATGCCGACGTCGGAGGCGAACAGCTCCGAGTCGTCGTCCTCCCCGAAGCCTTCGTTGGACGCCACCAACCTGCCCGACCTTGCCCTGCCCACCTCGTCGTCTTCGGGGAACTCTGACTCTTGTTCGGAACCGTCGTCGTTGAGCTCGTCGAGCACATTGTTCAGCCGGGCAACCGGGTCGGGCTCCTCCTCGGCGAGCAGCTCGTCAAGGGTTTCCGGGCCGGGATGGTCCAGGTTCGTGCGGGCGTAGGGCCGTTCCGGAGGTGAGATCCCCTCGTCGAGGATGTCGTCGACGCCGCGGTCGACCAAGGTGTCCTCGGGCTGGAGCTGGTTGTCGTCGTCGATGCTGTATTCGCCGGTATCGGTGCTGTCATCCCAGGTGCTCACTGCTCCAGAATGTCACGGCCGATGTCCGCCACCTAGCTGTTCGCCCGCAAACGGCACTATCGCTGCCCGGCACTGTCATTGTGCGTGGGGATCAGGCGGCGGGGGCCGGGTCCTTGTTGGGAGAGCTGATCGTCGGGGTTGACGATGCGGCAGGTGGTCAGCGAAAGACATCCGCATCCAATACAGCCGGTGAGTTCTGCTTCCAGACACTCGATTTCGCGGCGGCGGGCTTGCAGTTGTGCGTGCCAGCGCCGCGATATCCGGGTCCAGTCGGTCTTGCTGGGCATCCGGTCGGCGGGCAGGCCGTCGAGGATTGTCGCGACCTCGGCGAGGGTGACGCCGAAGCGGCGGGCGGCCTGGATGATGCTGATGCGACGCAGTACGTGGCGGGGATAGCGGCGTTGGTTCCCCGGTGTACGTAGCGCGGTGATCAGTCCCTGGTCGTCGTAGAAGCGCACGGCGCTGGTGGCGATGCCGGCACGCTGGGCGACTTCGCCGACCGTGAGCATGTCGGTGGGCTTGTGCGACATCGCTTCTCCTGGCGTCTTGACTTCAACTGGACTTGAAGTTCTAACGTACCCGGCGTGGACGACGGTTTGCCGACCTGGTGCCCACACGCGCCGCCCACAACCGCACCCCAGACCTTTGACCCGACGACGAATTCCTAGGAATCGGAGAGCAGATACCGCCAATGAAGCCCTCCCAACTGCCGGCCGCGGAACGTGAATTTCTGTTCCACCATCATGTCGCGGCGATGCTCACCGTCGGCGCCGACGGACGACCGAAGGCCGCCAAGATGGAGCCCGCCATCGTCGACGACCAATTGCTGAGCATTGGTCACCGCCACAAGGTTCGAACTCGCCGACTGCGCCGCGACCCGCGCACTACTCTCTTCTACGACGCGCCAGGCCCAACGTGGCTGGCTGTCGAGGCCACCGTCGAGATCCTCGACACCTCTGACACTCCCCGCCAGATCGTGGAGTTCATGAGGGTCCGCCAATGCCGTCCGCGCGGCCCCTTGGCCTGGCACGGTGACAATCACTCCGAAGCGGAACTCGACGAAACCGATTTCATCAGCGCCATGATCGCCGAAGGCTGCCTGCTGTATCACTTCAGCATCGACAAAATCTACGGGAACCTGTCAGATCCGATCAGCTGAGACGCGCTTCTCATCGGCACCGACCGACGTCTGTAGTTCGCACGCAGACACGATTGCCGCCCAGACCTTAGCCTCGGAGGCCGACTAACGGCAGGCGAGGCCCGCACGGCGAACCGGCCTCGAAAATGTTGAGGCTGCGGCCGGCGGTCTCGCTCAGGAGCAGGATGCTGACCAGGCTCAGTGCGGTCAAGCCGGTCATCATCGCGGTGATCGCCCAACTGCCTTCGGACGCCAGCAGCACGGGGGACAGCACCGGCGGCAGCGCGCCGCCGATGATGCCGCCGATGTTGTAGGACACGCCGGCGCCGGTGTAGCGGTAGCGGGTGGCGAAGATCTCCGGAATGAATGCGGCCAAGGGCCCCATCATGATTCCGATGATCGCGTAGGTGCCGATGATCGCGACACCGTAGCGGACCGGGTCACCGGATTGGACGAGCGGGAACAGGACCAGCGTCCACGGCAGAGCCAGCACAGAACCGAACCCCACAACGCGTCGGCGGCCGTAGGTGTCGCTCAGAGTCGCCGCGGCGGCGACAAATCCGATCGAGCACACGCCGCCGAGGACGCCGACCAGCAGGATCAGATCCTCGTTGTAGTGCAGGTGGGTAGCGGCATAGTTGGGGAAGTAGGTGCCGGCCTGGAAAGCCAGCATGAACATCGCGATCACCGCCCCGGCCGCCAGCACGACTTCGCGGCCTTGGTTGCGTACGGCCTCGGCGAGCGGGACCCCGCTGGGCCCTTCATCGGCCGACTCGGTGAACACCGTGCTCTCTTCGATGTGCAGCCGGATGTAGAGAGCCACGGCCAGCAGCACCGCGCTGAGTAGGAACGGGATTCGCCAACCCCATTGCAGGAAGGGCGATTCCGCGTTACCGAAGGCGCTGTGTACCCCGAGGAAGATGAGGTTAGCCAGCACCAGCGCTGTGCCGAGACCGAGCTGGGTGAACATGCAGAAGTAGCCGCGCCTGCCCTGTGGGGCCTGCTCGGCACTCATCAGCGCGGCGCCGGCCCACTCGCCGCCCACGGCAAAGCCCTGCAACAGCCGCATGGCGATCAACAACAGGGGCGCGGCCACGCCGATTGCGTCGGCGCTCGGGATGAGACCGACGCCCACACTGGACCCGCCCATGATCACCAACGTGAACACCAGCGCATTCTTGCGCCCGATGCGGTCGCCGAAGTGACCGAACACCGCGGCGCCGATCGGCCGGGACAGGAACGCCGCCGCGAATGTCCCCAGCGAGGCGATGGTGGCCATCAAGGGGCTCAGGTGCGGGAAGAAGACGACGGGAAACACCAGCGCGGCGGCCGTCCCGTAGATGAAGAAGTCGTAGTACTCGATCGCCGAGCCGACATAGCTGGCGAGCGCGACCCGGCCGGTGCGGCCGTGGATCCCCTGGAGTGTGTCCATGTGGCAATCGTCACCGTGTGCGGTTGCCGGGGGTATCCGCTGGCCAGCCGAACTTCGTGGTCGACGGCGCTGTCCACCGATCGGGGGATGGGGCTAGCTACTGTGGCCCACAGCCAGCAACTCGTCGACGGTGGAGGTGTCGTCGGGAGCTGCGGCCGCCATCATGATGCTGTGCGCCCGATCGGGATCTGTCGCTGCGGGCACCACGAGTAGGACCACCTTCTTGCCGTTGAGTCCTTGGACTTCAACAGTATTGCTGGGCTGGCGCTCGTAGCCGCCGAGTCGGACAAATCGTTCGCCGATCGGCATCTTGGTGCGGGTCTTCACCCACTCCGTCATCTTGTACAGGACGTAGCGGACGGGGCCGAGGCGAACCGACAACACTGCGAGCAGATCTGGAACTTCGGCCTCGAGGTCGTCGCTATGCGGCCACCATGCCCCGTCCACCCGACCTGTCACCGGACCTTTGGGCTTCAGCCGCAAGCGGGGAGTCTCTTGAGGCGGCGGCTCTTTCCAGCCGACGGATGTGCGAACTTCTGGCGGCGTCATCGGACGCTCCTGTCTGCGGCCATGTACCCGGCCAAGATGATCGGCAACGACGCGATCTGTGATCGCGTACGAAACACCGCCGCTGCCTCGAGCATACTCGCGTCGGCGCCGAATCACGCACTGCAAAACCGCGCTCGGCGGACGGGTCGAAAATGGTTATCCGCCAAGGAAAATTCAATCTATCGGCGGAAGAACCGCTCAGCGATGCTTGGCGTTCAGGATGTTGTCGCTGGGAGCGCCGTCGGATTTGGCGCGTTTCTCGGCGCGCTTCTCCTTCAACGACTTGCCGGCCTTCTTCGTCATGGATTGACGAGGGGATTTGTCTGCCATGTGAGGGCCCTTCGATAGGGGGCCTGTCGACGGTCCCGGTATCTGTGACTGTACGCGTGAACCTCGTCGCTGATGTTGCAGAAACGGAACAGAAGCCAAAGTACGGTTGCGAGGGTGGTGGAATCCGATCAGTTCGGTCCTGACGATGCGAACCTTTTCGCGGGCGCACGTACTGACTGCGCGTCTTCGGACTGCGCTGCTGGTCAGACCGGTGATCGATCGAGTTGTTGGTCTCATCAGGGGACGGTCCGGGCGTAGTGCCGAGCATGCGCTGAGTCATTTGCGAGCGATCAGCCAAGCCGAGCAACGCAAGCTCGTGGATGTAGCTCAGAGCCTGGTTGATGAGGCGGTGCGTCGCGCCCGGCCCCGCACATCCCCTGCCCCCGGGGTGTAGCGTGAGGGGTGTTGGAAACCCAGCCAGTCCGGAATAAGTCAGCCGCCCGCCGCTGAACTTGCCGAGCATTCGCTCACGCCGGACACGTCGGTGACAACCGCCAGGCGGGATTCACCTTGAACTTTCTTTCCGTACTCCCATCGTTGAAGTCCAGTCCGGTTCCGCATCAGGGTATTTCGCGCGTCCCGACCGTCGGGATTCTCAGCACGTATCCGCCGACGCGATGTGGGCTGGCCACGTTCAGCGCGGCGCTGTCCGACGGGCTGCGCGCCAACGGCGCCTCGGTCAGCGTGGTTCGGATTGCCGACGGGCCGCCCAGCGACGACGTCGGGGTCATCGGAGAGTTGGTCAACGGAGTGCCGGCATCGGTGGCAGCCGCCGCAGGACTACTGAATCAATCTGACGTTGTCGTCGTGCAACACGAATACGGCATCTTCGGTGGAGCCGACGGCGACGAAGTCATCGACATCATCCGTGGGCTACGGGTCCCGTCGATCGTTGTTGCTCATACGGTGCTCAAGGATCCGACGCCACGGCAGCGTTGGGTACTGGAAACGATTGCGGCCGAAGCTGATCAGGTTGTTGTGATGACGACCGCTGCGCATGTTCGTCTCTGCGAAGGCTACGACGTGGACCGACGAAAGATCGCGACGATCCCGCACGGAGCGACAGTGGCAGACAAGGCCCAGGTGAAGCGCTCAGGCCGCCCAACGCTGTTGACGTGGGGGCTGCTGGGGCCGGGCAAGGGCATCGAGCGCGTCATCGACGCGATGGACTCGCTGAGTGAGCTTCCCGGGAGCCCGCGCTATCTGGTTGCCGGCCGCACCCATCCGAAGGTTCTCGCCGCTGACGGCGACGGCTACCGCGATGAACTGCGAGAGCGGGCAAGATCTCGCGGAGTCGCCGCCTCGGTGACTTTCGACGGCACTTACCATGACGCCGCGGCACTTGGTGCGATGGTGCAGTCCGCCGCGGTGGTGGTCTTGCCATACGACTCGACCGACCAAGTAACCTCGGGCGTCCTGGTTGACGCGATTGCCAATGGACGCCCGGTCGTGGCGACCGCGTTTCCCCATGCCGCCGAGCTACTCAGTGACGGTACCGGAATCGTTGTCCCGCATAACGATACGGAGGCACTGAGGTCCGCTTTGCACGCAGTCCTGACGCAACCACGCCTGGCCGGACACATGGCGGCAAGGGCGCGCCTGCTGGCGCCCACAATGGCCTGGCCGGTCGTGGGCGGGGATTATCTTGTTCTGGCGCAACGACTTTGCGCGAAGAGATCGGCACTGGTGTGAGCGACGATATACCGATTGCGAACTTCGGCCACCTCCAGCGGATGACCGACCATCGCGGCACGTTCGAGCACGCGTGTCTGGACGAGCCGCGGCGCGAACATGGCTATTGCACGGATGACGTGGCCCGTGTGCTCGTCGTCACCACCCGTGAGCCCGATCCGTCCGGCGAAGTCAATCGCCTGGCTGGTGTTTCCTTGCGATTTCTGAACGAGGCCCAATCGCTGGGTGGCGCCTGCCGAAACCGCATGGACAGCGCGGGTAACTGGACGGACGAACCGAGCCTGAACGACTGTTGGGGCCGATGCCTGTGGGGACTCGGCACTGCAGTGGCGTGCAGCGACGTTGTGTGGGTCCGCAAGTCAGCGCTCGTCCAGTTCGAACGCGCTGCGAAGGTACGGTCTCCATGGCCGCGCGCAATGGCATATGCGGCATTAGGTGCCGCGGAGGTTCTTTCGGCTCAGCCCGATCATCGCGCTGCACGAAAGTTGATCACCGATTATGCGGTCTCGCTGCCGACACCCAACGATAGTGCTGACTGGCCGTGGCCCGAGCCGCGACTGACCTACGCAAATGCGCTGCTCGCCGAAGCGATCATCGCGGCTGGTGTCGCGTTGGAGGCGCCGAACCTTTGGCAGCGGGGGTTGGACCTGTTGGGCTGGCTTCTGGATATTGAAACCTCCGGCGATCACTTATCGCCGACGCCGGTTGGGGGACGTGGGCCAGGTGATGTCGGCCCCGCATTCGATCAGCAGCCGATCGAGGTTTCAAGTCTCGCGGACGCGTGCGCTCGCGCCGCTGCCGTTGACCCGGCCGCGAGGTGGATCGACGGAGTGCGGGCTGCGGCGTCGTGGTTCACGGGTTCCAACGACTCCGGTGAGGTCATGTGGAACCCCGAGACCGGCGGCGGATTCGACGGTCTGCACGCCGACGGTGTCAACCGCAATCAAGGTACGGAGTCCACCCTCGCAGTGATCTCGACATTGCAGCATGCCCAACGAATATCGTTGCTGCAGAGATGATGTTGACGAACGTCGGCATCGTCAATCGTGTTCCACTGCGGCTCACGGCTGATCCATCACGAGTCGTCGCCCGACTGTTCGTGCCTGGGCAGGAAGGTTTCGAGCATCAGGACTCGCGCGCGGGAGCGGTGCTGACACGCATTCTCGCGTTGAGTGAAGACGAGGTGCTGAGCTCGTTGGACGATGTGATCGCCCGGTTTGATAGCCGACACCGCAATCTCGGCGAGACTTTTCGCCGGCACGCACGCGAGCTAGCTGATCGACTGCGCCCGGGCGCACCAGTGTCTGATGCCCGAATGTTGCTTCTGGGTGCGGCATTCACCGGCGAGTACGCGATCGAAGGAGCTGCCCTGTGCAACCCCAGCATCGTGCCGCACTGGGATCAGACGGGGACGGCGGCAGGCACCCTGCGATTCGTGATGAGCGTGCGCGGCGTCGGTGAAGGCCACCGATCGTCCGTCGGCTTTCGAACCGGTGTGATCGATGAGTACGGGTGCCCCGAGGTTGAGCCCCCCGCTGCGCTCGCCACCGTGGGAACGACGATGCCGGCTCTCCTGGACGCAGTGGTGTTCCGCAATGAGCTTGGTCGGCTCCACGACGCGGGAGAGGCGGCCAACTACGTCTTCGACACACTCGGCGAGCGTTTTAGCCGAGCCCACCTCGAGGATCGACTGAAACTCCTGGAAGCCCACTCGAGTACGCGTGGACGCGCGCTCGAGACCATCTCCGAGATCCGGGCCATCGCCGACCGGACTTATGCTGTCGAATTCTCGCACCGGATACCGATTTCCGAACGAGTCCTGTGGCCCGCGACCCAGGCGGAATCGGCCGGCATGGAAGACGCCCGCTTCGTTCGCTTCGTCGACGACGACGGGTCGAAGACTTACTACGCCAGCTACACCGCCTATAGCGGGTCGGTCATCAGCCAGCAGCTGCTCAAGACGAACGACTTCCGGTTATTCACCTCGACCCCGATGGTGGGGCGCGCTGCGGCGAATAAGGGCTTGGCACTGTTTCCCCGCCGTATCAACGGCCGCTACGCCGCTCTGTCGAGGGCTGACCGCGAGTCGAATTCCATCGCATTTTCGGATCGCCCTTTTGTCTGGACGGACGCGCGCGCATTCCAACGCCCGGTCGCCCCCTGGGAAGTGGTGCAACTGGGAAACTGCGGTTCGCCGATCGAAACCGATGCCGGATGGCTGGTGCTCACCCATGGTGTCGGGCCGATGCGCACCTATCGGATAGGCGCCGTGATGCTCGACATCGATGACCCGACCAAAGTGATTGGCCGCCTGCGTGAGCCGCTACTGAGTCCCGCATCAGAAGAGCAGAATGGATACGTTCCGAACGTCGTCTACTCCTGTGGCGCACTCGTCCACGCGGACACCCTGGTGCTGCCTTACGGGATCGGCGACGGCGCGATTGGTTTCGCCACCATTCCTATGCCCGAACTATTGTCGGCGCTGCGCGATTGAGAGCACTGCGTAGGGATCAAACGGGCGCGCGGCCGCGCGACGGTGCATCATTGGCGGAATGAAGCGAGAAGTGGGCGCGCAACTTGAGGTCGAGATCACCGGCCCGACGACGTTGGAGTTCCAGATCGCTGTCGCGCCGCATCCCGGCGCCTCGGTTTCCGAGGCCTTGTCATTCGTCTTGAACGGATCCCCAGTCTCGGCTCTGGAGATCAGCGGCACACACGGTAACCGCATCCACAAACTCGAGGTTCCGGTGGGCAGCCTGAAGGTGGCCTACGAGGCGACGGTCACCGGCCGGACCGACCCGGCGCCGGTCACCGAGTACGACTTGTCGATGTATCTGCGTCCCAGTCGATACGCCGAGGCGGACAAGTTTTATGGCTTTGCCGCAACGGAATTCGGTAGCTACCTCGACTCGGAGGCCCTGCTGGAGAAGGTGTCGTTGTGGGTGGGCGCCCGATTGAGTTACGTGCCTGGCTCCAGCGACCCGATCGACGGAGCGGTGGACACCCTGTTGGCAGGTGCGGGAGTGTGCCGCGACTTCGCCCACCTGGTGGTCGCACTTCTGCGGGCGGTCAACGTCCCGGCACGAGTCGTGTCGGCCTACGCGCCGGGCCTCTATCCGATGGATTTCCATGCTGTGGTCGAAGCGTATGTGAACGGCCAGTGGCGGGTGGTCGATGGCACGCTCCTGGCACCACGGCAGTCGCTGGTGCGGATCGCCACCGGTCGTGACGCGGCCGACATCGCCTTCTTGGACAACCACAAGGGTGCCATCACGCTGGAGCGCATCGAGGTCATGGCGATCGTCGACGGCGAACTGCCATGGGACGCAATCGATCAACTGGTATCGATCGGCTGAGACCGCTCATAGCCGGTACATCTCCCGCGACATCGACGCCTGCTCGACGAAGCTGGCTCGCTGCGGCGGGTAATGCCGTCTCTTGTCCCGGGGTTCGCGCTCGTGCTCGGCGAACGCGGGTGCCCGCAGCCACGTGATGACCCGGCTCAGGAAGCGTGCCGGCGACAGACCGCCGGCTCCGATAGCGACCATCACCGCACCTGTGCCCAGGCGGTGATCTGCGGCGGCATCATGATGGTGGCCCGCGCGGCGGCAACCTCACGTTGTAGCGCCGGCAACATCTCGTCGGGATCGGGCAAACCCTCGGTCAGCCCGAGCTGGGCGGCCCTCGGGTACACCAAGCGCCAGATCTCCGCGGCGTAGCGCAACAGATCGATGTCGTCGGCACCGCCGAGTGGCGCACCCAGCGCCATCCGCGGGACGCCCAGCCCGGCCGCCTGAAACAGCGCGCCCAGTTTCGGGCCGAACGAGATATCTAGGCTGAGTGATTCGAATGAGCGCGCCACCGCATCGGTGACTTGCCGAAAGACCGGAATCTCGGGATAGCTGCGTACAGCGGCGATGTCGTTTTCGCAGAAGGCGACCACGCCGCCCGGCCGGACTAGACCCGCAAGCTGGCGCAGTGCGGCAACCGGGTCGGGTAGATGCATGAGGATCAGCCGCCCGACGACGGCGTCCACCGGCTCGTCCAAGACCAGCTCGTCCAGCGCCGACTGAGTGAATGACACATTGGTCAGGCCGCGGTCGGCAGCGCGGGAGCGGGCCAGGTGCACGATGTCGGCGGCGTCGACTCCGTGCACCTGCCCGCCCGGTCCGACGAGTTCGGCGGCCAGGAACGAGACGTCGCCGGGTCCGGAGCCGATGTCGAGGACCCGCATCCCGGGTTTCAGCCCCGCCATCAGCAACGCGTGTCTGGTGTCGGAGTAGTACACCCTGCCCTGGAGCAGCAGCCGGCGTACCTCGCTGTCCTCGTGCCCGAGTGTGTAAGTGGTGCTCATGGATGGCTCTCCGTTCGCTCGACCCCTTCCGCGCTAGACTAAATCGTCTAGACGAACTGGTCTAGACTATGTGGTCTAGCACACACCGAATGGGACGATGTGGTCTAGGCCACTCGGTCTAGTGGCGGCTGAAACCGCCCTATAGTGGGAAAGCCCACCTCAGCGGCATAACGAAGGCGGTTCGGATGACTACCCAGGAAGCGGTCCTCCCGCACAAGGAGCGGCTGCTACGGGCCGGAATCAAGCTCTTCTATGAGAACGGCTTCCATGGGACGACGATCGATGCCGTTCTGTCCGAAGCCGGCGTTCCAAAGGGGTCCTTCTATCACCACTTCGGGTCCAAGGATGCGTTCGCGCAGGCCGTCCTCGACCGCTACATCCAGTTCCAGGGCGGATTATTCGCAACCTGGTTCGCGCGCACGGACCTGTCCACCGTCGACCAGCTGACCGGCTACTTCAAGGACATGTCGCAGATCTTTATCAAGTCCGGATTCCAGACCGCGTGTCTGACGGGAAAGTTCTCCACCGAGGTCGGCGCGACGTCCGACTACTTCCGGCCGCAGCTGGCCATGCAGATCGGGATGTGGAAGACGCAGCTGTCCGCGTTACTCGCGGG
The DNA here is from genome assembly GCF_002250655.1 of Mycolicibacterium sphagni. GTDB lineage: Bacteria > Actinomycetota > Actinomycetes > Mycobacteriales > Mycobacteriaceae > Mycobacterium > Mycobacterium sphagni. The sequence continues at coordinate 96,918 of NZ_NOZR01000018.1, forward strand.
CGGGCAGGAACGCGGCGACATCCGTCGCGACCGGCCCACCGAGGAACTCGCCGATGGCGTGCTGGCGCTGATCCAGGGCGCGTTCGTGCTGACCTTGTCGACGCGTGACGAGCGCACCCTCACGACTGTGTGCAGCATGATCAAGGACATTGTCGAGCCGCAGCGCTGACGTGGCCCGGCGGTGACTTCGCAGCGCGCAGGGTAGTCTCAAAGGTGGTCCGTTTCGCGCGATGTCTGCGGATCGACCAGCCTGCTGCGTGAGGAACGCTTATGAATCAACTCTCTACTGCGGCATTTTCATGAACGGCATGCGCGGATCGCGCCGAAGGGCCAGTCCGGTACGCCTTACTCTCAACGCGATTCTGGGCGGCGACATCGACGGGGCGTGGTGGCCGCGCACCGGTTCGCTGGCCAGTGAATTGCCTGACCTCATCGATGTTCTGCACGTGCCGCTCGGGGAGATCCTCGACATCGACATCAATTGGTCGGCCACCGCGGCGGCGCCCATGTTGGATAACCATTTCGCGACCGCGATGCGAGCCATGCGCTGGAACGACAGCCGCCAACGCATCATGGTTGTTGTCGGCCGAACAGGCTGCGCCCGAATACTGGTCGTCCCGCACACGACCACTCAGGCACTTGGCTGGATGGTCATGCGTCAGGCGGCCGCCATGCCGGTGATGAGTGATGACCGCGATGCTCCGGAATACGCGGTGGCCGATCGGGTGCTGCAAGCCGCACGGGTGCAAAGTGCGTCCTCGGCGGCCCGCATACTGGATAGCCCGACCGAAGCGGTCGCTTCTAAAGACTAACCAAAAGCTAAGGGCTGGTACGGCATTGCCGCACCAGCCCTCGCTTGTGGTATGGGGTTCGATTAGACCGCGGAGACCTTGGTCGCCTGCGGGCCCTTGGGGCCCTGTCCGACCTCGAACTGAACACGCTGGTTCTCCTCGAGCGACTTGAAGCCGCTGCCCTGGATTTCCGAGTAGTGAACGAACAGATCCTGGTCGCCACTGTCGGGAGCGATGAAGCCGAAGCCCTTTTCGCCGTTGAACCACTTCACAGTTCCCTGTGCCATTACTTTTTCTTCTCTCATTCAGATGGATGCAGACAGCATCCGTTAATCGTTCCGGCGGGCCCGCCGGAACGAAATCTATTTGGCGCCAACCGCCGAACGCGGTCGGCGGGCGCGGCGACGGCCGGGCTGGCCGTTACCGCCGTGGCTGGATTGGCCGGATTGGCCGCCGCTGCCACCGCGGCCGTTCTGGCCGCTGCGACCGGCTTGGCCACCGCCACTGGGGCGGCGCTGAGCCGGGGAGTGGCGCTTGGGCGCGGAGGCCACAGGCGCGGCCGTCGGTGCCTGATACGGCGCGACTTCGCCGACCAGCGCCTGCACCTCAGCCGAATCAGCTGAAACCTGTTGGGGTGCGGCCTTGATCCCGGCCTTGCGCAACAATGCCTGGGTGTCGCGGCGCTGCTCGGGCAGCACCACGGTCACGACGTCGCCCGCCCGTCCCGCTCGTGCGGTGCGGCCGGACCGGTGCAGATAAGCCTTATGCTCGGCGGGCGGATCGATGTGCACCACCAGCTCCACGTCGTCGACGTGGACACCGCGAGCGGCGATGTCGGTGGCGACCAGCACCCGCGCCGTCCCGGCGGAGAATGCCGCCAGGTTGCGGTCGCGCGCCGGCTGAGAAAGGTTGCCGTGCAAGTCAACTGACGGAATGCCCGCATCAGTCAACTGCTTGGCCAGCTTGCGGGCGTGATGCTTGGTGCGCAGGAACAGGATTCGGCGGCCGGTGCCTGAGGCCAGCGTATGCACCAGTTGCTTCTTGGCCTCGGCGCTGGACACATGGAACACGTGGTGGGTCATGGCGTCCACCGGCGACTGGTCGGAGTCGACGGCGTGGGACACCTCGTTACGCAGGAACCGGCTGACCAGCTTGTCGACACCGTTGTCCAGTGTCGCCGAGAACAGCAGCCGCTGCCCGCCGGCCGGGGTGGCCGCCAGGATCCGGGTGACGCCCGGCAGGAAGCCCAGGTCGGCCATGTGGTCGGCCTCGTCGATCACGGTGATCTCGACGGCGTCGAGTGTGATCAGGCGTTGACGCATCAAGTCTTCAAGACGGCCCGGGCAGGCGACGACGATGTCGACACCTGACTGCAGTGCCTTGACCTGCTTGTTCTGCGGCACGCCACCGAAGATGGTGGTGACCTTCAGGCCGCAGGCGTCAGCCAGCGGCTGCAGCGCCGCGGTGATCTGGGTGGCCAGTTCGCGGGTTGGTGCAAGCACCAGGCCCGAGGGGCGCGAAGCGCGGCGAGTGGTATCGGCCAGCCGACTGACCAGCGGGATCGAAAACGCCAGCGTCTTGCCGCTGCCGGTCTTACCGCGGCCCAGCACGTCGCGGCCGGCCAAGGTGTCCGGCAGGGTCGAGACTTGGATCGGGAAAGGATCGGTGATGCCGTTGTCGGACAGTGCGCGCACCAGTGAGGGGCGCACGCCGAGGTCGGCGAACGTTGATTCGGTTTGCATGGTGCCTTTCGGGCATCGAGAGAGGTGGCGAGATTGCCGGTGAGCAATATCGATCGCCGCGAGACTGCGTGCCTGGGGGGCACTGATCAGCTGAACTCGGCTTCCGGAATTCCGGAAATGCCGGTGAAGTGAAAGTGTTCCACGACGTATTGGCGACTTTGTCGTGACGCCAACGTTGGGATCAGCATAGCAGCACAAGCGTTCGTCATTGCACGTCTACCGTGGTGACGTGGCCGACACCGATCGCGTCCGTTGGGACCAGAAATATCTGGGCCGAACCGGTGGTCCACCCGCCGTGCCTCAGATATTCGCGCGGTATGTGGATGCGATCCCCGCCGATGGGCAGGCGCTGGAGCTGGCCTGCGGATCGGGTGCGGCGACGGTCTGGCTGGCCCGGCGCGGTCTGAGCGTATGGGGTGTGGACGTCTCGCCCGTCGCGATCGAGCAGGCGCAGGAGTTGGCGCACCGCCTTGATGTCACCGATCGGTGCCGGTTCTCGGTGGTCGATCTCGACGACGGACTGCCGCCCGGGCCGCCTGTCGACATGATCCTGTGCCACCTGTTCCGCGACCGCCGGTTGTATCCGGCGATGGTGGACCGGCTGGTGGCCGGCGGTCTGCTGGCGATCAGTGTGCTCAGCGAAGTCGGCGCGCAACCCGGGTTTTTCCGCGCCTCGGCAGGGGAACTCGACGATGCGTTCGCGGATCTGCACGTACTCGCCGCGGGCGAAGGCGACGGCCAGGCGTGGCTGTTGGCGCGGGTGAAAGGGGAGCGGCCTTGACCGAGCCGTCCGTGATGTTCGCTGGACGATTCAACGGGCCGCCCGGCAGCGCCAACGGCGGATACGCCTGCGGTGTGATCGCCGGCCACGTCGCGGCCGACTTGGTCGAAGTGACATTGCACAAGCCACCTCCGCTGGACACCGAGCTGCTGGTCGAGCTGGCGGGCCCGGTGTACGAGGTGCGCCCGGCCGGAGGGGACGTGGTGGCCGTGGCCAAGCCGGTCGACGAACCCATCGACGTCATGCCGCCGGTGCTGGACATTCCCGCCGACGCCGTGCCCGCACTGGCCGATGCCAACCATCCCTTTCGCAGCTGCTTCACCTGCGGCCCGGATCGGGAGACCGGTGACGGGTTACGGATCTTCGCAAAACGCATAACAGGCCGGTCGATTTTGGCTGACCGATGGGCACCCGACGAATCGCTGGCCGACGACGGGATCGTGCGACCCGAGATCGTGTGGGCGGCGCTGGACTGCCCCGGCGGGTGGGCGGCGTTCGACCGCATCCCGGGCGGCGTCGCGGTGCTGGGCCGGATGACCGCCCACATCGACCGGCTGCCGCGGGTGGGCGAGCAATGCGTGGTGGTCGCTACCTCGGACTGGCATGAGGGCCGCAAGATCGGTGCGCGTTCGGCCCTCTACACCGGGCAGGGCGAACTGCTCGCGGCTGCGCGCGCGGTGTGGATCGACTCCACCGCCTAGAGCCTTCCCTCGCTCGCTGCGCTACAGCCCGCCGCTACCGCAGCTTCACCATTCGGGTGGTCGAGCTCTCGTCGAGCTCCACCACGTCGGTGCGCGAGCGCAAGAAGTCGCTGAACGACTTGAAGCCCAACGACTTCTCCGAGAACGACGGGTCCATGCGCTTCATCTGTGCCTTGACCGCCGAGTTGTGAAGCCAGTCGACGTCGTCCTTCTCGAGGCCTATCTGCAGCGCCCGCTTCAGCAGCGCGGTGGCCGCGGTTTGCGGGTCGGGCGGCTCGACCTCGGTGGACGTGGCGCGCTTGGTCCGCTTCACCGGTTCCTCGGCCGCGTGCGGTTCGAACACCGGCACCCCGGGCAGCGAATCATAGACGACGAAGTCGTCGCACGCCGCCGCCAGCACCCGGCTCGAGGAGCCGGCCACGCCGATGCCGACGACGTAGCGGCCCAGCCGCTTACAGCGCTGCGCGAGCGGAATGTAGTCGGAGTCGCCGGCCACGATCACCACGTGGGTCAGGTCGGGCAACCTGAACATGTCCTCGACGGCGTCGACCGCCAGCCGGATGTCGGCGCCGTTTTTGCCGTACGCCGCCGCGGGGAATAGCTGCACCAGATCCACGGCCCGGCCCACCAATTGCTCGCGGTACTCGGCGTTGACGTCAGCCGACCAGTCGGCGTACGCGCGGGTGAGTACCACCGTTCCGAACGACGACGCGAAGTCCAGGATCGCACCCACGTCGACGCGGGCGCGAGCCAGCTTGGCAGCCTCCAAACCCTTGGCCTTGTCGCGTTGAAAAGAGTTGCGGCCGTTCACCTGGTCGTAACGCGAGATGACGATGTTGTCGAAGTCGAGGTACACCGCGACACGTGCAGCACCGGGTTCGGTCATGTGCTCGAGTCTTGTCCATGTTGTGACGCGGCACGCGCCTTTGCCCGAACGTGACGGGGCGCCGGAACGTCTATGCTTCAGGGGCCGATCGATCATCGGTATCCCGGCAACAGCGGCCGACCCAATACTTTCGTCATGGAGTAACTAGTTGACCTTCAGTCGTCGTGCGCGTGGGGCGAGCCTCGGCCTCGTCCTCGCGGTGCTGGCCATCCTCGGCGGTGCCGTCGTCACCGATGTGCCGCGCTGTCCCGAGCACTGCCGCACCGAGGCCGCCGCCCGCGACCCGCAGCCGGCACCGTCGAAGGATCCGGCCGCCGTCACGCTCACTCCTGCCGATGGAGCCACCAACGTCGACCCGCTGGGCGGGATCACCGCCGTGGCCTCCAGCGGCATGCTGACCCGCGTCACGATGGTCAATGACGCCGACAAGCCTGTGCCCGGTGTCGTCACCCCCGACTTCAAGACCTGGAAGCCCACCGTCCCGCTCGGATACGGACGCACCTACACCCTGACGGTTGACGCCCGCGGCCCCGGCGGTGTGCCGTCCGAACTGTCGTCGACCTTCCAGACCCTGGTGCCCAGCGACCAGACCGAGGTGTCCCTGACCACGCCGGCCGGTCATCCGCTGGACGGTGGCCGGTTCGGAATCGGCACCGTCGTCGTCGCGCACTTCGACGAACCCATCACCGACCGGGCAGCCGCCGAGCAACACCTGTCGGTCACCACCAACCCACCGGTGCGCGGATCGTGGTACTGGTTCGACGACCAGAACGCCCATTGGCGTCCGGAAAAGTATTACGCGCCAGGCACTTCGGTGAGCGTGCATGCCAATGTCTACGGCGTGCCGCTGGCCGACGGCTTGTACGGCGAAGAGGATTCCACGGCGACGTTCACCATCGGAGACGCGCACGTCTCCGTCGCCGACGACAACACCAAGCAGGTCAGCGTCTACGACAACGGGAACCTGGTGCGCACCATGCCGACCTCGATGGGCCGCGGTGGCTCGGAGACGATCGGTGACCAGACACTGACGTTCTGGACACCGCCCGGTGTCTACACCGTCATGGACAAGGCCAACCCGGTGATCATGGACTCGTCCACCTACGGCCTGCCGATCAACTCCCGGCTCGGCTACCGCGAGTCCATCCCTTACGCCACCCGCATCAGCCCTGACGGCATCTACCTGCACCAGCTGAATGCAACCGTGTGGGCGCAGGGCAACACCGACACCTCGCACGGCTGCCTGAACCTCAGCGACGAGAACGCCGCCTGGTTCTATGACTTCTCGGTGCCCGGCGACGTCGTCGAGGTCCGCAACACCGGCGGTCCGCCACTGAAACTGACCGAAAACGGCGACTGGACGCTGCCGTGGAGCGAGTGGCTCAAAGGCAGCGCGTCGCACTGAGTTGGCGACGGAAAAGTTAAATTCCGCTAATGATTGGATGTTTGCTGCAGCTGACGGCCGCGTCAGCTGTCGTCAGGTGACACGACAGGCCTGTAGGCGTCTATGATCTCAGGCGTCAATGGTGACGCCGGCAACTCATCGTCGACCAGTTCTGGAGTGATTTAGGTGGTCTTTTCCCGTCGTGCGCGCACGGCAAGCCTGGTCGTGGGGGTGTTACTCCTGGGTGTCCTGGTGAGTGACGTCGCCGGGCTGCCCGGCTGCCGCGACGGGTGTAAGACGGCCACCGCCACCGCCCAGGTGCAGTTGCCGCCGGCACTGCCGAAGCCGCCACTGCTCGGCGTCGCGCCGCAGAACGGCTCGCAGGACCTCAGCCCGCTGAGCCGGGTGTCCGCCCAGGTGGTCGGCGGCAACCTGACCAATGTGTCGTTGGTCGACGATTACGGCAAGACCGTGCCCGGGGCGTTGTCGCCGGACGGCTCGTCGTGGCAGCCGACCGGGCCGCTCAAGTACGGGCGCACGTACACCATGCAGGTGGCCAGCCTGAGTGCCAGCGGTGTGCCGCTGGCACGGACCACCACCTTCACCACCGCATCGCCCGACAACCTCGTCGATGTGTACCTCGAGACGCCGGGTGGTCTGCCGATCCACGAGGACATGCGCTACGGCATCGGCACGATCATCGCGGCGCGGTTCGACGAGCAGATCACCGACAAGGCCGCCGCGGAACGCAACCTGGTGGTGACCACCAACCCGCCCGTGCAGGGATCTTGGTACTGGGTAGACGACAAGACCGCGCACTGGCGGCCGGAGAATTACTACCCGCCCGGTACCGCAGTGAGCGTGTCCGCCAACATCTTTGGGGTGCGCCTTGGCGACGGGTTGTACGGCGACGCAAATGCCAAGGCCGGTTTCACCGTCGGCGATGCGCACGTCACCATCGCGGACGACACCACCAAGACCGTCAGCGTGTTCGACGGCGGCAAGCTGGTTCGGTCGATGCCCACGTCGATGGGCAAGGGTGGCTACGAAACGATTGCCGGACGGGACTTTTCGTTCTGGACGCCGCCGGGGGTCTATACGGTGATCGACAAGGCCGAATCGGTGACGATGGATTCGTCGACCTACGGTCTGCCGGTGGACTCGTCGATGGGCTACAAGCTGAAGATCCCGTATGCCACCCGGATCAGCACCGACGGCATCTATCTGCACCAGCTCAACGCGACCACTTGGGCGCAGGGCAACACCAATGTCTCGCACGGCTGCCTGAACCTCAACGGCGAAAACGCGGCCTGGTTCTACAACTTCGCCCAGCCCGGTGACATCGTCCAGGTCAAGAACACCGGCGGCCCGGCGCTGAAGATCTGGCAGAACGGCGACTGGACCCTGCCGTGGGGCGACTGGCTGAAGGGCAGTGCGCTCACGCCCAAGCCGTAAGGCTTGTTTCGGTTCTGGCTTCTGACAGGTTGGCCGGAGCCCGTAGTAGCGCAGCGCTACTTCTCTTTGACTGTGGGCTGATGTGCCGCGGGCGTCGGGCCCATGGCATTGGCGTCGTGTGATGCGGCTCACATCAGGCGTAGCGTGGAAAGCGTCTCTAGAAGGAAAGGGAGGCGCGATGAAGGGTGCATATCGCGATCCGATTGATCACTCCCGAACAACTCAACCCCATGCCGGCGAATCGTTCGTCGACACACTGTGGCTGCCCGGGTTATTCCTGATCGCCCTCGGGGTGATCGGCTTCGCCGGCATCATCGCTGCGCTGGCGTACAACCACCATGAGCTGCTGTTGATGCTCGGTTCGGTCGCGGCGGGCCTGCTGATCGTGGGCGCGCTTCTGATCATGGCGGAGCATTCCCGAGTGATGCGCGTGGAGCGCCGCTGGTTCGCGGAACATCCCGACCAGGCGCGCTAACACCACACCGCTTAGCGGGGGTTTTCGCGTTCAAGCGCTCGGGCATTGCCCGGGCGTGGAGTCGCCGTGTGGGCCCAGAACGCGGCGCCACGTGCAAATTCGCGCTCATCGCATTTGCTGATAATTTCCTGAATGTCAATATTGAGGTCACGGTTGTGAATCAGTTCACACCCCGCCATTGCCCTTATTTGGCGCTGTGAACAGTATTTATACCGAATCGACTCCCTGTGTCCTGCCAGAGCCGCGGTGCACGCCCTAGCGATCCCCTAACCCCCTAATGGGGATTGCTGGGATATCCCGGTACTACCTGTATCGGGTAGGGGACCGCGCCCCGTTTCTCAATGCGCGTGTTCTTCATAGCGTGATCAGTAATCACCGGAAGGAACTCCCATGGACAACCTGATCCAATTCATCCTCGACCTGTTCAACAACGAATCGGCCGCCCAGAACTACGTCGCAGACCCGAACGCGGCGCTGGCCAACGCGGGCCTGGCCAATGTCAGCCCTGAGCAGATTCAGTCGGTTGCGGCCTCCGCGATCCCGGGCCTTGAGCTCGCCGGGGCGGACCCGGTGTCCGGCCTGGCACAGGCGCTTTCGAACCAGTACGGCTTTGCGCCGGTGGAAAATGTTGCGCCGGGCTTCCTGTCGGCCCCCGGCGTGGCCGCCAACGTGATCGACAACCAGGGGCTGGATCTCGGCGTCGACGGCGGCTCCTCCTTGGCCGGCGCGGTGAGCGACGGGTTCGGCGTCGGCCTGGGCGAAGGCCTTGGCGCCGGGCTGGGCGCGGCGCTCGGCGGCGGTGCCGAACTGGGCGGCGCGACCGGCGTTGGCCTGGGCACCGGCGTCGGCGGCGGTTTTGGTGGCGGTTTCGGCACGGGCGGCGGATTCCAGTCCGGCCTGGGTGCCGAGATGGGCGCCGGCTTCGAGGCCGGAATGAGCGTTGAGGTCGAAGCGGGCTTCCACGCCGGTATGGGTGCTGAGGTCGGCGGGGGCACCGAATTCGGTGGCCAGACCGGGCTCGGTCTGGGAACCGGCCTTGGTGGCGGTTTCGGCACCGGCGGTGGTTTCCAGACCGGTGGTGGATTCGAGACCGGGCTGGGCGCTGAGATGGGCGCCGGGTTCCACACCGGAATGGGTGCGGAGCTCGGTGGAGGTGCCGAGTTCGGTGGCCAGACTGGGGTTGGTCTGGGCACCGGCTTCGGTACGGGTATCGGTGCCGGTGGTGGCGCTGAGCTCGGTGGCGGATTCCATTCCGGCGTCGGCGCCGAGATGGGCTTCGGCGGCGAATTCGAAGGCGGTGCCGAGCTCGGCGGGCACAGCGGGCTCGGTGTCGGCACCGGGTTCGGTGCCGGTGGTGGCGCCGAAGTCGGCGGTGGTTTCCACGCTGGCGGCGGTGCCGAGGTTGGCGGCGGTGCGGAGCTCGGCGGTCGCACCCATGTCGGCGGCGGCGCTAACATCCACGAGCACAGCGGGTTCGGGGCTCAGGGCGGCGGCCAGTTCGGTGCCGGCGCCCATGCCGGCGGCGGCCTCGCGGCCGGCGGCAACACCCAGTTCGGCGGCGGTGCGCAAATGCACGACCGGGCTCGCGTCAGCGACGCCGGCACTGGGATCGACGCCGAACGACGCGCTGCGTTCAACGGCACGGCGAGTGCCAGTGGTGGCGCCGCCGCCAACGTCGGAACCGGCTTGAGCGCGCAGGAGAACGCGAACTTCAACAGCACGTCCAACGTTGGCTTCAGCAGCCCGCTGGGCGGTGCCGGCTTCAGCAACCAGACCGCTGCCGCAGGCGGCGGGGCCATCGGCCTGGGTGGCGGCGGCCTGACCGCGGGCGGCAACACCGCGATGAGCAGCACGACGGCCGCGGGTTTCAGCACCCCGCTGGGCGGTGTGAGTGCGTCCGCGAGTGCACAGGCCGCCGCGAGCAACACTGCGGCAGTGAGCTTCCTGCACAATGACGGTGCGGCACTAGGTGGGCAGACCAACCTCGGCGGCGGCTTTGGTGGGCAGACCAACGTGGGCGGCGCCTTCGGTGGCCAGACCAATGCGGGTGGATCGGTCGGCGGGCACACCAACGCCGAGGCGGCCTCGGTGATTGACGCCGGCGGACACACCGGAATCACCACTGGCGCCGGCATCAGCGGTGGCACCAATGCCTCCGCGGGTGGCAGCGCCAGCTTCCTCAACCACGAGGCAACGAGCCTGAACGTCCACAACTCGGTCCAGGCGGCAGGCTCGGCGACCGGCGGCGCGTCGGCAGATCATGTGACCGCGGGTGGAAACAGCGCTGTCCAGAACGCCTTTGGCGGTCAGGCCGACATCCTCGGCCACGACACCGCGGCACTCGGCGGGCAGGGCACGGTCAACACCGGAGCCAGCACCACCGCGACGACGACACCGCATGGCTCGGCGGCGGCCCCTTCGCAGGGCAGCGTCATCCACACCGATGGCTCCACGGCCGCCGGCGGCGCGGTCTCGGCCGGGTCCAACGGCGGCTCGGTGATCACCAGCTCGCAGGGCAGCGTCAACGCGGGCGGCTCGAGCTCCTTGGGCACCACGCATGACTCGGCAACGGTCGACCAGCACGCGGCCATCGACTCCTCGAGCCATGCGGCCGCCGTCACCCCGGCTCCGGAGCACTCGACCGTCGATCAGTCGGCGGCTCATGCGAGCACCGACTACTCGAGCCACTCGCTGTACGACACAAGCGACAGCGCCACCGCGCACAGCCCGGCGAGCACCGATGTGGCGTCGCACAGCCAGCTCGACCACCACGTGGGCTTCTGACCCGAAGACCTGACACAAATCGGTGGGGACCCCATGGTCCCCACCGATGTGTTTGTGCGGCAGCCTAGTCCGAGATCTCCGCGAACTCCGCGGCCCGCGCCAGCGCATGACGGGCGTACGCGCGCACGTCGGCGTCGGTGTCATCCAATGCCGCCAGCAGTGCATCGTGGGCGGTGGGCTGCGCGACCCACCCGGTCAAACCCAGTACCGCTGCCTTGCGCACATCGAGGTGGGGGTCGATCAGAGCGCGGGACAGGAGGTCCACCGCCGGATCGCCCGCGCCGGACAATGCGCGGACGGCGCCGACCCGGATCTGCCACGCGGTGTCGCGCAGTGCTCGTTCGATGAGCGCCAGATCGGATTCGCCGCAGCCGATCTCACCTAGCGCGGCCAAGGCCGCGGCCCGCACCAGTGGATCGGGATCGCCGATCAGTGTCCGGACGGTGCTGGGCCCGTTCGCCAGCGTGCCCAACCCGTTGGCGACGGCGATGCGCACCTCGCGGTTCTCGTCACCGGCAGCCGACGCCACCCCGTCGACATCGTCCACGGACACCAGCGCGCGTACCGCCTCAATCCGCACCCGGTGATCAGGGTCGGCCAGCGCCGCCCGGAAGCTCGCGCCATCACCGACCCGCCGGAAACTGAGCAGGTAGATCGCCGAACTGCGCACCACGGGATCAGGCGAAGTTACAAGATGTTGCGCTGCAACCGGTTCGGGCAACACCTCCACCAGTTCACGCACCCCGTCGGAGGCGGCACGCCGCACGCCCGCGTCGTCGTCGGCCAACGCCGCATACAGCGCATCCGCATACCCGTCGCAGAGGTGCTCGGTGAGCGCCACGACCGCGGTACGGCGCACGGCGGGATCGGCGTCGGCGAGGAACTCTGCGAGGTCGTCGAGCGACGGCGACTCCAGCGCCAGCACCGCTGCGATACGCGGGGACGGTGGCTGCGCCGGTGTCTGCGCCACGGCCGTCCTGGGTGCCGAGGACTGGCGGTCACGGGCGATCGCCGGCTGCTCCACCGGGATGGGTTCTGTTCCGCCGGTAGGCAAATCGTCGAGCCCCGGCACGGGCACGAAGTACGCGGCGACGGGCCGCTTGAAGAACTCCATGGTCCCGTCGACGCTCTTGCGCAGGTTCAGGTGGTAGCGCCAGTTCACATCGTCGCGATCGGGCACATCGGACCGGTCGTGATAGAGGCCCCAGCGGGATTCGGTGCGGGTCAGCGAGGACCGGGCGGCCATCTCCGCGCAGTCGCGGATGAAGGACACCTCAACCGAGCGCATCAACTCGTGCGGCGTCCTGGCACCCATTTGTTCGATCTCGTCGTGCATCCGCTCGAAGGTATCGACCGCGATCGCCAGCTTGGTCGCCGTCTTCGGCGGCGCCACATAGTCATTGACGAAGCGCCGCAGCTTGTACTCGACCTGCGGTTGTGGCGGCCCGTCGGGATGCTGTAGCGGCCGGTACACCAGCTCATGCGCCTCGCGCAGCTGATCACCGGGAAGGTCCTGCGGCGCTTCCAGGTCGGCCAGTGTCGAGGCGGCGTGTTCGCCCGCCAGGTCGCCGTAGACGAAGGCGCCGATCATGTAGTTGTGCGGCACGCACGCCAGGTCGCCTGCGGCGTACAGGCCGGGCACCGTGGTGCGCGCGTGCTCGTCGACCCAGACGCCGGACGCGGAATGACCACTGCACAAGCCGATTTCGGAGATATGCATCTCGATGTCATGGGTCCGGTAGTCGTGCCCCCGGTTGGCGTGGAACGTGCCGCGGGTGGGGCGCTCGGTGGTGTGCAGGATGTTCTCCAGCGCAGTGAGCGTCTCGTCGGGCAGGTGCGTGGTCTTCAGATAGATCGGACCCCGCGCGGACTCGATCTCCCGCTTGACCTCGGCCATCATCTGACCCGACCAGTAGTCGGAATCGACGAACCGGTCGCCGTCGGCGTTGACCTGATAACCCCCGAACGGGTTCGCGACGTAGGCGCAGGCCGGGCCGTTGTAGTCCTTGATCAACGGGTTGATCTGGAAGCATTCGATGCCGGACAGTTCCGCACCGGCGTGATATGCCATCGCATAACCGTCGCCGGCATTCGTCGGATTCTCGTATGTGCCATACAGATAGCCGGACGCCGGCAGTCCAAGTCGGCCGCACGCTCCGGTCGCAAGGATCACCGCTTTGGCGGCGACCGCCACGAACTCGCCGGTGCGGGAGTTCAGCGCCGCCGCTCCGACCGCACGACCACCCGAGGTGAGCACCCGAACCGGCATCAACCGGTTCTCGATCTGGATCCGCTCCCGCATCGACTTCTGTCGCAGCACCCGGTAGAGCGCCTTCTTGACATCCTTGCCTTCCGGCATCGGCAGGACGTAGGACCCCGACCGGTGCACGCGACGGACCGCGTACTCGCCGTGCTCGTCCTTCTCGAACTTGACGCCGTAACGCTCGAGTCGCTGCACCATCGCGAAGCCGCGGGTCGCGGTCTGATAGATGGTGCGCTGGTTGACGATTCCGTCGTTCGCACGGGTGATCTCGGCGACGTAATCCTCAGGCTCGGCCTTGCCGGGGATGACGGCGTTGTTGACGCCGTCCATCCCCATCGCCAGCGCTCCCGAGTGGCGGACGTGGGCTTTCTCCAGCAGCAGCACCCGGGCGCCGTGCTCGGCCGCGGTCAGTGCGGCCATCGTGCCGGCGGTGCCACCACCGATGACCAGCACGTCACAGTCCAGGCGGGTGGTGTCGGCGAGGTCGGGAATCTGCATCAGGGGAACTCCGGGGTATCCAGTGCGGCGATGACCTCCGACCGCAGCGCACTGCGATCGGCGAGGGCTTCGCGTGGGGTGGGAACGTCGAGAAGGGCACGCAGCGGTTGACCTGCTCGCCCCAGCACCGCGATGCGATCGCCGATGAGCAGGGCCTCGTCGACGTCGTGCGTGACGAAGACGACGGTGGTCGGATGGGCGCGCCAGGTGTCGATCAACAGTTTTTGCATGCTGGTCCTGGTCTGGGTGTCCAGCGCCCCGAACGGCTCATCCATCATGACCGCCCTCGGCGCGCCGGCCAGGCCGCGCGCCAGCTGCACCCGCTGGCGCATGCCGCCGGACAGGCTCTTGGGCAAGTAGTGCTCGAACCCGGACAATCCGACGTCGGCGATCCAGCGTCGCGCTTCCTCAGCGCGTTCGGATCGCGGTGTGCCGGCCAGCTTGAGTGCGAGTTCGACGTTGGATTGCACTGTCCGCCAGGGCAGCAACGCGTTGTCCTGGAACACAAGGGCCCGGTCGCGGGAAGTGGTGCGCACCGGTTGCCCGTCGGCGAGGATCTCGCCGGAGTCGGGGCGGAGCAGCCCGGCGAGGGCTCGCAGCACTGTCGACTTACCGCAGCCGGAGGGCCCTGTCAGGACGAGGATCTCGCCCGGCCGCGCCTGCAGATCGAGGCGGCTGATGATCGGGCTTCCGCCATAGCTGAGCACGATATCGCTCAGCTGCAACGTCATTCCGGCAGGAGGTGCGAGCGTCATCGTGCATTCTCCTCGCCGCGCGGCAGCCATCGCGTGACGCGGCGGCCGAGCAGTTCGACCGCGGCGGAGGTGGTGAACCCGAGGATGCCGATGGTGATGATGCCGACGAAGACCTCGGGGTAGGCCAGCACGGTGTAGGCTTGCCAGGTTCGGTAGCCGACGCCGAGTCGCCCGGAGATCATCTCCGCGGAGATCACACAGATCCACGCGACGCCGATGCCGACGGACAGCCCCCCGAACACTCCGGGCAGGATGCCCGGCAGGACCACGCGAACCAGTACATCCCATCGGTTGCCGCCCAGCGTGCGCACCGAGTCCTCCCAGATCGTCGGCAGGGCGCGTACGGCGTGCCTGGTGCTGACCATGATCGGGAAGAAGGCGGCAAGGAAGGTGATGAAGACGATTCCCGCTTCGTCACTGGGGAACAGCAGGATCGCCACCGGCACGATCGCGATGGCCGGAATCGGGCGGGCCAGCTCGGTCAGTGGTCCGAAGACATTGGCGAACGTGTCGGAGCGTCCCAACAGGATGCCCGTCACCACCCCGACCACCGCCGCCAGCGCGAACCCCGTCAGGATCCGGATCAGCGACTGGCCGAGGTCCAGCCAGTACTCCTGCACGGCAATCCGTTTGGTGAATGTGCTGGCGATCTCGGTCACCGTCGGCAGCGTGTCGAAGCGCAGCCAGAACCGGACGTGATTGGCCGTGAGCAGTTGCCACAGCAGGATCGCCGCCGCCACCGACGCGATCCGCATCACCCACGCCCGCCACGCGCGCGGCCGAGACACGGCCGCCGCGATCGGGGCGAGGGTGACGTCGGCCAGCGGGGCGGCGACGACGGGCTGGGCGGTCACACCGCACCGGCCAAGGCCTGTTGATAGTCCACCACGGCCGCGCCGGGATGTGCGGCGATATAACGCTGGGCGCCGGCATCGGTGTCGAACGGCAGGAAGTTGGTGTCGCTCCCAGGGGAGTGCACCCACACCGAATGGTCGGCGAACCACCGGGTGCCCAACTCGGCGTCGGGCACGTAGGCGGCGATCACCTTCTCGCCCTTGGCGTTCGCGTCACGGATGGCCCGCAGCAGGCAGCCCGGGTTGGCCGCCGGTTGGGTGGTGGTGTGACCGTCGATCCACAACTCACCGGCCAGCGCGGGGTCGGTCACGGCCACATTGCACACCGGGTCTTGCCCGCTGACCGTTATCGGGTTGGCGGTCGCAGCGACGGCCGAGTCATAGTTCAGGTTCCGGTCGGCAAATGCCTTGCGCAGCGGCCCGTCCACGACGAACTGGTCGATGTTCAGGTCAGCGAAGTCCCCGATCGACTTCAGATACGGCACATCGCTTTTCAGTGCGTCGATCAGCGATGGCTTCAGGGTGGTGTCAAAGGAGACGGCTCCACCGGGTCCGTTGTAAAGGTACACAACTTCTTGGGGCAGGCCGGTGTCCTGCGCGACGAGCTGCGCTGCCTCCAAGGGCTTCTGATGAAGGAAGTCGGTGGCATCCAACTGGGCCTGCAAGAACGCGTCGAGCACCTCGGGGTGTTGGCCGGCGTAGTCGCGGCGCACCACCACACCGTGGAAAGTCGGCACGTTGAGCTCGGCTCCGTCGAACAGCAGCCGCGCCTTGTTCTGGAAAGCCAGCAGCCCCGGCCATGCGACGAACTGGGCGAGTGCCTGCACCTGACCGGATTCCAGCGCCGACGCACCGACCTGGGGCTGCTGGTTGAGCACCTCGACCCCGGTCTTCGGGTCGATACCCGCCTTGGTCAGCGCCCGCACAAGGGTGCCGTGACCGGCCGACCCGACCGAGGCCGAGACTTTCTGACCGGCCAGATCGGTGAGGGTATGAGCGGGTGAATTCGGTTTGACCACAACCATATTCAGCGCGCCCTTGGCGTTGTATCCGGTGACCGAGACCAGCTCGGTCTTGGCACGCTCATTGGCCTGGGTCTTGGATCCGTTGATGAGCAGCGGGTAGTCACCCATCGAGCCGATGTCGATCTTCTCGGCCAGCATCTGCGCCGTGATCGGTGCTCCGGTGTCGTAGTCCTGCCACTGCACCGTGTACTTCACGTTGGTGCGCTTCGTGATATCGCCGAGTCGCTGTTCGAAGAAACCCTTGGCTTTCAGCAGGGTGCCTGCGGTGACGGTGTTGATGGTCTTGGACTGGTAGCCGATCACGACGGTGACCTCACCGGCCGCGGGGGCCTTGGAGTCCAGCGAGCAGCCGGCAGAGGTCAAGACGAGGGCAGCGGCCAACGCGACCGCAAAGCGGTTTTTCATGGGTGTCTTTTCTGGAGTTGGGCGATTCGGCGGATGAGTCAGCGGAGGAGGTAGGGCATATTGACGGTGACCGCGCCGGTTGGACAGCGGGCTGCGCAGGGGCCGCAGTACCAACACTCGTCGACATGCATGAAGGCCTTGCCGTTGTCCGGGTTGATGGCCAGCGAGTCGAGAGGGCAGATGTCCACGCACAGGGTGCATCCTTCGATGCACAGCGACTCGTCGATCGTCACCGGAACGTCGACCCGATTGTTGACCAATGTCATGAGAACTCCCTGATGAGGTTGCCGCGCAGGGTGATTCGGTCTCCCCGCATGCGGATGTATTCCAGGTCGACGGGCCGGCCGTCATCGAGGTGGGTCAGCCGTTCCAGTAACAGCACCGGCGCGCCTTCAGGCAGCTGCAGGATGGCTGCCGAGTGGGCGTCGGCGGGCACCGCCTCTACAGCCAGGCTCGCCGAGCCCAGCCGTTGCCCCGTGACCTCTTCCAGGAGCGCGAAGATGTCGTTGGTCTCCAGCGCCTGCGCGACGACGTCGGCTCCGACATCGGGTGCCAGGTAGGTCTTGTCCAAGCTGAGCGGAAGATCCCCGAGGAAACGCAGCCGCTCGACGAACAACACCTGCTCACCGGGTTCCAACCGCAGGCGGCGCGCCACCGCGGGCGGTGCAGCCACCCACATCGCCGCCCGCACCTCGTTGCGGACTTCGCCGTAGCTCTTGAACGTCTCCTTCAATCCGACGAGCGCGTCCAGGCCGTGGTCGTATTTGCGGATCGCGACCTGGGTGCCGACTTTCGGGCCGCGGTCGATGAGCCCTTCGTTCTTCAGCGTGGTCAGCGCTTCACGGATGGTGTTGCGCGAGACGCCGAACTCGACGGACAGCTCGGCCTCGTTAGGTAGGCCTTGCGGGTATCCGCCAACGTGGATTTGGTGGCGTAGGACATCGGCGACGAGGCGAGCGTGATCGGCCCGCGCACGGCGGATCGGCACCGACTCGGCGTCGCTCATCGCATCCTCCTGCCTGACGAGGTCTTCGCAAAACACGGTAAAGCCGCTGCGGGTAGCCACCAGCCGGACTGTCATTTCGGTGCTGGCGAGGACCGGTATTGCGCCGGTGGGAAGTGCTTGAGACCAGGCGAAACCGGTCATCCACCGGGTATTGCGCCACCAATGCGACGAGGGGCGCAGTTCTGATCGTGCTGAGCCGAAAGCTGGGGTCGCCGGATGGTCAGCGGCCGGTGCGCCGTACGTGGTCCTCCACGCACCGCACGAAGGCCTCGCAGGCCGCGGATCGAACCGTGCCGATGGGTGCGATCAGGTTGACCTGCCGATGCAGGTTGGCGCCGACCACTGGGCGCAGTGCGAGGTTGGCGTCACCAGCGGCGCGCGACGCGGCCACCGATTCCGGCAGCAGTGCGACTCCGAGGTCCTTGCGGACGAACTGGATCACCTCGTCGACGCGGGTGACTTCGAAGGCGACGCGGCGGGGCACACCGGTGAAGCCGCGGTCGGTTTCGTGGCGTAGACCGTATCCGGGCGGGAAGTCGATGAACGGCAGGTCGGCAAGTTCGGTGAGCGCCAGCGAGGCCTTGGCCGCAAGCGGATGCGCAGCGGGCAGCACAGCAACCAGTGGCTCGCTGAACAATTCGGTGCGGGTCAGGCGGACCCCGGCACCCGACACGTTCGAACCCACGATCGCGGCGTCGAGTTTGCGGTCGCGGATCGCGTCGATCAGCAGATCACTGCCGCCGCTGCGCAGGGTGACGCTGACATCGGGATAGCGGGCATGGAAGGTCGCCATGAGTGCGGCGACGTCAAGGCTCTCGGAGGGCACCTCCATCATCCCGACGGTGAGCCGTCCGCCGATGGTGCCGCTGAGAGCCTGCGCGTCGACTGTGATCTTGTCGACGCCGGCGAGCACCTGTTGAACCGCCGGCATCAACGCCTCGCCGGCCGGAGTCAAGGACACCGATCGCGTGGTGCGCTCGAACAGCTGCACCCCGAGCTCATCTTCGAGCTTGCGAATCTGTTGGCTCAGCGCGGATTGCACGACGAACACGCTTTCGGCAGCCTTGGTGAAACTCTGGGTCTCGGCCAGAGCCACCGCGTACCGCAGCTGCTGCAGGTTCACAGATAAATCACTTTCAGTAATTAATCGCATCATATCTATGAACTGGACTGGTAGGTGCAGGTGGAGCGAGAATTGCGCCGTGTCCGTCCCGGCTTCCCTCGACGCGTCGGTGGTTCGCGTCTCGGTCCGGCCGCAGCCGGCGATCCAAGCCAACGACTGCTCCGATCCCGAGGTGGCCTTGCGGGTCACCAGCGAACTCGACGCTCTGCCGTTCCTGGGAACGCTCACCTGCGATACCGACGAAGTCGTTGCCGGGTCGACGCGCGAGCTGGTCTTCATCTACACCGTAGGGCGCTCCGGTATCGCCGACAGCGGCTGGCTCAAGCTGTGCTTCCGCTACTACTCGGACTGGGACCTGCAGACGATCGATCCGCAGGGGCGCGACTACGCCTCCGCCCGGCTGCTGCATCGCTCCCGAGCCGGCGGCGCGTCCGAACAGGGGACGGCCACCGTGCAGCGCCTCGACGTCAAATACGACATCAAGGGTGGTGAGCGTCCGTTCCAGAAGTCGCTGCTCATCCATGCTGTCGACGGCTACCTGCGACCCGGCGACATCATCGAAATACGGCTCGGTGACCGCACATTCGGCGGGCCTGGAACCAGAGTGCAGACGTTCGTCGAGGACGAGTTCGAACTCCACCTCTTCGTCGACGCGCTGGGCACCTCGAGGATGGCTCACGCCGGTGTCAGCCGGCTGGCGGTGGTGCCGGGAGTTCCCGAGCGACTTATCGCCCACGGTCCGAGGGTGATTCGCGCCGACGCGCCGGCCGCAGTGTTGCGCGCCCATCTGCAGGATCGCTGGGGCAACGTCTGTCGCGACGTCGCGGCGACCGTTGACGCGTCGGTCTCCGGTCTGAGGCTGGCGAGTGCGGCGACCCCGGTGCAGGGCTGGGCGTGCGCGACGCTGTCTGTTCCCGCTGAGTCCGCCACCGTCGACGTTGTCGCCGATGTCCAGGGCGTCGGGCACCTGCGAACCAGCTCCCACCTGGATGTCGTCGATGAATTCCCATCACCAAGAGCGCTTTTCAGCGATCTGCACGTGCATTCCAACGACACCGTCGGGACGCAGAACACCGACTGGAACCTGGCCTTCGGCCGGGACGTCGGCGCGCTGGATGTGTTGGGGTACACCGCCAACGACTTCCAGATCACCGACGAGGCGTGGGCCGACGTGGTCTCCGCTTGCCGGGAGGCGACCGAGGATGGCCGGTTCGTCTGCTACCCCGGCGTGGAATGGTGTGGCACAGCAGGAGTCGGTGGAGACCACAACGTGGTGTTCCTCGGCGAGGACACCACGCTGGCCCGTTCCCTGGAGTGGCATCAGGGCATGGCAAGCAAAGACCTCGTCCCGCAAGCATGGCCGATCACCCGGCTCTACGCCGCCTATGACCACGACCCGGAGTCCTATCTGCTGATCCCGCACGTCGGCGGCCGGCGTGCAGTCCTGGATTGGCACCACCCGGAACTCGAGCGTCTGATCGAGGTGCACTCCGCATGGGGATCCAGCCCGTGGTTCTACGAGGACGCACTGGCCAAGGGATTGCGGCTCGGGGCCAGCGCCGCCAGCGACGAGCACCGCGGACGGCCAGGCGGCGGCAGCCCGGGAGCGAACATTTTCGGCGGGCATGGCGGGCTCACCGGCGTGTTGGCCCCCGAGTTGACCCGGACGGACGTCGGGCGCGCGCTGCGGGGCCGCCGAACCTGGGCCACCACCGGCGCCCGCGCGGTAGCACTGCTGCGCTCGGGCGATCACTGGATGGGCGACGAAATCAGCACGGCCGAAGCCGAATTGGCAGCCGATTACGCCCTCTACGGCACGGCCGGCTGGGAGGAATTGGAGATCCGCGACAGCGCCGGGATGTTGTGGCGGCGCGACTTCCACGCCGAGAGCGGCTTCGCCGACACGTTGGTCCGAGTGCGCTGGGGTGGGGCGCGCCATCGCGACCGCTACCGGTGGGCGACGTGGACCGGACGACTGCGGGTCACCGGAGCCGGCATCGAGGACGTAACCCCCTGGGCGGCGACGCACCCGGAGCAGCGCTTCGATCCTATTGCCGACGGAGTCTCCTGGCAGACCACCACCTACGGCAGTGATATCGGTGTGGTGCTGCGCCTCTCGAGTCTTGAGGAAGCCCGGCTGGATCTGTTCACCACGGTGATCGAGGATAATCTCGAGACGGCGTTGACGGTCAGTGGACGCCAACTGATCGATGACGGGCACCACGAGGTGACCGTCGGTGGCCTGAACCTGACGGTCCGAGTCGAGCGCATGGCCGACCCGGCCACCTTGCCTCTCACCGCGACCGGTCATCTGGAACTCGGCCTGCCGCAGGCCGATTCGGCCGTCTATCTGCGGGGCCGCCAAGCCGACGGTCATCAGGTCTGGACCAGTCCGCTGTTTGTCACACGGCCGGATCGAGCACAGGGATGACGCCGGCTCTGCGCTGTCACCTCACCCGGCGGCTGCACATCGACCTGCAGCGTGTCATCGCCGCCGCATGTCCCGATGCGCATCTCTGCGCCCGCTGACACTCAAAACTCCACGGCCCCTTTTCCTCACGCCGGCATCGATCGGGCGTGACTCTTCCAGCCTTTACTGAACTCCCCAAGGAGACACCATGCCGCGACGCATATACATCTATCGGGCGGTGCTGGCTCTCGCCGTGCTCGCGACCGCCCTGTCCGGATGCGGA
This sequence comes from Mycolicibacterium sphagni, assembly GCF_002250655.1. GTDB lineage: Bacteria > Actinomycetota > Actinomycetes > Mycobacteriales > Mycobacteriaceae > Mycobacterium > Mycobacterium sphagni. The sequence continues at coordinate 118,539 of NZ_NOZR01000018.1, forward strand.
CACTCCGCCCCGGCCACGGATTCCGCCCAGAAGGTCACGCTGCGGCTGGGCTATCTGACGCGTGTCACCCACGCCTCCGCACTCGTTGGACTCGACAAAGGCTTGTTCACCAAGAATCTCGGGCCCGATGTCACCCTGGACGTCAAGCCGTTCGGTCAAGGCACCGAAGAGGCCACCGCCTTGCTGTCCGGTCAGCTCGACGCGGCCTACGTCGGGCCGAACCCGGCGTTCAACGCGTGGCAGAAGTCGAGCGGCACGGCCATCAAGATAATTTCCGGATCTGCCACCGGTGGGACGACTTTCGTCGTCAAGCCTGGCATTCAGACGGCTCAGGACCTGCGCGGCAAGACGCTGGCCGACCCGGCGTTGGGCGGCACACAGGACGTGAGCCTGCGGAGTTGGCTCAAGGACAACGGCCTGCAGACCAAACCCCAGGGTGGCGGCGACGTCTTCATCAAACCCACCAAACCCGAGTCGGCCATCATCCCGGCGTTCACCGCGAATCAGATCGACGGCGCGATCGAGTCCGCACCCTATGACGTCCAGCTGGTCAAGGCCGGCGGTGTACCACTGTGGTCGGACCCCGGCACGATCACCATTCTGGTGGTGCGGCAGGAATACCTCCAGGCCCATCCCGACGTCGTCTCCGGCCTGCTGAAGGGCCAGGTCGAGGCCAACGATTTCATCCATGACAACCCGGACGCGGCCGCGCAGTCGGCCAACAATACCCTGGCCGGTGCGCTGGGGAAGGGGCTGGACCCCGACGTGTTAAAGGCGTCGTTCCAAGAGACGACATTCACCAATGACCCGGGTGCGGCGTCGCTCAAAGACCAAGTGCAGAAGGCGGTTTCGGTCGGTCTACTCGATCCGCTGAAGCTCGATGGAATATTCGACCTGCAGCCGTTGAACGAGATTCTGAAGGGGTCCGGGAAGCCACAGGTCGATGCATGACGAGCCCGACGTTCACGACATTGCCTGAACAGCACCCGCTGGCGGCGGCGGCCGTTCGCCTGACGGAGGTGTCCAAGAGCTATCGGCAGGGCCGGTCGGTCTTGCAGGCGCTCGACGGCATCTCGCTGACCGCTGGTGCCGGTGAGTTCGTCTGCATTGTCGGAGCGTCGGGCTGCGGGAAGAGCACCCTGCTGTCCCTGGTGGCGGGCCTGGATCAGGCCTCGTCGGGAGAGGTGTTCAGCGGGAAGCGGCGACCGGCCTTGATGTTTCAAGAGCCGGCGCTGTTTCCCTGGTTGACGGCGGCACGCAATGTCGAGCTGCCGCTGCGGGCCAGGGGGGTACCCAAGCGACAGCGCCGGGAGCGGGTTGCCGAGCTGCTGCACACGGTGCGGCTCGGTGAATTCGCCGATGTCCGCCCGCATCAGCTCTCCGGCGGGATGCGCCAGCGGGTGGCACTCGCGCGCGCGCTGGCCCAGGACGCGGACGTCCTGCTGATGGACGAGCCGTTCGGCGCGCTCGATGCCATCACCCGGGACCATCTGCACACCGAACTCGAACGGGTCGTCGCCGAATGCGGACTTACCGTCCTGTTCGTGACGCACAACGTTTCTGAGGCGGTACGGCTGGGGGACCGGGTGGTGCTGCTGAGCAGCCGGCCCGGGCGCGTCATCGCCGAGGTGCCGGTGCCCGTCGAGCGGCCCCGGCGAAGCAACACCACCGACGTGGCGGCGCTGGCGGCGGTCATCACCGAGAAGCTCCAGGTGGCGGAGGCCGGCAATGGTCAGCACTGAAACGCGGCGGCAGCCAACGGTGCGGAACTTCGGCCGGCCGGGCCGCTCGCTGTGGGCACCGCTGCTGGGAGTGGCGACGGTCCTTGCGGCGTGGCAAATTGTCTACCTGAGCGGATGGAAGCCGTCCTTCGTACTGCCAAGTCCTGCCACGGTATTGACGGAACTGTGGGATCAGGCCCAACACCGGGTGCTGTGGGAGGCCATCGGGACGACCATGAGCCGGGCGGTGATCGGGTTCGGCCTGGCTCTGGTGATCGGCACGGCACTTGGCGTGGTGATCACCAGAAACCGATTGCTGCGCGCCGCTTTCGGGCCGGTCATCACCGGCCTACAAACCATGCCGGCCATCGCGTGGTTCCCGTTCGCCATCATTTTCTTCGGCATCACCACGTCGGCGATTCTGTTCGTCATCGTGATCGGCACGGCTCCTGCTATCGCCACCGGCGTCATCGCGGGCGCCGACCACATCCCCCCGTTGCTGCTTCGCTCCGCCAAGAGCATGGGCCTGCGCGGTGTCGCGCTCTATCGGCACCTGATCCTGCCGGCCTCGTTGCCGATGTTCGTCGCCGGGCTGAAACAGGGTTGGGCATTCGCGTGGCGCAGCCTGATGTCGGGCGAGCTCGTCGTGATCGTCACCAACACCGCCTCGATCGGGGTACTGCTCGAAAACGCGCAGAACTTGACGGACATGCCGGCCGCGATCGCGATCATGATCGTCATCCTGGTGCTGGGCATCGTCATCGACGCGTTGTTCAGTGCGGCAGACAAGGTGATTCGCCGGCGCTGGGGCCTGGTGGACGCAGCGGATTCATGACCACGACAGAGGAGTTCCCTTCGTGACGGCAACGTCGGCATCCAACGAATTCAGGCTCTGGGCCTTCGGTGACGCGCACGTCGGCACCGACAAGCAGTTCGGCCGCAGCAGTCTCGCCGAAGCGATTTCGCAGTCGGAGTTCGGCGGGGCCGAAGGCGGCCCGCCCTTCGACTGGGACATCGCCATCGACGTGGGTGACATGTCCGGCGCCCACCACAGCCTGCCCGACGACACTGAAGGCGAAGAGGTGCGAAAGCAGTTTGCCGCGCTGCGAACCCACCGCCGCGAAGATGTCTACAGTGTGAGCGGAAACCACGACCGGAGTGGACTTTCCGAGTCGGAGGCCTGGTGGTGGCAGAAGTGGATCGACCCACTGGGTGAGCACACCGAAACCTCGGGCGTCGATTCTGCCGCACGGCAGTACCCCGTGACGGGTACCTGGGAGCGGTACTCGTTCCGGGTGGGGAACTTGCTGTTCCTGATGATGAGCGACCGCAACGAACCCACCCAGACTGTGGGGCGCGGCACGCTCGGCGGCAATCCGGGAGGCGTGGTCAGTGGTGAGACCTTCGACTGGTTCAAAACCATGGTCGACGACAACCCCGACGCCATCGTCATCGCGGTGCACCACTACGTGCTGAAGGACACCACCGTGGCCTCAGGCGAATGGGAGGGGGTACGCAGGAACGCGGCCGGCGCCTGGGAGGAGCACTACCATCGGCCCTTCGGCGAAGGAACGCCACAGGGCGCGTCGTACCTGTACTGGGTTGACAGTAAACCGGATTCGGCCGCGTTCGAAGACTTCCTGGCCGCGCGGCCGGGGCGGGTCCAGATGTGGCTGGCCGGACACACGCACACCAACCCCGACGACAATCACGGCGGCAAGACACATATCGAACAGCGCTGGGGCACATGGTTCCTCAATGTCGCATCGTTGAGCCGCCATCACATGCCACGCACCACACTGCCGATCAGCCGGTTGCTCACCTTCACCCCGGGTAGCGCCGATGTGCGGGTGCAGTGCTATCTGCACACCAGTCAGCACGCGCCGCAGGGCTGGTACCCCAAGGCGGAGCGCATCATCCAGCTGAACCGGCCCTTCGTCAGCGGCTAGGACATGCGGTGGGGGACATCGGTGATCAGGCCGCCGTCCATCACGAACTCCGAGCCGGTGGCGTACGAGGACTCGTCACTGGCCAGGAACAGTACGAACGTCGACACTTCATAAGGCTCACCGAGGCGACCCATCGGCGCGGCCACCAGGTCGTCGGGCATGTGGGCGGTCATCGGGGTCCGGATCATCCCCGGGTGCAGTGAGTTGACCCGAATATTGTTGGTCGCCAGCTCGAGTGCGGCCGATTTGGTCAGTCCGCGGATGGCCCATTTGGAGGCGACGTAGCCGTGGTTCCCCGGTGTGCCGCGCATAGCCTGGATGGACGACATGTTGATGATCGAACCGCCGCCGGCAGCGGTCATCGGCTCGATCACCGATTTGATGCCGAGCATGGTGCCCGTCAGGTTGACGTCGATAACCCGTTGCCAGCGTTCGCGTTCCAGGTTCTTCAAGGTTCGCCGGTAGACGATGCCGGCGTTGTTCACCAGGACGTTGAGGATGCCGAACTCGCGCAAAGTCAATGCGACTGCCGCCGACCAGTCCTCGGGATCGGCGACGTCGAGGTGGATATAGCGGGCGGCGTCGCCGAGCTCGGCGGCTATCGCCGCGCCCTCCTCGTCGAGCACATCACCCAGGACCACCTTGGCGCCTTCGGCGACCAGCAGCCGGGCGTGCGCGGCACCCATCCCGCGAGCGGCCCCTGTGATCAGGGCGACCTTCCCCTCGACGCGTCCCATGGGCCGCACGGTACCCGGCCACCGGCTGGAGCAGGTATTACTTGGCCGCTAGCTGGGACCAGGTGTCCAGCACCTGCTGGTAGGCCTCTGGCGACACCGCGATCGACCCGACGAACGGATGCTCCATCGCGAACGTCAGGTAGAGAACGAACGCCAGGAGCGAGCCGGCGAGCGCGATCAGTACCCCGTGGACGAGGGTGTCGGGTGAGGTGAACATGTAGGTGAACAGCAGCATGACGGCCCCGCCCCCGAGCAACAACACCCACAATTCGTTGGGGATCTCGGATTGGCCCCCGGCGATGCGGGTCTTGCGGGCGTGGCCGAGCTCGTCGAGCCGGGTGATCGATTCTTGGTAGAAGGAGATCTCGCGCTCGGAAACCGGTTGCACGCCGAGGAAGTCCTGCCACACCTCGGTCAGGTGGTCCGATTGCTGTTCGATCATCTCGCCTTGCCGCATTCTCGGAAACTCGTCGGTCACAACATCGTTGGTGTAAGCGATCAAACTCTGCTGCAGTGTGGCCCGGCTGGCTACCGGCAGACCCGCCGAATCGCGCAGGAGCTCGGAGATCGCGGCGGCCTCGGCTTCGGTGGCCTTTTCGGCCTCGTTGAACTGCTCCCACACCACGACGACCACAAAGGCGACCAAGACCGCGTACAGCACGCCGGCAAGGTTGAAGATATGCCCCGCCACGCCACTTGTGTCGGCCAGTCGCCGCTGCGGAAGGAGCCGTCGTGACACCACCAACCCCAACACGGCGAAGCTGACGGTGATGATGACGACCACCAACCCGACCAAAGGTGCGGGCAGCTGCAGAAGCCAGATCATCACTATTTTGTTACCGAAGCGTTCGCCCGCCAAACGGTGCCGCGTTGGCTAAGGTGAGCGGCTGTGCTGGAGGTGATCGACAAGGGCGGGCCCACCGCCACCCGAAAGACGCCGCTGCTGTTCGTGCATGGTGCCTTTCACGGGGCGTGGTGCTGGGACGACCACTTTCTGGACTACTTCGCAGACCGCGGCTACCACGCCCTCGCACTGAACCTGCGCGGCCACGGCGGCAGTCCGTCGCCGGCGCCGATCAACGAGTGCGGCGTCTTCGACTATGTCCAGGATGTGCATACCGTCGCCGGTCGCCTGCCGGTGGCACCGGTGGTCATCGGACACTCGATGGGCGGCTTCGTGGTGCAGAAGTACCTGGCCGTTCACAGTGCGCCCGCCGCGGTCCTGGTGGCCTCGGCGCCGCCGACGGGGATCGCTGCCGCGACGGTGCGGGTGGCCTGCAAGAACTGGCGAGACTCGTTGAGCACCCGATCATTCCGGCGGCCGTTGGATTTCTTTGCCGCACCGGGTGTTTCACGTAAGACGTTCTACAACCCGGCCACTCCCGACGAGGTCGTCACCGCCTGCACCGCACGGCTGGGGCCCGAGAGCGTCCGCGTGCTATACCGCGATCTGCTCTACCGCCGCCTTGCCCGGCCCAAGCGGGTCACCACGCGGATGCTGGTACTCGGCGCCGAGCTCGACGGCTTCTTCACCCCACGGGAAGTGGCGGCGACCGCACGGGCCTACCGCACCGAGCCGGTGATGTTTCCGGCCATGGGTCACAACATGATGCTCGAGCACGGCTGGGAAGCCGTCGCCGACCGAATCGACCGGTGGCTTGGGGAAACCCTTAGCTGACGGGGTGGTTAGTTTTCCGCTGGAATGGGAACCCACACCCGCACCCGAACAGAGGAGACCTTTATGTGGCACAGCGTCGTGCTGGCGGCTAGCGACAACATCGAAGCCGCGGGCTTCATCCTGCGGGGCATCAAAGGCATCTTCGTCGCCATCGGCAGCATCATCGCCGCTGTCGTCTGCGCCGTCATCGCCGGAATCAAGGGGCGAAACCCGTTCGGCTGGGGCATCCTCGGATTGTTCTTTTCCATCCTGACGCTCATCGTCATCATCGTGATCCCGAGCAAGAAGTCTTAGCGCCGCCGAGCGTGGGGTTTGTCGTCGAAATGCCGCGGGCGCCTGAGTCACCGATAGCCCGCACGGTCGGTGGCTCAGGCCTGAAATCCCGATAGCACGGCCTGCACGCCGACATCCCAGCGGCGGTTGACTGACGCTGCCGACGTGCCCAGCCACCGGCCGGCCTCCTGGACCGCCAAACCCTGTGCCAGAGCGAGCAGTACGTGCGCGATGTCCACTGGATCGCCCGCGAGCAAGCCGCCGTCGATACACCGGTGCACCTTGCCGACGAGGATCTCCCGCACCGTCGGCGCGGCCGCCAGCTGTTCGGGATCAGGGTCGAGGTCCTGGAACGGCCGGCTGAACATCACCCGCGCCAGCGGCGGGTACTTCAGGCAGAACCGGCGGAACACCGGAATCACCGCTTGGAGGTCGGCCAGCGCGTCCGTGGTCTCTGGGATGGCGATGAGCTCAGTGCCCAGTCGGCGAAATCCCTCGAAGAACACTGCGCGGAGCAGTCCGTCCTTGTCGGAGAAGAGTTCGTAGACCGCGGGCACTGAGGTACCGGCGCGTTCGGCCACTCGCCGGGTGGTGAAGCCGGACATGCCGTCTTCGCACAGCGTGCTCACCGCCACGTCGACCACCCGGTCGCGCAGCTCGGGAGTGCGCTGCTTGATCCTGGGCACGGACTACGACAGTCCGAACTCGGAGCCGATGTTCTCGATGCCCTCCCGCATTGCGTCCAGGGTGGCCTGCCGCGTGCGCAGCTTGCTCGCCACGTGCGCGCCGGCGTTCAGAGTAGTGAACTCGCGGGCCGCTTCTTCGGCACGCCGCAGCACCAGGTCGTTCAGGACGATCTCGTCGATCCAACCGCCGGCCAGGGCGGTGTCGCCGAGGAAGTTCTTGGCAAGTCCGACCGCCTGTTGGTAGGCCGACGGGGTGAGACGAAGGCGCATGATCTCGAGCGCAGGGTAGGGCAGGACCATGCCGATTGCCACTTCATTGGCCTGAAAGTTGTACGTGGGACCAGCAATTCGATGGTCGGTGCTGCAGGCCAGGAACGAGCCCATGGCGATCGCGTGGCCGGTGATCGCCGCGACGACGGGCTTAGGGAATGACAGCAGCCGATGGGACAGGTTGAACCCGGCCTGCAGCATCTCGATGGAGGCCTGGATATCGCCGGAGCGGAACACCTTCAGATCGAAGCCGCCGCTGAATACGCGCTCGTTACCGGCGATCACCACCGCGCCGGCGTCTTCACCGAGGGCGCGGTCCAGGTTGTCGTTGATCTCTTGCAGCATGGCCGGGCTCAGCACGTTCACCTTGCCGTCGTCCAGTGTGATCACCGCGATCGCGTCGTCCTTGCGATAGCTGACCGCTCCACTCATGGATGCTCCTTCGCCGCAGCGCCGATTTTCGTATCGACGTTACGTAACGAAGTTCCGATTGCCAAGAGGCAATCTGCGCGTCAGCCGTGCCGGGGCAGCCGAACGACCTCGGTGGGGTGTTCGAACCGCTCCCGCCGCCACCGGCTCTGCGTCTCCTCGGCGGCACGCTTCATCCGGTCGATTTCGGTGCGCAGGACGTCGACCCGGGCCTCTTTGGTGGCGTAGTGGAAATAGTCAAGTGTGTTGCGCAGCAGTTCGAGCTTCTCGCGCTCACGCTTGGCCAGATCATGCCCGGTCATCATTTCGATGCGCCGCACCGGCTGCAGCGAGTCCCAGTCGAGCACGATCTTGGTGCGATACACGGGTCGCTTGGGCCCGAAGGCTCTCGTCCACCGGCCCTGTGGTTCGGGGCGGTCGTAGTACGAGATCACCCCGTTGAAGCGTGAATCAATCGACTGACCGAACTGACTGCGATCCAGCGCGGAGTCCCATACCGTGCGCCACTCCTGGGTGGGCGCCAACTCCGGAATGCTCTGCGGCAGAGCCAGTTCGACGATATCGGTGAACCCGTCCTCGGTGTGCTCGTAGCGCGCCACGGTCGGTGGCTTCTCGAAGGCGAAGCTGACATCGTAGGCGGCCGTGTTGCCGTAATTGCGGACCGCCAGCTCGATGACATGCCAGTCCGCGGCGTGCGGCTCCATGAACATCGCGACGTGCGGTCGTGTCTGTTTGGCGTTCGTTTTCTGCTGTCGACGGATCTGCCGATGCGTGTACAGCAGCGCCGCCAGCCCCAGCAGCACTGCTGCCCAGGCGGCTACCGCCAGCCACGTCCCGGCCCCGACTCCGGTTACATCTCCCCACAGATCCGCGAGATCACTCGCGTTTTCCACCACTTGCTTATATCACGGCAAACTTACGAGTGCAGTATTGACGCGAATGAAAGTTATTGCGGCTCAAGCGAACCGGCGCCTCGCGCAGTGCCGGTCGCGGTGGGTGCCGTCGTTGGATCGGATGCACAAAAACCGGATAGGGATAGGTGTCGTGGACGCCGGCCTGCCACTCTGAGACGTTAGCGTAGAGCGTTCAGGCATGCCGAAAAGCTCTGGCTGTCAATCGAACTGGGGAACCTCAGCCACCCATCAGCGTGCGCCACTGATCGAGGCTGGACACCTTGTAGACGTAGTTCGAGCGCTTGACCTCCGACAGGGCTGCGCTGGGCTCGGTGGAATACCAGTGCCCCGGGAACACCGTCGGGTCACCGGACAACCCCGCCAATTGCTGCAGGCTGCGGAACATCTCGTCGACGTCCCCGCCAGGGAAGTCGGTGCGACCACATCCGTCGAGGAAAAGGGTGTCCCCGGCGACCAGGCGGCCGTCGAGCAGGAAGCACTGGCTGCCCGGCGTGTGGCCGGGGGTGTGCAGCAGCTCGATCTCGATCGCGCCGACGTCGACCCTGTCGCCGTGCTCGTGAGCGGTCAGGTCGCTCACCGGAATGCCGGTGATCCGGGACACGTAGAGCGCTTCGTGAGCGTTGACGTGAACGGGCACCTCGACACGCTCGAGCAGCTCGGCCAGCCCCTTGAGGGTGAAGCCCATCATCGACCCGCCGACGTGATCGGGGTGGTGATGGGTGACCAGCACACCGGACAGGTGCATGCCGTCGGCTTCGAGGGTGTCGAGGAGATCCCCGGCGGCGTATGCCGGGTCGACCGCAACGGCATCACCGGTCTCCCGGTCGCCGATCAGGTAGGCGAAATTTCGCATCTGCTGCGCCATCATGTCGCCGGCAGCGAAATCCCGGCCGGAGAGCAACTGACGGAAGTACAGACGATCAGTCGATGCCATGGGCCTAAGACTAGGCGTTCGACCTGCGGCGCACGCCGAGGCCCGTGCGTCATTTCGCCGCCTCGACGAGCGGTTTGGCCGTGCCCTGCCGCAGGCTGTACCCTCTTTAAGGCCCACGCCGCGCGTTATCTTGCGTCGAGGGTCAGGCCCCCTTAGCTCAGTCGGCAGAGCGTTTCCATGGTAAGGAAAAGGTCAACGGTTCGATTCCGTTAGGGGGCTCGGTGGACACTCGGATCTCTCGGTTGGCCTCTGGGCACGGAGTTCTGCAAGTGCCTATCGGGGCGGTGTAGCTCAGCTGGTTAGAGCGCACGACTCATAATCGTGAGGTCGGGAGATCGAGCCTCCCCACCGCTACTAGGTATATGTAAACGAGAACGTGAAAGAAGGCAACGGACGTGGCCTCCAGTACTGACGTACGGCCCAAGATCACCTTGGCCTGCGAGGTGTGCAAGCACCGCAACTACATCACCAAGAAGAATCGCCGTAACGACCCTGACCGGCTTGAGCTGAAGAAGTTCTGCCCGAACTGTGGTCACCACCAGCCGCACAAAGAGTCGCGCTGACCTGCCGGCATCAACGCCAGCAGGAAACGTCGTCAGCATCTGGGATGACGACGAGTAGTAGAGGAGACCTCTTCAACGATGGCACTGCGTGAGTTCAGTTCGATCAAGGTGGGCGAGGAATTGCCCGAAAAGGTCATCACCCTGACCCGTGCCGACCTGGTCAACTACGCCGGCGTGTCCGGCGACCTCAACCCGATCCACTGGGACGACGAAATCGCCAAACAGGTCGGCCTGGAGACGGCGATCGCCCACGGCATGCTGACGATGGGCCTCGGCGGCGGCTTCGTGACCACTTGGGTGGGCGACCCGGGTGCGGTGACTGAGTTCAACGTGCGCTTCACCGCGATAGTGCCGGTGCCCAACGACGGCGTCGGCGCGGAAATCGCGTTCAGCGGCAAGGTGAAGTCGGCCGACCCCGAGACCAAGACCGTGACGATCGCACTGGTCGCCACCACCGGCGGGAAGAAGATCTTCGGTCGCGCCGTGGCGATAGCGAAGCTGGCGTAACGATGGTACTCAAGACCGATATCCGGGGAATGGTCTGGAAGTACCCCGACACCTTTGTGGTGGGCCGCGAGCAGATTCGCCAGTACGCGAAGGCGGTGAAGTCTGCAGCCCCGGCCTCCATTGATGAAAAGGCCGCCGCCGAGCTGGGCCACGCCGGCCTCGTGGCCCCGCTGACCTTCATGTCGATTCTGGCGGTGATGATCCAGCGGCATTTCTTCCAGCACGTGGACGTCGGCCTGAAGACCCTGCAGATCGTGCAGGTGGATCAGAAGTTCAGGTTCAACCGGCCGATCGTTGAGGGCGACACCCTTCAAGGCACCATGTACATCGAGTCGGTCGAGGAGCGTTTCGGCGCCGACATCGTCACCACGCGCAACGTCCTTATCGACCAACATGGCGAGATCGTCATGGAGTCTTTCACCACGTTGATGGGTCACGAGGGCGACAATTCGATCTCGGCGGGCTGGGACCCCGAGACGGGCCAAGTGCTGCGCAAGCCGGTCACTCGCGACTAACAACGGATTAACACCTGTCCGATGCGCCGTTGTACACTCGGACCTCGGGGTTTTCCCACACAAGCGCGCTGTCCGTCGGTTCGGGTTGACCGAACGGGGAGCGCGCGAGCTATGTGGGGCACTTCGTTACAGAGGGGCGTAGCTCAACTGGCAGAGCAGCGGTCTCCAAAACCGCAGGTTGCAGGTTCAAGTCCTGTCGCCCCTGCAATAACTGAATAAGACTGGTTCGGAACATGGTGGACACTGGAGGGTGCACACCGGGCTGAGGTCTCAGCCCAGACACTCGACACAAAGGAGCATGCGGTGAGCGACGAGCGCGACAGTGCTGACGCCGCAGGCGACGGCGGACTGGCTGGCAACGAGGACACCACCGGCGGGCAGACCGTCGTCGTGACCCGACCCGCGCGTCCCACTGGTAAGCGGTCCCGGCGGGCCGGCGCCACTGCGCTGGTTGAGCCGGAGGAAGCCGAATCGACCGCCGAGGAACTCGGCGTCGAGAAGGACAAGCCCGCGAAGGCCAAGAAGACCAAGAAGAAGGCCAAGTCCGGACCCTCGCGCAACCCGATCCTGTTCGTCTGGAACTACCTCAAGCAGGTCGTGGCCGAGCTGCGCAAGGTGATCTGGCCGAACCGCAAGCAGATGGTCAGCTACACCACCGTGGTGCTGCTGTTCCTAGCCTTCATGGTTGCCCTGATCGGTGGGGTCGACCTGGGGCTGGCCAAGCTGGTGCTGTGGGTGTTCGGCTAGCCCAATGAAGCTTTAGAGAGGACTGACTACCGTGACAACCCCCGAAGGCGATACGCCCACGGGTGAGGCGATCGATGTCATCGACGACGACGCCGCATCGGCGACGACCACTGACATCGAAGAGGCCGCACCTGAGCTCGAGGCGGCGCCTGACGCTGACGCGACGCAAGCCGCCGGCGAGGCTGCCGAGGAGGAACTCGACCCGGCCGCCGCGCTCAAGGCTGAGCTGCGCAGCAAGCCGGGCGACTGGTACGTCATCCACTCGTACGCCGGCTACGAGAACAAGGTGAAGGCCAACCTCGAGACGCGCGTGCAGAACCTCGACGTCGGCGACTACATCTTCCAGGTGGAAGTGCCCACCGAAGAGGTCACCGAGATCAAGAACGGCCAGCGCAAGCAGGTCAACCGCAAGGTGCTGCCCGGCTACATCCTGGTTCGGATGGACCTGACCGACGACTCGTGGGCCGCTGTGCGCAACACCCCCGGAGTGACCGGATTCGTCGGCGCGACATCGCGGCCGACGTCGCTGTCGCTGAACGACGTGGTGAAGTTCCTGCTGCCGCAGGGCGCGGCGAAGAAGGCCGGCAAGGCGGCGTCAACGGCTGCGTCGGCCTCGTCTTCTGAGGCCACGCTGGAACGCCCGGAGATCCTGGTGGACTTCGAGGTGGGCGAGTCGGTCACCGTCATGGACGGCCCGTTCGCGACGCTGCCCGCATCGATCAGCGAGGTCAACGCCGAGCAGCAGAAGCTCAAGGTGCTGGTGTCGATCTTCGGTCGCGAGACACCGGTCGAACTGACCTTCAATCAGGTCGCCAAGATCTAGTAATTGGGCTTCGGCCCCCAGAAAGGAAATCGAACACCCATGGCCCCGAAGAAGAAAAAGGTCGTCGGGCTGATCAAGCTGCAGATCCAGGCCGGGCAGGCCAACCCCGCCCCGCCAGTCGGCCCTGCGCTCGGCCAGCACGGCGTCAACATCATGGAGTTCTGCAAGGCGTACAACGCCGCGACGGAAAACCAGCGCGGCAACGTCATCCCCGTGGAGATCAGCGTCTACGAGGACCGCAGCTTCACCTTCCAGCTCAAGACCCCGCCGGCTGCGCGGCTGCTGCTCAAGGCTGCCGGTATCCAGAAGGGTTCGGCCGAGCCGCACAAGACCAAGGTGGCGAAGATCAGCTGGGATCAGGTGCGCGAGATCGCCGAGACCAAGAAGGAAGATCTCAACGCCAACGACATCGACCAGGCCGCCAAGATCATCGCCGGCACTGCCCGGTCGATGGGCATCACTGTCGAGTAGCTTGCGGATCGGCCAGACCCGCAGTCGAATAGTTGCCCAATCCGTGGGAGGGCCCGCTTCGGCCCGCCAACCACAACTCTGAGAACAACAGGAGACACCAATGAGCAAGACCAGCAAGGCATATCGCGAAGCCGCCGAGAAGGTGGACCGCACCAAGCTCTACAGCCCGCTCGAGGCGGCCAAGCTCGCCAAGGAGACTTCGTCGAAGAAGCAGGACGCGACCGTCGAGGTGGCGATCCGGCTCGGCGTCGACCCGCGCAAGGCTGACCAGATGGTCCGCGGCACGGTCAACCTGCCTAACGGCACCGGTAAGACCGCCCGCGTCGCGGTGTTCGCGGTGGGCGAGAAGGCCGAGGCCGCTTTGGCCGCAGGTGCCGACGTGGTGGGCAGCGACGATCTGATCGAAAAGATCCAGGGCGGCTTCCTCGACTTCGACGCCGCGATCGCCACGCCCGACCAGATGGCCAAGGTGGGTCGCATCGCCCGCGTGCTGGGCCCGCGCGGCCTGATGCCGAACCCCAAGACCGGCACCGTCACCCCCGACGTGGCCAAGGCTGTCACTGACATCAAGGGCGGCAAGATCAACTTCCGCGTCGACAAGCAGGCCAACCTGCACTTCGTGATCGGCAAGGCATCCTTCGACGAGAAGAAGCTGGCCGAGAACTACGGCGCCGCGCTCGACGAAGTGCTGCGGGCCAAGCCGTCGTCCTCGAAGGGCCGCTACCTGAAGAAGATCACCGTGTCGACGACCACTGGACCGGGCATCCCGGTCGACCCGGCCGTCGTCCGGAACTTCACCGAAGAGCAGCAATAAGTCGTTAGTGCGAATGGCCACCTACCGCGGTAGGTGGCCATTCGTCGTTCAGGCCGCACGTCCGCGCCTCGGCCTCAACAACGTGTGGAATGCGCTGCCCGCACACACAATCGCTCAGTCGGTTGGCACTTCGATTGTGGTGAGCAGGGCGGATTCAATCGGTTGTCGCAACACCGGCTTGTTGGAGCAAGAGTAACTGGTCGTTGAAGGCCTCAGCCGGGGTC
>NZ_NOZR01000019.1 GCF_002250655.1 Mycolicibacterium sphagni
CGCGTCTGCTGACGTAACCCCCCCTTCTTTCGTAACCAAAGAAGAGGGTCGGGTCGGGTCGGGTCGGGTCGGGTCCAGGCGCGCGCCCGCGTACGCCCGCGAGTCACATTGGACATCCGTGGTTTGTCCGTTCGGACGCGTCTCGGATAGCGACCGGTCGCCGATGGCCGATTTGGCGATATCTTCGCTGGTTACAGCGGTTCTGCCCTTACGTCGGCGGCGTGGACGCGGCGGAATCTCACCATTTTTCTCGGCTCTTTCGATGCGTTTCCGCTCGGCATCTGCTTCTCTTTTGCGCTCATTCTCGATGCGTTCTGCATCAAGTTCGGCCTTAGTTGGCTGCCATTTCTCCCACGAGTTGAACTGAAGTCCACCGGGAACCTCGGTGCAAAGCGGCGCCGACATCGGCCCGGCATCGGTCAGTGCGGCGATGATCGGCGGCCGCGCGCCGAGCTGCTTGAGCTTTGACGTCGGCACAAATCCGTCGAGCTCTTCCTTCGCCGACCAGGAGCCGGCCAGCACCCACAGACCGCACGCGGCCAGCCGGTAGCGGTCCGGCATGTTCATCACCGGCTTCGAATCGGAGAAGCCGTCATCGACGTAGAACCACGGCATTATGCATTCTCCTGTTGCGGGGTGTGCACGTTGCCGGTGACGTTGAATAGCGGCTTCCACCAATGGATGTACCGCTCTTCCGCCTCTGCCGCGTCCGATTCGCTGTCGTAACGCTCGATGACGATGTCGCCGACCAGCGGCCACCACACCTGGAGACGGCGGTGGTGTGACAGGCGCGCATACGGGTGCTTGGTCATTCCCACGTAGAGGGGCGCTGCTATGCGCCCGGCCGACTCGTACATCGTGTAGACGAACCAGCCCGGTGTCCGGCTGATCCGGAACCAATCCGACGGCGTATTCGCGAGCTCGGAGTTCATGCGGGTGTGATCGCGAGCCATCGCGCTCATACCTCCTTGCTTGGGCAGTTGTCTCTATGGCCTTGTGTCGGTGGATGAAAGCCACAATCAGGACAGCGGCCCATACCGATCAGCACGGAACGAGGGAAGGGAAG
Source organism: Mycolicibacterium sphagni (assembly GCF_002250655.1). GTDB lineage: Bacteria > Actinomycetota > Actinomycetes > Mycobacteriales > Mycobacteriaceae > Mycobacterium > Mycobacterium sphagni. The sequence goes on from NZ_NOZR01000019.1 coordinate 1,067, forward strand.
CCAGACCATCAGGGCACCTCCAGGAAATGCCCACACGGCGGCGCAACGCCCGGCTGGTAATCCTCGATCGACCCGCCGCGGAAACAGCAGTGCTCCGGGTTTGAGTGGAGCGCCACCGGCCCCGTCCAGCACGGGCACGGCGCCGTCACAGCACCATCTCCATCAGCGGCTGCTGCACCGGCACGTCACCGATCAGGTCAGCGACTGTGTCGGCGACGTGCTGCTCCCACTCAGCCTCGGTGCCGCGCATCCCGCACGGGCACACGTGAAGGCCATTGCGCTCGTCGATGGTGGCGTCGTGGGCCAGGTAGGTCTCAGAGATGGCGTGCATGTGAGCGCGGAGAAACTCGCGGGCCGTCATGCCGCCACCTCACCGTGCAGTGCGGCCCGTAGACGTGTCCCGATCCACTCACCGACCTGTGGTGAGACCGCGTTGCCGAATCCGTCGGTCTGGTTGCGGGCGGAACCCCAGACGATGAACGTGCCTTGGTACGAGCCGAAGTTGACGTCGAAGCCGCAGCCGCGGCCGATCTCGTGGGCGGCCATCATGCGGAAGTAGCAGTCGTCGAGGGTCAGGTCGGCCAGCATCGCGTGCCACTCCGCCGTAAGCAGCGCGGTGGTGTCGCGTGAAGTGAGGGTGCCGAACGGGTCAGAGAGCGGGTGCGGTGCGGTCTCAGTGCCTTGGCTGCCGTTCTGCTTGTACCAGCCGGAGAAGAGCAGACCCAGGTGATTTCCGGCCCCCACAACGGTTTTCAGCGGTCGGTCGACACCGGAGACGCGGCGGTCGATGCCCTCGTTGTACTGGACCATCCCAGCCGCGGTGAGTACCCCGGGGATCTGGTCGCTGGTGACGGTGGGCATCGCTTCGCCGTGCGTGGTGGGGATGGTGTTCTTCCGGAACGGCACCACACCCGAGGACAGCAGGCCCAACGTCTCAGAGCCGGGCTGCGTGGGCAACGGTTCGTCGGCCCCGCGCGGTGCTCCCTGGAAGTTGTTGACCGCCAGCAGGACCGCTTTCTCGTGCGTCGATGTGATGGTGTCCATCGGCTGGGTGACGTGCTTGCCGTCGCCGTTGTGTCGGTGTGCCGCCATCACCTGTCCGGTGACGGCCACTGGTGGGGTGATGACCCCCGTCGTGTTGGTCGCGGTCTGCGCCCACAACGGCTCACTGAAATCGCGGCTGCGGCAGTCCGAACCCGGCCGTTCGTAGGTGTTTCCTGCGGCGGCCATGATCGCTCCGGTCGAAAGGATCGCGGTCTCCTGCTGACTGGTCTGCGTCGCCAGCGGCTGCCAGGGATGCTTCTCGGTGCCGTGCGCCGCCTTGGCCGGCATCAGCACCGCGGGGAATTCGGCGAACCGCTGGCGGCACCGCTCCGCGCGTGCCATCGTCGCCGCAGCGAGCGGCTTCTTGCGGTCCCCGATCCGGGTGCCCAGGTCGGACAGATCCAGGGCGGCCAGCGACGGTGTCATCGGCGGCACCACCACGGCCCGGCATGACGGGCAGCGGTACTCGTACTGCTTGCCGTAGCGCACCGAGCCGGTCGGCGGGACACCGGTCTTCCACGTCCACACCGCCTCCACCACGGTGTCGCAGCGTGAGCACCAGGACTGCGGCCGGTGGTCCAAGTCCGGGGTCGGGATCCGGCGGTCCCAGAACGCGATGTAGAGCCGATCCCGGGACTGCGGGACGCCAAAGAACATCGAGTTCAGGTACAGCACCCGATACCGGTAGCCCAGCTGCTCGAACTGCTTCAGCCACCACCGGTACGTCGAGCCGTCACCCACCTTCGCGCGACCCGGGACGGCCGGCCCCCACGACGACAGTTCCGTCGTGCACTCGACCAAGATCAAGCGGGGGTGATGCTCGGCCGCATAGTGGAGCACGCAATTCGCGGTGGCCCGGTCACGCTCGGACCTGGTGACGTTCTCCTCAAACTCCGGGTCGTCCAGGTCGAACAGTGACATGCCCTGCGCGTAGGCCTTTTTCGTGTTCGCTTGGGAGTGGTTGACGCAACTCACGCCGGCGACGAGCAGGTCAGCGGCGGGCAGATCCCGCGCGGAGTGGTAGTCCGAAGCGTCGCGATCGACGAGGTCGGCGATCCAATGCTCGGCCTCCGGATGGTTGGCCTCGTGGACCTCCACCTTGTAGCGGTTGTGGTTGGCCGCCATGATCGTCGTGAACCCAGCCTGCTGGATTCCCCGGGTGAGACCGCCGAAGCCGGAGAAGAGGTCCACGGCCACCAGGTCGTCATGGCTGAACCGACGCTGGCGGGCTGCCGGTCGGTGCTCAGCTGTAGCCGTGGTCATTCCGTTTTCCCGCTTTCTCTGCATACGCATCGGTCGAAGATGTGGCCTTGGCCGACGCAGTGACCTAGTGGATCGTTGGGCCGCTTCTGGCCGCAGACCCGGCAGTGCTGGCATCCGTAATCGTTGTGGGTTTCATGCCTGCAGCACTTCACGCGGCTGCCCACCCTTCGTGCGGCTGGACGGAGCCGTCGTCGGCCAGGAGGACGAAGTCGCCGCGCCGCAACACCCGCTCACGTTCGGGTGACTGTGTTTGCGGCAGAAGCCAACCCACCAGGTAGGCCAGGGCCCGGTTGTGTTCGATCAGGTGGTGGCAGTAGGTACACAGGTGCAGGGCGTTCGCTGCGGAGTTCGTATCCTCGCGCCGGGATCCGCCGGCGCCGCGCGGCCGCCGATGATGCCGTTCGACCGCCCGGTGCGCCCCGCACACCTCGCACACACCGCCGCTACGGCAATCGATCACCGCGCACACCAGCGCAGAGAAGCCCGTCACGACGCCTCCGACATGGTCAGTCGCTCAGTCCTCGGCGGCAGTGAACCCAGCAGCTTGTCCATGTCTCGGCGGGCATCATCGAGGTCGGATACCGCGCGAGCGCACTTATCGGCGATGAGCTGCAACTTCTCGACGAGCTCGTCGGGGGCTTCGACGCCATCCCTGCGGAGCGCTTCCGCGACGTCGTCGGACATGCACTCCTCGGCGGCCGACACCGCGACGCGAAAGTTGCGGCCCCAGTGCTTGAGGACCGATTCGAGTGCGTCCCGGTTCTTGTCGGCGCAGTCCGGGCACTGGGCGGGCGTCGGTTCCAGCGAGTAGACGACCATCCAATGGCCGCAGTCAGCCTTCCAGTGCATCAACGATCCATGGCGTTCGGTCACCGGCGGAACTTCCCTTCGGTGATGGCCTGGAACACCTTCCGGCAGTTCCCGCAGATGTCGTAGTCCTTGGTGACGGGCATCAGGCCGACAGTCAGGGCTGTGATCTTCGCCGCGTACCTCGGCGTGCCATCAGGGTTCTTCTCGACGATGTCGTCGCACCAGTCGCAGCCGTAAACGGTTGTCTGGACCATCACGCCACCTGTTCCTGGTTGGTCTTGAGCTGCTGGAGAAAGCCGCGGAGCACAGCGAGGTCGGTGCAGTCCTTCAACGGCATCCCGTGCTGCTTGAAGAACGCCTGCAACACCAGCTCCTGGCTCAGTTCGTTGTCGCGGGTGAAGGCGCGGATCGCGGCGCGGGCCTGGGCGCACAGCTCGGTTTCATCGGCGATGAGGGGTGCGATGGTGCGGGGTTGGGCATCTGCGGTGTAGCCGAGGACGTTGAACAGCAGCCCGCCCAAGGTGAATTCAGGCATCCGCAACGGCGTGTCCACGCCGGGCCGGATCCGCATGTCGGGGCAGCGGCAGCCGATCAGGGTGGGCGCCTCCTGCCGGGACATCCGAACCCACACGGTGGCTTGGTGGGTGAGGCCTCGGTGGGCGTCGACCCGGTAGTCGAGGGAGTCGACGATGGGCCGGCCGTCGGAGTCGACGGCGACGGTTTCGCGGCAGCGGGCGGTGACGACCACAATGCCGTTGAACGTGGTCAGCAGTCCCATCAGCTGGGCGTGGCGTTCGGATGCGTCGTCCCACAACACGTTCGACAACTTGATGTCGGCGTTCGGATCCTCCCGCAGCAGCTTCTGCGCCTGCCGGGATTCGCGGGCCCGGACAGTGATCCAGTCCTTCAGCAGCTCCCATTCGAACGTCATCGAATCAACGACCAGGACGGTGGGCTTCGCGGCTGGTTGTTGCGCGACGGCGTGGACCTGGCCGACTTGGTCGAGGATGCCGTGCCACGACCCGTCATGCTCGACCACCACATAGTTGCCCAGTTGGCCGTAGTCGTCGGACTCCCCCACCGGCAGCCAGTAGCAGTCACCCACCCGCTCGGAGGCAGTGAATTCCGCTGCGGCGAAACTCTTCCCCGACAACTCCGGGCCTTCCAGGAGGACCAGCGGCCACACCTGGCCCTGGTTCGGCTCACGTGTACGCAACGGCATCAGGCGGCCTCGATCACCTTGACGAGGTCCTCCAGCGACCAGCTACCCAACACCGGAGTGAGTGTCTCCTCACCGTTCTTCGTGAGGAAGGTGCGGCTGTACGGGTCAGGGTCCGTCAGCGAAGCGAACGGGCACGGCTCCCCCTGATCATCGATCAGGATCCCGTCGACACAGCGTTCCTTCAGCACCGGCAGGAACGACTCCCGCACCGACTCCACGATCTCCGTGGGCCAACGCTCGGCCACCCACTGCACGAACTTTTCCGGATCCGTCACCTGCAGTTGGGGTTTCGGCTGCACCATCTGCGTGTAACCCACCACCACCGGCTTACCGTCCACCTCCACCGTGGCGGCGATCTTCTCCTCAGCGAACTGCACATCAATCTCGGCCTTCGCCCGGGCCTCAATCTTCCCCAGCTGGCGTTTCGTCCACGCCACCATCGCCAGGATCTGCGCCGCTTCCCTACGCATCATGGTTTGCTTCCCCTCTACGTGATGATGATCTGAATGTTCTTGGGCCAGCAGCCCGGACAGGGCGCCGGCACTGCCTGCTCCCAGGCGACGCGCGCCTGATGATCGGGGGCCGGGTTCGAACCCGGCCAGACGGCGACAGTCTCAACCGGCGCGGCCCGCAGCCATCCCCGACCTCCGCACAGTCCGCACATCTAGATGGCCTCCAAACGTGCGACGTCGTTACGGATGCCTTTGCAGCCCCGCCGGATTGACGTCAAGACGATGCGGCGTTCCCCACCAACCTCAGCGGTGAGTTCAGCGGCGAGAGCGTCGGCCTGCTCGACCAACTGGCGGATCCGCGTCGCGCGGGTGTCTTCCATCAGATGGTCACCGCCTCGGGGTATTCGTCCCAGGTGCGTCGATCGAGCTGGCGGCCTGCTTGTCTCTTGCCGACGCGGCGGATCGTGATGTCGTCGCCTCTGCTCATTGGGTAAGCGGTGGGCTTTCCCTTGACCAGGTGTCGGACGCAGCCGGCGGCCGACAGGAAGGCCGCCGGCGCGTCGTTTCGGTGTAGCAGCATCGATTCGGCGGTCCATTCGCCCCACTCGACCGGCATCCCATCCCACCGCGGCGGCAGGTCGTGCTTCCGCTCCCACAACGGCAACTCGGTCTGCTCAGACATCGAGCGACTCCAACTGCGCCAGCGCCGCGCGCATCTCCGTGACCGCTCTCTCCAGCCGGTTCAACCCGTCCATTCGGTGGCTGTTCTGTGCACCCGCCAGGCGCCGGGCTGCGGCCTTCACGCCCAGCCCCATCTCCAGCGCCTCGCGGATCTGTGCGATCTCCGCGAGGGTCGCGTGGTTGAGCCAGCCGACCCGCGCTTCATCCCAGTTGATGTTGTGGCCCAAGGCTTTTTCCAACGCCTGCAGTCGCTGCCGGGTGGTGCTCAGGATCAATCCGTCGTTCTCGGCGCGGCCGAGCTCGGACTTGATGCGTTGCTGGACCCGGTCCTCGACCTCGGCCGTCGCGGCTCGGTGTGCATCGTCTTTGGCGGCGCTGATGGCCGCAGCCCGCAGAGTGTCCTGGCGGGCCATGATGGAACGCACCGCTTTCCACGACGGCTGGTGCTCGATCGTGGGTTTGCGGTCGGGTTTTTGGTGGACGGTCATGCGGGTCTTGCTGGTGCCGGGCGACATCAGCCCCCATCCGGCGGGCAGCTCCCCGTCGTGCACGAACGCCGGATCCGACACCACCAGCCACCACTCGTGGCACTCGTCGGCCCAGCCGTCTGCCTTGCCCGGTTTGTTCAGCTCGTTCAGCCAGTCGGCGCGGCTGACCTTCAGCTCGTGGCCGACCAGGATTCGGCCGCTGGTGCTGGTGAACCCGACGTAGATGGCGTCGCAGCCGCCGGCCGCGGTGTTGCCGCCGTTCCACCCGACCTCGGGCAGGAAAATGCCGCCCGGCAGCGGGACGCCGGGCTTGATGTAGTGCCGCTTCAACAGCTCCAGCAGCTGGCCGGTCCGGATCGGCTCACCCATCGCGGCGCCGCTCCTTCTGCGCCCGCCGGTGCGCGAACAACGCCGCCTCCGAGGCCGCCGCCACCCGCTGGTCAAACTCCTCGCGATGCGCCTCGATCAGCGCGGCGATCGCGTGCAGCTCCGCGCTCATCAGGTCGACGTGCGGAGTCCGGGCAGGGTCGCGGTAGTCGAAGTAGACGATTCCGCCAGCGCCGCGGCGCATCTGGCGAGACAGCAGCGCGGTCGGGTTGGTCTCCCACGACTCCCGCGAACGGTCCGACGCTGTCTGCCAGCACGTCATGCACACCGTGAATGCGGTGCGCTGCTTGCCGTGCTCCTTGAGTCGCCACATCAGCTGGTCGCGGGTGATGTGCGATGCGACGTCGTCGAGCGTCCGGCCGCACTCGGTGAGATCGTCAGTGCGCCAGGGCAGCCGGTCCCGAACGACGTGGTCGCGAGGTTCGTCAGGCATTGGCCGACCATCCGAACACCCAACGCGACACCTCGACCACGTCCGCGCCACTGAAGCCGCGGCGGATCACCCGGATATCGGCCTCGTCCGTGACCACGATCTGCCGGTCTGGGTTGTGCCATTCGAGCCGGAGTGCGTGCTCCTCCATCAGACCTACTGGTGTATCGGTATAGGGCTCCCAGGGCTTTTCGCGCCGAGCGATAGCGCGCGCCAGGTACAGGGCCTCGATCAGTTCCGGCACCCACATCTCCGAGAAAGCCGAACGCAGCGCGCCGAATTCGAGCGTCCCAACCGGCCGCACGATGACGAGCACCACCCGCTGACCGTTGAAGTGGGTGTAGATCTCGTGCCCACCGCCGGGCAGGTGAGCGACCGCGACGCTAGACATGCGTATCTCCTTCGGACGCCGCCTCACGCTCAGCGCGGACCTTCGCCCACTCGACCTTCAGCCACTCCTGCTTGCCGGCCGGGATCCGCGAGCCCTCAGGCAGCGACGCGAGATAGCGATCGGGGATAGTGGGCACATGCCGCCAGGCCCGGAACTTCCCGCAGAACGCGCACTGGCCGTAGTCACCGTGGCTCAAGCCAGGGTTCTCGCACAGGCAGAGTCGGTGGGCGTGCTCAACGCTGGAGCAATCACCGTGCGCGATCGCGGATTCGCTCTGCCACCATCGTGTCTTCACGCGGGGGCGGAGAATGCCGTTCACGCTGCAGTTGACCGGGTCCGACTTGGTGTCCCGCCCGCCACACCAGGCGCATCGCGTCAGTAGGCGTCGGCGCCAGCGCTGCAACACATTCCACTGAATCCGCCAATGGTGGATATGCCACCGCCACCGGGTGCCCTTGCACTCACCCTGCAGAGCGTCGACGCCGTGCGGCTCAACGTGCCACACCGAAATCAGGGCTGGAAAGTAGAACTCACGGCCCGCCAACGTGACGAACGCCGGCACAAACCAGCGGTGGCGCCACCGCCAACGCCAGCGGGGTTTGCCGGGCGCCACCATCCGTGAGCTTTCTGGCCACGGGCGCCGGATGTCGAACGCGAGAACCATCGGGTCATGCATGAGCTGCTACCTCCGGGTATTCGTCCCAAGTGCGGCCGTCGAGCTCGCGGCCGGCGGCCCTCTTGCCAGGCCGCCGCATCGCGGTCCAGCCGCCGTGTCCGCGCTCGAACGGGTTGAACGGGTTGTCGGGGTTGAGCGCTGTCCCGCCCGACAGGTGCAGCGCGCACCTGTTGCGGTTCTTCGCATCCCGCGGCACGTTGAGCACCCGATGGGATCCGCGATCGATGACGTCCTCGACCCACTCGCCCCACTGCTTGAACAGAAACGCGATGCCCGCCAGCTGGCACTGATCCCGAAGCGACCGGGCCCAATCGGGGTGCATCGGCCGCGCCCCGGGCCCGGACTCGCCCCCGACGATCACCCAGTCGATCGCCACCTGGTCGTCGTAGCCGTACTCGTCTGGCCCCCAAGGTCCACCGGGGTTGTGCCAGCCCGTGCGAGTGATCGCTGGGCCGGGCTTCTCGACGTCGCCCAACAAGTCGATCGGGCCCAGCATCGGCTCGCACGAAAAAAACCGCACCGCAGCCGGAGTCGCCCGCAACGCCTCGCCGCGGATCTCGGCCCAGCGCTGGTTCTCCGCGCTGACACCCTGCCACACATTCGGTAGCGGCCAACGGTCGTAGGGATGGCCGGGGTGCGCCACTTTGCGCTTGTCGAGCTCGTACCGGCGGCCGATGTCATACCAGGCGTCATCGACCAGCGATTTGAACTCGGGGCTGCCGATCAGACTGCGCATGCGGGCGTGCCGTTTGGTGAGCAGCTGGAAGGTGTGCCAAGGGCTCCACGCCATCACGCCCCACACTTGCGCGATGTACTCGTCGGGCACGCCGTCGTGGAACAGATCCGACATCGAGTTGACGAAGATCCGCCGCGGCCGGCGCCAACGTAGCGGTTGGTCCAGCTTCTCGGGCCGCAGCTGCAGATCGAACCCGTTCTCGTAGTAGTGGCCCGGCGTACCCCGGAATCGCTCAGAGAAGGTCTTGGCGTAGCAGTTGGTGCAGCCGTCTGACACGACGGTGCATCCGGTGACGGGATTCCAGGTGGCGTCGGTCCATTCGATGCCGGTGCGGTCGCTCATTCGACGCTCCCCGCTTCAGCCGGCCAGACTGGTCGGAGGTCGACGTAGTCGCCGCGGCAAACCACTTCGGCGATGTCGTTGCGGGTGTGGCGTTTATCCCACTCCGCGGTGACAGCGAAGTAGCCCCACGTGACCGCTCCGATAGCACTGATGGCCAAGGCGATCCCGGCTGGCTTGGGCATTCCGGCCGCCCAGAAGGTGACCGCTGGGATCAGCCAGAACAGGGTGGTGGTGATCGCTACCGCGTGCAGTCGGCTCATGCGGTGCGCCCCTGCGCTACGGGGAGTTGATGCACCCAGCTGAAGATGTCGTCGATCCTGCGGTCCAACGGGATTCCCGCCAACGCGACCATGAGGAGCCGCTGTAATTCGCTGGCGGGGACAGCTGTCAGGTAGTCCCACACCAGCAGCGGGTCCACGTCCTGCATCTGGCAGGCGAGGTCGGCGACGATCGCCGCCCGCGTCTCGTAGGCTTCCTCGTCGACCCCGGTGACCGGAACGAGTTGCCAGCTCATCCGGCACTGGATATCCCCGCGGGGGACGATCGAGTGGATGGCGTAGCGGCGGGCCCGTATCGGGACGCCGCGGCGGCAGCGGGGGCATGTGATGCGTTCGTAGCTCATCGCGTTGACTCCGGCTTGTGCTGTGCGAGGTATTCGCGCATCTCGTCGGCCGAGGCGAACCCGTACTCGGTGGCCAGCTCGTTCGCTGCGGCCACTTTCGCTGCAGCCCATTGCTTCTCGTTGACCTCGTGGGCTGCGGCGCGGGCCTTGTAGTACTCGGTTTTGTCGGCGAGGCGGTTGATCCAGTCCTTGCCCCAGGTGCTGCCGACCTCGCGTCCGTGCTGCATTGCCCCGTTCGGGAAATAGCTCTGCAGTTGGTCGAGGTCGCCGCGCAGATAGGCGTGGTAGATGTCTCGAAGCCCAAGGGCTTGAAGTGCGCCGTAGGTGAATCCGGCGAACTTCGACAGCAGCGCAATGTCCTCGCGGGCGATGCCGAGCTCGCGCTCAGCTTTCTCCCCCGCGGCGAGCGCTGCGTACATCCTCGCCCAACCAACCCGGCGAGACGCCTCGGTGGAGTGGACCGACTTCGTCAGCGCGGCGACAACATCAGCGTCGGCAAGTGCGGCGGTCATCGGGCGGCCTTCCAGGTGCCTGCGCCTTTGCGACGGTGCTCCTCAGCGATGTCCTGGGCGCGGCGCGGCGACGGGACGAACGGGCCTTCGTAGCAGGGATCATCGATGGTCTCGCCGTCGACGACACGCTGATTCACCCGCACCTGGCACACCGGCCGGTACGTCCGTCCGAACAGCGGGTTGTCGTCGGGCATCACCACGACCTCGTGGCGGGCAGTGCGGGAAGGGTTGAGGCTCATCTAGTCCTCCCCCTTGAGCCGGTTCGCTGTGCTCGCCGACAGCGTGAATTGACCTCGCCCGTAACCCTGCTTCGGGCAGTCGTGGGTGATCGTGATCAACGCGTTCACGGACATCCGGTTCTGGTTGCGGATCTCATCGAGGAACTCCTGAATCTCGCCGACGCTGAACTCGTAATCGGTGAGGACGACTTGCACTTCGTTCTCGGCCATCTACCCCAGCCCCCACGCTCGCGCGACACCGCCGGCGAAGATCGCGGCGGCGATCAGCCACCCGAACACCACCAGCCACCAGAACCGCTGCACTGTGCGGGATCTCATGACGCCTTCTTCGCGGCGGTCTTAGGTGCAGCCTTTTTTGCCGGGGCCGCCGCCTTCGCCTTGGGTGGTGCGGGCGCAATCCATTCAGGCGACTGCCATTCCGGATCGTCGGAGCCGAGACGCACCGGCATGATCGCGCCGATGAATTGGGTTCCGGCCGACACCATGGCTGGCTTTGTTGGCCCGGAGAACTTGATGGCGATCCGGCTGGCACCGTGGACGCGGCTGAACCTTGCCAGGAGGGCAGGGTCGTAGCCGATGACCTTGGTTGGCGTGTCGTCGGCGGTGGGAGTGACCAGCTTCCGCCAGTCGGGGAAGTCGACCTCGGAATGGAGCATGGGCAGTGTCAGCGCCTCACCTGACGTGAAGGCGAAAGACAGCTTGCCGCTCGTCAACTTGATCGCGACGCTGTTGAACGCTTCCCTGCAGGACTTCGCAATTCGTGCCACCAGCTGCGCCTGGCCCAGTTTCAAGGTCGCCTCAAACTCGGGTCCGTCGCCGTCGTTGTAGCTGGCCATCGACGCGCCCAGGGTGAACCGATCCGTGGCCACCGCGATCAGCTGCTTCGCGGTCGACTCCAGCCGGATCGCGTTGATCATCGGGAGCGATGTGTCGCGGCTGGCGAACAGCGCGGCGTCGTCGATCACTCTCGACAGCTCCGCTGCCGTGATCGTGCCCACTGGTGATTTAGAATTGGTGCTCGGCACTGCACTTCCCTTCGTTGTTGTGGTGTCCATGGCCCCGGCTGGTGAGACAGCGCGGGGCCGCTTTACTTCGGATCGTGAATCGGGCAGTCGGCGGCTTCAGCCTCGCCGATGCCGGGCCCGACTCCACCGGCACCGGCGGGCTGCTTTTGGGATACGTCCATCGGGGCGGCAGCGTCTTCGACACATCCCAGGAGACGTCGATATGTCTCGGGATTGCGGGTGAGCCGCTCGGCAGGCTCGACCCATTCGGCTGGTCCGCCGTCGGCGTACCAGGCGCCAAAACTGCTGTACGACTGGATAAAACCTGGACGGCCGATCGCTTCGGGGTAGATGTCAGGGCGCTCCCCTAACGGTTCCCCGTGTTCTGCTTCGAACTCCTCCTGCAGACGGCGATAGACGGGGTGCACTGCGCGCGAATGGTCCTCGCCGGCTGCGAAAACCAGCGGAGAGGGGCCCCGTGGTACCCACAGCTCGTCGGGCAGCTGGTTGGGCTCGACGTCGGCGACATCCCGCATCGCCAAGTAGGCGCGGCACTCCCGCTCGACCCTTGCCGGCCACGCGGCGCTGAATAGATGATGGGCAGCTGTGAAGACGACCCTCAGCCCAATACCGGCAGCCACCAGGGCATCCGAGATCGTGTTGTCGATGCGTTCACCGATGGTCATCACCGCACCCCAGCTCGCGCGGGCCCGTCTGGTACCACCTGGATGCCGCACTCAATGACCACGTCGTCATCGACAACAGGCGTTGCTTCAATATCTTTCGCGTCGACCACGCGATGAGCAGCGGGGGTCACGGCTCACGCTCCCCTTCAGCCTCTGCCCGCAACTTGCTCCCGGCGACGACGATCCCGGCTATCCACCCCAGGCCGAACACCACGCTTGCGGCCAGCCAAACACCAAGGCTCGCAAGGATCCACAACAAGGTGTTCATCACCCCTCCACAGAGGTTTTGAGGGATCCGGCGTAGCGCTGGAGCTCGTCGGCTGTGTACTTCCACTCCCGGCCGTCTTGGACGGCCACCAGCAGTCGAGCGCGCCGGAGTTCGTCGATGCGCCGCTCGCTGGTGGAGAGCGCCTCGGCGGCAGCCGGCTTGTCGTAGAGAATCCGCGCGGTCATGCGCCCAGCCCCTTGATCTCGTCGTTCGAAATGAGGACCAGGCCGGTGCTGTGGGTGTTTACCGGAAGCCCCTCGGCCGCAAGGGCATCCCGGAGTTCGATCTCTCGCTGCGGTCTGACGCGCGGCTGAAAGCGACGCTTGCCGCCATGCAGGCCGGTGTCGTGCTCGTAGATGAAGGGCCGACCCTTGTAGGTGGGTTTGCGGTGGTCGTGGCCGTTGCGGATGTCGCCGTTGTCCAACACGCGGCTGCCGCGCTGGTCGATCAACCACCGCTTGGCGTAGAGGTGCTCGAAGAAGTCGGTGTGCCGCACCTCGGAGAAGTACTTCTTGCCGAAGTCGGTCAGCAGGATGCCGTCACCGCCCTCGATCGCGCGGCGGTGCCGCTGTTCGATCTCGAAGCGCTTCTCCGCCTGATCGGCGCGCGCGGTCGCGGCTTCGACACGCTCCTCCGCGTCCACAAGTCGGCGGGCGTACTCCAACGGGGTGAGCGGCTGGACCTCGTTGGCGGTTCGGCGCAGCTCGGAGAACGCCCGCACCAACCGCTTTTTGAAGTCCTTGACGATCTCGTTGTTGCGCATATAGGTCAGCAGCAGGGTCGCGTGTTCTTCGTTGAGGATCGCGACCCGGCGGTGCTGGACACCGCCGGCGGTGTCGAAGGGTTGCATTTCAAATGCGACCCCTCCGAACTCCTCGAAGTCGGCCAGGTTCTCGCCAATCAACTGAAGCACCGCGCGGTGCTCATTACGCGTGCCGTTGGCGACCCGCATCGACGTGGTCGTAGCAATTCCGTCTTCGGACGTTTGGACGATCGGACTGGTGCGCTCGAGCGCGGCCCACGTCCCGGACACTCCGTCCGTCTCGGGGATGCGGGGTCCGGTCACCACAGGGCGGGAGTTGGTAGGCTCAGTCTTTGACATTCCGATCCTTTCTCTCGGTTGTCGGTGGCCTTCACCCCTGCCCGGGTGGAGGCCGTTTTCTTGTTTCAGGCGACGTCGTCGACCGGGCGCGACGTGGTGATCGCGGCCAGGGGCACGCCGAGGGTGTCGGCGATCTTTCGCGCCATCTCGGGCGTCAGGCGCTTGCGGCCGGACTCGATGTTCGACAGGTGCGGGTGGGTGGTTCCGACGGCTACAGCGAACTTGCCGAGTTTCCAGCCGTATGCCTCGCGGAGAGCTTTGACGGTGGCGCCGACTCTTACCGGATCGTCGTTCCTGTCCATGCCGACCACCTTAGGAACGAAATGGAACCGAGTCAAGAACGACACGGAAACGTGTCCGGAAATGCCCTGTATCAGCTGATCAGAGCGGAACTACATTCCGGTAGTTTCAGGCATGGGTTTCCGGATCTGTTCATTCGATCGCTACAAGGGAAAACTAGATGTTTCCGGTTGTTTCCTGCACCATGTGATTCATGACCACGAACGACTGGAAACGAGTAGCCGACAAGGTGATCGCACGGCGAGTGGAACTCGGCATGCTCACCACCACGGCTCTCGCTAAACGCGCGAACCTGACACCCCGAGCACTGGGGGATGTCGAGAACGCCCGGCGGACCAACTACACGCAGGGCACAAAGGCTCAGATCGAGTACGCACTGGACTGGGTCTACGGAAGCATCGACGACATCCTCGCCGGACACGAACCAACCCCGGCCGACCCTTCAGACACGACGACAACACCAGTCGATCCGATCGGCGACCAGATCAATCAGCAGTCGCTGCATGACCTGATCACTACTTACGGAGCGATCCGCGCCCAGCCGGCAGCGGAGCGGATGGACGCCATGCTCAAGGCTCTGCGCCGATCAATCCACGCCGTCCGAACGATCCTTCTGAAAGACGATGAGCGCACCGTGCGAGCGAACGCGATCGATGCCCTCAACCCGGCCGATGCTGCGGTCACATTCCTGCAGCAGGACCTGGAGGAGCTGGAGGGCGGCCGTCGGGCAGGCTCACCGGTAAGCACCCAAGGGGATGACGTTGTCACCGACCGCGACTTCGACGCCGCTCTCGCTGCGAGCCTGACGGATAGCCCGCACCACGAACAGGACAGCCCCGAGCTCTTCCGCCGTCCAGGTGCTGCCGGGGATGATGGCTAGCTCGTGCATTAGCTGGCGGCGCAGGCTGCGGACGGAAGACCCCCGGGGGCTCGTGATCTCGACGCCGGTGTTTCCTCGGCCATCCTGCATGTTGCGCCCCCCGGCGATCCGATTGAGACGGGCGGCAACGGTGGGCTTTCCCGCCAAATTCGCGCGGGAATGCCTGAGGCTGCCGTGGCGCCACTCTAAGCCTGCCCTCCGACGAAATGTGGAGTTTCCTACCAGATTGCTGTGCATCCACTGCATTCCCGTGACCGGCGATAGCGTGAAAGCGTGGAGGCGTTGAACGAGGCGGACAGGCGGATCTGCGGGGCCGCGGTGCGCCGCGCCAGAGAAGGCCGCGGCTGGTCACGGCGCCAACTCGCCGAGGAATCGGGCGTCGGCGAAACGACCATCAAGGACATCGAGAACGGCGCCACCCCGCACGACGACACCATCGCGAAAATCTTGGATGCCCTCGGCGTCGAGATGACGTCGTTCGGGTTGATGACACCGTGGATGGCCGACCAGATCACCGCCCTGGTCCAGCTCGCCCAGTACATCCCCCGCGAACGCCTCCCCGAGGTCATCGGCGCCATCATGCAGGTGATGGGGCGGGCGGCGCGCAACCGGGATCTGGAGGGCTTCGGGTTCAACCCGAACATCACCCAGGTCGTGTTCGCCAGCGAAGCTGACGTCGACCAACACAACAATTAGCTTGCCCGCGCACTTGCGTACATGCGGCACCCGCTGTGTACACCTACTGAACTCGGCCCCTCCATCGTGTACACCACCGAGTACAGTAAGGTTTCCCTAAATACGCCTTGAGCTGGTGCCCCCAGTCGGACTCGAACCGACACTGTGCGGATTTTAAGTCCGCTGCCTCTGCCGATTGGGCTATGGGGGCATGCACCGGTGGAAACCGACAAAAGCACCGTACCCACAGCACGACACCCCGGGGGGAAGGGGCCACCCGGGGTGTCGTGAGTCGTGAATTCAGGCGGCGAGCGCCTCCTTCGGTGCTGGCACGTCATCGTCGTCGAGCATCGTCACCTCGTCGAACGGGTCCCGACCGGACAGCACCTCGTTGACCTTGGCCATATCCACCGTCTTGGTCCACGAGCCGACCAGTATCGTGGCCACCGCATTGCCGGAGAAGTTGGTCACCGCCCGCGCCTCGGACATGAACCGGTCGATCCCCACGATCAGCCCCACCCCGTCCAGCAACTCGGGGCGGTGTGCCTGCAACCCGCCGGCCAGCGTCGCCAACCCGGCGCCGCTCACCCCGGCCGCCCCCTTGGACGCCACGATCATGAACACCAGCAGACCCAGCTGCTCGGCCACCGACAACGGGTCGCCCAGCGCGTCGGCGATGAAAAGCGAGGCCATCGTCAGATAGATCGCGGTGCCGTCCAGATTGAACGAATATCCCGTTGGCACAACAACACCCACCGTGCTCTGCTGCACGCCGAGGTGCTCCATCTTCGCGATCAGCCGCGGCAGCGCCGATTCCGAGGACGACGTCGCAAAAATCAGCAGGTACTCCCGCGCCAGGTAGCGCACCAACCGGAAGATCGACACCCCTGACACCATCCGCAGCAGCGTCCCCAGTACGCCGAAGACGAACACCACGCACGTCAGATAGAAGCCGAACATCAGCGTCAGCAGGTTGGTCACCGCGCTCCACCCGGTCAGACCCACCACGTTCGCCATCGCGCCGAACGCGCCAATCGGCGCCAGCCACAACACCATTGACAGGATCTTGAACACCAGCCGCTGCAGGTGCTCCACCCCGCGCAGGATCGGTTCGCCCTTGCTGCCCATCGCCTGCAGCGCGAATCCGACCAGCAGCGCTATGAACAATCCTTGCAGCACATTGCCATCGGTCAGTGACGAGAACAACGACGTCGGAATGATGTGCTGTACGAACTCGACCAGACCGCCCGACGCATGGGCCTGCTCGGCCAGCTGCGCGCCCTTGGCCGCCGTCGATTCCGAGAGTTTCAGGCTGCTACCGGGGTGCAGCAGGTTGCCCACCAGCAGACCGATGCCCAGCGCGATCGTCGACATCACCAGGAAGTAGCCGAAGGCCAGCCCGCCGACCTTGCCGACGGTGGCGGCCTTACGCACCGACCCGATGCCCAGCACGATGGTGCAGAAGATCACCGGGACGATCATCATCTTGATCAGGCTGACGAACATCGTCCCCAGGACGCCGACGCTCTTGCCGACACCCGGGGCCACCAGGCCGACGATCACGCCGCCGACCACCGCGGCGATGACCGCCAGATACAGCCAGTGGGTGCGATCCCGGCTCTTGGGCGCGGCGGGCTTGTCGTCTCCGCCAGAACGATCCACAACCGTGGTCATGAGCGGTTTCCTTCCGGTTCTTCTTGCAATAGGTCTGCAAGGATGGTTAACCAGCACGTGACGCAGGTCACGCTTTAGTTCATTACGTTCAACGCGGAGGTGAGCAGTGGCGGTCCTCCCCCGCTCACTGGCCGGGCAGGCCTTCGCGCTGCAGGCCGCGGTGATCGTGCTGGTGGTCCTCGCCGGCAGCGCACTGGCGCCTCTCGACGCCAAACGCCACGGCGACGACGCCGCCCGCCAACAGGTCACCGCCATCGCCGTCTCGTTGGCCGACTCACCGTCTACCGCCGAGGCCATCGAAAACGGTGACGCCGCAAAGGTTCTCCAGCCGGTCACCGAGGCCGTCCGCAAAAGCACCGACATCGCGTTCATCACGATCATGGCGCCGGACCGCACCCGGTTCACCCACACCAATCCCGAGCAGATCGGCCAGAGGTACCTCGGCACCATCGAACCGGCGCTGCGCGGCGAGACCTACACCGAGGTCTACACCGGCACCTTGGGCCCGTCAGTGCGCACCATCGCGCCGGTCCGTAACGCCAACGGCCAGGTCATCGGCCTGGTCGCAGCCGGTATCACCATCGAGAGCCTGGCCGCGCGGTGGCGTTCCCAGTGGCCGACGATCGTCGGCGTCGGCATCGCAGCACTGGCCCTGTCCTTCGTCGGTGTCTGGGCGATCCGTCGACGGATCCTGCACCAGACGCACGGGCTGGCCCCCGACGAGCTGCGGGTGATGTACGACCACCACGACGCCATCCTGCACTCGGTCTCCGAGGGGCTCATCGTCCTGGACCGCGGCGGGGTGGCTCTGGCCAACGACGAAGCCCGCCGCCTGCTGGCCCTGCCGTCGGGTCCCATCACCCGTGCCGACCTGCCAGAGTTCCTGCGCGGCAACGATCCCGGCGTGCGCGACGAGGTGCGTCTCACCGATGACCGCGTGTTGGTGGTCAACCGTTCCCAAGTCAGCGCCTCGGACTCGGAAGTGGTGACCATCCGTGACCGCACCGAATTACAAGGCGCCCTGGGCGAATTGAGCTCCCTGCAGGGGTTCACCGATTCGCTGCGCGCGCAGGCCCACGAATCGGCCAACAAACTGCACACCGTCGTCACCCTGGTCGAGATGGGCCGCCCCGAGGAGGCGGTCAAGTTCGCCACCCAAGAACTGGCGCTGTCCCAGCAGCTCGTCGACCGGGTGTCCGACGCCGTCGGCGAACCCGCCCTGGTGGCCCTGCTGCTCGGCAAGACCGCCGAGGCCGGCGAACGCGGCATTGAGCTGACCATCACCGAAGAGACCAATCTGCCCGCCGAGTCCCTGCTGAGCTCCCAGGAAATGGTCACCGTGCTGGGCAACCTGATCGACAACGCCATGGACGCCTGCGACCGCGACGACCCCTGGGTCGAGGTGACCGTCAACCAGGACGCCGACGGACTGCAGATCCAAGTCGCCGACAGCGGGCCCGGCATGGATCCCGAGACCTTTCAGCGCGCCCTGCAGCGCGGGTATTCGACGAAGTCAGGCAGCGACGCCGGCCATCAGGGTCTGGGCCTGGCGCTGGTCGCCCAGATCGTCAACCGTCACGACGGCACCTTGAGCGCGGACGTCACCTACGGCTCGGTGGTGACGGTGACTATCCGATGATCAACGTCCTGATCGTCGAAGACGACCCGCTGATCGCCGAGGCGCACCGCACGTATCTGGCTCGGCTGCAAGGGTTTACCGTCACCGGGCTGGCCCACACCGCCCGCGACGCGATGCGCATCGCCTCGGAGGCCGCCACCGACTCCCCTGTCGACTTGGTGTTGCTCGATCTCGGATTGCCCGACGCCAGCGGGATCGCGCTGGCCTCGGCACTGTCGGGATTGCGGCCGGCACCCGACATCATCGCGATCACCTCCGAACGCGACCTGGAGATGGTGCGCGCCGCGGTGGCGCACGGCGCGCTGGCCTACCTCCTCAAACCGTTCACGTTCGCGGCGTTCCGCGACCGCCTGGAGCGCTACCGCCGCTACCGCAGCGCCCTGCCCGCCGGGACCGATGCCGCCAGCCAGGCCGAAGTCGACCGGGCGCTGGGCGAATTGCGAATCAGCACCGACAAATCGGTGACCCCGAAGGGTGCCGCGCCGGCCACCACCGACGAGATCGCCCGCGCGGTGCGCGACCGCGCTGACGGGCTGACCGCTGACGAAGCCGCCAAACTGGTGGGCGTCTCGCGGGTGACCGCCTGGCGCTACCTCGAGCGCCTCGCCGACGACGGGGCCGTCACCCGCCTGACCGAATACGGCAAGACCGGCAGGCCCAGCACGCGCTATCAGTGGCGCTAGACCCCTTCATCGAGACTGCGTGCAGATCGCATTTCGGCGACAAAACTCGCTCTCGCTGCAGTCTCGATGCACTCACCGCGGTCTCGACGGACCCCCTTGCGGAGCCGGTCAACGCGTTACTAGGATGTCCTAGTATTCAGCCGCCAGGTCAGCCAAGGGGCATCATGAGCACAACGATTCAGCACTTCATCGACGGCAAGCGCAGCAGCCTCGGCAGCACGCGCACCGCTGACGTCCTCAACCCGAGCACCGGCGAGGTGCAGGCCCAGGTGCTGCTCGCATCGGCCGCCGACGTCGACACCGCGGTGGCCTCCGCGGTCGAGGCGCAGAAGGAATGGGCCGCCTGGAATCCCCAGCGCCGGGCCCGCGTCCTGATGAAGTTCATCGAACTCGTCAACGCCAACACCGACGAGCTCGCCGAGCTGCTCTCGATCGAGCACGGCAAGACCGTCGCCGACTCCCGCGGTGACATCCAGCGGGGCATCGAGGTCATCGAATTCGCCATCGGCATCCCGCACTTGCTCAAGGGTGAGTTCACCGAAGGCGCCGGCGGTGGCATCGACGTGTACTCGATCCGCCAGCCGCTCGGTGTCGTCGCCGGCATCACCCCGTTCAACTTCCCCGCGATGATCCCGCTGTGGAAGGCCGGCCCCGCCCTGGCATGCGGAAACGCCTTCGTCCTCAAGCCTTCCGAGCGCGACCCCTCGGTGCCGGTGCGCCTGGCTGAGCTGTTCCTGGAGGCCGGCCTGCCGGCGGGCGTGTTCCAGGTGGTGCAGGGCGACAAGGAGGCCGTCGACGCCATCCTTCACCACCCCGACATCAAGGCCGTCGGCTTCGTCGGCAGCTCCGATATCGCGCAGTACATCTACTCCACGGCCGCCGCCAACGGCAAGCGTTCGCAGTGCTTCGGCGGCGCCAAGAACCACATGATCGTCATGCCCGACGCCGACCTGGACCAGGCCGTCGACGCCCTCATCGGTGCCGGCTACGGCAGCGCGGGCGAGCGGTGCATGGCCATCAGCGTCGCGGTGCCCGTCGGCGAGGAAACCGCAAACCGGCTGCGCGCCAGGCTCGTCGAGCGGATCAACGGCCTGCGCGTCGGCCACAGCCTGGATCCCAAGGCTGACTACGGCCCGTTGGTCACCGGCGCCGCGCTCAAGCGGGTCCGTGACTACATCGACGCCGGTGTGGCCGCCGGAGCCGAAATCGTGGTCGACGGTCGCGAGAAAGCCAGCGACGAACTGACTTTCGCTGATACCAGCCTGGAGGGCGGCTTCTTCATCGGCCCCACGCTCTTCGACCACGTCACCACCGACATGTCGATCTACACCGACGAGATCTTCGGCCCGGTGCTGTGCATCGTGCGCGCGCACGACTACGAGGAAGCGCTGAGGCTGCCATCTGAGCACGAATACGGCAACGGCGTCGCAGTGTTCACCCGCGACGGTGACACCGCCCGCGACTTCGTGTCCCGGGTGCAGGTCGGCATGGTCGGCGTCAACGTGCCGATCCCGGTTCCGGTGTCGTACCACACGTTCGGCGGCTGGAAGCGGTCCGGCTTCGGCGACCTCAACCAGCACGGCCCGCACTCGATCCTGTTCTACACCAAGACCAAGACCGTCACGGAGCGGTGGCCTTCGGGCATCAAGGACGGCGCCGAGTTCGTCATCCCCACGATGAAATGACCTTCCTGACGCTCGAAGACGACGAACGCGTCATCGCCGAGACGGCAGCCGCGTTCGCCGCCAAACGCCTTGCGCCGTATGCGCTCGACTGGGATCACTCCAAGGAGTTCCCGGTGGACGTGCTGCGTGAGGCGGCCGAGCTGGGAATGGCGGCGATCTACTGCGCCGAGGACGTCGGCGGCAGCGGGCTGCGGCGACTGGACGCGGTGCGGATCTTCGAGCAGCTCTCGGCGGCCGACCCCGCCCTGGCGGCGTTCATCTCGATCCACAACATGTGCGCGTGGATGGTCGACACCTTCGGCACCGACGATCAACGCAAGTCGTGGCTCCCGAAGCTCGCATCGATGGAGACCATCGCCAGCTACTGCCTCACCGAGCCCGGCGCCGGATCGGACGCGGCGGCGTTGCGCACCAAAGCCGTTCGCGATGGCGACCACTATGTGCTCGACGGGGTCAAGCAGTTCATCTCCGGAGCAGGCACCTCAGATCTCTACGTGGTGATGGCCCGCACCGGCTTCAAAGAGAACGAGTCCGGTCACCGTGGAATTTCTACCTTCATCGTTGAAAAGGACACGCCGGGGCTCAGTTTCGGCGCGCAAGAGGAAAAAATGGGCTGGAACGTCCAGCCCACCGCGCAGGTGATTCTCGAAGGTGTGCGGGTGCCGGCGACGGCGATGCTTGGCGGCCCCGAAGGTGAAGGCACCGGCTTCGGCATCGCGATGAGCGGCCTCAACGGCGGACGCCTCAACATCGCGGCCTGCTCGCTGGGCGGCGCCCAAGCTGCCTACGACAAGACCGCGAGCTATCTGGCCGACCGCCACGCGTTCGGCGGGGCACTGCTCGACGAGCCCACCATCCGATTCACCCTGGCCGACATGGCCACCGCTTTGGAGACCTCTCGGCTGATGTTGTGGCGCGCAGCCGTCGCGCTGGACAACGACGAGCCCCACAAGGTCGAGCTGTGTGCGATGGCCAAGCGCTATGTCACCGACTCCTGCTACGAGGTGGCCGATCAGGCGTTGCAGTTGCACGGCGGATACGGCTACTTACGGGAGTACGGCATCGAGAAGATCGTCCGCGATCTGCGCGTGCACCGAATCCTCGAGGGCACCAACGAAATTATGCGCGTGGTGATCGGGCGGGGCCTCGCGAGCCGTGCTCGCAATCAGGGTGAGTCACCCGGACGAAATTCCGCGTGAGGCAAAGGAGCCTGCACATGACGACGATCGCATTCCTGGGACTGGGTCACATGGGTGGGCCGATGGCGGCCAACCTCGTCAAGGCCGGCTACACCGTGCGCGCCTTCGACCCGGTGCCCGCATTGCGTGCGGCCGCCGAGGAGAAGGGTGCGACGGTGTTCGACGCCGGCGCAGCCGCGGTCGCCGAGGCCGACGTGGTCATCACCTCACTGCCCAACGGGGCGATCGTGAAAGCCTGCTACGCCGAAGCACTTCCGGCTGCCAAGGCGGGCACGCTGTTCATCGACACCTCCACCATCTCCGTCGACGACGCGCGGGAAGTCCACACCCAGGCCGCGGCCGCCGGGATGGCCCAGCTCGACGCACCGGTCTCCGGCGGCATCAAGGGCGCGACAGCAGGCACGCTGGCCTTCATGGTCGGCGGCGAGGCCGACGCCCTGGAGAAGGCTCGCGCGGTGCTGGAACCCATGGCCAGCAAGGTGATTCACTGCGGATCATCGGGCGCCGGGCAGGCTGCCAAGCTGTGCAACAACATGGTGCTCGCAGTGCAGCAGATCGCCGTAGGCGAGGCATTCGTGTTGGCCGAGAAGCTCGGCCTGTCGGCGCAGTCGCTATTCGACGTGATCACCGGCGCCACCGGCAACTGCTGGGCCGTGCATACGAACTGCCCTGTGCCCGGCCCTGTTCCGACCTCACCGGCCAACAACGACTACCAGCCCGGATTCGCCACCGCGCTGATGAACAAGGACCTGGGTCTGGCGATGGACGCGGTGTCGTCCACTGGTGCCACCGCGCCGCTGGGTACTCACGCCGCCGAGATCTACAGCAAGTTCGCCGCCGACCACGCCGATCTGGATTTCAGCGCGGTCATCGACACCCTGCGCTAGAAATCTCCCGCGTGATGGCGCAGCGTCTCGATCGACGCCACCAACGCGCGGGCTTCCTGCGCCGACACCCCGACGTCGGCGAAGACCTGGTCATTGAGCGTCGCGGTGGCATCCTCCACCGTCGAGCGCCCCAGCTCGGTGATCTCCACAAGCGTGGTGCGCCCGTCGGTGGGATGCGGCACCCGCCTGACCAGTCCGTCGGCCTCCAGTCGGCGAATGGCATGCGTAACGCTGGTGACATGCACCTGCAGCCGGTCGGAGGCCTTGGTGATCGGCAACGCACCGGTGCGGCTGAAGGCCAGCAATCGCAACAGCTCGAACCGCGAAAAGCTCAGATCGTAGGGCCGCAGGGCGTTCTCCACCCGGGCCAGCAGGATCTGGTGGGCCCGCATCACCGACGTCACCGCCACCATGCCCTCGGCGACATCACCCCAGCCGGCACGCTCCCAATTCCGGCGCGCGGCAGCGATCGGGTCCGGCTTCTCGGGCGGTGGTGAATCGGGCATCCGCCCATTCATACCGCATCGACCCACCGTCGTAGGGCACTACCGCGACGTCGCCACGGCGGTCAGCACCGCGCGCGTCGACCACCGGTCCCCCACCGTGATCCGCACCCCGCCGTCGCCGTAGTGCCGCACCCGCAAGCCCGCCGGGTCGAACACCTCCTGCCACGGCTTGCCCGCCGGCGGCAGGTACACGAAGTTCGCGTGCCCTTCGACGGCGTACGCCCCCATCGCGCGCAGCCGCATCCGCAGGTAACGCCGCTCGGCGGAGATCACCCGAATACGCCGCTGCAGCTGACGTTCCGCGTCATAGGACGCAGCGACCGCCACCAGACTGGTGCTGTCCATGCCGAACGGCAACTGCATCCGCCACAGCCTGCCGATCAGGTCGGCGGATCCGAAGCCGTAGCCGATACGCAGACCGGCCAGACCGTAGGCCTTGGAGAACGTGCGCAGTACCAGCAGATTCGGATACCGCTCGATCAGCGACAATCCGTCGAGCCGGAATGCTGGTGCGACGAACTCGATGTAGGCCTCGTCGAGCAGGACGATGGTTTCGCTGGGCACTGAGGCGAGGAATCGTTCCACCGCGAGCGCGGACTCCACGGTGCCGGTCGGGTTGTGCGGCCGGCACAAAACCACCACCTTGGCTTCTTGCGCGGCCTCGGCCAGCGTCTCCAGATCGTGGTGGCCGTATTCGTCGAGCGGCACCATGATCGGTTGCAGCCGGGCCATACGCGCGAAGATCGGATAGCCGTCGAAGGTCGGTGTGGCCATGGCGATCCGGTCGCCTGGCTCGGTCATGGCGTGCAACAGCTGCATCGCGACACCGGTGGCGCCCTGGCCCAGCACGACCTGCTCCTCGGCCACGCCGATCCGGCTGGCGATCAACCGCCGCAGGCCCTCCGGTAAGAACTCCGGATACCGGTTGGCGGAGTCAATCGCACTGATGAGAGCCGACCGCACGGCGGGCAGCGGCGAGAATGGATTCTCGTTGAGCGACAACGCCATTGGATCGACTGCTTCGGGGAGTGCGACGACGGTGTCATCGGCAACGCGCGTCAAGGGGATCATCAGGCGGCCCGACCTCCCCAGCGCACCGCGGCCGCCCCGGCGAAATCACCGGCGTGGGCGAACGCCGCCATCAGGATGGTGTCGCCGGCCGAGATCCGCCCGTCGCTGATCGCCCGGTCGAGGTTGACCGGGATACCGGCCCCGAACAGGTTGCCGCACTGGTCGAAGGTGTCGACATGCCGTTCGACGGGTAGCTCGAGCGCTTCACGCCAGTTGCGCAGGAACACCCGGTTGGGCTGATTGCTGACGAACAGGCCGACGTCACGGGACTTCATGCCGATGCGATCGCAAACCGCCAGGGCCACCTCCGGCACCTGCCGGTTGCCCCGCGCCAGCACCTTCGTGATCTTGGACTCGGTGAATCCGAGGTTGCCCTCGGCAGATCCGGGCTGCCACCATTTGCGCGGCGGGTCGAACGTGATCGTCATGTCCCCGGCGAATTCGCCGTAGGTCCGGGTTTCGATGTCCAGGATCGGTGACTCGTCGGACAGGGTGACCAGCCCGACGGCCGCACCGTCGCCGGGTACTGCCGCCTGTGCCTTGGTCCGCACAGTCGGCTGGTCGAAGACCTGACCGGCCGAGTTCTGCGCGATCGCCACCAACGCGGTCTGCCCGGCACCCGAGGACAACAACTGGCGCGCGACCTGCAGCCCCAGCACGAAGGCCGCGCATCCGCCGTTGTGTAGATCCAGCACCCAATTCGGCCGCATCCCAAGGCGATGCGCGATCGCACCGCCGCTGCCGTAGAACGGCATGTCCGGCATCTGGGTGTGGGTGATCAAGATATCGGCACCGGTGACCACGTCCTCGCCGTGCCGCTCGATCAGCCCGGCAGCGGCGCGCTCGATCATGTCGGTGGCGGTCTCGTCGGGTGCGACGTGGTGACGGAACTTCGGCGCACGGAACATCAGGTTGTCCCGCAACTCATCGGACTCGGCGAACTGCGCGTAGTAGTCGGCCGGCACCGGTTCGCCGGGAAGGTAGCTCGAGATGTCGATCAGGCTGACGCTGGATTGCTTCATGGCAGTGCTTATTTCATCCACTTGGGGGTTACCGGCAGTCCGTTGCGATGCCGGTACTCGGCGATCGCTTTGAGGTTCTTCATCTCGAGTTCGTGGCCCGCGCCGAACATGTCCCAGAAGTCGCCGACCCACACCGGACGTTGCGGTGGAGCGGTTTCGGGGTAGGGATTCTGGTCGTAGAACGGGTGACGGCAATTCGTCCAGAGCACAACCGAACCCGGCTTGTCGAGCACGACCTGCGCGTCGATCACCCGCATCAGGTAAATCATCCACAGGTGCCTACCCTGGTCCCACGCGCAGTGGTAGTCCACGGTGCGCGCCTCAGGGTTGGCCACCGTGCGGGTGTATATCTCTGTCTCCGAACCCAATCGGTCATACGCCACCCAGAGCCCCGGCTCGTCGGTCGCCTCGAATCCGCGCAAACTGTACGTCCACTCCTCCAGCGAGCGGGTGTCGGACAGATACTCGTAGAGTTCGTCAGGCGGGCAGTCGATGTAATCGTTGACGGTGCAGTACGTGCCGAAGACCTCGTCGTGCGGGTACACCGACCGCATCATCTCCATGATGACCGGGGTGGCTTTCTCCCGAGGGGACGTCTCGATCCGGGTTAATCCGTCGATCGGGTCGGCGGATCCGGTGTGGATGACGATGTCGTCAAGCGCGGGCAGCGACATGGGGTCTGCTCTCTTCTGTGGTTGGGCGGCCCTGCGGGCCGATGTGTGAGCCTGATTTCTGCAACGCAGCCAGGAATGGCGCGAACGGCGGGATTTCGTCGGCGGAGCACTCGATGCTGACGACGGACGGACCGTCACCGGCCAGCGCTTCGCCCAGCGCCGAGGGAAGTTGCCCGGCCTCGGCGACGTTGACCGAGTGCAGCCCGGGCAACATGGCCGCCAGGCCAGCACCCAGATTGGCTGGTCGGAATCGGTTGTAACTGTAGATATCTCGGTAGTAAAGCTGCTCACGGGTCACGCACATGGCGTGTGCGTTGTTGTTGAACAGCACGAAGGTGATGGGTAGGCGGTATTGCCATGCGGTGTGCATCTCCATGCCATGCATGAAGAACGAACCGTCGCCGGCGACCACCACGACGCGGCGCCCCCGGCCGAAGGCCATCCCGATGGCCGCCCCGAAGCTGTAGCCCATACCACCCATGCCGAGCGCGACGATGAACCGTCCCGATCTGCGCACCGGGAGATTGTGGATCGCAGACGCACCCGTGTTGCCCGCGTCGACAACGATGTCGACATCGTCGGGCAGCACGGCATCAAGCGCGGAAACTGCTTCCCGATAACGGATTCCGTCGCCGTCGTAGCGGGGTGGGACCAGCTCTTCGTGCCCGACCACCTCGGGCACCCGCACGCCGTTGGGTCGGCGTCCGTAACCGGACAGCATCATCGCCAGCTGAGACAACGACGCCTTGAGATCGTCGGTATGGATATGGGTACACGCGAGATACGGCGCCGCCGAACCCATGGACATCGTCGGCGCGCCGCCCAGGGCTTCTTCCAGACCGGTGCGCGCGGTGACGTTCAGCCGGGTTCCGATCAGCAAGCACAGGGCGCTGTCACGGATCGCGTCCGCGATGCCGGGATGACCCATCACGCCGGTCACACCGAGCGAGGACGACGAGCCCAGTCCCGGTGAGCCGCTGACATCCTTCGCGTCGGGGACCGTCGCAACCCTGGCTCGCAGCAGCGCACGCAGCCGCTCCAGCTCGTCGCG
Source organism: Mycolicibacterium sphagni (assembly GCF_002250655.1). Classification (GTDB taxonomy): domain Bacteria; phylum Actinomycetota; class Actinomycetes; order Mycobacteriales; family Mycobacteriaceae; genus Mycobacterium; species Mycobacterium sphagni. Next base: position 28,368 of record NZ_NOZR01000019.1, read on the forward strand.
GGCGTCGTCACGCGCCACCTGCTCGCCGGCGATGATCGTCACGGATCCGCGCGCCCGGCGCAGCGCCCGGGCGATCGGCCACGGGTCACCGACCGTCGTGGGCTCTGGGGCCGACGACAGCCGGCTCCGCACCGGCACTAGCGATTGCTGAATATCTTTGGGCAACAACAGAACTGCTGGTCCACCACGCCACGCCGCGGCGATTGCCTCCGGCAGGGCGGTGAGGATCTGCTCCGCAGAGGTGATGCGTCGGCAGTACACCGACACCGCCGAGAACAACGCTTGTGCATCCAGTGCGCCGTTGCGACCGCTGGTGTCCTGAAAGCTCCCGCGGCCGTCCATCGCGGTGGGCGGCTGTCCGATCAATGCCAGCACCGGCACGCGGCTGGCCAGCGATTCCCCGAGCCCCGGCACAAGGTTCAGCGAGCCACCGCCTGAGGTCGCCATGACCACACCCAGCCCGCAACCCGCCCGGCTGAACCCGTCGGCCATTGTCGCCGCGGAGAATTCATGCTTGGCCAGAACTGCTGTGACCCCGTCGTGGAAGTATGCGGCGTCGTAGAGATCCTCGATATTGGCGCCGTCGACGCCGAACAGGTAGTCGACGCCGGTGGCCGCGAGCTGGTCGACGATGTGGTCGACCACACGTTGTTGCCTGTCCATTCCGATCACCTGTCTCCCGGCCCTGACAGTGACACGAAGGGTGACAGGGTTCGGTTCACGGATAGCCGCGGTGGTCCACTGAAAACCCTTTTAGCAGAAAGCCTTTGACACCCAGCGTTATCCCAGGTGTCAATATCAGACTGATCGCTAGGTCAGGATTACATGCTGTGTTGCAGCAGAACATCGCCGGTATCGGCTTTGACCACCTGCACAGCGGCGATCTTCTCCATCGGCATCGACGTGCTGCCGGTCGGCGAGGCCGACTCGCCTTCGCGGGCCATCCACGTCGCCAGCTGGACGCGGCTGCCGTCGCGGCCGACCGCATACATCACCAGCTTGTCGCTGTCGTCAGCGTCGTCGTCGCCGATTTCCTCGTGGTACGTGCACGTCATCTCGACGTGGGTGCCCCACCCCATCGGAATCACCTGTACCGACGCCTCGAACGACGACGGCGTGACCGGCGTCATGCTCGCTGCCGCCGATACCTGCGACGTGGCGGGCGGCGCCTCGAACGGTGCCGGCTTGATCGCAACGAGGATCCCGACGGCCAGCACCGCGGCTGCCGCGGCGGCCACCGTCCAGGTGATCCACCGTCCGCGCCGACGCCGGCGCCGTACCTCGAAGAGGATGCCGTCGAGCAGCTGGGGACGCAGCGGGGGCGGTTCGGTATCGCCGGTGTCGATCGCGGCCACCTCGTCGGCGCTGAGCATGGCCAGCAGGGCGGGCATGCCGCTGAGCTCGCCGACTGCCGCTCGGCAGGGCACGCATCCGGCCAAGTGCAGTTCGTATTCGCGGCGCTCGTTGCTCGACAGCGACCCCAACACGTAGGCGGCGTCCCACGTCTCGTACAGATCGTTCGGATCCTTCACCGGGTCACCCCCATTTCCTGCAACGTCAGGCGAAGCGCACGCACCGCGTAGTGCAGCCTCGACTTCACCGTCCCCTCGGCGATCTGAAGGTCGGCCGCGATCTGCGCCGTCGTCCAGCCAAGATAATAGGAACGGCGGACGACAGCCCGATGGTCGGGCGACAGCTGAGCCAGCGCATCGCCGATCAACAGCCGGTCCAATGCCGTGTTGACCTCGTCGGGCCCGGCGGGCTCGGGGGCCCCCTCGGTGTCCAGCGAGTCGGTTTCCCGGCGATACCGGGCACTGCGGCGTTCGTCGATGATCATGTTGCGAGCGACGGTGAACAGCCACGCCCGTGCAGAACGCTCGGCGTCGCCGGCCACCTCGGGGTGTTGCCAGGCCCGCAGCAGCGTCTCCTGGACCACATCTTCGGCACGCGCGGGATCCCCGGTGAGTCGCAGCGCATAGCGCCATAGGGCGGCGGCATGCTCCTGGTAGAGCACCCGCACCAACGCCGCTTCCGGGTCGTCCATCATCAACCTCCCGGCAGAGACACGTAACCGGTGGGTGTCTGGTTCACCGTATGCGCCACAGCGCGCGGTGAACCAGGACTAGATCGTGAGGATTCGCGGCCCGTCATCGGTGACCGCGACGGTGTGCTCCCAGTGCGCAGCGCGTGACCCGTCCGCCGTGACGACGGTCCATTCGTCAGCCAGGATCCGGGTCTTGGTGGTGCCCAAGGTCAGCATCGGCTCGATTGCCAGCACCGAACCGGCGACCAGCAGCGGTCCGCGGCCGGGCTCGCCCTCGTTGGGCAGGAACGGGTCCATGTGCATCTGCCGGCCGATGCCGTGCCCGCCATAACCCGCGACGATGCCGAACCGCCGGCCGAACGTGCGCTCGGCGGCGTGGGTGCCGGTCTCGATGGCGTGGGAGACGTCGGTGAGGCGGTTGCCGGGGATCATCGCCGCGATCCCGGCTTCCATGGACTGCTTTGTCGCGGCCGACAACGCCTCGTCCATCGCGATCAGCGGGCCGATCCCAAAGGTGACGGCGGCATCGCCGTGCCAGCCCTCGATGATCGCCCCGCAGTCGATCGACGCCAGATCGCCGGCCGCCAACTTCTCGTCCTGCGTCGGAATACCATGCACCACACGGTCATTGACTGACGAGCAGATGCTGGCCGGATAGCCGTGGTAGCCCAAAAACGAAGGGATGCCGTTGGCTTCGCGGATTACGGTCTCGGCGACGTCGTCGAGTTCCTTGGTGGACACCCCGGGTGCGGCGGCGGCCTGGACCGCACGAAGCGCAGCGGCCACCACGGACCCGGCAGCGGCCATCGCGTCCAACTCGCCCGGTGTGCGGGCGGGGACGGTTTTGCGGTTGCGCAGTCCGGGCAGCGAGACCATCGAGATTTAGCGGCCGAGTGCGTGCAGCGCCCGGGCGAACACTTCGTCAAGGCCGCCGACGGCGTCAACGGTCTTGAGTTCGTCCTGGTAGTAGTCCAGCAGCGGTGCGGTCTCGTCGCGGTAGACCTTGAACCGGTTGCGGATGGTCTCTTCTTTGTCGTCGTCGCGGCCGCGCGCCATCAGCCGGGTGACCAGCTCGTCTTCGGGCACCCGGAACTCGACGACGGCGTCCAGCTTGAGGCTGCGCCGGCTGAGCATCTGCTTGAGGGCGTCGGCCTGCTCCACCGAGCGGGGGAATCCGTCGAGGATGAATCCGTCGGCCACGTCCCCATCGTCGAGCCTGTCGTCGACCAGCGCGTTGGTCAGGGTGGCGGGCACCAGATCACCGGCGTCGAGGTACTTCTTGGCCTCCAGGCCGAGCTCGGTGCCCTCGCCGATGTTGTGCCGGAACAGATCGCCGGTCGAGATGTGGGGGACCCCGAGCTTGTCCGCCAGCTTGGCCGCCTGAGTTCCCTTACCCGCGCCAGGCGGGCCAAGCAAAACAATTCTCACTTCAGGAACCCTTCGTAGTTGCGCTGCATGAGCTGGCTCTCGATCTGTTTGACCGTATCCAAGCCGACGCCAATCATGATCAGAACCGCTGTGCCGCCGAACGGCAAGTTCTGGACACCGCCACTGTTACCCATCTGCAGGAACAGGTTCGGCAGAACGGCGATCACACCCAGGTAGATCGAGCCGGGAAGGGTGATCCGATTTAACACGTAACGCAGGTAGTCGGCGGTGGGCTTGCCCGGTCGGATACCGGGGATGAACCCGCCGAACTTCTTCATCTCATCGGCACGCTCATCGGGGTTGAACGTGATCGACACATAGAAGTAGGTGAAGAAGATGATCAGGCCGAAGTAGATGCCGATGTACACCGGGTCGGCGGGGTTCGTGAGGTAGTTCGCGACGAACCGATCCCACCAGCCGTTGCTCGGGGTGGTGCGGCCGCTCTGGATCAGCTGAGTGATCAGGTGCGGGATGTAGATCAGCGATGAGGCGAAGATGACCGGGATAACGCCGGCCTGGTTGACCTTCAGCGGCAGATAGGTCGACGTGCCGCCGTACATCCGGCGGCCGACCATGCGCTTGGCGTACTGGACCGGGATACGGCGCTGTCCCTGCTCGACGAAGACGACGCCGATGATGATCAGCAGGGCCGCCGCGCAGACGGCGGTGAAGACCAGGCCGCCGCGGCCGTCCAGGATGCTCTTGCCTTCAGCGGGGATGCGGGCGGCGATGCCGGCGAAGATCAGCAGCGACATGCCGTTGCCGACGCCGCGCTCGGTGACCAGCTCGCCCATCCACATCACCAGCGCCGCTCCCGCGGTCATCACCAGCACGATGATGACCAGGGAGAAGATGCTGGTGCTCTGCAGGATGTCCAGGGAGCAGCCCTGCAGCAGGCCGCCGTTGGCGGCCAGGGCCACGATGCTGGTGGCCTGCAAGATAGCCAGGGCGATCGCCAGGTACCGCGTGTACTGGGTCATCTTGGCCTGGCCGGCCTGACCTTCTTTACGCAGCTGTTCGAACCGCGGGATCACCACCGTCAGCAGCTGCACGATGATGCTGGCGGTGATGTAGGGCATTACGCCCACCGCGAACACGGTCAACTGCAGCAGTGCGCCGCCGGAGAACAGGTTGATCAGCGAGTAGATCTGACCCCCGCTGCCGCCGCTGACCTGCTCGATGCACTGATGGATGTTCTTGTAGTTGACCCCGGGGGACGGCAGCGATGCGCCGGCCCGGTACAGGATCACCACGCCCAGGGTGAACAGAATCTTTCGCCTCAGGTCGGCCGTCCTGAGCGAAGAGATGAAAGCCGAGAGCACTCTTCCTCCTGGGCAGCCGGACGTGAGTCTCAGCGTGCCAATGGGGCTGGTCTGGCCAGCGTTCGGGTAATCCTGCCTTGCACCGATCGCCGCCAGGTTTCCCCCTGCAGCATCGCGCGCTCAAACAGTCTACGAGAGTAACAGTTGGCCCAGGCAGGGCGGGAATCCGTGGATCGGTACCGCCGAGGCCATCGCGCTCACAGAGGTCTCCCAGCCGGAATCACGTACAGTCAATACTGGTTATATTGGCTAAGTATAAATTGCGGATGTAAAGGGCTCTGGATATGACGCGTACCGAGAACGACACCTGGGATTTGGCGTCCAGCGTGGGAGCCACCGCGACCTTGGTCGCCGCAGCCCGCGCCGCGGCCAGCCGGGAGGCCGAACCCCTGATCGACGATCCCTTCGCCGAACCACTGGTGCGGGCCGTCGGCATCGACTTCTTCACCAAGATGGCACTCGGTGACCTCCACACCCCCGACGACCAGTCGGCCATGGGCGTCAACCGGATGACCGACAACATGGCGGTCCGGACGAAGTTCTTCGACGAGTTCTTCCTCGGCGCCGCCGGAGCCGCTGGGGTCCGCCAGGTGGTCATCCTGGCGTCGGGACTCGACTCCCGCGCCTACCGGCTGGACTGGCCGGCCGGCATGGTGGTCTTCGAGATCGACCAGCCGGAGGTCATCGCGTTCAAGACCCAGACCCTGGCCGACCAGGGTGCCGCGCCGACGTGCGATCGCCGCCCGGTAGCCATGGATCTGCGCAACGACTGGGCCAGCGCACTGCGCGAGGCCGGGTTCGACCCGCAGGCGCCGACCGCGTGGAGCGCCGAAGGCCTGCTGGGCTATCTCCCCCCGGAAGCGCAGGACCGCCTGCTGGACACCGTCACCGAGCTGTCCGCGCCGGGCAGCCGGATCGCCATCGACACCGCACCCCCGTCCAATGCGGAGGAAAGCGAAGAGTCGCGCGAGAAGATGGAGACGATGTCGGCGCACTGGCGCGACAACGGCTTCGACCTTGATTTCGCCAGCCTGGTCTACCTGGGTGAGCGCAACGAGGCCCGCGACTACCTCGCCGGCCACGGCTGGAATGTCAGCAGCTACCCCGTCAACGAATTGCTGGCCGCCGGCCAGCGGGACACCTTCGACGAGGACGAACCGATGAGCAATATGTACTACCTCAGCGCCGTCTACGGCGACGCCCGATGAGCCGCAGCGACGCCGACTCCTGGGACCTGGCCACCAGCGTCGGGACCACGGCGACCATGGTGGCCGCAGCCCGCGCGGTCGCCAGCCGCGAGGACAACGCACTTATCGACGACCCGTTCGCGGCGCCGCTGGTGCGCGCCGTCGGCATCGACATCTTCACCAAGATGGTCGACGGTGACATTGATCTCGCGGCTGTCGACACCGGCGACACCGCCCAGGCCCTCACCGACGTGATGGCGGTGCGAACCCGATTCTTTGACGACTTCTTCCTCGACGCCGCCAAGGCTGGGGTGCGGCAGGCCGTTATCCTGGCTTCCGGCTTGGACTCTCGGCCCTACCGCCTGGACTGGCCGGCCGGCACCGTGGTCTACGAGATCGACCAACCCCAGGTCATCGAGTTCAAGACCGCAACACTGGCCGCACTGGGCGCCTCTCCCACGGCCGAACTCCGCACGGTGAGTGTCGATTTGCGCGACGACTGGCCGGCAACCTTACGCGCCAACGGTTTCGACGAGACGAAGCCGACGGCGTGGAGTGCCGAGGGGCTGCTGATGTACCTCCCGCCAGACGCCCAGGACCGGCTCTTCGACAACATCACCGCGTTGAGCCCGGCCGGCAGCCGGATCGCCACCGAGTACCACCCCGACGCCGGCGCCGCCCTTGCTGACCGCTCCGCCGCGGTCAGCGACCGATGGCGGGACATGGGGCTCGACCTCAACCTGAGCGACCTGTTCTATAAGGGCGAGCGCAATCCCGCCATCGACTACCTCGCCAACCATGGCTGGGAGGTCAATGGGCGCAGCCGCGTAGAGATGTTCGCGCACTACGGGCGCGCCTTCCCCACTGGGGATCTGAGCAAGTCCCTGAGTAATTCGTTGTCCGTCACCGCAATCCGGAAGTAACCCCATGAGCGAATCGATCCGATACGACGGCGACACCTGGGACCTGGCTTCCAGTGTGGGCGCCACCGCGACCTCGGTCGCGGCATCCCGCGCGCTGGCCTCCCAGGGACCCGACGCACTCATCCACGACCCCTATGCCGATGCACTGGTCAAGGCTGTCGGCGTGGACTACCTGATCCGGATGGCCAACGGTGAGGCCAGCATCGAGGACGACCCGATGCTCAACCGCCGCCGGATGACCGAACAGATCGCGGTTCGGACCCGGTTCTTCGACGACGTCTTCACAAACGCGGCTCGCGACGGCATCAACCAGGCAGTGATCCTGGCCTCCGGGCTGGACACCCGCGCCTACCGGATGAGCTGGCCGGCCGGCGCCGTGGTGTTCGAACTCGACCAGCCCCAGGTCATCGAGTTCAAGTCCCGTGTGATGGCCGATCAGGGCGTCTCCCCCACCGCCGAGCGGCGCGCGATCGGTGTCGACCTGCGGGACGACTGGCCGGCGGCCTTGCGGGAGAACGGCTTCGACGCCAATCAGCCGACTGTGTGGATCGCCGAAGGACTCTTGATCTATCTGCCACCCGAGGCGCAGGATCGGTTGTTGGACAGCGTCACCGCGCTGTCCGCCCCCGACAGCCGGTTCGCCACCGAGTACATGGCCGCCGGAATGACACTGCCCGACAGCTGGCGCGAGCGGTTCAAGAACTATTCGGCGCGCATCGGCTCGGACATCGACCTGCCCGCACTGTTCTACGACGGCGAGCGCAACGCGGTGGGCGACTATCTGGGTGAGCGCGGCTGGCGGATCAACGTCCAGACCACCCGGGAATCGTATGCCGCCAACGGTTTCGAGCTGCCTGACGACGAGATGGCAGTCGAATTCAGTGACAGCGCCGGTTACCTGACCGCGACCCGCGCCAGGGCGCAGTGATGGCCCGCACCGACGGTGACACCTGGGATCTGGCCTCCGGAGTGGGCGCGACCGCAACAGCCGTTGCCGCGTCCCGAGCGCTGGCCAATCGGGCGACCCTGATCGACGATCCGTGGGCTGAGCCGTTGGTCAAGGCCGTCGGCATGGAGGTGTTCCTGCGGATCCTCGACGGGAATATCGACAGTGACGACGCGGAATCTGATCTGCGGCGGATGGCGCAGGGAATGGCCGTGCGCACACGCTATTTCGACGACTTCGTGATCGACGCCACGGCATCGGGCATCCGGCAGACCGTCATTCTGGCGTCGGGCCTCGACGCCAGGCCGTACCGGCTGACGTGGCCGGCGAGCACCGGTGTCTTCGAGATCGACCAACCCGGCGTCATCGATTTCAAGACGACCACGCTGCGCAACCTGGGAGCCACCCCCACCGCCGACCTTCACACCATCGGAGTGGATCTGCGCGACGACTGGCCGGGCGCGTTGCGCGCCAGCGGATTCGATCCAAGCCAGCCGACGGCGTGGATCGCCGAAGGCCTGCTGATCTATCTGCCGCCGGAAGCCCAGGACCGGTTGTTCGACCACATCACAGCACTGAGCCCGGTCGGCAGCAGGCTGGCCACCGAATTCATGCCCAGCATGGGGGCATTCACCGGAGAATCCGGCGAGCCCGATGACGACGGACAGGAACGCTGGCGAAAGCTCGGGTTCCACGACGACCTCGCCGATCTGGTGTATCACGGCGAACGTAGCCACGTGATCGATTATCTGAACGGGCTGGGCTGGCAGGTTACCGGCGATCTGATGCAGGAACTGTTCGAGGCCAACGGATTCGAGAGCCACGACGACGAAATGGCGGAGAAGTTCACTGGCTTCCAGTACATCTCGGCAGCTTTGACTTCGACGAACTAGGAGACACAATGGCACGCACTGACAACGACACCTGGGACCTGGCGTCCAGCGTGGGCACCACCGCGACAGCGGTGGCCGCCGGACGCGCGTTGGCGACCAAGGATCCACGAGGGCTGATCCATGATCCGTTCGCCGATCCACTCGTCCGCGCGGTCGGCGTCGACTTCTTCGTCAAGATGATCGACGGCGAACTCGACGAAGCGTTGTTCAGCGATGTCGCACCCGAGCGGGTGCAGGGCATGATCGACGCAATGGCTGTGCGCACCAAGTTCTTCGACGACTACTTCACCTCGGCCACCGCCGACGGTACCCGTCAGGCGGTGATCCTAGCCTCGGGCCTGGACGCCCGCGCGTATCGGCTGCCGTGGCCGTCGGGCACGGTCGTGTTCGAGATCGACCAGCCCCAGGTGATCGAATTCAAAACCGGCGTTTTCGATGGATTGGGCGCCGCCCCGACCGCGCAACGCCACACCATCGGCATCGATCTGCGTGAGGACTGGCCCACCGCCCTGCAGGCAGCCGGTTTCGATGCCGCCGCGCCCACCGCATGGCTGGCCGAAGGACTACTCGTTTACCTCCCGCCGGAGGCCCAGGATCGGCTGTTCGACACGATCACCTCACTGAGCGCGCCCGGCAGCGCCGTGGCCACCGAATATGTGCCCGGTATCATCGATTTCGACCCGCAGGCCGGCACAGACATGACGTCCACCGCCCGCGATCACGGCTTGGACCTCGATATGGGGTCGCTCGTGTACACCGGCCCCCGCAGCCACGTGATCGAGTACCTGGGCGCCAAGGGCTGGGCCGTCACCGGCACTCCCGGCCCCGAGCTATTCCAGCGCAGTGGACTGCCGACGCCACCCGAGCAGGACGACAATAGCCCGTTCGGCGAGATCGTCTACGTCAGCGCCACTTTGAACTAGACGCTGCGCCAGCACATCTTGGGCGCTATTTCACGCAGGGTACGGACTCTCCGGTCATACGGCTGAGATCGGTTGGAGCCGGCGACGCGGTTCCAGTCGCGGTGGCCGAGACTGTGGATATAGCCGCCGGGCCCGCAGTCGCGCTGGTGCTATCGACGCTGTGTACGTATTCCCCCGCCGGAAAATCGGTGCCGACAGTCAGTTCCACAGCACCAGCAGACAACGCATCGTTCGGCGCAGCAGCCAGATTAAGCTGTGCCGCAAGCGATTTCCCGGCGTCCTCGGCCCCTGGACCGTAGTCCACGGCACTGGTATTCGAGACTGATTCGGCAGTGCTGGTCCGACCTTGCTGGAATCCGTTGGCGGTGAACGTCTTCTCCAGCTGGGCGGCCAAACCGTCGTAGCTGGAAGCATTCACCACACTGAGCGTGGCGCCGACACCGTACATGGGGTTGCTCGAGGGATCCGACGTCGGCGACGACGTGTCTGTCGCGGTGTCGTCGGCCGACAGCAAGTCGTGAACGATCGACCGGACGGCGGCCAAATCGATGAGGTTGACGTCCTCACCATCGGGGGCTTGCCCGAAGCCGGTGATCGGAAGGGTGTACAGCGACGGCGGATGCTTGGTCATCGATGACGCCCGTTGCGCGAACCCAGCCAGGTCCATCTCGGCGTCGACAGCGAGGTTCTGCTTCGTGATGTCCAACAGCTTGTTCATGGCCAGCGGATTGTCGAGGTCTCCGCTCCGTCTCAGCGCGCTGACCAGGGAGACGATGAACGCTTGTTGGCGCCGGGTGCGGTCCATGTCGGTGAAATTGGCGTCATCGGTGTCCCGGCGCTGGCGCACGAACGCCATCGCCTGCGCCGCGTCGAGTTGCTGCTCTCCCTGGTGGAATTGAGCCCCAGAGAAGTCGTCTGAGGTATCCGCGTTGAGGCAAACGGTAATTGGTGCGACGGCTTTGGCGATCTCGAAGAACGCGCCCAGCGTCACCTCAACGAAATGATCGATAGGCACTTGCAGCAGTCGGCCCACGGTGGCGATCTCGGCCTTGCGGCCAGCTTCGCGCCCCTTCTGTTCCTTGGCCTGCGGGTCCAGCGAATTGTTCAGCTCGGAGTCGTTCGCGATCGTGTCGAGGGCATGTTGATACGCGAGCCCATAGGCTTGCTTTATCTTGCCCTGGCACACACCGGTGGGGCAGCCCGCGAGGTCCACATAGTCGTCACGAGGGATCGAAATCGCGGTGGGGGAACCACTCGACGGGATGTGCACCAGGATGAGGACGTTGGCGTTGTACCCGCCGACCGTCTCGTCACCGGCATGAAGCGCGTCGTAGACGTCCTGGGGCAGTGGATTGCCGTGTTGGTCGAGGCGGCTGTCGAGACCCATGATGAGGATGTTCTGCGCGCCCCGGGTTGATGTCGGGCCGCCGATAAGAGCTTCCGACGTGATGATCCCACCCAACGCGTGGTGTAGTCCGGTCCAGCCCAAACCTGTCATCCCCAGCACCGCCACCGCGCCCAGCGCCCCTGCCCCCCTGGCGACAGCGAGCGGACCTCTCCGACGCCGAGATCCGGGGTTCGACGTCACCGACACCGGCGGCCTCGACCACGCATGGGGGATCGCCACATAGCAAAGCAGAGTATTGCCCCGCAGGCCCGGCTGATACGCGCCACGCCGCGACTGTCGAGCTCAACGGGTTGCAGCCACATCCGGCTAGAAACTGCTCTCCCCCAGCCACAGCAGGCTGGTTCCGGTCAGCGCCCGCTCACCCTGGGTAAGCGCGCCCCTGACCGACTGACCGAGCAATACCGTTACGGCCTCGGGCAGCGATGCCGCGGCGGGTTGCGAGGATGCCTTGGGGCGCAGGAAATCCCGCAGTGACGAGCTGGGGTAAGAGACCAGTTCGACCTCGGCGTCGACATCGATCCCGGCGAGCACCTTGGCCCGCCGCACTGCCGTGCGGAGTCCGCCGAGTTCGTCGACCAGTCCATGCTCGAGCGCGTCGACACCGGTCCATACCCGGCCGCGGGCCACTGCGTCGACGGCCTCGACCGCCATGTGACGTGCCTCGGCGACTCGTTGCACGAAATCGGTGTAGAAAAGGTCCGCCTCGGCCTCCACCAGGGCTTCCTGCTCCGGGGTGAACGGCGCGTTGACCGACCAGGCATCGGCATTGTCGTTGGTGCGCACGCTGTCGGATCCGACCCCGAGACGCTCCTTGAGTTCGCGGGCCACCAGCTTGCCGGTCAGCACTCCGATCGATCCGGTGATGGTGCCCGGGTTGGCGACGATCGCGTCGGCGCCCATCGCGACGTAGTAACCACCCGAGGCGGCCACCGCGCCCATCGAGGCCACCACCGGCTTGCCCTTGCCGCGCACCCGCGTCACTTCCCGCCAGATCGTCTCACTGCCGGTCACCGACCCACCGGGGCTATCCACCCGCACCACGACCGCCGTCACATCGTCGTCGGTGGCGACCTCCCGCAGCGCCGCGCCGATGGTGTCACCACCGGCACTGGAGCGCCCGAACGGAAGACCCTGCGGACCGCCTCGGCCGCTGACGATCGATCCGGCGACAGTCACCACCGCGATCCGGGGGCGCTTTTTGCGGCCCGGCACCGACGGCATAGGCGGCATCGGCACCGGAGAGCCGCCCTTGCGGACCTGCGCGTAGCGAGACAGGAACAACCGCGGCGGGGCGTTGTCGTCGGTGTCGGCATCGCCGGTCTCGGGTGAAATCCCCTCCGGAGGGCAGGAGCGAAGCGACCCGGGAATAGATTGAGCGCCAACGAGTTCAGCGATGCGGTTGTACGCTTCGTCGCGGAATCCGATGCGGTCGACCAGGCGACCGGTGACCGCGTCGTCCCGTAACAGCGGCGCGCGGTTGGCAAGCGCGTCCACCGCGTCGACGTCGATGTGCCGCGATTCGGCGATGGCCTGCCACACCTGGCTGTGCAGGCTGGCGATCAGCCGGGAGTCGGCCTCGCGGTGGGCGTCGGTGTAGCGGTCCTGGGTGAACAGGTTGGCCGCCGACTTGTACTCGCCGCGCGTGATGAACTGCGCTTCGATGCCGGCCTTGCCCAGCGCGTCGCGCAGGAACAGCGCACTGGTGGCGAAACCGATCAAACCGACGGTGCCGGTGGGCTGCATCCACACCTCGGAGAACGCCGAAGCCAGGTAATACGACAGTGTGCCGGGGTAGGTCTCGGCCCACGCCAGCGACGGCTTCGATTCACTGAAGGTGGCGATGGCCGCCCGCAGTTCCTGCACCGGTCCGGCCGGCGCCGCCGAAAGCTGTACCCGCGCAATCAGTCCCGCGACCCGCGAATCCTCGGCCGCACGGTGAATCGCGGCGACCGCGTCCCGCAGCAGCATCGGCCGGCCGCCTCCGGTGATGAAGGTCAGCGGGTCGAAGCCGCTGGCCTCCGGCGGTATCGACTGCAGGTCGAGCTCGAGAATGCAGCCGTCGGGCACTCCGTGGTGGCGGGCGGTGTCGATGCGACGCAGGGCGTCGCGGATGTCATCGGCACCCGGGACGGCGGGCAGGAAAGCGAACATACAGTCGAGGCTACCGGCGCTGATCCTGGGCACGCTCGTACGGTGGAGTGGTGAAGCACTCCATCTCGATACCGCAATTCGACGTCGACGGCTTCGACGGCGACGGGTTACGCAGTTATCTGGCTCGCGCCGAAGAGCTCGGTTTCGAGGGCGGCTGGACGTTGGAACAGGTGATCGGGCCCGCCCCGTTGATCGCGCCGCTGGAACTGCTGGCCTGGGCAGCGGGCTGTACCACGACACTGCGGCTGGGGGTGGCTGTGCTGATCACGTCGTTGCACGACCCCCTTCAGCTGGCCTCGTCCATCACCGCGGTGGACCGGCTCAGCCATGGCCGCCTCGAGCTCGGTGTCGCGCCCGGCGGCGGGCGGCGCCAATTCCAAGCCTTCGGCGTGGACCCCGACACGTTCATCAGCAGCTTCACCGAGGGACTGACGTTGATGAAGGCGGCTTGGTCCGACGAGCCGCGGGTGACGTTTCACGGCCGCTTCCGCGATGTCGACGATCTGCCGATTTCTCCCAAGCCTGTGCAGCGGCCGCACCCGCCGATCTGGTTCGGTGCCAATGCCCCTCGCGCGATCGCACGGGCGGTGCGCCATGGCGATGCGTTCATGGGTGCGGGATCGACCACGACTGAGAACTTCGCGACGGCGGTGCAACACCTTCGCACCGAACTCGACGAACAGCACAAGGACCCGGCGACGTTCCGGGTCGGCAAACGCGTCTACCTGATCATCGACGACGAATCCGCGCGAGCCCGCGAACGGGTACTGGCGGGTCTGCACCGGATCTACGGGACAATGCCAGGCGTGGAGGATGTCCCGGTGGCGGGCACACCGGCCGAGGTCGCCGCCGGGCTGCGTGAGGTGATCGAGGCCGGCGCGCAGACCCTGCTGCTGAACCCGACCGGAGCCAGCATCGCCGAAGATCGCGAGCAAATGGAACGCCTTGCCGCCGAAGTCATTCCGCAGCTGAGCTGACAACGAAAAATGCCCCCGCCGAGGCGGGGGCATTTGTCGTTGACTATCTACAGCTCGGTGGCCGAACCGCCGGCGGCGGTGATGGCCTCGCGGGCGCTCCCACTGAATTTGTGGGCGGTGACGTCGACCTTGGCGGTCAGCTTGCCGTCGCCGAGCACCTTCACGAGCACGTTCTTGCGAACCAGGCCCTTTTCCACGAGGTCGTCGACACCGACGGTGCCGCCCTGCGGGAAGGCGTTGTTCAGGTCGCCGACGTTAACGACGGCGTACTCGGTGCGGAACCGGTTACGGAAACCCTTGAGCTTGGGCAGCCGCATGTGGATCGGCATCTGCCCGCCCTCGAAGGTCACCGGCACGTTCTTGCGGGCCTTGGTGCCCTTGGTGCCACGACCGGCCGTCTTGCCCTTGGAGCCCTCACCGCGACCGACGCGAGTCTTCGCGGTCTTGGAGCCGGGAGCCGGCTTCAGGTCGTGCAGTTTGATGACGCTCATGATTTGCCCTCAACCGCTTCTACTTCGACGAGGTGGTGCACGACGTTGATCAGTCCGCGCGTCTGCGGGTTGTCCTCGCGAACCACCGACTGGCGAATCTTGCGCAGGCCCAGGGTCCGCAGGCTCTCCCGCTGGTTCCAGCGGGCACCGACGATGCCACGTACCTGGGTGATCTTCAGCTCTGCCATGGTTATGCGCTTCCTTCACGCGCGGCTGCAGCAGCCAGCGCTTCACTTTCCCGACGCGCGCGCAGCATGCCGGCCGGCGCCACGTCTTCGATGGGCAGACCGCGACGGGCGGCTACCTCTTCAGGACGCTGCAACAGCTTGAGCGCGGCAACGGTGGCATGCACCACGTTGATCGCGTTGTCACTGCCCAGCGACTTGGCCAGAACGTCGTGCACGCCAGCGCATTCCAGCACCGCACGGCACGCGCCACCGGCGATGACACCGGTACCGGGGCTGGCCGGACGCAGCATCACGACGCCGGCCGCGGCCTCGCCCTGCACGGGATGGGTGACCGTGCCGCCGATCAGCGGGACACGGAAGAAGTTCTTGCGAGCTTCCTCGACACCCTTGGCGATCGCGGCAGGCACCTCTTTGGCCTTGCCGTAGCCGACGCCGACCAGGCCGTGGCCGTCACCGACGATGACCAGCGCGGTGAAGCTGAAGCGCCGACCACCCTTGACCACCTTGGAAACTCGGTTGATGGTGACAACCCGCTCCAGGTAGTTGCTCTTCTCGCCGCCGTCGCGACCGCCACGTCCGCCGCGGTCTCCGCGGTCGTCACGACGGCCTCGGCCACCGCGGTCGTCACGACCGCTGCGCTGTACGTCCGTACGGGTGCCGGCCGAGGGTGCGCCGGTATCCGGCGCTGCGCTCTGCTCCGACATCATGCGGTCCTTCCGTTGTAAGTCATTAGAATTTCAGTCCGTTCTCGCGAGCGGCATCGGCCAGCGCCGCGATCCGTCCGCCGTAGGTGTTGCCACCGCGGTCGAACACGACGGCGTCGACACCGGCGGCCTTGGCGCGCTCGGCGATCAGCTGACCGACCCGCACGCTGTGGGCCTTCTTGTCACCCTCGACGGCGCGGACATCGGCCTCGATCGACGACGCCGCGGCGATCGTGGTGCCGTTGGCATCGTTGACCAGCTGCACATGGATGTGCCGCGAAGAGCGGTTCACCACGAGGCGGGGCCGCTCGGCGGTGCCGACGACCTTCTTACGCAGCCGGTTGTGCCGACGCAGGCGCGAAACCCGGCGCGCGGCCGAAACGCTCGTCCCGACCGGCGTGCGATCGGTGGCTTCCTTCTGTGCTTGAGCCATGGCTTACTTACCTGTCTTTCCGACCTTGCGGCGGATCTGCTCACCCTCGTAACGCACGCCCTTGCCCTTGTACGGGTCCGGGCGGCGCAGACGACGGATGTTGGCCGAGATCTGGCCGACCTTTTGCTTGTCGATACCCGTGACCGAGAACTTGGTGGGCGTCTCCACCGCGAAGGTGATGCCCTCCGGAGCCTCGATGACCACGGGATGGCTGTACCCGAGCGCGAACTCGAGGTTGGTGCCCTTGAGCTGCACGCGGTAACCGACGCCGAAGATCTCCATCTTGGTGGTGTAACCCTCGGTCACACCGGTCACCAGGTTGGACACCAGCGTGCGCGAGAGCCCGTGCAGCGAACGGCTGAGCCGCTCGTCGTCGGGCCGGCTGACCACGATGGCGCCATCGTCGTTGCGCGCCACGGTGATCGGCGCGGCAATCGCCAGTTCCAGCGTGCCCTTGGGGCCCTTGACCGACACGTTCTGGCCGTCGATCGTCACATCAACACCGGCGGGAATCGTCACCGGCTGCTTTCCAATACGCGACATGTCTAAGCCTCCCTCACCACACGTAGGCGAGGACTTCGCCGCCCACGCCGGATCGCGCTGCCTGACGGTCCGTCAGCAGGCCTGAAGACGTGGAGATGATCGCCACGCCCAGTCCGCCGAGCACTCGCGGCAAATTGGTGGATTTCGCGTACACCCGCAGACCGGGCTTGGACACCCGGCGCAAGCCGGCGAGACTGCGCTCGCGGTTGGGGCCGTACTTGAGCTGAACAATCAACGACTTTCCGACCCGGGCATCCTCGGTCCGGAAATCGCTGATGTAACCCTCGCGCTTGAGGATCTCGGCGATATTCGCCTTGATCTTGCTGTGCGGCAAGGTCACTTCGTCGTGATACGCCGAATTGGCGTTGCGCAGACGTGTCAAGAAGTCTGCGATCGGGTCCGTCATAGTCATGACTGGGCCTGTCTACCTTCCTCGCAGCGGTTCCCACTCGGGTCGATTCCCTTGGGGGCCTGCTGCGCACCTGTTCTGTAGGGGTCTGTTACCAGCTGGACTTTTGCACGCCGGGCAGTTCGCCGGCATGGGCCATCTCGCGCAAGCAGATTCGGCACAAGCCGAACTTGCGGTAAACGGCGTGCGGACGTCCGCACCTGTTGCAGCGGGTGTAGGCCCGCACGGCGAACTTCGGCTTCTTATTGGCCTTATTGACCAGTGCCTTCTTTGCCATCTGCTCAGTTCTCCTTGAAGGGGAAGCCCAGCGCGCGCAGCAGCGCCCGACCTTCGTCGTCATTCGTCGCCGAAGTGACGACAGTGATGTCCATGCCACGGGGCCGGTCGATGGAGTCCACGTCAATCTCATGGAACACCGACTGCTCGGCGAGCCCGAAGGTGTAGTTGCCGTGCCCGTCGAACTGCTTGGGGCTCAGGCCGCGGAAGTCGCGGATACGCGGCAATGCGATCGACACCAGCCGGTCGAGGAACTCCCACATACGGTCGCCGCGCAGGGTCACCCGCGCACCGATCGGCATGCCTTCGCGGAGCTTGAACTGTGCGATCGACTTGCGGGCCTTGCGGATCTCGGGCTTCTGGCCGGTGATCAGCGCCAGGTCGTTGACTGCGCCGTTGATCAGCTTGGCGTCGCGGGCGGCGTCACCGACACCCATGTTGACGACAACCTTGACCACGCCGGGGATCTGCATGACGTTGGCGTAGTTGAACTCGTTGTTGAGCGCTGCCTTGATCTCTTCGCGGTAGCGCGCCTTCAGCCGGGGCTGAACCTTCACTGCGGTAGTCATCGTCAGACGTCCTTGCCGTTGCGCTTGGAAATGCGAACCCGCTTGCCGGATTCCTCGTCCACGCGGTAGCCGATGCGGGTCGGGTTGCCGTCGGAGTCGACGACCATCACGTTGGAAACGTGGATCGCCGCCTCCTGGGTGACAATGCCGCCCGAGGATGCGCCGCGTTCGTTGGCCGACTCCGCGGTGTGCTTCTTGATGCGGTTGACGCCCTCGACCAGCACGCGGTTACGAGTCGGGTAGGCCTCGATGACCTTGCCCTTGGCGCCCTTGTCCTTGCCGGCGATGACCAGAACGGTGTCGCCTTTGTGGACCTTCATTTACAAAACCTCCGGAGCCAGCGAGACGATCTTCATGAAGCGCTTCTCGCGCAGCTCGCGGCCGACCGGGCCGAAGATGCGGGTGCCACGAGGATCGTTGTCGTTCTTGATGATGACGGCGGCGTTCTCGTCGAACTTGATGTAGCTGCCGTCGGCCCGGCGACGCTCCTTGACGGTGCGCACCACGACGGCCTTGACGACCTCACCGCGCTTGACGTTGCCACCGGGGATGGCGTCCTTGACGGTCGCCACGATGATGTCGCCGATGCCGGCGTAGCGCCGCGACGAGCCACCCAGCACACGGATGCACAAGATCTCCTTGGCGCCCGTGTTATCGGCGACCTTCAGCCGCGATTCCTGCTGAATCACTAGATCTCCTCGACCTGGTTATTGTGTGCACGGCAGACGGAAACCCACGGCCCGGGCCGGGGCCCGGACGTGACCTGACGTGCGCGGTCTTTGTCACCCAAAGAGCACGCAGGGTTTTCTCGCGACGAGATAACCGAGGTCTGCCCTAGGCAACCCCTAGAGCTTAGGCGATCCGCAGCTCAGCACCAAATCCGCCCAGCTCGCACGCCCAAACCGACACCCGGCCACACAACTGCGAGTGGAATGCGCCATGTCGTCGATCTCGGCGCAGCTGCGCTAGCCCACCACGCAGCGGAAACCGATGTGTGTGGTCGAGCTGTCCTGAGACTGCGGCGAGCGAGCGGCCGGCCGGTAGCGGTGGCAGTACTCCGGGGCGCATAGGTGCGAGCCGCCTTTGAGGGCCTGACTGACCGCCGGGTCTGGTTCAGTGGGCGCCGGGCAGCAGGAATTCTGCTGGCTCCCGCCTTCCCCGGTGCGCTGCGCTCGTGCCCCAGGCACGGCGTGATGAGCCGTATACCGCGTCGTCGTCCACTCCCACACGTTGCCGATCATGTCGACCAGGCCGTACGCATTCGGCGGGAAGGTTCCGACCGGCGAGGTGCCCGCCCAGCCCAGCGCGCCGTCGTTGCGGAACGGGAAGCGGCCCTGCCAAGTATTGGCCATCAGCGCTCCCCCGACCGTCGGCTCATCACCCCAGGCGTAGGCCGCAGTGCTGCCACCCCGGGCCGCGAACTCCCACTCCGCCTCGGTCGGCAATCGCCGGCCGGCCCAGCGCGCATACGCGACCGCGTCGGGATAGGCGACTTGGACGACGGGGTGGTCCGGCTTGTCGGCGACGTCGCTGCCCGGGCCGAAAGGCGCGCGCCAGCTCGCGCCGGGCGCCCAGTCCCACCACTGCCGCCAGTCCCGCAGATCCACCGGGCCCGGCGTCGCGCGGAACACCAGCGATCCCGGCAGCAGATCAGCTTCGGCGACACCGGGATACAACGCCGGATCCAGGGGTCTCTCAGCGACGGTGACGTGCCCGGTGGCGGCGACGAATTCGGTGAACTGGGCGTTGGTCACCGGGTGCCGCTCGATGGCGAACGCCCCCACGGTCGCGGTGTGGATCGGTGCTTCCTCGGGGTAGAAACTGGTCGACCCCATCCGGAACGAACCGCCGGGCACCTCGACGAGCTCAGTGAGCATGGGCTCAGGGTATGACGACGTTGAAATCGTCGGTCAGCACCGAGGCAGCGGCGTCGAAGCCGGGCGTTCCCGCCGGCGCCTCAACGTGGACGGCCACTAGATAGTTGGCGGTGTTGGTCCAGATGTGGGCGATGCGGTCCTGGTATTCGAGCGACGCGTCGGGATCCCTGGCCCACGTGCCCATCAGCTTCTGCCCGCTGAAGCCGCAGAAGTCGCCGGGCAGCAGGCTCAGCGTGCTGATCGGGAATCTGGCCATCACATCGTCGCCGTACCGCGTGAAAGCCGCGGCCGGGTCCAGCAGAGTGGCCGCGATGGTGACGGAAGCGACCATGTCGTCGGGCCCGGACAACACAAGGCCGACGTCAGCGGTCCCCTTCTTCGACGACCACCCGTCCGGCACGCGGACTGTGATCCGGGGCGCGACCGGGTCGGCGACGGTGGCCAGCGCCGTCGGTCCGGACTGCTCGGGGCGGCACACCATGGCGTTGGGCGGCACCGGCACGCGGGTGGTTTCCAGGACTCCCGGCTCGGAGGATTCCGGAGTGTCGGTCACTCTGGTCGACGGTGATGCGACACCGGTCGACGAAGAAGCCGCCTCGTCACGAACAGCTGTTCCCGCACTGTCCCGCACACATGCGGCAACCCCCGGGACGGCTAGCACGAGCACCGCCGCAGCGGTGCACACCAGCCGAGTCACCCGTCCAGTATGACGCGACCCTCAGTCCCTGGCGAAAGCCGCTGCGAGTTCTCGCTCCGCGTCGCGATAGGGCGCACCCGAGACGTCGATGGTCGCCCGGCTGATGGTTCCGCCCCGGAAGTCGAACGGCGCCCGGTAAGCCGCCGACACCGACTGTCCGAGGTTTCGCCCGACGCTGACCCCGCCGCCGGCCAACCCGAAGGTGAACGGATGGGCTTTGACGCCCGTCGCCGTGGCGACCACGTCGCCGTCGACGTACAAGCTCACATCGCCGACGGGTGTGTGGCTGCCGTCGACCGTGCCGGTGCGGGCATACGCCACCCCCAGGGTGTGGTCGCCGAGCGGCACCGGGTCGGGCGCGATCACCCGCTGTTCTTCCTCACCGAAGAAGTTGTAGACGAACTGCAGCCGCCCGTCTGCGACGAACAACACGTACCCGCCGTGGCCTGCCCCCTGCTTGAGCAATACGCCCTCAGCGTCCGGGCTCTCGACGTTCACCTCGGCCAGCACCGAGAACGAACGGCCGGCGATCATCACGCAGGCACCCATCGGAACGGGCGCGGTATGGGGGTAATAGATGTATCGCGGGCGATTGCCGGCCAGCGTCGGACGCTGACGCCCGAGCGTCTCGAGCATGTTGAGGTCAGAAAGCGGCAGACCGTTGTACTTCTCGGCTTCGGAGAACCACAGCGCCTCCATCTCTGCCACTTTGTCCGGATGCTCGGCAGCCAGGTCGCGGCACTGGCTGCGGTCGTTCTCGATGTTGTAGAGCTCCCAGCGGTCTTTGTCGAAGTTCGACCACCCGGCCGGGGACGCGGGGTGCACAGTGTTGGCGAACCACCCTTTGTGCCAAATGCCGCGAGTGCCCAGCATCGTGTAGTACTGGGTCTCCTTGCCCGTCTCGGCGGACGGATCATCAAGGGCGGCTTTGAAACTCACGCCGTCGAGCGGCTTCTGAGGAATACCCCGCACGGTCTCCGGCGGCACGACGCCCAGCAGCTCGTAGATCGTGGGGGTGATGTCGGCGACGTTCACGTAGTTGTCCCGGAACTCCCCGTGCGCCGCAATCCCGTTGGGCCAGGAGATGATTGCCGTGTCAGCGATGCCGCCCTCGTGAGACGCGTAGCGCTTGTACAGCTTGTAGGGCGTGTTGAACGCCATCGCCCAGCCGATTGGGTAGTGGTTGTACGTCTTCGGGCTGCCCAGCTCGTCGAAGAACGCCATGCTCTCCTCGACGGTGTCGATGTAGCCGTTGAAGAACTTCCCCTCGTTGACCGAGCCGTTGGGGCCACCCTCACCGCTGGCACCGTTGTCGGAGATCACCACGATGATGGTGTTGTCCAACTGCCCGGACTCCTCCAGGAAATCCAGGATCCGCCCGATCTGGGCGTCGGTGTAGGACAGGAAACCGGCGAAAACCTCTGCCATGCGGGCGAACAGCCGCTTCTCGTCATCGCTCAGCGAGTCCCACGGCCGCACGGTGTCTTGCAGTGGCCACGGCTCGCCGTTGGGTCCGGTGACATCCGCGTAGGGGTTCACCGCCGACAGTTCGGTGTCGGGCGGCACGACCCCGAGCTTCTTCTGGTTTTCCAGCACGATCTCGCGGTAGCGCTCGTAGCCCATGTCGAAGCTGCCCGCGTAGCGGTCGGCCCACTCCTTGAAGATGTGGTGCGGTGCGTGCCCTGCGCCGGGGCATAGATAGGTGAACCATGGCTTGTCCGGGGCAATCATCGTAGAGTCACGAATGAACTCGATTGCCTTGTCCGCCAAGTCTTCCGAGAGGTGGTAGCCCTCTTCCGGGGTGGCCGGCGCCTCCACAGGATGGTTGTCGTAGATCAGCTCGGGATACCACTGGTCGGTTTCGCCGCCCATGAATCCGTAGAACCGTTCGAAGCCACGCGACAGCGGCCAATGCCGCCGGGTGGCTGCCACGCTGCACTCGTCGATCGGGGTGAGGTGCCACTTGCCCACGCAATAGGTGTTGTAGCCGCGCTCGGCGAGTACCTCCGAGATCAGCGCGGTGTCATCCGGAATGCGCCCATTGATACCGGGGAAACCCTCAGTGAATTCCTCGATCGTGGCCATGCCAACGGTCGTGGAGTTGCGACCGGTGAGCAGCGACGCCCGGGTCGGTGAGCACAACGCGGTGGTGTGGAATTGGGAGAGCCGAACACCCCGCTGCGCGATCCGCGTCATCGCCGGCATCTCCACCAGGCCGCCGAAGCAGTCCCACGTCGCGATGCCGATGTCGTCCCACACCAGGTAGAGCACGTTGGGTGCGTTGTCCGGCGCCTTGGGCGCCGCGTACGGCCCCCAGTCCGGCTCGGAGTCACGGATGTCGAGTGCGATCGTGCCGTTGAATTCAGCGGTCATCGGTGCTCATTCCGGTCGGCGTTGGGCGCTTGGCCCGAAGACTACACCCGCCACGCGGTGCCGCCCCAGCTTTCCGGCGCCGGCTCGTAGACCTGGTACAGCCGCCAAACTGGTTGGCCATCACCATCGTTGGCGATTGTCGGTAGGCGTGGGTGGCGACGTCGGCCCGGGTCTTCACGATCTCAAGGAGCCGGAGTTCGCCCGTATCAGGTCTGTGGGGCGTTCATCGAATCAGCAAATGCGGGAGCAGGATCCTCGTATCGGGGACGAACGGCCAACCCGGATCAGCCAGGCTGGTCTGAAGTTCCGCGTCGGTCCACCACCAGCCGTCGGCGATCTCCTCAGGCTGGTGTCGGACCGGCCCGTCATGCCGAATCTGATAAGCGAACAGATGACATCGCATCGGTCTTCCTGCCCACTGGCCATCCCAGCTCGCGGCGACCGGATCGGTCAGCGGCGCCCCGTCGATGCCGAGTTCTTCGCGCAGTTCCCTGGTGGCTGCCTCAAGCGGGGTCTCCCCGGGATCGATCACGCCGCCGGCCAAGCAGTCGTGCATGCCGGCGAACACGGCCTTGGTGTCGGTGCGTCGATGCACATAGATGCGCTGGCCATCGATCGAGCGGACCAGGACACCGGCGCTGGCATGCCACAGGCCGTCGGCGTAGACACGCGAGCGCGGCGCCGAACCGATCTCGGTGCCTCCGGCGTCGTACACGGCGATCAATTCGTCGGGCACGACCACACGGTAACTCCGCACACGCAAAAACCCCCGTCCATTCCGACGGGGGTTTCTACCGATCGAACTTACTTGGCGCGCTCGAGAACCTCGACCAGCCGCCAGCGCTTGGACGCCGACAGCGGACGGGTTTCCATCAGCGAGACGCGGTCGCCGACACCGGCATCGCCGTTCTCGTCGTGCGCCTTGACCTTCGTGGTGGTCCGGATGATCTTGCCGTAGAGCGCGTGGCTCTTGCGAGATTCCAGCTCGACCACGATCGTCTTCTGCATCTTGTCGCTGACCACGTAGCCGATGACCGTCTTACGACGACCACGGGGCTTCTCGGTGGCCGGAGTGTGCTCGGGACCGGCCTCTTTCTTAGTGTCATCTGCCATTTTACGATTCCTCACCAGCGGGTCCGGAGGCCAGACCCAGTTCACGTTCGCGCAGCACCGTGTAGATGCGCGCAATCTCCTGACGCACGACGCGGAGCCGGCGATTGTTGTCCAACTGACCGGTCGCCATCTGGAAGCGCAGGTTGAACAGCTCTTCCTTGGACTCCCGCAGCTTGTCGGTCAATTCTTCGTCGGTGAGTTCACGCAGTTCACCGGCGTTGACGCCCACTGCCATCAGAACTGCTCCTCTCGGGTCACGATGCGTGCCTTGATCGGCAACTTGTGGATCGCACGCGTCAGGGCTTCCCGGGCGATCTTCTCGTCGGGGTAACTCAGCTCGAACAGCACGCGGCCGGGCTTGACGTTCGACACCCACCATTCGGGGCTGCCCTTGCCCGAACCCATACGGGTTTCCGCGGGCTTCTTGGTCAGCGGACGGTCGGGGAAGATGTTGATCCAGACCTTGCCGCCACGCTTGATGTGTCGGTTGATGGCGATACGAGCGGACTCGATCTGCCGGTTGGTGACGTAGGCGTGCTCCAGTGCCTGGATGCCGTAGTCGCCGAATGTCACCGACGTGCCACCGCTGGCAATACCACGCTGCCTGGGGTGGTGTTGCTTGCGGTGCTTGACTTTACGGGGAATCAACATGGTCTAGCTCTCCGTGCTTTCAGCGGCGGGCTCGACAGCGGGAGCCTCCGCGGTGACCGGCACTGCGGACTCCGCGGTCTCTTCACTGGCGGCGCGGCCGGCTTCGGTGCTCGTCGCGGTGGTACCCGACGCACCGCTGCGGCGCGGGCGGGTGCCCGACGGACGCTCGCGGCGCGGGCGGTCGGCGGCAGGTGCGGCGGCGGACAGCTCACGCTTGCCACCGACGATGTCGCCCTTGTAGATCCACACCTTCACGCCGATACGGCCGAACGTGGTCTTGGCCTCGTACAGTCCGTAGTCGATGTCGGCACGCAGGGTGTGCAGCGGCACGCGGCCTTCGCGGTAGAACTCCGAGCGGCTCATCTCGGCGCCGCCAAGGCGACCCGAGCACTGCACGCGGATGCCCTTGACGTTGGGCTGCCGCATGGCCGACTGGATGGCCTTGCGCATCGCGCGGCGGAACGCCACGCGGTTGCTCAGCTGCTCGGCGACACCCTGGGCGACCAACTGCGCCTGGCTCTCGGGGTTTTTCACCTCGAGGATGTTCAGCTGAACCTGCTTGCCGGTCAGCTTCTCCAGGTCGGCGCGGATGCGGTCGGCCTCGGTGCCGCGGCGACCGATCACGATGCCCGGACGCGCGGTGTGGATGTCAACGCGAACCCGGTCACGGGTGCGCTCGATCTCCACATCGGCGATGCCGGCGCGCTCGAGACCGGTGGCCAGCAGCCGCCGGATCGCCACGTCTTCCTTGACGTAGTCCGCGTACTGCTTGTCGGCGTACCACCGGGACTTCCAGTCGGTGGTGATACCGAGCCGGAAGCCGTGGGGGTTGATTTTCTGGCCCACTACTCCGAGCCCTCCTTCGTCTGTTCGACCGTCGCCTTGGCGGCCGGAGCCTTCTTAGCCGGGGCCTTCTTAGCCGGCGCGGTTGCGGCGGCCTTGCTGCCCTGCGCGCGACGCGAGCGAGCCGACTGTGCGGACCGCTCGTTGCGGGCCGGACGGCTCTCGACGATCACGGTGATGTGGCTGGTGCGCTTGCGGATTCGGTACGCACGCCCCTGGGCGCGCGGCCGGATGCGCTTGGCGGTCGGGCCCTCGTCGGCCATGACGGTGGCGACCACCAGGGTCGCCGGGTCCAGGCCGTTGTTGTTCTGCGCATTCGCCGCGGCCGAGGCGATCACCTTGGCGAGGGGCTCGCTCGCCTGCTGCGGTGCCCAGCGCAGGATGTCCAGCGCCTCTTCCACAGACTTGCCGCGGACCAGGTTGATCACCCGGCGCGCCTTGCTCGCCGAGATCCCCACGTATTTCGCAACAGCGGTGGCGGAAGGATATTCAGTCGTCGTCATCGCCGCTTACTCTTCCGGTCGTCCTTGATATGACCCTTGAAAGTGCGCGTCGGGGCGAACTCGCCCAGCTTGTGGCCCACCATCGCCTCGGTGACGAACACCGGCACATGCTTGCGACCGTCGTGGACGGCGAAGGTGTGACCGATGAAGTCGGGGATGATGGTCGAACGACGCGACCAGGTCTTGATGACCTGCTTGGTGTTCTTCTCGTTCTGGACGTCGACCTTCTTCAACAGATGGTCGTCGACGAACGGACCCTTCTTCAGGCTGCGTGGCATCTATCTACTCCTGCCTAGCGCTTCTTGCCGGTGCGCCGGCGACGGACGATGAGCTTGTCGCTCGGCTTGTTGGGCTTGCGGGTGCGGCCTTCGGGCTTACCCCACGGGCTGACCGGGTGGCGACCACCGGAGGTCTTGCCCTCGCCACCACCGTGCGGGTGGTCGACCGGGTTCATCACGACACCACGGACCGTGGGGCGCTTGCCCTTCCACCGCATGCGGCCAGCTTTGCCCCAGTTGATGTTCGCCTGCTCGGCGTTGCCGACCTCGCCGACAGTGGCGCGGCAGCGCACGTCGACGCGGCGGATCTCACCCGAGGGCATACGCAGGGAGGCGTAGGCGCCTTCCTTGCCCAGCAGCTGGATGCTCGAGCCGGCCGAACGGGCAAGCTTGGCGCCGCCGCCGGGACGCAGCTCCACAGCGTGGATCAACGTACCGGCCGGGATGTTGCGCATCGGCAGGTTGTTGCCCGGCTTGATGTCGGCGTTGGCGCCGGACTCCACCACGTCGCCCTGCTTGAGTCCCTGGGGCGCAATGATGTAGCGCTTCTCGCCATCCAGGAAGTGCAGCAGCGCGATGTTCGCGGTGCGGTTCGGGTCGTACTCGATGTGTGCGACCTTGGCGTTGACGCCGTCCTTGTCGTTGCGCCGGAAGTCGATCACCCGATAGGCACGCTTGTGCCCACCGCCCTTGTGGCGGGTGGTGATTCGGCCGTGCGCGTTACGACCACCGGTGCCGTGCAGCGGGCGGATCAGCGACTTCTCCGGAGTCGAGCGAGTGATCTCGGAGAAATCGGAGACGCTGGCACCGCGGCGACCGGGGGTCGTCGGCTTGTACTTGCGAATTCCCATTATCTATTCCTGAGTTCTAATCGTTGCCGGACTAGGCCGGTGCGCCGAAGAGTTCGATCGGCTTGCTGCCGGGGGCCAAGGTCACGATCGCGCGCTTGGTGCTCTTGCGCTGTCCGTAGCCGGCGCGGGTGCGCTTGCGCTTGCCCTGCCGGTTGAGCGTGTTCACCGAGTCGACCTTCACCTTGAAGATCTTCTCGATGGCGATCTTGATCTGCGTCTTGTTCGAGCCGGGTGCGACGACGAACGTGTAGACGTTGTCCTCGATCAGTCCATAGGACTTCTCCGAGATGACCGGGGCCAGGATGATGTCGCGGGGATCAGTGATGGTTGCCATCAGGCCGAAACCTCCTCGTCCTGTTTGGTGTTCGAGCTGATGTAGGCATCCAGCGCTTCCACGCTGAACACCACGTCGTCGGCGTTGAGTACGTCGTAGGTGTTGAGCTGATCGGGCGAGATCACGTGCACACCGGGAAGGTTGCGCACGCTCTTCGCGCCGACCTCGTCGCTTCGGCCGATCACGACCAGCACCTTGCGGCGGTCGGTCAGCGCGCCCAGGAACGCCTTGGCGCTCTTGGTCGACGGGGTCTGGCCGCTCAGCAGCTCGGTCACCGCGTGGATCCGCTCGTTGCGAGCCCGGTCCGACAGCGCACTGCGCAACGCAGCGCGGATCATCTTCTTGGGCGTGCGCTCGCTGTAGTCACGCGGCTGCGGGCCGTGCACGACGCCACCGCCGGTGAACTGCGGAGCGCGGGTCGAACCCTGGCGAGCACGACCGGTGCCCTTCTGGCGGTACGGCTTCTTGCCGCCGCCGGAGACCTGAGCGCGAGTCTTGGTCGCGTGCGTGCCCTGCCGCTTGGCGGCCAGCTGCGCGGTCACGACCTGGTGCATCAACGCGATGTTGGGTTCCAGATCAAAGAGGGCAGCCGGTAGTTCCACCGTGCCGTTCTTCTTGCCGTCCGGAGTGCGAACGTCAATCTTCAGAGTCACTTCTCACCTCGTTTGACTGCCGTGCGAACCACCACGAGCCCGCCGTTGCGGCCGGGAACCGCGCCCTTGATCAACAGCACGCCGTTTTCGGCATCGACCTTGTGCACCACCAGGTTCTGCGTGGTGACACGGTCGCTACCCATGCGGCCCGACATCCGGGTGCCTTTGAAGACACGCCCCGGGGTGGCACAGCCACCGATCGAACCCGGCCGGCGGTGAACTGCCTGGGCACCGTGGCTGGCGCCCTGGCCCTTGAAGCCGTGACGCTTCATCGTGCCGGCGAAGCCCTTGCCCTTGGAGGTGCCGGTGACGTCGACGTAGGCGCCGTCGGCGAAGATCTCCGCCGTCAGCTCCTGGCCGACCTCGTACTCGGCGGCCGCGGCCTCGTCGTCCAGACGAAGCTCGGCCAGATGCCGGCGCGGGTTGATCCCGGCGGCGGCGTACTGACCGGTGACGGGCTTGTTCACCTTGCGGGGGCTGATCTCGCCGTAGGCCAACTGCACGGCGCTGTAGCCGTCGCGCTCGGGCGTGCGGATGCGGGTCACCACATTGGGTCCGGCCTTGACGACCGTGACGGGGACGACGCGGTTGTTCTCGTCGAACACCTGTGTCATGCCCAGCTTGGTGCCCAAAATGCCTTTTCTAGCCATTTTTTTCGGGTCTCCTACTGGATGTTGACGTCGACGCTCGCCGGAAGATCGATGCGCATGAGCGCGTCAACGGTCTTCGGCGTCGGGTCGAGGATGTCGATGAGTCGCTTGTGTGTACGCATCTCGAAGTGCTCCCGCGAGTCCTTGTACTTATGCGGGGAGCGGATGACGCAGTACACGTTCTTTTCCGTCGGCAGCGGCACTGGACCAACCACGCTCGCGCCGGTACGGGTGACCGTCTCCACGATCTTGCGCGCCGAGGCATCGATGGCCTCGTGGTCGTAGGCCTTGAGCCTGATGCGGATCTTTTGTCCCGCCACGCTTCTCCTACCTTCATTCCTGCTCGGTCCCATAGCGGGACACGGTGGTCATGCGCTCTCGCCCGAAGGCGTCGCGCTGGCTGTTGCCGCCGCTCTTTACCTGTCCTGGTGCTCCGGCCCCCGCGGTCGGGTGTGTCGCCCTAACGCAGCCCCGCAGGCGCGGTGAAAACCGTCGCGCTCCGAGATTGGGACCGGACGCGCCCGTTTGGGCGCCGGTCGTATACCTTGAGCGGCACCGCTCCCAATGGGGGCGAACCCTGCTCAAGGCAACCCGAACAGTATGCCTTAGATCGCGGCACCAGCCAAATCCGGTCGGAACCTGATCCAAATCCCTGCACGGCCTGCTCAGAGCGGCTGCGAGAGCGTCTCGTCGCGCGCGGTGAACATGCTGATCGAGGTCCCGAGATACCACGCTGCGGTAGCCGCAACAGGCAACACCGTGGCGAACCCACCCTCGATCGACAACGGGCCGTCGGTGACGAAGACACTGGCCGTTCCCGCCACATTGACGGTTGCCGCAACGATGGCCAACCAGCCCGTCCAGCGGGGCAGCAGCCCGTCGGGGATCACACAGCAGGCGTAGCCGATCGCCGAGAGAGCGACGATGAACCCGCACAGGGCGAGGAGGACCAGGCTGAAATCAGTCCCCACCGCGCGCACCGCCGAAGCCGACAGCTCAGCCGCCGCTCCGGCCGCAACGATCCGGATGGACATCGAGACGAACGACAGGGCACCGACGGCGACAGTGCCCACGAAGAACAGGTCGCCGAGATGACGACCGGACGAGGCCGCGTAGAGCACGCGCCGGACTGCGACCGCGAACCAGATGACCAAGCCGGTGGCCAGGGCGTACAGCCATCCTTGAGCTACCAACCGCCCCTGGTATTCGATGAAGAAGTGCTGAACTGACTGGTTGCTCGCATGGGGTCCCGGTGGCTTGCTGGTGATGGCCGCGGCAGCCGAGGCGATGACTAAGTACGCGAGGCCCGCGATGCCGCCAGTCCGATTCAAACGACGATCGTTCATCGTTCCCCCGATAACTTGGCGACCCGTCTGATGACAGTACGGCCGGCCGATGCCCGAGTTAGAACGGATGTGCACATACCGGGATTGATTTTGTGACAGTTACTGCCATATCGGCATAGCATGCCGGTATGTATCGCGTAATCCAGTGGGCAACCGGCGGGGTAGGCAAGGCGGCAATCCAGGGTGTCTTGCGGCACCCCGAACTCGAGCTCGTCGGCTGTTGGGTGCACAGCGCCGACAAGCACGGCCGCGACGTCGGCGAGGTGATCGGCGAGGCCCATGTCGGGGTGGCGGCGACGACCGACATCGACGAGCTGCTTGCGCTGGACGCCGACTGCGTCATGTACTCCCCTCTGCTGCCCGACGATCAAGTCGTCGCCAAGATCCTGCGTTCGGGCAAGAACGTGGTGACCCCGGTCGGCTGGGTCTACCCGGACCGGGAGAACCCCGCTGTGCAAGCCCTCGAAGAGGCGTGCGCGGCAGGCAACTCCACGCTGCACGGCTCCGGGATTCATCCCGGCGGGATCACCGAACGCTTCCCGCTGATGATCTCAGGGCTGACGTCGGCTATCACCCACGTCCGGGCCGAGGAGTTCTCCGATATCCGCACCTACAACGCGCCACTGGTGGTGCGCGAGGTGATGGGCTTCGGCCTGACTCCGGAACAAGCCATGAGCGGACCCATGGCCGCGCTGCTGGAAGCCGGATTCAAACAGTCGGTGCGGATGGTCGCCGACCAATTGGGTTTCCGCGCCGAACCGCGTATCCGGTCCACCCAAGAAGTGGCCGTCGCGGTCACCGGAACCGACGAGCTCGTCGTTCCGATGGAGGCGGGCACCGTGGCCGCGCGCCGGTTCAAGTGGCAGGCCATCGTCGACGACCAGCCGGTCGTCACCGCTGCGGTCAACTGGCTGATGTGCGAGGTCGAGCTCGACCCGCCGTGGACGATCGGCGAGAAGGGTGAGCGCTTCGAGGTCGAAGTCACCGGCGATCCCGACGTCTTGCTCACGTTCAAGGGCCTACAACCCGAGACGGTCGCCGAGGGCCTCGAACGCAACCCCGGTGTGGTGGTGACCGCCAACCACTGCATCAGTGCCATCCCTCTTGTCTGCCAGGCCGGTCCGGGCATCAAGACCTACCTGGACCTGCCGATGATCACCGGCCGAGCCGCCCCCGACCTGGCCCGGTAGTCCGTGGAACCCCTTGGCGACCTTCGCTTTTCCCATCTGGTGGTCGGCGTCACCGACATGGATCGGGCACTCGAGTTCTATCGTGGGTTACTGGCCATGGACGTGATCTTCGACCAGACGATGGGCGGTGAGCCGTTCGACCACGCGCTGGGCGGCACTGGCGGCAATCAGGGCCGCGTGGTCGGCGGCCTGGTGGGTGGCGTGGTGCTCGAACTGCTCTCGCTGGGGATCGAAAGCCGGCCGCCGAGGCGATCCATCGTCGGCAACCAGAACATCTCGCTGTCAGTCACCGACCTCGACGACACCTATCGACGGGTAGAGGCAGCCGGTTATCGGCCTGACCAGGAGCCGTTCGAAATAGCAGGGGTGCGAATGTTTTTCGTGAAAGATCCCGACGGTACAGCTGTGGAATTCATTGAATTCCCCGGTGCGGCAAGAACATCGGAGGAGCTACACCGTGGCCCTGCACGCTGAGGACACCTATTGGCATTCCGCATCCCTGGCAGGCCTGCGGGTCATCGTGACCGGCGCAGCGCGCGGAGTGGGTAAAGGCGTCACAGCGGCGCTCCTAGAGCGGGGCGCAGCGGTCCTGATGGTAGACCGCGACCCGGCAGTGGCCGACGTCGCGGGCACCTTCGGAGTCGAGGGGCGCGCCGTGCCGCTGGTGGCCGATCTATGCGACCGGTCCAGTTATCAACGCATCGTCGACGAGGCGGTCCAGACATTGGGTGGCATCGACGCGTTGATCAACAATGCGATCGCGACCAACGAGCCCAAGGTGTTCACCGACATCACGCTCGACGATTTCGACCTGGTCTTCGACACCGGGCCGCGGGCTACGTTTTTCCTGATGCAGGCGGCGTACCCGGCGCTCAAGGCGGCCGGCGGCGGGTCCATCGTGAACTTCGGCTCCGGCTCCGGCACCGCCGGGCAGAAAACCTTCGGTGCATATGCGGGGGCCAAGGAAGCGATTCGGGGAATCTCGAAAGTAGCTGCGCTGGAATGGGGTAAAGACAACATCCGGGTGAACGTGGTGTGCCCCTTCGCTCAATCCGACGGTGTGGCCGGCTGGAGCGAGGAATTCCCGGAGGTCTACAACAAGATCGTCAAGGGCATCCCGCTGCGGCGGATCGGTGACACGCAGGCCGATATCGGACCGATGGTGGCCTTCCTGGTCAGTTCCGATGCCTCCTACCTGACCGCGCAGACCATCCATGTCGACGGCGGCATGGGAATGTACAGGTGACCAGCCCGCCCGCCGATCGGCCACCGTCACTGCGTGACCGGCAGCGGGCGCAGGTACGTGCCGACATCCATGCGGCGGCGTACCGGCTTTTCGCCGCACGGGGATTCGGCAACGTCACCACCGATGACATCGCTGCCGAAGCGTCGGTGTCGCCACGCACGTTTTTCCGCCACGTGGCCACCAAGGAGGACCTGGTGCTCGGTGCGGTGCAGCGTGGAAATGCCGCGATCGCGTCGCTGTTCACCCGCCGACCGGCCGGTGAGCCACCCGACGTCGCGCTGGCCGCCGCGATCGTGAGCCGAGTCGAGTCATTCGAGGATGTCGACCTGGAGAACTGGCGAGCGGCCATCCTGACCGCACCCGAGCTGCTCGACCGGGCGACCCTGCTGTCCGCCGCAGACCGTGACCAGATGGTTCAGCTAATGGCTGCGCGGATGGTTGTGGACGCGGCCGAGGACAGCCGGCCAGGACTTCTCGTCCAATTATCTTTTGCCGCAGCAGATTTTGCTTTCCAGCAGTGGGTTCGCGCAAGCGGGCCCCAGCGTAGGCCACTGTCGTCGGACGTGGCCGATGCCCTGGCCGTCGTCGCCCATCCACGCTGGAGACACTAGCGGTTCCCCTTCAGGACTGCCCAGAACGGGCACAGGTGTCGCGGACCGAAATCCTCGGTGATCGAGAGCTGCCCGGTCTGCAGCGACAGCCACTTCCCGGTAGCCCCGTCGGTACCCAGCCGCGGCCAGTCCGGTAGCCCGGAGACGTCAGGTGCGCCGGTCTTCACGAATTGGCTCCAGTACGCGACCATCTCGTCGGAGAGCTGTCGCTGCGCGGGATCGAGTGGTGGCGCGCCCCCCACGTCGAACAGATAGCGCAACTCCAGGGAATGGCTGGCACCGACCGGGAATGGTGCCGCGCGCAACGGATCCGGCGCCGGCGCCGTCCGGTCGTTGAATTCGTAGGCATAGACCGGACCGGTGTGCGCGAGTCCGGACGCGATTCGATCTGTCGGGCAAGCGAATATGCTGTCGGTGACCGCCGCGGAATAAGCAAGGCCTTCGCTGCCGCCAAACCGCTCAAGCGGATAGCGCTGCGCCACCGCGGCCGCGTCGGCGCCGAAAGTATCGGACAACAGCTTTGGATAGGGCGGCAGCCGACCGTTTTTCAGATATCGGATGGCCGTGAACATGGCGAACTCGTCGCCGTTGCTGCCCACCAGCACCGGGACGCGAGGCGCCCGATCCAGGGCGAACGCGGTCATGGGGTCGGTGGGCAGGCGATCGGTTCCGGTGACCGGACCGATGAGCTTGTCGGGGCCGAACCCAACATAGAAGGGGGCGCTCTGCAATGTCTTGGTCGGCAGTGAACGCAGGCACGCGGCAACCGCCTCGGGGTCGGTACAGCCGACGCCGGTCGCGTAGTCAGTGCTGACCTGCTGAGCGGTGGCGCGATCGGCTTGGGCCTGACACGGCCCGCTCTGCAGGATCGCGGCCCGGAACAGCCCGGCAGAGTCCGGGGCGACCAGGTGGTCGCAGACCGACATCGCGCCCGCCGACTCCCCCGCGATCGTCACTTTGCTTGGGTCACCTCCGAATTCGGCGATGTTGTCATGCACCCACCGCAGCGCCGCCTGTTGGTCGGCGAATCCGTAGTTGCCGATATTGCCGTCGGGGCTCAGCGCCGGGTGCGCCAGGAACCCCATGGTGCCCAATCGGTAGTTGATGGTGACGACGACGATGTCGCCCTGGGTCGCCAGCCAACGCGCGTCGTAGATATCGGCGCTGCCGTTGAGGAAGCTACCGCCGTGAATCCACACCATGACCGGTTTCTGGCTGGACTTGATGGCACCGTCAGGGCTCCACACATTGAGGTTGAGACAGTCCTCGCCGGTGGGCCGGCCGTAGTCGGGATCGATACTGGTGTCCTGGATACAGCGCAGGCCCGGCTTGGTGGCGTCCCGCACCCCCGGCCAGGGCGCGGCCGGCTGGGGCGGCTGAAAGCGCAGCGGCCCCACCGGTGCGGCGGCGTACGGAATACCTTCGAACACCCGGTAGCCCGGGCTGACGACACCGCGCACAGCACCCGTTGCAGTCTGCACAACCGCCGGGCCGGGCCCGGCGACCGGCGCCGGCTGCGGACGCATCGGGGTGGTGCCCCGCGTGCATGCGACGAGCATCGCCAGACCCAGCAGCAGCCCGGTCGCGCGCCGAATTGGTCGGCTACTCGAACGCTCTCGCACGAGATCCGAGCCTACGCGGATACCTCCCCGCGGCATGACCTGGCAATTAGCCGAAAAACCTGCCACCTGGCACAATCGTGCCCGACACTAGAAACCTGACACCCGTCAAATTCTCTTGATACACCGATCGGTGTCGGCGAGCGAGGAGACCCGATGACCGCACGGATCATGGACAAAAGGGCGCGCGTCCTGGCCAGCCCGACGGGCTACACCGATGAGAAGCGGCTGCATGAGTCCCTCGCTCATCTGCGTGCACATGCTCCGGTGTCCTGGGTCGAAGCCGAGGGGTACCGGCCGTTCTGGGCGATCACCAAGCACGCCGACATCATGGACATCGAGCGGCAGAACGACCTGTTCACCAACGATCCGCGACCTCTGCTGACCATCGCCGCGGCTGACGACGCGTTGCGCGCTCAGATGGAAGCCGGGATCGGGCTGCGCACGCTCATCCACATGGACGATCCGCACCACCGCGACATGCGCAAGATCGGCGCGGACTGGTTCCGGCCAAAAGCCATGCGCGCCTTGAAGGCCCGCTGTGACGAGCTGGCCAAGATTTACGTGGACAAGATGCTCGAACAGGGGCCCGAGCTGGACTTCGTCCGGGAGATCGCGGTCAAATACCCGCTGTACATCATCCTGAGCCTGCTGGGTCTGCCGGAATCGGACTTCCCCCGCATGCTCAAACTCACCCAGGAGATGTTCGGCGGCGACGACACCGAATTGCAGCGCGGCGGCTCCACCGACGACATGCTTGCGGTGCTACTGGATTTCTTCAACTACTTCGCGGCGTTGACTGCTTCCCGCCGCGAACACCCCACCGAAGACCTGACCTCGGCGATCGCCAACGCCACCATCGACGGCCAACCACTGTCCGATATGGACACCGCCTCCTACTACGTGATCGTCGCCAGTGCCGGCCACGACACCACCAGCGCCGGAATCGCCGGCGGGCTGCTGGAATTGGTACGCAACCCCGCCGAATTGCGCCGGCTGCAAAACGATCCGAGCCTGATGGGCACCGCCGTAGAAGAAATGATCCGCTGCATCGTTCCGGTCAAGGAATTCATGCGCACCTCCCAAGCCGACACCGAAGTCCGCGGCGTCCCCATCGCCAAAGGTGAATCCGTTCTGCTGTCCTACGTTTCAGCCAACCGCGACGAAGACGTCTTCGACGACCCGATGCGCTTCGACGTCGGCCGCGACCCCAACAAACACCTGTCCTTCGGCTACGGCGTGCACTTCTGCCTGGGTGCAGCGCTGGCCCGCATGGAAATGAACAGTTTCTTCACCGAACTCGTGCCCCGGATCAAAGACATCGAACTGGCCGGCGAACCAGAGCTGATGGCCACCACCTTCGTCGGCGGTCTCAAACGCCTGCCGATTCGCTACTCGCTGAAGTGATTTCACTGACCCGGTTGACGGCAAGGAAGCCGTCCACCGCGGCACGGGCACACTTGCGATAGTCGAAATCGGCCAGCGTGCTGATCCGCCCGGCCACCAGCGGACCGATCAGCAGCATGATGGCCTCGGCGCGGTCCACCTCACCGAGTTCACGTTGCGCCTCGGGGCTGTCGAAAATCGCG
Organism: Mycolicibacterium sphagni; assembly: GCF_002250655.1. GTDB lineage: Bacteria > Actinomycetota > Actinomycetes > Mycobacteriales > Mycobacteriaceae > Mycobacterium > Mycobacterium sphagni. Next base: position 64,607 of record NZ_NOZR01000019.1, read on the forward strand.
TCGAACGGCGCGCCGTACTGCTGGGCCACTCGTTCCCGCAGTGTGCGCACCTCGGGGCTGTCGGCATCCAGGGATGTTCCGGGGATGTGCTCCATGTCCGGACCGAGTGCCAGCCAGTACGTCGCGGTCAGCAGGACCGGCGTCTCCGAGATGAGGTCGGCTTGCGCCTGCATCAATGCGACGAGGCGATCCCGCAGCGACCCCGACTCAGGCGGCATGGGCGCCGGTGGAATCAGGCTGTGAAAGGCGGCCGCCAGCAGGTCGTTGCCGCTGGGGAAATGCCGGTACAGCGTGGCTCTGGCGACGTTGGCTCCACGGGTGACAGCGTCGACGGTGACCGCGCTGGGGCCACCGGTACGCAGCAATGCCGTTGCCGCATCCAGCAACCGAGCGCGTGAACGCGCAGGTCGCGGATCGCTGCGTCGGCTCGTCATCGCCCAGCATCCTTCCCGTGACGTTTCCTACGACCACTCACTGTGCAAGACCGATAGTCCCAAACAATGGAGTGACTCTACCCAAGGCCGACGTCTGTTTGGCTCGAGACCGCTCAGGCGACGAATTCGGCGGCACGATGCCCGATCATCGCGATCGTCGCGTGCGGTCCGCGGCCAGTGATCCGCGGCAGCACCGAGCCGTCCACCACCCAGAGATTCTCGACGCCTCGCACCCGGCAGCGCGGGTCGACGACCGCATGCTCGTCACCGTCGGCGCCCATCGGCGCACTACCGCACAGATGCTGCGAGGTCGACCACATCGGCTCGCCGAGTTTGGTTGTGGTGCTGAGTATTTCCGCGGCTAAATCGCAGCCGCGGCGTAGGGCTGCCACATCGCCCGGCTCGCTGTCGTAACGATGTTCGATCAACGGGGGCACCGCCGGGTCGGCCGACAACAGTGCCACCCTGCCGTGCGCGCGAGGTGACATCAGCGCCACACCGAGGTGCGGCCAGTCCGGTCGGCCCAGCGTTCCGTCACCGACCATTGCGATGAATCCGCCTGTATAGGGCCGGATTTCGACTCCCTCGGCCACCAAGACCACTTCAAGCACCGGACGCTGTGGGGCGACTGCCCACGTGGTGGCCAGCACCCACTCCGGGTGGTCCCAGGTTCGCTGGCCTACCGGCAGATCCGCCACCACCGAGATACCTGCGGCGCGCAGGGCCGCTGCCGGCCCGATGCCGGACAGCATCAGCAGCTGTGCCGAACCGATCGCCCCCGCCGACAGCACTACCCGGTCGGCGGTGAGTGTCACCAAGCCGGTCGGTCCGAGGGTGTCGACGCCCACTGCCCGGCCTGCGGACATCCGTACACGCAGCACCCTGGTGCGGGGCAGCACGGTCAGGTTCGGTCGGTTTGCCGCCGGTTCGAGAAATGCCGCACCCGGTCCGGAGCGGACACCGTCGACGATGTTCAAAGGCACCGCCCCGATTCCGGGCGGCGCGTTCTCGCCCACCGGCTCGGCGTTGAGGTCAGGCAGCCAGCGCAGGTCGGCTGCCCTGACGGCGTCGACGAAAGCGGCGGTACTGCCGACGAATTCGCTGGTCCGCCGGATCGAGATGGGGCCGCCGTCAGCCCGATCGGGGAAGTCAAGATCTGTTTCGATAGCCCGATAGTGTGGCTGGACGTCCAACCACGACCACCCAGGCACGGCGGGCCCCTCGAAATCGGCTGGCAACGCGCGACAGAAATACCCGCCGTTGACCGCACCGGAGCCCCCCACTGTCACGCCCCGTACGATCTCGGCGCCGCGCTGCGGGTCGTCGGTCAGCCGCGTTGGGTAGCGCCGGGCGAGCGGGCTGGCGCCGCCGATCGGCAGCTGCAGACCGTTGTGGGTGAGCTCGCGAACCCCGGGCTCCCCCGGGCCGGGCCCTGCCTCCACGACCGTGACCCGGCGTGCGGGGTCGGCCGAGAGTCGTTCGGCCAGCACGGATCCGGCGCTACCGGCACCGACGATCAGAACATCGCTGTGAGTGATGTGGTCGACCACCGGGTCAGGTTTTGATCTGCGGCTTCAGCGGCCGCAAGGTGCGCTCCCGGACCACCCCGGTCCACAGGCCGGCACCGTAGGCCAGATCGTCCAGGCGTTTGAGCAAAAGATACGCGAACAGCCCGATGGGTTTGCCCTCGACGTCGTTGCTCGGGTTGCGGGTGATCCAGTCCTTCACCCCGTCGAGCACCGCGGCCACCAAGACCGCCTGCCGACACCGGCGGGACATCAGGGCCGCGACCAGAGCCAGCGGCCAGTAGTGGCGGCACACCGCCGCCGACAACTGCAGGGCGGCCGCACCAATGCCACGCAGGGCCAGGATCACCACGTCGAAGATCCCAGCATCGGTGTTCTGCATCGCCTTGGCGGTTCGCCGCGCGGTCACTCCCGCGAAGACCAGAGACGCCAGGTAGCCCGACATCGACCCCAGCGCCATCAACAGCCACACCAAAAGGCTCCACGCGGAGATCACCACCGGCGCGGTCTTGTCGGGATGGCGGATAGACAAAGGGGCGGCGGAGCTTCCGTAGAAAGCCTTGCGGCCCAGCCACTCTCGCATTTCTGTGCGGTGCTCGTGGGCGACCAACGCGATCGGCTCGTAGCGCAACCGGGAACCGGACTCGATGAGCCGCCAGCACAGGTCGACGTCTTCACCGGAGGGCAGGGTCTCGTCGAAGCCGCCCATGTCCAGCAGCGCGGCCCGTCGGCAGATGATCGCCGCACTCGGCACGTAGGACACCGGGCCGTAGGGCATCACCGGCGCCTCACGCTCACCGAGATCCAGCGACGAACGGACGGCTTCGTACCGGGCGATCAGCTGATCGCTGTGCCCCAACCCCACGATGCGGGGAGCGACAAGGGCAACGGCGGGGTCGCAGAAGTGCCCAAGCAGCGCCTCCAGCCAGCCCCTGCGCGGCACCACGTCGGAGTCTAGAAACGCAACGAAATCCGTTGTGCACGCAGCCATCCCGGTATTGCGGGCCGCGGCCGGACCTTTGCTGCGCGGATGACGCAAAACCTCGACGTCGCAGCGTGCTCCGGTGAAATCGCTCGGCTGCACCGGCGTTTGCGAACCGTCGTCGACGACCACCACGCGCATGCCCCGCAGAGACATCACCAGGCGATAGAGCCCAAACGGGTTGTCGCGTACCGGGATCACCACGGTGACGTCGCGATGCGACGGACCCCCGGCCGGGCGCGGATGGGCGACGGTGGCATCGAGCAGGGTGCGGGCCAGTTGAGCGCTCACGGCGTCGCGAACCTCCAGGCGGCCGCCGTCCAGCAGAATCTGGGCGGCGGGCGCCAGCCGCAGCAGCCGGGTCGGTGAACCGCCAAGCAGAGCGGAGCCCGCCGCGAGCGTGCGCACGCGGCGGTCGACCTGTACGGCAAACCCGTCGGGCAGCCGAGGCTGGGTCATGTCAACATCCCGTCAGCGGCCGGGCGCCACTGAGCGACGCGTCGCGAACAGTCCGCGACCATCTGCTCGAAGATGCGCGCACCCTCCATCGGAGTCGCCGTCGTCGGGTCACCCAACACGCCCACCTCACTAACCGCGGCCACCCCCCCGACACGCATCTGCGGCAAAAGGGTAGCCAGTGGCGCCCCGTTCCCGCTACACCAGACGTCAGTCTGCACGTCCGCAGGTGAAATATGTAGCAATACAGACGTTTCCGTATGGCCGGCATGGGCGTCGCCGCCCTCGGCGATGCACGGGCACCAGGTGGCGTCACGGCCCTCGTCGCGCAGCAGGCGCACCGCCGAGCGCATCGCCTCGACATTGCCGCCGTGGCCGTTGACGAACACGATCCGGCCGGCCCAGCCGCAGGCCGAGCGGCCGTACTCGAGCAGGACTGCCGTCAGCGCCGCGGTGCCGATCGACACCGTCCCCGGGAAGCCCTCATGCTCACCTGAGGCGCCGTAGGCGATCGCGGGCGCCAACAGATACTGATCTTGATCGGAGCCGTTGAGGCCCTCGGTGGCGGTACGGGCCACCGCGGTGGCGATGCGGGTGTCGGTGTCCAGCGGAAGGTGCGGACCGTGCTGTTCGGTCGAGCCGACGGGAATCAAGATCGTTGGCGAGGTGCCGCGAAGTTGACTCGATGTCGAGTTGCCCAACTCGCGCCGGAAAGCCACGCGGTGATGGTAGGCCGAATTCACCTGCCGTGCGCCAATTGTTCGAGGACAGGACGGATTTCTTTCGCATTCGGGACCGCCCGGCCCACCAGAGGGTTTACCGCCGTCCCGTCAGTCACGCCAGCACCACAACCTCGCTTACGCCAGGATCAGCGCACGCCTTACTTCGGCACTCCGAGTGCCCGGACGAAGCCGTCCGGCACCAGAATGTCCTCGGCTGTCAGGTCGTGAATCGAAGCCTTCCCGAGCCCGCGCAGGGCCGAGTCGATACCGCCGGTCAAGATGTCGAGGACGTTCTCCACCCCGGCCTGCCCGTTGGCGGCCAGGCCCCACAGGTAGGCCCGGCCGATCATGACCGCGCGGGCCCCGAGCGCCAGCGCCTTGATCACGTCACTGCCCCGGCGGACGCCGCCGTCCAGCAGCACCTCGATCTGGTCGCCGACCGCCGCCGAGATAGCGGGCAGTGCGCGGATCGAGGCCGGGGTGCCGTCAAGGTTGTTGCCGCCGTGGTTGGACACCGAGATCGCCGAAACACCCGCGTCTACAGCGCGTTTGGCATCGTCGACACGCATGACGCCCTTAAGCATGAAGGGGCCACCCCACAGATCACGCAGCCAGGCGATGTCGTCCCAGGTCGGCGGGGGTGTGCCCATCCACTGGCCGTAGGCGTCGAAGAACGGCGGACCGGCCTCACCCTTGGCCGCCTGATTGGGCACCGACAGCGCCGGCGGACGCAGGGTCTTGGCCCACTCCAGGAACCACCGCGGCCTCGTCACGGCCTCGGGGCTCATCTTGATCATGGTCTTGAGATCCATCTTCTCCGGGATCTTCGGACTGCCCCAGTCGCGCCCATGACTGAAGCTCCAGTCGGTGGTCACGATGAGACCGACGGCCCCGGCGGCGCGGGCGCGCTCGGCGCGGGCCGCGATCGCGTCCCGGTCGCCCAGCCAGTAAATCTGGAAGAACGTCTTCGGGTTCGCCGCGACGACCTCTTCGATCGGCTTGCTGGCAAACGAGGACAGCCCCATCGCGGTGTTGCGGGCCGCGGCCGCGCGCGCGACGGCGACTTCACCGTCGGGGTGCACGGCCTGCACGCCGGTCGGCGAGATCAGGACTGGAAGCGAAATGTCTTGTCCCATGACAGTGGTTGCCATGTCGCGCTTTTCGAGGGCGCCGATGACGTGCGGTGCGAAGCCGAGCTCGTCGAAGGCCTCGTTGTTGCCATTGACAGTGAGCCCCTTTTCACTGCCGCCGATGAGCGCGCCGTACGCGGACTTGGGGAGCCGCTTCTTCGCGCGCTCCTGCGCGATAGCGACCGTTTCGAACCAGGTGTCGCGTGCCATGACTAGATCGGACTTTCGTTGCAGGGTTTGGCCGGGGGCCTGGTGGACAAGGTCAGCATGATCGGCTTGCCCCGGGAGTGGTCGGCGCTCGGGCGGGGCTTGTCCCGGTCGGTGGCCAGGGCCGGCGTCCCGTAACCCTCGACGCACTCGGGATCGGGACCATCCAGCGGCAGGCCGGTGAAGAACTTGGCAGCCATGCAGCCGCCCCGGCATGCGTCGTAGTGCCCGCAGCTGCCGCAGGCGCCGGCCGACTGCGGCTCGCGCAGCTCGGTGAACAGCGGCGAATACTTCCACACGTTGTCAAAACCGCCCTCGCGCACCACATTTCCGGCCAGGAAGCGGTCGTGGATGGCAAACGGGCAGGCGTAGACGTCACCGACGGGGTCGATCAGACACACCACCCGCCCGGCGCCACACATGTTCAGACCCGCCAGTGCGCCGGGGGCGCCGAGGCCGGACAGGTGAAAGAACGAGTCACCGGTCAGAACGCGCTCGCCCTTGGCCACCAGCCAGTTGTAGAGCGTCACCTGTTGTTCGGGGGTGGGATGCAGTTCGTCCCACACGTCGGCTCCGCGTCCGGAGGGACGCAACCGGGTGATGCGCAGGGTCGCGCCGTAGCGGTCGGCGAGCGACTTGAATTCGTCGAGTTGGTCGACGTTGTGCCGGGTGACGACCACCGAGATCTTGGCGTCCTTGAAGCCGGCGGCGGTCAGGTTTTCCAGCGCGCGGGTGGCCATGTCGAAGGAGCCTGATCCCCGGACGGCGTCGTTGACCTCGGCGGTGGCGCCATCCAGCGAGATCTGGACGTCAACGTAGTCGCTGGCGGCCAGCCGTGCCGCCACCTCGGGGGTGATGCGTACACCGTTGGTGGAGAACTTCACCCCGACATGGTGGGCTGTCGCGTAGTCGACGAGCTCCCAAAAGTCCGGGCGCACAGTCGGTTCCCCGCCACCGATGTTGACGTAGAAGACCTGCATGCGCTCGAGCTCATCGATGATGTCCATGCACTGGCGAGTGGACAGCTCGCGGGGGTCGCGCTTGCCCGAGGAGGACAGGCAGTGCACGCACGCCAGATTGCAGGCGTAGGTCAGCTCCCAGGTCAGGCAGATCGGTGCGTCGAGGCCACGCTCGAACTGTTCGATCAATCGGGGTACCGGTGCCACCGAAGTCATTGGGAATCCTTGTAGATCAACATGTTCGAGGTCACCAGCACGCTCAATGCGTGCAAATAAGGCGCCTCGTCGGGCTCATCGACCCCGGCGGCCCGCAGGGCGGAGCGCGCGTCGGGGTGTTCGGACAGCGAGTTCACAACGGCGAGGATGGTGCGGTTCTTCAAGAACGACAGCTTCCTGGTGCCGAAGTGGTACAGCAGTGCGCCAAAGGGCTCCGGGCGCACAGCCACCTGCGGATGCAGACGCCAGCTGAGCGCCGGGTCGAAGTCCGACCCGGCCACAGCCGGATCGCCCACAGCGTGGGCGGGCACGGTCAGTAGACCCCGCACATCCCGTCGATGGAGACCTCTTCGACCAGCGTCTCGGTCACCAATTCGGTCTCGGTCTCATTTGCGTGGCTCGGCTCCATGAAAAGCACCCTTTCTTCGGCCCAGGTTCTCGACAATTGTGATCGAGATCGCAAGAATATGGCATCGAGTGCCGAAAAGAAAGGGGTGGATCGATGACAAGTGGTTCGGCGGGTTCCGGCGGGGCCCGCGTGGGCCGGCGGCGCTCCACCACCCAGGACCACATCACCGACGTGGCGCTCGACCTGTTCGCGAACTATGGGTTCGGCTCAGTGAGCGTCGACGACGTGGCCGCGGCATCGGGCATCGCCCGCCGCACGCTGTTTCGCTACTACCCGTCGAAGAACGCCATCCCCTGGGGCGACTTCGATGCCCACTTGGAGCACTTCCGCACTCTGTTCGACACAGCAGACGCGGCAGAACCCGTCAGCGCGGCGCTGCGCTCAGCCTTGCTGGCGTTCAACACATTTGACGAGTCGGAAACCGAACGACACCGCCAGCGGATGCGCGTGATCCTGCAAACCGCCGAGTTGCAGGCCCACTCGATGACCATGTACGCCGGCTGGCGCGGAGTCGTCTCGGACTTCGTGGCGGCACGCACCGGCGGCAAGACGGGTGACCTGGTCCCCCAGTCGGTCGCATGGCTGATGCTCGGCGTTGCACTGTCGGCCTACGAGTACTGGCTGGCCAACGAGTCTGTGTCACTGCCCCAGGCGCTCGGGGACGCCTTCGACGTCGTCGCACACGGACTCGACGACCTGGACGTCCGCTGAATCGGCGAGAACCTAGCCGAGGACGTCGGCGATCGGGGCGCCGCTGGCGATCTTGGCGCGGGTCTTCATGACCTTGCCCGGCATGCCGCCGCCCACCACGCCGGCCACCACGCCGTCCCGCTCGTAGAACGCCAGGAACTTGCGGCCGTCGTCCTCGACGATGTGCACGATGTCGGTGGCCTCCGGCTCACCCAGGCACTGGATCTTGACGTCGTACTGGTCGCTCCAGAAGTACGGCACGACGATCACCGACGGCGCCTCCTGGCCCAGCATCGACGGGACGATGACACGGGCCTGCTCGGCGACATTGCTCCAATGCTCAACGCGGGCTTGATGTCCGGTGGCGTCGCGCCACGACGCGACATCGCCGAGCGCCCACACGTTGGGAGCGCTGGTGCGCCCCGTCTCGTCGCAGACCACGCCGTTGTCGACAGCGACACCGCTGCCGTCGAGCCAGTCGGTGGCCGGCCGGGACCCGATGCCGACGACCACCAGGTCGGCGGGCACCTCGGCGCCGTCGGACAGCACCACCGCGGTCACGTGGCCGTCTTCCCCGCGCACCTCGGCCACGCCGATGCCGGTGCGCACGTCCACGCCCTCGGCACGGTGCAGCCTCGTTACCAGGTTCCCGACCTGCTCGCCCAGCACCGAGGCCAGCGGCGCCGGCTGGGGCTCGACCAAGACCACGTCAACGCCCAGTTTGCGCAGGCTCGCCGCGACCTCGCAGCCGATGAAGCCGGCACCGATGATCACCGCGTTCTTCGCCGACGCAGCGTGGGTGCGCAGCGCCAACGCCTCGTCGAACGAGCGGAGCACCCGGATGCCCTCCAGGTCAGGGAACGACGGAATACGCTTGGGCACCAAGCCCGTCGCGATCACCAGCTCGTCGTAGCCCAGCACCGCGCCGTCAGCCAGCGTGACGGTCTGCGCGGCGGTGTCCAGCGAGACGACCGCGCTGCCCAGTTGCATGGTGATGTTGTTCTCGGTGTAGAACTCGGCAGGCTTGAGCGCGACGTCGTCGAGATCGGCGTGCAGCACGTCCTTCGAAAGCGGCGGACGGTCATAGGGCAGGTGCACCTCGTCGCTGACGATGGTGACCGGCCCGGAGTACTCCGACTTGCGCAACTGTTCGGCAACTCGGGTGGCCGCCAGCCCGCCACCGATGATCAGAATGCCGTTTTCGCTCGTGCTCACGTTGGCTTTCTTACACGATCACCGCAGCGAAGTGCGCGTCAGCCTGCCGTTCCCAACCGACTGGTTAGACGGCCATCAGGCCGGTGACCGGTCGATCAGGTTGGACAACACCACGATACTTTCGCTGCGTTCAACGTCGGCGCTGGAGCGAATGCGTTCTAGGGCGGCCTCCAGATGGCGCATGTCCCGAGCCAGCACATGAAGGATGGCATCGGCGGTACCGGTGACGGTTGCGGCACTGATGATCTCGGGGATGTCAATCCAGGCCGCGCGCAACTGATCCGGCGCGATCGTGCCGTGGCAGTACACCTGGACGTAGGCTTCGGTGTTCCATCCCAGCGCGCTGCGATCGATGACGGTGGTGAACCCGCGGATGACACCGTTGTCGAGCATCCGATCGACCCGGCGTTTGACCGCCGGCGCCGAGAGATTCACCCGCGCCCCGATCTCAGCGAACGTGGCACGGGCGTGCTCGGCGAGCTCGGCGAGGATGCGCTCGTCGGTCTCGTCCAACCGGTCCATCGACAACTCCTCCTCATACACAACAAATCAATACGATGTTCGTCTTGACGCAATAAATCGATCATAGACACGCAATGACTATTGATTGATTGCGTACAAGTGCCCTTCTATCGTTGATTTCATGACGATATCCCCAGATGTCGCCGCTGAGTCAACGAGGACACCGCGCCGCCAGCGACTTCGCCACTACGCCATGACCCCTCCGACGTTCTTCACTGTCGAATACGCCATCAACCCGTGGATGGACATCAGCACGCCGGTCGACGTCGAGCGTGCCGTCGCCCAGTGGCAGAACCTGCGGGACACCTATCGCCGGCTGGGCCACACCGTCGACGTCGTCGACCCGGTCCCCGGTCTGCCGGACATGGTCTATGCCGCCAACGCCGGACTGATCATCAACGGCGTGGCGATCGTCGCCCGGTTCAAGCACGCCGAGCGACAGGGCGAGTCGGTCGCCTACGCCAACTGGATGGATGAGCACGGACACCATCCCGTCGCCACCCGCCACGTCAACGAAGGGCAGGGCGATCTTCTGGTCGTCGGCTCAACGATTCTGGCCGGCACCGGTTTTCGCACACAACCGCAAGCGCACGCCGAGGTCGCCAGCATCACGGGCATGCCCGTGGTCTCCCTTGAACTCGTGGACCCGCGCTTCTACCATCTCGATACCGCGTTGACGGTGCTCGACGAAACCACGATCGGCTACTACCCGCCGGCCTTCACCGACGATGCCCGCACCCGGTTGCGCGAACTGTTCCCCGACGCCATCGAGGTCGCCAGCACCGATGCCTATGTGCTGGGCCTCAACGCGGTCTCCGACGGCAAGCATGTCGTACACCCCGCGCAGGCCACCGGTTTCGCCCAGCAGCTCGACCGCGCGGGCTTCCATCCCATCGGCGTCGACCTCTCCGAGCTGCTCAAGGGCGGCGGTTCGGTGAAATGTTGCACGCTGGAGGTGTTTCCATGACCATGGCCGAGATCAGAAGAGAAGCCACTACAGGGTTGACCACAGAGGCCATCGCCCTGGACAACACCTACGCTGCCCACAACTATTCGCCGCTTCCGGTGGTGGCTGCCAGCGCCCACGGCGCATGGATCACCGACGTCGAAGGCCGTCGCTACCTGGACTGCCTGGCCGCCTATTCTGCCGTCAACTTCGGCCACCGCAACGACGAGATCGTCGCCGCCGCCCACCGGCAACTCGATGCGGTGACATTGGTCAGTCGGGCATTCCACTCCGATCAGCTCGGGCCGTTCTGCGCGGCACTGGCCGGACTGTGCAACAAAGACATGGTGCTGCCGATGAACAGCGGCGCAGAGGCGGTGGAAAGCGGTCTCAAGGTCGCTCGCAAATGGGGCACCGACGTCAAGGGTGTGGCCGAGGGCACGGCCAATATCATTGTGGCCGACAACAACTTCCACGGCCGCACGATCAGCATCGTCAGCTTCTCCTCCGATGCCTCCGCCCGTGGCGGGTTCGGTCCCTTCACGCCGGGATTCCGGTCCGTGCCCTTCGGTGACGCCGACGCAGTCGCGGCCGCGGTGGACGAGCACACCGTCGCGGTGCTCGTCGAACCGATCCAGGGCGAGGCCGGGATCATCGTCCCACCCGACGACTACCTGCCCAGGCTGCGCCAGGTCTGCACCCAGCGCCATGTGCTGCTGATCGCCGACGAGATCCAGTCCGGCCTGGCCCGCACCGGTCACACCTTCGCCTGCGAGCACTGGGGTGTGGTGCCCGACATCTACCTGCTGGGAAAGGCCCTCGGCGGAGGCGTCCTGCCCCTGTCCGCGGTGGTCGCCGACCGCGACATCCTCGGCGTCCTCCACCCCGGCGAACACGGCTCGACGTTCGGCGGCAACCCACTGGCCGCGGCCATCGGCTCCACCGTGGTCGACATCCTGCGCCGTGGTGAATTCCAAACCCGCTCAGCAGAACTCGGCCTGCATCTACATGCACGGCTGCGGTCGTTGCTCGGCCACGGTGTTCTGGCGGTGCGTGGCATGGGCCTATGGGCCGGCGTCGACATCGACCCGCGCCTGGGGACCGGCAAGCAACTCAGCGTGGCGCTAGCCGAATGCGGTGTGCTGGTGAAGGACACCCACGGCTCGACATTGCGCTTCGCTCCGCCGCTGGTGATCACCGCCGAGGAGATCGACTGGGCGGTTGAGCAGTTCGCGAGCGTACTGGCCAGGGCAGGCTCATAATCAGCTGATCTCGCCCGACCCCAGGAGGCGCACATGACTGCCCCGTCGATCAATTTGACTGAACAGATGTTGCGCCGGCGACCCGTCCTCGGCGCCCCGGTCGCACACGGCGCCTCGGATCACCTCAAGCGAACCATCGGCACGTTCCAGCTGACCATGTTCGGCGTCGGGTCCACCGTCGGCACCGGCATCTTCTTCGTCCTGTCGGAGGCGGTTCCCCAAGCCGGGCCCGGCGTCGTCGTCTCGTTCCTCATCGCAGGCATCGCGGCCGGCCTGGCGGCTGTCTGCTATGCCGAACTGGCCTCGGCGGTCCCCGTTTCCGGCTCCACCTACTCCTACGCCTACACCACGCTCGGCGAAGTCGTCGCGATGGGAGTGGCCGCCTGCCTACTGCTCGAATACGGGGTCTCGACCGCCGCCGTGGCCGTCGGCTGGAGTCAATATGTCAACAAGCTTCTCGACAACTTCCTTGGACACCATCTGCCTCAAGCGATTTCGGCAGCCCCGTGGGATGACGCACCTGGGATCATCAACCTGCCCGCGGTGTTCCTGGTCGTCATGTGTGCCTTGTTGCTGATCCGCGGCGCCAGCGAGTCCGCCAAGGTGAACACCATCATGGTGCTGATCAAGCTCGGCGTGTTGGTGATGTTCTCGGTGGTCGCGTTCACCGCCTTCGACGTCGACCACTTCGCCAATTTCGCACCACTGGGTGCCGCGGGAATTGGCTCGGCCGCCGGAACGATCTTCTTCTCCTACATCGGCCTCGACGCCGTCTCCACCGCAGGCGACGAGGTGAAGAACCCGCAGAAGACCATGCCTCGTGCCATTCTCGCCGCACTGGTGACGGTGACGACGGTCTACATCCTGGTCACCATCGCCGCCCTGGGCGCCCAAGAGTGGACCGGTTTCGAGGGCCAGGAGGCGGGGCTGGCCACCATCCTGGACAACGTCACCCGCGCCCACTACTGGGGCACAGTGCTGGCCGCCGGGGCGGTCATCTCCATCTTCTCGGTGACGTTGATAACGCTGTACGGGCAGACCCGCATCCTGTTCGCCATGGGCCGCGACGGGCTGCTGCCGCCGATGTTCGCAAAAGTCAACCCGCGCAGCATGACTCCGGTCAACAACACGATCATCGTGGCCATCGTGGTCAGCATCCTCGCCGGTGTCATCCCGCTGAGCTACCTGGCCGACATGGTGTCGATCGGCACGCTGGTCGCGTTCATCGTCGTCTCGGTCGGGGTGATTCTTCTGCGGGTGCGCGAACCCGACCTGCCCCGCGGCTTCAAGGTGCCCGGTTATCCGGTGACACCGGTGCTGTCAGTGCTGGCCTGCAGCTACATCCTCTACAGCCTGCACTGGTACACGTGGATCGCGTTCTCCGGCTGGGTCGCTGTGGTTCTGGTGTTCTACTTCGTCTGGGGTCGTCACCACAGCGCGCTCAACGGCCGTGACGGCGGTGTAATCGCCAGTGCCGCAGCGGGAGTCGACGACGTAGAGGTCGTCAAGCCGCCGCAGGACCCGTCATGACGGTCGTCGTCGGCTATCTCGCCGGCAAGAGCGGGACCGCGCCGCTGAGCCTGGCGCTCGGCGCGGCGCGCACACTGCACACCTCACTGACCGTGGCCACCATCGTGCCCAAACCGTGGACCACACCGTCACCGGCCCGCATCGACGCCGAATATGCCGCGTGGGCAGACCAACTCGCCGCGGACTCGGCTAAAGAAGCCCAACGCTATCTGGGCACCTTGTCCGACGGCGTCGACGTCGCCTACCACGGCCACGCCCACCGCTCGGTGTCAGGCGGGCTCATCGAGGTGGCCGAAGAACTCAAAGCCCAGCTGTTGGTGCTGGGCTCGTCAGCCAATGGCCAGCTGGGTCAGGTCGTGGTGGGATCAACCGCCGACCGGCTGTTGCACTCGGCGCCGGTGCCGCTGGCGATCGCCCCGCGCGGGTATCGAAGCACCCGCACTCCGCGGCTGACCCGGATCACGTGCGGCTACCCGGGTACACCGGAGGCGGCGTCAGTGGTCGCGCGGGTCGCTGAGCTGGCCCGGCAGTTCGAGGTGCCACTGCGGGTGATCACCTTTGCGGTGCGCGGCCGCACAATGTACCCCCCGGAAGTCGGCCTGCACGCGGAGGATTCGATTCTGGCCGCCTGGGAGGCGCATGCCCGCGAGGCGCTCGCGCAGCTGCGCGCCGACGGCGTGGTGGATGACGATGCACTGCTGCAAGTGGTCAGCGGCAATGGCTGGGATCAGGCCCTGGATGCCGCCGACTGGGAGGACGGCGAGCTCTTGGCACTGGGCACCTCCCCGCGCGACGACATCGCTCGGGTGTTCCTGGGGTCGCGCGGCTCGAAGATCATGCGGCACAGCCCCGTTCCGGTGTTGGTTCTCCCGGGCTGAGTCCGAGCTAGTACTTCATCACGCCGCGGTCGACGTTGATCTGCGAGCCGGACAGAGTGGCAGAGTTGTCACTGGCCAGCCACACCACCACGTCGGCCACCTCGTCGACATTCATGAAGTCGGACAGCTTGCCCGTCGCGCCCTGGCCGGTCGGGAGGTAGGGCATCGGCGAGAAGCCGTGCAGGAAGCTGGGGTGCGCGGCGAAAACGCCCATCATGGCGTCGTTTTCGGTCATCGGAGTAGCCACCGAGTACGGGTGGATGGAGTTGACCCGGATGCCATACTCCCCGGCCTCCAGCGCAAGTGAATTCGTCAGAGCGGTCAAGCCGTGCTTGGACGCGGCGTAATGGCTGTTTCCGGGAGTGGCCTTCACGCCGGCCGACGAACTCACCACGATGATCGAACCGCCGTTGCCCGCATCGATCATGGCCGGGACGACGGCGCGCAGCGTGCGCCAGGTGCCGGTCAGGTTGACGTCGATGACGGTGTTCCATTGCTCGTCGGTCAGCTCCCACAGCCGGCCCCAGGACAGCACACCGGCATTGGCCACCAGGATGTCGAGCCGGCCGAACTGTTCTACACCGTCGAACACCAGCTGGCGCAGCGCGGCGTCGTCGCGGATGTCGACCTCACGGGCCAGCACCTTGCGTCCCTCGGCCTCCACCAACCGCGCCGTCTCGCGGAGGTCGTCGGGCGTGGTGCCAGGATAGGGAATCGTGTCGCTGACCGTCGCGCTGATATCGGAGATGATGACGTCGGCGCCCTCGCGGGCCAGCCGAACCGCGTGGGCGCGACCCTGGCCGCGAGCGGCCCCGGTTACGAATGCCACTCGTCCTTCGAGCGTCCCCGACGATGTTGTCATCAATGGTCCTTTCGGTCAGCTCACGTCAGGCTAGCAAGCCAATTGAAACGTGTTCTAGGAACCGTCCCATGGACCGGACGCGCGGAACAGGCGCTAGAGATCCGACAGAATCTGCTGCCTTTTGGTGGCGTATTCGGCGTCGGTGATCGTGCCTGTCGCCCGCAGCGTCTCCAGCTCCTGCAGCCGCTGCGCGGTGGACACCTGTGGCGCCGGCGGCGGCACATACGCTGGCGGTGCCGGCGGCGGCGGTGGTGCAGCCGCGGGTGCGGACGCGGCGGATTGTCCGGACGCAGCGGCCCGGCGGACGACGTCCATCACTTGCTGGCGCACAGCCGGATTGGACCGAATGTCGATGGAGCCGTTCATCGGAACGCCATTAGCACGCAGGATCTGCATGATCTCCATCAGCGGCCTGGCCTGGCCCCGCAGGTCGTAGGTCTTGCCGTCCTCGGCGAGGGTGAACTGGGCAGGCACCACGCCTGCGATCAAAGCGCTGGCGTTCCAATCAATTTCGTACTTCTGCGTACCGGGCTCGACCAGGGCGACCAGTTTGTGGGCGTTGAGGATCTGCATCCGGGTCGGGCTGGAGGCCATGGTCTCCTGTGTATCGAACCCCTGATACCCGGGCACCTCGAAGTGCAGGTTCACCTTGATCATCTGCTGATCGTTGACAAACCAGGAGGTGTCCGAGATTCCGGTGATCTGAGCCAGCACCAAAACCCCGCGCTGGCTGAGTTCGTCGTGCCGGGCCGCCGATTTCACCCCGGCGTTGGTCAGCCACAGCGCGGCCAACACGTCACCGGCGGTGATGAGCAGACCGACCCAGAACATCCACCCGATATATGGCCGCGCAAACGGGCCGAGGGCGAAATAGACGATCAGAAAGATCGGTCCGACCAGACCGCCGAACAACAACACTGTCAATTGCGCTTTGAGATATCGCCCCAACATGTCGTTACTCCTCATTTGCCCTTGACCAGTGCTTTCGGGTGAAGAGTAGCGCACCGACGTGGCACTACCGATCCCAATTTTCAACGCCGAGATCGACGAAATGACGCGATGGTCGTGCAGTTTCCCGGCGAAACGTTGGTCTGGGCAAGCAGCGAAAGGGCGGTGGCTCGGCGCAAACGAAAAGCGGCGCCCACCGGAAAGGTGAGCGCCGCTTCGCGGTACTAGGTCAGATCACTTGTGGATCTTGGTAACCCGGCCGGCGCCGACGGTACGGCCACCTTCGCGGATCGCGAATCGCAGGCCTTCGTCCATGGCGACGGGCTGGATCAGCTTGACGGAGATGTCGGTGTTGTCACCGGGCATCACCATCTCAGTGCCCTCGGGGAGGGTCACAACGCCGGTCACATCCGTGGTACGGAAGTAGAACTGCGGACGGTAGTTGTTGAAGAACGGCGTGTGGCGGCCGCCCTCGTCCTTCGACAGGATGTAGACGCTGCCGTCGAACTCGGTGTGCGGGGTGGTGGTGCCGGGCTTGACCACAACCTGGCCACGCTCGACGTCCTCGCGCTTGACACCGCGAACCAGCAGACCGACGTTGTCGCCGGCCTGGCCCTGGTCGAGCAGCTTGCGGAACATCTCCACACCGGTGACCGTGGTCTTCGTGACGGTCGGCTTGATGCCGACGATCTCGACTTCCTCGTTCACGTTGATCACGCCACGCTCGACACGACCGGTGACCACGGTGCCGCGGCCGGTGATCGTGAAGACGTCCTCGACGGGCATCAGGAACGGCTTGTCGGTGTCGCGGACGGGGTCCGGGATCGACTCGTCGACGGCGTCCATCAGCTCTTCGACCGACTTGACCCACTTCGGGTCGCCCTCGAGAGCCTTGAGTGCGGACACCTGAATGACCGGGGCTTCCTCGTCGAACTCCTGGGCGGCCAGCAGTTCACGGACCTCCAGCTCGACGAGCTCGAGGAGCTCTTCGTCGTCGACCATGTCGGCCTTGTTCAGCGCCACCAGGATGTAGGGGACGCCGACCTGGCGGGCCAGCAGCACGTGCTCGCGGGTCTGCGGCATCGGACCGTCAGTGGCGGCGACCACGAGGATTGCACCGTCCATCTGGGCGGCACCGGTGATCATGTTCTTGATGTAGTCAGCGTGACCGGGGGCGTCGACGTGTGCATAGTGACGCTTCTCGGTCTGGTACTCCACGTGGGAGATGTTGATGGTGATACCGCGCTGACGCTCCTCGGGCGCATTGTCGATCTGGTCGAATGCGCGCGACTCGTTCAGCGTCGGGTACTTATCGTGCAGAACCTTGGTGATTGCTGCAGTCAGCGTGGTCTTGCCGTGGTCAACGTGACCGATGGTCCCGATGTTGACGTGCGGCTTCGTCCGCTCGAACTTCGCCTTCGCCACTTCTGTGTCCTCCTGGACTTGTTGTTGCTTTGGTTAAGCAGTGTTGATTTCTTCAGTTGTGTTGGTCCGAAAACGACGGACTTACTGGCCCAACCCTAATGGGCCGTTCAGTTCGTTCACTGACCCGTCGCCTTCGCGATGATCTCCTTCGACACGTTCGCCGGAACTTCGGCGTACGAATCGAACACCATGGAGTAGTTAGCCCGGCCCTGCGTCTTCGACCGGAGGTCGCCGACGTAGCCGAACATCTCCGACAGCGGAACCTGCGCCTTGACGACGCGCGCACCGCTGCGCTCCTCCATGGCCTGGATCTGACCACGGCGGGAGTTCAGGTCGCCGATCACGTCACCCATGTAGTCCTCGGGTGTGGTGACCTCGACGGCCATGATCGGTTCCAGGATGACCGGCTGCGCCATCGCGGCAGCCTTCTTCAGCACCTGGGAGCCAGCGATCTTGAAGGCCATTTCCGACGAGTCGACGTCGTGGTACGCACCGTCGAGCAGCACGACTTTCACGTTCACCAGCGGATAGCCGGCCAGCACGCCGTACTGCATGGCGTCCTGCGCACCGGCATCCACCGACGGGATGTACTCACGCGGGATGCGGCCACCGGTGACCTTGTTCTCGAACTCGTAGGTCGCACCGTCCTCGCCGACGAAGGGCTCCAGGTTGATGAGCACCTTCGCGAACTGACCCGAACCGCCGGTCTGCTTCTTGTGCGTGAACTCGACGTTGGTGGCGGGACGCTTGATGGTCTCTTTGTAGGCCACCTGCGGCTTGCCGACGTTGGCCTCGACCTTGAACTCGCGGCGCATCCGGTCCACCAGGATGTCCAGGTGCAGCTCGCCCATGCCGCCGATGACGGTCTGGCCGGTCTCCTGGTCCAGGTGCACCTTGAAGGTCGGATCCTCTTCGGCGAGCTTCTGGATGGAGAGGCTCAGCTTCTCCTGGTCGCTCTTGGTCTTGGGCTCGATGGCGACCTCGATAACGGGATCGGGGAACGTCATCGACTCCAGCACAACCTGATTGTTCGGGTCGCTCAAGGTGTCGCCGGTGGTGGTGTCCTTCAGGCCGATGACCGCATAAATGTGGCCGGCCGAAGCGGTCTCGACGGGATTCTCCTTATTCGAGTGCATCTGGAACAGCTTGCCCAGCCGCTCCTTCTTGCCCTTGGTGGCGTTGATGACCTGGGCGCCCGAGTCGACCTTGCCCGAGTACACCCGGACGTAGGTGAGCTTGCCGAAGAACGGGTGCGTGGCGACCTTGAACGCCAGGCCCGAGAACGGCTCGTCGGTCGACGGCTTGCGGATGACCTCGAGGTCCTCCTTGCCAGGAGCGTGACCCACGGCGGCCGGCACGTCCAGCGGCGACGGCAGGTAGTCGATCACGGCGTCGAGCATGGGCTGCACGCCCTTGTTCTTGAACGCGCTACCGCACAGCACCAGGTACGCCGTCGAGCTGATGGTCAGCTTGCGCAGCGCGCCCTTGATCTCCTCGATCGAGAGTTCCTCGCCACCGAAATACTTCTCCAGCAGCGCTTCGTCAGTCTCGGCGACAGCTTCAAGCAGCTTGGTGCGATACTCGTCGGCCTTGTCCTGCAGATCGGCCGGGATCTCGATGGTCTCGTAGGTCTCACCGAGCTTGGTCTCGCCGCGCCAGACCTTGGCCTTCATCTCGACCAGGTCGACGACGCCCTCGAAGTCACCCTCGGAGCCGATCGGGATCTGGATCGGGATGACGTTGGCACCGAGCCGGTCTTCCATCGTCTTCACCGAGAAGTAGAAGTCCGCGCCGATCTTGTCCATCTTGTTGACGAAACAGATACGCGGAACGTCGTACTTGTCGGCCTGCCGCCAGACCTGCTCGGACTGCGGCTCCACACCCTCTTTGCCGTCGAACACGGCAACGGCACCGTCGAGCACGCGCAGCGAGCGCTCCACCTCGACGGTGAAGTCGACGTGACCCGGGGTGTCGATGATGTTGATCTGGTTGCCGTTCCAGAAGCAGGTGGTTGCAGCCGAGGTGATCGTGATACCCCGCTCCTGCTCCTGCTCCATCCAGTCCATCGTGGCGGCACCGTCGTGCACCTCACCGATCTTGTAGCTGATACCGGTGTAGTAGAGGATGCGCTCGGTCGTCGTCGTCTTGCCGGCATCGATGTGCGCCATGATGCCGATATTGCGGACCTTGTTCAGGTCAGTCAGCACGTCCTGTGCCACGGCTAAATTCCCACTCTTTCGCTTCTGTCGTTCGCTGTATTAATGGCCACCGCACGCGGGCCTCTGCGCATGCAGCCGGCCAGTGCAATCACCAGCGGTAGTGCGCGAAGGCCCGGTTCGCCTCGGCCATTTTGTGGGTGTCCTCGCGCCGCTTGACGGCAGCACCCAGGCCATTGCTGGCGTCGAGGATTTCGTTGGCCAGCCGCTCGATCATGGTCTTCTCGCGGCGCGCCTTGGAAAAGCTGACCAGCCAGCGCAGGGCCAGCGTGGTGGAGCGATCCGGGCGAACCTCGACGGGCACCTGGTAGGTGGCGCCACCGACACGACGGCTGCGCACCTCGAGGGCGGGCTTGACGTTGTCGAGAGCGCGCTTGAGGGTGACGACCGGATCGGTGCCGGTCTTGTCGCGAGCCTGCTCGAGCGCACCGTAGACGATGCGTTCTGCCAGTGATTTCTTCCCGTCCAGCAGGACTTTGTTGACCAGCTGGGTAACCAGCTGCGACCCGTAGACCGGATCGTTGACCAACGGGCGCTTCGGCGCGGGACCCTTGCGCGGCATCAGCTCTTCTCCTTCTTCGCGCCGTAACGGCTACGGGCCTGCTTGCGGTTCTTGACACCCTGGGTGTCCAGCGAGCCGCGGATGATCTTGTAGCGAACGCCGGGGAGATCCTTCACACGACCGCCGCGCACCAGCACCATCGAGTGCTCCTGCAGGTTGTGGCCCTCACCGGGGATGTAGGCGGTCACCTCGACGCCGGTTGTCAGCTTCACGCGCGCGACCTTGCGAAGTGCCGAGTTCGGCTTCTTCGGGGTGGTCGTGTACACGCGGGTGCACACACCGCGGCGCTGCGGGCTGCCCTTGAGGGCCGCGGTCTTCACCTTCGCGACCTTGTCCGTGCGACCCTTGCGGACCAGCTGCTGAATGGTTGGCATCTACCGGCTTTCTATCTCTCGTCCGTCTTTCGGCGGTTTTTAAGTCTCTGTACTGCTGTTTTCACCCCGCCGCGTACCCCGCTGCCGGGCGTGTCGCACTCACTGCGCACCAGGTAAATCCGATGCATACTGGACATGCGAATTGGCCCGGCGTGCGCGCATGCGTCCCCGCTTGCGCCCCTTACGGCCAGGCACGAGCTTCTACGATACCAGGCGCGGCACGCCCCTCCAAACTCGGTGTACGGCGCCTTACTGCAGGTCAACGCGTGAATGTCGGTGTCGGTTCCCGACGGCCCGGATATCAACCTCCCCTAAGCACCGGCTCAGCCGAGTGCTGGGTTGCGCTGCGCCATGCCCGTGGCCAGCCGCAGCACCATGTCGGAGAACACCGCATCGGTATCGACGGTGTCCATCACACCCGTCATCTCCAGCAGCACGAACCCGTGGAGCGCCGCCCAGAATTCCAGCGCGCCATAGAACGCGTCGTCGCCGGCCAGGCCGTAGGAGATCAGCACCTCGATGACCGGTGCGGCCGCGGCGTGCGTCGCGGCGGTGAACTCCGGGTCGTCACCACCGAGCGGCATGCGGGTGAACGCCGAATAGCGGCCCGGGTGGTGGTGGGCATAACTGCGATACGCGCTGGCCATCGCCATCACGGCGTCGTCGCGGGTGCGGCCCTGCCCCACGGCGGACAGCATCTGCAGGATGTCCTCGATGACGTGCATGCGGACGGTCCGGCGCAGGTCGTCCAGGCTGTGCACGTGGTTGTACAGCGACGGCCCTTTCGTGCCCAGCTGGGTGGCCAGTGCATTGATGGTGAGTCCGTCCCAGCCGTCACGGTCCAGGAACGTCAACGCCGCATTGACGATGACGTCGCGGCTGAGTTTGGCTGACCTCGCCGACGACCGGCTGCCGGGGCGCGACCGACCGCCCGCCGACGCCGGTTCCGGCTGAATTGTCATCACAGGCCCTTCAATGGTGGATCGACGAAGAACTCTAGTTGACCGACCTGCCGCCACGTAGGCTCCAACACAGGTTCGCGGAAAGAGAGGGCATGCCGGTGAGCTGGGGACACCGCCGCTGCGCACCCGTCTGCATCATGCAGACCGTCGACTGCAATGGGTCGACGTTGTTCATGAACGGGCAGTTCCGGACAAGACCGGCGATCCCGCCGTCCTCGACCGTGGACGCGAATGAGATATGACGAACCGGATCGACCGCGTTCCGGCGTAGGACCAAAGGAAACACTCATGCACTCCCCGACCCTGATCGCCGGTGTGGGCGTTCTCGCCGCTCTTGCCCTGGCCGGCTGCGGATCCACCAGCACGGACGGCAAGTCCCCCACGGCCGCACAGTCGGGAGCTCAGGTCGAAGTGGGCAACACCATCAACTACGGCTCGTTCGGCACCACGGCGGAGATCGACTGTGCCGACGGCAAGTCGCTCAACGTCGGAGGCTCGAACAACACGTTGACGGTCAAGGGTTCCTGCGCGACGGTGAACATCGGCGGCGCCGACAACAAGATCACCTTCGACAAGGTCGACAAAGAACTGTCGGTCGTCGGCCTCAACAACACCATCAACTACAAGGGCGAGCCGAAAGTCAACAACCTCGGGTCGGGCAACACTCTCAACAAGACCTCTTAGTCGTTAAGCCTTCCGGCAGGCCGGTCGCGAAGCGACGCGGGATTATGCGGGAGCCCCGTGCCGGCCGGCGCCCTCAGCGAATCGCGCTGCCCCGGCGAGTGACTCGGCGGCGACCCGCGACAGGCTACCGAACTCGAAGTCCATGGCCTCGGCTTCGGAGTTCCCCCATTGATTCAGTGCCGACAGCCGGTCCGACCGCAGACAGAGCTGCGGTAGCTCCGCCAACTCGGCCGCCAGCTCCTCGGCCGCCCGGCGGGCCTGCCCGGTAGGCACCACCCGGTTGGCCAGGCCGATAGCGAGCGCCTCGTCGGCATCGACGGCGCGGCCGGTCAGGATCAGGTCCATCGCCCGGCTGTGACCGATGATCCGGGGCAGTCGTACCGTGCCGCCGTCGATCAGTGGCACCCCCCACCGCCGGCAGTACACGCCAAAGACCGCGTCTTGCTCGGCCACCCGCAGGTCGCACCACAACGCCAGCTCCAGGCCGCCCGCCACGGCGAAGCCGCTGACCGCGGCGATGACGGGTTTGGACAACACCATCCGACTAGGCCCCATGGGACCCGGGGCCGCTGGGCCGGCGACATCGGACCCGGCCCGGGGACGATGGAGCGGATTGCTGTCGGGTGTGCCCATCGCCTTGAGATCAGCTCCGGCGCAAAAAGTTCCGTGATCGCCCCAGAGCACGGCCACCGATGCCGACTCGTCGCGGTCGAATTCCTCGAAGGCGTTGAACAACGCCATCGCGGTCGGGCCGTCGACGGCATTGCGGGCGTGCGGGCGGTCGAGGATCACCGTCGTCACCGCGCCCTTGCGTTCCACCCGGACCGATTCCCGGGTCGCTGCGCTCCTGCCCTCCGATCCCGATTCCCGGGTCGCTGCGCTCCTGCCCTCCGATCCCGATTCCCGGGTCGCTGCGCTCCTGCCCTCCGACACGCTGTCGCCACTCATGTCGCCTCCACCAGT
The DNA here is from genome assembly GCF_002250655.1 of Mycolicibacterium sphagni. Lineage (GTDB taxonomy): Bacteria > Actinomycetota > Actinomycetes > Mycobacteriales > Mycobacteriaceae > Mycobacterium > Mycobacterium sphagni. The sequence goes on from NZ_NOZR01000019.1 coordinate 87,687, forward strand.
CGTCCCTCATCTCGCCGCGCGCCCAGTTCGGTCGCGAAGTCTGCGTACATCTTCCGAAGCTCCGCGCCTGGCCAGTGCGCCGGCAACAGTTCGTCCGGCAGAACCGGATCGGTGAGTAGATGCCGCACGATCGCTGCGGCCGCGCGGAATCGGCCTGGCACGTCACGAGCGGCCGCCATATCTGCCAGCAGCCGATGGCCGGTACGTGCCCAATCGGGAAGATCCCACAGGCGTCGGGTCAGCTCCGCCGGGTCTTCGTCACGGGTACGCAACACCCGCACCCGGTCAGTGACCTCGGCAGGCAACTCGGCGGCGAGGTTGTCCGGCCGCAGCCAGACGCCTTCTCTGAGCTCGCCGAACCGCTTGATTTGCAGGGTGTTTCGCAGCGCAGCCCGCGCCCTGGCATCCATTCCGACCGCGGTGATCACCAGGGTGACCCAGCTGCCGTCCCAATCGTGGGTGTGGGGGTCGAGCGCGTCGTCCTGGCGCCGCTGCCGGTTGAGCAGCCGGTCGGAGAGCCGGTATCCGTCATCGGAACGCACCAGGTCGCCGGCTGCGACCATCCGGGTCAGCGCCACCCGCAGCGTCTGCTCACGGATACCGAAATCCGATGTCAGCTGCAACATCTCCGCGGACGTGGCCCACGCCGGGTGGGCACCGAGCAGCACGCTGAGCACCACCGACCTGGCGGTCATCTTCGACAGCGACTGCGGCACGCTCACACCCCCGAGGCGCTGCGCCCGTGATCGCCGAACGGCTCGTCGCGGTGGCGTACCGCTTCGCGAAAGCCTCGCGCGCGAGCGTCTGCCACAAAGGCGTGCCCCTCCGGGGTATGCCGGGCGATACCGTCGAACACGGTACTGACCATCCGGCTGGTCGCCACGCCCTGCTGGTACAGCGCGGTGTTCATGGCCAGCTTCACCATGATCAGCTGGTTGACCGGCACCGCCGCGATGCGCTCGACGAGCCGCTCAGTGCGCTCGTCGAGATCGGCGGGGTCCGGCGCCTCGACCGCAAGACCCCACTCGGCGGCCTGCGCACCGGTGATGCAATCCCCGGTCAGCAGAAGGCGTTTGGCCCGCTGGTCGCCGAGCCGGTGGGCCCACAGACCCGCGGCGGGAACGCCCCAGACACGGGTGGGCGGATAGCCGATCTTGGCATCGGCAGCGGCGATCACCTGGTCGGCGTGCAGCGCAATATCGGTGCCGCCGGCCACACAGTAGCCGTGGATCTTGACCACGGTCGGCTTGTCGGCGTGCATCAGGCTGGAGAAACCCCGCACAAACCGGCTCATCATCTGATAGTCGACCATCGGGTCCCATGGCCGGTCCGGCTTGTGATTGACCGCCTGCGTCTTGCCGTCGAGGACGGTGCCCTGGCGGTCCCCTCCGCCGGCCGACGACGAGCCGTCAGCGTAGGCACCGAGATCGAAACCGGCACAGAAGCCTTCACCGCGGCCCGACACCAGGATCACGTGGACTTGCGGGTCGAGGTCGGCTCGTTCGACGAGCGCCGCCAACTCCAGCGGTGTCTCGGCCACGATCGCGTTGCCTTTTTCCGGGCGGTTGAAGGTGATCCGGGCGACCCGATCGGTGACCTCGTAGGTCATCGTCTTGAGGTCGGTCATCCCTTGACCAGGCAGCGCTCGATGATCGGCGCCAGGTCGAGTCCGACGGGAAGCGTTCCGAACGCACCACCCCAATTGCCACCGAGCCGGCTGGCCAGGAACGCTTCGGCGACGGCGGGGTGGCCGTGCCGGACCAGCAGCGAACCCTGCAGTGCCAGGGTGATGTCCTCTGCGACCTTACGGGCGCGGTACTCGACGGCCTCGAGGTTCCCCAGCTCCGCACGCAACTCGGCGACATGGGTGTCGAGCCGGACCTCCTGCCCGGTGGTGGTGGCGAGCTCCTCGAACAGCACGTCAACGCACTCGGGCCGAGTTGCCATGGCGCGCAACGTGTCCAGTGCGCTGACGTTGCCCGAGCCTTCCCAGATACCCATCAGCGGCGCCTCTCGGTAGAGCCGAGGCATGCCGGACTCCTCGGCGTAACCGTTGCCGCCCAAGCATTCCATCGCCTCGCCGGCGTGCGGGGTGGCACGCTTGCACACCCAGTACTTCGCGGCGGCCAGACCGATCCGGCGCAGCAACGTCTCGCGTTCGTCACCGCGAACGGCGGCGTCGGTGGCCCCGGCCATCCGCATCGCAACGATGGTGGCCGCCTCGGCCTCGACGGCCAGATCCGCGATCACGTTGCGCATCAGCGGCTGGTCGATCAGGTAGGCGCCGAACGCCTTTCGATGCTGAGCGTGGTGCACGGCGCGGGTCAGCCCGCTGCGCATGCTGGTGGCGCTGCCCAGTGTGCAGTCGAGTCGGGTGAGGTTGACCATTTCGATGATGGTGGGCACCCCACGACCCTCTTCGCCAACCAGCCATGCGATGGCACCGTCGTATTCAACCTCACTGGAGGCGTTGGCATGGTTCCCCAGCTTGTCCTTCAAGCGCTGCAAGAACATTCGGTTGCGGGTGCCGTCGGGCAGTACGCGGGGCAGCATGAAGCAGCTGAGCCCGCCGGACGCCTGGGCCAGCACCAGGAAGATGTCGCTCATCGCCGCGGAGGTGAACCATTTGTGGCCGGTGAGACGGTAGCTGCCATCACCGTTTGGGACGGCCTGCGTGGTACCGGCCCGCACGTCGGATCCGCCCTGCTTCTCGGTCATCGACATCCCGGCGGTGATGCCGACCTTGGTGGCAGGCACCGTCAGTTCGGGGTCATAGAGCCGACTGGTCAACAGCGGCTCGTACACCTTGGCGAGCTCGGGGTTGTGACGCAGCGCGGGGACGACGGCGTAGGTCATCGAGATCGGGCAGACATGACCCGGCTCGCAAGTCCACGCGCCCATCTTCGCCGCGCGGACCACATGCGCGCCCGGACGGTCATCGGCCCACGGAGCCGCGTGCAGACCGTGGGCAATCGCCGTGCGCATCAGCTCGTGGTAGGCGGGGTCGTATTCGATCTCGTCGACGCGGTAGCCGTAGCGGTCGTGGGTGTGCAGGATCGGCTGATTGCGGTCGGCCAGGTCACCCCAGCGCTGAGCCTGGGCGCTGCCCGAGAGCGCGCCGACCTCGGTGACCTCATCGATGCCCCATTGGCCGCCCTCTCGAATGAGGGCCTCGATCAGAACCGGTGAGCTCGCCGGGTTGTGGTCCACCAGCGGCGGAACCTGGTTGGTGACGACATGCGTATCCGACATGACACCACTGTTACATTTTTTCGACAGTCGCACAAGATGCGTAATATGGCACGCTGGACAGGGTGAAGTCGAACTCTGAGGTCCACGCCGCCACCTTGTGGCTCGAGCACGAGCCGGTACCCGCCGACCAGTCCGTCGACGGCGATCCGCACACCGGTATTGCCGAGCTCGGTGAGTTCGGGGGGCTACAGGTCGGGGTGTGGGAGATGACTCCCGGGGTGATGCGCGACGTCGAAGCCGAGGAACTGTTCGTGGTGCTTTCGGGGGCAGCCACCGTCGAATTCGACGACGGGAGCCCGACGCTCACGCTCGGTGCCGGTGACGTGGTGCGGCTTACCGAGGGGACCAAGACGGTGTGGACGGTGACCGAGACGCTGCGGAAGGTGTATCTGACCTAGATCCGGCGGGCAGGAGCGAAGCGACCCGGGGAAACTAAGCCGGATGGGAGGCGAAGAAGTCCCACATCCGCTGGGTCGCGAACGAGGGCCAGTCATGGCCACCGCCGGCCACCGTGATCAGCTCGACGTTGCGCCCTTCGGGGCAGTCGGCCATCGACGTCGTCAATCCCCCGTCGACCGTCGTCGCCGGCTGCTGGCATTGATCGACGCTGCGCCAGAACGCGTTGACGTCCGGCGGTGTCGGGGTCTTGATGGGCACGGCGGTCCCAGGCTCGCCGTCGTAGCGAATCAGCGGGTCATCGGTGCCATGGATGTGCAGCACAGACGTCGGGCGCGGCGCCGGGCACGCGTCGAGCTGAGTCGCCGCGTCCGGCCCAATGGCCGCGAAAACCGCGCTGTTGCAAGCCAATTTGTAGGCCATCATGCCGCCGTTGCTGATTCCGGCAGCGTAGATGCGGGCCGGGTCGATGCCCACATTGTCGGCGACGTCACGGACTGCCGCGGTGATAAAGCCGACGTCATCGACACCGTCGCGGCTCGCCTCCCCGCAGCAGCCGCCGGAGTTCCACGATCGGCCCACTCCGTCGGGATACGCGACCACGAACTTGGCAGAGTCGGCGAGCTGGTTCCAGCCGTAGGCCTGTTCAGCCTGCTCCGCGCTGCCGGTCCAGCCGTGCAGCATGACCACCAGCGACGCCGCCGGCGCCAGACCAGCGGGGATGTACAGCCGGTAATCGCGGTCGACGCCGCCGACGTTGATCGTGTGCACGCTCGCGCCCGAGGTGAACGGGGCCGCCGCGGCTCCCGACGGCGCGCAGGCCGCAACCAACAACAAGGCCCCCAACATGGCGATTCGGCGGGCCCACACGGCTAGCTCAAATGCTCGCGGAGGAAGGCGATGTCATCCTTGCGGCCCTCGTCGGCCGTCTCACAGATCACCGGCGCATCGGCAGCCTGCACGACCGCCACGAGAAGCTGCGGATCGATCTGGCCCGTACCGAAATTGGCGTGCCGGTCAGCGCCGGACCCCTTGGCGTCACGGGAATCGTTGCAGTGCACCAGATCAATGCGGCCGGTGATGGACTTGATCCGCTCGACGGCGTCGATCAGCTCCTCACCGGCCGCCCAGGCATGGCAGGTGTCGAGGCAGAACCCGATTCCGGTGTCGGCGATGCGTTCCCAGAGCCGAGCGATGGTTTCGAAGTGGCGCGCCATCGCATGGTCGCCGCCCGCGGTGTTCTCCAGATACACGGGCACGTCGGTCTCCAGGGCCGCCAGAGCCTTCACCCAGCGCTCGAAACCAGCCTCCATGTCGTTGTCGTCGGCATGACCGCCGTGCACGATCACGGCCGTCGCATCGATCTCAGCGGCGGCATCGCAGGTGTCCTGCAGGATTTTGCGTGACGGAATACGCACCCGGTTGTTGGCCGAGGCCACGTTGATCAGATACGGCGCATGGACATACAGCGGGATCGACGACGATTTCAGCGTTTCGGCGTCCTCACGGGGCTTCGGCTTCTTCCAGCTCTGCGGATTGCCGAGGAAGAACTGCGCCACCTCGGCGCCGTCGGCGGCCGCGGCCGCCAGTGGGTCATCGCCGTGGACGTGGGAACCGATCAACACAGGTCCGAGTCTATGCGCGGTCACCGACCCCGCGCATGCCGGTCAGCGCCGCCAGAACAGGTGATGGGTAACCCCACTGGGGCTGGGCACCACCTCGTGGTGGAACCTGTCGTCCAGCTCGGCCGGCGACTCCCAGAGCCGCGATCCGGCACCAATCTCAATCTCGGCGACCGCCACGTGGAGCGTGTCGACGAGCCCCGCATCGAGGAATTCCCTGACCGTGCTCGCCCCGCCGCCGAGCCGGACATCCTTGCCCGCAGCGGCCGCCTTCGCCTGATCGAGGACATCTGCCGGATCGCCGGAGACGAAGTGGAATGTCGTGTCCGACAGCGTCAACGACGGACGGTCATGGTGCGTCATGACGAATACCGGAGTGTGGAAAGGCGGCTCGCCACCCCACCACCCCTGCCACTCGGGATGGTCCTGCCACGGGCCGCGGTACGGACTGAACTTGTTGCGGCCCATGATCTCCGCGCCGATGTTGTTGGTGAAGTCGCGGGTGAAATAGTCGTCGAGGCCGCGAGTTCCACCGGGCTCGCGGCGGCCCACCCAACTCGCCGTCGCGCCGACCCACGCGAACAGCGCAGGTTGGTCGGCGTCGCCGAACGGGCGCTCGAAGCACTGGTTGAGCCCCGCTCCGAATCCGTCGCGCGACAGCATGAAGTTGTGCACTCTGAGCAGTTGGGCCACGCGTTCCTCCTGGGCTACTTGGACTGACAATAGATAGACCCCAACCACCGGCCGAACTCATCGGCTCATGCTTGTTCGAAAAGAATTCGGCAAAAGAAAAGAGCCCCCGCGGATGCGGAGGCTCTTTTCTTGCGCGACTAGCTAGCGGTAGTCGCTGTAGCCGTAATCGTCCAGCGGCACCGCAGCACCGGTGGCCTGGCCGAAGTCCGGGCTGTAGTACTGATCCTCGTAAGACGGGATCGTGTACGCCGCGGCCCGGGCCTCTTCGGTCGGCTGCACCTGGATGTTGCGGTAGCGGCTGATGCCGGTACCGGCCGGGATCAGCTTGCCGATGATCACGTTCTCCTTCAGACCATTGAGCCTGTCGCTGCGGCAGTTGATCGCCGCATCGGTCAGCACGCGAGTGGTCTCCTGGAACGACGCCGCCGACAGCCACGAATCGGTGGCCAGCGACGCCTTGGTGATACCCATCAGCACCGGACGGCCTGCCGCGGGCTCATTGCCCTCGGCAACCACCCGACGGTTCTCCGACTCGAACTCGCCACGCTCGGTCAACGAGCCGGGCAGGAATTCCGTTGCGCCCGAATCGATGATCGTGACGCGACGGAGCATCTGCCGAACGATGACCTCGATGTGCTTGTCGTGGATCGACACACCCTGCGCCCGGTACACCTCTTGCACCTCTTTGACGAGGTGAATCTGTACCTTGCGCGGGCCCTCGACACGGAGCACCTCGTGCGGGTCGGCCGAGCCCTCCATGAGCTGCTGGCCCACCTCGACGTGGTCACCGTTGACAAGCAGCCGCTCGCTGCCGTCGTCGTGCTTGAACACCTTCAACCGCTGACGCTTGGAGAGCTTGTCGTACACGACCTCCTCGCTCCCGTCGTCGGGAACGATGGTGATCTTGTAGAACTTCTCGGTCTCCTCCAGCTGCACCCGCCCGGCCACATCGGCGATCGGTGCGCGGTTCCGCGGAACACGCGCCTCGAACAGCTCCTGCACACGGGGCAGACCGCCGACGATGTCGGCGCCACCGGTAACACCGCCCTGGTGGAAGGTACGCATGGTCAGCTGCGTGCCGGGCTCACCGATGGACTGCGCGGCCACGATGCCGACCGCCTCACCGATGTCCACCAGCTTGCCGGTGGCCATCGAGCGGCCGTAACACATCGCGCACACGCCCGAGCCGCTGGTGCAGGTGAGCACCGAGCGAACCTTGACCGAGGTGATGCCGGCCTCGAGCAGAGCGTCGATCGCCGGATCGCCGAGGTCGTGTCCGGCCACGACGATCACGTTGCCCTTCTCGTCGACCGCGTCAGCGGCCAGCGTTCGGGCGTACGCGGAGGTCTCGACGTGCGGATCGCGGATCAGCGCGTCACCCTGCAGCTCGGCGAGCTCGACGATGATGCCGCGCTCGGTGCCGCAGTCGTGCTCGCGCACGATCACGTCCTGGCTGACGTCCACCAGACGACGGGTCAGGTAACCCGAGTCAGCGGTGCGAAGTGCCGTGTCCGCCAGACCCTTTCGGGCGCCGTGGGTGTTGATGAAGTACTCCAGCACCGTCAGGCCCTCACGGAACGAGGACTTGATCGGGCGCGGGATGAACTCACCCTTCGGGTTGGTCACCAGACCCTTCATGCCGGCCAGCGTCCGGGTCTGGGTGAAGTTACCCGTCGCGCCGGAGTCCACGATCGTGATGATCGGGTTGTCCTGCGGGTAGTGCGCCCGCAGTGCCTGACCGACCTCTTCGGTGGCTTCCTTCCAGAGCTCGACGAGGGCGTCGTTGCGCTCCTGCTTGTTCAAAGCACCGCGCTGGTACTTCTTTTCGATCGTGTCGGCTTCGCCTTCGTAACGCTCGAGGATCTCCTGCTTCTCCGGCGGGACGATGACGTCGGCCATCGACACGGTGACACCCGAACGGGTGGCCCAGTAGAAGCCGGCATCCTTGAGCTTGTCGACGGTCTGCGCGACGACGATCATCGGGTAGCGCTCGGCCAGATCGTTGATGATCCGGGCCTGGACCTTCTTGTGCATCTGCTCGTTGACGAACGGATAACCCTGGGGCAGAAGCTCGTTGAAGAGCACCCGGCCCAGCGTGGTCTCGGCGATCCAGGCATTGCCCGGGCGCCAGCCATTCTCGCCGAACAGTTCGTTCTCGACCTCATGCGGCGGACGCAGCTGCGTCAGGCGAACCTTGATCTGAGCCCGAACCGATAGTGCACCGCGATCCAGCGCCATGATGGCCTCGGCCGGCGAGCTGTACACGCCCGTCTCCGGGGCATCCTTGGCCGCCGCGGTGTGCTCGCCCGTGTCACCGGGAACCAGCGTGGTCAGGAAGAACAGACCGGTCACCATGTCCAGACGCGGCATGGCCAGCGGCTTGCCCGACGCCGGCGACAGGATGTTGTTGCTCGACAACATCAGGATGCGCGCCTCAGCCTGTGCCTCGGCGCTCAGCGGCAGGTGAACCGCCATCTGGTCGCCGTCGAAGTCGGCGTTGAACGCCTCACAGACCAGCGGGTGCAGCTGAATTGCCTTGCCCTCCACCAGCTGCGGCTCGAAGGCCTGGATGCCGAGGCGGTGCAGCGTCGGTGCGCGGTTCAGCAGCACCGGATGCTCGGCGATGACCTCTTCGAGGACATCCCACACCTGGGGACGCTGACGCTCCACCATTCGCTTGGCGCTCTTGATGTTCTGCGCGTGGTTGAGGTCCACGAGTCGCTTCATCACGAACGGCTTGAACAGCTCCAGCGCCATCAGCTTCGGCAGACCACACTGGTGCAGCTTGAGCTGCGGGCCGACCACGATGACCGAACGGCCCGAGTAGTCGACGCGCTTGCCGAGCAGGTTCTGACGGAACCTGCCCTGCTTGCCCTTGAGCAGATCAGACAGCGACTTGAGCGGACGGTTGCCCGGGCCGGTGACCGGACGGCCGCGACGGCCGTTGTCGAACAGCGCGTCCACCGACTCCTGAAGCATGCGCTTCTCGTTGTTGACGATGATCTCGGGCGCACCGAGGTCGATCAGCCGCTTCAACCGGTTATTGCGGTTGATCACGCGGCGGTACAGGTCGTTGAGGTCGGAGGTCGCGAAGCGGCCACCGTCCAGCTGCACCATCGGACGCAGCTCCGGCGGGATCACCGGCACCGCGTCCAGCACCATGCCCATCGGCGAGTTGCTGTTGGCCTGGAAGGCCGCGACCACCTTCAGGCGCTTGAGCGCACGAAGCTTCTTCTGCCCCTTGCCACTACGAATGACCTCACGCAGGTTCTCGGCCTCGGCGTCGATGTCAAAGGTCTCGATGAGCTTCTGAATCGACTCCGCGCCCATCGAACCCTGGAAGTACTCGCCGTAGCGGTCGACCAGCTCGCGGTAGAGGTTCTCGTCGACGATCAGCTGCTTGACGGCCAGCTTGGTGAAGGTCGTCCAGATCTCGTCGAGCCGGTCCAGCTCACGCTGGGCCCGGTCGCGCAGCTGACGCATTTCGCGCTCGCCACCGTCGCGCACCTTGCGGCGCACGTCGGACTTGGCACCCTCGGCCTCGAGCTCGGCCAAGTCGGCCTCGAGCTTCTGGGCGCGGGCTTCCAGGTCGGAGTCACGCTGATCGGCGACAGCCTTCTTCTCGACCTCCATCTCGGCTTCGAGGGTGGAGAGCTCGTTGTGGCGCATCTCGTTATCGACCGCGGTGATCACATAGGCGGCGAAGTAGATGATCTTCTCGAGATCCTTCGGCGCCAGGTCGAGCAGGTAACCCAGTCGCGACGGCACACCCTTGAAGTACCAGATGTGCGTGACCGGCGCGGCCAGCTCGATGTGGCCCATCCGCTCGCGGCGCACCTTGGCGCGAGTGACCTCGACGCCGCAACGCTCACAGATGATGCCCTTGAAGCGGACGCGCTTGTACTTGCCGCAGTAGCACTCCCAGTCGCGAGTCGGTCCGAAGATCTTCTCGCAGAACAGGCCGTCCTTCTCCGGCTTCAGCGTGCGGTAGTTGATGGTCTCCGGCTTCTTGACCTCGCCGAAGGACCAGTTGCGGATGTCCTCAGCGGTGGCCAGGCCAATCCGGAGTTCATCGAAGAAGTTGACGTCTAGCACGTAACTCCCTTTCCCCTTTCGGGATTTGTAGCCAATGACACTTAGGCGAGATCTTCGACAGACGCGGATTCGTTGCGGGACAGGTTGATTCCGAGGTTGGCAGCAGCACGCTCCAAGTCCTCGTCGTCACCGTCACGCATCTCGATCGCGGCACCGTCAGAAGACAACACCTCGACGTTGAGGCAGAGCGACTGCAGCTCCTTGAGAAGCACCTTGAACGACTCGGGAATGCCCGGCTCGGGGATGTTCTCGCCCTTGACGATCGCCTCGTAGACCTTGACCCGGCCGACGGTGTCGTCGGATTTGATGGTCAGGAGCTCCTGCAGCGTGTACGCCGCACCGTAGGCCTGCATGGCCCAGCACTCCATCTCACCGAACCGCTGACCACCGAACTGCGCCTTACCACCCAGCGGCTGCTGGGTGATCATCGAGTACGGACCGGTCGAGCGGGCGTGGATCTTGTCGTCCACCAAGTGGTGCAGCTTCAGGATGTACATGTAGCCAACCGTCACCGGGTACGGGAACGGTTCGCCGCTACGGCCGTCGTACAGCACAGCTTTGCCGTCGCCGTTGACCAGAACTTCGCCGTCCCGGTTCGGCAGCGTCGAGCTCAGCAGGCCCTGCAGCTCTTCTTCCCGGGCACCGTCGAACACCGGCGTGGAGACGATGCTGTTCGGCTCCGCCTCCAGCAGATCCTCGGGCAGGTTGCCCGCCCACTCCGGCGTTCCGTCGACCTTCCAGCCGGCCTTGGCCACCCACCCGAGGTGGGTTTCCAGGATCTGGCCGATGTTCATCCGTCGCGGCACACCGTGCGTGTTCAGGATGATGTCGACGGGGGTGCCGTCCGGCAGGAACGGCATGTCCTCGACCGGCAGGATCTTGCCGATGACGCCCTTATTGCCGTGGCGTCCGGCGAGCTTGTCGCCGTCGGAGATCTTGCGCTTCTGAGCCACATAGACGCGGACCAGCTCGTTGACTCCGGCGGGCAGCTCGTCGTCATCCTCACGTGAGAACACGCGGATGCCGATGACCTTGCCGGACTCGCCGTGCGGCACCTTGAGCGACGTGTCGCGAACCTCGCGGGCCTTCTCACCGAAGATGGCACGCAGCAGGCGCTCCTCCGGGGTCAGTTCGGTCTCACCCTTCGGGGTGACCTTGCCGACCAGGATGTCGCCGTCGCGGACCTCGGCGCCGATGCGGACGATGCCGCGCTCGTCGAGATCGGCCAGTACCTCGTCGGAGACGTTCGGGATGTCCCGGGTGATCTCCTCGGCGCCCAGCTTGGTGTCGCGGGCGTCGATCTCGTGCTCTTCGATGTGGATCGATGTGAGCACATCCTCCTCAACCAGACGGTTGGAGAGGATGATCGCGTCCTCGTAGTTGTGGCCCTCCCACGGCATGATCGCGACGAGCAGGTTCTTGCCCAGCGCCATCTCACCGTTCTCGGTGCACGGCCCGTCGGCGACGACCTGGCCGGCCTCGACACGCTGTCCGGCGTCCACGATCGGACGCTGGTTGGCGCAGGTGCCGTGGTTGGAGCGGGCGAACTTACGCATCCGGTAGGTGTGCCGGGTGCCGTCGTCGGCCATCACGGTGATGTAGTCGGCCGAGACCTCCTCGACGATGCCCGCCTTCTCCGAGACGACAACATCGCCGGCGTCGATCGCGGCGCGCAGCTCCATACCGGTGCCCACCAGAGGTGCCTCGCTGCGCACCAGCGGAACCGCCTGGCGCTGCATGTTGGCACCCATCAGGGCGCGGTTGGCGTCGTCGTGCTCGAGGAACGGGATCATCGCCGTCGCGACCGACACCATCTGGCGCGGCGAGACGTCCATGAAGTCGACCTCGGCCGGGGTTACGTTCTCGACCTCGCCGCCCTTACGGCGCACCAGCACGCGAGCCTCGGTGAACTTGCCGTTGGCGTCGGTCGGCGAGTTGGCCTGCGCCACGACGTGGCGGTCCTCCTCGTCGGCGGTCAGGTAGTGGATCTCGTCGGTGACAACGCCTTCGGTGACCTTGCGGTACGGCGTCTCGATGAAGCCGAACGGGTTGACCCGTGCGTATACCGACAGCGAACCGATCAGACCGATGTTCGGACCCTCAGGGGTCTCGATCGGACACATCCGGCCGTAGTGGCTGGAGTGCACGTCGCGGACCTCGAGGCCGGCGCGCTCACGAGACAGACCACCGGGGCCCAGCGCCGACAGGCGGCGCTTGTGGGTCAGGCCCGACAGCGGGTTGTTCTGGTCCATGAACTGCGACAGCTGGCTGGTGCCGAAGAACTCCTTGATCGCCGCCACGACGGGACGGATGTTGATCAGGGTCTGCGGCGTGATCGCCTCGACGTCCTGGGTGGTCATCCGCTCGCGGACGACCCGCTCCATGCGGGACAGGCCGACCCGGATCTGGTTCTGGATCAGCTCGCCGACGGTACGCAGACGACGGTTACCGAAGTGATCGATGTCGTCGACCTCGACGGGTACTTCAACACCTCCCGGCGCGGTCATCATGAGCTGGCCCTCGTGCAGACGCACCAGGTACTCGATGGTCGCGACGATGTCCTCTTCGGTCAGCGTCGAGCTGGTGATCGGCTGGCCCGCGTTGAGGCCCAGCTTCTTGTTGACCTTGTAGCGACCCACCCGGGCCAGGTCGTAGCGCTTGTCCTTGAAGAACAGGTTCTCCAGCAGGGTCTGCGCGGACTCCTTGGTGGGCGGTTCGCCCGGCCGCAGCTTCCGGTAGATGTCCAGCAGGGCCTCGTCGGTGCCGGCGGTGTTGTCCTTCTCCAGCGTCGACATCATGATCTCGGAGAAGCCAAAGCGCTCCCGGATCTGCTCGTTGGTCCAGCCGAGTGCCTTCAGCAGCACAGTGACCGGCTGACGGCGCTTGCGGTCGATGCGCACACCGACGGTGTCGCGCTTGTCGACGTCGAACTCCAGCCATGCACCGCGGCCGGGGATCACCTTGACGCTGTGCAGCGTCTTCTCGGTGGTCTTGTCGATGGCTTCGTCGAAATACACGCCCGGCGAACGGACCAGCTGGCTCACCACGACACGCTCGGTGCCGTTGATGATGAAGGTGCCCTTCTCGGTCATCATCGGGAAGTCACCCATGAAGACCGTCTGGCTCTTGATCTCACCGGTGTTGTTGTTGATGAACTCGGCCGTGACGAACAGCGGGGCCGCGTACGTCATGTCCTTGTCTTTGCACTCGTCGACTGGAGCCTTGACCTCGTCGAAACGAGGGTCGGAGAAGCTCAGCGACATCGAGCCCGAGAAATCCTCGATCGGCGACAGCTCGGTGAGGACCTCTTCGAGGCCACCCACCGGGTTGACGTCGCCACGCGCCTCTGCGATCGCACGCCAGCGCGGCGAGCCGATCAGCCACTCGAACGAATCCGTTTGGACGTCGAGCAGGCCGGGTACCTCGAGAGGCTCGCGCAGCTTCGCGAATGAAATTCGTTTTGGTGCTCCGGGGACGGAGTTAGAAGTAGTAGTCGTTTTGCTCTGGCTAGAGACTGCCAAGATGCATCCTTCCAGCACCTAATGCGACTGTCCGGAGGAGATTCCGAGGTCGCGATATCTGCATCGGTTCGGCTGGCCTACTCGAGGCCCGGCCTTTCCCCGACGCACGCGACACGCAAATAGGTCTCTGAGCTGGAATATCTAGGCTCAGGCTTAAGGACCGGGTGTCAAGTGCTGGTAGAGGTGGGCAGGAGGCAGCCAGCGCAACGTCCAACAATAGCGCAGAACGGCGCATTCCTCAACAAGCTCATGCCGGGCGGGCTGGCGCTGGCTGGCGATCTAGCTACCCATGCACACATGCTGGTCAACAGACTGACCCGTTTGCGCCTTTCCGTCAAGGGAAACGCGCTGTTTGGTGTGGAAAATACCGCTCTAGGCGGCGAGCGCGCCGACTGTCGCGGCGGCCGGCTGAGTTGGCAGGACAATCGCGGCAGTCTGGCCCATAATGATCGACTCCCCGGCCGATCCGTAGAGCCCGTACTGAGGCGCATCCGGCCCGGCCCCGACGTAGAAATCGTTGATCCAGCCGGCGGCCAGGGTGTGCACGGCGGTGGCGTTACCGGGCGCGGACGGCCTGACGAAGATCTGAGCAAAGAAGTCGAAGAACGGATCAGAGCCGATCACCGAGTCGATGTGTGAACCGTTGACCAGTTCGGCGCCAACGAACTGACCCGGGCGGTCGGCGATCAGTGCCGTGGTTGTCTGACCGAAGGCGTTCCATGCCTGCGGTGGCGCAGCGATCGTATAGACGGGGATGCCGTCCAGGGTCGCGAGTTGGTTGGCGAATGTGTCGTTGTTGGAGGCGACGCCGTCGAACATCACCACACCGAGTAAATGGTTCTCTGCGCCGGGCGCCAGGGCGCTGACATAGTCGGCGCCGGCGGCCACCGCCAGTCCCCCTCCCGCGGAATGCCCGGTGAGCGTGAAGTCCTCTGGCAGCGCCCCCTGATAACCGGCGTTGCTCGCGCTGATCGTGAGGGCGGCACGGTCACCGAGGAACAGGTCGGCGACCCCCTGCTGCATCGCGGGGTTGTTGAGTGTGCAGGTCGGGCAGGTCAGCGACGGGAAGGACGGCAGGGTCGTCGCGACAACGATGCTGTCGGTCTGCTGGGCCAGCGATTTGGCCAACACCGTGTAGAAGGACTTGTTGGCCAGGAAGCCGTGCTGCAGGTAAATGATGCCGTTGGCCTGTACCGAGCCGTCGGCCTGCGTCGGGAAATACCAGTCGGTCGGGGCATTGTAGGTGCGCGAACCGACCTGGATCGTCAGGGTGGTGTTGCCGGTTTTCACGCCGGTCACCCCGTTGGCCGTCGGGCTCGTGACCGCGGGGGCAGGATTCGACGCCGGCTGGCCGACAGAGGTGGTGGTCGCCGAGCCGCCGAACAACTGGGGCAGGAAAAGGGCGGTCAACGACTTCATCAGCTTCTCGATCGGTGTCAGCTGGCTGGCCAGCGGTGTCGGCAGCACCACCGCCGAGGCGTTACCCATGATGATCGGCTGACCAGCGGTGCCGTAGATGCCGTACTGCGGGTCGTTCGGGCCGGCGCCGACGTAGAGGTCGTTGATCCAGCCGGCGCCGAGGGTATGGACAGCAGAGGTATTGCCGGCCGGCGAGCGCTGGGTGACCAGCTGGGCGAAGAAGTCGATGATCGGGTTGCTGCCCAGCATCGAGTCGACGTGCGAGCCGTTGGTCAGGACGACGCCGTCGAACTGGCCGGGGCGCAGCTGCAGCAGCTCGTTGGTGGTGGCCCCGAAGGCGTTCCATATCTGGGCCGGCGCCGCGATCTGATAGACGGGAATGTCAAGGGTGTTCAGGCTGTCGATCGCCTGAGGCAGCGTGCCGTTCATGGTGACGCCGTCGTACATCACCACACCCAGTAGGTGGTTGACGTCGCCGGATTGAAGGTCGCCGACGTAGTAGCCGCCCACCGACGACGCGAATCCGCCGCCGGCGGAATGCCCGGCCAGGATGAAGTCCTCCGGCAGCGCTCCCTGGTAGCCGGCCTGGTTGGCGCTGATTGTCAATGCCGAGCGGCTGCCGAGGAACATCGTGGCGGCGGCTTTCTGCATCGAAACTCCGTAGAGGGTGCAACCGCTACAGGTCAGCGACGGGAACGAGGGCAGCGTGGGCACCACCACGATGCTGTTGGTCTGCTGGGCCAGGGAAGTCGCCAGCGCCGAGTAGTACGACTTATTGGCCAGGAACCCGTGCTGCAACCAGATGATCCCGTTGGCCTGCACCGAACCGTCGGCCTGGGTCGGGAAATACCAGTCGGCAGGAGCGTTGAAGCCCGAGCCGACCGGGATGGTCAGTGTCGAGTGGCCGACTTTCACACCGGTGACGCCGTTGGTGGCGGGCGGGGTGACGACCGATTGGGCGGACTCGCTTGCCGAGGCGGGGCGTGCCGAGTTGCCCGTCGCCGGCGCGGCGGGAGCCGGCGTCGCACCCGAGACGCCGAACACGGACAACACACTGGCCAGGATCTTGGCTGCCGATGGCGTGGACGCCTTATTGGCAGCTGTGGCGGTGGCCGCGGCCTTCGGCGCAGCCTTGGCCGCGAGCTGCGTGGTGCTCGTCCCGGAGGCGGCAGCTGCGGGCACGACGCGGAGCCGACCGGTCGCGGCAGCGGCTTGTGCCGACGATGCCGACGTGGATGTGCTCGTGTGCACGGCGCTGGCGCCGGTGTCAGCGGTGGCCGTGCCACCGCCGATCATCAGGGCCGCGCCAAGTCCGGCGAAGAGGGCTAACGTCCCCCACCAAATCCGCCGGTCGCGTACCACCCAGTCGCCCCTTCCTCGTCGACGATCGGGCAAACGCTAGCGGAGAGGACGCCCGCTGGAACCCTTTTCGGCACGAAAGACCCGAAACTTCGGGATATGACCGGATTTTGGGCGCGAAAGCGCCCGGCGCCACGACGTCGAGAGCGGCTAGTTGCCGTCTTCTCCGGCGAAGGTGTGGCTCGGCAGCCGGTGGGTGCCGTCCAGGTCGTCGCGGATGGCTTCCTGGGCGGCCGGGGGCAGGGTGTGCAGGATCTGGCGCACCCGCTCCTGGCGGCGGCGGACGGCGTCACGTTCCGGGATTCCCGGGGTGACCGTCAGCTGCGGGGGCACACCCACGATTTCCTCGACACCACCGTCGTGGTGACCAGCATCGACAAGGGCCTGCTCCTCGGCCATCGTCGACTCGTCCTTCTCCTCCGACATACCGATCGGGCCGATACGACGGCCGTTGAGGAACTGGCGCACCACCGGCTCATCACTGGTCAACAGCACCTCACGGGGGCCGAACATCACCAGATGCTTGCGGAAGAGCATGCCGATGTTGTCGGGCACCGTGCGGGCGATGTTGATGTTGTGCGTCACGATCAGGATCGTGCAGTCGATCTGGGCGTTGATGTCGATCAGCAGCTGACTCAGATAGGCGGTACGCACTGGGTCCAGGCCCGAGTCGGGCTCGTCGCAGAGGATGATCTTCGGGTCGAGCACCAGCGAACGCGCCAGCCCGGCGCGCTTGCGCATACCGCCGGAGATCTCACCGGGGAACTTGTTCTCGTCACCACCCAAGCCGACCATGTCCAGCTTTTCCATGACGATCTGGCGAATTTCGGATTCCTTCTTCTTCGTGTGCTCACGAAGGGGGAACGCGGTGTTGTCGAACAGGCTCATCGAACCGAACAGCGCACCGTCCTGGAACATGACGCCGAACAGCGTGCGGATCTCGTAGAGCTCCTTGGCCGAGCACTCGATGATGTTGGTGCCATCCACGATGATCTTGCCCCGCTCGGGACGCAGCAGGCCGATCAGCGACTTCAAGAACACCGACTTACCGGTACCCGACGGGCCAAGCAGCACGCTGACCTCACCGGCGGGGATATCGAGGGTTACGTCCTCCCAAATTCGCTGGGAACCGAACGACTTGGTCAACCCCTCGACCTGAATAGCAATACCCACGCCAGATCCTTCCGCCCACACGGGTCAGCCATCGCCGCGATGGCCTGTGGTTTGAGTCACTGTAGCGCACGCCGATTCGCGCCACTGAGTTTGTGTACCGACCTGTGATCGACGACGCCGGCCCATCGTTGCCACCGCATTGACCCGTCAACGGGGACAAGAAAATCCCCCGCGGGCACGCATGCCCGCGGGGGATTTCTGTACAAGCAGATCTACTTGACGGTGACCGTCGCGCCAGCGGCCTCGAGCTTGGCCTTGGCGTCGTCGGCGGCCTCCTTGTTGACCTTCTCGAGCAGCGGCTTGGGGGCGCCGTCGACCAGATCCTTGGCCTCCTTGAGGCCCAGGCCGGAAACGATCTCGCGGACGACCTTGATGACGCCGATCTTCTTGTCGCCGGCACCCTCGAGGATGACGTCGAACTCCGACTGCTCCTCGGCGGCCTCGGCGGGAGCGCCACCGGCCGCGGGGCCGGCAGCCGCAATCGCGACGGGGGCGGCGGCGGTGACGTCGAAGGTCTCCTCGAACACCTTCACGAACTCCGAGAGCTCGAGCAGGGTCAGTTCCTTGAAGGCGTCGATCAGTTCTTCAGTGGACAGCTTTGCCATGGTGATTCCTTATCTCTAACTGTGTGGTGGTTGGTCTCAGGCGGCGTTGTCTTCGCCGGCCTTCTTCTCTTGCAGAGCTGCGGCCAGGCGGGCGACCTGGGACGCGGGCGCCACGAACAGCGCCGCGGCCTGGGACTGCTTCGCCTTCAGGGCGCCGGCGACGCGCGACAGCAACACCTCGCGCGACTCGAGATCGGCGATCCGCTCGACCTCGGAGACGGTCAGCGCGCGACCGTCCATGTAGCCGCCCTTGATGACCAGCGCCTTGTTGTCCTTGGCGAACTTCTTGATCGCCTTGGCGGCGTCGACGGGCTCGCCGCTGATGAACGCGATGGCGGTCGGTCCGGCGAACAGGTCGTCGAGACCCTCGACGCCGGCCTCGGATGCCGCACGCTTCACCAGGGTGTTCTTGGCGACGGCGTAGGACGTTTCCTTACCCAGCGCTCTGCGCAGCTCGGCAAGGTTGGCCACCGTCAAGCCGCGGTACTCGGTGACGACGGTGGCCGTCGCCTCCTTGAACTTCTCGGCGATGTCGGCGACCGCGGTGGCCTTGTCAGCCTTGGCCATGCTTGCCTCCTCGTGATGTTGGGATGTCCACCAACCGACACGGGGCCGCAACTGGCCTTGAAAGCTCGGAAATCACAAACGCCCCGACACAGGACAGGTCGGGGCGCGAAAGCTACGGACTCTTAATCCGCAGGTCTAACCTCGTCCTCCTGCGTGGGCCGCCGGGATAACCCGGACCTTCAACCGATTGCTCGGTGACCGACGGTCTTCGGTGGAACTGGCCAAGGATAGCGTGGTGCCCCCTGAACTCCTAATTCGTGCAGGCCGACGGCTCGTGTAGCAATGCGGCAGCTCCGACCAGTCCGGCTTCCCCGCCCAACGCGGCGGGTACCACTCGCAGCCCGGCCAGGAAGTCCAGCCGGGCGTAGGCGTGCAACTCTTCGCGCAACGGGTCGAAGAGCAGCGTTCCGGCCTTGGCCACGCCGCCACCGACGACCACGAGATCGAGATCGCAGACGGCACCCACCGAGGCGATCATCGCCGCGATCGCGCGGGCTCCGCGTTGAAATGCCTTCAGCGCCAAACCGTTTCCGGCAGCGGCGGCATCGGCCAACTCCTTGGCGTCCGCGCCGGTCCAGCCCTGCGAGCGGGCCCACTCCGCCAGGTTCGGCCCGCTGGCAATGGCCTCCACGCACCCGCGCGCGCCGCAGACGCAGGGTGGCCCGTCGGGGTCGACGATGACATGACCGACGTGACCCGCGTTGCCGGTGCGCCCGTGGAACGGCGCGCCGTCGAGGATCAGTCCCCCACCGATTCCGGTGGATACCACCATGCCGAGAAGGAACGCTTGGCCCTGCCCGGCTCCGCGCCAGTGCTCGCCCAGCGCCATGCACAACCCATCCCCGCCCAGGCGGACGGGCACGTCGGGGACGGCGGCGGCGACCCGCTCCACGATCGGGAAGTCGCGCCAGGCGGCGATGTTGATGGGGCTGATGGTTCCGCTGGGCAGATGAATCGGGCCCGCCGAGGAAATGCCGACACCGCCGACCGTGCTACCCGCCTCGGCGAGTGTGTCGGCGATCGTGCGCTGAGCGGCGGCCCACACCACGTCGGGGTCGTCGCTGTGCGGGGTCGGCTGGCGGGTTTCGTACTGCAACTGTCCGTCGGCGTCGACGAGGCCGGCGGCGATCTTGGTGCCGCCGATATCGATGACGAGTGTTGGCCGCATCGGTGTCAGTGTTTGTGGGTGTTGTCGGGCTGGCGCGGGTCGCCGGGATGTTCGTAGCCGGGTGCCAGCCACACTAGGTCGGCGCGCCGCTGATCCAGCCACATCCGGAACCGGCGTCGCCGGGCCGCGTCACGCAGATGCGCAACGATGCGTGGACGTACCTCGGTCAGGTCCGGCTCGCAGGCCACCCGCCAGCCGCCGGCCCCCGCAAAACGCAGGAACCGGCGCGGGTTTCGGGTGTGGAAGTCGGCGACCGCGTCGTCATCGACGTCGACATCTGCGGTGACATGTGCGAACACCGCGCGGGCGACCGGGTCGGCCAGGACGGCGGCGGCGATGCTGCCGATCTCCAGCCGTGCGGTCTGGTCGGGCAGCAGGTCCTCTTCGGCGGGCGTGGCCTCGGTGACGGTGACGCCCAGCTGGTCAGCCTCGCGTGCCACCAGCTTTTCGGCAACCACCAACTGGGTGAGCCAGCGCCGCAACTGCCGGCCTTCGCTGGTGTGCGGGCGCGGCAGCGCCGCGACTTGCGGCGTCGCCCGCAGCGCCGCCTCGCGGGCGTCGACTTCGCCGACGTCCACGCTCATCTCGCCCACGATGGCCGCCACGGTCATCGGACCGTCACCGCCACCGCGGGTGTGTACAGCAGCCGACCCGCACAGCCGACCCGGATCATTGCCCACCAGCGTCCTGGTTTCACCCACGGCGGCGGGGCGATGTCGAAGGCGACGTCGACCGTCGAGCGGGCGCCGAGGACGGCCCCGCGGGCCGCCGGACCGATCCACTCCCACGTCCCCCACGGGCTGACGAGGTGCGCCTCCAGCGCCAGATCGGTGTGGGCGCCGCTGCCGATGGTGACAGCCAGGTGGGCGCGCTGACCGGCTGTGACCACGACATCGGACGGCTCGCTGACCAGCCGCACGAGTTCCTGGTCTGGTGTGCCCACCGAGACGATGCAGACGTCTTCGACAGGCTGGCGCCACGCCGCAGGTACGTCGCCGGTCAAGGTGAGCTGCGCGCGAACCGGATAGTCGCCCGGCACTGTGCCGGGCGGCACGGCGACGACGATCTCGGCTTCGCGGTGGTGGCCAGTAGGCAGTTCGAAGGGCAGTGCGACGGGGTCGATGGTCCAGCCGCGTGGGCCTCGCAGCCGGACTTCTCCGGCCAGTGTCGCGTCGCTGCAGTCGCTCGCCGCGGTCAGCCGCAACCGCACCTGCTCGCCGGGCTCAGTGGTAACGGTTTGGGGATGCAGATGCGCCACGGCGGGCAGGCCGCCCAGCGGGGCCGGGCCGCGGTTGTGCAGCCAATACCGGGCGTACAGCGGTTGGGCTGTTTCGGTGTCGGGACCCAGGGCTGCGCCGTGGGCGTCGAGCGCAGCGCGGACATCGAGGCGGGCCAGCAGGGTTGCGATCTGGTAGCCGTGCAGTCGTAGTGGCGGTTCACCGTCACCGCGCGCGGTCTCCAGCAGGTCGGCCGACACCACCGACGACACTGCGCCCACATCGGATGAGATAGTGACTTCGGTTGCGATTCCGCGGTTTTCGACCAGACGGATGGTGACGTCCTCGGGATCCGCTGCGGCGGAACTGCCCGTAGCGGTCGGGTTGCCCCCGACCTTGAGCGCCGCGAGGTGCACTACACCGGCGGGCTCGACGCGCAGCAGCGACCCGTCGGCGGGCAGCGTGCCGGCCCCCTCGGCGGCCACAACACCGATCATCGGATGATTGAATTCCGCACTCCGGGAGGGCATGTCAGCGTCACGCCAATCACCTCGCCCGGACACCAGCGCGAAATCGAAGGTGTGCGTCCAGTGCTGCAGCTGGAAATTGGACCCGTCGGGCGCTTTGCGTTGCGGCGGGTCGATCCACACTCCGGAAGGCCAGCCGGTGCACGATCGCATCAAGGAGCTGTGCAGGGTGTGGTCAGGTTCGACGGCGAAACCGGGCACGCCGCGGTTGAGCAGCGCGACGGTCCGCGATTCGAACTCGTCGAGGCCCGACGGTGCGTCCTGGTTGACGACGATCTGCGCGTCGTCGAGGTCGTCGACCACGGTGGCGACGGCGCCTGCCAAGCCGCCCGTTCCCCGGCCGGCGACGATCAGTACAGGCAGCGCGAGTACGTCGCGCAAGTCGGCGTCCGGCCGCCATACCGCGGTCAACGGGCGGCTGGCCGGCACCCACAGCCGAACGTGTCCGGTTACCGAGAGCTGGCGGCGTAGTTCCGCGGTATAGGCGGGGTCAGCCGCGGACAGCACCGCAGCGGTGAAGATGTTGTCGTCGGGCCCGCCCAACGCGATCCGGGCGTCGGGCAGGTTGGAGTCGACGTCGAGGTGGCCGTAGCGCGGGTGCGCCGCACTACTGCAGGTGGCCGTCACCCCGGTCCGCACGAGTGCCACCATCAACTCGCGCGCAACGGCGGTGTCCTCTCCTGCCACCACGACCTCGGCGACCGATACCGCACGGGTGCCGGATCCGACGTGGATTCGGCACGCAGAGGACAGCCCGAACCAGCCGTGCGCCGGATTGTCCAGTGTCCATGGATGTTCGGCGGAATCGACCGCGCGGTCCTCACCCGCGGCATGATCGTGCATCAGCCCGAATCCGCGTCCGATCACGGCGTCGCCGACCTCACTGACCGGCAGCGCACCGGGCACCGGGCACGGCCAGCGCAACCGGACCAGCCGGTCGGACCCGGCGAATTCGTCGATGGTGGTGCTGGTGTCGACGCGGTCGATGCCGTGCCACAGGGTCAGCACCTGGGTGTAGCGCAGCAGCTCGCCGATACGCCCGGTCACGACGAGCCGCTCACCGAGCCGGCTGCGGTAGGCCTGGACCGAATCAGCAAGCGCCGCAGAAGAACACGTCACCGGACCGCTCGGCAGCAGGTGCCACGGCCCTTCCCCCGCCTGCGGGTGCGCCGGATACTCGTCATAGACAGCCAGCTCGTTGCCGACCCGGCCCGGCGCGATCAGCTCACGACCGGCCGCCACGTCGATCAGAGATTCCACCCCGCCGCCGCGTGCGGGGTCGACTCGCAGCCGGTGGTACTCGTTTGCGATCAGGACGCCATCGACGGGCGCCCACCCGCTGGCCTCGTCCGATGCCAGCAGCCGGTAGCTGCGCCATCCGAGAGAGTCGACGCCGTCGGCGCGCCAGCTCACCGCATGTCCGTCGTCGGACACCACCGCCGGGCTCGACGCGCCTGCGGAATCCACCACCGCGACGCCCGGGCCGACGGGCGTGTCCAGGTGCGCAGTGACGATGTCGGTCCTCTTGTGCGCCAACGGATTCCATACGACTACCGACCCGGGCTCAGGCGCCGCGGCTTGCGACAGGAGTCGCAGCGCCTGCGACCGCGTGCCCGAACCGAGTTCCCACGCGTCGCGCCAGCTGGTCAGCAGGTCGAGGTACACCTGATCGGATTCCGACCCGGTGATGCCGTCATGGTGGGCGCCGTAGGCCAATTGCACCCAGGCTTTGGCCAGCGCGGCCTCCGGGTAATGCGCGCCGCACAGCAGCGAGGCGAACACGGCGAAGCGTTCGGCGCCGAGCACGGCATCCTCGGCGGCGCGGTTGGCCTGCTTGGTGTCGATGTAGGAGACGTCCTTGCCGGTATAGATCGGGTTCATGTCGCGGGTCTGCGGCGAGGGCGCTACCCCACGCTGCGACGTCTCGGCGCGCACGGCGGCGAAGAATTCCGACGGCAGCGCACAGACGAACCGCGGCCAGGTGTAGCGGGCGTTCCAGTCGCGGTGGATCTCGGTGACCCAGGTGTTCGGCGGGGTGTAGTCGGTACCGACCGGCAGCAGCACGTTGCGGGTCAGCGCCACCGATTTCAGCTCGGCGAAAAGCTGATAGGTAGCCTGCTCAGCTTCGGCCAGCGACGCGGCGGAATCCATCCACCAGCCTGCCGAGTAGTGCGCCGGCATGTAGTGGGTCAGCAACCCGAGGCCCGAAGGGGCGATCCACTCGAATTCACTGCTGAACTGCATGCGCCTGGGGTCACCGTCTTGTCCGTCTTTGGAGGCCATCGGCCCCCACTGGTGGTGCGGTCCGCGGGCCCAGGAACTCGACGTGAGGCCGGCGTCGGCGGCCATCCCGGGGAACTGCGGGTCGTGGCCGAACACGTCGAGCTGCCAGGCGGTGGCCGGATCGGCTCCCAGGACGTCGCGCTGGTAGCCGACACCGTGCACGAAGTTGCGGATCGCGGTTTCGGCGCCGACCAGATTGGTGTTCGGCTCGTTGTAGGTTCCGCCCATCACCTCGACTCGCCCGTCGGCGATGAACCGGCGCAGATCTGCGCGGTCCTCGGGGTGGGTGTCGAAATAGGGTTTGAGGTAGTCGACTTCGGCGAGCACGAACTTGTAATCCGGGTCGCGGCGGGCCATCTCAAGGTGGGCGGCCACCAACGCGAACCCATTGTTCTGCCGGGCCCGTCCTGGCGGTTCTTCGGTCCACAGGCTCGTGTAGGCACCCTGGGTGTTCCACCACACCGGGTCGTAGTGGAAGTGACTGATCATGTACATCGTCCAGCCCGGTTCGGCATCGACGAACTCGAACGAGAAGTCCGCGCCGGCGCCGGCAGTCCGTCGCCGGCCGGGTACCCGCTGCTCGACGCGCACCGACACCTCGACAGTGCCGTCACCGGGCGCCACTGCCACCGCGTCGGACGTCAGCCCGTCGCCGGAGACCGCAACGGTATCCGCGTCGCCGGCCCCGCTGTAGCCGATCCGGACCACCTGCAGCAGCGCATCGGGCGGGCCGACGAACAGCTCCGTCGACTCCGCGGAGGTAATCCGCACGCCAGCAATCTACGGCGGAACCAACGCCGCGCGGAGCGACTCGCCCATCACCGTTTGACAGCGTCGGCCAACAGCGCCGACATGGCGAGCGCGCGGTCGGCGACCGCGTCAGATTCCAGGACTTCGAACGCGACGCCAGGCATGGCCAGGTACAACGCCAAGGTCCGCGGGTCGTCGGCTCCGGTCACGACGACACAGGTGTCGGGTCCGTCGTCCTCGATGGTCACCGATGCCGGGGAGAAGTGCTGGGCCATAACGTCTTTGGCGGCGTGATACCGGACCCTGGTGACGTAGCGGTATGGCGAGGTGGTGATGGCGCGACGGACATATTCGGCGGCGTCGGGTGCCGGGCGCGCCGTGAAGGTCGTGCCCTTGGCGCGCACCTGCGCCATGCGGTCCAGCCGGAGGCTGCGCCAGTCGTCGCGGTCCCGGTCGAAGGCCAGCAGATACCAGCGTCGTCCGGTGGTGACGAGTTGATATGGCTCGAGGCGGCGGCTGCTCGGCGATCCGGCCCGGTCGACGTAGTCGGCGTCGACGTGCTCCCGGTCTCGGCAGGCCCGCGCCAGCGTCATCAGCACCTCGGGATCCACCGGTGAGTCCGACTCGGGCGTGAGGGTGACGGTGGTGTCGAGGACGGCGGCGACCTGGGAGCGCAGCCGGGACGGCATCACCTGGTCCAGCTTGGTCAGGGCCCTCAGTGCGGCCTCGCCGACGCCGGCGACGCTGCCCCCGGCAGCCAACCGCAGGCAGACGGCCATCGCAACGGCCTCGTCGGAGTCGAGCAGCAGCGGCGGCAGCGCGGCACCCGCACCCAGCTGATAGCCGCCGCCGTGGCCGGTGCTGGCGTGGACGGGGTACCCGAGCTCGCGGAGCCGCTCGACGTCGCGGCGCACGCTGCGCGTGGTCACGCCGAGCCGATCGGAAAGCTCCTCACCCGACCACACCCGCCTCGATTGCAACAGGCCGAGCAGCTGCAGTAACCGGCTGGTCGTCTGCGACATGACTCCAGTCTCGCGCACTCTGCGGACAGTTACTGTCCGCAACTCATGAAAGCCTGCTGCTATGACCTGGACAACCCAGCTTGCCGACCAGCTCGACTGGCATTGGCGCAACGCTCTGCCGCCCCGCCTCGACGGCCTGACCGACGACGAATATTTCCGGGAGCCGGTCGAGGGGTGTTGGACCGTGCGCAACGACGGCGCCGAAATCGCCTGCCTCCGTGACCTATACACCCACTCGATCTGAGGAGTCGCTATGCCCACGCTCGCTCCACCCGTCCTCGACGAGCGCCACGCCCTGCGCGAGTTCCTCGCCTATCACCAAAGCGCGTTCGTCGCCGTCGCCTACGGCCTCACCGACGAACAAGCTCGCGTCACTCCGACCGTCAGCACCCTTTCGGTGGGTGGGCTGATCAAGCATGTGACCGGGGTGCAGCGCGGTTGGATGGCGCGCGTCGCTGCCGCGCCCGGCGAAGTGCCGTCCGACGACCGTCCGTTCGAGGAGCGGGCCGAGGAATTCCGGGATGAGTACGTGATGCGCCATGACCAGACATTGGCGCAGCTCATTGATGCTTTAAGGGCGCAGAACGCTGCGTCACTGCGGCTGGTTGACACCGCTGACCTGGACGCCGCGGTACCAGTGCCACGCGACGCGCCGTGGTTTCCCGCCGATGTCACCGCCTGGTCGGTGCGATGGGTGTTCCAGCATCTGATTGCCGAGCTCGCCCGACATGCCGGCCACGCCGACATCATTCGCGAAACCATCGACGGCGCAACGATGTACGAGCTCGTGGCGGCGGCCGAGGGGATGGAACCGCAGCCGTGGCTGACACCCTGGCGGCCTAACGAGTGAGCTAAACCGCTTTGTGACGGACATCGCTGCGGCACTGGAAAATTGGTGGTATCGATGGCGGGTTTGGCAGACTAACAAGAATGAGTTCGACCAAACACCGCGAAGTAGCCAAGCTCGATCGCGTTCCGTTGCCGGTCGAGGCCGCCCGAATGGGCACGACCGGCTGGCAGCTCACCCGCACCGGCGCCCGGGTGCTCACCACCCTGCCCGGGCGTGGGCGCTGGCAGGACAAGGTCATCAAGCAGATTCCGAAGGCCTTCTCCGACCTTGGCCCCACGTACGTCAAGTTCGGTCAGATCATCGCGTCCAGCCCGGGTGCGTTCGGGGAAGGCCTGAGCCGAGAGTTCCGCGGCCTGCTCGACGCGGTGCCACCCGCGGACACCGCCGAGGTGCACAAGCTGCTCAAGCAGGAGCTGGGGGGCGATCCGGCTGATCTGTTCGCGACGTTCGACGAGGAGCCGTTCGCGTCGGCGTCGATCGCGCAGGTCCACTTCGCCACCCTGCACAGCGGTGAGGACGTCGTCGTCAAGATCCAGCGACCGGGCATCCGCCGCCGGGTGGCCGCCGATCTGCAGATCCTCAAGCGCTTCGCTCAGCTCGTCGAGCTGGCCAAGCTGGGCCGGCGGCTGTCGGCCCAGGATGTAGTCGCCGACTTCTCCGACAACCTCGCCGAAGAGCTCGACTTCCGCATCGAGGCCCAGTCGATGGAGGCCTGGGTATCGGGCCTGCACGGTTCACCGCTGGGCCGCAACATCCGGGTGCCGCAGGTGCACTGGGAGTTCACCAGCGAGCGAGTGCTGACCATGGAGCGGGTCCGCGGAGTGCGCATCGACGACGTCAAGGCAATCCGCGCGCAGGGCTTCGACGGCACCGAGCTGGTCAAGGCGCTGTTGTTCGCCACCTTCGAGGGCGGGCTGCGCCACGGCCTGTTCCACGGCGACCTGCACGCCGGCAATCTGCTGGTCGACGACAGCGGCCGCATCGTGTTCCTCGATTTCGGCATCATGGGCCGCATCGACCCGCGCACCCGCTGGCTACTGCGCGAACTGGTCTACTCGCTGCTGGTCAAGAAGGACCACGCTTCGGCGGGCAAGATCGTCGTGCTGCTGGGCGCGGTGGGCACCACCAAGCCCGAACAGCAAGCCGCCAAGGACCTCGAAGCATTCGCCGCCCCACTGTCGATGAAATCGCTCGGGGACATGTCCTACGCCGATATCGGCAAACAGCTTTCCGCGCTGGCCGACGCCTATGACGTCAAGCTGCCGCGCGAGCTGGTCCTGATCGGCAAGCAGTTCCTGTACGTCGAGCGCTACATGAAACTGCTGGCACCCAAGTGGCAGATGATGAACGACCCCCAGTTCTCCGGGTACTTCGCCAACTTCATGGTCGAAGTCAGTCGGGAACATCAGAGCGACGTCGAGGTCTGATGGAGATCCGTTCCGGCACAGCCACTATCGGTGACAACCTCGAGATCTATTACGAGGAAATGGGCAATCCCGGCGATCCGCCGGTACTGCTGATCATGGGGTTGGGCGCCCAACTTCTGCTGTGGCGCAACGGTTTCTGCGAGAAGCTGATCGACCAGGGCTACCGGGTGATCCGCTATGACAACCGCGATGTCGGGCTGTCCTCCAAACTGCACGGCCAGCGTGCCGGCGGCGGGCTGGTACCCAGCCTGGTGCGCTCCTACCTCGGGCGCCCCAGCCCTTCGGTGTACACGCTCGAGGACATGGCCGACGATGCCGCCGCACTGCTGGACCATCTCGCGATCGACCGAACGCATGTGGTCGGCGCGTCGATGGGTGGGATGATCGCTCAGATCTTCGCCGCGCGGCATAGCGACAGAACCAAAGCTCTGGGAATCATCTTCTCCTCCAACAACTCTGCGTTTCTACCACCGCCGGCGCCCCGGGCACTGCTATCGCTGATCACCGGGCCGTCGCCGAATTCGCCACGCGAAGTGATCATCGAAAACGCGGTCCGCGTGGGCAAGATCATCGGCAGTCCCGGCTATCCGGTATCCGAGGAGCAGGCCCGCGCCGACGCCATCGAGGCGTACGAACGCGCCCACTATCCACAGGGCATCGCAAGACATTTCGGCGCGGTACTGGGCAGCGGCAGCCTGAAACGCTACGACCGCCAGATCAGCGCGCCGACCGTGGTCATCCATGGCCGCGCCGACAAGTTGATGCGCCCGTCCGGCGGCCGCTCGATCGCGTCGGCGATCCCGAACGCGCGGCTGGTCCTGTTCGACGGCATGGCTCACGACCTGCCTCAGGCGTTATGGGACAACATCGTAGGCGAGCTGAAGACCACATTTGCCGAGGTCAGCTAGCTAATTTCGGTTACGCGCAGAATCGCCGTCGAGCCGCACACGAGTTAGCATCAGAACTGCACACGCGGTGATCGCAGAGTCCCACGGGGGGGATACGTGGTTTCTGCCTGAAGCACTCGATGCGAAAGGCGCACCATTATGGCCAGACGGCTGCAACCTCATTTCGAGGACGTACAAGCCCACTACGACTTGTCCGACGATTTCTTCCGGCTCTTTCTGGATCCGTCCCAGACCTACAGCTGCGCGTATTTCGAACGCGATGACATGACGTTGGAACAGGCCCAACTCGCCAAAATCGACCTGGCGCTGGGCAAGCTGGGCTTGCAGCCCGGCATGACGCTACTGGATGTCGGCTGCGGGTGGGGCGCCACGATGCTGCGCGCTCTGGAAAAGTACGACGTCAATGTCATCGGACTCACGCTGTCGAAAAACCAGCGCGACCACGTCGAGCAGGTTTTCGCCGAGTGCGAGAGTTCACGCGGCAAGCGCATCGAACTCAAGGGCTGGGAAGAGTTCAACGAGCCCGTCGACCGGATCGTGTCGATCGGAGCCTTCGAACATTTCGGATTCGATCGCTACGACGACTTTTTCGCGATGGCCTATCGGGCGTTGCCCGCCGACGGCGTGATGCTGCTGCACACGATCACGTCCTTCACGTTTGAGCGGATGGCCGAGAAGAAGGTCCCGCTCACGTTCGAAGCGGCACGCTTCGCGAAGTTCATGCTCACGGAGATCTTCCCCGGCGGGCGGCTGCCGACTGTCGAAAAGGTCGAGGACCATTCGACCCGGGCCGGCTTCACGCTGACGCGCGTCCAGTCGCTGCAACCGCACTACGCGCGCACGCTGGATTGTTGGGCGCAGGCCCTTGAGTCCAACCGGGAGAAGGCCATCGAGGTGCAGTCTGAGGAGGTATATGAGCGCTACATGAAGTACCTCACGGGGTGTGCGCGTGGATTCCGGGTCGGATACATCGACGTCGACCAGTTCACACTCGAGAAGCAACCCCAGGACACGCACGCTTAACGCACTGTTTGACGGCCGTTGTGATGGCCTGAGACGGTATGGTCCAGATCACATAGTGCATACTGGCGCGCACAGCCACTCGCGGGGGCAGTGGTGCATTTAGACAAGAAATAAATCTAGGAAGGCGTTTTCACTCATGCCCGAGGCAACTGAAACCAAGGACATGCGGCCACATTTCGAAGAAATCCAGGCGCACTACGACCTCTCGGACGACTTCTTCGGCGTGTTTCAGGACCCCACCCGCAAGTACAGCTGCGCATACTTCACTGGACCGAATGCCACCCTCTCCGAAGCCCAGATCGCCAACGTCGATCAGCACCTGGACCGCTTGGACCTCAAGCCCGGCATGACGCTGCTCGAGGTGGGCTGCGGTTGGGGCCTGACTTTGCAACGCGCGATGGAGAAGTATGACGTCAACGTCATCGGCTTGACCCTCTCCAAGAACCAGAAGGCCTACTGCGAGCAGCTGCTGAGCAAGATCGACTCGAAGCGCACGTTTGATGTCCGCCTCGAGGGCTGGGAGCAGTTCCACAGCCCCGTCGACCGCATCGTGTCGATCGAGGCCATCGAGCACTTCGGCTTCGAGCGTTTCGACGACTTCTTCAAGAACTCGTTCGACATCCTGCCCGCCGACGGCCGGATGACCGTCCAGAGCAGCTGCGGCTATCACCCCGACGATCTGGCGGCCCGCGGCAAGAAGCTGACGTTTGAATTGGCCCGCTTCGCCAAGTTCATGGTCGACGTGATCTTCCCCGGTGGCCGGATCCCAAGCACCAAGATGTTGGTCCAGCACGGTGAGAAGGCCGGGTTTGTGGTGCCTGAGCCGCTGTCGCTGCGCAATCACTACATCAAGACCCTCGGCATCTGGGCGGCACGGCTCGAATGGCACAAGGACGAGGCCGTTGCCGCCGCGGGCATCGAGAGTTACGACAACTACATGCGGTACCTGACCGGCTGCCAGTACTACTACGTCGACGAGACGATCGACGTCAGCTTGGTGACCTACCTCAAGCCGGGTGCCGCGGCCTAGCTCGCACCAGCAACAGGCAAGGTCCCCCGACGCCTCGAGCGTGCGGGGGATTTTGTATGTGGGGACTTTGTATGTGGGGACTTTGTATGCGGGGACTATGTCGGATTCGGCGGGCGCAGTTCGTCAGACAGGTAGAGAGTGAAACCAGCCGGGTTTCGCTCCCGCACCCTGGAGGACACCGCCATGTACTACTTCGCACTGCTCCAAGGCAAAGAGCGCGAACTGACTCCCGAGGAGGCGGGCCGCGAGATGCAGGCGTACCAAGACTTCCACGCCCGCGCGGCAGCGGCGATCCGGGAGGGTGATGCACTGGGATCGGCCGCCGAGGCGGTGCAGATCACCGGAGGTCCGGACGCGCCGGTGATCACCGATGGCCCGTACGCCGAAGGCGCCGAGATAGCCGGCGGTTATTACGTGTTCGAAGCCGACAATCTTGACGAGGCATTGCAACTGGCCCGCGGGGTCCCCGCGGCCCAGTACGGGTCGGTCGAGGTGTGGCCGATCGTGTTCTGGAACCCGGTTGGCCGGCCCACCAGTGACGCTGACTGGCTGGCGCTGTTGCTCGAGCCGGCCGACGGGGTGAACGTCCCCGGTGGCCCCGATTGGGAGCGGGGGTTGGCCAAGCATGCCGAGTTCGGCGAGGGGGCGGGCTCGCACATCCTCGGCGGGGCGCCGCTTCATCCGCCGTCGACGGCGACGACGGTGCGCGTGCGCGACGGTGAGGTGCTGCTGACCGATGGCCCGTTCGCCGAGGGCGCCGAGGTCGCCAACGGCTACTACATCCTGTCGGCCGCCGACCGCGACGAGGCGACCAAGATCGCCTCGATGATCCCGGCATCGGTGGTTCACCTGCGCCGGCTTGCGGGTTTATCCGGGCTGTAGATGGGTTCCCTGGACGGCGTCTTCCGGCGAGAGTGGGGTCCCGCGGTCGCTGCCCTCGCGCGGTGGTCAGGTGATCTCGATGTCGCCGAAGATGCCGTCCAGGAAGCATGCGCAGAGGCGCTGCGCAGTTGGCCCCGCGACGGCATCCCCGACAACCCGGGTGGCTGGCTGGTCACAGTGGCCCGCAACCGAGCCAGGGACCGGCTACGTCGCGAATCAATCCGCCCTGGAAAGGAATTCGCCGCTGTGCTCAACGACGACGCAGTTGATGCCATGGTGGTCCATCAGGTCCGCGACGACGAGCTGCGAATGATGTTCACTTGTGCACATCCAGCCCTGGAGCGCCTTTCCCAATTGGCACTCACGCTGCGGTTGGTGTCGGGTCTCACGGTGCCGGAGATCGCTCGGGCGCTTTTGGTCAGCGAAAGCGCGGTAGGTCAGCGAATCACGCGGGCCAAAAGCAAGATCCGGCATGCCAACATCCCCCTTCGGGTGCCGCCGCCGGAGCTGTTGGGAGAGCGCACGCCGCACGTGCTGTCCTGTATCTATTCAGTGTTCACCGAGGGGTACTGGTCCACGGCCGGACCGTCCGCGATTCGCGATGAGCTGTGCGACGAAGGGGTACGGCTGGCCGGTGAACTGCGGTTGTTGATGGCCAGCGAGCGGGAAACGCACGCATTGTATGCTCTTGTGCTGCTGCATGATTCGCGTCGATCCACCCGAATCGACACGACCGGAGCGTTGGTTCCGCTGGAGGAGCAGGACCGGCGCCGATGGGATCGAGGCAGAGTCGCCCGCGGACTCGACGCGCTGCGCCGGGCCGAAGGGTCGACCGGGCCGTATCTGCCTCAGGCAGTGATCGCCGCGACACATGCGACCGCGCCGAGTTGGGAGCGGACCGACTGGGTGACGATCTGCCGGGCATACGACCTCTTGGCAGGAATGACCGATTCTCCGGTGGTGCGCGCAAATCGAGCACTGGCGATAGGTTTTCGCGATGGCCCGCAGGCGGGTCTCCTGGCTCTGGACAAGGTTGCGCAGGACCCTCGGTTGACACGCTCCAACCTGGTGCCGACGGTGCGTGCTGATCTGTTGCGCCGGGCGGGCAGACTTGGTGAGGCGATCCCCTGGTATCGGAAGGCGATGGAACTCAACGGCTCTGAACCGGGGCGGGTATTTCTCCGTCGGCGAATCGCCGAATGCGGCGGCTGACTGCGGGCTAGTGTCACGCTCATGCTCGTTGGCCGGCTTGCCGATCCGAATCGTTCCCTCGGCACTGATCCTCGGTCGGATCCGCGGCTAGTGGCGGCACTCGCCCCGATCGGCCTAGCCGGCATCCTTCCCGACGCACCCTTGACGGTGGACTCACCGCTTGCAGACCGGTTGGCCTACGCGGCTGCCGCGGAGGACGCCGTCGGCGGAGTGTTCACCATGTTCGCCCTCAACGCACCGTCCCCCGCCGGCGTCACGACGACGACGGTGACTATTCCCGGCGCGGACGGCAACGAGGTCACGCTGTTCATCTGCCGCCCGGACCGCGCCGGCGGGCCGTTGCCGGCGGTGGTGCACTTCCACGGCGGGGCGATGGCAATCTGCAGCGCAGCCGATGCCGGTTATCGGCTACTGCGGGAGAGTCTGGCGGCCACCGGGCTGGTGGTGGTCGGGGTGGAGTTCCGTAATTCAGGCGGCCGGCTTGGCGCGCATCCCTATCCCGCCGGTCTCAACGACTGCGCCGCGGCCACCCGGTGGGTGTACGCGAACGCCGCGGATCTGGGGATCAGTCACCTGATCGTGTCCGGGGAGTCCGGCGGCGGGAATCTGACGTTGACCGTCCTGCACAAGGCCAAGCGCGAAGGTTGGCTCACCGAGATCGCCGGCGCGTACGCGCAGTGCCCTTATATCTCCAACCGCTGGCTGGACTATCCCGATGAGCTGCCGTCGCTGCGCGAGAATGACGGCTACTTCATCAGCTGCCAGCAGGGCGCGCTACTGGGCTCGCTCTACGACCCGGACAGGGCACACGCCGAGAATCCGACGTGCTGGGCGTCTGCGGCCAGCCACGACGATCTGGTCGGCCTGCCCCCGCACACCATCTCGGTCAACGAGCTCGACCCTCTGCGCGACGAGGGGCTTCTTTACTACCGGCGATTGGTGGCAGCCGGTGTTCCCGCTGCGGGACGCATCGTCGTCGGCACCTGCCACGGCGGGGATTTGTTGCTGCCGGCCGCCATGCCGGAGGTCTTCGGTGCGTCGGTTCGTGATGTGAGTGGCTTCGCGTATTCGGTGGGCGTTACGTCCCGGTAAAGCCCCTGCTCCTACGGCAGTTAAGGCCTTGCCGCACAGTGCCGTGCGACTCACCGCGGGCGGGGGCCTTTTCCGTCCCAAAGTCATCGCCGGGCGGCGACGAAAAAAGGGGCACTTATCAGCGGCGTTCCGGTTGACAGGCTTGGCGGCCTCTGGGACTATTTACTCAATCCGTAAGGGATCAAGATCACAATTCTGGGGGTTGTCATGTCGGTCATCGCTACGAAACTTCAGGCCGCGGCCGGTGCCGCAGTCATTGCCACTGCGGTCGCCGTCACCCCGGCCATCGCGCACGCGGCGCCAAGCTTGACGCCCTTCGCTGAAGGTCTCGGCAACTCTGCCGAACTCCTCATCGATCCAGTCGTCATCGTCCCGACTTCGAGTTCGAATAAGACCGCCGCGGCGAGCGTGACGGCCAATGCCGCCCCGACTCCTGCTGAAATCATCAAGACGTTCATTGCAGGACTCAGCACGGCGACCCAGAACGCCATCAAGGCTGGTTCGCAATTTGTCGGAACATTCGCCTACGCCGGCCTCGCCTTCACTGGCCTGGTGTTCACGACCGTCGGCGAAATTGTTCCCGGTCCGATCGGCGACGCTTTCAAGAATGTGGGCACTGGCCTCAACAACGCGGCCAATAACGTCGCGAAGGTAGTCAAAATCGGCCCGTACTCCACCTCGGCCTAACCAATCTCCGAAAACGGCTCGTCAGTTGTTGTCACGCAGCAGCTGACGAGTCGTTTTATTTTGGCCAGGTGTTGCGGCTGCCCTGCCATTGCAGACCGCACCGGAGCAGGGGAATTTACTGAGTGAGATTCTTTTCGCGTCGACGGTTTAACGACGACCCGGGCGATGACGATGCCCCGCTGATCGACGAAGGCGATGACGAGGGGCGACGCTGGTTCCAGCAGCCCAAAGTGATCTGGTCCACAGTTGCGGTGCTCGTTGTTGTCATCGCATTCGGATGTTGGCTCGGCTTGCGAGCGCAAGCCGCGAAATCAAGCCTAGAGCAAGCCCGCAACAGTGCCCAGCAGGCCAAAGACGCACTGCTGCAAGGAAATACCAAGGACGCATCACGCTTTGCGGCCGATGCGGCGACTCACGCGCAGGACGCGCGCGACGCAACGCACTCCCTGCCCTGGAACATTGTTTCCGTCGTGCCGTGGTTGGGCAGCCCGTTCAAGACCGGGCAACAGATATCAGACGTGGTCCTCGGCCTGGCCTCCGACGTGTTGAAACCCGTCGCGGATGCGGGCACAACTGTCGCGCCGAATCAATTACTCGCAAACGGCCGGCTGGACGTGACGACGCTCCGTAAGGAAGAGCCAACGCTGAGCAAGATCGCGGCCGACGCCGCTCGCCTCGACGCCGCCGCACAGGCGATTTCGGATCCGCAGTACCTCTCGGCAGTCGGAGGAGCCCGATCGCAGCTTCAAAAGCAAGCAGCCGACATCTCGCGGCTCCTGGGCAACGCGGCCCTCGCGGCGCGGATTGCGCCTTCGATGTTGGGCGCCGACGGCCCTCGCAGCTACTTCATGGGATTCCAGACCAACGCCGAGGCTCGTGGCACCGGAGGGCTGCTCGGAGGTTTCGGGATCCTGAGGTTCGACGACGGAAAGCCAAGCGTCGACAATCTGGGCCCTAACTCCGAACTCGATAAGCCGTTTACACCCTTCTCGGTCAACCCAGAATTCGACGACCAGTATGGGTTCACCAATCCCACCACTGATTACCGCAACAGCAATCAGAGCTCGCATTTTCCCTACGCGGCGCAGATCTGGAAGTCGATGTGGGCGCAACAGACCGGGATGAATGTCGATGGCGTGATCGCCATCGATCCGGTAGCTCTGAGCTATATCCTCGGCGCAACCGGAGCGATCACGCTGCCCGACGGAGAGACGGTCAACAAAGATAACGTCGTCGAATTGACTGAATCGACTGTTTACAACCGCTTTCCGACTGATCAAGTTGCGAGAAAGCGGTATTTGCAGGAGATTGCCACCGAGGTCGTCAAGAAAATCACCAAGCCGGTGGAGTCGCCGCGCAAACTCCTCGAGGCTTTAGGGCGAGCGGTGAGCGAACGCCGAATCTCGGTGTGGAGTTCGTCGCCGGATGACCAGAAGTTGCTCGAGCAGACACCGCTAGCCCATGAGATTCCCAACGACCCGGCCCCATACGCTGAGGTCGTCATCAACAATCTCGGCGGCAACAAGCTGGACTACTACCTGGATCGACAGATCGAATACGTGGCCGACGGCTGTGACGGAAGCACCCGCAACTCGACCGTGACAATACGGCTGACCAACACACTGAAGGATGCGTCAGGTCTACCCGACTATGCCGCAGGGCGGCTGGGGTTTTTCCCGGAGATCGCAGGAGACATTCCGAGGGGCACGATGCTCACTTCAGTTCGTCTTCTGACAACCACGGGCGCGAAGGTGATCAGCGTTCTCGCCAACGGCAACAGGACTCGCGTCTTCGGAGCGACGGAACGCGGGCACCCAACCTTCGAGTCTCAAGTCGCCATACCGCCGGGGCAGACGGTCGAATTGACCTTCCGGCTGTCCGAGCCGACGGCCCCTGGGCCGGCACGGGTTCCTGTTCAGCCGTTGGTGGACGCCGTCACGCCCAAGGTATCGGTGCCCGCGTGCACTCGATAGCTCCAAACTCGCCAAATTGGACGTACTGTTGACCACGCGCGCGGTGATTCGAGCTTCCAGGTCGACTCGATAGTCCCATCCCACACCTGGGCTGAAGTCCTGCCGGCCGAGTACGATCTCCTTGCAGATGCACAGGTGCTGCTGGATCGGTTGACTCAGCAAGGCGCATCCTCCACTCGTCGGTGGCTTATACGCACCCCGGGATGTGGTTGGATTCGAATGATTCCTCAGACGTCCCAAAAAGGGGAAGCGAATTGAGTGCTGAGCGTTGGAGTCGGGTCGGCAAAACAGTCATGGGCTTGTGGATAGTCGCGGCAGGCGTCAGCGGGCAGGGGACAGCGGAAGCTGATCCCCCACCGGGCACGCCGTCGTCGTCTAGCACTATTTGGCAGGATCAGTTCAGCAAAGCAGCAGATGGGCAGCTCAACAAGGCGACCGGTGACGGCATTTTCGCCCCCACTGTCGCAGGGACCACCCCAAGCACCTACGCCCTCGGGAGCATCGTCACCGAAAACCCCAGCGGGACTGGCAAATCGCTGCGAATAACGCTTCCTGCAGGTGAGGCTTCGCGAACCGGCTTCATCGTCTCCCCCAGACTGTCTCGTGAGACAGACCATGCGGCGCTCGATTACGACGTGCGGTTCGACGAGAACTTTGATTGGCGTTGGGGGGGAAAGCTACCCGGCCTCGTCGGCGTGGCACCAGGCCACGGAATCTACGAGCCCACTTCGGGGAACACCGACCGCAATGTCGGCTGGTCGACTCGCCTGATGTGGCATGGTCGCGGCGACGACGGCTCACGGCCGTTCCAGCAGACGCTAGGACCGATCCCCGCCGGCCACGACAACGACCTGGTCACCTACGTTTACGCCCGGTCTCCTTCGGCGGGATTTGGCGGCTATGGCTGGCAGGCGAGCCTCGGTGAGTTGCCTGGAGGCACATGGCATCACATCAGATACATCGTGCAGCTGAATACTGTAGGCCAGCAGGACGGCGTATTTCAGGTTTGGATAGACGGCGCAATGCG
Source organism: Mycolicibacterium sphagni (assembly GCF_002250655.1). Lineage (GTDB taxonomy): Bacteria > Actinomycetota > Actinomycetes > Mycobacteriales > Mycobacteriaceae > Mycobacterium > Mycobacterium sphagni. Next base: position 125,467 of record NZ_NOZR01000019.1, read on the forward strand.
CTTCGGAGCATCCGACTTCGATTACCGCGACAGCCCGGACGTGCATATCCAAGCTGTCTTGTGGGACATCCATCGCGGCGGCGAATGTTGTCAGCCCAGCTGGTTGAGTTCGCGAGAAAGCTCTATCGACATCGCGAACATGTCCGTCACAGACCTGTCGACAGCCTGAACCCGACGAAACGGCATTCCCAGGCAGAGTCGCTGTGATGCCGGCGCGTCCAAAGATAGTCAGTGCGGAGCGCTAATAGATCGGGCACGTGGATATGGCTCAGACCCCGGCTCGAAACCGGCATCTGCGCCCAGCGCAATTACCGGACTCGTAGCCGTGAGCTGGGACTTTCCATGGTGCCGAGACCTGAAGATCGACACTCCCGTAGGATGCCAGATGCCGCAGTACTTGGAATCGAGCCTGGACGACCAGTATCGGTGACGTTCTGGGTGACAGCGCACGGGGCGCGGTTGGGACCGTCATAAGGGGTGGGATTGACTCTTCGGAACTTCCTGAAGCTGCTGCGTTCTCGGTGGATCACCGTGTGCGTCACAACAGTGGCCACGGTTTTGCTAGCTGTCATAGTTACGTTGCTGACAACTCCGCTGTACCAAGCCTCTACAAGACTCTTCGTCTCCACCCCCGCCGGCGATACGCTCACTGAGATATACGAAGGCACGTTGACTTCTCAGCAACGCGTAGCGTCATACACGCAGCTGCTTATGGGCGAGTCCCTGGCTCAGCGCACCATAAACAAACTCGGCCTCGATATGAGCGCCAAAGACTTGCAAAAAGAAGTCACGGCCAGCGCGAAACCCGACACCATACTGATCGACGTCGCCGTCCGGGACGAGTCCCCCGTCCGTGCCCGCGATATCGCGAACACACTGTCCGACGAGTTCGTCACGATGGTTCGAGAATTGGAAACTCCGTCGGACGGGTCCAAAGCGTCCGCCCGTATCGTCGTCGAGCAACGCGCGTCAGTCCCCGACAGTCCAGTCGTACCGGAACCGGCTCGCAATATCGGAATCGGTCTCGCCCTCGGCCTGGTGCTGGGAATTAGTCTTGCGCTGCTCCGCGATCTGCTCGACAACACCGTCAAGGATCGGTCGACCCTGGAAGAGATCACAGGCGTCGGAGTCGTCGGCACCATTCCGCTCGACAAAGAGCGCCGGAAAGATCCGGCAATATCTTTCGACGACGACAATTCAGAAATTGCTGAGGCGTTTCGCAAGCTTCGGACCAACTTGCAGTTCCTCGGAGTCGATAATCCGCCGCGCCTGATCGTCGTCGCCAGCGCCACACCGAGTGAGGGGAAATCCACGACGGCCATCAACATTGCGCTGGCGTTGGCCGAGGCCGAGCACAACGTAGTGCTCATCGACGGGGACATGCGGCGCCCCATGCTGGACACTTACCTCAACGTCGTCGGGTCCGCGGGATTCAGCACGGTGCTCAGCGGCGCGGCGCCCCTGGCGGATGTCTTGCAAGAGACCAGGTTCAAGGGGTTAACTGTCCTAACCTCTGGCGCTATCCCGCCAAATCCGAGTGAGCTTCTCGGATCATTGGCAGCCAAGAAGATACTGAGTGAACTTCGTGCTCAGTTCGATTACGTCATCGTCGATTCGTCCCCGCTTCTTGCCGTCACGGATGCCGCAATTCTGGCTGCAAATTCTGACGGAGTTCTGCTGATCGCACGCTACGGGCAGGCGAAGCGGGAGCAAATCAGCCACGCGATTACGAATCTCGAGAACGTCGGCGCTTCGCTACTCGGTGCGGTATTCACAATCACGCCCACGCGCGGAGTGGGACCGTACAGCTACGGCTACGGCTACGGCTACGGCTACGGCCACAAGACCGATGACAAAGACAAAGCGCGCCAGCCATCATCACCAAACGCTCCGACGCCCGAGCCTGCACACCCGGGTTCCGACCGACCGGACGAATGACGGGTTCGAACACCGTCTGACCGTAACGGGACCCTGGCTGTAGCCCGTAAACGGAGAGCACAGCCGAGGCGACGTTGAGGTGAGCCCGTCGTAGTGGTCCAGTCGTTGTGGGACTCTGTTGCCCGGTGTTCGGGCAAGGAAGAATCAACAACGACATGGCATCGAACAAGCGCCGGCGACACACCCCGGACCAGATCATCCGCAAGCTCGCCGAGGGCAACAAACTCCTGGGGTCCGGCCAGGAACTGGCCGAGGTGTGCCGTCACCTGGAGATCGCTGAGTCGACGTGGCATCGCTGGATTGCCCAGTACGGCGGTATGAAGGCCAACGAGGCCAAGCGCCTCAAAGAGCTCGAAGCCGAGAACGCGCGGCTCAAGAAGCTGGTCGCCAACCAGGCCCTCGACATCGACATGCTCAAGGAGATTTCGGCGGGAAACTTCTGACCCCGAACCGCAAGCGCAGCGCCGTCACGGTGCTGCGTGAGCGGTTCGGGGTATCGCAACGCCGCGCCTGCGCGGTGGTGGGGATCCACCGTTCCACGATGCGCCTGACACCGTCCCCGACCACTACCGAGGAGGCCGAGTTACGGGCCTGGCTGCGCCGGTTCTCCACCGACCGGCCTCGCTGGGGGTGGCGGCGGGCCGCCAAAATGGCCCGCCGCGCGGGCTGGCAGGTCAACAACAAGCGCATCCGCCGGTTGTGGCGCGACGAGGGCCTGCGGGTCCCGCAGCGCCGCCGCAAGAAGCGGTTGACCGGTATCGGTGTGGCAGTGGGCGCGATGTCGCCGATTCGTCCGAACGTGATCTGGGCGATGGACTTTCAGTTCGACACCACCGCCGATGGCCGCACCATCAAGATGTTGAACGTCATCGACGAGTTCACCCGCGAAGCACTTGCGATCGAAGTGGATCGTTCCATCGATGCCGGCGGTGTCGTCGATGTCCTGGATCGCCTGGTTTCGCAACACGGGGCGCCGCATTATGTGCGCTTTGACAACGGTCCCGAATTCGTCGCGCACGCCGTGGCTGATTGGTGCCGATTCAATAGTGCTGGTTCACTTTTCATCGATCCTGGCTCGCCGTGGCAGAATGCCTGGATCGAATCGTTCAACGGCAGGCTCCGTGATGAACTGCTCAACTCCTGGCGCTTCGACTCGCTACTGGAAGCCCGCGTGATCATCGAAGACTGGCGGGCCGACTACAACGCCAACAGACCCCACTCCGCCCACGGCGAACTCACCCCAGCCGAGTTCGCTCTACAGTGGACCACGACCCACCAACCCCAAGCCGCATAGCGACTGGACCACCAAACGGGTCCCCCTCAACGTGACCGATCACTGGCTTGGCCCATCCCGCGGCACCGCCCAGATCCCCGGGCGAACTATGTTTTGGCGCGCTTGGTAGCTTCAACTCACCCAGCATCAGCGAGTTACGTCGCGTAGTCGGCTAGGTTCTCCGTATGGCTTCCGGGGCATCAAATGTTCGACGCCGAGATCTGTCCACCAGTCTCAGGTACGGTTCCCAGTAATTCGCCCCCGCGGACCTACTCAGGGCAGAATGGCGCGAAGTCGCAGCGCCCAGCGAAACCATCATGAAGATCAAAAAGCTTGAACTGCTGTCTAATAGGCCACTTTCGAAAATGCTGCGCGCGACGACGAGTAATAACAACGCCAGCCACAACTCGTTAGCCGGACGAATATTGCGGCGTGCTTGGAGCGCGGCGTATAGCACGAGGACAGCAGCGAGGCCCACGCCGATCAGGCCGGCCTGAACGAATGCTCCAACCCAGGAACTGTCGATCACTTGCGTCTTCCAGTACTGCCCGGTCACCGCGACCAACTTTTTCGCGAGCCCCTCACCGAATAAGAGCTGTGTGACGGCGCGGTCCGAAAATAGTGCTGCACTCCAGGCGAATTGCCGAGAGTTGAGCGTATTGACCGAGACAGTCCCACCTCGCGAAGCGAAATCCTGAATTGCGTTGGAAAAGGTAATTGTGCAAAGAATGGAGATGATGGCCCAGGTGACGATGCTCAGACGGAGCCGCCAATCTCGCGTCCCGCGGATTACGATAAAAAAGCAAACGAGCGCGGTGACACCGGCAGAAGTCCGCGACTGAGTGAGGTAGACGATCACACCGAGGGCTACCATCGCCAGGTTTCGGATACCGCTACTGTCGATATTGACTGTCCGCCAAACGAAGTACGTCAATGGCACAGCGGCGATGAAGGCGAGTTCGTTCGGATGCGTCGGCGGGAAGCTCCCGCTGAGCCGTCCGGAGAGATTGTCACCGTTGAGAGTTCCGGTAGCGGAGAGAAAGATCGCCACAGTGGCCAAGACTCGAGACAATATCTCGATCAAGTCCATCGGTTCTACGATCTCAATCAACACCAGAACCACGAAGCCGACGGTGAGTGCTCTGATCGATAGCTCCGCGGTGGCCACCAAGTTTCCCGAGAGATAAGCGCCCATCGATGACGTGCCGAAGTACATCAACAGCAGAAGAATGGTCGGCGCCGTGGCGGAGTTAATCGCCCGCCCACTGCGGGTGACGCTGCTGGCGTGTTCCCCGTGAGTGAGACCGGGAGGTTTTAGAGTCCTGTGGCCCGATGTCGGGCCGGAAGGGACGATGGAA
>NZ_NOZR01000001.1 GCF_002250655.1 Mycolicibacterium sphagni
TTGTGTATAAGTGAGAGGTACTAGAGGGACGAGGAGCTGGGGCATGCTTTCGCGGTGGGCTACTACGGCCCGTTCTGGGCGATGCGCGCCGCCTTCGGCCATATGAAAGAACGCGGCTGGGGCCGAGTCATCAACATGTGCAGCCTCAACGGCGTCAACGCACACATCGGATCCCTGGAGTACAACTCGGCCAAGGAGGCGTTGCGCACGCTGACCCGTACGGCCGCACGGGAATGGGCACCCACCGGGGTGACCGTCAACGCCATCTGCCCGGCGGCGAAAAGCCAAGCGTTCCTGGCAGTTGCGGCCCAGCATCCCGACATCGTGGCGGTCGCCGACGCCGCCAATCCGATGGGCCGAATGGGCGATCCGTACGACGACATCGCCCCGGTCGCGGTATTCCTGGCCAGCGAGGGCTCGCGATACCTCACCGGCAACACGCTTTTCGTCGACGGCGGCAGCCACATCAACGGGGTCGCGTGGGCGCCCGACCTGGGCTAGGGCCGACCGTCAACGCAGCGGCAGGCCCGTCAGCGCGCGGGCGATCACCAGTCGCTGAATCTCGCTGGTGCCCTCGAAGATCGTGAAGATCTTGGCGTCGCGGTGCATCCGCTCCACCGGGTAGTCACGGGTATAGCCGTTGCCGCCGAGGATCTGGATGGCCTCGTCGGTGACGTAGACCGCCGTCTCGCTGGCGTGCAGCTTGGCCATCGAGCCCTCCGCCGAGGCGAACGGCTTGTTGTTGCGCTGCATCCAGCCGGCCCGCCAGATCAGCAGCCGGGAGGCGTCGACACGGCTCTTCATATCGGCCAGCTTGAATCCGATAGCCTGGAAGTCGCCGATCTTGCGGCCGAATTGCTCACGCTCGCAGGCATATTCGAGGGCGTACTCGTAGGCGGCCCGGGCCACGCCCAGCGCCATCGCCCCGACGGCGGGGCGGGTGCGCTCGAACGTCGCCATCGCGGCCTGACCGGATGTGCGCTTTCCTTCCCGAGCCTTGGCGATTCGCTGTTCGAAACGCTCCCTGCCGCCCAGGATCAGATTGCCCGGCAGACGCACGTTGTCCAGCACCACCTCAGCGGTATGCGAGGCGCGAATACCGTGCTTCTTGAACTTCTGCCCCTGAGAGAACCCGGGGGTGTTCGGCGGAATGATGAAGGTGGCCTGGCCGCGGGTGCCGAGTTCGGGATGCACTGAGGCGACGACGATGTGGACGTTGGCGATGCCGCCGTTGGTGGCCCAGGTCTTGGTGCCGTCGAGCACCCATTCGTCGGTGGCCTGTTCGTAGCGGGCGCGGGTACGCACCGAGCCGACGTCGGAGCCGGCGCCCGGCTCAGAGGAGCAGAACGCAGCCAGCAGCGGATCCCCCGGCGTGCCGAACATCTCGGGCAGCCACTGCCCGATCTGCTCCGGTGTGCCATTGGCGGCCAATGCCGCCGCCGCCAATCCGGTGCCCAGAATCGACAGCCCGATGCCCGCGTCACCCCAGAACATCTCCTCGAACACGGTGAGCATGCCGATTCCGGAGGGCTCGGCCGACATCTCGGCGAACAGCTCGGGTGTGTAGAGGCCGACCTTGGCCGCCTCCTGGATCAGCGGCCAAGGGGTTTCCTCGCGCTCGTCCCATTCCGCGGCCGCGGGCCGGACCACGTCGGCGGCGAACTGGTGCACCCAGTCCCGGACATGGGCGACGTCTTCAGGCACATCAAGGGCGAAAGTCATGGCGGTCCAGCTCCGGATCAAGTCGTACCGCGTCGGCCGGCATCAGGTGACGACGACCCGACTGCGGTCGGCGGTAAATTTCGTATAGTGAACGACTGTACACCGAACTGAACCGAATTCCGCCTGCGACGTGCGTCACACGTGTGAGCCCAGGTCAGGCTGGCTGCGTGACGAAATCGATGAGTTCTTCGACCCGGCCGATCAGCGCCGGCTCCAGATCGGTCCAGTCCCGCACCGAGGCGCGGATGCGCTGCCAAGCCCTGGCGATATCGGCCTGATCCCGGTGGGGCCAGCCCAGCGCGTCGCAGATCCCGTGCTTCCATTCGACACCGCGCGGCACTGACGGCCACGCCTTCAGGCCCACACGCTCGGGTTTGACGCCCTGCCAGATGTCCACATACGGATGGCCGACCACCAGAGTGTGCTCACCGCCCGGTCCGCGCCGGACGGTCTCGGCGATTCGGGCCTCCTTCGACCCGGCCACCAGGTGATCGACCAGGACCCCGAGGCGCCGCCCCGGGGCGGGCCGGAACGACTCGACGATGCCGGCCAGGTCGTCGACGCCGCCGAGGTACTCCACGACCACCCCCTCGACCCGGAGGTCGTCGCCCCACACCTGCTCGACAAGTTCGGCGTCGTGGCGGCCCTCGACGTAGATCCGGCTGGCCAGCGCGACCTTGGCGCGTGCGTCGGCCACCTTCACCGAACCCGACTTCGTCCGTTGCGCCCCAGCCGGGGCCGAGCGGCGCAGGGGGGTCAGGATCACCGGCTTGCCCTCGAACAGAAAGCCGGGGCCGAGCGGGAACACCCGCCGCCGTCCCCTGCGGTCCTCCAATTCGACGCGGGAGCCTTCGACACCCACGACCGCGCCGACGAACCCCGACTGCGGGTCCTCGACGACCATTCCCAACTCCACGGCCCGTTCCGTCGAGCGGGGCTTGCGGGAGTTGTGCGGATTGTTGGCCAGTACATCGGCGCCATAGCGATCAGCCACCCGGCGATCGTAGGGGCCGTCACGCCGAATGGGCCCGTGGCGCGCGGCGCGCCGACATATCCTCCTGGTCAACACAGAAGGGCTCGATAGTGCTCAAAGTTGCAGTGCCGCCGGACTTGATGGGCGGCGACGTCGCCGAAGGTTACGGCAGAGTCGCCGATGCGTTCCGGGCGAACCTGGCCGCCGGCTCGGAAGTCGGCGCCGCCGTAGCCGTCTATCGGGACGGGGTCAAGGTCGTCGACCTGTGGGGCGGCTACCGCAACGGGCTGACGAAGGCGCCGTGGCAGCCCGACACCATGGTCAACATGTTCTCGACCACGAAGGGCGTCACGGCGCTGACGTTCGCGGTCGCGGTGTCCCGGGGCATGCTGTCCTACGACGCGAAAGTCGCCGACTATTGGCCGGAATTCGCCCACGCCGGCAAGGGCGACGTCACGGTCCGCCAACTGCTGGCGCACCAGGCCGGCCTGCCGGCCCTCACCCCCAAACCGACCCTTCGCGACGTCGCCGATCCCGAGCGGTTGGCCTCCATCCTGGCGGCACAGGCTCCGGCCTGGCCCGTCGGCGCCCGGCACGGCTATCACGCAATCACGTTGGGTTGGTATCAGTCCGAGCTGATTCGCCGCACCGACCCGGCGGGCCGCACGGTGGGCCGGTTCCTGGCCGAGGAGATCGCCGCGCCGCTCGGTCTGGATCTGCACATCGGCCTGCCGGCCGACATCGATCGCAATCGGGTAGCACTGCTGCACCAGTGGAAGCGGCCCGAAGTGTTCCTCCACCTCAAGGAGATGCCGGCCGGTTTCGCGGTGGCGGCACTCAACCCCGTAGGTCTGGCTGCCCGCAGCACCGGCGTCCCGGCCGACGTCAATCCCTGGGACGGCGCCTACAACCGCGATGACGTCCGCGCAGTCGAGATACCGTCGAGCAACGGGATCGGCACCGCCAGATCTGTTGCGCAGTACTACGGCACCGCCGCGACAGGCGGCGACCAGATCGGCCTGAGTGCCGATGTCGTGTCGGCACTGGCCGCGCCGGCCATCCCGCCCAGCGGGGGCCTACGGGACAAGGTGCTCAACGTCACCACCAACTTCGCGCTGGGCTTCGCAAAACCATTGCCGCAGTTCCGCTTCGGGTCCACCGACAAGGCTTTCGGCACACCGGGCTTCGGCGGTTCATTCGGGTTCGCCGATCCCGAGACCGGGATCGGATTCGCCTACGTGATGAACAAACTCGGATTCCACTTGTACAGCGATCCCCGCGAACTGGCCCTGCGGCAAGCGCTGATGCACGGCATTCTCGGGGCGCGCTCGCAGACGTGACGTCTGCGCGTCAGTCGGCCAGTGGCGTATAGACGACGATCTGAAACTCCGGCTGGTCCGACGGCCGCAGCTGATGGTGTTCGTATCGGACTGTGCCGAACTCCGGGTGGTGAAAGAGCCGCTCGCGCGATTCGAACCCCTCAATACTGTGGCGTTGCCACCCGGCCCGGAATGCGGGGCTGACATCCGACAGGCGCGCAACAAGATCCGCTAAGACGGGATCGCCCAGACGCGAGCCGATTTCGGCGCGGAACTCAGCCAGAAAGCGCTGACTGGTGAGCTCCCAGTCAGCGAGCAAAGCCCGCACCGCCGGATCGGTGAAGACCGCCCACAGCAGGTTGCGCTCGTTAGGGGCCGTCGTAGCGACGTTGGGGTAGAGACGTTCGTAGGCGTCATTCCAGCCGGCGATGCCCCACTCGGCCGTCAGCGCGTAGGCGGGATTGTCGCCGATCGCGTCGAGGAAACGCTGCAGGTGCGACGGCACCGTTGCCACTTCGTGGGACGGCGGGGCAGGCAACGGCGCGAACCCGGCGAGATTCAGCACGTAGCGATGCTCGGCCACCCCCAGGCGCAGGGTTCTGCCCACCGCGTCGAGAACCTGCCGGGAAGGGTTGATGTCGCGACCCTGCTCCAACCACGTGTACCAAGTCACGCTTACCCCGGAGAGGTAGGACACTTCCTCGCGACGCAGCCCAACCGTGCGGCCCCGCCCCGCTGGAGGCAGGCCGAATTCGGCGCGGACCACACGCTCGCGAACCGAGCGAAGGAAAGCACCCAGTTCGCCTCGACGATCCTCATCGGTGGGCACCGTCCAAGACTAGTACTGGCACTACTAGTGCCCAGAGCGTCTTCCCAGCGTGCCGGCTGAACCGGACAGTGAACTGATGATTCCGTTGCGCTCCCGCACCGTCACCCACGGCCGCAACATGGCCGGTGCCCGGGCGCTGCTGCGCGCCGCCGGCGTGGCCCGCGAGGACTTCGGTAAACCGATCGTGGCGGTGGCCAACAGCTTCACCGAGTTCGTCCCCGGACATACCCATTTACAGCCCGTCGGGCGCATCGTCTGCGAGGCGATCCACAGTGCCGGGGCGATCGCACGTGAATTCAACACCATCGCCGTCGACGACGGAATTGCCATGGGGCACAGTGGAATGCTCTACTCACTGCCGTCGCGCGATCTTATCGCCGATTCGGTGGAGTACATGGTGGAAGCACACCGAGCCGACGCACTGGTGTGTATCTCCAACTGCGACAAGATCACACCCGGAATGCTCATGGCCGCGCTGCGGATCAACGTGCCGACAGTGTTCGTCTCAGGCGGACCGATGGAGGGCGGCCGGGCCACCCTCGTCGATGGCCAGGTGCGCACCGGCCTGCACCTGATCGACCCGATGTCCGGCAGCGCCGATCCCACGATGTCGGATGCGGACCTGGCGCGCATCGAGGAAGCCGCCTGTCCGACGTGCGGCTCGTGCTCAGGGATGTTCACCGCGAATTCCATGAACTGTTTAGTGGAGGCACTGGGTCTGGCTCTGCCGGGCAACGGCTCGCTTCTGGCCACCCACACCGCCCGACGCGCCTTGTACGAGAAGGCGGGCGCTGCCGTGGTCGATCTCACCAACCGGTACTACGGCCACGGCGACGTCTCGGCACTGCCCCGAGCGATCGCGTCGGCTGAAGCGTTCGAGAACGCGATGGCGATGGATGTCGCGATGGGGGGCTCCACCAATACCGTGCTGCACCTGATGGCCGCGGCACACGAAGCCGGCCTCGACTTCTCCATCACCGCGGTGGATCAGATCTCCCGACGCATCCCCTGCCTGTGCAAGGTCGCCCCAAATGGCACGTACCTGATGGAAGACGTGCACCGCGCGGGTGGCATCCCCGCGATACTCGGCGAGTTGCATCGCGCGGGCTTGTTGGCGACAGACGTGCATACAGTCCACGCCGGCGGGCTCGACGAGTGGCTCGGCGAGTGGGACATCCGGGGCCACAGCGCTTCCCCCGAGGCAATGGAGTTGTTCCTGGCTGCACCGGGCGGACGCCGCACGACCGCGGGGTTCTCGCAGTCCGAGCGCTGGGAGAGTCTCGACGTGGACGCTGCCCGCGGATGCATCCGCGATGTCGCACATGCCTATTCACCCGATGGCGGACTGGCGATCCTGACCGGAAACCTCGCTCCCGACGGGTGTGTCGTCAAATCCGCGGGCCTCGAGCAGCACATGCTGACCTTCACCGGTCCCGCAGTCGTCGTCGAGTCGCAGGAGGAGGCAGTCGATGCCATTCTCGGCGGCGTCGTGAAGGCGGGGGACGTCGTCGTCGTCCGGTACGAGGGGCCGCGAGGTGGGCCCGGGATGCAGGAGATGCTCTATCCGACATCATTTTTGAAGGGTCGCGGTCTGGGCACGCGGTGCGCGCTTGTCACCGACGGGCGGTTCTCCGGCGGCACCTCTGGGCTGTCAATCGGCCATGTGTCACCAGAGGCGGCGGCAGGCGGCCCCATCGCGCTGGCCCGCAACGGGGACTTGATCTCTATCGACATCCCCTCCCGCACGATCACACTCGAGGTGGCGGACACCGAACTCGCAAGGCGGCGGGCCGAACTCGAAATATCCGGCGGGTATCGGCCGAAGGAACGTGACCGACCGGTCTCCGCAGCGTTGCGGGCATACGCCCTGCTGGCGACGTCGGCGAATCGCGGAGCGGCACGCGATGTCGATGCCGTCCGCCTAGCCTGAAGACAACGCTGGGCCTGGGCGCGTCAGAGCACCCAGCTCAGCTCAGCTCAGCTCAGCTCAGCTCTGCTGCTGGACGCTGGCCGACGACGAGGTGACCTCGTCGATGACGGTGTGGATGAAGCGCATCTTCTCCAGCACCGGCACCGGCAGCACGAACGGGTAGAGATCGTCCTTGCCCATCGACCGGTTCACCATGTTCAGCGCCCAGGCAAGCGGCAGCCACATCTCGATGATTGTGTCGAATCCACTGGGTCCCAGCTGTCTTCGATCGAACGTTGCGTTCGCGGGAGCGAAGCTGAATGCCGCGGCAGTGTCCAGGGTGTCGCGGATGTGCAGATAGTGCGCGAATGTCTCTGCCCAGTCCTCGGCCGGATGCATGGTGGCATAGGAGGAGACGTACTTCTTCTCCCATCTCGGCGGCGCGCCCTCGCTGTAGTGGCGATCCAGCGCGGCTTGGTAGTCGGCCTCGGGGTCGCCGAATAATTCGGTGAATCGCGGCAGGTACGCCGGCGACGTGCCGACCAGCCGGTAGAAGTAGTAGTGCCCGACCTCGTGACGGAAATGGCCGAGCAGGGTGCGATACGGCTCGTCCATCGAGGTGCGCAGCTGCTCGCGGTGTACGTCGTCGCCTTCGGCCAGATCGAGTGTGATCAGACCGTTGTCATGGCCGGTGAACACCTTCTCCTTGGCGCTGGACAACAGATCGAAGGCCAGTCCGTATTCCGGATCTTCGTCGCGGCCGACGATCGGCAGCTTCAGTTCGTGCAGCTCGGCGATCAGGCGCCGCTTGGCTCGCTCGGCCAGTGCGAACGCCGCCAATGCCTCGGTGTCGGTGTCGTTGGGCCTGGTTCGGGTGAGCCGGCACGACGCACACAACAATCGGACCGGCTCCACCTTGACCAGCCAGTTGCATTCGGCGAGATGAAGGTTGGCGCACAGTTGATAATCTGCGGCATCGACGGCCCCGCCATGCTCGCTGCCCTCGCCGGACGCGATCACGAGAAAAGCCTTGTCCTCCAGCGAGAATCCCAGCCTGCTTCCGCAGGACAGGCACACCGAGTTCTCGAAGGCCAGGTGCTGGCCGCAGTTGGGGCAGATGAAGTCACGCATGCAGCAAGCCCCCCTCGTACGGTGCGACATCCACCGAGACGTCGATGACGCTCTGCTCGGAGTCGGTGTAGATGATGCCGCGCAGCGGTGGGACGTCGGCATAGTCGCGCCCCCAGCCGACGGTGATGTAGCGCTCGTCGACCAGTTGGTCGTTGGTGGGATCCAGCCCGAGCCAATCATTTTGCGGTGTCCATACCGCGGCCCAGGCATGGGTGGCATCCACGCCGTACATTCGTTCCTTTCCCGGCGGCGGGTCCGTGGCGAGGTAGCCCGACACATAACTCGCCGCCAAACCGTTGGCACGCAGGCAGGCGATCGCCAGCCGGGCGAAGTCCTGACATACCCCTTCTCGCGCCAGCAAAACCTCGTTCACCTGTGTGGATACCGTGGTGGACCCGGACTTGTAGGTGAAGTCGGAGAAGATCCTGTTGTTGAGGTGGCGCAGGACCTCGATGATCGGGCGGCCGGGCTCGAAACTCGGTGCGGCGTAGTCGCGCACCGCATCGGTGATTTCGGCCGGACGCAGGTCGAGGGTGAACTCGGACGCCAACGCTCCGTTGTGGCCGACCGGCCGCACCGCTTCCCAGGGCGCCAGCGCCCAGCCCGCCTGGTACAGCTCGGCGGGCGGCGGATCGACCTCGACGACGGAGCGGCTCGTGACCGTCAGGGCGTGATGGCGTTCGGTGACGTGGAAGTAGGAGCTGATGTTGCCGTACACATCGCGGCTGGTGGATCGGTCCGCGGGCTCGGGATCGATCTCGAGTTCATAGGCCAGGCAGCGCTGCGCGGTGGTGTCGCGGGGGGTGAGGTGGCCGCGGCCGTAGGAACTGGTGACCACGTCGGAGTAGCCGTACTCGGTGCGGTGCGTGACGCGATAGGTACGGGTCATGGCATGACCCGCCGCTGGTCTGGTCCCCATAGCGGCTGCATGCCGCCGGGCAGCGACAGCTGCGCGCGGGTGATGACGTCGGAAAGCTCACGCAGCGTGCTGTGCACACCGCCCAGCAGCCCGTCGAGATTGGCCCGGCGGCCATCGTCGTTGGTGGCCTCGAGGTCGGCGGGGTCCAGCCGGCGCAGCCGCGTGCTGATCTTGTCGACCAGCCGCTCCGGCCGCGACGAGCCCGACGCACCTGGTAGCGCACGCAGGTTCAGCCGCAGCCGTTCCAGCTGGTAGACGAGCGATCTGGGGTTCTCCCCGTCGAACAGCACGAGGTCGGCCACAGCCGCCACACTAACCTTGCCCAGGTTGCGCCGGCGGTAGATCACCGCGGACTCACACACCACCAGTGCGGACTCGGTGATGGTCTGTTCGGCACCCGGGCTGCGGGCGGTGGTCAGCGTGGCGCGCAGCAGCGCCGACAGCGCCAAGCCCCGTTCGATCCGCTTGCCGATGTCCATCATCGTCCAGCCGGCGTCGTGCACCATCGACTCCGCGGCCACCCCGGACAGCGCCAGCATGCCGGCCAGCGTCTGCTGCTGCGCGGCGGCCAGCTGGGTGTCGTCGACCACCCGGGATCCGCGGTGCGGGCTGGGCGGGGTACCGGCCTGCTCGGCCAGTGCGCGCTCGACGGCGCCGAGCACCATCCAGGTGTCATTGGACATCTGATCGCGCACCGAGCGGGCGGCCAGCCCGAGTCGTTCGACGGACTGTGCCAGCGACCCGGCACGCTCCCGGTCGACGGTCAGCGACCACAGCGTGTGCTGGGCGGCCGCCACCGCATCGGCGTAGCTGCCGGCGGCGGCCGTGTCACTGCCGGTGAGCGTGCCCAGCGCTCCGAGCAGCACCGGCACACACTCGCTGCCCTCCATGTCCTGGCGATAGCGGTATTCGTGGTAGCGCTCGCGGGCCACGATCAGCAGCCGGGCCAGGTTCTCGGTCCGCTCGCCGTAGCGGCCCATCCAGAACAGGTCGGACAGTACCCGTGGCGAGCTGATGAACTGCGTGCCGCTCGGCAACTCCACCGAGGGGACGGTCTGCGTGTCCGCCCTCGCCCGGGTCGGTGGGCGCACCCAGATATCCTTGGCGGCAACAGTTTTCAATTTGTATGCGGCATTGCCGGGTGCCAGCACATAACCAAGGCCGCCAAACATGGGCGCGTACCCGCCGCGCTGCGCCACCGTGAACAGCCGCATGCCCACACTGGCCGCGGACAACCCGCCCGGGTAGTGATCGGTGGGGGCCGAGGAGAACTGCGGGAGTTCCTGGCCGACCCACTCCCAGGGGTGCGCCTCGATCCGGGCTGCGAGCTCGTCGCGCTGCGCCGTCGACAGCGCCGGACCCACGATGGTCTCCGCGCCGACGGTCGACTTGATCAGCAGTGTCTGCAGCCGCGCCAGGAGATGCGACCGCTCCCGCTCGAACCCGCCCCAGTAGAACTGCGGGGTGTCCAGCAGCAGCTTCTCCCCCACCAGCCGGTCGGCGAGCTGAGGCAGAAAACGTTGTAGCCCAGGGCTTTCCAGGATCCCGGCACCGAGGGTGTTGACAACTGTCACCGCGCCGCGCCGCTGCACCTCGACCAGGCCCACCACGCCCAGCCGGGAATCGGGCCGCAGATCCAGCGGGTCGACGTAGTCGGCGTCGACCCGGCGCAGCACCACGTCGACCCGTTTCAACGTGCCCAGCGAACGCATCCAGAGCTTGCCCTCGCGCACCACCAGGTCGGCGCTCTCGACCAGCGGGAAGCCCAGTACCGACGCCAGATACGCCTGATCGAACGCGGTCTCGGAGTGGATGCCCGGGCTGAGCACCACGACCACCGGGTCCTCGGCGGCTTCGGGCGCGACCTCGATGAGCGCAAGCCGCAGCGCTTGGGCGAACGGCGACGCCGGCCGCGGGCCGATGCGCTCGTAGACGTCGGGCACCGCGTGGGCCACCACCCGCCGGTCGGCCAGCGCGTAGCCGGCCCCCGACGGGGCCTGCGCCCAGTCGGCGTTGACCACGAACCGCCCGTGCGCGGCCCGGCTCACGTCGCAGCCGAGCATGAACAGCTGATGCCGGCCCGGGTTGTCGATGCCGCGGGCGGCCCGGATGTAGCCGGGGTGGCCGAACAGCAGTTGCGGCGGCAATATCCCGCTGGTGATCGCTCGGCGCTCGCCGTAGAGGTCGGCCAGTACCGCGTCGAGGATCCGGGACCGTTGCAGCACACCGGCTTCCAGCGTCTCCCAGTCCGAGGCCGAGAGCACCAGCGGTATTCCGTCGAGATGCCACGGGCCGGGCATCGCAATACCCTGGCCGTTGGTGACGGTCTCCCCGTTACGGTCCAGCTCGATGTAGGTGATGCCGTCGTTGTCGACCAGTCCGCGCACCACGCCGCGCAGTCGTTCCAGGCCGGCGCGGCCGCGCTCGCCGATCTGATCAGCGAGTTCCTGCCACGACGGGCGGATGGTGCCGGTGGCGTCGACGAACTCGTCGTACCCGGTGCCTCCAAACGCTTCCGAGACGCCCGAGCCGGGCCGTAAGTCGTCGAACAGCGTGTCCTGGGCGCGGGCTGCCCGGTAGCCCGCCAGCAACCGGTCGGGGTCGTGGCTGGGGCGGCTCAGTCCAGAACCGGCGGCCGACAGCGACAACTGCCCACCTCCTGACTGAAGTACTCCTGCAAACTTACGAGAATGGCCCGCCCCGACCGCATTCGGGTCGGGGTGTACCCATCAGTTCTGCAGCACGGTACGCACCCGCCGCAGGTCGAGGATTCCCGGCGCACCGACGTCGGTGGATTGCCGTGCCTGCTTCTCGCGGATGTCGGCGACGTCGACCTTGCCGGGGGTGAACCCGGTGGCCTCGAAGCGCCTGCTGCGGCGTGACTCGGCCTCCACCGCGTTGACCGGCGGGCTGTCATAGGCCCGGCCGCCCGGATGGGAGACGTGGTACGTGCAGCCGCCACGCGAATTTCCGCCGGCGATGTCCACCAGCTCGAACCGCAGCGGGCCGTCGACGGTGATCGTGGGGTGCAGCGCGCTCGGCGGCTGCCACGCCCGGTATCGCACCCCGCCCACCTGGACGTCGGGGTTGTCGGTGGCCAGCAACGGGATCGGATAGCCGTTGCAGGTCAGCACGTGGCGCTGCCGGTCGGCACCGATGGCGCGGACCTGGATCCGCTCCACCGAGGAGTCGACGTAGCGGGCGGTGCCGGCCCCGGTCGACTCCTCACCCAGGGTGTTCCACGGTTCGATTGCACCGCGCAGCTCGATCTCCACGTGGTCGAAGACCGCGGTGCCCACGCGGGGGAAGCGGAACTCGGTGAACGGGTCCAGCCAGCTGGTGTCGAAGTTGATGTCGTGCGCCCGCAGGTCTGCGCACACATCGGCGATGTCGTGGATGATGTAGTGCGGCAACAGGTATCGGCCGTGCAGGTTAGCGCCGTGGCGGATCAGCGGCGCGCGTAGCGGTTGCTCCCAGAACCGGGCCACCAGCGCGCGCACCAGAAGTGACTGCACCATCGCCATCTGGAAGTGTGGCGGCATCTCGAACCCGCGAAGCTCCAGCAGGCCGAGCCGGCCGCGGGCGTTGTCGGGACTGTAGAGCTTGTCGATGCAGAACTCGGCACGGTGGGTGTTGCCGGTGATGTCGGTGAGCAGGTGGCGCAGGGCGCGATCGGTGACCCACGGAGCGAAGCTTGCGGAGCGACCATGATCGGGAGCGAAGCTTGCGGAGCGACCATGATCGGACTTCGCATCCCGCGGTCCCGCCGTCAGCCGGGCGATCTCGGCGAAGGCGATCTCGAGTTCGTACAGCGATTCCTGCCTGCCCTCATCCACCCGGGGGGCCTGCGACGTAGTGCCGATGAAGCGCCCCGCGAACAGATACGACAGCGCCGGATGACGCTGCCAGTACGTCAGCAGCGACACCAGCAGGTCCGGCCGGCGCAGCAGCGGTGAGTCCGCCGGGGTGATGCCCCCCAGAGTGATGTGGTTGCCGCCGCCGGTACCACCGTGGCTGCCGTCGACGTCGAACGTCTCGGTCGACAGCCGGGCCAGGCGGGCCTGCTCGTACAGGGTCTGCAGCTGGTCGCGCTGCTCGGCGAAGCTCTTGCTGGGCGCCACGTTGACCTCGATCACGCCGGGGTCCGGCGTGACCGACATGGATTCCAGCCGCGCGTCGACCGGCGGGCCGTAGCCCTCGATGACCACCGCGCAGCCGACCGCCGCCACCGCAGATTCCACCCGCGCGATCAGGTCGACGAAATGCTCCAGCTCGTCGGTGGGCGGCAGAAAGATGTACAGCAGGCCGTCGCGGATCTCAGCCACCAGCGCGGTGGTGGGTGCTTCGTCGGGATCCTCCACCGGCGCCTCGACGCTCTCCCGGGCGACGGGCAGCGAGCGTCTCCCGCTGGCGATCGGGTCGGCGGGCAGCGAGGGTCGCGGCGGTTGCCAGCTGATCGAACCCAGCGGCAACCGTAGACCGGCCGGCGAGTCACCCTCCAGCAGCACGACGCGGCCACGGCGAAGCCGCCAGTCGGCGCTGGCCCAACCGGCGTCGTCATCGCGGCGGTGCAGGGGTAGCAGATATGCGGCCGGATCGACCACCGATTCCTCGAGGCGGGCCAGCAGTTCGGCCCGGGCCGCCGGATTGTCGGCTTCCAGGTCCTCGTCAGGTTCGACGGGATCCCCGAACGGCAAGCGGACGGCCTGGGCCAGCCGGCTCAGCGCGTCCTCGTAGGCCGGCCGCACCTGGGTGGCCGGCAGCCCGAGGCCGTCGGCGATAACTGACAAGACCTGCTGGGCGGCTTCGGGTTTCACCTCGATGTACTCGGCGCCCCAGGGGTCGGCCAACAGCGCCGGATCATTCCACAACGGCTGGCCGTCGCGGCGCCAGTGGATTCCGATCTGCCAGCGCGGCAACGGTTCTCCGGGATACCACTTGCCCTGGTTGCGTTGGACCAGACCGCCCGGGGCCCACACCGCCTTGAGCCGCGCGGCCAGCGCCGAGGCGCGTTCTCGCTTGTGCGGACCGTCGGCGGCGGTAGTCCACTCCTCATCGACCTGGTTGTCCACCGAGACGAACGTCGGCTCGCCGCCGATGGTCAGCCGGACGTCGGCGTCGGTCAGCCGCTGGTCGATGCGGGCGCCGAGTGCGTTGATCGCGCCCCAGGCCGCGTCGGTGTAGGGCAACGTGACTCGCGGGTCCTCGTGGACGCGGGTGACGACGTTCGCGAAGTCCAGGGTGGCCTCAGCCACCCCGGTGGCGCCGGTGATCGGCGCAGCCGACGACGGGTGCGGGGTGGCCGCCAGCGGGATGTGTCCCTCCCCGGCGAACAGCCCGGAGGTCGGGTCAAGTCCGATCCAGCCGGCGCCGGGGATGTAGACCTCGGTCCAGGCATGCAGGTCGGTGAAGTCGGCTGCCGGCCCGGACGGTCCGTCGAGGGCCTCGACATCAGAGGACAACTGCACCAGATACCCCGACACGAACCGGGCGGCCAGGCCGAGCTCACGCAAGATCGACACCAACAGCCAGGCCGAGTCGCGGCAGGAGCCAATCCCGGTCTGGAGGGTGAAATCCGGGCTCTGCACCCCCGGTTCCATCCGCAGGCTGTAGCCGACGTCGCCGTTGACGGCGCGGTTGAGCGCCACCAGGAAGTCGATGGTGCGGGTGCCGGGCGCGACGACGAAATTGCGCACCCAGTTGTTCACCAGCTCACCGGGCCCCGACCCTTCGTCGGCTTCGTCGACGGGCCGCAGGTAGGGCTCGAGGTCGTCCTTGAGCGCCTTGGGGTAGACGAACGGGAACGTCTCGGCGAAATCCTCGATGAAGAAGTCGAAGGGGTTGATCACCTTCAGATCGGCGATCAGCCCGACCTTGATGGTCAGTTGCCGAGTGCGGGTCGGGAAGACCAGCCGGGCCAGGAAGTTACCGAAGGCGTCCTGTTGCCAGTTGACGAAGTGGTCGGCGGGCTCAACCTCCAGCGAGTAGGCCTCGATGGGCGTACGGGAGTGCGGTGCCGGCCGCAGTCGGACAACGTGCGGATGCACCTCCACCAACCGGTCGAAGGTGTAGCTGGTGCGGTGCTCCAGCGCCACTTTGATACCCATAGGCCGCTAATCCCATCACAAGCCGCGCAGACGTGCAGGGTGCGCACGTCAGGGGGCCGCCAACCCTCCCCCGCCACTGTATTTGGCCGACGCTGGCCCCTAAGGCTGGACGAACCCGAATCGCCGTCCACCGTTGGGAAGCTCGGTGGGGTTCGTGTCCTTGCTGGGCCCGGCCGGCGCGCTGGACGTGGCTGGAGCGCTGGACGTGGCCGGCGCGCTGTAATCAGGCGCCTGCGCAGGGACGTACGTCTGCGCAGGGGCGACCGGCTGCGTCGTCGGCGGCGGCTGAGTCGTGCTTGAGGGCTCAACCCTCGACGGCGCCGGGGTGACAGATATCGGCGGCGCAGCAGGAGGTCCGGCGGGCCAGGTACCGATCACGGGAATGCTCGAGCTCGTTGGCGAGGGCGAGGGCGAGGGCGAGACAGGCTTTACGTCGGGAATGCTCGGCTTGTACAACAACGTCGCGATCACCAAACCGAGGACCACGACGGCCAAGATTGTCATCACGATCCCGCGACGTGATGTGCGCCGCTTGAGTTTCTCGATCTTCGTCATCGGCCCCACAGGGGTAAGACCTTAGCCGGTTGTCCTTAGTGACCGGTGCCAGCCGAGCGCCCGCGACCTGGGAGCCGCACCGCGAGTACTGGGACCCGGCGCCAGGGGGCGAGACCGAGGATGATCGCGCCTCTAACGACGTCGTTGGCGCCCTAGTTGCGTAAGCCCGGGCCGTCGCCGCTGGTCGTACTATGCGGTTCCGGATTCGCAGCGCCCGAAGCAACCAGCCAGCCGCGCCCCCGGCGAAGGTAGCGCTGCTTGACCAGTTGTGCGGCGAACCCGTAGGCAGCCGTAACCACGAACACCCACAACCAGTACGCCCCAGGTGGGCTCGTCAGCTGAAGTCCGGGCGCCAGTGAGCTGAACGTCAGCAGCACACCGACCACCGCCGCCATCACCGCACCCATCACGACGACCGGCGCAGGACGCGCATCCCGCCACGGTAAACCGGGCGTCCGCAGGACGAGAACGATCAGCAGCTGGGTGAGCAGACCCTCGACGAACCAGCCGGTCTGAAACAGCGCCGGATGGGTGCCCGCCCGGAACACCCACCACAGAACCGCGAACGTTGCGATGTCGAACACCGAGCTCAGCACCCCGAAGCGGGTCATGAATCCAACCAGGCCGCGCGAATCCCAGCGCTGTGGAGAAAGGAGCGCGTGGCGGTCGACGCGGTCCCACGGCAGCGTCAGCTGCGCGGTGTCGTACAGCAGGTTCTGGATCATCAGTTGGATCGGCATCATCGGCAGGAATGGCAACAAGACGCTGGCCAACAGCACCGAGAGGACATTGCCGAAATTCGAGCTGGCGGTGATCTTGACGTACTTCATCGTGTTCGTCAGCGTCCGCCGGCCTTCGATCACCCCGCGGGCCACCACTGCCAGATCCGGATCGAGCAAGATCAGGTCCGCGGCGCGCTTGGTGACGTCCGTGGCGCTGTCCACCGCGATGCCCGCGTCGGCGATCCGCAACGCCCCGACATCGTTTACTCCGTCACCCAGAAACCCCACCGCCTGTCCTGCACCCCGAAGTGCCGAGACGATGCGCGTCTTGTGTTCGGGCGCCAGTTCAGCGAAGACCTGGGACCGTTGAACAACTCCGCGCAACGTCTCATCATCGAGTTCGTCGATCTGAGCACCCGACAACGTCATCTCGGTCTTCAGACCGATCTGGTCGGCAACCCGTAGCGCGATCGCCGCGTTGTCTCCCGTCAGCATCTTGACTGCGACGCTGTGCTCATCGAGGAGCCGGATGGCATGCGCGGCACTGTCGCGGACTGGATCGACGAACCCGACGAATCCGACCAATACCAGATCGCGCTCGTCAGTCTCGTCGTACCGGTCCAACCGGGCCGGCCCCGAACGAACCGCGACAGCCAGGAGCCTCATGCCCTGGCCATGGATGCCGTCGATCAGGTGACGTGCGCGAGCAGCTGCTAGTTCATCCAAATCCCCTGTGTGACCACCGATTCGGACGCCACTGCATCGCGGCAGAACCTCTCTGGGATCTCCTTTGCAGATCAGGATGTGCTCACCAGCTTGGCGAGAGATCACGACACTGGAGCGAGCCCGGGCGTGGTCGAAACCGATTTCGTCGACCTTGTCGTACACCGCGTCGGCCAGCGCCTCCAGTTCCGACTCGACCGCCATCTCGGCGATCGCGTCGTCCAGCCGGTTGTGCGGTCCGTCCTGGAAATGCACTGCGAGACCGGCGAGTTCGGTGACGGCGTCGTCCAAGCAGCCAGTAACGTCAACACTCTGCGAATAAACAATGCGGTCTTCGGTCAACGTCCCGGTCTTGTCGACGCAGAGGACATCGATGGCTCCGAGATCTTGAATGACGTTGAGCCGGCGCACCACTACCTTGTGTCGCGCCAGTTTCGTTGCCCCCCGGGCAAGGTTGGTCGTCAAGATCACCGGAAGCATCTCGGGGGTGAGCCCGACGGCAACCGCCAACGCGAACATCGCCGCCCGGGCCCAATCGCCCGACATGGTCCCGTTGACCACCAACACGATAGGAGCCAACACCATCATGAACCGCACGAGAGTCCAGCCGACGCCGCGCACGCCGCGGTCGAAACTCGATTCCGGCCTGCGATGCTCGGCAACTCGGGCGGCCGAGCCGACACTGCTATCGGCTCCGGTGGCGATCACCACCGAGGTGGCGGTGCCTGCCACCACAGCCGTCCCTGACAAGCACAGACAGTCGGCGTTCAACAGCAACGGGGGTCGCTGATCCGATGTCGGCTGCGCGGTCTTGGCCACGGGCAGTGACTCGCCGCTGAGCGACGCCTGGTCGACCACCAATCCCTGCGCCGTGACGATTCGTACGTCAGCGGCGACCACGTCACCGGGCCTCAATAGCAGCACATCCCCGGGAACAAGATCCTCGCTGGCGACTTCGCGTTCGCGGGGATCGCTACCGGCATCTGCGCGGCGACGGACCGTGGCGGTGCAGGCGACCAAACGCTGCAGTGCGTTAGCTGCCCGGACCGACCTGGATTGTTGCCATATCCGCAACCCAACCGCGAGGGTGACCATCACCCCCACCGTCGTCGCCCCGCGGGGGTCGCCGACGACGACGAACACACCGCCGAGGGCGGCCAACAACAGCACAAAAGGACTGCGAACTGCGTCCCACGCGCGAGCGCCGAACCCATTCGTCGGTTCGTGCAGCGGCGCGATGTTCGACCCGAAACGGGTGACCCGGGATGCCGCCTCGGCCTCGGTCAGCCCACGGGGAGACGAGTCGAGCCGCTGGAAAAGCGCCAGGGTCGGAAGTTCGGCCCATTGCCGCAGTCCCGTCTCAACAACGTCCACTCCGTACCTCCCGAGCGCGTTCGTCGATTCACACCGTGATCAGTACACCCGATTCACACCGTGATCAGTACACCCAGAGTGCACCGCACCGTCAAACGCTTGCACAACCTTCCAGCGCCAGTACGCTTGCAACGCAACTGAGAGGACCGTACGTGCCGAAACCGCCGCCCACCGCCAAGACTCTGCCGGCAGAGATGCTGCAAGACACCGCATCCATGTTCGGGCTTCTTTCGGCTTCGGTCCGGCTGCATATCCTCTGGCTGCTGGCCGATGGTGAGCAGGACGTGACCAGTCTCGCCGCCGCCTGCGGACAAAGCGTCGCGACGGTCAGCCACCACCTGGGCAAGCTGAAGCTGGCCGGCCTGGTCGACGTGCGTCGACACGGCCGCCGGCATGTCTACGTCGCGACCGAGCCGCATGTCATCGAGGTTGTGGTCCTCGCGATAAATACGCGCCTAGCCCAGAAGAAGCCGCGAACCCGACGGCGCGCGTTCGGCTCGTGAGAGCAGGGCTAGATCAGCCGTTGTCCGTCAGGGACATTGGCCGTTGTTGACGCATCCTGCCGCCGCCGTCGCCTTATAGGTCGGTGAGGCCGCCGAGGTCGCCATGGTTGTCGCCGGAGCGGCGGCGGTGACCGTCGCGCCCGTGCTCATGTTGGTCGGATTGAGGTTCATCGCCGGCACCGTAGGAGATACGTACGACGTTCCCGTGGCCGAATCACCAGAGCCTCCCGCGACCGGCTGCGAATTCGAATCATCTTCGAACCCAAGCATTATCGTCGCCGCAACGATTGCAGACAAGCCAAGCAGTGCGGCGAGCGATTTTGTCGATCCAAGACTCATGTGTCAGTTCTCCCGAGTTCACGCCAGATAGTGGCCGCACTGATCCCCTTGCCTTGGAGGTCATCCCACACAAGGCACTAGGCGGGCTGCCCATCGTCGGGCGCCCCTCGTTGGTATCCCAGTCGCACACCTTAGTCAAACGTATATACAAGTATCTGACAGAATTCGAAGCAAACTCCCAACAAACGGATCGGCGACGGAATCAGCTGTGCAACTCTGCGCGAGCAGATTCAATCGTCCAATTGCACTGTTTATCAACATATTTCCGCTGGGTTCGCGCCAACCGGAAGACCCGCAGCAACGTCACTGCCCAACCGAATGGCACTTGGCGAGTGGGTGTTTCACGCCCATTCAGACAGCGATCAATCAGCCGTCTACAGCAAGATCCACAGCTTCTATTAATCAGAAGCTAACTATTGGGCCGCAAAATTGGTCGAATGCGATCAGGTGACCCCCAACCTCTGAAACTACGCCGCCGCCAGTCTTCGCCGGATGCCTCAGGTCGACAGGGGCTTGGCAATTGCTCAGGCAAGCGCGTTCTGTTCGCCATCGGTATCCCGTCAGCGGTGGCAGTTGCGGCAGCAATGGGCACCGGGGTCGCCGAAGCAGGTTCACCCACTGTCGTCGGCCAGACATACAGTGCCGCCCAAACCGCGCTCAGTTCCGCCGGATATGCGGTTGTCGTGTCGACGACAGTCGGCGATCAGTTGTCATGGCCGAACTGCATCGTCACGCACCAACAGGATCGCACCAAGCCGCCTGAGGCGAACTCCAGCGCATCGCCGGTCAACCAGACACTGCTGTCGCTCAACTGTGAAGCCGCAGTGGCTTCGGCGACGTCACCCGGCAATTCGCTGGGTAGTCCCGAGGGTCGCGCTGCGGCTGCCGCCGCGGCATCGTCGTCAGCGGCGGCCGCGGCATCTGCGTCCGCGGCACCCGCCACCTAGGCGCGCCAACGCCCCCTGCTGCCGCCGGATAGTGCGAGAATCGCGCTGTGACATGGCGCGAATCGCGGTGGCTCCCCGACCAGCTGCGGCCGTGGCTGGCCAACCGCTGGGTGAAGGCCGCACTCGTAATCGCGGTCTTCGCCGTCCTCGGGGTCATCTTCATGCTGACCTCAGACCGCAAAGACTCCGCGTACTGGGCCGGCTACACCGACGGGCAGCGCTGGGTGGACGCAGGCGGCTACGCCGCACACGAAGAGACGATCACGGCGTACTGCGCCGACCGGGCCACCCATCAGACCGCGAACTATCAACGTGGCTGTGTGGACGGCGCCCACAACGCCATGAAGTGAAAGCTCCTGGCTAGGCCTGCGATTCGACCTTGATCGGCTCGGTGTTCGACGTCTGCGGCGTCGGCCACGGGCTGGGCACCGGGCGGGGACGCACCCGCTGCGGCCACCAGAACCAGCGACCCAACAGCGCCGCTATCGAGGGTGTCATGAACGACCGGATCACCAGGGTGTCGACCAACAGGCCCATACCGATGGTGGTACCGACCTGCGCCAGGATCGTCAGCTCACTGAACGCCATGGCCGCCATGGTCACCGCGAACACCAGTCCGGCCGAGGTGACCACCGAACCACTACCGCCCATCGCCCGGATGATGCCGGTGCGCAGGCCCGCCGGGATCTCCTCCTTGAGGCGGGCCACCAGCAGCAGGTTGTAGTCCGAACCGACCGCCAGCAGGATGATGACCGCCATGATCAGCACCATCCAGTGCAATGGCCGGCCGATCAGGTCCTGCCAGATCAGCACCGACAAGCCGAATGACGTGCCCAGAGACAACACCACCGTGCCCACGATCACCGCGGAGGCCACCACGGCCCGCGTGATGATCAGCATGATGACGAAGATCAGGCACAGCGCGGCCACGCCGGCGATCATGATGTCGTAGTCGGCGCTGTCCTGCATGTCTTTGAAGCTGGCTGCGGTGCCGGCGAGATAGAGCTTGGAGCCCTCGAGCGGGGTGCCCTTGATGGCCTCGAACGCCGCGTTCTTGATCGGGTCGACGTGGGTGAGGCCTTCCGGCGACATCGGATCACCCTCGTGAGAGATGATGAACCGCACCGCTTTTCCGTCCGGTGACAAGAACATCTTCATACCGCGCTTGAAGTCCGGATTGTCGAACGCCTCGGGCGGAAGGTAGAACGAGTCGTCGTTCTTGGAGTCGTCGAACGCCTTGCCCATCGCGCTCTGGTTGTCCTGCATGGCCGCCATCTGGTCCTGCTGGCCGGCCTGGGTGCTCTCCATGGTCAGCTGCATGGTCCGCATCGACTTCATCGTGTCGATCATCGGCGGCATCAACATGCGCATCTGAGCGGTGAGCAGGTCCAGCTTGTGCAGGTCGGGCACCAGGGTCTGGAAGTCGTCGGTCATCGTGTCGATGCCGTCGAGGGTGTCGAACACCGACCTGATAGACCAGCACATCGGGATGTCGTAGCAGTGCGGTTCCCAGTAGAGATAATTACGGATCGGCCGGAAGAAATCGTCGAAGTTGGCGATGTTGTCGCGCAGCGTCTGGATGTCGGCCAGCGTCAGATCCATCTTGGTGACCATGCTGTGGGTGACCGCGTTGAGCTGCCCCAGCAGGTCATACATCTGCGTCATAGTGTTGATGGAGACGTTCATGTCGTCGCCCATCTTCAGCAGGTCCTTCATGCGGTCCTGCATGTAGGACCGGTTCAGCGACTGCGTGGTGCCCTGCATGCCCAGCAGGAACGGGATCGAGCTGTGCTCGATCGGGGTGCCCAGCGGCCGGGTGATGGTCTGCACCCGCCCGATGCCCGGCGTGTGGAAGATGGCCTTGGCCACGCGGTCGATGACCAGGAAGTCCGCGGAGTTACGCAGATCGTGGTCGCTCTGCAGCATCAGCAGCTCGGGGCTCAGACGAGCCTCCGGGAAGTGCCGCTCGGCGGCGGCGAAACCTTCACTGGCCGGGATGTCCGGCGGCAGGTAGTGCCGGTCGTTGTAATCCGTGCGGTAGCCGGGCAGCGCCAGCAGCCCGATCAGGCAGACGAAGGTCGTCGCGACCAGGATGGGCCCGGGCCATCGCACGACGGCCGTGCCGATGCGGCGCCAGAATCGTTCGCGCGACGCCCGTTTGGGCTCCAGCCGTCCGAAGCGGCTGGCCACCGTGACGACGGAGGGGCCAAGCGTCATCGCGGCGGCAACCACCACCAGCATGCCGACGAACAGCGGGATGCCCATGGAGCTGAACATCGGGCTGCGGGTGAAGTGCAGGCAGAACAGCGCACCGGCGATGGTCAGGCCCGACCCGACGATCACGTGGCCGGTGCCGTGATACATCTCGTAGTAGGCCGCCTCGGTAGTGGCGCCCTTACTTCGAGCCTCCTGATAGCGGCCGAACAGGAAGATCACATAGTCGGTGCCGGCGGCGATCGCCACCATGACGAGCAGGTTCACCGCGAACGTCGATAGCCCGATCAGGTGGTGATACCCCAGGAAGGCCACCACACCGCGGGCCGCAGCCAGTTCGAGGAACACCATGAACAGCGCCAGCAGCACGGTGACGATCGAGCGGTAGACGAACAGCAGCATCACGGTGATGACACCGAACGTCAGGCCGGTGATGATCTTGAGGCTTCGGTCACCGGCGATGTGGGTGTCGTTGATCAGCGCCGCAGACCCGGTCACGTAGGTCTTGAGCCCGGGCGGCGTGGGCACGCTGTCGACGATCTTCTTGACGGCCTCGACCGACTCGTTGGCCAGTCCCTCGCCCATGTTGCCGGCCAGATAGGCCTGCACGTAGGCGGATTTGCCGTCGGAGCTCTGCGAGCCCGCCGCGGTCAGCGGGTCACTCCAGAAGTCCTGGATGTGCTCGACGTGTGTCTTGTCGGCGTTGAGCTTCTTGATGACCTCGTCGTAGTACTGGTGCGCCGCGTCGCCCAGCGGCTGGTCGCTCTCCAGCACGATCATCACCGAGGTGTTCGACTTGAACTCCTGGAACGTCGAGCCGATCGTGCTCATCGCGACGGACGAGGGCGCGTCCATCGCCGACATCGGCACCGACTGCTGCTGGCCGACCACCTCGACCTGCGGCACCACGATATTGGTGATGACGGTGAGCGCCAGCCAACCCAGGATGATCGGAACGGACAGCCAGCGAACCCACTGCGCGATGTGCGGGCGCTTGCCGTGCTCGTCGGATTGCGGCTTGTCTTTTTTGTTCAGTGTGATCATGCGGACTTGACCAGGCAGAAGGTCTGGGCGTTCACCCCGGTCGAGGTTTTTTCGTCCTTGAGTTCGCCGTTGACCGTGATCCGGCAGCTGATGTTGTCACTGTCGCCCTGGGCGACGATGTTGGCCGAGGCCGCCGGCGCGGTGGTCGTCAAGGTGAGAGACCACGGAAGGGTGACGTCCCGGACGATCTGCGGCGTGGCGTCGAGGTCGAGGTAGTTGATGGTCGCGACGGTTCCCGGCGGCCCGTAGATCTCGTACACGACGGTCTTCGGGTTGAACGGCTTGGTGTCGTTGGCCAGCCCACTGCCGGGGCGGGTGGTTTCCGTCTTGCCGAACACACCGTGCAGGCGGTAGACGCCGAATCCGGCGATCGCGACCACGATGACGATGACGACGGGCAGCCACACTCTGCGCAAGAGATGCAACGGTCCCCCGCGCCGTTTGGCGCGTCGCCCGCCGGGCTGCGTCTCCTGCTGACCTGGGCCGGCCTGGGCGTCGCCGGATGCCGACGCACCGGAGGTGGTGTAGGTCTGGCTCTCCAAGGTCACGACCCGCCCCCCTTCTGGCCTTGCAGTTCAGCCTGTCGATTAACCGCGGCTGCATTTAGCACCGCTACATAGTAGGACTAACGGATCTCGTCAGCATAACCCGTGTGATCAGCCTCATGGGTCACCAAAGCTCCCCCGGGCGTCACACCACACCTTCTATTCGATCGTGGGGGTGAGCCCGAATTCGTGAAGCACCTGCGCGACCGTGGTCTTCAGCTGGTCCTTACTGTTCGGTCCGCCCGGGCGCCAGGCCGAGACCGAGAGCGAAACCTTCCCGTTCACCTGGCCCGACGCCAGGAACAGCGTGCCGCCGAGCCGGTCCAGAAGTTCGGCCGGGGTCTTGGACTCGATCTGCCGCACCACGATGCATTCGGCATCGGTGCCGTCGGGCCGATTTACCGGGGGTTCCAGCCTGCCGAGGTTGGAGCATCCGACCGGGGCGCCCGCACCAAGTGCCATCCCCTCGAGCCGGCGCGCCAGAGCAGCCGGGATCAGCGGCGCGAGCGCCACCGGACCCAGCAGCTCGAAGCGCGCCTCGGATAGCGCGGACAGGCTTCTCTTCAGTTCGGCGCGCACGTCTCGCAGGCTGCTTGTGACGTCGGCCGGGTCGATGATCAGAGTCATTCCGGTCAGCGCATTGGCCCTGGTATCGCCTTCGGTGCGTTCACTGACCGGGAACTGCAGCCGCACCAGGCCCCGGTCGTCGACCCGCCCCAGGGTTTGGCCGAGCTTCGCGCCGATCCCGGCGAACAGCGAATTACTCGTTCCACCAAGGCTTTCCATGCGCTCACGCCACTGACCCTCGTCGATGTAGGACACCACTGCGGGCACGGTGACGGAACGAGCGCCGCCGAGGCTGGCGGGCGCCGGAGCAGAGCGCCCGGCCGACGAGGACAACTCGCCCAGGTTGTTACGGGCCAACCGGACGGCGGCGACGACCGCGTTGGCGAAATCGGGAATCGCCCGCAGGATCGCGGCGGCGTCCTGGCGTAACGCCTGAGCGCGCGTGCGCGCCCCCGGCTGCGGATAGCCGAGGTCCCACGTCTGGCCACTGGCGGCCTGGTTGATCGCCTGGGTCAGCGCCAGGCCGTCACAGACCGTGTGCGAGGCCACCAGCGTGATGACCGCGCCGCCGGTGTCCAGCGGTTGCATGGCCAGGCGCCAGGACGGCCCCTTCTCGGGGTCGATCGGGACGCGCAGCTGCTCGTCAAGCCAGGCCATCGCCTCGCCACGCGGGCGGATGGTGGCCGAGATATCGACGTCGGTGGGCCCGGTCCACGTCACCCAGCGGTCGCGCCCGAATGGCAGGGGCGAGCGTTCGACGCGGCGCCCGAGCAGGCCGTGGCCGAGGTTGTAGTGAAACCGCCGGAGGGCGTCGACGTCTACTGGGTGCTCATAGATCCAGCCGTACTGGGCAAGTGGGCCTCGACCGAGCGCCCGCAGGCCGAGGAATGATCCCTGGTCGATGTACGCCAACGTGGAGTCCACACCGTCATGTTAGGCGGGGGTGGCGCTACCTCGACGCAGGCGCCGCACCGCCTTTCCGCTTGAGTTCCACACCGAGTTCGGACGGCGGCACGAGATGACCTTCGGCACAACGAATTTCGACGGTCGCATCGGCCCCGCACTCCAGGTGGGTCAGCCGCAGCCTGCTGTCATTGCTGAGGTGGCGCCGGCCCCACTCGAACATCGACCACACCACCGGCATGAGGTCGGTGCCCGCTTCGGTCAGCACGTACTCGTCCCGGACTCGCTGACCCGGCTCGCGGTAGGGCCGCCTCGTCAGCAGACCGGCGTCGACCAGTTCGGCCAGCCGCGCCGAGGTGGCGGCCTTGGTGATACCCACCCGCCGGGCGAAGTCGTCGAAGCGGGTGGTGCCGTAGTAGGCCTCCCGCAGGATCAGCATCGCCGACTTGGTGCCGATCACTGCCATGGTCTTCTCAATCGGGCATTTGCCGACCGCCGACCAGGCGTCGCGGTCGACCAGGGGGCCCTGCAGCACTGTCACGGACGTCACTTTCTTTCTGAGTTGTTTTAACTATACCTAGGTGTTATAGCTGAGTACAGCAAGCTTTACTCAGCGACGAGTTCAGGAGGACATCATGGCCGGTTACGCAGGACGCGACGCCGTCATCGTCGAAGCGGTCCGCACACCGATCGGCAAGGGCAAGCCAGGCGGTGCGCTGCACGGGGTGCTACCCGCGGATCTGCTGGCCCACAGCCTGTCCGAGGTCGTCGCCCGTACCGGCGTCGACCCCGCCGAGATCGACGACGTCATCGCCGGCGCCGTCACGCAGGTGGGCGACCAGGCCGTCAACATCGCTCGCAACGCACTGCTGGGTGCGGGCTTCCCCGAGTCGGTTCCCGGTACGACCGTCGATCGCCAGTGCGGCTCCAGCCAGCAGGCGATTTCCTTTGCCGCGCAGGGGGTCATCGCCGGCGCCTACGACATCGTGGTCGCCGGCGGCGTCGAGTCGATGAGCCGCGTCCCGATGGGGTCGTCGGTGCTGCCGGGCAGCGACCCGTTCGGCACCCGGTTCGCGGAGCGCTACTCCGAAGGACTGGTACCCCAGGGCATCAGCGCTGAACTGATCGCCGCACGCTGGGGGCTATCGCGCACCGAGCTCGACGAGTTCTCCGCCGGTAGCCACGAGAAGGCCGCCCGGGCCACCAAGGATGGGTTCTTCGACAACGAGTTGGCCCCGATCGCGGGTCTGCAGACCGACGAGATCATCCGCCCGGGCACCACGGTAGACACCCTCGCGGGACTCAAGCCCGCGTTCTACCACGAGGCCGTCGCGGCGCGCTTCCCGCAGATCAACTGGGAGATCACGCCCGGCAACTCCTCGCCACTGTCCGACGGCAGCGCCGCCGTCTTGATCACCACCTCCGAGGTGGCGCGCAAGCACGGCTGGCGCCCACTGGCCCGCATCCACACCACCACGGTCGTCGGCTCCGATCCGCTCTACATGCTGACCGGCGTCATCCCGGCGACGGAGAAGGTGCTGTCGCGAGCCGGGCTGTCGCTGTCGGACATCGACCTGTTCGAGGTGAACGAGGCGTTCGCACCGGTGGTGCTCTCGTGGGCAAAGGACATCGGCGGAGGATCTCACTCCGACATCCTTTCCAAGACCAACGTCAACGGCGGCGCGATCGCGATCGGGCACCCACTGGGTGCCAGCGGCGCGCGGATCATGACCACGCTGGTCAACGCGCTTGCGCAGCGCGGCGGGCGCTACGGCCTGCAGACCATGTGTGAGGGCGGCGGCATGGCCAACGCCACGATCATCGAGCGGCTGGGCTGAGCGCCATGTCCGAGACCCCGTTCACCGGAGTACGGGTGCGCCACGACAGCGCCAAAAGCTACGACGAACTATTGGCCGCGCTGCTCGCCGACATCGGCGAGCAGCCCGTGCCCATCAATGAGATCAGCGCGGCGAGCGGTGATTGGCGCTCATACCAGGAGACGGTCGAAAAGTTCGTCGGGCCCAGTGGATTCATGCTGTTCGCATTACTCGACCACGGTGGCTGGATCCCGAAGGCCGGCATCGAGCGCAAGGCGATGCGCGTGATTCTCGGCAACCCGCTGATCGCCATCACCATGATTCGTCACGACGTGACGGCGGCCCTGTTCGCCCCCGTCGAGTTGTTGCTTCTCGACGAGGAGGACGGCCATAGCAGCCTGACGTACGTCAAGCCGTCGTCGTTGATGGTCGTCGAGCCGAATCCGGCGCTGCTCGGTGCAGCCGAGCAACTCGATGCCAAGTTGACGGCGCTGGCGGCCAAGGTCACCTAGTGCAGGTCGGCGCCCGACGTACAGCGCCCGACGTTCAGCGCCCGTAACGACACCGAAGTGCGGCTCGCTGGGCAATACTCGTGCCGATGCAGCTGAATCGGTTGTCAATCGCAAGAATCGCGGCCGTGGCACTGATGGCGGCGGGGTGCTCGAGCAACGATTCGTCCTCGGGATCGACGTCGAGTACGACGCCATCCTCAAATGCGTCTGCCACGCAGTCCAGCTCGGCGACAGCGACCTCGTCGTCCGCGGCCGCGCCGGCCGGCGCATTAGACGACTCCACCTGCCTTGACATCGGCTTCGCCAAAGACAATCTGATGATCGCCAGCAGTACCGACAAGGCGCAGGCCAACGCTGACACGCTCGAGAAGTACAGCCCTCCCGACCCGGTGAAGGCCGCCATCGAGCACTTCGTCACCACCGTCGGCGCCCAGCCCAACGATGCCGAGCTCGACACCAATCGGAACGCGATCACTGATTGGCTCAAGCAGGTGTGCCCAAACCTGAAGTAACTACACCCGGGTCAGCTCGAACAGCGGGATGACCCGGCTGGTCTTGGCCTGGTACTCGCCGAACCCGGGTGCCACCGCCACGATCTTCGGGTAGGCCGCGTCCCGCTCGTCGAGGGGCAGCTCGCGGGCGACCACGTCGTAGGCATCCGTGCCGACCTCGATATGAGCCTGCGGGTTGGCCCGCAGGTTGTGCACCCAGTCGGGATTGGTGTCGGCGCCGGCCTTCGAGCCGATGATGATCATCTTGCCGTCGACCGTCATGTAGGCCAGCGGCGCGAGCCGCTTCTTACCCGACTTGGCGCCGGTGGTGGTGAGCAGTAACAGCGTCCGGCCCTCGAACGGACCGCCGACCACACCGGCGTTGGCGCGAAACTCCTCGACGATGCTGTTGTTGTAATCGTCCAAGGCGGACTTGTCAGGGAAAGTCATGGCTTGTCCAGCTTCTCGGGCTTGAAATCTATTCCGGATTCCTTGCGCTGCTGGGCGGTGATCGGGGCCGGCGCATCGGTCAGCGGGTCGACGCCGCCGCCGGACTTCGGGAATGCGATCACCTCGCGGATCGAGTCCACCCCGGCCAGAAGCGCCACGATGCGATCCCAGCCGAAGGCGATACCGCCATGTGGCGGCGCGCCAAAGGTGAACGCGTCCAACAGGAAGCCGAATTTCTCCTGCGCCTCTGCCTCGTCGATGCCCATCATGGCGAAGACCCGCTCTTGGACGTCGCGGCGGTGAATACGGATGGATCCGCCGCCGATCTCGTTGCCGTTGCACACGATGTCGTAGGCGTTGGCCAGCGCCGAACCGGGGTCGGTGTCGAACGTCGCCTCCGACTCGGGCATGGGTGAGGTGAACGCGTGGTGCACCGCGGTCCAGTTCCCCGAACCCACCGCGACGTCGCCGGCTGCCGTCGCGTCGTCAGCCGGCTCGAACAGCGGCCACTTCACGATCCAGGTGAAGGCCCACGCGTTCGGATCGATGAGGTCAAGCCGCTTGGCGATTTCGATACGCGTCGCGCCCAGCAGCGCCCGGGCACCCTTGGGAGTACCGGCGGCGAAGAACACGCAGTCCCCCGGCGTGGCGCCGACATGGGCGGCCAGGCCGGCACGTTCAGCGTCGGACAGGTTCTTGGCGACCGGGCCGGTCAGTTCACCGTCCTCGCCGACGAGCACATAGGCCAGCCCCTTGTGCCCACGCTGTTTGGCGAATTCCTGCCAGCCGTCCAGCGTCCGGCGCGGCTGCGATGCGCCGCCGGCCATCACCACGGCGCCGACGTAGGGCGCCTGGAAGACCCGGAACGGGGTGTCCTTGAAGTACTCGGTGCACTCGACGAGCTCCACCGCGAACCGCAGGTCGGGCTTGTCGGATCCGAACCGGCCCATGGCCTCGGCGTAACACATCCGCGGGATCGGCGTCGGCAGGTCGTAGCCGATCGTGGACCATACCGCCCGCAGCACCTCTTCCGAGACGGCGATGACGTCCTCGGCGTCGACGAAGCTCATCTCCATGTCCAGCTGGGTGAACTCGGGCTGCCGGTCGGCGCGGAAATCCTCGTCGCGGTAGCAGCGCGCGATCTGGTAGTAGCGCTCCATGCCCGCCACCATGAGCAACTGCTTGAACAGCTGCGGGCTCTGCGGCAGCGCGTAGAACGAGCCGGGCTGCAGCCGGGCTGGGACCAGAAAGTCGCGTGCACCCTCCGGTGTCGAGTGGGTCAGCGTCGGCGTTTCGATTTCGACGAAGTCGTGGCTGGCCAGCACCGAGCGTGCGGCCGCATTGACCTTGGAGCGCAACCGGATCGCGTCACCCGGGCCACCTTCGCGGCGCAGGTCGAGATAGCGGTACTTGAGCCGGGCTTCCTCACCTGGCTGCTCGTCGAGCTGGAACGGCAGCGGGGCGCTCTCCCCCAGCACCGTCAGCGACGTCGCGTTGACTTCGATCTCGCCGGTGGGGATCTCGGCGTTGGCGTTGCCCTCGGGGCGGACCTCGACCACACCCTCCACGGCCACACAGAATTCGGCGCGCAGCCGGTGCGCCTGAGCCAGCACATCGGCGTCGCGGAAGACCACCTGGGAGACGCCCGACCCGTCGCGCAGGTCGATGAAGATGACGCCGCCGTGGTCCCGCCGGCGTGCGACCCAGCCGGCCAGGGTGACCGTCCGCCCGGCGTCGGTGGCCCGCAATGTACCGGCGGCATGACTGCGCAGCACTAGAAACTCCCTGGAGGTCTGGAAAGGATGGCGAAACGACTGCTCAGTCTATGAGGTGGACCCGACCGGACATTCGTCACCTCGGTGTATGGTCGGCGCGGAGGTAGCCCGATGACCACGATGTATCCCTGCGAGCTGGTCGACCTGGACTGGATCAAAAGCGCGCCGTTCCGCTTCTCCAACAGCGTGGACCTCGCCATCACGCCCCAGCAGCTCTTCGATGTCCTCGCCGATGCCGACGCCTGGCCCAAGTGGGCGAAAGTCATCACCAACGTCACCTGGACCAGCCCCCCGCCTTACGGCGTCGGCACCACCCGAACGGTCGACATGCTCGGCGGCCTGGTCGGCGAGGAGGAGTTCCTGGCCTGGGAGCCGTTCACCTACTTGGCGTTCCGGTTCAACACCTGCTCGAACAAGGTGGTGGCCGCGTTCGCCGAGGAGTACACGGTGGTGGAGACGCCGGGCGGCTGCCGCCTCACCTGGACGATGGCGCAGAGCGCGAACGGGCCGGCCCGGCTGGGACTGGTACTCGGCGGTCCGCTGATGAACCTGTCGTTCAAGTGGTTCCTGGCCAACCTGCGCCGCTACACCGACAAGCTGTACGGCTAGTCGACTCAGTACAGGCCTGACCACGCCTCCCTGCGCTGGGCGTCCGGATCGTCGACGGACACGTCGCGGTTGGAGCGGATGACGCGGGTGCGCCGCCGCGCGGTGTCGTAGCGCGGCCAATCGTTGAGCGCACCCTCGATGGCGAAGTTCAGCCAGGTGCGTTGCATCCGGCGCCCCACCGCGGGCTGAACCCGACGGCCGAGCGGATGCAGCTTGCGACCCAGATACGAGCCGTAACTGTGCTGGATGTGCACGATCTCGCTGCCGTGAGTGGCGCCGAGGCCCAGCATCCGCAAGGTCCACGTGGTGTGGTCGAACCGGTAGACGTGCGTCGTCGCGTGCGGACTGTAGGCGTCGGCGAATGCCCACGTCGGCGCTCCGAACATGACGTCGGAGCCCACCGCGACCTGAGCCCGCCGGCGCGGATAGTCCGGGTAGCCGGCCAGCACCCGGCCGCGCGCCTCCGGCGCCACCCGGTCGAAGTAGTCGTCGATGGACTCCCGCGTGGTAGGCAGCATCGGCGGCTTGGTCCAGGCGAACATCGACGCCTCGTGGCTGTTGGTGCCGATGATCAGCGGCACGGGATTGACCTCGCCGGCTCTGGCCGCCTCGATCGGGTGGCGCGGCAGCAGGTCGACCCCGTAGGTGAGGCCGTAGGCCAGCGTCGGGGTCGCGGCCGCACTCCGGCGCTGCATCTCGCCGGCCGCCCGGCGCAGCACCCGCTGAGGCAGGACCGGGAACGCGGCGGGATCGGCCCCGACGACATCGACGAACTCGTGGGCCCGCCGGGCCCGGGTGGCGTGGTCGGCGATCAGTGGCAGCGCCGGACTCTGGGCGATCGCCCGGGCGAACAGGCCCGCGCC
Organism: Mycolicibacterium sphagni; assembly: GCF_002250655.1. Lineage (GTDB taxonomy): Bacteria > Actinomycetota > Actinomycetes > Mycobacteriales > Mycobacteriaceae > Mycobacterium > Mycobacterium sphagni. The sequence goes on from NZ_NOZR01000001.1 coordinate 31,863, forward strand.
CGCCGGACTGGCCAGCAGCGCGAGCACCGACGTCGCCCCTGCCGATTCGCCGAAGATGGTGACGCGCTGGGGGTCTCCGCCGAACGCGGCGATATTGTCCTGCACCCAGCGCAGCGCCGCGATCTGGTCGCGCAGGCACAGGTTGTCGGCGAAACCGTCGCCCAGATCGCCGAGTTCGAATCCGCCGAACACACCGAGCCGGTAGGTCACATTGACCACGACCACGTCGCCGTTGGCGGCCAGCCGCGAGCCGTTGTAGAGCTGCAGCTGTCCGGCGCCGTAGACGAAGGCACCGCCGGGGATCCAGACCATGACGGGCAGCGGAGTGTCTGTCTCGGGAGCCCACACAGTGAGGGTCAGGCAGGCTTCGTCGCGGATCTTCGGATCGTCGCGGCCGCCGCCGACGAACGAGCGGCCCTGCGGAGGCACGGGTCCGTGCTCGACGGCGTCGCGCACGTCCGACCAAGGCCGCAGTGGGATGGGCGCGCGAAATCGGCGCTCCCCGACCGGCTGTTCGGCGTAGGGCATGCCGCGCCATACCCGGACGCCACCTTCGGTCGTGCCGCGCACGGCGCCGAGGGAGGTGTAAACCACGGTCGACGGATCCGCGACGACGGCCACGACTGAATCGTAGTGTGATGACCATGACCTTCAACGAGGGTATGCAGATCGACACGAGCACCACGTCCACCGGCGGCGGCTCCGGTCGCGGTATCGCCATCGGCGGTGGCCTCGGCGGCCTTGTGGTGGTGCTGCTGGCGGTGTTCCTCGGGGTCGATCCCGGCCAGGTGCTCAGCCAGCAGACGGCCCTGCCACCCGGCGCCGAGCAGTCCTCGGGCTACGACCTGAGCAAGTGCAAGACGGGTGCCGACGCCAACGAGTACGTCGAGTGCCGGGTGGTGGCCACCGGCAACTCCGTGGACGGGGTGTGGGCAAACCTGCTCAAGGGCTACACCCGCCCCAAGATGATGCTGTTCAAGAACCAGGTGCAGACCGGCTGCGGACCGGCGACCAGCGACGTCGGCCCGTTCTACTGTCCGGTGGACAAGACCGCATACTTCGACACCGACTTCTTCAACGTGCTCAAAACCCAATTCGGTTCCAGCGGTGGGCCGTTGGCACAGGAGTACGTCGTGGCCCACGAGTACGGCCACCACGTGCAGGATCTGCTCGGCGTGCTCGGCCGCGCCCAGCAGGGCGCCACAGGCGCCGGTGGCAACGGCGTGCGCACCGAACTGCAGGCCGACTGCTACGCCGGGATCTGGGCGCACTTCGCGGCGGTCACCAAGCAGCCCGGCACCGACGTGACATACCTAGAACCGTTGACCGATAAGGACATTGCCGATGCGCTGTCGGCCGCGGCGTCGGTGGGTGACGACCGGATTCAGAAGCAGGCCACCGGGCGGATCAACCCCGAGCAGTGGACCCATGGCTCGTCGGCCGAGCGGCAGAAGTGGTTCACCATCGGGTACCAGACCGGCGATCCCAAGCAGTGCGACACGTTCAAGGCCGGAAACCTCGGCTAGCCGGGCAGTTCGGCAGTCATGTCGACACGATCCGGGTCGAAACTGAAATAGCCTGTGATGGTCAGGGTTTCGGGTAACGGTTCCTGGTAGCTCCAGGCCAGGTCCTCGACGCCCCCGGCCGCCCAGTAAGTCGCATAGCCCTTGTAGTTGCAGTAGCTCGACGTGGCCGTGCGCCGCAGCAGGTCGGTGCGCACATGAACAGGAGCGACGTAGAGCCTTGGCGCCAGCGCGGTTTCGAACACGATGACGGTTTCATCGGTATCCACCAGCACCTCGCCGGCGACCTCGACGCGCAGCCGCCGCCGGGTGGGCCTGCAGTCGACCCGGTGGTAAGGGTTGGGCGGGTAGTGCACCAGGGTGCGCCCCTCCTCCACCCAGGTGTCGACGGCATCCCAGGCCACCCGCACGTAGCCGGGTGCCGCCTCTTCGGGTTCGGTTGGCAGATCAGCTGTTTCACCGACCGGAAACACGTAGCTCAGCGGCGCCCCGGCGCGGTGGACCATCAGCGCTCGTTCGGTGTCGATGACCGGCTGCCCGCCGCGCAAGCCCTGCACCCGGCGCGGATGCGGTTCAACGTAGACGATGGGCTCAGCCACCGGCGCGGAGAACCAGCCGGCCCGGTCCGGACCGAGTGGGCCGCGGCCGGCGACCAGACTCATCGGCTCAGATCCGGGCTTCGGCGGCGATGGCGTTGTCGGTGACCCGCAGCGGACGGATCAACGCATCCTGCGTGAAGGACGCGATCAACTCGCCCTCCTCGGTGTGGACCGCGCCGCGTATGTAGGACATGCCGGCACCGACCTGGGTGCTCTCGTGGGTGTAGAGCAGCCAGCCGCTCCAGCTGACCGGCTCGTGAAAGCTCACCGTGACGGTCATCGGCGCGGTCGAGACCGTGAGGTGCGACTGCGCGGTGCCGATGCCGGCGTGCGCGCGCATGGTCGTCGAGATGCCCAGATGGCCGGTGAAGTAGGCGATCAGCGCCTTGGCGAGGTCGTCGCGGGCCGGGATCGGCTCGTAGTGCAGCCACGCGTAGACCTCGGGCGGGCCTACCTCGTCAGGGCTGTTGATGTCGACGACGTCGACGAGCTTGATTTGCCGTCCCGCCATGGGCATTTCGCAGTCGTTGGCCCCATCGGGTCCGGCGACCGCCGGGCGCGGCAGATGGTGGCGTATCACGTCGGGGGTGGGAACGTCGGCGAGCACGGTGAAGGTCATGCAGCGCTTGCCGTTCTGCGATGCGGTGATGAACGCAGTGGCCGTCGAGCGCCCCTCGGATACGACGTCGATGTCGAGAACGACCGGCGGCCCGACCAGAACCGCGCGGGCGAAGACACTGTGCACCGAACGAATTGACTTGCCCTCGAAGCGCTTTGCCGCCGCGACAATGGCCTGGGCGAGCACCTGCGTGCCCTCGACGACCTGCCGTTCGTCGGCGTCGGCGATGCCCGTCGGGGCGACGAAGCGGTCCTGACTCTCGGCCTCGACGTCGAAGAGGTCGAGCAGACGCGCCACTGTCCAAATGCTCTCGCCAGAATCTGAAGCCATGTGTTCTTTCACCTCGTCGTGTGCCAAAACGGTAACGTCATTCTCGTCACTTTAACCCGACCGATAAGCTGACCCGATGGCCAAGGCCGAAGAACGATCGCGCGGCGCCCTGCGCGCCGATCCAGACTCGCGGGAGAGCCGCTTCATGCGCTCGGCCCTGTCGATCCTGGCCGAGACGGGCCGCACCGACTTCACGGTCCTGGAGGTCGTCGAGCGCTCCAAGACGTCGCTGCGCTCGTTCTACCAGCACTTCACCACCAAAGACGAGCTGCTGCTGGCGCTCATCGACAACATCATGTCGGAGTCGACCAAGCAGTGGCGCCGGGACACCGACGACCTGCCCGCCGCCGAGGCGATACGCGTGCTGATCGACCGGATCTGCACGCCGGCCGAATCCACCAAGCAGGACAGCATCAATCGGGGCCTGACCTACTACAACGATCACCTCGCCGAGTCCCTGCCCAAGGAGTACTCCCGCGTGCTGTCGCCGCTGCATCAGCTGATCAGCGAGATCCTGGAACGCGGTAAGGCCGAGGGCACGTTCCGCGAGGATTTGCAGTCCGAAACCGCCGCCGCGCTGATCATGCAGGCGGTGCTCGGGGCGATGCGCTTACGCAGCCTGGGCGCCGAACTCAACGGTGTGCCCATCGACGCAGCGCATATTTACGACTTCTGCGTCCGCGGCTTGCTTCCGTAAACCGTTCCCGCAGGTAGACACACATTTTACGACCGGGGTGTTGACCCGGCTACCCACGTGGTAACGTCATTACCGTTAGCCCACAAATTCAGACTCTCTGGAGGCGGCCATGCCCTCGCGCGAGCTTCCCTATCCCGTTTTCGACGCCGACAATCACTTCTACGAGCCCCAGGAAGCGCTGACGCAATTCCTGCCGGACAACCGGAAGGGCGTCATCGACTACATCGACGTCAAGGGCCGCACCAAGATCGTGGTGCGCAACCACATCAGCGACTACATCCCCAACCCGACGTTCGAGGTCGTCGCCAGGCCCGGCGCGCAGGAGGAGTACTTCAAGCACGGCAGCGGCGGCAAGAGCTTCCGCGAGGTGATGGGCAAGCCGATGAAGGCCATCCCCGCGTTCCGCAACCCAGAGGCGCGCCTCGAGGTGCTCGACGGCCTCGGCCTGGACTACACGATCATGTTCCCCACCCTGGCGAGCCTGGTCGAGGAGCGGCTCAAGGATGACCCGGATCTGATCCTGGACATCATCCACGCGCTCAATCAGTGGATGTATGAGACCTGGCAGTTCGACTACGAGGGCCGGATCTTCTCCACTCCGGTCATCGACCTGGCCGTGGTCGACCGCGCGCTGGAGGAACTGGAGTGGTGCCTGGAGCGCGGCGCCAAGACGGTTCTCGTCCGTCCGGCCCCTGTTCCCGGCTACCGCGGCAGCCGCTCGCTGGGCCTCCCCGAGTTCGATCCGTTCTGGGATGCCTGCGTGAAGGCCGGTATCCCGGTGTGCATGCATGCCTCGGACAGTGGCTATGCCGAGTACCTCAACGACTGGGAGCCGGCCGAGGAATTCACGCCGTTCAAGCCGACCTCGTTCCGGATGGTCGCGATGGGCAAGCGGCCCATCGAGGACACCATGGCCGCCCTGGTGTGCCACGGCGCGCTGACCCGCAACCCGGATCTGCGCATCCTGTCCATCGAGAACGGCGCGTCCTGGGTGCCTTACCTCTTCTACCAGTTCAAAGACGTTTACTCGAAGATGCCGCAGGAGTTCCCAGAGGATCCGATCCAGGCATTCAAGCGGGCCGTCTATGTGGCGCCGTTCTGGGAAGACGACTTCAAGAAGATGTCGGATCTGTGCGGCGTCGACCGCATCATCTTCGGCTCGGACTGGCCGCATCCGGAGGGGCTGGCCGACCCGATCAACCTCGTCGATGACCTGATCGCCCAGGGGCTGAACTCCGAAGAGCAGCGAAAGGTGATGGGCGGCAACCTGGTCGACCTGTTCAAGGTTCCCAACGTGTCGGTCCACAAGCCCGACGTGCCCGCGCTCGTCATCGCTTGATCCGATCGGAATTGTCGTGATGGACGTGCGCGTCGGGACACCGGCGCGCACGTCCGCTGTGTAAGGAAAGCGAGGACGGCACCATGACAGATGTCGCCAATCCCGAACGGCTGCTGTTCGCGTCGACGACGCAGGCCTTCCTGGACAAGGAAGCATCGCTGAGCCGCGTGCGTGAACTGCACGCGGCGGACACCTCCTTCGACAGCGCCTGGTGGCAGCGAGCCGCCGAACTCGGCTGGGCCAGCCTGTTGGTTCCCGAAGAGCTTGGCGGCGGCAGTGTTTCGGGTGACGGGCTGGCCGACCTCGCCCTGGTGGCCGAACAGATCGGACACAGTGTCGCGCCGGGTCCGCTGCATCCGGTCAGCGTCGTGCTGGCGGGCCTGGTCGAGGCACCGGCCGGACACGAGGACACCATCGAAGCGCTGGTGGCCGGCGAGTTGGTGGCGTCGTGGGCAGTCTACGAACCGCGCCGGCCGCTCTCCCCGTTGCAGCCGACTGTCACAGCGATGCGTACCGAGACCGGATACCGCATCGACGGGGTGAAAGACCGCGTCGAGGCCGGCACGGAAGCCGGTGTCTTCCTGGTGGTCGCCGATGTCGACGGCAGCCCCCGCCAGTTTCTGGTCCCCGCCGACCGCGCCACGGTCACCGAACAACGCTCTGTCGACATGGTGAAGCGTTATGCCCGAGTGGAATTCGACGGCGCCGAGGTCGACGGAGCCGCCGCGGTCGGTGACGCCGCGCAAACGCCGGCGATCATCGAGCGGCAGCGACAGGTCGCGCTGGTGCTGCAATGCGCCGAGATCGTCGGAATTCTCGACGCGGTTCTGGCGATGACGACGCAGTGGATGTTCGATCGTCACAGTTTCGGCAGGCCACTGGCGTCCTATCAGGCACTCAAGCATCGGTTCGCCGATATGAAGATGTGGTTCGAGGCGTGCCGGGCAACCACAGCTGGTGCGGTGGCTGCGGTGTCAGCGCGTACGGATGACGCGGCCCTTCTGGTCAGTGTCGCCAAAGCCTATGTGGCCGAGCGTGCTCCGGTGATGTTGCAGGATTGCGTACAGCTGCACGGTGGGATCGGCGTGACGTGGGAACACGACCTGCACCTGTTCCTGCGCCGCGCCGCGTTGTATCGCGCGCTCTACGGTTCGCCCGAGGATCACCACCGCGCGGTGTACGCGTTGAGTGCCAAGACCACGCCACAGGAGGTTTCGGCATGACCGACATTGCGACCCCCACGACCACCGAATCGGTCGCCGATTTCGCCGCCAGGGCCCGCACCTGGCTGGCGGCGAACATGCCGCCGATCGACCCGGATCATCCGCCGTTCGCGGTGCGGGCCGAACAGGCTTCCTGGGATCGTGCCAAGGAACTGCAGAAGCGCTTGTACGAAGGCGGTTTCGCCGGTATCTGCTTCCCGCGCGAGTACGGCGGGCTGGGCCTGGACTTCGCGTATCAGCGGGCATTCAACACCGAGTGCCGCCGCTACGAGATGCCGCTGATCCTCAATGTGCCGTCACTGTCCATCTGCTCGGCCACGATCCTGGACATGGGCACCGAAAGCCAGAAACACGAACGCATTTCGGCTGCTATCCGCGGCGACGAGATTCTGTGCCAGCTGCTGAGTGAACCCAGCGGCGGCTCCGATCTGGCCGGGGTCATCACCCGCGCCGATCGCCGCGGCGACACCTGGGTCATCAATGGCGCCAAGACGTGGAGCACCAGTGCGTTCGCCGCCGACTACGGACTGATGCTGGCCCGCACCGACTGGACCGTGCCCAAGCACCAGGGCCTGACGATGTTCCTGGTGCCGCTGAACTCCCCCGGAATCACCATGCGCCGAATCAAAGAGGTCAACGGCAACGAGGAATTCTGCGAAGAGTTCTTCGACGGCCTCGAACTGGGCGACGACGCCGTGGTCGGGGAAGTCAACAACGGGTGGGAAGTGGCTTCCCGTCAGCTGTTTCACGAACGTCGTGCGGTCGGCGGCGGATCGGAATTCACCAGCGGAACCGGCGCGGAGAACGCCAGCGAGATGCCGCCGGACCATGTCACCCTGGCCGAGCGGACCGGGCAGGGCGACGACCCGGCGGTGCAAAATCTCACCGGCCGCGCGCTGGTCCGCCGCATCGTCAAAGACCAGTTGATCGAGCACGTCGGAACCGCGATCGGCAACGGCACCTTGCCGCCCAATGCCGGCACGCTGATCCGGCTGTTCCACGCCGAGACAACCGAACTCGAAGTCGACACGGCGCTGGCGATCGCCGGCACCGCCGGAGTGGTCGACGAGGGCGGTGAGCTCTCCGACCTCCTGGATATCGGCGTGCGGTATCTGTCGCGACAGACCGGTTCCCTGGGCGGCGGTAGCAGTGAGATGGCCCGCAACGTGATCAGCGAGCGCATTCTCGGGTTTCCGCGCGAGCTCGCCGCCGACAAGGGCGTGCCGTTCAATCAGGTCAAGCGCGGCCGCACTTAGAAAAGCGTCGGCTGTGGTTCGGGGTCGGCGACCGCGGGCGGCGGCGCCGCACTGAACGACCGGTGGTCACCGGCCAGGCGGTACTTGGCCACCAGGGGCACCACCCGGGCGCGCAGCATGTCGCGGTACTCAGGCGGCAGGTAGGCGCCGCGTCGGTATAGCTGACGATAGGGCGCAACGAGTTCGGGGTGCGAGCGGGCTAGCCAGCTCATGAACCAGCCGCGCGTCGAACTGCGCAGGTGCAGCCCGAAGACCGTGACACTGGTGGCGCCCGCAGCCGCGATCTGGCCGAGCAGGCCGTCGAGGTGTTCGGCCGAGTCGGTCAGGTGCGGCAGCACCGGCGCGACCATGACATGGCAGTCCAACCCGGCGTCGCGCACCGCGGCGATCAGCCCGAGCCGGGCCTGCGGCGACGGCGTCCCGGGTTCGACATCGCGGTGCAGATCCGGGTCGCCGACGGCCAGGGAGATCGCGACCGACACCGAAACCTGTTGTGCAGCATCGGCTATCACATCCAGATCGCGACGCAACAACGTGCCCTTGGTCAGGATGGACAGCGACGTACCCGACGCCGCCAGCGCGGAGATGATGCCGGGCATCAACGCATAGCGCCCCTCGGCTCGCTGATACGGATCGGTGTTGGTGCCCAGGGCCACCGTTTCCCGCGACCACGACGGCCGGGCGAGCTCACGGCGCAGCACATCGACGATGTTGGTCTTCACCACGATCTGGCTGTCGAAGTCGGCACCCGGGTCGAACTCGAGATACTCGTGGGTGGGCCGGGCGAAGCAATACCGGCAGGCATGTGAACAGCCGCGGTAGCCGTTGACGGTGAACCGGAACGGCAGCATCGAAGCGGCGGGGATCTTGTTCAACGCGGACTTGCACAGCACCTCATGGAAGGTGATGCCCTCGAACTGCGGCGTGCGCACGCTGCGCACCAGCCCGATGCGCTGCAGACCTGGCAGCGCGCCGTCGTCGACCGCTATCCCCTGGCCACTCCATCGCATACATCCATTCGAACGCACGTTCGATGTTCTGTCAATGGTGTTCTGTCAATGGTGTTCTTAGGTGTCCAACTCCCCGGCGATGCCCCGCTCGAGGGCTGCGGTGGTGCGCTCCGGCAGCACGAGCAGTCCGTCGAGCTCGCTGCGCGCCAAGTCGTAGGCCCGTTCCCGCTCTTGCGGCGTGGCTCCGGGATCGGCGGCCACCCGCAGCAGGCTCTGGGCGCGCGTCATCCGCTGTTGCTCGGCGCGGGAGAAGGCGTTACGCCGGCGCCGCCTGGCTTCGTTCTCCGCGGCGCCGAACGCGCTCGCGTAGGACTCGACGGCCTCCAGATACTGCCGCGCCGCCTCCGGGTCGTCGAGCAGGTCCTCGGCCTTGCCCGGCCGCAACAGGTCCGCGCGCAGTTTGGCCCGGTGAAAGGCCACCGTCAGCGGATCGCGCATGTCGGTCATCGCCGGAAAGTCGAGCAGCTTGGCGGCGTCCAGTTCGTACTCCAGCCAACGGGTGTCCGTGCGGTTATGTTCGTCGGCTACCCGGGTGATCGTGCGCCATTGCGCCGCTTGGCTTTTCGACGTTGGCAGCGAAGGCTCGGGGTCACTCTCCGGTTTCTTGAGCGCGGAGATGCCCCGCCAGGCCGCATAGATCGCACCAGCCAGCGGCACGATGACGAGAAGTAGCTCCACCAGCCGGAAAATCAGGCCCACATGGCCAGGATGCCACTTCGCGGGCCGGGGGCTAGCCGGGTCCGTCGCTGGCCGCGGCAAGCAACGGAACCAGGACGTCGCTGATGGGGGTCGCCAATCCGTGTTCAGCCGCCTTGCGGACGATGACGCCGTTGCGGATATCCCACTCCAGCCGGCGGCGCGCTTCGGCGTCCGTCAGCATTGACGTGGTCAGATCCTCCGGTCCGGCGGCGAACATCTCAGCCATCTCGTCGATGACGGTGTCTGGCAGCGCCGCACCTTCGGCTCGCGCCACCGCCAGGCATTCGGCCAAATATCGCCGCGCCAGCGCCGCGATGTCCTCGCGACGGAACATCCCCGATCGCCGCCGGGCCAGCACCATGAACCCGGCCAGCGCGTTGACCAACAACTTGCGCCATGCCTCGGTGCGGAAATCCGGGTCGAGTTCGACCGTCATCCCGGCCGGCCGCAACACCGAAGCCAGGGCCACCGCGTCCTCGCCGTCGGGCAGCACCAGTCGCACCGCGGTGCGCAGCCGCACCCAGCCGCCGGGTTGCGGTTCCGCCGAGAACCACACGACCGCGGGCACGATGCGGACCGACGGGCAGATGCGCCCGACCCGCTCGACCTGTTCGACGCCGTTCTGCATGACACAGACGATCGTGTGCTCGTCGCACAGCCTGCGCAGCCAGCCGGCGGCTTGCTCGTTCTGAGTGTCCTTGACGGCCAACAACACCAGATCGACGGGGCCGTCGGCATCGTCGGGATCGGTCAGCACCGGCCCGGGCACGATGATCGGCTCCGCGGCATCAGGACGGACCTCGATGCGATCACGCGGCGTGTGTCCGCACAACGTGATCCGATGACCGGCCGCGTGCAGCAGGGCTGCGACGGTGGAACCGATCGCTCCAGGACCGACAAGCGCTATCGAGGTACCCACCGCTCCCAACGTACAACGCGGCCCGCCCGCGAGGCAGGCAGGACCGAGGTCCGCCTCTACACCAATGCGGCGATGACCGAAAACATCGCCCCGTACCCACGGTTCCACCGGGGTGGGTAGGACGGCTTCCGCCGGGTGTTCTTCACCGAGAAGTTACTGCCACTTACTCAGGTAGCACTGCGGGCTGTACGGCGCGTCCTGCGCGATGGCCACCTGGCCGTCGATCGAGACTTGGCAGTGCGCGTTCGGCGCGGCCTGCCCACCATGGGTGGTGCTGGCTACCTGCAGGAAGGCCCACTGCGGATCGGCCAGGGTGACCGGGAAGGTCCACGGCGCGTCCGGCGTGACGGTGATGGTCTCGCGCTTCATGAACGAATCGGAGTTGGCGTTGAAGGCGTCTTTACTCGGCGGCTGCGCCGTCAGATAGGTGACGGTGAAATCGGCCGGACCAGCGGTCGAGAGCGTGTAGACCACCTGGTGCCCGGGCGCCGGATCGGCATTCGACACCGCGTGAGTGGCCGCAACTCCGGCGGCCGCCATCACCAGCGCTGCCCCAACCCTTGCTGTCACTTTTCGCATACCGCGCATATCGGCCACGCTACCGACATCGTTACCTGTGTCCGCACACAGCGACTCACAGCGAATGAATAGCAGGTTAACAAGTTCGTCACACACAGATATGTCACAGAAACTTATTCGCTCTAACGTCCGCTTCGACACCAACCGTGGGTCCGGGGGCTATACCGGTCTGTCGAGGCCCAATGCTCGTCTTTCCCAACATGAAAGGGCCCCTATGCACCTGCGGCGCTCTGCATTGAATCGATCGGCATTGGCTGCCACAAGTGTGCTGGTGACCGCAGGGCTCGTGCTGTCCGGCTGCGGCAGCAAGGCCAGTGACACCGACACAGCAAAGTCCGATTCGTGTGTGGACACCTCCGGCCCCAATATCAAGGTGGGTTCGCTGAACTCGCTGTCCGGCACCATGGCGATCTCCGAAGTCACGGTGCGCGATGCCATCAAACTCGCCGTCGACGAGATCAACTCCAAGGGTGGCGTGCTGGGCAAGCAGGTCCAGATCATCGGCGAGGACGGCGCCTCGGACCCCGCGGTGTTCGCGCAGAAGGCCGAGAAGCTGATCAAGGACGACTGCGTGGCCGCGGTCTTCGGCGGGTGGACCTCGTCGAGTCGCAAGGCCATGCTGCCGGTATTCGAGAGCAACAACTCCCTGCTCTACTACCCCGTCCAGTACGAGGGCCTGGAATCGTCGAAGAACATCTTCTACACCGGCGCCACCACCAACCAGCAGATCGTGCCGGCCCTGGACTTCCTGAAGGAGAAGGGCCTCAAGACGCTGTACCTGGTGGGTAGTGACTACGTGTTCCCGCAGACGGCCAACCGCATCATCAAGGCCTACGCCGCGGCCAACGGGATCGAGATCAAGGGCGAGGATTACACGCCGTTGGGCTCCACCGACTTCTCCACGATCGTCAACAAGGTGCGCGCCGCAGGCGCCGACGCGGTGTTCAACACCCTCAACGGCGACTCCAACGTCGCGTTCTTCAAGGAGTACACCAACGCCGGCCTCACCCCGCAGAAAATGCCGGTGGTCTCGGTGTCGATCGCCGAGGAAGAGGTCACCGGCATCGGCGCGCAGAATATCGCCGGCCAGCTGACCGCATGGAACTACTACCAGACCGTGGACAACCCGGTGAACAAGGCGTTCGTGGCGGCCTACAAGGCCAAGTACGGTCAGAACAAGCCCACCTCGGACCCGATGGAGGCCGCCTACGTGTCGGTCTACCTGTGGAAGAACACCGTCGAGAAGGCGAAAGCCTTCGACACCAAGGCGATTCAGGACAACGCGGGTGGCGTCACCTTCGACGCACCGGAGGGCCTGGTCACCATCGACGGCGAGAATCATCACATCACCAAGACCGCGCGGATCGGCGAGATCCATCCCGACGGCCTGATCTACACCATCTGGGAGTCCCCCGGCCCGATCCAGCCGGACCCCTATTTGAAGTCCTACCCATGGGCCAAGGGACTTTCGGGCTAACTCGATGGATGTCCTTGTCGGACAACTGGCGACGGGATTGAGCCTCGGCTCGATCCTGTTGCTGGCCGCTTTGGGGCTGTCCCTGACATTCGGGCAGATGGGCGTCATCAACATGGCGCACGGCGAATTCATCATGGTCGGCTGCTACACGGCCTTCGTGGTGCAAAAGGTGATCTCGAATGCCGGTGCATCACTTCTGGTTTCGCTAGCCGTCGGCTTCGTGGTCGGCGGACTGCTGGGAGTTCTGCTGGAAGTGAGCCTGATTCAGCGAATGTACTCCCGCCCGCTGGACACCCTTTTGGTGACCTTCGGTGTCGGGCTGATCCTGCAACAGGCCGCCCGCAGCATCTTCGGGGCACCCGCGGTCAACGTCACCGCACCGGCCTGGCTGTCAGGCGGAGTGGAGATCCTCGGGGCTGTGGTGCCCAAGACCCGCATCTTCATCCTCGTGCTGGCGCTGGTGTCCGTGATCGTCCTGGCGGCTGTACTCAAGCTCAGCCCGATGGGGCGGCGCATCAGGGCGGTCGTGCAGAACCGGGATCTGGCTGAAACCAGCGGCATTTCGAGCCGCAAGACGGATATCACCACGTTCTTCATCGGCTCCGGGCTGGCCAGCGTGGCCGGTGTCGCGCTGACTCTCATCGGCTCCACCAGTTCGACGATCGGCCAGAGCTATCTGATCGACGCGTTCCTGGTGGTCGTGGTGGGCGGGCTGGGCCAGATCAAGGGCACCGTCATCGCCGCGTTCGCACTCGGCCTGATGAATTCGTTCATCGAATACAGCACCACCGCGTCGCTGGCGAAGGTGATCGTGTTCGTCATCATCGTTGTCTTTCTGCAGGCGCGGCCGCAGGGGTTGTTCACCGTGCGGACAAGGAGTTTGGTATGAGGACGGCGGTCGGGCGGTGGCAGACGTGGGCCGGTTTCGCGGTCGCGGCCATCGTGCTGTTCGGAGTGGCGCCCGCGCTGCTGTCCAGCTTCCGGCTCGGCCTGCTCGGCCAATACCTGTGCTACGCAATCGTGGCCGCGGGCATCGGGCTGGCCTGGGGCCGCGGCGGAATGCTCACCCTGGGTCAGGGCGTGTTCTTCGGGCTGGGTGCATACATGATGGGCATGCACCTCAAGATCGGCGACGCCGAGGTCCGCAAGCAGGCGGTGCCCGACTTCATGCAGATCGCCGGCATCCCCAAGCTGCCCGCCTACTGGGAACCGTTCGAGTCCACGGCATTCACCCTCGCGGCGATCATCGTGGTCCCCACCGCCATCGCGGCGCTACTCGGGCTCGGAGTTTTCAAACGCCGCGTCAAGGGCGCCTACTTCGCGATCCTGTCGCAGGCGCTCGCCGCAGCGTTGGCCATCCTGCTGGTCGGCCAGTCGACCCTGGGTGGAAGCAACGGGCTCAACGGCTTTCGGACGTTCTTCGGGTTCAGGCTGTCCGATCCGGTGAACCGGCAGATGCTGTACTTCATCGCCGCAGGCACCCTGCTCGCGGTCGTCGCGGTGGTGCGCCAGCTGATGCAGAGCCGCTACGGCGAGCTGCTGGTCGCGGTGCGCGACGGCGAGGAGCGGGTGCGCTTCCTGGGTTACGACCCCGCCAGCATCAAGGTCGTCGCCTACACCGCCGCCGCACTGTTCGCCAGCGTCGCCGGTGCGCTGTTCGCCCCCATCATCGGGTTCATCACACCCGCCCAGGTCGGCGTCGTGCCGTCCATCGCCTTCCTCATCGGTGTCGCGATCGGCGGCCGCACCACACTGCTCGGGCCCATCCTGGGTGCCATCGGCGTGGCCTGGGCGCAGACCGCGTTCTCCGAACGGTTTCCGTCGGGGTGGATCTACGCCCAAGGCCTGCTGTTCATCGTCGTCGTGGGCTTCTTCCCCGCCGGGCTCGCCGGCCTCGGTGTGCTACTGCGCCTGCGCCGCCGCACCGAGCCGACAGAGCCCAGCGGCGAACCCGACCCGCGGCCCGAATCCGAACCGGTGGGAGTCGCACCATGACCGAAGTCGCCGAGCCGGTAGCCGGCGGCAATATCGGCATGGGCACCGAATACCTCGAAGTCCGCGGCCTCACCGTCGACTTCGACGGATTCAAGGCCGTCAACGAAGTCGACCTGACGCTGTTCCAGGGTGATCTGCGATTCCTCATCGGCCCCAACGGCGCGGGCAAGACCACCGTCATCGACGCGATCACCGGCTTGGTGCCCGCCACCGGATCGATCAGCAAGTCCGGGGCCGACCTGCTGGGCAAGAAGGTCCACCAGATCGCCCGGCTCGGTGTGGGCCGAACCTTCCAGACTGCCAGCGTGTTCGAGCAGCTGACTGTGTTGCAGAACCTCGACATCGCCGCCGGGGCGGGGCGTTCGTGGTGGACGCTGCTGCGCCGGCGCAAAGAGGTATTGCCCGCCATCGAGGAGGCGCTCGAGACGATCGGGCTGACCGATCTGGCCGACCGGCCGGCGGGCGTGCTGGCACACGGGCAGAAGCAATGGCTGGAGATCGGCATGCTGCTGGTGCAGAACGCCGACGTGCTTCTGCTCGACGAGCCGGTCGCCGGGATGAGCGGCGAGGAACGCGAAGAGACCGGAAACCTATTGCGCCGCATCGGGTCATCTCGCACTGTCGTAGTGGTGGAGCATGATATGGACTTCATGCGGGCATTCGCCACGTCGGTGACGGTGCTGGCCCGCGGCCGGGTCATCGCCGAGGGGTCGGTCGCCGAGGTGCAGGCCAACCCCAAGGTGCAGGAGGTCTATCTGGGCACCGCCGCGGCGGGCACGTCTGACTTGGAGGCCGGCGAATAGTGTTGCAGCTCATCGATGTCCACACCGGATACGGACGCTCACAGGTCATCCACGGCGTCAGCATCGAGGTGCCCTCCGACGGGGTGGCCGCGGTGATGGGCCACAACGGCGCCGGTAAGACCACCCTGCTGCGGGCGGCGGTCGGCCTGCTGAAGTGCAGTTCGGGCAAGGTGCTGCTGCACGGCGAGGACGTGACCCGGCTGCGGCCCAGCGCCCGGGTGGCGCGCGGACTGGCCTACGTGCCGCAGGGTCAGCAGTCCTTCGGCCAGCTCACCACCGCCGAGAACCTTCAGGTTGTCGCCGACGGGCGCAAGAACGGTAGACAGCTGATCGACGAGCAGCTCGACCTGTTCCCCGCACTCAAGGAACTGCTGACCCGCCGCGCCGGGCTGCTCTCCGGTGGCCAGCGCCAGCAGTTGGCCATCGCGCGGGCGCTGATCACCAGCCCGAAGATCCTGATCCTCGACGAACCCACCGAAGGCATCCAGCCCTCGGTGGTCACCGAGATCGAAGCGGCGATCACGGCGTTGACCCAGCGTGGCGACCTGGGCGTGCTGCTGGTCGAACAGCACATCGGTTTCGCGCTGGAATCGGCCCAGCATTACTACATCCTGGAGGCCGGCCGGGTCACCTCCAGCGGCGCCGGCGGGTCGGCCTCGGAGGCCGATGTGCGGGCGGCGATGGCCATCTAGACCTAGACTTGCGGTCGTGAACTCGGCCACGGCAGTGAACGAATCCCTACGCCGGCACGTCCTCAGTTAGGTGACCAACCGTCCACGCTGGGGAGTCAACACCGCGGTGACCCGCCGTTCGGTTCTGGTGGGGCTCGGCGCCGTCGGCGCGTTTCTCGCGGTCGACCTCGGTGCGGTCGCGTACGCCAACAAGTGGATTGGCTCTGGCAGCACACGTCAGACGTTCCTGGACGGGTTCCTCACGGTTTACGGACGCCAGCTCGGCTTCCGCAAGAACCACGCCAAGGGCGTCGTCGTCAGCGGCTATTTCGACAGCAACGGCAACGGCCAGGCACTCAGCACCGCCGCGGTGTTCCGGGCGGGACAAGTACCCGTCGTCGGCCGGTTCTCGCTGGCCGGCGGTAACGCGCACATGACCGACACCCCCGGCGCAGCGCGAGGACTAGGCCTGGCGTTCGGCTTCCCTCAGGGCTGGCAATGGCGCATGGCGATGCTGAATCTCCCGGTGTTCCCGGATAATTCAGCGCGCGGTTTCTACGACCGGCTGCTGGCGTCCAAACCCGCCCCCGGCACCGGGCAGCCCGATCCGGAGGCGATGAAGAGATTCCTGGCCGCCCACCCCGAAACCGCCGCTGCCATGGCCGTCATCAAGAAGCACCCGCCCACAGCCGGTTTCGGCGACAGCACGTTCCGCGGGCTCAACACGTTCTACTTCGTGAACAACGCCGGCGCCCGCACCCCGGTGCGGTGGTCGCTCGTGCCGGAGCAGAGCGCGCCCGCACCACGCTCCGGGGACCCCAACGGACTGTTCGACGCGGTGGTCCGCCAACTGCGCGGCGGCCCGCTGCGCTGGCGGCTGCTGATCACCGTCGCCAACCCCGGCGACCCATTGACCGACCCCACCCTGCCCTGGCCCGACGACCGTCGCAGCATCGACGTCGGCACGCTGACGCTGACCACGGCGACCACCGAAGCGCCGGGCAATGCCCGCGACATCAACTTCGATCCGCTGACACTGCCCGACGGCATCGAAGCCTCCGATGACCCCCTGCTGTCGGCCCGGTCGGACGTCTACGCCGCGTCCTATCGACAGCGCACCGGCGAACCGGCGTCGCCATCGGCGGTGCAGGTGAACGAGGTTGGGACATGACGACGGTCGATCGCTACCCGGTGCGCACCCGGATCCTGCACTGGCTCACCGCCGCCCTGGTGTTCAGCGCCTTGTTCATCGGATTCGTGATGGTCAATTCGCTGGGCGGCTATGGCGCGCTGGTCGGCGTGCACATGACCTTGGGCGTGCTGATCCTTCTGGTGGTGATCATCCGGGCGACCAACCGCTTCACCCATCGCACGCCGCGGCTACCGGCCACCGTGGGTTCTATCGAGCACTTCCTGGTCGTCGGATCCGAGATCGGGCTGTATGCGCTGATGCTGGCCCAGCCGCTGGTCGGGTGGGCGATGGTGTCGGCGGGCGGGCGGCCCGTCGTGGTGTTCGGTTCGCTTGCGCTGCCCCGGATCGCGCCGTTCTCTGCCGAGCTGTACTTCCTTCTGCGCCAAGCACACTCGGTGATCGCGTACCTTCTCGTGGCGGCGATCGCCGCGCACGTGTCGGCGGTGCTGCTGCACACACTTACTCTGCGCGACGCGATGCTCAGACGCATGACGTTCGGTGCGAGCCGTGAGGCTCCCGAGCCCACTGCCGCACATATCAAAACTGACGCGGGCTGACTTCAGCCCGCGTCGAGCAGGTGGGTATCCCCGGGCGACGACGACACCAACGCACTGAGCCGGCCGAATAGATCGATCGCCGATTGGACGGCCTGATCGACGAAGGCGCCGAACTCGGCGTCACCGCGAAAACGCCGCTCGGCCAACACGCCGACCAGCCGCGGATCAGAGGATTCGAACACGGTGGCCGTCACCCGCGGATCGGCGGCATTCCATTGCTCGACCAGCGCCGCCACCCGACCGCTTTGATCCGCCGGGTAGTAGCGCTCGGCGGTGATGCTGACTCCCACCGCCGAACCGTCGGGCCCGCATGGCTGCAGATGTACGTGCAGACGGCCGTGATACGCACTGATGAGAAAAAAGAACTCATCGTCGTGGTGTCCGCGGAAATACCGCACCTGCCGGGTGCGCAGGTAGCTCTCGATGAGCTGGATGCCGGTCGCGATGTTCATGACTGAATAACGGACCGGATAAACGACACGGTTCCCAGATCAGCCGTGGTTGCGCCAAGAATCCGATAAGAGTTGGTTAAATGGCAAACACCGAAAAATACATGCATAGTCACGTCCCAGCCAAAAGATCGACGCTCAAGCTGATGCGTCGGCAATCTTTTGGCTTTCCCTGCGCGTTCGCTGAGAAGCTAGTAACTTCTGGCGCAGCAGTAACTTCAATTCGCACAGGGGACGGACAATGATCAAAAGTTTATTGACGGCGGCCGCTGCCGCCGGCGCCATCGCTCTCATCGGCGCACCTGCTGCCGGCGCGGTTACCAATGCCGAGGCCGACTACCTGAAGGACCTTTCCGGCGCCGGGATCGCTGGCGACCAGGCCGCGTTGGTGGCCGACGGCTGGACCATCTGCAAGGCCCTGACCGGGGGCGCAAATCCGAACGATTTGTCGCAGACGTACTTCACCAACTCCGGTTCGATCAGCCATGCTCAGGCGGACGCGGCGGTCAATTTCGCCAAGACCGATCTGTGCCCGGCGGGCTGATAGGCCTTTCGGCGAACGAAATCGCGACTGGCCCGGATTAGGCCAGCCGCGTAATCACCTCGGCGACAACTGAGTCGGCCGGGATATCCACCTGAGCACCGGTGGCGAGGTCCTTGACGCCAATAGTGCCGGCCTCGATATCCCGGTCGCCTGCTACCAGGGCGATGCGTGCACCCGAGCGATCGGCCGCGCGCATCGCCCCTTTCATGCCGCGGTCGCCGTACGCCAGATCGACTCGTACCCCCGCCGCGCGCAGGCGCGCCGCCACCGTCGCGAGCACCAACTTGGACTGCTCCCCCAGGGGCACCCCGAAAACGTCGCAGCGGCTTGGGTTTCCGGCGGTCTTGCCCTCGGCGCGCAGCGCCAGCACGGTGCGGTCGACACCGAGCCCGAAGCCGATACCCGACAGATCCTGGCCACCGAGCTGACGCATCAGCCCGTCGTAGCGGCCACCGCCGCCGATCCCGGACTGGGCCCCAAGACCGTCGTGCACGAACTCGAACGTCGTCTTGGTGTAGTAATCCAGCCCACGGACCATCCGCGGGTTGATCACGTACGGCACTCCGAGCGCGTCGAGGTGCGCGAGCACGGTCTCGAAATGCTGCTTGGCGACATCGGAGAGATGGTCGAGCATCACCGGGGCCTCGGCGGTCATCTCCCGCACGTGCGGGCGCTTGTCGTCGAGCACCCGCAGCGGGTTGATCTCGGCCCGGCGCCGGGTGTCGTCGTCGAGATCGAGCTTGAACAAAAAGCTCTGCAACAACTCCCGGTATTGGGGACGGCAGGTGTCATCGCCCAGCGAGGTGATCTCGAGGCGGAAACCGTCCAGGCCCAGCGAGCGGAAGCCCGCGTCGGCAATCGCGATCACCTCGGCGTCCAGTGCCGGATCGTCGACACCGATCGCCTCGACCCCGACCTGCTGCAGCTGCCGGTACCGACCGGCCTGCGGGCGCTCATAACGGAAGAACGGGCCCGCGTAGCAGAGCTTGACCGGCAGCGCGCCGCGGTCCAGCCCGTGCTCGATCACCGCGCGCATCACTCCCGCGGTGCCCTCGGGCCGCAATGTCACCGACCGCTCGCCGCGGTCGGCGAAGGTGTACATCTCCTTGGACACCACATCGGTGGACTCGCCGACGCCGCGGGCGAACAGCGCGGTGTCTTCGAAGATGGGCAGCTCGACATCGCCGTAGCCGGCCAGCCGGGCCGTATTCAGCAGTCCGTCACGAACCGCGACGAACTCCGCCGACTCGGGCGGCAGATAGTCGGGGACACCCTTGGGTGCCTGGAATTCACTCACGCAGTCAGACCTTCGAGGAATGGGTTGGTACGGCGTTCGAGACCAATGGTGGTCGATTCACCATGCCCCGGTAATACCAGGGTGTCGTCGTCGAGCACCAACAATTTTTCGACGATCGAGCCCAGCAGGTCCCTGCCGCTGCCGCCGGGCAGGTCGGTACGCCCCACGGTCTGCTTGAACAGGGTGTCGCCCGTGAACGCCACCGCCGGGCGTATCCCCGAGTCGCTTCGCTCCTGCCCGCCGAAGGGGCCCTGATCCACACGAAACACCACCGACCCGCGGGTGTGGCCCGGTGTGTGGTCGACGGTCACTGTGATGTCGCCGAGCTCGAGCGTGTCCCCGTCCCGGTCCAGCTCCACGACCTGCTTGGGTTCGCGGAACAGTGCGCTCAGCGCGATCTGGCCCAGCCGGGGGCCGAACCCCCGGATCGGGTCGGTGAGCATGTAGCGGTCCTCGGGGTGGATGAACACCGGGCAACCGAACGTGTCGCCGACTTTCTGCGCCGACCAGATGTGGTCGATGTGCCCGTGGGTCAGCAACACCGCGGCCGGGGTCAGCCTGTTCTCGTCGAGAATCCGGCGCAGGTTGCCCATCGCACGCTGTCCAGGGTCGACGACGACGGCGTCGGCCCCGGCGCGTGGGGCCAGCACGTAGCAGTTGCATGCCAACATGCCGGCCGGAAACCCGGTGAGCAGCACGCCGTCCAGTTTCCCATCCCGGCGCTAGGTGTCCGGCGGCGGAGTGCTCAGGTCCACGCCGGACTCCCGCGCGGCGTCATACAAGCGCGCGATGTAGTGCGATCCCTCGGCGGTCGCTCGGGCGCGCCGAGCCTTGCTACGGCGCTGCCGGGAATTCTCGGTGACGGCGCCGACGACGAAGAGACCCAGAAACACGAATGCGCCCGCGACGTTGCCGAACAACGACCAGGTGAGCACCCCGGACAGAGCCATCCCCATCGGTAATACGACCATCAACGCAAAGATCGACCCTCGCTTGGCGTCGCGCACGTGCACCCCCATCCGCCGTGTGCCGGGAGCGTAAGTCTGACGACTAAGAGCAGGCTGATAGCGGCCGGTGTCGCGGCGAAGAAGATGGCGCCGGCCACGCCCGGTACGCCCGCCGCTACATTCCGGCGGCATGAGCTGGCACACTCGTTGCCGACTCACCCGAACACCCACGGAGGACCACACGGTGCCCACCAACGAACAGCGACGTGCGACAGCCAAGCGCAAACTCGAGCGGCAGCTGGAGCGACGCGCCCAACAGGAGAAGCGCCGCCGCCTGTTCATCGTGATCGGCGGAGTCGTGGCGATCGTCGTGGCCGCTGCCCTTGTCGCCACGTTCGTCCTGACCAACAAGGATGACAAGACCACGAGCGCATCGTCGACCTCCACAAGTGCGACGGCGGACGCCGGTGGTCCCAGCGCTGCTCCCCCGTCCACCGGCGGTCTGCCGCCGTTCAAGGCCAGCGCGAATCTGGGCGCCAACTGCCAGTACCCGGCGACGCCCGAGCCGGCCAGCAAGAAGGTTGACCCGCCCCACACCGGCAAGGTCCCCACGACCCCGGCAACGGTGACCGCCAGCATGAGCACCAACCAGGGCAACCTCGGGCTGAACCTGGACAACGCCAAGGCCCCGTGCACGGTCAACAGCTTCGCCAGCCTGGCGCAGAAGGGCTTCTTCAACGACACGCCCTGCCACCGGCTGACCACGTCGCCGTCGTTGTCAGTGCTGCAGTGTGGCGACCCGACCGGCCAAGGCACCGGCGGACCGGGCTACCAGTTCGCCAACGAATACCCCACCGACCAGTACCCCGAGGGTGATCCCGCCCTGCAGCAGCCAGTGACGTATCCGCGCGGAACGCTGGCGATGGCCAACGCCGGGCCGGGCACCAACGGCAGCCAGTTCTTCCTGGTCTACAAAGATTCGCAGCTGCCGCCCAACTACACCGCCTTCGGCACGATCGACGCGACGGGGCTGGCGACGCTGGACAAGATCGCCGCCGCCGGTGTCGACGGCGGCGGCCAGGACGGCAAGCCGGCGACCGCCGTACAGATCAAGTCGATCCTGCTGGACTAGCCGGGCCATGAGCCAACCTCCGCCTTACTACCCGCCACCGCCACCGCACTACGGATCGCCGTACGGACCGGGGCCGTATCGCTATCCGGCGCCGCCGCCGACCAACGGGATGGCGATCGCGTCGCTGATCTGTGCGTTCGTGTTCGCGCCGCTCGGGATCGTGTTCGGCCACATCTCGCTGTCGCAGATCAAGAAGACCGGCGAAGAAGGCCGTGGGCTGGCGATCGCGGGTTTGGTGATCAGCTATCTGGTGACGGTGCTGAGCATTCTGGTCGTGGTCGCCGGCATCGTGTTCTTCTCCTGGATGGCCCGGGAACTGGAGCGCAACGGCGGCGCAGGCATTCCGGGACGCACCATCGCCGGCGGAAGCGGCGAGTTGCCGCCGTTCGCACCGCCGGCCAGCCTCGGCACCAACTGCCAGTACCCGGCGACGGCCACGCCGGCCGACAAACCGGTCACGCCGCCGCCGGCCGGCAATGTACCCACAACGCCGGCGACCGTGGACGCGACGATGATCACCAACGCCGGCCCGATCGTCCTTCACCTCGACAACGCCAAGGCCCCGTGCACGGTCAACAGCTTCGAAAGTCTGATCAAGCAGAACTACTTCGACAACACGCCGTGCCACCGTCTGACCGACTCGCCATCACTATCGGTGCTGCAGTGCGGTGACCCGACCGGCCAAGGCACCGGCGGACCCGGATACCGGTTCGCCAATGAGTACCCGACGAACCAGTACCGGCCGTTCGATCAGGCGCTCAGGCAGCCCGTGCGCTATCCGCGAGGCACGCTTGCCATGGCCAACGCGGGACCTGACACCAACGGCAGCCAGTTCTTCATCGTCTATCGCGATTCGATGCTGCCGCCGACGTACACGGCGTTCGGACAGGTCGACAAGACCGCGTTCGGCATAGTCCAAGACATCGCCTCGGTCGGTATCGCCGGGGGGGCCGACGACGGGAAACCCGCGAGACCGGTGACGATCAAGTCGATCCGGCTGAACTGAGCCCGCTCAGCTGCCCGGCAAGCCCTGCTCTTCGGGCGGCAGCGGCGCCGGCCCCTTGATGGCAGGGACTGCGACCGGAAGGGCGCCCTGACTCGGGGCTACGGACTGGGTGACCGTGACTCCGGTGGACATTCCCGAACTGACAAACGATCCACTGTCGGTCTGCGGATTTGCCGCTACCGCGGCGAAGGCACCGAGCGAAACCAGGGCACCGGCCCCGATAGTGGCGGACAACACGTGAAACCTCTTCATAACCAACCTCTTTCCAAGGGGACTTGGCACCAAGTAACAAGGGCATTGCGCCAACCAGATATTCCGTCAACATGAATGAAATAATCTGCGGCACAGAGCCGTTGACCCACGTGTTATGTCTAACTATCTGCAAGGAGTCTGTCGTCTCGCGCTGGGCGCACTGGCGGCAATCGCCTTCCTTGCCGTCCCGAATGCGCTAGTGAACGCTCCACAGTCCCGTGTCGCCGCGCAGGGCTGCTACAACGGTGTACTCCCGTGGAATCCCAACCTGCAGAGTTGCAGTCTGCCGCCCGTTCAACCGCGGGTTCGCGGTGCGGCGCCGTATGCCGGGGCGATCATCGCCTGCCGGCATCATCCTGGCTGCCTGGCCTGGTACGTCAACGGCGGGCCCTGAAGGCGCTATCCGCCCATCACACGCCCGCCGACCGCGATCAGCAGCCGGCGCGGGGTGAGTCTGGTCAGCACGTGAGCGATGATCCCGTTGGTCAGTCCGTCGACGAAACTCGGCTTGGAACCTGCTAATTCGCGCATCGTCGCATCAACCACCTGCTTGGCGGTGCGCTTGCGGCCGACGGCCGCCGCCTCGCCCGCCACGTCGAAGAACTCGGTGGCGGTGGCACCGGGGCAGACCGCCAAAACCCGTATGCCGTGCGTTTTCTCCTCAGCCCACAGGGCTTCGGTGAACGACAGCACGAACGCCTTGGTCGCACCGTAGACCGCCATATGGGGTAACGGCTGAAAGGCCGCCGTCGAGGCGATGTTGACGATCGTGCCGCGGCCCAGGCTGCGCATCCCGGGCAGGTAGCGCGCCGTCAGATCCACCACGGTGCCGCAGTTGAGCGCAATCTCGTCCGTCAGCCGCTTCGGGTCGGCGTCGATGACATCGCCGTGCGTGCCGAATCCCGCGTTGTTGATCAGACCGTCGACGACGATGCCCGCTGCGGCGGTACGAGAGACCAGTTCAGCAGCGGCACCCGGTGCCGACAGATCGAGCGCGACGACGGTGACGTCGACGTTGTGCGCCGAGCGCAACTCCCCCGCCAGGCGCTCCAGCGCGTCCTCGCGGCGGGCCACCAGAACCAGATCGTGGCCCAGGGCGGCGAATTGCCGCGCGTATTCGACACCGAGCCCCGCTGACGCCCCGGTGATCAGTGTCGCCATATCAGGCTGCGCTCGTCACCCGGTAGACGTCGTAGACGCCTTCGATGTTGCGGACCGCGTTGAGCACATGTCCGAGATGCTTGGGATCACCCATCTCGAAGGTGAAGCGGCTGATGGCAACTCGATCGTTGGAGGTGGTCACCGAGGCCGACAGGATGTTGACCCGCTCGTCGGCCAGCACCCGGGTGACATCGGAAAGCAACCGGTGCCGGTCGAGTGCCTCGACCTGAATGGCCACCAAGAACACCGAAGTGGGCGACGGCGCCCAGGTCACCTCGATGATCCGCTCCGCCTGCTGTTGCAGCGACGTCGCGTTGGTGCAGTCGGTGCGGTGCACGCTGACCCCGCCGCCACGGGTGACGAATCCCATAATGTTGTCGCCGGGCACCGGAGTGCAGCACTTGGCCAGCTTGGTCAGCGTGCCGGGCGCGCCTGGCACCGCGACGCCGGTGTCGTCGGTGCTGCGCTGGCGCACCGGCATGGTGGCCGGCGTAGAGCGTTCGGCCAGTTCGTCTTCCGCGCTCTCGGCGCCCCCGAGCTGGGCCAGCAGCCGTTGCACCACGTGCCGCGGGGAAACGTGGCCCTCCCCGACCGCCGTGTAGAGCGCCGAGACATCGGCGTAGCGCAGCTCCTGGGCCAGCGCGCCCATCGCCTCGGCGTTGACCAGCTTCTGCAACGGCAGCCCGCCGCGGCGGACTTCACGGGCGATCGAATCCTTACCGGCTTCCAGCGCCTCCTCGCGGCGCTCCTTGGCGAACCACTGCCGGATCTTGGCCTTGGCGCGCGGGGACACCACGAAGCCCTGCCAGTCCCGTGACGGGCCGGCGTTGGGCGCCTTGGAGGTGAAAACCTCCACCACTTCCCCATTTTCGAGCTTGCGTTCCAGCGCCACCAGCCGGCCGTTGACCCGCGCACCGATACAACGGTGGCCGACCTCGGTGTGCACGGCGTAGGCGAAGTCCACCGGCGTCGAACCCGTCGGCAACGTGATCACGTCACCCTTCGGGGTGAACACGAAGATCTCTTGTACCGCAAGGTCGTAACGCAATGACTCCAGGAACTCGCCGGGGTCGGCGGCTTCCCGCTGCCAGTCGAGCAGCTGACGCATCCAAGCCATGTCATCGATCTCGGTGGCCGTATTGGGATGCGGAACTCCGTTGCGGCCCTTCGACTCTTTGTAACGCCAGTGCGCGGCGATGCCGAACTCGGCGGTGCGGTGCATGTCGCTGGTGCGGATCTGCACCTCCAGCGGCTTGCCCTCCGGCCCGACGACGGTGGTGTGCAGCGACTGGTACACCCCGAACCTGGGCTGGGCGATGTAGTCCTTGAACCGGCCCGGCATCGGCTGCCACAGCGAATGCACAACGCCCACAGCGGCATAGCAGTCGCGGATCTCGTCGCACAGGATTCGCACACCCACCAGATCGTGGATGTCGTCGAAGTCGCGGCCCTTGACGATCATCTTCTGATATATCGACCAGTAATGCTTGGGCCGGCTCTCGACGGTGGCGCTGATCTTCATCCCGGACAGCGCGGAGGTGATCTCGGCGCGAACCTTGGCCAGGTAGGTGTCGCGCGACGGCGCCCGGTCGGCGACCAGTCGCACGATCTCCTCGTAGCGCTTGGGATGCAGGATGGCGAAAGACAGGTCCTCCAGCTCCCACTTGACGGTGGCCATACCCAGCCGATGAGCAAGCGGGGCAATGACTTCCAGTGTCTCGCGAGCCTTGCGGGCCTGCTTCTCCGGCGGCAGGAATCGCATGGTGCGCATATTGTGCAGACGATCGGCGACCTTGATGACGAGAACCCGCGGGTCGCGCGCCATCGCGATGATCATCTTGCGGATGGTCTCGCCCTCGGCCGCCGTACCCAGCGCCACCTTGTCCAACTTGGTGACACCGTCGACCAGGTGCGCCACCTCTTCGCCGAAGTCGGCGGTCAGCGCCTCCATGGCGTAACCGGTGTCCTCGACGGTGTCGTGCAGCAGCGCGGCCACCAGCGTGGTGGTGTCCATGCCGAGCTCGGCCAGGATGTTGGCGACGGCCAGCGGGTGGGTGATGTACGGGTCTCCGGAGCGGCGCAGCTGATCGGCGTGCTTGGCCTCGGCCACTTCGTAGGCGCGCTGCAGGAGCGCCAGGTCTGCCTTGGGGTAGATCTCGCGGTGCACCGACACCAGCGGTTCGAGGACCGGGTTGACGGTGCTGCGCTGAGACGTCATCCGCCGCGCCAGCCGGGCGCGTACCCGCCGCGACGCGCTGCTGGTGGTCTTCGGCGTCTCGGCGCGCGGCTCGGCGGGCGGGATGTCGGCGACCGGCAGCGGCGCTGTCGTCACAGTCTTGTCGTCAGCCACCGCTCACCTCCTCGCCATCAGACCGACTTCGAGGATATCCCTCCTCGTTCAGCCGAGTGGCGGGCCCGCTCAGTCCAGGACTGACGGCGTGCCGCGTGACCCTGGCCTATTCCGACGACGTGACCGACACCCCGTCACTCAGCGAGCCGATCGGCTTGGTCTTGATGACGTAGCTGCCGGTGCCGTTCGGGTTGGGCGTGTCGAAGGTCGCACCGTTCAGCTGGTAGGTCGAGTTACCAATTTTGACGGTGAAATCGCCGGTCACGTGATACACCGGCGCCGAGCCTTCGATCCATGATGTGTAGCCCGGCGCAACCGGAACGTTCAACGTTTGCGTGAAGGTATGGGTGCTCGTCCACGAGTGACCGTAGGTGGCGGTGATCTCGATGTTGATGATCGACGCGAGCTTGGCAAGCGTCCCACCTGAAAGTTTGACGCTGATGCCGACGCTATCGGTCTGCGAGACCTGGTCGGCGATCGCGATGCTGAACGTCGTCGCGGTCGACGTCTCATTCGTGACCGGGTTGCCAATTGTCCGCACCGGAGTGAAGCCGGCAACCTGGCTGATCGCGTTGTAGGAGCAGGATGCTTGCGAGCCGTCGTAGCAGATCCCGGGAAGCACCTTGGCGATCTTGGCCGCGTCGTCGGCGTTGAGCGTGATCACGGGGCTGCCCTTGTCCTTCGCGATCGCCATCCGGTCGTTGGGGACATCGCACTGGCCGTTGCCGCCGGCCGAGCAGCTGGTGTCCCGTGGCTTCGTCTCGAACCTGACCTGGAAGGTGGTGCCGGCATAACCTGCCGGGATGTAACCGACGTCGGACGGGGTGTACCCGAAGCCCACCGTGCCGAAATTGGTGGTGACGTCACCGACACGGAACAGGTACCAGTTCACATCCCAACTGGCCTCACCGCCGGGCAAGATGACCGAGCCGACCGTCGGGCCGCTATCCAAATCACCGGTGCCGCCCGCGTAGCCGTTGAACTTCAGCGGCGCCAGCGTGTAGTTGCGGAACCAGAACCGCTCGGTCACCCCGAGGGTGGGCCGGACGGTGATATTGACCGGGACCACGGTCAGACCGTGCTGCCCGTCATCCGCGACGACAGTGAAGCTGTCGACGCCGCCAGACTCGGCAAAGTCGTTGTTGGGCTTGTAGTAATAGGTGCCATTGGCGTTGATGGTCAGGATGCCGTTGGTCGGTCCCTGAGCGACCTGATACGTCAGCTTGTTGCCGTTGGGATCCGACGGCAGCAGGTCACCGATGACCTCGCCGGTGACGAACTCGTACAGCTCCTTCGGGTGTAGGGCCGGAACGCCGTTGACCGCGCTGGAGTCCGTTGCACGCCGAATGGCGTCAACCGCGTTCAGCAGCATCGTGCGCAGCGGCAGGACCGCGCCGATGCCGCCGACATTGGCTGGCTGCGGAGCGTAACCGAGCACCTCGGCGAGATTCGCGACGACCACGTCGAGGCCCACCTGGATGGGTGAGGGTGCGCGGAGTTTCTCGGCGACGGTCGCCGCCGCGGACGTATCGGTGGAGTCCGCGCTGGCGGTCGCCGCGGCTCGCAGTGAGGGCGTCACCCTGGCCGTGTGCGCGACGGCTGTCGCGGCAGGCGTGGCCGTCGGCGTCGTGGCAGTGGCGCGCGCCTTGGCCGATGTGCGGGCGGAGGTAGCGGGCGCCTTGTGCGCCGAAGCGCTGCTGGATGCCGACGACGAATCCGAGGAGTCGGCCGACGCCGTCCCGCAGGTGGCTCCGATTGCCAGGCCCGCCCCGACGGCGAATGCTGCTGCGGCAAGCCGCGGAACCACAATGAACGACGGCACGGGAGTCTCCTCACGACGGGAACGGCCCTACGTGAGCAGCATGGCGGCACCACTTAATGGCGCCAATGGCAAATCGCATCTGCCATGGGGTATTACCGAGGGCGCCATCTGGCCGCCTCGACTCGTTAACCAGACTCAGACGATCTGGAGACTCGAAACCTGCAGCGGCGCAACCTTATCGCGGCCTCCGAGGCCGGACAGCTCGAGCACCACCGCTGCCATCGGGACCTCAGCCCCGCTCGCCGCCAACAACGCGCCCGCAGCGGCAAGGGTGCCGCCGGTGGCCAGCACGTCGTCGATGATGACGATGCGACGCCCGGCCAGGTCTATCCCGTCGGCTGGGATCTCCAGCGTCGCTGTGCCGTACTCCAGGGTGTAGGTCTGACTGTGTACGGGCGGAGGCAGCTTTCCGCCCTTGCGGATGGCCAGCACACCGATGCCCAGCCGATGGGCCACGGCACCGCCCAACAGGAAACCGCGCGCGTCGATGCCGGCGACCAGGTCGGCGCCGGCCGCGATCTCGGCCAGGGCGTCGGTGACAGCGGCCAGGCCGTCGCGGTCGGCCAGCACCGGGGTGAGGTCTTTGAATTGGATGCCCGGTTCGGGGAAGTCGGGCACCTCACGGGTCAGAGCCTTGATCACGTCGGCGACAGGCCTACCGGAGCTCACTTCTCGAACACCCATCGATCCATATTCCAGCCCGCGCCCCACTTGGTCGGATTGCCTTCGACGGCATACATCTTCTTCGACGCCATCACCGTGCGCTGCTGACGGTACAGCGGCACGGTTGGCATGTCGCCCCACAGGATCGGCGAACTGTCGCCCAGCAGCTTGGCCCGTTCCTTGGCGTCGGCGGTGACGGCGAGCGCCGAGATGATGCCGTCGATCTGCGGGTTGGCGTAGCGCGGCAGATTGTTGCCGTTGCCGGAGAACAGGGAATAGGCGTCCAGCGCCGAGGATCCCGTCGACCCGCTGCCGCTCGCGCCACCGGTACTGGCGATCAGCACGTCGAGTTTGCCGTCGCGCAGCGTCTGCGGTCCGGTGGTGTCCGATGTCGTGTCGACGACGGTAATGCCCGCGCCGGCACAGGATTTGGCGATCGCACCGACGGTGGCCGCCAGCCGCGGGTTGGGCGCCTGGTAGCCGATCCGCACGGTCAGCGGCTGCCCGCCCAGTGCGTCGCGGGCCGCGCCGGGATTGGCGGGCCCGAACTGACCGGCGATCGCGGCGCCTTCCATACCGGTGAACGCGTCGTCGCCGGCGGCGTTGAGCCGGACGTTGGAGATCGGCGTCTCGGCGTTGAGCGCGATCAGGTCGCGGGGGGTGCACAGCGCCACCGCGCGCCGCGCGGGGGTGGCGGCAAGCGGGCCCTCCGGGGCGAAGATCAGCTGTTCGACGCCACCCGAGGGCAGCTCGTGGCGGCCGTAGCCGTCGGGCGTGCTCAGCGTGCCCGACGAGCCGGTGGCCACGTCGACGACCTGGAAGGAGCCGTTGTTGATCCGGTCCTGCACGTCGACGCCGCGCGGCCACACCGTGATCCGCTTGGTGATCGGCTTGGCCCCCCACCACCGGTCGTTGGCGGTCAGTACGACGGCGCCCTCCGGCAGCACCGAGTCGATCTTGTAGGGACCCGACGAGGGGAAGCGTTTGAGATCAATCCCGGGCTTGAGGTCCCACACGCTGTTCCAGACCTTGGCGATGTTGTCGATCGCCGTGGGATCGCCACCCTGGATGGTGCGGGTGACGTCGACGCCGAGTACATCGCCGATCACGTGCGACGGCATCATCGATGTCGCGGTGAACAGCTGCAGATAGTCCGCGACAGCACGCCCCGGCAGGTAGGACACCCGGGCCTTCTTCTGCCCCGGCTGGCAGTCGATGGAGTCGATGTCTAGGTAGCCGGCGCGGCTGGCGGCGTCGAACGCCGGGAACCGCCCAGACTGCGCGGCCCACGCCAGCACCATGTCGTCACAGGTCACCGGCTTGCCGTCGGAATAGACGGCCTTGTCGGAGATGGTGTAGTCCAGCACCAGCGGATCGCGACCGACCACCGACACCGAGCCGAAGTCGTTGTCGGCCAGCACCTGCCCGTCCGGCCCGTGGAAGTTGAACCCGGTGAGCACGCGCGCGAAGGCCTGCGGGCCTGCCGAAGCCGCCCCGCTGACCGTGTTGGTGTTGTAGGAGCTCAGCATGCCGTCGACGGCATAGTTGATCTGGTCGGCGGGACTGCCCGAACACGACGTCAGGACACTGCACGCGAGCGCTCCCACGACAGTCACCACCGCGACAGCGGCGGCGTACCGGCGCCCGACTGCCATGGCCGGCTATCGCCCTCGAGTGCTGCGCTTGCCCGTCGGCCGGCCGGCGCGCGTGCTCGACGGGCGGGCCGGCCGAGCGCCCGGCGCGGGCTTGCTGCCCACGGCAGGGATGCCGCCGATCGCAGCCTCGGCCGGCACCGCGTCAGCGGCCTCGTCCAGGTCAGCCGCGCCGCCGGTGACGATGTCGCCGGCGTCTGATTTCGAGGCCGACCCCTTGCGCCGGTTGAGCACGCGGCGGGTGTGAGTGCGCACCAGATCGGTGCGCTCACGCAATGTCACCAGCAACGGTGTGGCGAAGAAGATCGACGAGTAGGTGCCGACGATGACGCCGACCAGCTGCACCAGTGCCAGGTCCATCAAGGTGCCCACACCGAGCAACCAGACCGCGACCACGATCAACGCGATGATCGGCAGCACCGAGATCAGGCTGGTGTTGATCGACCGCATGAAGGTCTGGTTGACCGCAAGGTTGGCGTGTTCGGCGAACGTTCTTCGGGTGGTGTGCTCAAAGCCGTGGGTGTTCTCTTCGACCTTGTCGAACACGATGACCGTGTCGTACAGCGAGAAGCCCAGGATCGTCAGCAGACCGATGACCGTTGCCGGCGTGACCTCGAAGCCGACGATCGAATACACCCCTGCGGTGACGACGAGGTCGAACACCAGTGTCAGCAGCGCCGACATCGCCATGTACCGCTCGTAGCGGAACGTGATGTAGATGGCGGCCAGCACCAGGAACACCGCGAGCGCGATCAACGCCTTCTTGGTGATCTGGTCACCCCAGGTCTCCGACACCGCCGAGTCGCTGATGACATCCTTGCTGGCCTGGCCGTCGGAGCCCTTGGGTTGGAACGCGTCGAACAGCGCGGTGCGCAGCTTCTCGGTCTGCTCGTTGTTCAGCGCTTCCGAGCGGATCTGCACGGTCGCCGACGAGCCGTTTCCGACGAGCACGACCGATTCCGGCGGCTTGCCCAGGGTCTTGCTGAAGACGTCTTCCACCTGCTGGGTGGTCGCGGTGCCGTTCTGACCGGCGACCGGCATCCCGACTTTGGTGCCGCCTTCGAAGTCGATACCGAAGGTGAAGCCCTTCAGCGCGATGCTCACGATGCAGGCCAAGACGATCAGACCGCTGATCGCGTACCACATCTTGCGCCGGCCGATGACCTCGAAGGCGCCGGTGCCGGTGTAGAGCCTGACGAAGAAGCCGTGCTTGGGCACGGCGGCGCCGGCGGCTTCCAGATCGGGTGCCTCGACGGCGGTGGACTCGATGTCGTCTGCGGTGTCCTTGGCCATGTCGTTACCCCCGTCCCGTCGCTGTGGCGGCCGCTCGGCGTTCTCGGGCGATCTGCTGAACCGCACCGAGACCGTTGAAGGCCGGTTTGGCCATGGTTGTCGACTTCGACGCCAGGAACACCAGCGGCCAGGTCACCAGGAACACGACGACGACGTCGAGGATCGTGGTCAGGCCGAGGGTGAACGCGAAGCCCTTCACCTGGCCGACGGCCAGGAAATACAGCACCGCGGCGGCAAGGAACGTCACCGCGTTACCGGACAGGATCGTCTTACGGGCGCGAGCCCAACCGCGTGGAACCGCCGAGCGGAACGAACGCCCTTCACGTATCTCGTCTTTGATGCGTTCGAAGAACACCACGAACGAGTCGGCCGTCGTGCCGATACCGATGATCAGACCGGCGATACCCGCCAGGTCAAGGGTGTAGTTGATGTATCTGCCCAACAGCACCAGGATGCCGAACACCATGGCGCCGGAAGCCACCAGCGACAGAGCCGTCAACAATCCGAGTACGCGGTAATAGAGCAGCGAATACAGCAGCACGAGGGCCAAACCGATGGCGCCAGCAACCAGACCCGCTCGAAGCGAGGCCAATCCCAGTGTCGCCGAGACGGTCTCGGCCTCCGAGGACTCAAAGGACAACGGCAGCGACCCGTATTTGAGGACGTTGGCCAGCTGCTTGGCGCTGTCGGCGGTGAAGGGCGGGTTGCCGCCGCTGATCTGGGTGCGCCCGCCCGGAATGGCCTCGCGGATCTGCGGAGCACTGACCACTTCGGAGTCCAGCGTGAACGCCGTCTGGGTGCCGATGTTGGCGGCGGTGAAATCAGCCCACGTGGTGGCGGCCTGGTCCTTGAACGTCAGGTCGACGACGTAGGCGCCGCTCTGGTTGTCCAGGCCGGACGTGGCGTCCTTGATCTGGTCACCGCTGATGATCGACTTGTCCAGCACGTAGATGTACTTGTGGTCGTCTGAGCAGGCGACCAGCGGCAGGTTCGGGTCGTCGTTGCCGGCCAGGATGTCGGGCTGGTCGCACTTGCTGGCCATGTACTGCACCGCGATCAGCAGCAGGTTCTGGTTGGTGCTCTGACGCAGCTGCTGCTCGAACTTGATGCGCGCGGCGAGGTCCTTACGCGGATCCGGCGGGGCCGGTGCAGGCGCGGGCGCTGCTGGCGGGGGTGCGCCCGGAGCGGGGGCCGCGCTCGGCGGCGCGGGCTGCCCCGGTGCCGGCTCAGGTGCGGGCGCCGGGGTCGGTGATGGCGACGGCGCCGGTTCCTGCGGGTACGGACGCGGCTGGGGCGCGGGGGCTGCCGGGTTGGCCGGCTCCGGCGCGGGCGCACCGGCCGGCGGTTCACTGGGTGCAGGAGCACCTGCGGGCGGCGTGCCGGGCGGGGGACCACCGGGAGCGGGTGCTCCTGGCGGCGCTGCGCCACCAGGAGCCTGAGCCTGCATCTGCTGCTTGATCGCCTCGATCGGGATCGGCTGGCCGATCACCGGACGGATGAAGAGCCGGGCGGTCTGGCCGAGGTTGCGGGCCTCGTTGCCGTCGTTTCCGGGAACAGTGATGACCAGGTTGTCACCATCGATCACGACCTCGGACCCGGACACCCCGAGTCCGTTGACGCGGGCAGCGATGATCTGCTCCGCCTGGTTGAGCGCATCACGGGTGGGCCGGGATCCGTCGGGGGTGCGCGCGGTGAGCGTGACGCGGGTGCCGCCCTGCAGGTCGATGCCCAGCTTGGGGCTGGCGTGTTTGTCTCCGGTCAGGAAAACAAGCAGGTAGACCCCGATGAGCAAGACCAGAAACAGCGCCAGCCAGCGGTAGGGATGCACCGGCGCCGAAGACGATGCCACGTTGTTGTCTCTCCTAGGTTTGTGCCACGACCCGCTGGGCCTTTGCGCCGCGTCCCGCGGATGCGGTCCTCTGAGCTCCCGCTAGAGGGTACGTGGCGCGCCTGGCGATCAGTCTTTGGTCAGGCGGTCCGTGTCGGTGATCTCCGTGGCCTGGCTGAGCTCGTCAGCGTGCACGTCGTCCTCGGGCCCGTCGTCCACAATGCGCTCGCGAACCGCCAGCTTCATCCAGGTGGTCACCACACCGGGGGCGATTTCCAGGTCGACGGTGTCGTCGGTGATGCCGGCGATCGTCGCCCGCAGGCCCGAGGTGGTGTAGACCTCGTCGCCGATGGTCAGAGACTCGTGCAGGTCGATGGTGGCCTGCATGGCCTTGCGTTGTTTCCGAGAGGCGAAATACATGAATGCGCCCATGATGACGATCAGGGGCAAGAAAATGAGCAGGTCCATGGCGGAACGATTCTTTCGTATCAGGTGCTGGGTCAGCGCTCCGCGACCGTCAGGTCACGCGCTTCATAGCTGCCCAGTCTGCCATTGTGCCGGTTCGGTCCCGACCGGCCCCGTCCGTGGAAGATGGTCACATGGACTTGATCGATACGTTGCGCACCACGGGCGCAGTGCGCGACTTCACCGATGAGCCGGTCGAAGACGCCGTGCTGGCCCGCATTCTCGACACCGCGCGGTTCGCACCGAGCGGCGCCAACGCGCAGGCCTGGCGCCTGGTCGTCGTGAAGGACCCGAACCTTCGGGCTCGCCTGCGCGACCTCTATCTCGGGCCGTGGGTCGACTATCTGACGCTGACAGCGGCCGGGCTACGGCCGTGGTCGCCCGTCAACGACCGCGACGCGGAGTCGGCCGCGCTGGCCACCGACACCGGCTCGGCCCGGGAGGCGGCGGCAAGCCAGGGTTTCACCGCGCACCTCGACGAGGTGCCCGTGCTGCTGGCACTGTTCGCCGACCTTTCGCAGCTGGCCGCCGTCGATCGCGACCTCGACCACTACACGCTCGCCGGTGGCGCGTCGGTTTACCCGTTCGCGTGGAACATCCTGCTGGCCGCCAGGGCCGAGGGCCTCGGTGGCGTCCTGACGACGATGCTCATTCGGGAGGAAGACGAGGTCAAGAAGTTATTGGGCGCCGACGACCCGTTGGTGCTGGCCGGGGTGATCGCGTTGGGCCATCCGGTTCGCCAGCCGCGCCGGCTCACCCGCCAGCCCGTCGAATCGTTCACCACGATCGACCGGATCGACGGCGCGCAGTTCTCCCCCGACACCCGTTAGACACCAACCGATTACGTCGAATTAGTGTGGTCTCACGACGCATTCCATGATGGAGCGCGCCCTCAAGCCGGGTTTTCAGTTGCACCGCACCGCTGCGGGACTAGGCTCGAATCGCCCTCTTCGTGCAGTGCCGCCTTCGTCTAGGAGAACAGAAGTGACCACCCTCGAGCAGAGCCGCAAGCTCGTGACCGACATCCCCGGCCCCGCATCCGTCGAACTGTCCAAGCGCAGGGTCGCCGCGGTGTCGCACGGCGTCGGCGTCACCATGCCGATCTACGCCGCACGGGCGGGCGGCGGGATCATCGAGGACGTCGACGGCAACCGGCTGATCGACCTGGGTTCCGGGATCGCGGTGACGACGATCGGCAACTCCTCGCCGCGAGTGGTCGAGGCAGTGCGCGCACAGGTCGCCGACTTCACCCACACCTGCTTCATGGTGACGCCGTACGAGGAGTACATCGCCGTCGCCGAGCATCTCAACCGCCTCACCCCCGGCTCCTACGAGAAGCGCTCAGCGCTGTTCAACTCCGGGGCCGAGGCCGTGGAGAACGCGATCAAGATCGCCCGCGCCTACACCCGCAAGACCGCGGTGGTGGCCTTCGATCACGCTTACCACGGGCGCACCAATCTGACGATGGCACTGACCGCGAAATCGATGCCCTACAAGAGTGGGTTCGGCCCGTTCGCACCCGAGGTGTATCGCGCACCGATGTCCTACCCCTACCGCGACGGCCTCATCGACAAGGAATGGGCCACCGACGGAGAACTGGCCGCCGAGCGGGCACTGACCGTGATCGACAAGCAGATCGGGGCGGCCAACCTGGCCGCCATCGTCATCGAACCGATCCAGGGCGAGGGCGGCTTCATCGTCCCGGCGCCCGGGTTCCTGCCCGCGCTGCGGGCCTGGTGCTCCGACAACAACGTCGTATTCATCGCCGATGAGGTACAGACGGGGTTCGCCCGCACCGGTTCGATGTTCGCCTGCGAGGACGAAGGCATCGAGCCGGACCTGATCGTCACCGCCAAGGGCATCGCCGACGGCCTGCCGCTGGCCGCGGTGACCGGGCGCGCCGAGGTGATGGACGCCCCGCATGTCAGCGGTCTGGGCGGCACGTACGGCGGCAATCCGGTGGCCTGCGCGGCCGCGCTGGCCACCATCGAGACCATCGAGCTCGACGGTCTGGTGGCGCGCGCCAAGCAGATCGAGACGGTGATGAAGGACAAACTCGGCCGGATACAGGCCGACGACGACCGGATCGGCGACGTCCGCGGCCGGGGCGCCATGATCGCCGTCGAACTGGTGAAATCCGGTACCGGAGAACCCGATCCAGACCTCACGAAAGCCTTGGCGGCCAAGGCGCATGCCCAGGGCGTGCTGGTGTTGACGTGCGGCACCTACGGCAATGTGCTGCGGTTCCTGCCGCCGTTGACGATCAGTGACGAACTACTGATCGAGGGCCTCGGCGTGCTGGCCGATATCCTCGCCGAACTCTGATGACCACCGTCAAGAACTTCATCAACGGAGAGCTGGTCGACTCGGTCAGCGGGGCCACCATGCCCATCGTCGACCCCTCGACCGGTGAAAAGTACGGCACCGCACCGATTTCCAACGAGCAGGACATCGACAACGCATACGGGGCCGCAGCCGCGGCCTTCACCGACTGGAAGCGCACCACCCCGTCGCACCGGCAGAAGGCATTGCTCGGTTTCGCCGACGATGTCGAGAAAGCGGCTGCCGACCTGGTGGCCGCCGAGGGCCGCAACACCGGCAAGCCCAACCACGTGACGGCGGCCGAGGAGATCCCGCCGATGGTCGACCAGATCCGGTTCTTCGCCGGTGCGGCAAGGATTTTGGAGGGCAAGTCGGCCGGAGAATACCTGGCTGACCACACCTCGTGGATCCGCCGCGAGCCGGTCGGGGTGATCGGCCAGGTCGCGCCCTGGAACTACCCGATGATGATGGCGATCTGGAAGTTCTGTCCGGCCATCGCCGCGGGCAACACCGTCGTGCTCAAGCCCAGCGACACCACCCCCGTGACCACTGTGATGCTGGCCGAGATCGCCGCCAAGCACTTCGGGCCCGGCGTGCTCAACGTCGTCTGCGGCGACCGGGTGACCGGCGCGGGCGTCGTCGCCCATCCCACCCCGCAGATGGTGTCGATCACCGGATCGGTGGCCGCGGGCCGCGCCGTCGCGGTCAGCGCCGGCGGGCACCTCAAACGCACCCACCTCGAACTCGGCGGCAAAGCGCCCGTGATCGTGTTCGACGACGCCGACATCGCGACCGCCGCAGAGGGAATCGCGACGGCCGGCTACTTCAACGCCGGCCAGGACTGCACCGCCGCCACCCGGGTGCTGGCCCGTGCCGGCGTCGCCGAGGAGCTCACCGCGGCACTGGCCGAACAGGCCAAGGGTGCAGCCACCACATTCGGCCGGGCGGCTGACGACGAGGACGCCTGGGTGCCACCGGTCAACAACCCCAACCAGCTCGACCGGGTGCTCGGCTTCCTGTCCGACGTGCCCTCACACGCGACCATCGCCGCCGGCGGAAACCGGCAGGGCGACAAGGGTTTCTACGTCGAACCGACCGTCATCGGCGGGCTGTTGCAAGACGATCGCCAGGTCCGGGAGGAGATCTTCGGGCCGGTGATCACCGTGCAGTCGTTCGCCGACGAGGACGAGGCGATCCGCTGGGCCAACGGCACCGAGTACGGCCTGGCGTCCTCGGTGTGGACCAAGGACGTCTCCCGGGCGATCCGGGTGTCCAATGCGCTGGACTTCGGGTGCGTGTGGATCAACACCCACATCCCGCTGGTCGCCGAGATGCCCCACGGCGGCTATAAGTCCTCAGGCCACGGCAAGGACTTGTCGATGTACGGTTTCGAG
Source organism: Mycolicibacterium sphagni (assembly GCF_002250655.1). Lineage (GTDB taxonomy): Bacteria > Actinomycetota > Actinomycetes > Mycobacteriales > Mycobacteriaceae > Mycobacterium > Mycobacterium sphagni. The sequence continues at coordinate 69,928 of NZ_NOZR01000001.1, forward strand.
GACTACACCCGCATCAAGCACGTGATGGCCTATACCGGCTGAAGCTTTTCCCCTGCTTGACCACCAGTTCGGCTATCCGCCAACTGATCTCGTCGACGGTCAGATCCAGGGTGATGAGTTGACTCACCACGTCCGCCCCGGGCCGCACGCACCGTCGCGCGATGAGGACGTCGACATACGAGGTGAATTCGTCGGCCGCCTCGCGACCGGGCAGCTCGTCGGCCCACCGCCAGAACAGCACCCAGTCGTCCTGAGGCACACCCAATGCGGTGCACACGTCGGCGATACGAACGAAGTCGTCGTCGGGGCTGAATATTGCGGTCACGCTTCCACTGTTCACCACACTGGACACGAGATCATCACAGATGTGGCCGATATCGCGTCGTCGGCTCCCGGCAGCTCGCATCACACTTCCACCCGCCGCGCCTTTCGCGGCGGCGGGTGGAACTGCGAGACTCAGTGTGCGACGGGCGTTCGGCGCGAACCGCCGAACATGTCCCGCAGACCGCGATGCCGGCGCACGTCTTCGACGTCGTCGGACTCCGGGCCGCGATCGCGTCGAGGCGTCTCGATGACCGTGGTCGCCGCCGTATCATGCTCGACGCCAACCGGTTCGCCGGCGACCGGGCGCTGGGCATACCGGACGTCGCGCAGGCTGCGCACCGACACCCGACCCAGAGCCATGGCCCCGAAGAAGATGATCAGGGCACCGAGCCCGGTGAAGAAGGCCAGCTCGATCACCAGCTGACCATGGGTGGTGTTGGAAGCGGGAGAGCCGAAGTCACCGAGCCGCAACGGGCTGGCGAACAGCCGCCCCACCACGAACCACGCCCCCGCCACAACGGAGAGCCAGCCGCCGAGCATCGCGGTGGCCCGGTTGCGTGACATCAGCAACAGCAGCCCGCCCAGCACCGTCACCGCGCCGGGCAGCACCTCCAGCCAGCCGCGCGCCGTCGTCCACGTCCACGCGACGGCGGGATCGTAGGCGAAAGTGAAGTACGGCCCGACGAAGGGGATGAGCACACCCCAGGCTCCGAGCAGGACGAGCAGGAAACCACTGACCGCACCGCGGCTGCGCGCGATCTCCATCCGGCCCACACCGGTATCGATGCGCGGTTCTACGTCTTTCATGACGCCTCCTTGGTCAGGGGGATGTCCCCGTGATGTGCCTCGGGTACCCGTGTCGCGCTCGGCTCTAACGGCGCTGGTGGCAGGCTATCGAGACCAAGTTCACAGGCCTGATTCATGGTGTTCGGGCATCGGGGGGAATAACGTTAGTTTTGCTAACGTAGTTTTGCGTAGGTGCAATGAAGCACCCGATCACTTCCCTTTTCTAGTTTTTATTGGAGTCTCGTCATGTCGACTGATACTCGCGAAGCCCGGTTCGAGCAGCGCGTCGCCCATCTCTATGCGACCGATCCGCAGTTCGCCGCCGCCTCGCCGGATCCCACCGTCACCGCATCCGCCGAACAGGCCGGGCCCCGCCTGACCGAGGTCATCAAGACCGTTTTCGACGGCTACGCCGACCGTCCCGCACTGGGTCAACGTGTGGTGCGGCTTGTTCAGGACCCGCAGACTCAGCGCACTTCGGCCGAGCTGGCCCCGGAGTTCGAAACCGTGACCTACCGCCAGGTATGGGAGCGCGTGCAGGCCGTCGCCGCTGCCTGGTCCAGCGCCGTTCAAGCCGGCGACCGGGTGGCCATCCTGGGCTTCACCAGTGTCGACTACACCACGATCGACCTCGCGCTGGCTCAGCTCGGCGCGGTGTCCGTGCCGCTGCAGACCAGCGCGGCCGCTGCCCAGTTGAACCCGATCCTGACCGAGACCGAGCCTACGGTGTTCGCATCGAGCATCGACTACCTGGATGACGCCGTCGAGCTTGTGCTGGCCGGGCCCGCACCGAAACGCTTAGTGGTCTTCGACTTCCGGCCTGAGGTCGACGATCAGCGCGACTCGCTGGCCGCCGCCACTGCACGGTTGGCTGGCACGGATGTCACCGTGACGACCCTGGCCGACGAAATCAGCTCCGGCACAGGACATTCCGCCGTCACCGTCGGCGCCACCGAAGAGGATCCGCTGGCCCTGCTCATCTATACTTCCGGCAGCACCGGCGCACCGAAGGGCGCCATGTACCCGGCGCACAAAGTGGCCGACATGTGGCTGGCCGCCGCCGCGCACTGGGACGAGAAGCAAGGCGCCTACCCGGCGATCGTGCTGAGCTTCATGCCGATGAGCCACGTCATGGGCCGCGGCGCCCTGTACGGCACGCTGAGCGCCGGTGGCACAGTCTATTTCGCCGCACGACCCGACCTGTCGACTTTCCTCGAGGACTTGGCGCTGACCCGTCCCACCCAGCTCAACCTGGTGCCTCGGGTGTGGGACATGATCCATCAAGAGGTCGTCAGCGAGATCGAGCGGCGAGCGGGCACAGACACCGAGGAGCAGGTGCTGGCCGAGAAGCGCACCAACCTGCTGGGCGGGCGGTACGTCTCGGTGATGACCGGCTCGGCACCGATCGCGCCCGAGTTGAAGGCGTGGGTCGAGAACTTCCTGGACATGCACCTGATCGAAGGCTACGGATCCACCGAAGCCGGCGCGGTGTTCGTCGACGGCGTGGTGCGACGCCCGCCGGTCACCGACTACAAGCTGGTCGACGTCCCCGAGCTGGGCTACTTCGGCACCGACCTGCCGCACCCGCGCGGTGAGCTGCTGGTCAAGACAACTCAGCTGTTCCCCGGTTATTACAAGCGTCCCGAAGTGACCGCCGCGATGTTCGACGAGGATGGCTTCTACCGCACCGGCGATATCGTTGCCGAGCCGGCCCCTGACCATCTGCAGTACGTGGACCGGCGCAACAACGTCCTGAAGCTCTCGCAGGGCGAGTTCGTCACGGTGTCGAAGCTGGAGGCCGCTTTCGGGCGTAGCCCACTGGTGCACCAGATCTACCTGTACGGCAACAGCGCGCGGCCCTACCTGCTGGCCGTCGTGGTCCCCACCGCCGAGGCGGCGGCCCAGCACGACGCAGCCGAACTCAAGTCACTGATCGGCGCGTCACTACAGGACGTGGCTCGTACCACCGGGCTGCAGTCCTACGAGATCCCGCGTGACTTTCTCATCGAGACAACGCCTTTCACCATCGAGAACGGGTTGCTGACCGGTATCCGCAAGCTGGCGTGGCCTCGGCTGAAGGAACGCTACGGCTCCGCCCTGGAACAGCTCTACGTCGATCTGGCCGAAGGGCAGGCCGACGAGCTGCGGGCACTTCGGCAGAGCGGCGCTGATGCGCCGGTGCTGACAACCGTCACCCGCGCCGCCGGCGCGCTGCTGGGTGCGGCGGCCGCCGACCTGCAGCCCGACGCCCACTTCACCGATCTCGGTGGAGACTCTTTGTCGGCGTTGACATTCGCCAATCTGCTCAACGAGATCTTCGGACTCGAGGTGCCGGTAGGTGTCATCGTCAGCCCCGCCAATGATCTGCAAGCCATCGCCGGCTATATCGAGAACGAACGCAGCTCGGGCAATAAGCGGCCGACGTTCGCCTCGGTACACGGTGCCAATGCCACGGTGGCACGCGCCAGCGACCTGACGCTGGATCACTTCATCGACGCCGCGACGCTGGCCGCCGCGCCCCAGTTGCCCGGCCCGGGCAGCGAGGTCCGCACCGTACTGCTCACCGGCGCAACCGGATTCCTGGGCCGCTACCTGGCCCTGGAGTGGCTGGAGCGGATGAGCCTGGTCGACGGCACGGTGATCTGCCTGGTGCGCGCCCGCACCAATGAGGACGCGAGGGCGCGTCTCGACGCCACGTTCGACAGCGGCGATCCCACGCTGCTGGCCCACTACCGCGAATTGGCCGCCGGGCACCTCGAGGTGATCGCTGGCGACAAGGGCGAGGAGAACCTCGGGCTCGACGCCGCGACCTGGCAGCGTCTGGCCGACACCGTCGATCTCATCGTGGACCCGGCCGCACTGGTCAACCACGTGCTTCCTTATCGGGAGTTGTTCGGTCCCAACGCTGTTGGCACTGCCGAATTGATCCGGATCGCGCTGACCACGAAGATCAAGCCCTTCGTGTATGTCTCGACGATCGGCGTCGGCGCCGGAATCGCACCCGGGAAGTTCGTCGAGAACGGCGACATCCGTGTGATCAGCCCGACCCGGGCGGTCGACGACTCCTATGCCAACGGTTACAGCAACAGCAAGTGGGCCGGTGAGGTGCTGCTGCGCGAGGCTCATGATCTTTGCGGTCTGCCGGTCTCGGTTTTCCGCTGCGACATGATCCTGGCTGACACCACCTACGGCGGTCAGCTCAACCTGCCCGACATGTTCACCCGCATGATGTTGAGCCTGGTGGCGACCGGTATCGCTCCGGCGTCGTTCTACCAGCTCGACGCAGAGGGCAACCGCCAGCGCGCTCACTACGACGGGTTGCCGGTGGAGTTCATCGCAGAGGCGATCTCCACGCTCGGTGTCCATGTCACGGAAGGATTCGAGACCTACCACGTCATGAATCCCTACGATGACGGCATCGGGCTCGACGAGTTCGTCGACTGGTTGGTCGAGGCCGGTCACCCGATCCAGCGGATTGGCGAGTACGGCACGTGGCTGCAGCGGTTCGAGACCGCGATGCGCGCACTGCCCGATCGCCAGCGCCAGTACTCACTGCTTCCGCTGTTGCACAACTATCAGCACCCGGAGCAGCCGGTCCGCGGTTCGATCGCCCCGACCGACCGGTTCCGCGCCGCGGTTCAGGACGCGAAAATCGGCCCCGACAAAGACATTCCGCATATCACGCCGGAGGTCATCGTCAAGTACGTGACCGACCTGCAGCTCCTGGGCCTGCTGTAAACCCCCAAGTCGGCACCAGGGTCGCGATCAACGTCGATCGACGGCCCTGGTGTCGATTTCGGCGTCAGACGACGGCGATCACCAACAGCACGACGGCCACCAACGGAAAGGCCCCCTGGGTCACCGCCGCGCGCGCCTTGTCCGGCGCCGACGCCAGTAGTACGACCGCCGCAGCGAGCATGGACCCGACACCGGCGAAAATCAGTGCGGTGCCGATCTCGTTGTGCCCCATAATGATCGCGACGATGCCGACGATGCTGACGATCGCCAGGAACAGGTTATAGAAGCCCTGGTTGAGGGCCATCAACTTGGTGGTCTCGGCTTCCTCAGCACTGACACCGAACACCGCGCGGGTTCGCGGCGTCGTCCAGGTCAGCGACTCCATGCTCCAGATGTAGACGTGCAGCAGCGCGGCGAGGCCGGCGAAAATCAATGCGGCGGTGACCATCGGGCTCCCATCATTCGAAAAGGCCGGACTGACCGAGTCCGCTGGCCCGCGGCGGTGGAACCATGCCGAGGTGCGTCCAGGCTAGCGGCGTCGCGACACGACCGCGGGGAGTCCGCGCGATCATGCCCGCGCGGACCAGGAACGGCTCGCACACCTCTTCGACTGTGGTGGCTTCCTCGCCCACCGCGACGGCCAGGGTGGACACCCCGACCGGTCCCCCGCCGAAGCTTTTGGTCAGCGCGGTCAGCACCGCGCGGTCCAGCCGGTCCAGGCCGAGTTCGTCGACGTCGTACACCGCCAGCGCAGCCTTGGCGATATCGCGGGTGATCACCCCGTCGGCACGCACCTCGGCGTAGTCACGTACACGCCGCAACAACCGGTTGGCGATACGTGGCGTGCCTCGCGACCGGCGGGCGATCTCGGAGCCGGCTTCGACACCCAGCTCGATGCCGAGGATGCCCGCCGAGCGGGCCAGCACCCGTTCCAACTCGTTGGGTTCGTAGAAGTCCATGTGCGCGGTGAAGCCGAAGCGGTCCCGCAGCGGCCCGGTCAGCGCGCCGGATCGGGTGGTCGCACCCACCAGGGTGAACGGCGCGACCTCCAGCGGAATCGACGTTGCCCCAGGGCCTTTGCCGACGACAACGTCGACCCGGAAGTCCTCCATCGCCAGATACAGCATTTCCTCGGCGGGCCGGGCGATGCGGTGGATCTCATCGATGAACAGCACGTCGTGCTCGATGAGGTTGGACAGCATCGCGGCCAGATCGCCGGCCCGCTCGAGGGCAGGCCCCGAGGTGACGCGCAGCGACGTGCCCAATTCGGCGGCGATGATCATCGCCAGCGACGTCTTGCCCAGGCCCGGCGGACCGGACAGCAGGATGTGATCCGGTGTGCCGCCACGGTTCTTGGCGCCCTCGAGGACCAGTTGGAGCTGTTCGCGCACCCGCGGCTGGCCGATGAACTCATTGAGCGACCGAGGCCGCAGGCTGGCGTCGATGTCTCCTTCGCCGACGGTCAGCGCCGGCGAGACATCCCGGTCGACCTCCTCGTCCTCGCCGTCGTCTTCGAACCGGCTCACTTGGTCTTCCCCAGCAGTGACAGCGCCGCCCGCAGCGCACTCTGCGTGGTGGCATCAGGGTCACCGGCGAGCACCTTGTCGCATGCCTCCTCAGCCTGCCTGGCCGCAAAGCCAAGTCCGACAAGGGCTTCCACCACAGGTGCACGCACGGCGTGTCCGGTGGCCGCGGCCACACCCGCACCACCCGAGACCGGTCCGATCTTGTCCCGCAGTTCCAGCACCATCCGTTCGGCACCACGCTTGCCGATACCGGGCACACGCGTCAGGGCCGTCACGTCGCCCTCGGCCAGCGCCTGGCGCAGCGCGGTCGCGTCGTAGACCGCCAGTGTCGCCAGCGCGATCTTCGGGCCGACCCCCGATACCCCGAGCAGCGTGGAGAACAGGTCGCGGGCATCGGAGTCGGCGAAGCCGTAGAGCGTCTGGGAGTCCTCGCGCACGATCATCGCGGTGATCAGCCGGGCTTCGGTGCCGCGCCGCAGCGTCGCCAGCGTAGACGGCGTGGTCATCACCTTGTAGCCGACGCCGCCCGCCTCGATGACGACGTGGTCGAGGGCGATGTCGAGGATCTCACCGCGCACGGAGGCGATCATTTCGCTGCCTTCAACTTGGCTTGGTATGCCCGTCTCTGCTCGGCCGCCATCGCCTCGGCCTGCGCCATCCTGGCGATCATCGGGGCACGCCAGCAGTGACAGATCGCCAGGGCCAGCGCGTCGGCGGCGTCGGCCGGTGTCGGTTTCTGCTGCAACTGCAGGATCCGGGTGACCATCGCGGTGACCTGTGCCTTGTCCGCCCGGCCGTTGCCGGTGACCGCGGCCTTGACCTCGCTGGGGGTGTGGAAATGGACGTCGATGTCGCGGCGGGCGGCAGCCAGGGCGATCACCCCGCCGGCCTGGGCGGTGCCCATCGCGGTGTTGGCATTCTGGTTGGCGAAGACCCGCTCGATCGCGACGACGTCGGGCTGGTGGGTATCCATCCAGTGGTCGACGGTGTCGCTGATGGTCAGCAGCCGGCGCTGCAGCGGCTGCTCAGCCGGGGTGCGCACCACGTCGACGTCCAGGGCGATGACGTGGCGGCCACGACCGCTCTCGATCACCGAGAGGCCGCAGCGCGTCAACCCTGGGTCAACTCCCATGACCCGCACAGATCACCTCCCGACTACGAACAGCTGTTCGATTACAGTAGCGGGCCGGGCCGACAGGGCCGGTCATGACACGCCACGCGGCTATCGTCAGACCATGGGCGGCTCCGACGCATTCCATCCCGATCTGTCCGGTACCGAACCGGTGCGCAACCGGGTGCGTCACGTCAAGGCCGCCGACCTCGACGCCGGCACCTCGCAGACCGGCGGCATGCGGCGCTTCGCCGCACTCAGCGGTAACTCCGTGGGGTCGGAGAAACTGTGGATGGGCGAGACGCACGTCGGGCCGGGGGTGGCTTCGGCCAACCACCACCACGGCGATTCGGAGACAGCGATCTTCGTGCTGAGCGGCCATCCCGAATTCGTCTTCCACGACGGGGTCCAGGAAGTGCGGATCAGCACCGAGCCGGGTGACTATGTGTTCGTGCCGCCCCATCTGCCGCACCGGGAGGAGAACCCGGACCCCGACGAGCCGGCCGTCGTCGTGATCGCTCGCAGCACTCAGGAGGCGATCATCGTCAACCTCGACCGGTTGTATCCGCTGTGAGCGTCGAGGAGGCCACCGGGCAACCCAGACCCGGCCGTCCGCGCAGTGAGCAGTCTCGCTCCGCGGTGGTTCGCGCGACCTCAGAACTGTTGCACGAGATCGGGTTACGCGCGATGACCACCGAACAGATCGCGACTCGCAGCGGGGCCAGCAAGGCCACCATCTACAAGTGGTGGCCGAACAAATACGCGGTCGCCGTCGATGCCTTCTTCTCGGAGCTACAGGCCGACTCCCCCGATCCGGATACCGGCTCGGCCCGGCAGGACTTCACGATCTGGCTGCGCCGTCTCTGCCACTTCTACGCCGGCCCGAGCGGGGCGGTGTTCGCACAGCTGGTCGGCGAGGCTCAGTTCGACCCCGAGGTGGCGACCGAATTGCGCGACGGGCTGGTCCGGTCACGGCGCGCGGTACTGGAGACGATCTGGGACCGCGGTGTCGCGCGCGGCGAGCTGCGCGCTGATGTCGACCGCGACGTCGCGATCGACCTGATCATCGGTCCGGCCCTCTACCGGCTCATGACCGGGCGTGGCGGCCTGGACGACGCTGCCGCCGATGCGATGGCCGACACGGTGATCCGCGGCTTGTCCGCCTAAATTGATCGCGTCCGCGCGGAATGATCTGCCACTATGCAGCGTTGACGTATTTAGAAACTGTACGTTCAGTTTCTAAGGAGTCGTCATGAAGATCAACCTTCGCCTGGCCGCCGGCACTCTGGCAGCCGGCGCTGCCATCTGCATCGCGGGCGCCCCGATTGCCGCCGCGGACCAAGACCCGCATCTTGTCTGCACCGATATCAGCCCCGGCAACAGCCAGTGCCAAACACCCGGCAACGCTCAACTGTCGGCAACCCCGCCCGATGTGCCATACCCGACGATGTATCCGTTCCTGTTCGGCACCGGCGTGATCATCAACGACGCACCAGGCAACCACGGCATGCACTGATCAGGTGTCGGGCGTGAACTGCGTCAGCGTTGATGCCTCCGCCACGCCCGGGCTCACTCCTCGATCTCGGCCAGAACCTCGTCGGAGATGTCAGCGTTGGTGTAGACGTCCTGCACGTCGTCGCTGTCCTCCAGCGCATCGACGAGTTTCATGATCTTGCGGGCGCCGTCGGCGTCCAGCGGCACCGTCACCGACGCCTGGAAACCGGCGTCGGCCGAGTCGTAGTCGATGCCCGCGTCCTGCAGCGCGGTGCGCACCGCGACCAGATCGGTGGGCTCGGAGATCACCTCGAAGCTCTCGCCAAGATCGTTGACCTCTTCGGCGCCGGCCTCCAAAACCGCCAGCAGCACGTCGTCCTCGGACAGCCCGTTCTTCTCCAGCGTGACGATGCCCTTGCGGGAGAACAGGTAGGACACCGAGCCGGGGTCGGCCATATTGCCGCCGTTGCGGGTCATCGCGACCCGGACTTCACCGGCCGCGCGGTTGCGGTTGTCGGTCAGGCACTCGATGAGCACCGCGACACCATTGGGTCCGTAGCCCTCGTACATGATCGTCTGCCAGTCGGCGCCGCCGGCTTCTTCACCGGCACCACGCTTGCGGGCCCGCTCGATGTTGTCGTTGGGAACCGAGGTCTTCTTGGCCTTCTGGATAGCGTCGTACAGGGTCGGGTTACCACCCGGATCACCACCACCGGTACGGGCCGCAACCTCGATGTTCTTGATCAGCCGGGCGAACTCCTTGCCGCGGCGCGCATCTTTGACGGCCTTCTGGTGTTTGGTCGTAGCCCACTTGGAATGGCCGCTCATCGGGTTCTTCTCCGTACTTTCCGTCCTGCCGTAACCCGACGAGTCTACTGGTCGGCGCCAGCCACGGAGCTAACCGTGGCGGCTGCGCCCTGTTCTGCCGCCCAGCGCGAGGCGGGCGACGAGGTCCAGTAGGTAGCCGACCACACCGATCACCAGGACGACGGCGACTACCTGGTCATAGGCGAGCTGGTCGCGGGCGTTGAGGATCTGGTAGCCCAATCCGGAACGCACCCCGAGCATCTCCGCGGGCACCAGTACCACCCAGGCGATGCCGAGCGCCAACCGAAGACCGGTCTGGATGTGGCCGCGGATCGCCGGCAAAATCACCGCCGTCAGTACCTCGGTGCGGGTGGCGTGAAACGAACGCGCGACGTGCAGGTAGCCGGGTTCGATGGCGTGCACGCCGGCGACGGTGTTGAGCAGGATCGGCCAGACCGCGGCCGCGGCGATCAGGAAGATCACCGGCTGGTTGCCGATCCCGAAGACGGCCAACGCAATCGGCGTCCACGACAGCGGCGAGATCATCCGCAGGAACTGCACCAGCGGGGCGGCCGCCCGCTCGACCGTGGTGTTCAGGCCGATCAGCAGGCCCGCCGGAATGCCGATGACCGCCGCGACGAGCAGCCCGACCAGCAGCCGGTAAAGGCTGTAACCGGTGTCCGACAGCAGCACGCCGCGACTCAGGAGTTCACCGACGGCCGGTAGCGCTTTTTGCGGTGCGGTCTGCCGCAGCAGCGATGTCGGGGCGGCGAGCACCGAGGTGGCCAGCCACCACAATCCGACGGCAACGGCGATGGCAATCACCGGCGGCCATACCCGCCGCAACACGGACCAGCGGGCCGTCCTGGTGACGGGGACGGTGCTGCCGACGAGGGAGTCGGCCGGGTCGGCTTGTGTGGTCGTCATAGCGGTTGCACCTCTTCGATTCGGGTGAGATCAGTCGGCAACCCGAACGCGGAGGGTCCGCCGTGGGCAAATAGGGACTGCCGCACGAACTGGTCGTCGATCAACTCGGTATGGACGTGGGCGGGGTCGAGCCGATCCAGGAAGCGCCGGTCGCCGTCGACGACGGTCTCCCCCATCGCTTCCAGCAGCCGCTGGGTGAAGCTGGGAAAAGGGAACGGCTGGAACCCAAGTCGCTGCGGCTGCCAGTCCAGATGCGCGAAGGCGTACGGCGGGTTCGGGTACGTCAGCGCGGTCTGTACCGCCGGCAGCGGCTGGGGCAGGTAGCGGCCGGCCAGTACGGCCGCGGCCGCCTTGCGGTCGGCGTTGATCCTCAGTTGGGCTGCCACCACCGCATCGGTGACGGCCTGCACGGCGGCAGGGCGCGAGGCGATGACGTCGTCACGGGTGATCAGCACGCAGCAGGCGTGATCGCGCCACACGTCTCCGAGGAAGGTGTGGATGTGCCCGATCTTCTTGATCTGAGCCATCGCGTTGAACGGATCGGCGACCACGTATCCCGCGATGGATCGATTGGCCAGTGCGGGCACCATGTCCGAGGGGCTCATCACCACCAGTTCGACGGTGCGCTCCGAGCGCGATGCGCTGCGGCGCACCACCGGCCGTAATCCGTTGGCCCGCAACAACTGCTGGAGAACGATGTTGTGGATCGACCACCAGCCGGGGATGCCGACCTGCGCTCCGGCCAGGTCTGACAGGTCGTGGATGTCCGGGGCGACGGTCAGCGCCGAGCCGTTGGTGTGGTTCCAGCCCAGCACCCGCACTCCCCCGCCCAGCCCGTAGCGCAGTTGCACCGCCATGGGCATCAGCAGGTGCACGACGTCGACCTGACGGCTGATGAAGGCTTCGGCCAGCGAGGCCCAGCTGCGGAACAGGATGGGTTTGGCGGAGCTGACCACCCCCGCCGGGTACAGCGCGGCACTGTGCGCGATCAGTAAGGGTGCGGAGTCGGTGATCGGCAGATAGCCGATGCGCAATTGCCCACTGACGTTGGCGGCGTTGGTGGTGGCACTGCGGGCCAGATCCGCGATGCCGAGCAGGCCACCGGTCGCCGCCACCCCGGCGGCTCCGACCAGCAGCTGCCGCCGAGATAGGCCGCTCACCGCGCTGTTCCCGCGGTCTGGTGGTAACGGTCCAGGATCTCGTGGCGCGCGTCGGCGGTCTCGTCGGCACTCGGAGCCTCGCCGAGCTGCCACTGACCGTGCAGCGTTCCGTCAGAACCGAGCAGCACGACCCGGTCGGCCAGCCCGAGCGCCTCGTCGACGTCGTGAGTGACCAGCACGACGGTGATCGTGAGGGTGTCCGCCAGGTCGGCCAGCCAGCGCTGCAGGTCGCTCCTGGTGGCCGGATCCAGCGCGCTGAACGGTTCGTCCAGCAGCAGTAACACCGGGTTGGTGGCGACCGCGCGCAAGATCGCCACCCGTTGGGCCTGACCGCCGGAGAGTTGGTCGGGATAGCGGTCGGCCAGGGAGTCGATGCCGAATCGCTGCAGCAGCCCGGCCGCGTGCGTGTCGTCGAAGGCATCACGGTGGGCGGCGAATCGCCTTGCGAAGGACACGTTTTCGGCCACTGTCAGCCACGGCATCAGCAGCGGCTGCTGAAACACGACCCCGGTGCGAGGCCGGCCCCCGGCTGTCGACCAGGTGATGTCCCCGGCCGACAGGGTGTCCAGCCCGGCCAGCACCCTCAGCAACGTGGACTTGCCGCTGCCGCTGCGCCCGAGAACCGCCAGGAATTCACCTTCTTCGATGCCCAGGTCGATGTCGTGTAGCGCGGTCACCGACCCAAACCGCTTGGCACCGGCGCTTATTCGTACCGACTCAGTTCCCACCGCAGTTGTCCTTCCGAGGGTGATTGAACGGGCAGGAAAGCCGCTTCCCTGAACCGCCGATTGGCGCTGTTGCCATGTGCGTAGCCGGCCCCGCCGACGAGTGTGGATTCCAGCCGGGTGGCGGCCAGGGCGGTGCTCGCGGCGTCGAGGCGCAGCCGGATCAGCTCCGCGATGCCCGCCCGTGCGGGGTCGCCGGCGAACCCGTAGAGCCGGTGGCGCAAGGCGCCGGCTTGCTCGCTGAGTGCGGTGAGGTCGTCGGCGAACGGGTCGGCCAGCACACCCTCGGCACGGCCCGCACCCGCAAGGGCGGCGCGGGTGACGCCGACGCAGAAGGCCGTCTGCGCCAACAGGAATGCCGGGCGGATGCCGGCGACGAACGTCGCCAGGTCGGCGCTGATGATCTGAGCCCGCCTGACGACCACGTCCTCGAGGCGCAGTGAGCTCGAGACAGTGGCACCCAACGCCATCAGGGTCGGCGGCGGCGCGACGACGACACCCGGCGCGGCGGCATCGATCGCCACCACAAAGCTGGTGCCCGACTCGTCGCGGGCGGGCAGCACGATCACCGCGTCGTCAAAGAGGTTGGAGGCCCAGCGGATTGGGCCGCTCACGCGCAGACCGTCCCCGTGCGGGCGGGCGACGACCGGCACCTGGCCGAGGCCTGCCACCTGCTTGAGGCCGGTGGCCATCGCGGTGACACCGATGCGGGCGCCGGTGCGCAAGGCGTCGAGGTGGACCTCGCGCAGTTGCGGCGAACCCTGACCTAGATAGGTCAGTGCCATGACGTGCGCCCACGTGCTGAACGCGACGGTGAGGCTCTCCGTGGCGACTTCGTCGATGAGGCCAACGACATCAGGCAGCCCGGTGTCGGACAGCGCGGCATCGAACAGGCCGGCGGCACCGAGACCGGCGAGGTCCGTGCGCACGTCGGCGCCCTGCTCGTCGAGCACGGCTGCGCGCGCGGCGACAGCCTTGGTGGCCGCGGCCAGTACCGCCGCCCGGTCGGTCAGCGCCGTCGTCATCTCCGGTCCTCGTCGAGGCGATGCAGCCGGTCGATCGGGGTCGATACGGCGTCGCGGGCGCGGCGCACCGCGGCCTCGTCCGGGGCGTTGTAGAAACACAGGCACTTGTCCATGTCCTCGCGGACATAGGTGCGCAGGAAGCTGACTTCGGGCACGTCGGCGTAGCGGGGCGCATTGGCCTTCTTGCGCGCCAGGTACGAGTCCATGTCGAGCTCGGCCGGAAGGTCCCATTCGACGAGGTAGCCCGCAGCGGGGCGGGCCGCTTTCAGCTCGTCCAGCGCCGCACCCACCAATCGGACCTGGTGGGGCCCGGCGATCTCAGCATCGCCCAGCGCGGCCGGATCCAGGCTCGGCGCGTCGGCGCTGAACTCCGCGATAGCGAAGATCCGCCGCGCCGTGGTGATCTGGGCTTCGATGAGCTCGCCGCCGAGGCGCTGGGTCAGGGCGTCGATCTCTTTGAGGAGATGGTCGGCGTCGGTGTGCGCGGGGGTGATCTCGTAGAGATAGAGGGACACGGTGGCTCTTTTCGTCGTCGGCTCGGATCTGCGACGGTTCCACGAACAGACCGGTCTGTCTATGGCCTCGATTGAGCTAATCTGCTGCTATGAGTCCGACCGCGCAGCCATCCGCTGCCACCGCACCCCAGGCTGAGCCGAGCTCGCGGCCCGCCGATCGACTCCTGCGTACTGCGGCGAAACTCTTTGCTTCCCAAGGCATTCGGGCTGTCGGAATCGATCAGATTTTGCGCGAGGCAGGGGTGGCCAAGGCCAGTCTTTACAGTACCTACGGCTCCAAAGACGCCTTGGTGCTGGCCTACCTGAACGATTTGGATCAGGCTGATCGCAACCGCTGGGGTCAGGCGGCCACCGAGGCCGGCGACGAGATCGACAAGATCCTGTTGTTCTTCGACCTGGCCACGGTGGCGGCGACCGCGCGGGACTTCCGGGGCTGCCTCTACGCCAACGCGGCCACCGAATTTCCCGGAGTGGAGTTCGAACCGGTTGCCGCGCACCGCCGTTGGCTGGTGGAAACCATCGCCGACCTGCTCGCCGGCGCGGGCATCACCGAGCCGAACAATCTGGCCAGACAGATCCAGCTGCTCTACGACGGCGCGCTGGTGGGCTCCAAGATCTCGCGTTCCGTTGAGCCCATCACGCAGGCGCGGGCCTGGGCCGCCGAACGGATCGCCACGAAACTCCCCTGAGTGCGCCTCAGCAACCGTTGACCCTGGCCGCCGTGCCGAGCGTGGGCCATGTTGTCGATACCACTGCCAAGATTCGCCGATAACCTCCACGCTGGGCGCGCATGGCTCCTAGCCCAGGTCGCCGTCGACGTAGCGCTGCAGGTTCGGCGCCACAGCCGCGACGATTTCGTCCTCACTCATCGACGCGACGGGCTCGATCTTCCAGATGTAGCGCATCATCGCCAGACCCATGATCTGAGATGAGATCAGTCCGCTGCGCCGGCGGCGGTCCTCCTCGTCGATGCCCAGCTGCGACACCCCCATCAGCTGGCCCTCGACTACTCTGCGCAGCTTCTCGCGAGTGCTGACCTCGTGGGCGGCGGTCTGCAGCACCGCCCGCAATATCGGGCCGATCTCGTCATCGGTCCACGCGCTCAGCATCATCCGCAACAGCGCGGCACCGAGCTGCGGAACCGGCGTCGTCCAGGTCTTCGCCACGTTCTCCAGCCATCGCTGCGGTGGGTTGGTCGCCGCGTCGAGCAGGCGGTCCTTGGAATCGAAGTAGTGATAGACCAGTGCCGGGTCGACGTCGGCGGCCCGGGCGACCGCCCTGATCGTGGTGCCCGCCGAACCGTGCTGGGCGAACTCCGCGCGCGCGGCGTCGAGGATGCGGGCGGCCAGCACTCCTTTCTCGTCGCGCGGACCCGGCAGCGTCGACCTCTTCGGCATGGGATTCACCTAACCATGAAAATTTCATATTGCGTTGAGACTAGTTTCATCGTAGCGTGAAACTAATTTCAACACACCGTGAAAAAGGAGTCGACGATGGCCTCCACCACCGTCTCCGGCATCGAAGCCGGTCAGCGCATGCTGAACGGGCCGCAGACCACCGGCCGGGAGTACCGCAACCTCAGTACGCCGACCCACGGCATCACCACCGACGTCAACGTCGCCGTCCCCATGCGCGACGGGATCGACCTGCTGGCCGACGTGCACCGCCCCGACGGCCCGGCCGCCGAGGGGGCGCGCTTCCCCGCCCTGATCGCCGCATCGCCCTACCCCCGCCAGATTCAGGACCTGGGCGCCCCGGCAGGGTTCATCGAGGCCGGCGCGACCGACTTCTGGGTGCCCCGCGGGTACGGACACGTCATCGCCAACGTGCGCGGCACCGGCGGGTCCGGCGGCACGTTTGAATTCTTCGACGCCCAGGAACGCCGCGACATGTACGACCTCGTGGAATGGGTGGCCGCCCAGCCGTGGTGCGACGGCAACGTCGGGATGATCGGCATCAGCTATTTCGCGATGACCCAGCTGGAGGCCGCCGTCGAACGCCCGCCTCACCTCAAGGCCATCTTCCCGGTGGCGGTGACCGCCGACCTGTACGAAGCCGCCTCACACCACGGCTTGTTCAGCTCGTCGTTTGTCACGCCGTTCCTGTCGATGCTGGGGCTGACCGCTGGCCGCAGCGACGCGTTCTGGCGAAGCCGCCCACTGGGTTTGGCGCGCTGGGTACTCAACACCAAGCCGCTGCACCACAAGTTCGCCACCATGAACGGCGAAGCGGCCGTGACGATGATGCGCGGGCTGCTGAAGCTGCCGCACGACCCGCACCCCTGGGACGACCTGTGGCTCGACACGGCGGTCCGCCATCCCACCCGCGACGCCTGGTGGGATGAACGCAACCTGCTGCCGCTGCTCGAGAATGTCGACATCCCCGTCTATTTGGGCTGCGACTGGGAGAACGTGCCGCTACACCTGCCCTCGACATTCGCCGCCTTCGCGGCACTCACCAACAGCCCGGCGGTGCGGGTGGGCATGCTCGGCCAGTACGGCCTGACCTGGCCGTGGGAGAGCCTGCACATGGAAGCACTGGCCTGGTATGACCATTGGCTCAAAGGGCGCGACACCGGCATCCTCGACGGCCCGGCCATCCGCTACGTGCTGCCCGGCGCCGACGGGTGGCGCACGGCCGAATCGTGGCCGCCGGTCGGCGAGCTTCGGGCACTGGCGCTGCGCGCCGACGGGACTCTCGACACCGACGAAGGCGACTCAGGCGCAGAGGATTTCATGACCCTCGGCACCGGGCTGGGCCGGGCCGGGCCCAGCACGATCGATCCCCCGTCGTCGCTGACCTGGACCAGCCAGCCCCTTGCCGAGCCACTCGACGTCGTCGGCGATATCGAGCTGCGCCTGCTCGCCAGCGCCACCGCCGCCGACACGGCCTGGATCGTCACCCTGTCCGACGTCGCCCCCGACGGCAACGCCGAGGCCATCACCGCGGGGTGGCTGCGCGCCAGCCTGCGTGAGGTCGACGAGGCGGCCAGCCGCCCCGGCGCTCCGGTGCTGCCGTGCCGCAACCCGATCGCAGTGCCCGTCGGCGAGGACGTCGAGTACCGAATTCCGTTGGTGTCCAACGCTCGGCGGTTCGCCGCCGGGCATCGCGTCCAGCTCACGATCACCAGCGACGACCAGAATCCCAACACCCCGGCGATCATGAACTTCCGGCACGCCAGTGTCGGCACCAGCAGCATCAACACCGTGCGCTCGTCGTCGCGGCTACTGCTGCCCGTGCTCGCCTGAACCGAAGACCAGCGGCAGTTTCGGCAACGCGAGTGAGGGCGCCGGCCACTCGACCAGCGGATCGAACCCGGGAGCCACCTCGAAATCGGGGATGCGAGAAAGCCACTCGGTGAGGACGAGCCGCGGTTCCATCCGGGCCAGGTTCGAGCCCAGGCAGCGGTGCGGTCCACCGCCGAATCCCCAGTGCCGGTGCAGCTTGCCGTCCATCACCAACTCGTCGCCAGAGATCCCGTCGCTGCCGTCCCGGTTGATCGCGGCCAGCGGCAATCGCACCTTGGCACCGGCGGGCAGCGTGACGCCGGCGACCTCCACCGGCCGGGTGGTGACGCGCGGGATCAACGGGGCCGGAGACTCGAGCCGCAGCAACTCCTCGACGAACACCGGGATCTGGCTGGGATCGGCGCACAGCAGACGGCGCACGCCGGGCCGGCGTGCGAGCATCAGGAGCGCCGAGCCGATGGCGGACCTCACTGTGTCGAGCCCGGCGAGGATGAAGACGTAGCCGAGGCCCAGGGCCTCGCCGTCGTCGAGTGGATCGGAGCCCGTGAGCACCTGCGACAGGATGTCGTCGCCCGGGCTGCGGCGATGCTCGGCGATAGCTCCGGTGAGGTAGGTGGCCAGTTCGATGGCCGGTGTCAGGTCGGCATCGTCGAGTGAGTCCAGCAGGCCGATGTCGATGATGGCGTCTTTCCAGGCCACCAGCCGGTCGCGGTCCTCGAGGGGAAGACCGAACAGCGTCAGGAACACCTGCGACGGATACGGAATCGCCAGCTCCTGCACCACTTCACAGCTGTCGTTGGCGGCGATGTCGTCGATCACGTCGATCGCCTGCTGCTGCAGCGACGGCAGTAACGCACCGAGGGTCTGCATGCTGAAGAACGGGTGAAGGATGCGGCGGAAGCGGGTGTGCTCGGGCGGATCGAAGGCGATCGGGACCATCGGCAGTGGGCTGCCCAACCCGTCGAAGGCTTTCTTCGACGAGTAGACCTCGGTATTGCGCAACGCCTCGAGAACGTCGTCACGACGGGCCAGCGTGTAGTAGCCGTCACCCGCGATCAGTGGACCCGCGTCGCGCAGCGCGGCCCACCCGACAGCCCGGTCGGCGGCCATCGGTAGTTCGGCCAAGTCCAGCCGTGGGATCTCGTCGAGATCCGGCCTACTGCTCATGCGGCGCCCTCCTGGGGTCTCGCCGCATTTGTAGTACGTACCCGGCACCAAAGTCAATGACTCAAGTCAGTGAAAATAGCGGCCAGCCGAGTTGACATTCGGTGGACGCGTTCGAGAACTACTGGCCAACCCGCCTGCGATCATGAACACATGGACCAGGCAACATATGACAAGGGACGGCAGATCCGGGCATCGGTGCTCGGCGAGGATTACGTCGCCAATGCCGAACGACAGGCCGACAGCTTCAGCAAGCCGCTGCAGGATCTACTGACCGAGTACTGCTGGGGTGCGGTCTGGGGCCGCGAGGAGCTGCCGCTCAAGATCCGCAGCATGCTGAACCTGGCGATGATCTCGGTGCTCAACCGCCCGCATGAACTGAAAACCCATGTGCGCGGGGCACTGACCAACGGTGTCACCCGAGACGAGATCCGCGAGGTGCTGCTGCAGGTGGCGATCTACGGTGGTGCGCCCGCGGCGGTGGACGCTTTCCGCGTCGCGCGGGAAGCCTTCGCCGAACTCGACGCCCAGTGAGCGGCGCTGAGGACTTGATCGGGTTCATCGGCCTGGGCAACATCGGTTTCCGGATGGCCGCCCGCCTGATCGAGACCGGTCACCATTTGGTCGTCTTCGACACCCGCGCCGAGGCCGTCGCGGCCACCGTCGCATTGGGCGCGCAAGCCGCCACCTCCCCGCTTGACGTCGCCGACCGCAGCGAGACGGTGCTGGCGAGCCTGCCGTCGGTGCAGGCCTCCCAGGACGTCGCCACCGGCCCCGACGGGGTGATCGAGGGGCGCCGCGTCAAACGTTTCGTCGATCTGTCCACCGTCGGCAGCACCGCCGCACAACAGATCCAGGCTCAACTGGCCCAGCGTGGCGTCGCGATGCTCGACAGCCCGGTCAGCGGCGGCGTCGGCGGGGCCGCGAAAGGTACGCTGACGCTGATGGTTTCGGGCCCGCGGGCCGAGTACGACCTCGTCGAGCCGATCCTGGCCCGGCTGGGCACGCCGTTCTTCATCGACACCAAATCCGGTGCGGGCCAAACCATGAAGCTGGTCAACAACCTGCTAGCCGCCACCGCGCTGGCCACCACCTGCGAGGTGGTCGTGATGGGCGTCAAGGCGGGCCTCGACCCATCGGTGATGATCGACGTGATCAACGCCGGGTCGGGCGCCACCAACGCCAGCCGCGAGAAGTTTCCGAAGTCGATCCTGTCGCGCAGCTTCGACTACGGTTTCGCCACCGGACTGATGGTCAAGGACGTGCGCCTCTACCTCGAGGAGGCCGCCGCACTGGGGCTGTCGGCGGAGGTGGCCTCGGCGATCGGGCATCTCTGGGAATCAGTCATGCGCGAAGAGGGGCCGGAGTCGGATTTCACCTCGGCGATCAAACCCATCGAGGCGGCGGCCGGCGTCATCGTGGATGGCCGGCACCGGCGCACTCCAGCCTGAGTTCGAATCACGTTTACGCTAAACCTGGTTGAGCCGCACCGGGCTATCTAGTCTGCGTCGGTGAGTTCAACTCGCCGGCAGCCGGCAGCCGTCACGCTGCGCGGAGTCGGCCGAACGTTCGGAACCCACACCGTCCTGCGCGACATCACCATCGATATCGCACCCGGTGAGATGATCGCCCTCCTCGGCGCGTCGGGCAGCGGTAAGTCCACGCTCCTACGACTGGTCGCCGGCCTCGACGAACCGACACACGGGCGCATCGAGGTCGACGGAAAACCGGTGCGCGGCATCGATTCTCGCTGTGCGGTGGTCTTCCAGGAACCACGTCTGCTGCCCTGGCGGACCCTGGCAGGCAACGTCGCCTACGGCTTACCGGCAGGCACATCCCGCTCCGACGGTCAGGCAGCCGTGTTGCATTGGCTGGACGTCGTGGGCCTGCACGGCTTCGAGAAGCACCGACCGCGTCAGGTCTCCGGTGGAATGGCCCAGCGCGCCGGACTGGCGCGGGCGTTGGCACGCCAACCCGGCGTGCTGCTGCTCGATGAGCCACTGGCGGCGCTGGATGCCTTGACCCGCATCCAGATGCAGGACCTGCTGGGCCAGGTGCGGCAAGAGGCCGGTGCGACAGCCGTTTTGGTCACCCATGACGTGGAAGAAGCCCTTGTGCTGGCCGACCGGGTCTTGGTGCTGCGGGCCGACGGCACTGCCGGGGCGGGCATCGCGGTGTCCGTCGACGTCACCCTGCCGGCACCACGGGATCGCACCGATCCGGCCCTGACTGCCTTACGCCACCAATTGCTCGGTGAACTCGGCCTTCCCGGCCGCAGTATCTCGACCCGTTCCCTCGATCCGCAGGAGGCCCTCACATGAAACGTCACTGGCTCACGACTGTGGTGCTGAGCTGCCTGATCGCAACGGTGGCGGCGTGCAGTTCGAACAGCGGGCAGACGGCGTCGAAAGAGGTGCACCTCGACTACGCCTACTACAACCCGCTGAGCCTGGTGGTTCGTGACCAGCAGCTGCTCGAGAAGAACGGCTACCAGGTCAGCTGGGTGCTGTCCGCCGGCAGCAACAAGGCCAACGAAGGCCTGCGGTCCAATGCGCTCGACCTGGGCTCCACCGCGGGGTCGGCCGCGCTGGTGGCGCGCGCCAACGGCGCGCCGATCAAGATCGTCGACGTCTACAGCAAGCCAGAGTGGACAGCGCTCGTCGTCGCCAAGAACTCCCCGATCACGTCGGTCGCTGACCTGAAGGGCAAGAAGATCGCCGTGACCAAGGGAACCGACCCCTACTTCTTCCTGCTCCAATCACTGGCCACTGCCGGCCTGACCCCGGCGGACGTCGAGATCGTCAATCTGCAGCACGCGGACGGCAAAACTGCTCTGGAGCGCGGCGACGTCGATGCGTGGTCGGGCTTGGATCCGTTCCTCGCCCAGACAGTCCTGGAGCAGGGATCGCGGATCCTCTACCGCAACCCGGATTTCAACAGCTTCGGCGTGCTGAACGCGCGCGAGGACGTCATCGCCAACAACCCCGCCACCGTCCAGGCCGTCGTCGACGCATATGAGCAGGCGCGGACGTGGGCCAAGGGCCACCCCGACGAGTTGGCCGCGCTGCTGGCCCGTGAGGCCAAGGTGTCCCCCGCTGTGGCCAAGGACGAACTGGCACGCACCGACCTCCAGATCGACCCCACCCCTGGCCCCGCTCAGATCGCGGTATTGACCAAGATCTTGCCGCTTGCCGTGAGCGACAACGACATCAAGTCACAGGACGCCGGGCAGAAGGCGCTCGACACGATCGTGGAGCCGAAATTCGCTCAACAACGGGCCCAGTAGTGACGCGCGCCGCCGCACTGCGGCGCGCACCGGTCGCGCTGCTAGGGGTCATCGTCCCTGTCGCGCTGGTCGGCGTCTGGCAGCTCGTCGCGGCCTCGCACGTGTTCTCCGACAGCCAGCTGCCGGCCCCCGCCGATGTCGCACGCGCGTCCGTCGTCCTACTGGCCAACGGCCAACTCTGGGTGCACCTTCAGGCCAGCCTGGGGCGGGTGTTCCTCGGCTACTTGTCCGGAGCGGCAACCGGATTGGTCCTCGGCTCACTGGTGGGGTTGTCAGTCACGGTGCGCCGGTTCATCGGCCCGACAGTCGGGGCCATCCGTACCGTGCCCTCGTTGGCGTGGGTTCCGCTGCTGCTGTTGTGGTTCGGCATCGGTGAAGAACCCAAGGTGCTGTTAGTCGCGATCGGCGCGTTCTTCCCGGTCTATACCACCACCGCATCGGCACTGGCCCATGTCGACGACCAACTGCTCGAGGTGGGACGAGCCTATGGGCGTTACGGCACAAGCCTTCTGCTGACCGTCTCGCTGCCTGCCGCCGCACCCGAACTGATCAACGGTCTCCGATTGGGGCTGGCGAACGCGTGGCTGTTCCTCGTCGCGGCCGAACTGATCGCATCGTCGAAGGGGCTCGGGTTCTTACTCATCGACAGCCAGAACACCGGCCGGACCGACGTGATGCTGCTGGCGATCGTATTGCTGGCCGTGCTGGGAAAACTCACCGATACCGTGTTCGGCCTGTTCGAGACAGGGGTTGCTAGAGCGCGCGCCACCAGCTGATGGGCCGCACCGCGGACGAATTGCTCTGCCAGGCAGGACGCCAGAGGCCCGCAGTGGATTTCGCGCCCTGGTCATCGAGAAGCTGACGCACCCGGCTGGTCAACCAGTTGATCATCACGACCTCCTACCACCGCGCCGTGAGCGCGTGACCTCTAGTATGAGGCAGAGATCAAGGCAACGGGCGATTGCCCGCATTGACACGCCCTGAACGTCAAGCGACGAATTAGGGGCGTGCGGTCACGATATCGACGAACAGCTTGTGCACCCGCCGATCGCCGGTCATCTCGGGATGGAACGCGGTGGCCAGCATGCGACCCTGCCGCACCGCCACGATGTGGTCACCGGCGCGCGCCAGGACTTGCACCTGCGGCCCGACCCGCTCCACCCATGGCGCCCGAATGAACACCGCGTGGGCGGGCCCGTCCAGCCCGTCGAAATCGATATCACCTTCGAAGGAATCCACTTGGCGTCCAAAAGCGTTGCGCCGCACCGTCATATCGATACCACCCAGTGGCACCGCCTCGCGGCCCGGCGCGCCGGCATCGAGGATCTCGCTGGCCAGCAGGATCATGCCCGCGCACGAACCGTAGGCCGGCATGCCGTCGGCCAGGCGCTGGCGCAGCGGATCCAGCAGCTCGAATTCGCGCAGCAGATGGCTCATGGTCGTCGACTCCCCGCCCGGGATCACCAATGCGTCCACCGTGTCGAGTTCGCTGCGGCGGCGCACCGTGGACGCCTCCGCGCCGGCTTCCCGCAGCGCCGCCAGATGCTCCCGAGTGTCGCCCTGCAGTGCCAGCACGCCCACCCGGGGCGGAGCCGCTGGGCCGGCGACATTGGACCCAGTCATGGGCCGGTGTATCCGCGACGGTAGCGGGTGAGCCCCTCCTGCATGACAGCCGCCACCATCTCTCCGTAGCGGTTGAAGATCTTGCCCTGGGTCAGCGACCGGCCGCCGCAAGCCGACGGCGAGGACTGGTCGTACAGCAGCCACTCGTCGGCCCGGAACGGCCGCATGAACCACATGGCGTGATCCAGCGACGCGACATTCAGGTGTTTACGTTCCTCGGGGTAGTTGACCTGCGCCGAGCCGAGCAGCGTGAGATCGCTCATGTAGGCCAGCGCGCAGATGTGCAACACGTGATCGTCGGGCAGCGGGTCCTTGTGCCTGAACCACACCTGCTGCTGGGAGGCCTTGCCGGGCAGCCTGGCCACCTGTTCGCGCGGCACGATGCGGACGTCCCATTCGGCGAATTGGGCAAAGCCGGCGTCGTCGAACACTCCGCCCTTGGAGATGAATCCGGGCAGGTCGTCCGGGGGCGGCGCGGCGGGCATCTCGTCCTGGTGTTCGAGGCCGCTCTGATCGCTCTGGAACGACGCCGACATCGAGAAGATGGTCTCGCCGTGCTGGATGGCGTTCACCCGGCGGGTGACGAACGATCCGCCGTCGCGCAGCCGTTCGACGATGTACACCGCCGGGGCGGTGGCGTCGCCGGGCCGCAGGAAGTAGCCGTGCAGCGAGTGCACCTGGAAGGCGGGGTCGACGGTGCGGACCGCGGATACCAGTGACTGCCCGGCGACGTGGCCACCGAAAGTGCGCTGCAGGAAACCGGATTCGGGGCTGAACACCTGCCCGCGGTAGATGTTGACCTCGAGCTGCTCAAGGTCGAGGATCTGTTCTATCGCCACCGTTACCAGCCGCGCTGAGCCAGTCGATGCGGCTCCGCGATCTCCTCCACGTTGATTCCCACCATGGGCTCACCGAGCCCCCGCGACACCCGCGCCAGCACGTCGGGGTCGTCGTAGAAGGTGGTGGCCTTGACGATGGCGGCGGCCCGCACGGCGGGGTCGCCGGACTTGAAGATGCCCGAGCCGACGAACACGCCCTCGGCGCCGAGTTGCATCATCATCGCGGCGTCGGCGGGCGTGGCGATACCGCCGGCGGTGAACAGCGTGACCGGCAGCTTGCCGGCCCGCGCCACCTCGACGACCAGGTCGTAGGGGGCCTGCATGTCCTTGGCCGCGACGTAGAGCTCGTCCTCCGCCAGCGATGACAGCCGGCGGATTTCAGCCCCGATGGACCGCATGTGGGTGGTCGCGTTGGAGACGTCGCCGGTGCCGGCTTCACCCTTGGAGCGGATCATCGCCGCTCCCTCGGTGATGCGGCGCAGCGCCTCGCCCAGGTTGGTCGCCCCGCACACGAACGGCACGGTGAACTTCCACTTGTCGATGTGGTGGGTGTAGTCGGCCGGGGTCAGCACCTCGGATTCGTCGACGTAATCCACACCGAGGCTCTGCAGGATCTGCGCCTCGACGAAGTGTCCGATGCGCGCCTTGGCCATCACCGGGATGGTGACTGCCGCGATGATGCCCTCGATCAGATCGGGGTCACTCATCCGGGCCACACCGCCCTGGGCGCGGATGTCGGCCGGGACGCGCTCGAGCGCCATGACGGCCACCGCTCCGGCGCCCTCGGCGATGCGCGCTTGCTCGGGGGTGACGACGTCCATGATGACGCCGCCCTTGAGCATCTCCGCCATGCCGCGCTTAACCCGAGCGGTACCGGTCTGCGCGGGGCTACCCGAACCGTTGGTATCCACTGTCAATCCCTTCGTTTGATACGGATCCAGTCTAAAGGGCCGTGCAAAACTCAATATGTGCCCCGGCGGGCAGGTGCGAAGCGACCGGGAAACGAACGTGTCAGCGGATGGGGTGCAACTCCCTGCCCGGTCCGCCGGCTCGTCCGTCGGCCAGTAGATTCGCCTCCGCGAGCAGCTCACCGAGCTGCAACGGGTACACCGTCTGCCCGCCTGCGGCCAGCTGATCGATCGCAGCTGAGTCACACCAGCGATGGCCGTGAATGTACCGCAGTTCGAGCGGGGTCCGCCCAGCCGAGGTCGGTTCGAAGCGGGTGGTGCGGTGGATGAAGTAGAACTCCTGACTGGACACGACCTTGCCGTTGAAGTCGATCAGCGAGTCGCGGCGCCACACCGGCCCGATCATCGCCGCCGGTTCCACCCGCAGTCCGGTCTCCTCAGCGAGCTCGCGGACAGCGGCATCGACCAGCCGTTCGCCGGGTAACGCCTGACCGCCGACGGTGAACCACCAGCGCGGCGCCGCACCGCCGGTGACGGCCGGGTCGGATCCGCAGAACAACAGCACCGCACCCTGCTCGTCGAGCAGGACGACCCGCGCCGAGGTGCGCCGGTCCGGTTGGTCGGGATTCTCCTGCGTCGCGGCGGTGGGGTCTGCGGCGCCGGCCGCGCGCTCAGCGATCTCGAAATAGGTGGGCAGCGGCGCAGTGCCGGCCAGCCGCAGCCAGCGAACCGGGCGCCGCTCCCGCAGCGCCAGGGTGTCGCGAACGGCGTCGTTGTGGAACCGCCGGGCCAGCAGCACCCGGGCTTCGGCATCGGCCAGCTCGGCGACCAGCGCCACCGGCATCGACGTCGGGTCGACCATCGCCAGCGCCGCCGACAGTTCGTTTTCGGCGGTTTCGCGGCCGGATCGGGGGGCGCGTTCGGCCGCGTCGGCAAGCGCGGCCAGCCGCTTGCCTTCCGGCCGCCCGCGGTAGGCGTCGGCGGCCACCGCCCGGGCGACGACCGCGCGCCGGGCCAGCGCCCCGTCGAGCGCCTGCCAGGACAGGTCGTAGCGGATGTGCAGCCGGTCCAGCCGGCCGGCGGTCTGCAGGGCCAGCATGGCGCTGACCACGAGTCCGACGATGAGAACGGCGGTCAGCACCCAGTACAACCCGGGTGCCACTAGCTATTTCCCCGAGTTGCTTCGCTGCGGGCCGCCGATCCCGCCACCCGAACCTTCACGCCTGCCCCAGCGACGGTCTCGTAGACCCGCATGATCTGGTCGGCCACCACCGGCCAGTCGTAGCGGCGCACCGCGGCCTTGGCCGCCGCAACATAGCGCTTGCGCAGGGCGTCATCATCGAGCACCTCGATGAGCGCCTCGGCCATTGCCGCCGAGTCGTCGACGGGTACCAGCCGGCCGGCCTTGCCGTCGAGCAGCACCCGCCGGAAGGCGTCGAGATCACTGGCCACCACCGGGGTGCCCGCGGCCATCGCCTCCACCAGCACGATGCCGAAGCTTTCGCCGCCGGTGTGTGGTGCGCAGTACACGTCGGCGCTGCGCAGCGCGGCCGCTTTCTCGGCGTCGTCGACCTGACCGAGGAAACGCAGGTGACCCGCCAGGTCGCCGTGCTTCTCCCGCAGCTCGTCCTCGTCACCTCGCCCGACAATCAGGATCTCGATGTCCGCGAACCGCTCCACCAGCGCGGGCAGCGCCCCGATCAGAACCGCCATGCCCTTGCGGGGTTCGTCGAAGCGCCCGAGAAACAACACGGTCTTGCCGGGCCGCGGATAGCCGTCCAGCCGCGGCGCCGACGCCAGGGCGGCGACGTCGACGCCGTTGGGAATCTCGACGGCGTCGGAGCCCAGCGCTTCCATCTGCCAGCGCCGGGCCAGTTCGGACACGGCGATCCGGCCGACGATCTTTTCGTGATAGGGCCGCAGGATGCCCTGGAACACGCTCAGAGTCAGCGATTTGGTGGTCGAGGTGTGAAACGTCGCGACGATCGGGCCTTCGGCTGCTTGTAGCGCCAGCATCGACAGGCTCGGCGCGTTGGGTTCATGCAGGTGCAGCACGTCGAAATCCCCATGCGCAAGCCACTTTTTGACATGCCGGTGAGTGGCCGGACCGAACCGCAGCCGGGCCACCGAGCCGTTGTACGGAATCGGTACGGCCTTGCCGCCGGAGACCACGTAGTCCGGCAGTTCGACATGCGGCGATGACGGCGCCAGCACACTGACGTCGTGGCCGCGATGTCGCATCACCTCGGCAAGCTGCAGGATGTGCGACTGCACCCCTCCAGGCACGTCGAACGAGTACGGGCAGACCATGCCGATCCGCATCAGGTGGGCCGATCCTCCCGCAGGCGGGCCCGCCGCTCGTCGGACAGATCAGCCAGCCACTGCGGTTGCAGCATGTGCCAATCCTGGGGGTGCTCGGCGATATTCGCGCCGAACCGGTCGGCCAGCGCCTGGGTGATGACACCGACGTCACCGCTGGAGCAGTCCAGTTCCGGGTAGAGGTCGACGACCCAACCGTCGTCGGTGAACCAGGAGTGCACCGGTATCAGTGCGGCGCCGGTGTCCAAGGCCAGCTTGGCCGAGCCGGCCGGCATCCGGGTGGCCTCCCCGAACAGGTCGACGGGAACCCCTGAGTGGCTCAGGTCCCGCTCGGCCATCAGGCAGACCACCTTGTTGGCCCGGAGCCGTTCGACCAGAACCTCGTAGGCCGGCCGTTCCCCTCCGGTCAGTGGCAGAACCTCGAAGCCGAGGCTCTCGCGGTAGTCGAGGAAGCGCCGGTACAGCGATTCGGGCTTGAGCCGCTCGGCCACCGTCGTGAAGGTGCCGTTCAGCTGGACCAGCCACACCCCGGCCATGTCCCAGTTGCCGCTGTGCGGCAGCGCCAGGATCGCACCGCGGCCGGCGGCCAGCGCGGCCTCCAGGTGTTCCTTGCCGTACGCAGTCTTGTCGAGCTCGGGCCCCAGCTTGGTGTGGTCCATCGTGGGCAACCGGAATGCCTCCCGCCAATATCGGGCGTAAGAGGCCAGCGAAGCACGAACCAGCGAATCCGGCACTTCGGCGGGTGTCGTGCCGATCACCCTGGCCAAGTTCTTGCGTAGCTGCCCGGGCCCGCCACCCTGCGCGGCATACCAGGCGCCGGCATCGAAAGCGTTGCGCGCCACGAACTCCGGCATGGCACGCACCAGACGCCAGCCCGCGGCGTAGCCCAGGTCGGACAGATTCTCGCCGCTCGGCAATCGGCTGCGCCCCGCTGTCCACAGCTGCGCCGGTGTGCTGATCACTGCTCGGTGCCTTCGGGTTCATCGGCTGCAGGCTGCCTAGTGGCCGGCGGGATCTTGTCCATCGCACCGGGGCTGGAGCGCACCGTGCGCACGCGCTGGCCGACCGTCACCAGGCTGGCCACCGCCAAAATCCACATCGCGACCGGCAGCAGCACCGGGATCGGGAATAGGGGGAAGCCGGAAAACCCGGCGCCGACCAGCACGATGATCAGCCGCTCAGGCCGCTCGATGAGCCCGCCGCCACCGTCGAGTCCGCTGGCCTCGGCCCGGGCTTTGACGTAGGAGATCACCTGCGAGGTCACCAGGCAGATCAGGGTGGCCACCATCAGTGACGAGCTGTGCAGCCCGAACACCGACCACCACAACAAGCCACAGAAGATCGCGCCGTCGCTGATGCGGTCGCAGGTGGCGTCGAGGACGGCACCGAAGCGGGTGCCGCCGCCGCGTTGGCGTGCCATCGCGCCGTCGAGCATGTCGGCGAGCACGAAGACGAACACGGCTACCGCGCCCCACCACAGCACGCCAATCGGGAACAGGGTCAGCGCAGCCAGCACCGAACCCGCGGTGCCGATGATCGTGACCATGTCGGGGGTCAGCCCGATTTTCAGCGCACCCTTGGCCACCGGCGTACTCAGCTTGGCGTACGCGGCGCGGGTCATCAGGTAGAAATCGCTCACGGCTGGCGGACCCATTCGTCGGCCAGCAGTTTGCGGGTGTCGCGCAGCAGCTGCGGGATGACCTTGGTTTCACCAACGATCGTGATGAAGTTGGCGTCGCCGGCCCAGCGCGGCACCACATGCATGTGCAGGTGCTCGGCCAGTGAACCGCCCGCGGACTTCCCGAGGTTGAGCCCGACGTTGAACCCGTCCGGGCTCGACACCGCCTTGATGACGCGAATCGCCTTCTGGGTGAAGGCCATCAGCTCGCCACTCTCGGCCGCGGTGAGGTCCTCGAGCTCCGACACCTGCCGGTAGGGCACCACCATCAGATGGCCGGGGTTGTACGGGTACAGGTTGAGCACCACGTAGACCTGCTCGCCGCGGGCGACCACCAGACCGTCTTCGTCGGGCAACGTGGGGATGTCGGTGAACGGCTTGGAAGGCCCTGCGGCCCGGCCTTCTTTCTGCGCGGGCACGTCCAGGATGTAGCTCATCCGGTGCGGGGTCCACAGGCGCTGGAGCCGGTCCGGTTCGCCGGCTCCCGAGTCGACGATGGCGTTTTGGTCGTCAGCCACCGTCGACCGTCACCAGTTCGGCTGTGGGAGCATCATTCTTGCGGTCGGCGATCCATTTCTTGATCGTGGCGACTGCCTGGGCCCGGGGCACTCCGTTGATCTGGGTGCGGTCCCCGAACCGGAATGACACCGCGCCCGCCTCGACATCGCGATCTCCCGCGAGCAGCATGAACGGCACCTTCTGATTGGTGTGGTTCACGATCTTCTTGGCCATCCGGTCGTCGCTGGTATCGACCTCAACCCGTACGCCGTGCGACTTCAGCTCGGCGGCAACGTCTTCCAGATATGGCACGTGGGCCTCGGCGACCGGGATGCCGACCACCTGAACCGGCGCCAGCCACACCGGGAACGCACCCGCGTAGTGCTCGGTGAGGACCCCGAAGAACCGCTCGATCGAGCCGAACAGCGCACGGTGAATCAGCACGGGCCGCTGGCGGGTGCCGTCGGCGGCGGTGTACTCCAGCTCGAACCGGTCGGGCATGTTGAAGTCGAGCTGGATAGTCGACATCTGCCAGCTGCGCCCGAGCGCGTCCTTGACCTGCACGGAGATCTTGGGGCCGTAGAACGCCGCACCGCCCGGATCGGGTACCAGCTGTAGACCGGACGCTTCAGCGACCTCACGCAGGGTCTCGGTGGCTTCTTCCCACATCTCGTCGGAGCCGACGGCCTTGTCCGGGTTCTTGGTGGAGAGTTCCAGATAGAAGTCATCGAGGCCGTAATCGGCGAGCAGGTCGAGCACGAACCGCAGCAGCGAAGCCAACTCGTCGCGCATCAGTTCACGAGTCGTATAGATGTGCGCGTCGTCCTGAGTCATGCCGCGCACCCGGGTCAGGCCGTGCACCACACCGGACTTCTCGTAGCGGTACACCGAGCCGAATTCGAAGAGCCGCAACGGCAGTTCCCGATACGACCGGCCCCGCGACCGGTAGATCAGGTGGTGCATCGGGCAGTTCATCGGCTTGAGGTAGTAGTCCTGCCCCGGCTTGCGCAGCTTGCCGTCCTCGTCGAACTCGGCGTCGATGTGCATCGGCGGGAACATGCCGTCGGCGTACCACTCCAGGTGCCCGGAGGTGATATAGAGCTGTTCTTTGGTGATGTGCGGGGTGTTGACGAACTCGTAGCCGGCCTGCTCATGCTTGCGACGCGAATAGTCTTCCAGCTCACGCCGGATGATGCCGCCCTTGGGGTGGAAAACCGGTAGGCCAGAACCCAATTCGTCGGGGAAGCTGAACAAGTCCAGCTCGACGCCGAGCTTGCGATGGTCGCGGCGCTGCGCCTCCTCGATCAGCTCGAGGTGACGGTCCAAGGCCTCCTGCGACTCCCACGCGGTGCCGTAGATGCGTTGCAGGCTGGCATTGTTCTGGTCGCCGCGCCAGTAGGCCGCCGAGCTGCGGGTGAGCTTGAACGCCGGAATGTCCTTGGTGGTCGGGATGTGCGGCCCGCGGCACAGGTCCCCCCAAATGCGTTCGCGGGTACGGGGATTGAGGTTGTCGTAGGCGGTCAGCTCGTCGCCGCCGACCTCCATGATGTCGGCGTCGCCGGATTTGTCGTCGACCAGCTCCAGTTTGTAGGGCTCACCGGCCAACTCGGCACGGGCTTCGTCTTTGGAGTCATACACCCGCCGGGAGAACAGCTGACCGTCCTTGACGATCTTGCGCATCCGCTTCTCCAGCGCCTCGAGATCCTCCGGTGTGAAGGCCTCCGGCACGTCGAAGTCGTAGTAGAAGCCGTCGGTGATCGGCGGGCCGATGCCGAGCTTGGCTTGCGGGAAGAGTTCCTGCACCGCCTGAGCCAGCACGTGTGCGGCCGAATGCCGGATCACGCTGCGGCCCTCGTCGGTGTCGGCGGCCACCGGAATCACGTCGACGTCGGCGTCGGGGGTCCAGCTCAGGTCGTGCAGCTTGTCATCACCGTCGCGCACGACGACGATCGCGCCGGGTTCGCCACGGCCCGGCAGCCCGGCGTCGCGCACCGCAGCGCCCGCGGTAGTCCCGGCAGGCACCCGGATCGGGGCTGCTGGGGCGGGGTATGCGGGGGCGCTCATTGCTGGCCTCTTTCGGCTGAAACAGACACGAGACACCTACTGCGGTGCTCGCGATCGGACGCGACCATGCTATCGGGGCGCTGGTCAGGCGCCGAGGGCGATGGGGCTGTCCAACGCGGGATGGTCCAAGCCCAGCAGTCCGGCCGTCCAGCCCACCGCGCCGACCAGCCACAGCGTGGCCACCACCACGGCGGCGGTCAACACCGCACCCAGCGCCTGCACCCACCAGCCTTGCCTGCGGAACCACGCCATCACACTGTCGTAGCGCGCCCGGGTGAACGACAGGGTGCGGTGCGCCCAATAGAACTCGGTGGCCAGGATCGCCAGCCCGAGGAACACGATGGCCCAGCCAGGGCCGGGATACGGGATCGCGACGATCCCGATGAGCAGCACGGTGAGCCCGACGACTGCCACCAGCACCCGGTAGACGAAGTCGGCGACCGGCCGCTCCCGCAACGTCTCCCGCCGGCCCGCCCACCCGCGCAGAAGGCGCTTCATGGCTGCCCCGGTTTGAGCGTCACGAACAGTCCTTCCCCGTCGGCCAGCAGGTCATCGCCGTCGGAAAGCCGCACGTCGACGAAGATCTTGCGACCTTCGGTCCGCAGCACCCCCGCGTCGACCTGAAGTTCCTTCTCGATCGGCACGATCTTGCGGTAGTTGACGTGCAGGTACGCGGTGCGCTGGTAGGGGCCGCCGGTCACCAGGAACGACGTCTTGCCCAGCACCGAGTCGAAAAGGTGGGCGATGAATCCACCGTGCACGGCCCCGTTGCGGCCGAGGTGATAGCGCCGGAACCGGACCCAGCCCCGCAGTCGCCCGTCCTCACCCACTTCGGTCTCGTTGGGGACGGTGACGATGCTGCCGCGCATCGGCAAATCCATCCGCCGGCCGGACGGGGTCGACCACTCGTCGGCGTCGTACGGCCTCAGGATTGCCGACGCCTGCTCGAGCAGGTCGGCGGCCTGGGTGACCACCTCGTCGGGCGCGTCGGCGGCACGCGCGCGATCCTGCAGCTCGCGTACGGCCTCGATGAACCGGCCGTAATCCGGGCCGCCCTTCTCCGTCGGGACGGGCGGGTTGAATCCACCGCCGGGGTGCAGCGCCGCCGCGACCTCACCGATCGCCGTCATGTCTTCTGCCACCTGGCTACCGTAGACCGGTGAAGCTCAGTGACCTGGCCGGCCGGCCCTTGACCTACGCCGAGGTGGGGGCCACGGCAGCGGACCTGCCGGCCGGCTACCACCATGTGCGGCTGTCGTCGCGGATCGGCAGCGGCCGGCCCCGTTTCGAACAGGCGGCCAGCGCGGTGATGCACTACGGGATGCTGCGCGGCGCCGGCCTGCGGGTGGCCGCCACCACCGAGGTCGCCGAGGTCGGCACGGACGTGCTGGGGCGGTTGGGGCCGTTCGCCGCGCCGTGCCGGGTGGTCTACGTGGTCGACGAACTCAACCGCCGCGGTTTCGCCTACGGCAGCCTGCCCGGGCACGCCGTGTCGGGCGAGGAGATGTTCGGGGTGCGTTACGAGCCCGCGGACGAGTCCGTGCACGCCGAGGTGGTGGCGTTTTCCACGCCTGCGACGTGGTGGAGCCAGATCGGGGCGCCGGTCGCCTCGCTGATTCAGCGGGTGATCACCCAGCGCTATCTGTCGGTGGTCTAGGCGCGGCTTTGCGCGCGGCGACGTCGACTTGATACGTGAGGATCGCCAAGCCGAACAGGCCAATGGCCAGGCTGATCAGCGCGGCGAAACCCTCGGTGCCGAAGTGAACCAGCGCGCTGAGGAAGGTGAACACCAGCGCGCTGTTGCGCAGCAGGCGCAGCGGCCACACCTTCGTGGTGCGCCGCAGCGCGATCATCGCGGGCAGCGCCATCGCCAGGGTCAGCCCCGCACTGACCAACAGGATCATCGTGGCCGGGCTCTTGCCGGCCAGGTGGACCTTGACGTGTTCGTCGCCGTAGAAACGCCCGCCCAAGGCGATCCCCAGCGCGTGGAAGAACAACCCGAACACTGCGCCGGCCACCAGCAGCCAGCCCACCCAGGGAATCCACTTCGGGCTGCGAAACACGGGAGGAATCAACCGCTGAGCCCACTGCCGCAGCCGGTAGAGCCGGTCAGAGGCACGGTCGGCCGACTGTAATAGAGCTCGGACGTTCTCGACATCATCGTCCGCTGCTCCCCCGGCCCGGGCCTGCTCGACGAGTCGCAGCCCGATCTCGCGACGGTGGTCGGCCACACCGCGAGCCATCCCGTCGGCGGCGATCGTGGCCGCCGACGCCAGACATTCATGCGCGCTCAGCGGCCGGATCGCACGCACGGCACGGGCGCCGACCAGGATCAGGCACACCAGGATGTACATGATCTCGGCGGCGGGGCCGTAGAAGTAGTCGTTGTCCTTGGTGACGAACTTGCCGACCTCGTCGAGGAACAGGCCGAACCCGATGCCGCCCAGCACCACGGCCACCGTCCGCGCGCCGGAGCCCAGAGCCATCCAGCCGATCAGCAGGGCCAGCATCATCAGCGCGCCGCCCCACAGCGAGTGCGCGATGTGCAGGTCACCGCCGCCGATTTGCGGATATCCGGTGAGTTGGAGATAGAGCCGGGTCAACAGGATGGTCGCGATGGCGATGATGACGAACGCCTCCGCCGAGGCGGGGCCGACGGCATTGCGCGCGATCGGGCCGCGCCGCGCCTTGGTGCGCTCGGTCATCGGGTCCCCCGTCGCGTCGATGTTGTGCCACCCGCCCTGGCGGGTATGGAAATTGTCATGTCGTTCGATGATGGCCCACATCCAGCGGATGCACCCGCGCGCATCGCCGACATAACCCGGCGTATCTACGAACGCAGAAGTCTCGAGGGCGGCGTGATCGTCGAACTGGTGGAACACGCAGTGGCGGAGCTGCCGGGCGTGGACTACGCGAATGTGACCGTGACGTCGGCCGCCTACGACATCGAGACCCCGTCGGCCACGCATCCGTGGGCCATCCGCATGGACGACATCCAGCGCCGTCATCGCGAAGGCCCCTGCCTGTCATCGGCGTGGCATCAGCGTGTCGTCGAGGTCAACGACCTCGAAAACGACACGCGCTGGCCGAAGTTCCGCGCCGAAGCACTCGAGAGCACGCCGGTGCGCAGCATCATGGGCTTTCAGCTGTTCCTGACCGGAAAGTCGAAGGGTGCGCTGAACGTGTTCGCCGAACGCCCCCACGCCTTCGACGACCGGACCCGTGAACTGGGGTCGCTGGTGGCCGCCCACTCGGCGTTGTTGTGGGATGCGGCGCGGCGCGAGGCACAGTTCCACGAGGCGCTGGCCAGCCGCGACATCATCGGACAGGCCAAGGGCATGATCATGGAGCGCTACAGCATGAATGCCGAGCGGGCTTTCGAGATGCTGCGGCAGCTCTCGCACGACGCAAACGTCCCGCTGGCCGAGGTGGCGGCGAAAATTGTCGATGCGGCACAGTCGAGCCCGCGCTGAGAAGGTGTGAAACCCGCTGCCAGCGGCTATTTCAGAGAGCGTGTCCCGAGTAGATTTCGACCACGTGGTCGTCGTGGTTCCCGCCCACAACGAGGTGTGTGCCTTGCCCGACTGCCTGACCGCGCTCCTCGCGGCAGCTGCGCGGGTCGACTTGCCGGTGACTGTGATCGTGGTGCTGGATGCCTGCGATGACGGAAGTAGCGCCCTAGCTGATCGATTCGGGCCGACCGTGCATTTCCTGCCGATCGAGGCGCACAACGTGGGCAAAGCCCGGGCCGCGGGATTCTCGTACGCGCGGGCACGGTTCGGGGACGGGCTCACCTGGTATGCGACCACCGATGCCGACTCCCGGGTCGATGCGAACTGGCTGCTGCGTCAGCTCACGGCTCAGGCCGACATGGTGCTCGGCGTCGTCCGCATAAACAACTGGCGAGACATCCCCGCCGCCGCCGCCCGGCGCTACCTTCGCGCCTACCACGCCAAGATTCACCGGGATCGCGGTGGCCATGAGCACATCCATGGAGCCAATATGGGATTCGCCGCGGACGCGTACTGGCACGTGGGTGGGTTCACCGAGCAGGCCACCGGCGAAGACGTCGACCTGGTGCGCCGATTCGAAGCGGCCGGATACCGGATCCGCCGCGACACCAGGCTCTCAGTGGTCACGTCGGCCCGCCAGATCGGCCGCGCCCCAGCCGGATTCGCCGCTCACCTGCGCGGTGCGCTGGCGAGGCCGGCCAGGGACTCGGCATGATCACCACGGTCGGCCGGTGGCTGGATGCTGGTGAACTGGATCTGCCGCTGCCCGGCTCGGGCCGAACTTTGTCGCGCTGGTCGGCACTTGCCGACCTGTGTGAGTCCGATGTGGTGGCCGGCCGGCTCGCCGAGGCACACACCGACGCGGTTGCCATCCTGGCCGAGCTTTCCGGGCCACCGGCACGGCCCGGCCGGTTGTGGGGGGTCTGGGCGGCGGAGGCACCGGATGCCACGGTCCGGGCCCATGAGGACGGCCGCGGGGTGTCGTTGAGCGGGACCAAGGCGTGGTGTTCCGGTGCCGGGCTCTGCTCGGACGCGCTGGTGACTGCCACCACCTCGGCCGGCAGCCGCGGACTGTTCGCCGTAGACCTCTGTGGCCCCGGAGTGCAACCGCTGCAGAGCAATTGGCGCAACGCAGGGATGGCGGGCTCGGACACCCGGTCAGTGCGGTTCAGCGACGCGCCCGCCATTCCGGTCGGCGGGCCGGGCGATTATCTGAGCCGGCCAGGCTTCTGGCACGGTGCGGCCGGGGTCGCCGCCTGCTGGCTGGGGGCCGCCCGCGCCGTGGCTGCTCCGCTCTACCGTGCGGTGGCCGACAAACACGCCGGCGATCCGCACGCCGCGGCTCATCTCGGAGCGGTCGACGCCGCACTCGCCGGGGCGCAGGCCCTGCTTGCCCGCACCGCCGAACACGTCGATACCGCACCGAGCGATGATGCGGAGGTCGCGGCCCGGCGGCTGCGGGCAGTGGTGGAAAGGGCGGTCGAGGAAGTCATCGGTCGCACTGCCCGCGCACTCGGCCCCACACCTCTGGCGCTCGATGCCGCCCATGCCCGCCACGTCGCCGATCTGACCATGTACGTCAGGCAGAGTCACGCCGAGAAGGACCTTGCCGCACTGGGTGCCCTGGTGGCCCGATGAGACCCGATGAGGCCAGCAACGCCCTCCGGCTGGCCGATGCGCCAATCGCCGACGGCGGCACACCGGCCGAAGAATGGCTCCCGTGGCGGGACTCCCTTCCCCCGCTGCGACTCGAGGACTGCCCCGGCTTGGTCGTGGTGGCAGCGCATCCCGACGACGAGACACTCGGATTCGGCGGCGCCACGGTCATGGCTGCGGCACGCGGTGTCGACGTGCACACAGTTGTCGCGAGCGACGGCGGCGCGGCATGGCCGGATCTGGCACCCTGGGAGCAGAAGCGTCTCGAACAAGCCAGACGCCACGAATCACGCTGCGCGGCAGCCCTGCTGGGCCTGCATCGGCCGACATTCCTGGGACTTCCCGACGGTGGCTTGGCTGATCAAGAAGCCAGGCTGGCCGATTCCCTGAGCGACCTCCTTCACGAGCGGCCGGCCGGCACCTGGTGCGCGGCGACCTGGCGCGGCGACGGTCATCCAGACCACGAGGCCGTCGGCCGCGCTGCGGCTGTGGCCGCGTCCCGCACCGGCGCGGTCCTGTTGGAGTATCCGGTCTGGATGTGGCACTGGGCCAAGCCCGACGACCCGAATATTCCGGGGCATCGTGCTGCTCGAGTCGTGACGGATTCTGTTGCGGCGGAACGCAAGCAACGAGCCGTGGAGTTGTTCCAGAGTCAGCTCGAACCCGGTGGCGCCGGTCGCGATCCGATACTGCCACCTCATGTCGTGACACGGCTGCTTCACGTGGGCGAGGTGGTGTTCCGGTGACGCGGGACTTGCCCGACGGCTATTTCGACGCTCTCTACGAGGCGTCGGCCGACCCGTGGCAGCTCGAGTCGCGCTGGTACGAGCGTCGCAAGTACGCGCTCACGGTGGCAGTGCTCCCCGACGAGCGGTACCGCCATGCGTTCGAGCCGGGATGCTCCATCGGGGTGCTCACCGAACAATTGAGCGCGCGCTGCGATCACGTGACAGCCGTCGATATCGCCGAGACAGCATTGGAACAGGCCGACGCCCGGCTACGCCGCAGTGGGCGGCGCGAGGCCGTCACCCTGCTGCATCAATCGCTCGATACACCTTGGCCAGCAGGCGATTTCGATCTGGTCGTGATTTCGGAAGTCGCATACTATTTCGACGCCGCGGCACTGCGGGCGATACTGGACCGCGAGGTTCCGCGCCTGCCGTCGAACGCCACCGTGATCGCCGCGCACTGGCGGCATCCGGTGGACGACTATCCGCTCTCCGGCGATGCCGCCAACGCGATCATCGGCGCCAACCCCGGACTGCATCGCATCGGCGGGTACCACGACGAGGACGTCGCCATCGAGGTATTCGACACCGGCTCAGCCCAATCGGTCGCAGCCCGTACAAGCGTGCCCGGGGCCGAAGGCTAGAACGCGGGAACCACGCTCAGTGGTCGCGGAGTTCCGTGATCAGCTTCTCTTTGGTGAGCTGGAATACCCCGACAACGAGTTAGCTTCCTCACGAAGGTCCCGATACATCTTTTCGTTCTTGATCGACGCGTTCGGCATGGTGAACACCTTCTGTCCAGGCGGATTGCGTCTCGACAGAATTCCCACGCCCGAAATCGGCAAACATGCAACAGGCCCGGCACCCCCCTTGAGGGTGCCGGGCCCGTAACGTCGAAACGTTAGCTCTGCTCAGCCTTTTCGCGCGCCTCGTTCGCCTTTGCGGCGGCCCGAGCGCTCTCGGCCTCGGCTTCCTTCTGAGCGGCCTCCCGCTGAGAATCAGCCTTGTCCTGCTGGGCCTGGCCCTCACGCTGGAGGTCGTCCCGGCCGGTGACGGCGCCGATGACTTCCTTGGCCTTGCCCTTGACGCCTTCGACGATGCCCTTGACGGCTTCTTCCGGTCCGCTGTTGTGTTCGCCCATGTCCGTTTTTCCTCTCGGTGTGGCGTCACGCCCGTTGGACGTGAAGGGAAACTCCCTATCTGCCTGCTGTGGTCTTCCCGTCGACGGGCGGACGCAAACGGTCTCACCCGCCCGTGGCGCGGGAAACCCGTGTGGCATCGCGCACACTAAGCGTCTAGCTGCACGTCTTGTGGCGACGTGCGTCAGCCCAACCCGATTCGAGGCAATGGCGGAAGGCCGGGGATGTGGGGTGGCGGCGGCAGACCAGGAATCAGCGGGGCTCTCGTCGTCGTGGTGTCCCACTCGGTGGTGGTAGTCGGCGTCGTGGTGGTGGTAGTCGGCGTCGTCGTCGTGGTGGTCGGCGTCGTCGTGGTGGTCGGTGTTGTCGTGATCGTCGTTTCCACGGTGACAACGGTGGTCTGCGGTGCCGGCGCCTGCTCGGTGACGGTACTGACGGGCGCTCTGGTCATCGTCACGGTCTCGGTCGGCGCGGGCGCGGGCGCCGCCGGCGCTTGCGGTGGTGGCGGCGCAACGCTCGGCACGGAATTGACCGCGGTGACCGGAGCCGGGTTCACCGTTGGAGTGCTGGGTGTATCTGGGGTGCTGGCACCGGTGAGGGTGTACGCGAACCCGCCGACCGCGACCGCGGCGATGGCGGCGGCCCCGCCGAGCAGCAACGGAACGCTGCGAGTCAGGCCCGATCCGCGCCGCTTGGGCGGGTCGTCCCCCAGGACGCAGAGGTCGTCGTCGCTGTCGCCGTAGTCGTCGTAGCCCCGGTAGTCGTAGTCGCTGTAGCTGTAGGACTGGCCTTGCGAGACTGGTTCGTCCGGAGTTTCGTCAGCCGACCACGCCAGCGCGGCGGCCATCGTCGCCGACTGCGGACCGACGTCGGCGATCAATGGCGCCGGCGCCAGCCCGGTCGGCGCGTCGGCCGCCAGCTGGCGGGCTGCGGCCAAGCTCGCCCCGAGCGCCGCATCGAGTTGCGGATGCGCCGAGACTGTGACCGGGAGTCCCAGATCCGAGAGTTGTTGGACCACAATCGGTGTCGACGCTTCATCTCCAATGGCGGTGACGGCGCTGATATCGGTGCGGGAAATCCTGGCCCGGTCCAGCACGCCGTCGAGAGCTGCGCCGGAGAACTCCGTCAACCGCTCGGTCTCGCCGATCTGGCGGTAGTCGGCGCCGGCATCGGCCAGCGTGACGGTGGCATCAGTAGGCCGGACGTCGCACACGACGATCACGCCGCGGCCCGGCAGCCCGGGATCACGCTGTAGCGAGCGCAACGCGGCGGTGGCATCGGAAACGAGGACCGGTGGCGGCGTGCCTGCCATCCCGGGCAGGCTCCAGATCGCATCGCGCAAGGCGTCGCGGCGGCCGGGGCCCCAGTGCGCCGGAACCGCGATGCCGGCCACGGCCGCGAGCCCGCATCCGTCGGCATCGGCCAGCGCGGACAAGGCGAGGGCAAGCAGCTGCTCGGCGCGGTAGGCGATGCCGTCGTCCCCCACCAAGGGCGCCGGGTCGCCGACCCGTTCGACGAAACCGGTCCACACCTGGTCACCGAGGGCCAACTCGGGGGGACAGATGACCGCCGCCGACCCGGCGCGCGCGGCGACCAGGCTCGTCGTGCCCACGGAGATTCCCAGTGGTTCGGTCATTTAGCCATGATCACCACGGCTCACCGCCGATGTCACCCAGGCGCGCCGAATCGGCGCAAGGCCATAACCGAACTGTGACGCTATGACTTAACTGTGGCTTTGCTTGGTGCTCATTGAGTTTGCCCGTGCCGATCCAGGTAGGCGCAGATCACATCGACCAGTGCCGACAGTTCCCGGCTGGTGTCCAGCGGGCCGGCCATGACCAGCTGCGAGATCACCAGGCCGCGCATGGTGGCCCAGATCAAGTCACCGACCGCCGCGGCGTGCGGACTGTCCAGCCCCTCGGCGATATCGCGACTCAAATCGGTGATGGCTCTTTGCAATTCGACGAGGTGTCGGGTTGCCCGCTTGTCGCGCATCGCCCGGGTGCCGATGAGGATCTCCAACGACGCCCGCGACGTCGGGCTGGAGAACACGTCCCACGCGGCGTGCACCACCAATTCGACTCGCTTGCGGAGGGTTTGCGCAACCGACGAGGGCGGCAGATTGCGCAGCGAATCGAGCAGCTCGGTGAAGCCGCGGTCGACGACGGCCATCAGCAGGCCGTCGCGATCACCGAAGTGATACTGCACCACGCCCCAGGTGACGCCGGCGCGTTCGGCGATGTGCTTGGCGCTGGCGGCGGCGTACCCCTCGTCAATCACGCAGCGCACCGTCTCGTCGAGAACGGCGTCGCGAGTGCGGTCGGCGCGCTGTTGGCTGCCGCCCGGTGGTCGCCGCGGCGCGATGCTGGGCGTCACCACATCACCGTGTTGCCGTGCGCTGCAGGTAAGTCCTTGACCGACAACAGGCCCGGCGGTGCGGCGCACACCGCATCGATGGCGTTGACGGCGCGGGCCGCAGTGGAGATGACCCCGCCGTCGTTGTGGTCGACGCCACCCAGGCCGAGGTGGGTGTTGATCTCCACTCCGGGATTGCCGTGCACCACAACCCGGTGCACTCCGAGCCGCCCGTCGGGCGGATACGGCCAGTCC
The DNA here is from genome assembly GCF_002250655.1 of Mycolicibacterium sphagni. Lineage (GTDB taxonomy): Bacteria > Actinomycetota > Actinomycetes > Mycobacteriales > Mycobacteriaceae > Mycobacterium > Mycobacterium sphagni. The sequence goes on from NZ_NOZR01000001.1 coordinate 111,338, forward strand.
GGCGCGGTGACCGGCGTGAGCCGGTTGACGTGCTCCATGGTGATCACCGGGTGCCCGTCGCGGATTCCCTCCACCGCGAACCGGACAGCGGCCACATGGCCGGGCGGCACGCTCATCATCGTGCAGTCGATCTGCTCGGGTGTCACCCAGTTCTCGTGCCGCTCGCGCACCTCGTCGAGGCTGACGCCGAGTATCTCGGCCAGCGAGCGCACCTGCCCACCCCACAGCGAGGTCAGCACACCCGGGGCGAACATGATCGGGGTGTGATCCGGTGTGGTGCCGAAACCGAAGCTGACGCCGGTGAACTCGGCATCGTCGTAGCTGCCGTAGTCGCAGATCTCTGAGACCGTGATCGCGGTGGCCCGCCCGGCCAACGTCAGCGCGGTGTAGACGAGGCTGTCACCGGAGTAGCCCGGGTCGACGCCGTTGATGTAGAGCGAGGTGCCGCCCTCGGCGCAGGCCGCGGCCAGCGGCTCACGAATCCAGGCGTCAGCCTGGTGCGGGGCGACCAGCCACACCATCGAGGTGCCGACAACGTTGGTGCCCGCGCGCAGGAATCGGCAGATCTCCTCGATCGCCTGCTGCGGGCGCATTTCGGCCTGCGAGGTGTAGACCACGCAGTCGGCACCCAGGTCCACCAGAGCGTCGATGTCGTTGGTGGCGATGACCCCGGTAGGCTCGGACAGGCCGCAGACCCCGGCGGCGTCACGGCCCACCTTGTCGGCGCCGTGGGCGTGCAGTCCAACTAGCTGCAGGCCGGGCCGCTCGATGATCATCGGCAGAGCGTGCTTTCCGACATTGCCGGTGGCGAACTGGATGACGCGCTTCACAGCAGATCCGTGATGGTCTTGAGGCCTGCCTCGTACAGCACGCCGGGCATCATTCCGCCGTCGATCTCGATCGTAGTGCCGTTGATGAAATCGGCTGTCCCACTGGACAAGAACACCACCGCGCGGCCGACTTCGGCCGGCTCTCCGGCGCGGTTCATGGGTACGGCGTGGAAGTACTTCTCGCCCGTCGGGTCGTCCTTGGGGAGCACAAAGGATTTGAAATTGTCGGTCATCGTCGGACCGAGCGCCAGACAGTTCACCCGAACTTTCGGCCCCCACTCCTCGGCCAGCGAACGGGTCAGATGGTTCAGGCCGGATTTGGCCGCACCGTAAGACACCAGCGTCGGCGAACCGGCGGGATGCCCTGCGCCACTGGAGATGTTGACGATCGAGCCGATGCCGTCCTGCTCCCGCATCTGCCGAAAAACCCGAATGGCGAACCACATCGGGCTGATCAGGTTCATCTGAATGGCGAAGGCGTGGAACAACACCGTGCGTTCGTAGTCGTCGGCGGAATTCGGTGCGCCCTGGATGCGCGAGACGAGCTCCGGAATGTCCTCGACGTGCGGTGCGGGCACCGTCCCGCCGGCATTGTTCACCAGGATGTCGATGCGGCCGTAGTCCGCGACCACGGCGTCGACGAACGTGTCGATTGCCCGGTAGTCCCCCTGATCGCAGACCCGCTGCGAGGACCGGGCCAGCCACTCCGGGTGGTCAGCCACTCCCGGTATGGCATCCAGCGGCCCGCGCGAGCAGCCGATGACCGTGGCCCCGGCGCGCAGCAATTCGTGTGCGATACCGAGGCCGACGCCTCGGCTGGTGCCGGTGACGACGGCGACCTTGCCGTCCAAGGGTGTTGACACTGTGAGCTACCTCTCCAGAGACTCTCATTAAGTGCTCAATATGATTACATGCTTAATGTTATTGGGCAATGACACGAAGGGCGGCGGCATGGGTCTGCGCGGAGAAGCCGCGATCGTCGGCTACACCGAACTCCCCTCCACCAAACGGCCGACCGGGCCGTTGGAGTTCACCCTCGAGCAGTGGGCCCGGCTGGCAGCGGCCGCGTTGGACGACGCCGGCTTGTCGGCCTCCGACGTCGATGGCATCTGTACCACTCATCTGCAGGAGTCGCAGATCTTCGTGCCGTCGACCGTCATCGAATACCTGGGCATCAAGGCTAATTTCGCGGAGAAGGTCGACCTCGGCGGGGCGAGCGCGGCGGCGATGGTGTGGCGCGCCGCGGCGGCCATCGAGCTGGGGTTGTGCAACGCCGTGCTGTGCGTGATCCCGGCAACGGCCATGACCCCGACCAGTGAGCACAAACCGCTGGATATGACGGAGATGATGTACTTCGGGGCGTCGAGCAACCGGTACGGCTCGCCGCAGGCCGAATTCGAGATTCCCTACGGCAATCTCGGACAGAACGGGCCCTACGGCCAGGTCGCGACCCTCTACGGCGCCACCTACGGCTACGACGAACGCACGATGGCCAAAATCAGCGTCGACCAGCGGGTCAATGCCAACCACACGCCAGGGGCGATCTTCCACGACACCCCGATCACCGTCGACGACGTCGTGAACAGCCCCGTCATCGCCGCACCGCTGCACATGTTGGAGATCGTGATGCCGGTCATGGGGGGCTCGGCGGTCGTCGTAGCCAACGCCGACCTGGCCCGCCGCGGCGCCAACCGGCCGGTATGGATCAAGGGATTCGGCGAGCGGGTGCCCTACAAGACCCCCACCTACGCCCACGAGCTTCTGCAGACACCGATGATCAAGGCTGCCGGGTCCGCGTTTGCGATGGCCGGGCTGACACCGGCCGAGATGGACATGGTGTCGATCTACGACTGCTACACGATCACCGTGCTGCTCAGCCTCGAAGACGCGGGCTTCTGCGAGAAGGGTAAGGGCCTGCAGTTCATCGCCGAGCACGACCTCACGTTCCGCGGCGACTTCCCGATGAACACCGCCGGCGGCCAGCTGGGCTACGGGCAGGCCGGTACCGCCGGCGGTATGCACCACATCTGTGATGCCACCCGCCAGATCATGGGCCGCTCGGGTGCCACCCAGGTCCCCGACTGCAACCGCGCCTTCGTCTCCGGCAACGGCGGCATCCTGAGTGAACAGACCACCCTCGTGCTGGAAGGTGATTAGTCATGGGCGATTTCGTCAAGCCGATGCCGATCCCGACGCCGACCACCCAACCGTTCTGGGATGCACTGGCCGAACACAAGATCCGTATTCAATACTCGCCGTCGTCGCAGAGCTACGTGTTCTATCCCCGCGTCCTGGCGCCCGGCACGCTGGCCGACGACCTGGAGTGGCGGGAGATCTCGGGGGCAGCCTCGCTCTATACCTACACCGTGGCGTACCGGCCGGTGGCCCCGCATTTCGCCGGGGATGTGCCGCAGCTGCTCGCGGTCGTGCAGTGGGACGAGGGCCCTCGGTTCTCCACCGAGATCGTGAACGCCGAGCCGGCCGATCTTCACGTCGGCATGCGGCTGCGGCCGGTGCTCTTCGACTACCCCGCCGACAACGTGACGATGCTGCGCTACGAGCCCGCGTGACCTAGCCGACTCTGGAGTCGACGTCGTTTTGGCGGGCTGCGTGGAAGTTCTCGAAACGCAAGCACACCGTGGTGCCCAGCGCAGAGGTGTCAATGGTGAGGTCATCGGACAACGCCCGCATCAGCGGGATCCCCCGACCGCGGCTGCGACTGCATGTGGCTGGGGTCGGTTCACGCCAGCTGCCCTGGTCGGTGACGGTGATCGTGAGGGTGCCGCCGACGCGGACGGCTTCGACATCAATGGTGCCGGAAATGCCGCTCTGCAGGTAGGCAAACTCGGCGGTATTGGCTAGCGCTTCGTTGACCGCAAGGACGACGTCGCTGAACCGAACCTTGTCGAGATCCCCACGCGTGCGCAGCCAGGTCGCGAACTCATCGCGGATCCTGGCTGCGTTGTGCGCATCAGCGACGACATTGTTACGAATGAAGCGGTCGCCGTCGGCTGGGCTACAGGGGTAACTCGGTGTCGTCATGGCGAATCCCGTATACCCAACTTCCCCGAATTACTCACCCGAGCGCCGCGCGTGCCTCTTCCAATGTCTCGTATAGACCGACGATGTCGGCCAAACCGACCAATTTGAGCGGTCGGCTAGTCGCGGGCCCGCTGGCCACGACACCGAAGCCCGTCTCTGCGGGAGCCTTGTCCCGGGCTGCGACCAGCACACCCATTCCCGCCGAAGCGAGGAAGTCGACGCCGGAGAGGTCGACGATGATGGCGGCCGGGTCCTTTTTCAGAGAGGTGGCGATGCTGGTCTCCAGTTGCGGTGACGTCAGCATGTCAACCACTCCGGATGCGGAGATGACGACAGTACGCCCGAACCACTCCTCGTCGATCACGCAACCTGTGTTGGCAGCGGTAGTCGTACCGGTGGTGGCAGTGGCTTGCTCGTCCAAAATTCACCTCACTAGCGCGCGCCGGACGGCGCACTCGCTTAGATCATGCCTGCGCGGCTGCCGTCTGAACCTGGCAAGAACTTACTAGCAGTTCTGCGCCGAGTTTCTTCCGGCGCGGTGTCGGGACCGGGAAATCAACCGGGACGACCGTTCCAGGCTAACGCACATCGTCCTGGGATGCGGCAACGACAGCGCCTTACCAGCAGGTTCCACTCTCGCCCAAACCAGCAACCAGGCGCAGAAGGGCCAGAGAAACGCATCGTTTCGTCGATCTCGGCGCGCGTGGATGCCTGATTCCAACGCTCACGTGACGGCTAATTCTCCTGCGCCGACGCTGCCGCCCGGGCCCAAGCTGCCACCGGCCAGCCGCCCTGCTGATGCCGCGGAGGCCAGTACGGCCGGCGACCCAGTGGCGAATCACGGCGTCGCGGTTCACGCCCCGGCAGCCGGCTCAAGAGGCAGTTCGTACTGGCTTGCGATCCCCTTCAGCAGCAGGGTGACCTGCTGCTGAAAGGCCTCGCTGTCGAACGGATCGTTGCCGGATTCCGCGATGGCCCGTAATGCCGGATATTCCGTGGGAGCTCGTCGTGCGAGAAGCGTGAAGATGCGGGCACGCCACGGCTGGCCGACTTCGGCGTTCAGGTGCTCCCGGTGCGCTTCGCTGACACTGCCGATCGCCAGGGCGCTGACCGCGGCCCACACCGCAATGGCGTCGTCAGGCGCTAAGCCATTGCTGTGCAACGCATCCAGCGCGTCACCGATGTAGGCCATCTCTCCGTCGTCGCGCACCCCGCCGCTGACGAATTTCTCCAGCAGCGCAGGCTCGGCGGCCAGCACAGTACGGACGTAGGTGGCATAGCTGCGCAGCCAGGTGGCCCAATGCCCGCCGCGGTACGGCGGTGGTGGGGATTGGGCCAGCGCGCCTTCGGCGGCCAGCCCAAGGAGTTCGTCCTGGTTCTTCACATGGTGGTAGAGGCCGGGCAGGCTGATGCCGAGATGCTCGGCTACGCGCCGCATCGTGACGTTGTCGGGCCCGATATCGAGTGCCGCCCTGGCGATGGCGATCTTGTCGACGCGCGGCGGACGACCCCGGCGCGGCACCGACCGGGTCTTGTCCATCGTCAGACCGGCCTTATCTGACAAGGGATTCCGTTGAGAGCGTGCGTGTTGCTCGGGATGTCGATGACATCGGTGGGATTGAGAAGGTTGTTGTTGACGCCGGGATGGGCGTTGGCGATGTCGAGTTGCGTGCCCGACAAGCCGTGACCCCAGCCGTGCGGCAGGCTGACCACCCCGGGGGTGATCTCATCGGACACCTCGACCGGTACGGTGATCGCGCCTTCGGTGGTGCTGACTTCGGCTGCGGCCCCGGTGCTGACGCCGATGCGGGCGGCGTCGACGGGGTGGATCAGCAGCGTGCAGCGGTCGCGTCCCTTCATCAGGGTGGGCACGTTGTGCAGCCAGGAGTTGTTGGACCGCAAGTGACGTCGGCTGGTCATCACCAGCTCGGGTCTGGTGCGGTCCATCCGCGCGACGAGCCGCGGAATGTCGTCGGTGATGTGGTCGTGCAGCAACTCGACCTTGCCCGACGGCGTCGTCACCGTCTCGTCGAGGCGGCCGCCGGCCAGTTCTTCCAGTCGCAGGCCGTTGGGGTGGCGTTTGACCTCGGCCAGCGTGAGCCCGCCGGGACGCTCGCCGAAACGGTCACCCCACGGTCCGACGCGGATGCTCAGGTCGGCCAGTCGTTGCGGCCCGTTGCCCTCCAGCGCCGCCATCACGGTGGCCGCGTCGAGGCCGGTCAGCGGATTGTTGGGCAAGCCCGCGAAGGTGGCGATCGTGCCGGCGGTGTAGAGGTCGTCGAGTGCGGCAACGTCGACGTCGGCGACGGGAGTGCCGAACAGCGCACCACCTAAGCGCAACAACAACTCCCACTCATGTGGGCGATGCGGATCGGGCTGCGGATCGAAGACGGCCTCGGAGTGTTTGATACAAGAGGCCACGGCGTAGATCCAGTAGAGGTCGTCGATGTGGGCGTGTTCGAGGGGCGACAGTCCCGGAAAGATCACGTGCGCATGGCGGGTGGTTTCGTTGAGCCAGTTGTCGATCGAGATCATCGCGTCCAGGCTCTCCAGCGCGCGGGCCAATCGGCCGGCGCCGGGCACGGACACCGCCGGGTTGCCCGCCACCGTGATCAGCGCGCGGATCCTGCCGTCGCCGGGGGTGTCGATCTCCTCGGCGAGGCAGCCCACCGGAAACGAGCTCAACACCTCGGGCGCCTTGCGCACCCGGCTGTGGAACCGTCCGAACCGGTAGCCCGCACCGTCTTGGTCAGGCGGCTTGCCGAACATCGGCACCCAGACCGGGGGCTTGGCGAACACCGCACCACCGGTTCGGTCCAGCGCACCCAGGGCGGTGTTGAGCACGAACACCAGCCAGGTGGTCAGTGTGCCGAACTCCTGAGCGCAGCCACCGATTCGGCTGTACACCACAGGATTTCGAGCGTGGGCTAGATCGTGGGCGAGGCGGCGAATGACGGGAGCCTCGATGCCGGTGGCTGCGGCCACCCGTTCCGGCGTGAACTGATCCGCCAGCGCGACCACCTCGTCGAGGCCCAGCACCCGGTCGCGGAGGTGATCGGGCTTGCGCACCCACCCGTTCTCCCCCAGCGTGCGCAGGATCGCGAACAGCAGCAGGGCGTCGGTGCCGGGCTGAATCGGCACCCACTCACTGGCACGCTCGGCGGTCGCGGTGCGCCGTGGGTCGACAACCACCACAGCGCCCCGCGCCTTGACGTCCTTGAGCAGGCTCATGATGTCCGGCGCGGAGAGCATCGACCCTTGGGACGCAGCGGGATTGGCGCCCAGCACCATGAGGTGATCGGCGCGGTACAGGTCAGGGATCGGCCCGTTCCACATTCCGCCGAAGAGCAGACAGCTCACCACGTTCAACGGCCACTGGTCGACGGTGCCGGGCGAGTAGTAGCCCTGCATGCCGCCGGCTTGGGCGAATCCCAATAACGCGCCGATATAGCTGGCCAGGTCGCTGTTGTGCGCGACAGGATTGCCGATGTACACGGTCAGAGCGCGGATTCCATCGGAGTCGAGGACCGGCCGTAGCACCCGCTCGGCCTCGGCGTAGGCGTCGTCCCAGGACACCGCGACATGGTTGCCGTCGGGGCGCCGCACCATCGGTTGACGGAGCCGGTCGGGATCGTGGTGCAGTTGACCGATCGACACGCCCTTGGGGCAGATATGGCCGGCCGACCACACGTCGTCTTTGTTGGGCCGCACGCTGGACACGTGCCCGTCGGTGACGCCGATTCGCAGCCCGCACATCGCCTCGCACAGGGGGCAGGTCACCAGATGCTCGGTCGAACCCATTGGAACCTCCGCACGAGCGCGCTACGTCACGCAATTTTGATAATGTCTATCAAAATTACGGCGCTGTCAAACGTCGTTACGAAGCCGACCAGCCGTCGGTAAAGCCTGTGAGCCCGCTGGGCTGGTGTGGGCCGATGGCGATCTGCTCGACCACCCCGACACCGCGACGGTCGCCCATGGTGGCCAGCACCAGGTTCTGCAAGTGGATCGAGGCGAAGTCGGTGGGGTCGAAGTCGTCCAGGGCTATCGATTCACGGCCGGTCTCCAGCACCCCGTGATTGCTACCATGGCTCCAGTAGGGATGCCAGTAGCCGATGCCGCGCATGCGAAAGGTGAAGACCTTCTCGATCTCGATATGTGTCGCACCCTCGACGGGATCCTGAAAGGACAGCCGTGCGCGCCGCAGTTCGCGCCGCCCGGGCTCCCATTCGATGTCGTAGGCGATGTCATGGCATTCGCGCACGCCGGTCCGGCTCCACGGGGCGGTGTCAGCGGCCAACGGCGCGAGCACCTGGGCCGTCTCCAGCCAGCGGCGCCCGTCCTCGTGTTCGTGAAAGGCAAAGTGGGTGAAGCGATCTCCGAAATGCAGTGGCGCCCAAAGCCAAAACACCTGGAACGGCATCGGCTCGCGAAGCACCGGGACCTGGTCACCAACCGGTCGAATACCCCAGGAGCGGTCGCGGGTGCCGGAGACCTGCGTGGGGTGCACGGCCACTTCGTCGCCGTCGACGGCGATGGCGCCCTCCCACGTCCCCCACTGGGTGAGACGGGTGTGATCGGTGAGCAGCACGCCCTCGACGGTGCGCCGCTGCTGACGGGGTTCCTCGATAGCGACTGTCGTGGCGCGAAACGTCAGGTCGCAGGTGATCCCATGGTCATTCGGCTCGACGACGAAGCGGATCACGCGCATCGGTTCGATGACCTCGATCCGGATGGGACCGATTGCGGTGGAACGATCCTGGGGCATGGCCCCGGAGGCGAAGACCGAGTGTTCGATGCCGTCCTTGACGATGCTGAACGCGGCGTCGATGCCACCGCGGACCGGATAGTGGCCCATCGACGCCCCGAAGTAGAAGTCGCCGTCTCGCTGATGACCGTTGAACCAGTACCGGTCATAGTGATTGGGATCGGCACTGGCCGGCGTCGCGATGGGATCCGCGGACGCGTGGATCGGATAGTCGTCGAACGGGGTGAGCATGGTCCTCCAAAGGGCTTGTCAGGATCCCAGCAGTGCGAAGGCGTCGAGATCGGTGATGGCCGCAGCAGCCCGATCTGCCATCACGGTGAACATCCGGTCACCGCGCTCGGTGGCTTGCGAAACGAACGCACCCAGTACCGTGATGAACACACCCTGGAATAACGCGTACCGATAGTCTTCCCAACAGGTTTCGGCGTCGTACCCGGTGACACCGAGCTCCAGGAGCCGTTGGTGGTAGGCCGCGACGATGTCGCGTTCGGCCGCGCGGCGGTCGGTGACCGACAGGCCGCACGCGACGAGCAAGGTGACGTCGCGCAGCGGGGATCCCGACGACATCACCTGCCAGTCCACGGCGATGACCGGTTCGGGCGCACCGGGTGGGGCGAAGAGCAGATTGTCCAGCCGGTAGTCGCCGTGCAGCAGTGCGAACGGCGTCCGCCGGCCGGTGGCCCATTGCGCGAAACGGTCGGAGAACTGCTGCAGCACCTGCGCTGTGCTCGGCTGCACCGGCTTCTGCTCGAGGAACTGTGCGGTGGCGTTGGCCAGCAGTTCACCGGTGAATTCCGGCATGGCCGTCAGGTCGGGAATGAGCCATTCGAGGGTGCGGATGGATTCGTCGTTCCAGGTCGGCGCGTGCAGTCCCGCGACGTTGACCGCGGCCGCCAGGGCCTGCTCGGTGGAACAACCCGCGATCTGATCCCCCGCCTCGGCGGGCGCCAGGTCTTCCAGCAAGAGAGTGAAGGCGTTGGCCGCGGGATCGGCGGCGACGTAGTGGCAGCGCGGCAGCCGCGCGCTGACGCGGTGGGCGAATTCACTGTAAAAGCCAGTCTCGCAGCGATATCCGAGGGTGCCGGCCGCCCGGCTGTCGGCCTCGGACGCGGGCAGTTTGGCGATCAGGGTGGCCGGTCCGTCACCGTGGGCATATTCGATTTGCAGCCGGAAGCACGAGCCCATCTGGCCGGTGCCGACCCGCTCCGCGGACACCGCACCCACCGCGACATCGAGCCCTGATGATGTCAACGCCGCTGTCAGCCAACGGGAGTCGATGTCGTCGACGGTGTCCACGACCGCTTGGCCAGTCAGCTCGCCCACGCTGTTTCCTTCCTTCACTTCATCATTCGTTGCACCCTGCCTAAAGCCGTTGGCGAGGCTGGCGATTCGGGAAACCTGCGGCCCAGCTGCGGCCGAAGTCACGCTAGTGCAGAGCTCACGGCACCAGCAATGATTTGCATAGTGCAAACTGTGCAGGTCAGGCGTCGGGCGGATGGCCGCCCAGGCGGGCCGTCACGGCCGCCGCCGCGGCGCGAACCCGTCCGCCCAGTTCCATCAGCGCGGCGCCGGCGATCGGCGTCGGCGGTTCGATGACCGCGACCGCAGCCACCGCCGCACCCGACGCGTCGAAGCACGCCGAGCTGATGCCGAGCGGCTCGTAGACCGCGCCCTTGTCGATGTCGCCGAGGAGCTGCGCCGAGGACAGGGTGTGGTCCTGGTTGCCGGCCATCCGCTGGGCGCGGCGGGAACCGTAGAACTCACCGATGGTGTCGCTGGCCATCGAGCGCAGTTCGGTGATCGGTACCGGCAGCATCTCGACTGCGAAACCCCGCCCCCGCACCACGCCCAGCGTGTGGTGGCACTGCCCCGGGTCGGCGGCATACACGGGGTCCCGGCGCAGCCAGACGTCGACCGCGTGCGGGCCCGCCCACGCGATCAGGACCGCTCCGAGCGGCGGCCGGAATTCCAGACGGTCGCCGGGGTGTACCGGCAGGTCGGGGCGCGCGTCCTGCGGCGAGCGCTCGACGTGTGCGATGACGAGGTCGGCCGACGACGGCGTCACGAGGCACACCATGCAGCCGAGGTCGGCGCTGAGTGCGGCGATCGCCGGTTGCGCTACTTCAGCCAGCTGCTGCGCCACGGCTGCGGCCTCGCCGACCGCCACCAGGCGGGGTCCAAGGCGGTAGGCCTTGGTGCGCTGTTCCTTGACCAGCCAGCCGACCCGGGTCAGTTCCGTCAGCATCGGGTAACAGGTCGCCTTGTCGATACCGAGTTGGCGGGCGATATCGGTCAGCTGATGGGTGTCCTGGGGTGCGGCGGCCAGATACTCGACGATCTCCACCAGTCGTTCGGTCTGCGGCGATCGTCGCGCCATGACCACCATCCTTCTGGCGATGTCCGCCAGACTGATTCACTGACGCTGCGCGCGCGGGCAGATCAGTGCGATTCTGCCGTTTTGGTGGTGGTCCCGGCTGGTATCGAACCAGCGACCTTCCGCGTGTGAGGCGGACGCTCTCCCACTGAGCTACGAGACCCGGGGTGGCGGGCACACCTGAAAGGTGGCGACTCGCCGACCAGGAACACTAGCACGACAAGACCATCCGGCCGGAATGTGCTCGTCGGAGGGCTCGGCCCACGGGATTTGTGTGGCTTCGGCTGCGTGGACTATTGTCGTCCTTCGCAGCGGGCGACGATCTCGTCCGAGGCGCGCGGACGTAGCGCAGTTGGTAGCGCATCACCTTGCCAAGGTGAGGGTCGCGGGTTCGAATCCCGTCGTCCGCTCGAAGGTCTTAGTGGCATCAGACCCAACGGTGGAGTGGCCGAGTGGTGAGGCAACGGCCTGCAAAGCCGTGCACACGGGTTCGATTCCCGTCTCCACCTCCAAGATTTACCCCGCGCGATTAGCTCAGCGGGAGAGCGCTTCCCTGACACGGAAGAGGTCACTGGTTCAATCCCAGTATCGCGCACCAGAGTTTATGCACTTAGATAGCGGTAGTTAGAACATCTCGTTAGACCGCGTGCGACATTCATGCGACTAGCTGTCCGGTTACCCTTGGCCGTGTTGGTCGTCATCTGTTTCGCGCTGGCCGTGAACCTCATCTTGAACGCGCTGCCCCCGTCGTGGGGCCACTGACCGCCGCACCGACCACGGGCCAGACCCTCACCGCCGAGGGATAACCTCGTATGCCCCCGCGTCGAACCCGTGTCACCACTGCGGCGAACAATGATTCGCATGAGCGATGACTACAAAATGCGTATTGAAGACCAGGGGGCGTTCCGGTGGCTCCGCCGCTGTTGGGAAGAACTATCCACCGCAGCCTTCGCGACCAGCGAAGCGTGGGGACCTGACGAGCCAGTGAAGCTCAGTCAGGCCGACTGCCAAGATTTACTCGACGCGATGCACGGGGTGCAGATGGCGTGGATGCACTGGCGCCGGTTCGTCCCCGAGGGCACGAACCCTCCCCCGTCGATTGATATGTAGCCAACCCGGCCCTGTCGAAAGCCAAGGAGAGCGAGCGGGTACGCCGTTCTCCTTTTCGTGGGGGAATTGACGCGGGGGGAAATATGGCTGAGTAGGTCGCGACTTCCTTGAGGGTCTAAAGATTTAACCCGCCCCCCTACCCCAAATGGAATATACGAACGGAAGCTCCGCCAGCAACGGAAAGTATTGCAGGAGAATGGAAATCGCAGCATAACCGTGGATTAGCCAGTAACATAAGGCAATTCGAGCGACTTACTCGAGCAAACGCTAAGCGACTGGATGCTTTGCCAGATAGAAGTCGAGGAACCTAGACGTGGCCAAGTTTGAATTTGACATCGCTCGCGGATTCGCAGACGGCATCGCGCCGATCCCGTGGGAACACGCCATTAAGCGCGTCGTCTCGTTCTGCTGCTCCCGTCGCAGCGGATGGCAGTCATACGACCTAGCCGGCGCCGAAGCTAGAGAAGCCGGCCACTTCGACATGGTTGCACCGTGGTCGCTTCTCTGGGCGGATGCGCTCGCAGGCCGTCTATCTGTGGGCAACCTTGACGCGTTCTCCCTTGCGCGGCGAACGGCGTTCGCGCAGCGGATCTCCGCATCCCCACAGGGAAGGATCTCGCGGACTTCGATGAGTCCGAGCGGAAGGCCGTTCACAACTTGTGCTCGTTCGGTTACCCCGGCGTATGGGTGCCGAAATCGACAAAGGTCTCATCTCTCTATCGTCCCCGCGCGGTGCCTGTCCTCGACGGCTATGTCGCGATGGCCTTTGGGTTCAGCCGCAGAGGCTTCTCGGAGGGAAAGGTTTCTCGCCGCGAGCGCATACAGCGGGTAGTCGATGCCCTCGCCACTTACCTGAATCAGCACCGGGAACACATGACGCAACTGCGCGAATCCCTGCGGGGTTCCGTGGCAGATATCGACGTCGCCTCGGATCTTCGTCTACTCGACATCGTGCTTTGGTGCTCTCAAGATGACAAGGACGAGCGTGCCGGGAAGAGGCGGAACGCTTGGCTGGACGCTGCCGAACGCGCCTATGAACCGGACCCGCTCACATGCATTGCGGTGACCGCCGGCGTGCCTCCCGAACTAACCATGGAGGTTCTCGACAGTTGGCCATAGCCCTCACCCCGTCTATAGACCACAAGTGCATGTTTCGGCGAGTTGTGGATGAAGGCTAATTTCACCTGCCTGTCGCCTTGACCCTGCGATGGTGAAGGCGTCGGCTCTCCGCAGGCGTTAAACGATGCAACATGGCGCTTTAGAAGAAGCTGGAGGCCGTCACGTAGCCACGGCCAGCGAAAGCGTGCTCGACCGATTCGATAATCGCGCAGGGGCCAACTGCGGCAATGGGCGCTACATCTCCGCCATCCTGAATGTTATGGCCTGTGGCCGCCGACAACACCGGTATCACAGAACGGGCAGGTGGTAGGTAAGGCAGCAGGTGAATCCTATTGTTAAATGGTCACGCCAATAGCAATAACACAAATCAAGTTCATGATGATCGAAAATACCGTCACGAGAGAATACGGACTACGCCCTTTGCGCTCCGCATAAGTGGCTGGTGGGGTTTTGAATACCCAAAGCAGGAGCCCACACGTTACTATGAATGCAATGGCAGTCACTGCGATAGCCACGACTACGTTTAGATCGGCGGATAAAGCCAATAAGCCGGTAATGATAGGGAGTATTCCAGCTGGAATAATCTGAACGAAATCGGAAACGTACTCAACATAATCAGGCATCTGCGCGGGATGAGTATTGGGGTAGTACGCGGCATCCGTCGGAACTCCGGCCTTCTGGGCATCTCGGTTAATGTGGCCAAGGAGAGCGCTGTTGGCAGCGTCAGTAATTAAGGGACTTAGCAGTAATAGGACGATTGCAAAAACTACGGGAAGTAACGGGCTATATCGTTCACTCCATGTTGGCGCGGGAATTGGCGGCCCATCCGCGAGGAACTGAAGCAGCATCCTATTACTTACTGGTTGAAACTTGTATATTCAGCGTCTCTGTATTTGACGCTGCCGCGCCGCCTGTCAGATTCCAAGTCAATTTGGTCACAATGTTCTGATAATTCGCAGCTCCACGACTCGTGAGCTTCTCCTCCGCCGCCCTCTGGCTCTTCCGCGGCCCTCCCCGGTTCTTCTTACCGGGTCGTGGCGGCAGTGTGAACGAAGTCTTCCACTCTGCATCTGGGGCGGTGCCCTGATAACGGACACTCGGAGAAGTACATTTAGCTTCGATTTCAATCGTATACGGAAGATTGCTAATATTCTCGGCGTGCACTCGATGACAATCGACGCCGTTAACGCTAACCGTGCAATTTCCACCAGAAGTGATGACTTGACTCACAATTTTAAGCCACGACGGACTGTTATTCGTTGAATCACTACAGCTCATTGTGGTAATCCCCTAACCCATCATTGTTTGGTACCGGAATAAAACAGCTTTGATAGCTCAGCAAGCGAGCCTAGAATATCGTCGCTGATGTATTCCGGATTTGCCGTCAAGTGCACCAGCTTCTCCGCAAAATATTGGTCACCATTATAAAGGTCTGAGGTGCTGTCACCAAATCCCGCCAAGACGATCCCATCCGCCATCATCGGTTGATACATGATGGACCGCGTCAACGAAACGTCGATTCGAAGAAAGCGGCAATTTGAATCAAAGAAATCGCGGTATTCTCCGCGTACATACTTAATTAGCCGATCTTCGCTCAACTGAAAATAATTTCCAGTATTCGATAGGTCTAGAGTTATATCGGAATCATCTAGTGAGGCGATGGACAAGATCGTCTCAACAAACTCCGATGGCGAATTGTTGGTCGTCCAATTCGCAGCAATGGCTTCAGCGGAAGCATCGAATACGGCCAGGCCTCCTTCTACAAATTGAATCTGCCGGACCAAACCATCGTCGCGCGGAATGTCTAGGAGCTCCCTTGCCACGGCAGGTCCTCCTTTGCCTCTGTACGGGAACCTTTAGACTATCGCTCTTAGCCGACAAGCACAGCGCATGCTGCAAATCCAAAGGTAAACGCGAAGTAGCCGATCCACCCACTTTGCACCGCGCCGCTTCGTGTTCACGCGCCGCTTCGTGTTCAATCGGAAAGCCCTCGAACTGCCCCTGCCTACAGGTGGGAGCAGCCTCGAATAGCCAGCGTTGCGGCTCCGTGACCATGGAAACGGCTGCCCCACTCGGCCTCCAACAATGAACAGAACAGTTCACCGCCCCGGAATCCTTATTGATGCGCAGACCTGCCTAGTTGGGGTACACCCATGCTGGACACCCGGTGCACGCCCTAGCGGTCTCGAAGTGGGGTCTTCTGAAGCATTGATTGACAATCGTCCATCAATTCTCTTGAGCCGTAGCCGCTGAAGCGTGTGGTGTGATGTCAGTCAAGCCGAGTTTGAGCTCGATCACTACAGTCGGCATGTCACGAGCGATGAACATCGCCGCACGGGTGCTGGTGCAACTGTGAGCCGCCGGAAAGTGCTACCCGACGCGCCGATCACTTGGCTGTCCCTGATTGACGAGTACCTCACGTAGTTGCGTGGCGTGGGCCGCTCACCCCAGACGGTCGAGCTGCGCCACTCCCAGCTCCGCTTTGTTGCCAGGGAAATCGGTGCCCATTCGAATGCCGTCACTGAGGACGACCTGACGACGTTCTTCGCCTGCTATGGCGAAGAACGGGGCCCGGAGACCCGCAAGAGCTACAGAGCTGCGGTGCGCGCGTTCTTCGATTAGGCATGGGAGTTCGGCTGAGTGCTGAGCAACCCGGCAGCCGACCTTCCGCGGGTCCAGACGATCAAGCCGACCCCAAGACCCGCCGACGACGGGGCATGGCACGAGGCCATGGCGGCGGCTCGATGACGAAGCCCTGTCGATTATGGACGACCCTGGCTACTACCGGCGGAGCATCACCGGACCAATAGACGAGGACTGGCTCCGATCCGCAGCGCAGGCAGCTGCCGCCGAGAGCGCCGCTTGGCGGGCAGAGATGGAGACGTTGCCCCGATCGCCGCCACCGTAAGAGCCGCTGATCGGCCCCGGGGGCGCCATCCTTCCGGGGTGGTAACGCGTTCATGCGGAGTTGGTGACCTGGTTGTCATCTGGTCCCGCTACCGTCTCAAGCCATGAGGATCGTCTTGCCGTTGATCGCCGTGGTGTTGCTCGCCGCCGCGGATGCGGAACTCAAGTGGTGGATCCTCGCCGCTATCGCGGCGTACAGCCTCTACCGCGGCGGCCGGCGGGTAATGCGCTGGCATCGCGCCCAAGCAGTTGCACGCTTAGACCGGCAAGTTGAGATCCACCGCCGCGGGGTCGCGGCCCTCTGAGCTACACCTGACTCCGCCCCGCCATCCTTCGGGGTGGCGGGCCGAATCATGTTGCCTACTAGGTGGTTCAGCCCTAGCTCCACAGCCGGTACTCAGTCGTGGCCGCCAGCGTCTAGGCAGCCCTGTACGTAGTCTTTCTTGACGTTCGTCGCCCCGGCCCGATATCTGGCTTCATATCTGTCCTCGCAGAAATCCGCGCCTGGTCCGCCTGGTATTCGCAGGTATTCCTTCGCGTCGCGGTAGCCCTGCTGGTAGGACGCTTCGTCACGGGGAGGGCCACCTCGATCGACAGCGACGATAACACCGACGGCGGTGAGTGCACCTACCACGGTCGCAATTGCCACCAAAATCTTGCTTCGCTCGGCGTTACCGCCAGGCGGTGTGCGCATTGCCCACATACGCCCGGAGGTTATCAGGCCGCCTAGAGCACCGACCTCGTCCACATTCCCGCTCTAGGGCACCGACGAGCCCCGTCATCGACTCTCCGGTGGCGGGCCAGACCACCGCTTCGGCTCATCGCTCGGGAAGTGCCGGCGCGAAACGCTCGTCGAGCTCCTCCACGGGGGAAAACGTTGGGAGCCAACCGCAACAGTATTTCACCGACAGTCAGTCACTGGTGATCGACGGGGCGCAAAACCCCGCAGATACCCTCGCGGCGGTGTACCTGGATCCGCAGTCGACGGACTATGTTCAACCGGGCTTGTCGGTGAACATCGAGACCCCATTCGATGTGCCTCGGGGACTCAATTTTGACCTGTTCAGGTGTGCTTCTGAGGCGCTCGGTGCTGACGGAAACGTCGACCGAGTCGATGGAGGGGCAGGTTGCGATCGAACATCTCAGCAAGGCGGGTGATCTGATCGCGCTCCTTGACGACGTTCCTAATCGCAGCCCCGGTGACGGCTCCCGTCCGCTGGCGCTCCCGTCCCGCCGCCACCGGGGCGACAATGTGGTGACCGTCGGCGTCGGGTACCACGTGGCGGCATCGAGCGGGTAGCCCAGCGTCTGAGCGGACCACACAGCGTGATGACGGTGGTGGATGCAGCCACCCAGAATCTGCCGGCCGGGCTGAACGTAAAGTGGTCGTCTGGTGCCCGCGGGAGCGAGCGCTGGAGTCTGTCATAGATCGATCACGACGGTTTCGCAGGGCTGTGAGCAACAGATCAGAATGTTCCCCTCTGCGGGACGCTCCAGGGGCTCGGGGTCGTAGCGGACGGTCCCCGAAAGCAGCGCGGTCTCACAGTTGTGACATACCCCGGTACGGCAGGACCAGCGAGTCGGGACGTCACACGTCTCGGCGAATTCGAGCAGAGTGGCGCTGGGCGGTCCCCAGGGAACGGATAGGCCACTGCGTGCGAACTGAACCACGGGGCCGGGTCCGGGCGGCCCCATGGGTGGGTGCGGGGGGATCGACGTCGCAGCGATTCCGGGTGTGAGAGCGGCTGCGGCGCCGAAGAGTTCGGAGTGGACGTGGGCGGGATCCAGTCCGTGGCTCACGAGACCGGAGCTGAGTTCATTCATGAACGCCGACGGTCCGCACAGATAGGCGTGTGCGTCGCGCGGGAGGTCGAGTCGACCGATCGCTTCGCGGGACAGTCGGCCCTGCTCGGTGAAGTCGATGCCGCTCCGGTCAGCCGGTGCTGGACGACTGTAAAAGATGTGAGAACGACTGCCAGGCAACTGGTTCAGCAAATCGCGGCTCTCCTCGGCGAACGGGTGTTCCTCTCCGTTGCGGGCGCCGTGCAGCCACCAGAGCGGACGCTGTGAACGTGTAGCGGCGAGCCAGTGCAGCATCGATAGCACTGGGGTGGCTCCCACTCCGGCGGAGAGCAGAATCAACGGCGCGGGCGCGTCGGTGAGGAAGAAGGTGCCTCGTGGTGCGGCGACGTCGAGGAGATCACCAGGGTGGACGTGACCGTGTATGTGACCGCTGGCCAACCCGTGTGGTTCCCGTTTGACGCTGATTCGGTAGTCCGTGGAGCCTGGCCGGTTCGACAACGAGTAATTGCGAATCAGCGGCGCACCGTTCGGCTCGGGGAAGAGCCGCAACGTAATCGACTGTCCTGGAAGCCATTCCGAAAGGGGTGCGCCCTCGGGGTCAGTTAGCGAGACTGAACGCACATGGCGACTCTCCTCATGAACGGCGCTGACTCGCAGTGGCCGAAACCCAGTCCATGCTGGTGGCGGGCTGCTCGCGGCGGCTGTCAGACCGACGTTGCCCGCCGATCCCGCCGCGCTCCCGGTCTGCTCCGCCAAGCTTTGTAGGGACGCTCGCCAACCGGCGCTCAGTGCTGGAATCCGCAGTGCGCGTTGGAGGGCGTCGCGGGGATGCCCGGGCAGGTAAAGCAGTGCATCGATCTCGGCGACTGACACCTGCTCGGGTCCAGAACTGATTTTGACGATGTCCTGGCCGGCTTCTACTTCACCCTCGTTGATCACCCGACAGTAGAACCCCGGTCGCCCGTGCGAGACCAGCAGTGCCGCCATCCGCGGTTCGCCGATGCGCATGCCGGCGCGGTAGCAGGTGACCCGCGGTTGGGTGACCTCCAGGACCGCCTGCCCAATCCGGTATCGGTCGCCGATGCACACCTCGTCGTCGGGAAGTCCGTCGACAGTGAAGTTCTCCCCCAGCAGCCCAGGCACGAGGTCATCACGGTCGAGCACCTCCCCCCAGTGCCGGTAGGAGTCGAGTTGGTAAACCAGGACGGCGCGATTCTCCCCTCCATGCCCGCCGAGATCACCTTGGCCGTCCCCGTCGACGTTGAGCCGACGCACCATCCGCGGCCCGGTCACCGGGTGCTTCCACGCGCCGGTGTAGACGGTGCGCTGGTTCCAGTCAACATTCCTCGGCATGCCGACATTCACCGACGTCAGTGTCGCCATCATGGTCTCCTCTCCTTGGGGCGAAGCGATGGTCGATCTGGTCTCAGCTGAAACCGGGCATCACCGACAGCCCAGTGACGATCGCCGCGGTGCACACCGCCATCGAGACGACATTGCCGATGAACGGGTGAAAGTGCGGGGGCAGCCGTCGGGCCACCGCCGCGGCGAACGGCGGGCCGGTGAGCGCACCAAGAACCGCCCCGGCCACGATGGCCTGCACAGATCCGTCGAACGCGAGAACCGTTGCCGGAGCGATGGACACGACGGGAACGAAGGTGGGGTACCAGCCGTAAGTTGCCCATTGGCGGTGCCACAGTGCGACGGCCAGCGCGGCAGTCAATACTTGTGACGTCAACGCTTCGGGTAGCAGGTTCCCGATATTGCTTGCCATTGCGGGGTTGAGCAGATAGCTGATGACGGTGCCTGCCAGCAGACCGGCACTGGCCCATTCGTTGCCGATGAACTGGGCATCGGTGAAGTCGGCGATGATCCGACGCGACAGCCATTGCGGCCCTTGCCGATTGGTGTCGACGAAGTGGTGCGGGGACCCCGCGCTGCAGCGCGGCACGACCACTGTTGGGACCCGCATCCAGGGCAGGTGCCGGCAGAGCGCGAACGCCATCAGTGCGCTGATCGCCATGCCGGTGGTGGCCCCGACCACGGGGGGAAGACCAAGGGGGCGGCACCCGAAGTTCACCGCGACCAGGGCGATGGGGGTGCTCAACGCGGCGCCGAGGATCGCGCCGGTCAGCGCCACCGAGCGCCGGCCCCCGTAGACCAGGACGACAGCTGGGGGAACCGAGGCGAACGGGACGAATGTGGGCTGCCACATGCCCGACACAGCAATCGTCCACCCCCACGCCGCGTTGCTCAGCACCAGTCCGAGGGCTGCGCTGCCCACCGCCCAGCCGAACAGGCCAGTGCCGGAGGTGACCGGAAAACCCATCCAGCGCTTCTTCGTCCTGAAGCCTTGGTGGGCGAGGTATCCCCCGAGCAGCATCATCGCCCCGGCCACGGCGGAGTGCGCGTAACCAGGTTCGGTGGTGTCACCCAGGACCCAGGCAGCCCATGACGCACCGTCCAAGTAGTCGCCGTGCCACCTGGTATATCGAGGCATGAACAGCGGTAGAGACGGGCGCAGCCGGGCCAGAACCTGGAGCATCACCGCCGCAACACCGGCGATGAACACCGCCGTCACCCACAGAGTGAACGCCGAGGCGCGTTCCCGCGCTGCGGGATCCGGGCAGGTGGGGTTGTCAGGGACCGCCGGCCTGGCCAGGTCGCCGTCGTGGGTGGGTGAAGGTGAACTACTCACCGCGGTCGAGCTTGCCTCGTAGCTGGGTGTTCTCGGCGTGCAACTCGGCGAGTCGATGGCGGAGCGGAGCGAGGTGTGTTTCGACTTCCTCCACGGTGAACCGCGCTGCGATGTGTTGAGGACGTGTGCTCACGCGCGTACTCCTTCAGGTGACGCCGGGGTGCCCGTCGAGCGGGCGAGGAACGTCAGCAGTTCGTGGTTGACGTCCTCGGCGTAGGTCCACAGCAGACCGTGGGGCGCTCCGGGGATCTCGACGTATTCGGCGCGGGGAAGCAGTGCGTGCAACGGACGTGCGGTGGCGTCGATCGGCAGAATCCGGTCGTGGGTCCCGTGGACGATCAAGACGCTGATGTCGTATCCGGCGATCTTGGCGACGTCGGTCCGAAAGTCTGTGGTCCACGTGATCACCGCGGCTACCGATGCATACGCCGACCCTGAACACGCCGCCTTCCA
Organism: Mycolicibacterium sphagni; assembly: GCF_002250655.1. GTDB lineage: Bacteria > Actinomycetota > Actinomycetes > Mycobacteriales > Mycobacteriaceae > Mycobacterium > Mycobacterium sphagni. Next base: position 132,442 of record NZ_NOZR01000001.1, read on the forward strand.
AGAGCTTTCGATGACGTCGTCGCTGATGCGGGTGCCGAGTGTCTCGTCGGTGTTGTAGACGTCGGCATAGAACTGGTGAAGGAACGCGTAGCGGTCTTTGACTGCGGCGGCTAGGGCCGCAGCGAAGATCGCGCCATCCAGGCCGGCCGGGTTGGTGTCAGTTCGCAGCAGATAAGGCTCGAGAGCGGCTATGAAGACTGCCTTGTCGATCCTGGACGGCCCATAGGTGCCCAAGTAGCGGCAGACTTCCCCGGTGCCCATCGAGAATCCAGCCAAGACGACCTCGGTGACGTCGAGGACCTCGATCAAGGTGTTGAGGTCCGCGGCGAAGGTGTCGTAGTCATATCCGAAGGTCGCGTGCCCGGAGCGGCCAAACCCGCGTCGGTCGTAGGTGATCACGCGGTATCCGGCGGCCAGCAATGCGGGAACTTGTTTCTCCCAGGCGTGCCCGTCGAGGGGGAAGCCGTCGATCAACACGACGGGCTGACCGTTGCCGTGGTCCTCGTAGTAGAGGTCGATGTCGATGGCGTTCTCTACGTCGACGGAGATGAAGGGCATCGCGATCGCCTTTCAACACGATGAGGAGTAGCCGGTGCGCCAGCGGGTAGTTTGGCCAGCACAGCACGGCGCCATCCCTAGCGCATCCTGGGTGAACCCCAGTCGATCAGTGGCGTCATGGTGACGTAAGAGCCCCGCCGGGATGCCCCTCCAGGCCCTCGGCGAGGGCGGACGCGAGTTGGCGCCGCGACGTCACTCCCATTTTCCGGAAGACCTTGCTGAGGTGGTATTCCACGGTGGACGTCGTGATGAACAGTCGACTGGCGATCTCGGCGTTGGTCGCGCCGGCGCCAGCTTGGCGTGCCACCTGGGCCTCCTGAGGTGTCAGGCCGAATGGGTTGTCTGTGCGCGGCGCATCAGCTGTCGTCTGGCCAGCCGCGCGGCGCTCGGCACCCGTGCGGCCGGCGAACGCCGCGGCTCCCATCGCGGTGAACATGTCGTAGGCGGTGCACAGCTGCGCCTGCGCGTCGCGGCGACGCTTCCTACGGCGAAGCCACTCGCCGTAGAGCAGATGTGCACGGGCGAGCTCGGTGCGCATCGCGGTCTCCGCCAGCCGCCTGATGGCATCCCTGTAGTAAATCTCGGCGTCACTGTCGGCGGCCATCAATGCCCGCGACCTCGCCAACAGACCTAGAGCCCACGGGGTAGCAGCGGCGGTGGCGCGTTCGGTCAGCCGCGTCAGCGCCGCTTCAGCTGCGGCCCGGTCTCCGCCACGTACGCCGGCCTCGACGACCTCGGGCAGTACACGGTTCCCGAAGCCTGGCGGGTCATCGTGGAGTATCGGCAATCCCCATCTGAGCGCCTCCGGGTACCGGCCTAGTCCGAGTTCCAAGACGGTGAGACCCATCAGCGCGAATATCTCCAGAATCGAGGCGCCCTTTTGACGACCCCAATCCGCGGTCGAGGATGCCACTGCGCGGCTCTCGCTTTCGCGGCCCTGCCAGGCGCGCACTTCCAATAGGACCCCGGTCGTCGCCGGCGGGGGCACCCCGATTAGCACCGAGATCTCGGCGGCCTCGCCGTAGCTGTTCTCGGCATCGTTCATCTGCCCTGCCCAGGCCTGGCTCGTAGCGAGTCCGGCCAGGGTGATCCGCATCGCCCCCAACGCCCCCTGGCGGCGCTCGATTGCATGGGCGCGTTCGAACATCGCCCGACGACCTTGCTCGTCCCACACGTCGTCGGCGGCGAACCATCCCAGAATCGTTGATGGGATGTCGACATGCGCGGCGACCTCGTCGGTGAACAGCATCGACACCGCGGCTCGCAGCAGCGGGACCGCATCGGCGTAACCGGTGGCGATTCGGGTGGCGAAACCATCCAGCAGCAGGTCGTTGGCACTGGGCGGCCGACCCGGGTCTCGGGCGGCGCCCAGCGCCGCGTGCGCTACCTCTTCGAGGGTCGTGCCGGCGGTGTATTGGCGGGCGACGATCGCAGCCTGCATGGCATCGAACAGAACCTGCCTGACCAGGGACGCGTCGGCCGGTTCGACTTTCGTCGCCGCCTCCAACAGGATGCCGGGGGCATCTTTGTGCCGGGAGAAGAACACCGAGATCGCTGCGCGCAGGCGTTGCACTGCGACGTGCATGCCGGCGTCGTCGAGTCCCGGAGTTGCCAAATCCAGCAGTGCCTCGGCCAGTAGGCCGTTACCAGCCGCCAGGTACGCCTGCGCAGCAGCCAGGTAGCGCAACCCACGTTCTCGGGGGTTGGGCGACAGCTCTGCGGCGCGCGTTAAGAACGCGGCCTGCATGGTGTAGCCACCCCGGCGCTGGGCGCGCACCGCCGAGGCCTGCAGGTCAGCGGCGATCGTCTCCTCGGGAGTCGTCACGGCGGCCGCTCGGTGCCAGGCAGCCTGGTCGTCATCACCGTCACGCTCGGCCACCGTGGCCAGCGCGTCGTGCACGCGCTGACGATCCTCGGATGTCGCACCGTCGTACACCGCCGAGCGGATGAGCGGATGCCGGAATGCGATACGCGGCTCCAAAGACACGATGCCCTGCTGCACAGGGTGATTGGCTGCCGCCGCGGTGACGCCCAGTAACGCACCGGCTCGCTGCACTGTCGACGGCTCATCGTCGGCGCAGGCCGCGGCGACGAGCAGAACGGTGCGTGCCTCAGGAGACAGCGCGGCGATCTGTGCCAGGAAGTGAACTTCGACCCGACGCCCGACCGGTAGGCGGCGCGGCAACGGGAACCGCCCGGCCAACTGTTCGGCGGTGAGTTCCCCGACCAGCTCCAGCATCGCCAGTGGGTTGCCGCCGGTCTCGCTGATCATGCGCGCTGCCACTCGCGGATCCAGCGGCCCGGATACGGCCTTGTCGAGGAGGGTGTGAGCCGACGCCGGATCCAGCGCAGCGATTCGCCGGGTGGGCAATCCGTCCAACGCGGTCAGGTCACCGGCGTGCTCTCGGGCGCTGAACACCATGCCGATGGGGTCGGCGTACAGCCGGCGTGCGATGAATCCCAGCACCGCCAGCGATTCCTGGTCCAGCCACTGGGCATCGTCGATCAGGCAGAGCACCGGGCCCTGCGCGGCGACCTCGGACATCAGCGCCAACGCGGCCAGGCTCACCAAAAGTTGGCTCGGCGGCGGCCCTTCAGTGAGACCGAATATCACTTCCAGCGCGTTGCGTTGCGGGCCGGCCAGCCTGTTCAGGCGATCGAGATGGGGCAAGACGAGCCGGTGCAGTGCAGCGAATCCCAACCGCAGCTCTGATTGCGCTCCGACAATCCACACGGTCGCCGCATCGGTCGCCGAGTCCGCCACGTATTGCAACAAGCGGGTCTTGCCGACGCCGGGTTCGCCGGCGAACACCAGCGAGCTGCTGAAGCCGCCGCGGACGTCGGTCGCGAGCTTGTCGAGCATCGCACACTCCGCAGCCCGCCCGAGGATGGCACCGATAACGCCAGCGTGGTCGATCCGATCATCGGTCAACGCGTCACCCCACGCCCAGCACCGATGCAGACAATGACACCGCCTGCTACGTCGGCGCTATCTGTCGAGAACAGAGAACAGAACTGACCATAGAATTCTGGCAGCGATGCGCCAGCTGTGCACTCTAAGAGTCGCGCAACGCGAGGCATCGAGTGCGTGCCAGACGTCAATCAGCGAGGAACCCATCCGCCCCGAATCAGCACCCAATCACTGGGGTTCATCCCGGATTCGCGCCCGCCTGGTTCCATGGTCGGCTGCAGTACGTCGGCGGCGCCGACACGCACACCACGCCCACTGCCTTGCCGGCCCAGGCACGGGACGGCAGCTTCCGAACAGGTGACGTCCATGAATGCTTTTGCCACTCGATACAACACGGCGACGATCGAAGGACTCGATGTGTTCTACCGCGAGGCCGGCGATCCGAACAACCCCACGTTGTTGCTGCTGCACGGCTTCCCATCCAGCTCCCACATGTTCCGCAACCTGATCAACTCCCTGGCCGACGAATACCACCTCGTGGCCCCGGATCACATCGGATTCGGTCGCTCGGCCATGCCCACCACCACCCAGTTCACCTACAGCTTCGACCGTCTCACCGAAATCACCGAAGGCTTGATCACTCACCTCGGTCTCGAGCGGTTCGCCCTCTACATTCACGACTACGGCGCTCCGATCGGCCTACGCATCGCCACCCGCCGCCCCGAACGGATCACCGCGCTGATAACCCAGAGCGGCAACGCCTACGTAGAAGGCTTCACTCCGTTCTGGGACATCCTGTTCGCCCACGCCAAGGACCGCGCCGCCAACGAGGACGGCGTGCGGGAAAAGTTCACCCCTGAAACCACGTATTGGCAATACACCCACGGCGTACCCGCCGATCGGCTCGACAGGATCGCCCCCGAGACCTGGCAACTCGATCAACTCGGCCTGGACCGCAAGGACAACGACGCCATCCAACTGCAGCTGTTCTGGGACTACCAGTTCAACCTGGACGGCTACCCCGCGTTCCAGGAGTACTTCCGCACACACCAGCCCCCGCTGCTAGTCACCTGGGGCAAGAACGACGAAATCTTCGGCGCCCCCGGCGCTGAAGCGTTCCGACGTGACTTCCCCAATGGCGAATTCCACCTCCTCGACGCCGGACACTTCGCGCTGGAAACCCACGGCGAGGAGATCAGCGGATACATCCGCGACTTCATGCCGCGAGCACTAGCCACCGCAACGACGAACTGACCCGGCCACGCCCACCGGCCGACGACGCCACCATTCGGAGGACGACAGGATGACCGTGTTACAGGGCAAGATCGCCCTAGTAACAGGCGGGACAACGGGTATCGGCTTGGCCACCGCGCAAAGCATCGCCGCAGAGGGCGCCTATGTCTTCTTTACCGGCCGCAATCAACCCAGCATCGACACCGCGATCGCATCCATCGGATCCAACGCCACCGGAATCCGCAACATGGCGATCAACCGGCTCAGGGGAAACTGGCCGGTGCGAAAGATGGCGTGGAGCTACCTGCCGCGCTGTGACCTGACGAGCGCGAGGCGCTCCTGGAGCAGTTCATCGAGTTCTTCGATCGTGCGGCGTTCCAGCAGCATGTCCCAGGGTGTGCGCGGCACTTTGACCTTTTTGGGCTCAGCGGGCTCGCGCCCCGCGATGACCGTGCCCTCCATGCCGTTGCGGCATTGCCAGGTGCCGGGGATCTCCGCGTCGTCGGCGAACGGTATATCGAACTCTTCGCCGTTCCCGGTGCGATACCGCGCGACTGAACGCGGCGCCAAATTGTCTTTGCGGTCAGTCTCGTAACTAACCGACCCGAGTCGACTGCCCCTCATGACGCGATTAGCCATCGTCAACAACTTCCTGAAACGCACACGCGAAAAAGCTGTGTGCAGGTTAGAGCCAGCCAAGCGGGGCCCCAGATGGCTTTACAACCTTCGTCCACCACTCTAGCCCCAGAGGGCCTAGGGGACCTTCTTTGGTATGGAATCGTGCCGCCGCCGCGTGGCGAGGTTGCCCCGATCCACCGGCATCGACTGGCCGGAACAGTGCGACTATGCCCTGGCGCGATGAGCCACTGCGGTGACGCTGCGTGCACCCGCTGCATGCGGGGCCGCGGCGGCAGCCTTGGCGTTTCCCACCGCGGCGGCACCGCCAACCACGAGGCCGGTGAGGTTGATGCCGGGCCCCTCTTTGGTAACGACTGCGCCGGTTTGCAGAATCGACCCCGCGATCGCCAGCGGGCCGGCGCCGGCCTCGACGACGTTGCCGGTGCCCAAGACGTCGAACGCCCACCCCAACACAGCGGGACCGCTTGCGCCCTTCGCTATCACCGTCGCACTTCCAAAAAGACTGGTGGCATTGGAGAGAATGCCTTCGGCGAGGACGTCACCGGTCGCACCGACGTTGACGCCGACATCGCCGTTGCCGACGGCCACCACGCTTCCGTTGCCCAAGAAGTTCACTGACAGATTGCCCAGCCCTGTCGCCGAACTGATGTGCGTACCCTGATTCGACAGGTTCACCGCAATATTGCCGAAGTCGGCCGGATCGCCCGCCAATGCCGAACTCGTTGCACCCCCGACACCGCCGGCAAAGGCCATCGAAAGATAGCCCTGCGCAACAGATTCACTGTCGTTGCCGAGTGCGGTCGCGGTGTTGAACAGGCCGCCTGCGGAGGTGACGGCCGTCGCGCCGGTGCCAAACGCGAATGCGCCACCGAAAAGCCCGTTGGCATAAGCGGTCGCGTTGGTGCCGACAGCAATGGCGATGCTGGTCACGGTACTGGTACAGGATGCGGTGTTACCGATACCGAAGAACGATGCGCAGGAGGCGCTAGCCGAGGGCGCCGCGCTCAGACTGACGGTGGCCAAGGCCCCGGCGGTCAACGCCCCGAGCAGCGCGGCGCCGGTGAGCGTGATGCGAGTTGCGGTGTGCTGGCCCATGAAGGTTCCTTTATTAGTGGCACCCCCGGCGCGTAATTTACGCCTCCGTAAGGCCATTGGCACCCGTAATGGATCAGCCGCGCGAGGCACGGACTCGCCTACCTCGGCACTGCCGAAATCTCACCTGGCGGATGACTTTTGCCCACGCACCCGCCAGTGAGTTGAACAAGACTGATAGTCCCAAAAATCACCCACGCAGCCCGTCCACCGTCGTAGGCTGCCAACCATGACCGCGCCCGCGCAGCTGCCGTTCCGCCAACGTCATCCACTGCGCTCCCCCGACCAACTGCTCGCCCTGCAGGGCAGCGGGCCGATCCACAAGATCCTCACCGCCGTCGGCGACGAGGCCTGGCTGGTCACCGGTTACACCCTGGTGCGCCGGCTGATGGACGACGAACGGCTGGGCCGTACCCACCGCGACCCGGCCAACGCACCCCGCAGCCGGACGTCGGCGTTGTTCGGCGGCCCGATCGGCGACTTCGACTCCGAACCCACCGACCACGCCCGAATGCGCCAGCTGCTGCAGCCGCACTTCGGCCCTCGCCATATGCGAACGCTGCAACCCAAGATCGAAGGCTTGTGCACCGCCCTGCTCGACGACATGGAACGCCAGGGATCGCCTGCCGACCTACTGACCAGCCTGGCCCAGCCACTGCCGATTCTGGTGATCTGCGATCTGCTCGGCGTGCCCTATGAAGACCGAGATCGCTTCCGGCTGTGGGTCGACGACGCCGCGTTCTCGCCCGACGACGACGTGTCGCTGAAGGGTCTGGAGAAACTGCTCGGCTACGGCATGGAGCTGGTCGCTGCCAAGCGTGCCCACCCAGGCGACGACGTCATCTCCCGCCTGTGCGACGAACCCGACCTCGCCGACTTCGAGATCGCCACCCTGGCCATGCAGCTGCTGTTCGCCGGACACGAAACCACGGTGACGCAGATCTGGGTCGGCTCGCTGCTCCTGCTCACCAACCCCGACCAGTGGCAGGCCCTGCTTGCCGACCCCGACCTGATCCCCAAGGCTGTCGAGGAAATCCTGCGCGCGGGCATGGTCGGCGGGGTCGGCGTCCCCCGGTACGCGCGAGCCGACATCGACGCCGACGGGGTGACGATCCGCGCCGGCGACCTCGTTCTGCTGGACCCGGGAGCGGCCAATCACGACCCCGAGTTCTTCGCCGACCCTCATCGCGTCGACCTCGCCCGCACCGGCGCCGCCCATGTCGGCTTCGGCTATGGCTTGCATTACTGCGTCGGCGCCGCGCTGGCCCGCCTCGAGCTCAAGACCGTCTATTCGCAGCTGATCCCCCGGTTCCCGAACCTGCGGCTACAGGTCGACCCGTCGACCATGACCGCCGGCTTCCATTCCCTCTCGCACGGCCTGGTCGCCCTGCCCGTGACCTGGTAGCCACAGCCTGACTCGTTCGTCAATTTTTCTTGCCAAGTCGGCCTTCCGGTGGTCGCGTTTGTCGTACATTTCTGAGGACGCTGAAATGCAGCCGACCGGTCGGGGTCCCGGTCACAATCACGCCGAAGCCCGACCGTCACAAGCGGGTCTCCAGGGGTGGGCTACGCGAAGTGGCCACCCCCTTGGGCCACCGGGCCCCCCGCCCCTGGGGACCACTTGGCGGCCCTCTACAGCGTCATTTCAGTACCACCCGAAACTAGCCTGTGGTCAGCACGCCTCCCGGCGACAGCGTCTTCTTACGCGCCGGGCGGTGGCTGGTCCTCCGACCAGAGGCAATCACCACTGAGCACAATCGTGAACAGCTTGGGCAACACGTCCAACGACATCGGCTGCCCTGGCGTGCTCTGCGAATGCACCAGGGGTGCAAGCACTCCCGCACTCACCACGGTGACCTGATCGGCTCCGCACACGGTGGCCGGATTCAGTGGGGTGGCGGTCCACTGCCCAGAGCGCAGATTCGGATTGCGAAAGCCCTGACCATGCAACGTGATCTGCGGCCCGTAGCTCAGCCACCGGCTGGCGGGGTCGAAAGGGGTGACAGCCGGCGTCCAACTGCCGGGACGGTCGGGCTGCGGCTGGCAGAACAAATAATCAGCCCCGCCGGGCAGTTGCGTCATGACGTTCGCGAAGTCGATCGGGCACGGCGCACCGGCCTGCGGCACCGGGTCGTCGGCACGAGCAGGCCCCGAGCCGAACGACAACGCGGCAGCCGCCACCAGCGCGAGCGCGCCGCAGCGCCGCACGGCTACCCGTACAACTGGTCGATGTTGTCGTGGAAGTTGTCCACGACAGCTTTGCGCTTCAGCTTCAGACTCGGCGTCAAATCGCCTGCCTCGACGGTCAATTCACGATCGATAATGGAGATCCGCTTGACCTGTTCCCAACGGTTGAGGTGCTTGTTCAGAGTATCGACGTACCCCTCGACCATCTCCTTGGTCTTGCCGTCACCGGCGACCTCACTGAAGGACTTGCCCTCCAAGCCGTTTCGGTCGGCCCACTCGCGGATGGCTTCCCCGTCCAGGCTCACCAGCGCAACGCAGTAAGGCTTGCCCTCGCCATAGACGATGATCTCGCTGGCGAAGGGGCACAGGCCCTTGAATGTCGCCGAAATTGCCGAGGGCGCAACATACTTGCCCTGCGAGGTCTTGAACATGTCCTTCTTGCGGTCGGTGATCCGCAGGTACCCCTCGGCGTCGAGCTCGCCGATGTCACCGGTGTGGAACCAGCCGTCGTCGCCGATCGCCTCAGCCGTGGCCTCGGGCAGGTCGTGATACCCGCTCATCACGCCCGGTCCCTTGAGCAGCACCTCGCCGTCGTCGGCGATCTCGACGTCTGTGTAGGGCAACGTCCATCCCACCGTGCCGAACCGGTAAGCCTCCGGACGATTCAACGTCGATGCCGCCGACGTCTCGGTCAGCCCATACCCCTCGAGCACGACGGTCCCGACCGCGTCGAACCACTGGGCCACATCGCGGTCCAGCGCGGCTGAACCCGAGATGAAGAACCGCAGCCGTCCGCCGAACCGCTGCCGGATGGTGGAGAACACCAGCCGGTCGGCAATCGCGTGCTGCAGGGCGAGCCCCGCACCGACCCGATGACCCGCTTGGTTGGCGCGCGAGACCCGCAGCCCCACGTCGACCGCCCAGTCGAACAGACGCTTCTTGATCCCACCCTCTTCGGCGATCGTTTCGGTGATACGCCCGTGCACTTTTTCGAAGATGCGCGGCACCGCGCCCATGAATGTCGGCCGGATGATCGCGAGGTTCTCGACGATCTTGTCGACCCGGCCGTCGATGACCGTCGGGAAACCCATCACCAACGGCATTGCCAGCATCACCTTGCCGAACGAATGTGCCAGCGGCAGCCACAGGTAATTGAGGTCCTTGTCGGACAACACATGTAGCGAGTGCAGCGCCGTCGCCGTGTACGTCCACGCCTCATGGTTGAGCCGCACACCCTTGGGCTTGCCAGTGGTGCCGGAGGTGTAGATCAGGGTGGCGAGCTGCCCGGGCGAGATCGCCTCGATCCGGTCGGTGACCGCGGTGGGGTTGTCCGCCAACAGCTGCTTGCCCAGTTGTTCGAGGTCCTCGAGGGTGATCACCCAGTCGTCCTCGCTCTTGCCGTCGATGATCACCACCTTCTCGACGGCGGGCAGTTCAGCGCGGTGGGCGACCAGCTTGTCGACCTGAGACTGGTTCTCCGCCACCACAACCCGGCTGCCGGAGTTGGCGACGATGAACGAGGTGTCCTCGGCGTTGGTCGACGGATACACCGTCGTCGTGGCCGCGCCGGCCGACAGAATGCCGAAATCGACGACCACCCACTCGTAGCGAGTCCCCGACGCCAGCGCCACCCGGTCTTCGGGGTTGATCCCCAGCGCGATCAAGCCGGCCGCGATCAGTTCGACCCGATCACCGACCTGCTGCCAGGTGACGCTCGTCCACCCGTCGTTGTCGGGATAGCGGAACGCTTCGCTAGTGGGCGTGGCCGCAACGCGGTCAAGGAACAGCCGCGGCACCGACGGTGCCCGGTTGTCGATCTTGCTCACGTCCGGCTGCTCTTGGGACTTACGCAGGCCTGCCATGGCGCCGAGTTTATGGACTTCGCCGCAAGACCGGTAGCAAATCGGGAACGGAGCGAACCACTCGCCGTCAACTCACGGTTGACGAATCGAAATCGTCAACCTAGGGTTGACGAATGGGAGAACCCGTTCGCATCGCCTATCCCGTCCGCCTCGACGACCTGATCGATGCCATCAAGCACGTCCACGGCGACGCCCTCGAGCAACTCTCCGACGCCGTTTTGACCGCCGAAACTCTCGGCAATCTCGCCGACCAGCTGATCGGCCACTTCGTCGACCAGGCCCGGCGTTCGGGCGCCTCGTGGACCGACATCGGCAAGAGCATGGGTGTCACCAAACAGGCCGCCCAGAAACGCTTCGTCCCCAAGATGGCCAACCTGAATGCCGAGGACCTCGACCCGGCCCACGGCTTCTCCCGATTCACCCCACGGGCCCGTAGCGCCGTCGTCGCCGCCCAGAACGCCGCACACCAGGCCGGCAATGCCGAGATCACCGCAGACCATCTCCTCCTGGGCCTGATCACCGATCCCACCGCGCTGGCCACTCCCCTGCTGCGCGCCCAGCAGATCACCCCCGATGCGGTGCGCGCCGCCATCACGGTGCCACCGCCGGCCGCCGAACAGCCCGCCCTCATCCCGTTCGACACCGAGGCGCGCAAAGCGTTGGAGCTGACGTTCCGCGAGGCACTTCGCTTGGGCCACAACTACATTGGCACCGAACACCTGCTGCTGGCCCTGTTCGAGGCAGAGGACGAAGACGGCACCCTGCACCGGCTCGGCTTCGACAAGGCCCGCGCCGACGCCGACATCGCCGAGACCCTCGCCGCGATCACGACGGCACAGAAGTCCTGAGCCATCAAAATCTGGCCCCGGCCCGTCAGAGGCTCGTCAAGAAATCCCTATCCGCGCGGTGCTCGGCGTATCGATTGAGTCATGACGTTGTCGGAGTTACTTCCCTCGCTCGGCCACGCCGGCCTCGACCGGCAACTGTGGCCGTCGACCACACACCTAGACGAACTCGGTCGGGTCTGCATCGGTGGGGTGCCCCTGACCGAGGTCGCCGATGAATTCCGCACCCCCACCTACGTCTTGGACGAACAAGACTTCCGCACCCGGATCCGTCGCTACCAGAGCGCCCTGCCGGGCGTATCGATCGTCTACGCCGGCAAGTCGCTGCTGACCACCACCATTGCCCGCTGGATCGCTCAAGAAGGGCTCGGCCTCGACGTCTGCTCGGGTGGCGAGCTGGCCACCGCGATGGCCGCCGGCGTGGACCCGGCGCGGATCATCCTGCACGGCAACGCCAAGACGCCCGATGAGCTGCGTGACGCCGCCGCCATCGGTGTCGGCCGGATAGTTGTGGACTCCCCGCTGGAGATCGCCTTCCTGGCCGGACAGGTACGCGCACGCCAAACGGTGCTGCTGCGCGTCATCCCCGGCGTGGACATCGGCGGGCATCCCGCAGTCACCACAGGCGTCGACGACCAGAAGTTCGGGTTCACCATCGCCGGCGACCGGGCGCGGGACGCCGTCCAGCGCATCCTGAACCAGCCGTGCCTGTCGCTGACCGGACTGCACTGCCACATCGGCTCTCAGGTCGCCGATCCCACCCTCTACGGCCAGACTATCGCCAGGATGATCGCCCTGATGGCCGACATCCGCACGCGGTTCGGGGTCACCCTGCCCGATCTGGACATTGGCGGCGGGCACGCGGTGCCCTACGTCGCGGGCGACCCCGAGCTCAACCTCGCCCGCTTCGCCGAGGTCATCGAACACAGCCTCGAATCCGCCTGTACAGCAGCTGATTTCCCCCGACCCGCATTGACCATCGAACCCGGCCGGGCGATCAGCGCTCGCGCCGGGATCACCCTCTACCGGGTGGTCGCGGTCAAATCTCAGCCCGGCGGCCGAACATTCGTCGCCGTCGACGGCGGCATGAGCGACAACCCCCGGGTGGCCCTCTACGGCGCGAAATACACTGTCGCTCTGGCCAACCGGCACACCGCCACACCATCAGCGACGGTGACTGTGGTAGGCCGCCACTGCGAGGCCGGTGACGTGATCGCCCGCGATGTAGAACTGCCCGCCGACGTGCACCCCGGCGACCTGCTGGCCGTGGCCTGCACCGGTGCGTATCACCACAGCATGGCGTCGAGCTACAACATGGTTGGGCGTCCACCGCTGGTCGCCGTGGCTGAGGGCCGGTGCCGCCAGCTCATCCGCCGGGAGACCATCGCCGACCTGTTGTCGCGCGACTGTGATGTGCCCTCACTCCCCTGGGGGTGAGGAGGGCAATCGGGCGGCCCGAACATCGCGGTGCCAGCGCCTGGATCAACCCCAGAGGCGGGGTTTCTTCCACGCTTTCTCATCGCCTACCACGTCGGTCCACTGACCCGACTCGTACCGGTGCGGCTTTCCCTCGCCGCGTCGGATGACATCGAGCGAGCCGTCGTGGTGCTTGACATACGAGTCGCCGAACCGCATGTAGTCGTCATTTTCGCCATCCGGCAGCGTCACGATAACGGTCATGATCGGACGCCTTAGCGCACGATCTCTGGGATTGAATTGATCCCGTGCAGGATCTGCACGGCCAATTCGCCAGCGGCCTTGTCGCCGAGCTTGGAATGAGTCTTGATGATCTCCGCAACCAGCTCCAGGCGATGGAGGTACGGCGTACGAAGAGTTGTTGGCGAAGCCATGAATTCCTTCTTTTGCCGAACATTTCCGCTCGTAATCGAGCTGCCCGGTACAGTCGACAGTACGCCTATTCTCGACGCCGAGGTTGACTCTGAGCCGCCCGGTTTGAATCGCTTTGATTTTCAATGGCTCTCAACGTTGGGCGTAGGGTCAGGTCATCGGGATCACGAAGGTCCCGGTCGGACCAGGACCTGACGTGCCTGGAGCAAGGCCCCAAAAAATATTAATGCCCAACCGCTTTCGCTTGGAATTCTCGCCCGCTCCCGCAAGGAGAATGAGCGACGACTCCCGATCCACCCGGCACATCTGAGCCGGATCGATCCTGCGCTCCGATCGCGGATATTTCTTGAGCACGGCTACGGCTCAGACTTTGGCGCCACCGATGATGCGCTGTGCGAGCTCGTCGGTGGAATTGGCAGCCGCACCCAGCTCATCGATGATTGCGATGTCATCCTGTTGCCCAAAGTCCAGGCCCAGGACCTCGCGGAAATCCATGAGGGACAAGTTGTTTTAGGTTGGCCACACTGTGTGCAGGATGTCGCGCTCACCCAGGCCGCCATCGACCGGCGGCTGACACTGATCGCCTTTGAGGCCATGAACCACTGGCGTCCAGACGGCGGGTTCGGTCTGCATGTCTTTCACAAGAACAACGAGCTCGCGGGCTATTGCTCGGTGTTGCACGCCATGCAACTGGTCGGGGTCACCGGCAGCTACGGTCGCCGGTTGCGGGCCGCCGTCATCGGGTTCGGCGCGACCGCCCGCGGAGCCATCACCGCGTTGAACGCCCACGGCGTTGACGATGTGCGGGTGCTGACCAATCGTGACGTCGCCGCCGTCGGTTCGCCGATCCACTCCACCCAGATCGTTCAGATGGGGAACCATCCCGACGGGTCCGACCGAGTCTGGGCCGACGGAGAAGACGGTCCGATCCCGGTGGCCCGCTATCTCGCGGGCAACGACATCGTCGTCAACTGCGTTCTGCAAGATCCCAGCGCGCCCTTGATCTTCGTCACCCAGGAAGAACTGGGCGCGTTCGCCAAAGGCAGCCTGATCGTCGACGTCTCGTGTGACGTGGACATGGGCTTCAGTTGGGCGCGCCCAACCTCATTCGCCCATCCAATGATCGAGGTGGGCGATGGCGTGCACTATTACGCCGTCGACCACAGTCCCTCATATTTGTGGAACTCGGCGACGTGGGAGATCAGCGAGGCGCTGTTGCCACACCTCGAGATCCTGCTGGCCGGGCCTGCGGCGTGGAAGGAGAACGCGACCATCTCTCGGGCCGTCGAGATCCGCGACGGCATCGTCGTCAATCCCAAGATCCTGGCTTTCCAACATCGCGACGAGTCCTACCCGCACGCTGTTCGCATCGGTCGGCACCGCACGCGCGGGTCAAAGCCGTTGGGCGAGTTGGCCCTGAACCGGCCGCTACCCTCCAACTAGTCACGGGCGGCGCCAGCGTTCACCGGAGGATCAGACCATGAACCCATCCGGCCGACATGAGGTCGGCAGTGCCGAGGCTACCGACGCCGATGAGCTCGCCGCCGTAGCCGCCGCCACGTTCCCACTCGCCTGCCCGCCCACGTCGCCACCCGACGAGATCGCGGCGTTCATCGCCGCTCACCTGTCCCGCGAGCGTTTCGTCGACTACCTGGCCGACCCGTCGCGCACGGTGCTCACCGCCCGCGACCGCGGCACGATCGTCGGCTACGCCGTCCTCGTCGACGGAGTGGGCGACGACCCCGACGTCGCCCGGGCGGTGACCATCCGTCCCGCGGTCGAGCTGTCCAAAATCTACGTCCTTGCCGACAACCACGGCTCCGGTGCGGCCGCGGCGCTGATGGCCGCCGCCGCCGACCGTGCCGCCGGCACAGGCGCGCGTTGCCTCTGGCTGGGTGTGAACCAGAAAAATGAACGGGCGCAACGGTTCTATACCAAGGGCGGCTTCAGGATAGCCGGCACCAAAACGTTCCACCTCGGCGCGCACACCGAGCATGACTTCGTCATGGTCCGGACACTGCGATCCGACGCCTTGCGCGGACTGGCCCCTGGTTTAGCCGTGGGCCCGTAATGTGAACACGTTGGCGGACCGAACAGGCCGGATCTAGCCGCGAAAGGACACTTGGTTGGACGTTGGCTCCGCCTCCGGGCCCGACGATCACGTCGGTCGCGATTTGTCGCTTTTGGATTGGTCGGCAACTCCCCTTGGCGTTTCGTCCGAGTGGCCGCAGAGCCTGCGGACCGCCGTCAGCATCCTGTTGTCCTCCCGCTTCCCGATGTGGATGGCATGGGGACCCGACCTGACGTTCTTCTGCAACGACGCCTACCGGCGCGACACCCTGGGCCGCAAGTATCCGTGGGCGCTGGGCCGGCCCGCGCGCGAAGTCTGGGCCGAGATCTGGGATGACATCGGCCCCCGCATCGACCATGTACTGGCCTCGGCCGAGGCCACCTGGGATGAAGGCCTGCTGCTGTTCCTCGAGCGGTCGGGCTACCCGGAGGAGACGTACCACACCTTCTCCTACAGCCCGTTACGCGATGAAGCCGGAGACGTCGTCGGCATGCTCTGCGTGGTCACCGAGGAGACCGATCGGGTGATCGGCGAGCGGCGGATGGCCACGCTGCGTCTCCTCGGCTCCGATCCGTCGGTGGTGCGCACCGAGCGGGAAATGCTGGCTTTTGCGGCCCACCAGCTCCACCGCAACGGGTTTGACCTGCCGTTCACGCTGACCTACTTGTTCAACGACGACGGCAGCGCGCGCCTGGCCGGAGCCACCGGGATCGCCGCCGGTCACCCGGCCGCCCCGGCCACGCTGTCCGCGCACAGCGCGAACGTGTGGCCTGTCGACGGACCGGCCCACGGCCAACCGGTGGTAGTGGACCTCGACGGCGAACCGTTCATCGACCTGCCGACCGGCGAATGGCAGCAGCCGCCCCAACGAGCGCTGGTCACACCGCTTCTGGCACAAGGGGCGGCGCCCACCGGCTTCCTGGTCGCCGGTCTGAATCGCTACCGCCCGCTCGACGACGACTACCGCGGATTCATCAATCTGGTCGCGGGCCACATCGCGACCGGCATCTCCAGTGCCCGCAGTTACGGCGAACAACAGCGCCGGGTCGAGGAGCTCGCCGAGCTCGACCGCGCCAAGACGACCTTCTTCTCGAACATCAGCCATGAGTTCCGTACGCCGATCACCCTGATCCTGGGACCGGTGGCCGAGCTGCGCACCCGCGAGTTCGGACTCGACGAGCACGCGCAGAAGGAACTGGACGTCATCGAGCGCAACGGTTTGCGCCTGGCCAAGTTGGTGAACACGCTGCTGGACTTCTCCAGGATCGAGGCGAACCGCATGCAGGCCCAGTACGAGCCGGTGGACCTCGCGGCGGTCACGGCCGAGCTGGCCAGCGTGTTCCGTTCAGCCATCGATCGCGCGGGGCTCCAGTTGGTCGTGGACTGCCAGACGGTGGACGAGCCCGTGTACCTGGACCACGACATGTGGGAGAAGGTAGTCCTCAATCTGCTGTCCAACGCGCTGAAGTACACCTTCGACGGCACCATCACGGTGCGGGTGGCCCGCGACGGCGACGACGCGGTGGTGACCGTGGCCGACACCGGAATCGGTGTGCCTGCCAGCGAGATGCCCAGGCTGTTCGAGCGGTTCCATCGGATCGAGAATGCGCGAGCCCGCTCCACCGAGGGCAGCGGCATCGGGCTGGCGCTGGTGAAGGAGCTCGTCGGTCTGCACGGCGGCATGATCTCCGCCGACAGTGTCGAGGGTGCGGGCACCACCTTCACCATCCGGCTGCCGATCGGCGCCGGCCACCTCCCTGCCGATGCGATCACCGCGCCGGAGGCAGGCCAGGCATCATCCGGTATCGCCGAACCCTTCGTTCAGGAGGCCTTGCGCTGGTTGCCCCACAGCAGCACCGACGATACGGCCGAGCTGCCGGAGCCTCCGGCGTCGGCCACTGCGCCGCGCCGGGTGCTGGTCGCCGATGACAACGCCGACATGCGCGAATATCTGGTCCGGCTGCTGCGCGGCGCCGGCTACCGGGTCGACTCCGTGTCCGACGGCCAGCAGGCGCTGGTCCGGATCCGGGCGGACCTGCCCGACCTGGTGGTCAGCGATGTGATGATGCCGCGGTTGGACGGCCTGGGGCTGGTGGCCGCCCTCCGAACCGACACCCGCACCGTTGGCGTTCCTGTGCTGCTGCTGTCGGCCCGAGCCGGCCAGGAGGCATCCAGCGAGGGGCTGCGGGCCGGAGCCGACGACTATCTGGTCAAGCCTTTCGCCGCGGCCGACCTTCTGGCACGCGTGCGGGCCAATATCGAACTGGCCCGGTTGCGCACCCATCACACCCGGTGGCGCGCAGCACTGGTCGAGTCCCTGCAGGAGGCGTTCTTCGTCTGCGATGACGTCGGCGCAGTCATCGAGATCAACAACGCGTTCACCGAGATCCTCGGCTTCGGCCCCGAAGACCTGCCCTACGCGCCCGAACACCCGTGGTGGCCCGACCCTGAGACCCAGCCCGAGGCTCACCAACAGATCGTCGACGCCTTCCTCAGCATTCCCGAGCAACCGCACGGCAGCTACACCGTTCCGGTGAACCATCGCGATGGCCACCGGGTGTGGATCACCGCGAACATCGCCCACGCCGAGGACCCCGAGACCGGCCGCAGCATGATGGTCGGGACGTTCCGAGACGTCACCGCCGAGCACTACAGCGGCCAACTCCAGATTGCTCTGGCTGCCCTGAATCAGCAACTTGCACAAGCAGATAGCGTTGTGGATGCGCTTCGCGGTGCAGTCGAGCAGGTGCGTGAGCAGTGGTCGGCTCGCACGGTGCTGGCCGCGATCTTCACCAACGGCGACACCCCCGAGCTCCTCGGCGACACCGACGAAGAGCAGTGGGCCGCTCTGCCCGACGCGGTCCGTGATCAGATCACAGCGCTGGGCAACAGCGGTGGCCTGCTGACCGCCGATGTCACCATCACAGGTTCGGCGGGTATTGCACTGCAACACCCGCGCGGCACCCTCGTGCTCTGGATCGACCTGCCCGAAGAACGGCCATTCACGAACGACGACCAGACCTTGCTGACAGTGCTCGCCGGCCGCCTCGGACAGGGCCTGCAGCGGGTCCACCAGGTTGATCAGCAGCGGGAAACGGCTCTGGCACTTCAACACTCGATCCTTGGTCCGGCACACCTGCCCGCCGGCTTCGCGGTGCGTTATCAACCCGCGTCGCATCCGCTACAGGTGGGCGGCGACTGGTATGACGTCATCGCCCTCGACGACGGCCGCATCGCGCTCGTCGTCGGCGACTGCGTCGGCCACGACCTCACCGCGGCCACCGTCATGGGCCAGCTGCGCAGCGCCTGTCGTGCACTCCTGCTCGAAAGAGCCAGTCCTGCAGCGACATTGGAAGGCCTCGACCGGTTCGCCGCACGGCTGCCCGGCGCACAGTCCACCACCGCGTTCTGCGCGATCCTGGATCCCGACACCGGCGAACTGATCTATTCCAGTGCCGGACATCCACCGGCGATCCTGGTTTACGCCGACGGCACCCCCCGCCTGCTCGACGACGGCCACTCCATCGCACTGGGCATCCGGCCGGACCGTGAGCGTCCCCAGGCCCAGGTGACAGTACCGGCGCAGGCGACCCTGCTGCTCTACACCGACGGCCTCGTCGAGCGCAGACGCCGTTCGCTCGACGACGGAATCGACCGGGCGGTCAACCTCATTCGCGACGACAGCGCGCTAGACCTGGACCCGCTGGCCGACCAGATCATGCAAGGCCTGGCGCCTCCGGGTGGGTACCAGGACGATGTCGCGCTGCTGATCTATCGGCATCCCGCCCCGCTCGAGGTGACCATTCCCGCCGACCCGCTCCACCTGGCTCCGGCGCGAGCCGCGTTGCGGGAGTGGCTGAACTCCGCCGGCATCGACCACGAACAGGCGCAGGACGTGCTCGTCGCCGCCGGCGAAGCCGTCACCAATTCCATCGAGCACGGCTATCGCCACGGCGACGGCGGCACCATCACTCTGCAGGCCATCTCCGAGGTCGACCAGCTGCGGCTGACGATCATCGACACCGGCTCGTGGAAACCCAAGCAAACCGGATATACCCATCGCGGCAAAGGCATCCAGATCATGCAGGCGTTGATGGAGGATGTCTCGATCCTCAACGACACCACCGGCACCGTCGTCCACCTGACGACCAGGATCCGCCGATGAGCACACCACTGACAGTCCGCACCGAACGGAAAGCCGACGGCCAGGTCGTACTCCTGGCCACCGGGGAGATCGACGCCAGCAACGTGGCCGACTTCGCCGAAGCACTCAATGCGGGTGTCGCCGACAGCACCGACGTCATCACCGTCGACCTCAGCGCGGTGGACTATCTGGACAGCGCGGCGATCAACGCCCTTGCCCCCCATGCCGAATCACTGCAGATCATTGCCAACCCGGTGTTGATGCGCGTGCTCATGGTCAGCGGCCTGACCGAGCTCGCAAAGATTTGGCCCGCAACGGACCTCTGAGATGGGCCTACAGCCCGCCTGGGCTGGTCAGCGCCAGCAGCCGCGACGTCGCCCGCAGATACTTCTTGCGATAGCCGCCGGCCAGCATCTCCTCGGAGAAGATGGTGTCCAGCTTGGCGCCGGAGGCAACCACCGGAATGCCCGCGTCGTAGAGCCGGTCAGTCAGTGCGACCAGCCGCAGCGCCACGTTCTGGTCGTCGATCGGGTGCACACCGGTGATGAACACCGTCCTCACCCCCTCGATCAGGGTGAGATAACGCGACGGATGCATCGTCGCCAGATGCGCGCACAACGCGTCGAAGTCGTCGAGGGTGGCGCCAGGCATCTCCGCAGCCCGTGCGCTCACCTCACCGTCGGTCAGCGGCTCGGGCGCCGGCGGCAAACCACGATGGCGATAATCCGGGCCTTCGATCCGCACTGTGGTGAAAATGCTTGCCAGGGTGTTGATTTCACGTAGGAAGTCCTGTGCGGCGAAGCGCCCCTCACCGAGCTGCTCGGGCAGCGTGTTCGACGTCGCGGCGATCGACACCCCCCGCTCGACGAGCTGGGACAGCAGCCGCGAAATCAGGGTGGTGTTGCCAGGGTCGTCGAGCTCGAACTCGTCGATGCACACCACCACGTAGTCGGCCAGCAGATCGATGCACTCGACGAAACCGAAGACTCCGGCCAGCTGGGTCAACTCACCGAATGTCGCGAACGCCCTGGGATGTTCGGCCGATTCGGGCAGCTCCCGGTAGGAGGATGCCAGCAAGTGCGTCTTGCCGACACCGAAGCCGCCGTCGAGGTAGATGCCGACCCCGGGCAGAGTTTCCCGCTTGCCGAACAGTTTCTTCTTCCCTGCCCGCCGGCGCAGCGCCTCGGCGCAGAACGCCCGGCAGGCGTCCACGGCGGCGGCCTGGGTAGGTTCGGCGGGGTCAGGCCGGTAGGTGTCGAAGCTGACGCCGGCGAACGTGGGCGGCGGTACGAGTTGAGCCACGAGCCGCTCCGGGGACGCCGTCGGATGCCGGTCGACGAGGCGGTCCATGACACGAACTGTATCGACGTGTTGCAATCGTGCGTATGCCCGCAAGCACGAACGACCCGGATGGGACGCACTTCACACTGCTGGGCGATGGCAGCACCGGCAGTTCCGTGGATGACGATCACCTCGCCCAGCTGTACGCCTACCCGGCCGAGCTGAGCCGCTGCCTGGTCCGGGGCAATGCCATCACCAGCCTCGACGGTGGCGCCGCGACCGACGGAACGTCCGGCGGGCTGGGCGGACCCGGGGACCGGCGGCTCTTCCGGGTGCTGCGCGAGCTCGCCGACGTCATCGTCGTCGGTGCCGGCACCGCACGCGCCGAGAACTACTCAGGCGCGCAGATGACCCTCGCGGAGCGCGCCGAACGGCAGCGACGCGGCCAGAGCGAGGTCCCACCCATTGCGCTGGTGACCCGCTCCGGGCACGTCGACCACGACCTGCCGGTGCTGACCCGTACCGAAGTGGCGCCGCTGGTACTCACGTGCGACAACGCCGTCGCCGACACCCGCTCCCGGCTGGGTGGCGCGGCCGACGTGATCGCCTGCTCGGCGGCCGACCCCTCCGAAGTGGACCCGCCCGCCATGCTGGCCGCGCTCGCCGGCCGCGGGCTGCTGCGGGTCCTCTGCGAAGGCGGGCCGACCCTGACGGGCACATTCATCGAACACGGCCTGCTCGACGAGCTCTGCCTGACCACCGCGCCGAAGCTGGTCGGCGGTGCCTCGCCGAGGATCGCCACCGGCACCGGTCACGTGCTCACCGGGATGCGGCGAGCACACCTGTTGTCCGATGCCGACGGCTATCTCTTTGGACGCTATACGCGCGTCGGCTGAGCAACTCCGGGTGGCGGTGTCGCTACTGTGGTGGGCATGCGCGATCGTCGAGTCTGGGCCTCCCAGGCCGTAGTCAGCCTCGGCACCGCGGCGTTGACTGCTTTGCTGACCGGATGTGCCCCGTGGCTGGCCGCAAATCCCCAGTTCGCCAGCGATAAGGCGCACAACCCGTCGGCCCCCACGTCCACCAGGCCGGCCGGCGGCCCACCGGCGATCGCGGTGCCCAAGAACGAGTTGGGTTGGAAAGACTGCACCTCGAAGGTCTTCGGTGACGCCGGCGTCCCGGCTGCTCCCGGCGTGATCCTGGAATGCGCCAACTACGACGCCGACCTGGACCCCATCGCCGGTGCGGCCGGCACCATCAGCATCGGCACGGTGCGTGCCCGGTCGGTGGATACCCCGCCCGACGCCGGCCCGCTGGTATTCACGACCGGCTCCGACATCCCGTCGTCGATGCAGCTGCCGGTGTGGCTGTCCCTGTCAGGTGCCGACGTGCTCAAGACCCATCCGATCGTCTCGGTGGACCGCCGCGGCCTCGGCATGTCCAGCCCGGTGGACTGCCGCGACGCGTTCGACCGCCAGGAGATGCGCGACCAGGCACAGTTCGAGTCGGGCGACGACCCGGTGGCCAACCTTGGCACCATCACCATGACGGCGACGACGAGCTGCACCGACACCATCGCCCCCGGCGACTCGGCCTACGACAACGCCCGAGCCGCCGAGGATCTCGAGCGGCTGCGCAGCACCTGGGACGTGCCCGCCCTGGCGCTGATCGGCGTCGGCAACGGCGCGCAGATCGCGCTCGCCTACGCCGGATCCCACCCTGACAAGGTGGCCCGCCTGGTGCTGGACTCCCCCGTCCCGCCCGGCGTCGACGCCGAAGCGGCGGCAGAGGAACAGGTCAAAGGCCAGCAAGCCGCTCTGGATGCGTTCGCCACCCAATGCATCGCGGTCAACTGCGCGCTCGGGCCCGACCCCAAGGGCGCCGTCGACGCGCTGCTGACCGCCGCCCGTGCCGGTCGCGGTCCGGGTGGCGTGTCAGTCGCCGTGCTGGCCAACGCGATCGTCACCGCGATGGGCTTCCCCAACGGAGACCGCATCGGCACCACGGTCAGCCTGGCCAACACGCTGGCGGCGGCACGCGGCGGCGATGCCAACCAGCTGAACAGTTTGATCAACCGCACCCAGTCGACGCGCGACAGTGACGGCCAGTTCGTCAACGGCTGCAGCGACGCCCTGAACCGTCCCACCCCAGACCGGGTGCGCGAACTCGTCGTCCAGTGGGGCAAGCTCTATCCGCAGTTCGGCGCCGTCGGCGCCCTGAACCTGGTGAAGTGCCTGAACTGGCCCAGCGGCCAGGCCCCCAAAGAGCCCAAGGACCTGAAGGTCAACGTGCTGCTGCTCGGGGTGCAGAACGACCCGATCGTCGGCAATCAGGGCGTGCCCGCGTCGGCGGCCACCATCATCAACGCCGGCGCCGCGAGCAAACGGGTGATGTGGCAGGGCATCGGACACGGGGCAAGCATCTACACGGCATGCGCCTTGCCACCGATGACGAGTTATCTCGATAGCGGCGACATGCCGCCCACCGACACCTACTGCCCCGCCTGAGCCTCTGACCGGTCCTGCCGGTGTACGGTGCGGACGTGGCGGTAGCTGAACTCCGATCCGGCCTCGTCAACGCATTCCGACCGCGGACTAGTCCTCCGACGACGGCGGCGGTCCTGCGTTCGGTGTTGTGGCCCATCGCAATCATGTCGATCATTCACCGCAGCTACGTGCTGAGCTCCAACGGTTACATCACCGACGACTTCGGGCCCGTCTACCGTGCGGTGTCCAACTTCCGTCGCGGCCTCGACATTTACAACGAGCACTTCGACTACGTCGACCCGCACTACCTGTATCCGCCGGGCGGCACCCTGCTGATGGCGCCGTTCGGCTATCTGCCGGTGTTCGCCTCGCACAACTGGTTCGTGTTCTTCAACACAGCGGCCATAATCCTTTCCGCCTGCCTGCTGGTGCGGTTGTTCAAACTCCCGTTGAGCTCGGTGGCCCTGCCGGCGCTGCTGCTGGCGATGTTCTGCACCGAATCGGTCACCAACACACTGGTGTTCACCAACATCAACGGCTGCATCCTGCTGTGCGAGGTGCTGTTCTTCCGCTGGCTGCTCGACGGCAAGATCAGCCACCAATGGTGGGCCGGCGTGGTGATCGGGCTGTCCTTGGTGGTCAAACCGGTGCTCGGCGTCTTGCTCCTGCTGCCGCTGCTCAACAAGCAGTGGCGCACCGTGGTGGCCGCCATCGTCGTGCCGGTGGTCTTCAATGCGGCGGCCTGGCCGCTGGTGCCCGACCCGATGAACTTCGTCGAACGCACGCTGCCCTACATCTTCTCCACCCGCGACTACTTCAACAGCTCGGTGCTGGGCAACGGTGTCTACTACGGGCTGCCGATGTGGCTGATCCTGCTCCTGCGGGTGGTGTTCCTGGCGCTGGCGGTGGCCAGCCTGTGGCTGCTGTACCGCCACTACAAGGACCGCGACCCGTTGTTCTGGATGCTGACCTCCTCGGGCGTCCTCCTCATCGCGTCGTGGCTGGTGCTGTCGCTGGCCCAGGGCTACTACTCGATGATGCTGTTCCCCTTCCTGATGACAGTGGTGCTGCCGAACTCGGTGGTGCGCAACTGGCCGGCCTGGCTGGCCACCTACGGATTCTTGACGATGGACCGCTGGCTGATGTGGCGCTGGCCGACCACCGGGCGATTCCTGGAGTACATGAAGATCACCTACGGCTGGTCACTGATGCTGGTCGTGGTGTTCTGTGTGCTGTACTACCGCTATTCCGACGCAAAATCCGAGGGCCGGCTGGCCGACGGCATCGATCCGCCGTGGATGCGGGCACCCCGTCCCGGTAACGTGAACGCATGAGTTCGATCCCAGCCCCCAAGCTCGAACTGACCAACGACGAATGGCGTAAGCGACTGAACCCGGCCGAATACGCGGTTCTGCGCGAGGCCGGCACCGAGCGTCCCTTCACCGGCGAATACACCGACACCAAGACCGAAGGTGTCTACACCTGCCGAGCCTGCGGCACCGAATTGTTCCGCAGCTCAGAGAAATTCGAGTCGCACTGCGGCTGGCCGTCGTTTTTCGACCCGTCGCACTCCGATGCGGTGATCCTGCGGCCGGACGACACCCTGGGCATGCACCGGGTCGAGGTGCTGTGCGCGAACTGCCACAGCCACCTCGGGCACGTGTTCAGCGGTGAGGGCTACCCGACGCCGACCGACCAGCGCTACTGCATCAACTCGATTTCGCTGAAGCTGGTGCCGTCCGAGTCGTAGTCCGACACCTACTGGGCGGTCGTACCGGAAGCCGGCCGCTGGGCCAAGCGCAGCAACTCCTCAGGCGAAACCGGCTGTCCGTAGTAGAAGCCCTGCCCCACGTCGCAGCCCAACTCGCGCACCAACTTCGCGGTCGCGGCGTCCTCGACACCCTCCACCACGACCGTCAGGTCCAGCACGTGCGCGAGTTCGACCACAGCCCGCACGACGGCCGCCGCCCGCGCGTCGACCAGAATCGACGCAATGAAGTTGCGGTCGAGCTTCACCTCGTCGATCGGCAGGTCGCGCAGATACGACAACGCCGAATAACCACTGCCGAAGTCGTCAATGGCGACCCGAATCCCGTTGTGCCGCAATTGCTCCAGCACCATGCGTGTCTGCTCCAAGCGGCCCAGGAACAGGTCTTCGGTGATCTCGACCACCAACGATTCCGGGCGCAAACCGCGATCAGCCAGCGCTTTAACGAGAGTTGCCGGCAGCCCGGAGTTGGCCATCGACGGGGCGAACAGATTCACCGCAACCGGCACGTCGACGCCGGCCTGGCGCCAGGCCAGCGCATCGTCCAGGGCTCTGGTGATCACCAACTCAGTCACCAATCCCATCAGACCGTGCCGACGAACGAGCGGCAGGAACTCTTCGGGTCCCAGCACACTCCCGTCGAGCTGAGGCCAGCGCAATAGCCCTTCCGCGCCGACCATCTCCGCGGTGCGTAGATCGAACTTCGGTTGGTAGACGAGCGTCAGTTCAGCGTTGTCAACAGCCTGCCGAAGCCTGCCCAGCAGGTGGACCGCCGCGGCACCTCCGCCGTCAGGCGTGGGTGCGGGGGCATCGAAGTGCTGCTCGTCTGCCAAGTGCATATCCGGGTTGTAGATCTGCACTCCGCGAAACCGGGCCCGCTTGGCGGAATACATCGCGGCATCGGCGCGCCGCAGTAGCTCTTCGGCGGCAAGGTCCGGGTTGTCGGAATCGGCCATGGCCAGCCCGATGCTGGGTCGCATCAGCAGCTCGTGCCCGCTGAGTTGGAACGGCTCCTCGAAAACCGCCACGATCCGGCCACCCACCCGTTCTGCCATCGCGGCGCCGCCGACGACCAGGATCGAGAACTCGTCGCCACCGAGCCGAGCCACCGTGTCACCCTTGCGAGCGCAGTCGCGCAGTCGGCGAGCCACGCCGACCAGCAGGTCGTCGCCGACCAGGTGGCCGAGGTTGTCGTTGACGAGCTTGAAATCGTTGAGGTCGATGGACACGACGGCCAGCGAAAGAGCTTCGCGCTCATGCAATTGCATGGCATGTTCGAGGCGTTCGTTGAACAGCGCGCGATTGGCCAGTCCGGTCAACGGGTCGTGCATCGCCTGGTCGGCAACGGTAGCCACCAGCCGCCTGTTCTCTCTGACTGCCACGAACTGCCGAGCCAGAACGGCCACCACCAGAAGGCCCGTGACGAGCAGAACGGGTGGCGTCTTCAGCAGTGGCACCGGCTGCGCGGCCGCGACGATGCCCGCGAACAGCAGCGGGGCGTAGGGCATCCACACCGAGGTCCAGCCGGGCAGGGCAAGCGAGTCGCGCTCGTCGTCCTGGCCGTCCCGTGCGGCGACAGCGGCGACGCTGATGAGTAGTAAACCCGCCGCCCACCCGATGTCGGTGATGTTCCCGGAGCCGTACGCGTCGGTGGCGTCCAGATATGCAAATCCGCTGTCCGACAGAGCAAAACATGCCGCCCCCGCGGTCAGCAGCATGAGCGACAACCGATGGCCGGCACTCGCGCTGACCAGCACCACCGCCGCGATCGTCAGGACCAGGATGTCGGCTAGCGGGTAGATCATCGAGATCACGAACGCCAGCCGACGGGGACCACCGGACACCCACAGCGGCTCCAGGATGGTCACCCAGCTCGCCAGGAAGAGCGATCCCGCGACGATGATCCCGTCAAGGAAAAGCCGGGTGCGGGACTGGCTGCGGTCAACCGGGAAGAACAACAGGGCCGCGCAGGCGCCCACCGGCAGCAACAGAAATCCGGCATCGGCCACTGAGGGGAACGGAACGTGATGCAGCGCAACCTCGTAATACGTCGAGATGACTTGGCCGATTCCCCAGCCCGCTAATCCGATGGCTATCGACACCCACACCATCCGTCGGCGCCCGCTCAGCGTCCGGGAAGCCAGGGCGGCGAAGACGATGCCCGGGATCGTCAGCGCGATGAAGATCAGGTCGTTGACGACGGACACCGTCGGGCTGAGTGACCAGGCGGCCACCATCCAGACGACGATCGCGACGAAGACCGCGGCCGCCCCGAGAGCGGCGTGCGAAGTCTTCGGCAACGTGGGCACCGTCGCCCCCTCCCCGGGGTTATCGCATGAGCTCGATCTGAGGGACGTCGCTTTCGGCCCAGCGACACGAGCCCTCGCGGACGGCACAGCCCAAAGTCTGGCAGGTCCCGTCGCTTTCGCATTTCTGCAAGACCTCGACCAGCTTGTCAGACGGCAGCGGCGGACTGAAATAGTAGCCCTGCCCGACGTGGCAGCCGTGCCGGCGAAGCCAGTCGGCCGTTGCTGCGGTTTCGATGCCTTCGGCGACGGTGGTCAGGCCCAGTTCGTCGGCCAGGTTGACCACAGCGCGCACCACGGCGGCCGCCCGCTGGTCGGCGGGAATCGGCGCGATGAAGTGGCGATCCAACTTCACCTCGTCGACAGTGAGGTCGCGCATGTACGACAGCGCCGAGTATCCGCTGCCGAAATCGTCGATGGCGATGCGAATCCCATACTCCTGCAACTGATTCAGCACAGTTTTCGTGCGATCCATGTTGTCCAGGAACAGGTCCTCGGTGATCTCGACGGTCAGCTGCGACGGACTGAGACTTCGGTCGGCCAGCGACTTGGCGAACTTGCCCGGCAACCGCAGATCGGCCATCGATGGCGCGAACATGTTCACCGCGATGGGAACCTCGAGCCCCGCTGTGCGCCAGCGCAGCACGTCGTCCAGTGCGGTGTTGACCACCAGGTCGGTGATCGAGCCCATCAGCCCGTACCGGCGGACCAGTGGGAGAAACTCGTCAGGGGCCAGCAGACCCCGCGTCGGGTGTGGCCAGCGCACCAGCGCCTCGACCCCGACGATTGCCGCAGTCCTCAGGTCGAACTTCGGCTGATACACCAAGGTGAGCTCGAACTGGTCGATCGCGTGCCGCAGCTCCCCCAACAACTGAATCGTGCTCGCGCCGCTGCGGCTCACGGGCAGCGGCCCGCTGGCGAACGGCTCACGGTCGGGCACTTCGGCCAGCAGCATCTCGGCGTTGAAGAGATGTACACCGCCGGTGCGGGAACGCTTCGCCGAATACATCGCGATGTCGGCCCGTTTCAGCAGGTCCTCGGCCGTGAGGTCAGGCTCGTCGGCTTCGGCCACCGCGAGCCCGACGCTGGGCCGGATCAGCAGTTCCTGGCCATCGACGATGAACGGCTCTTCGAAAGCCTCCACCACCCGGTGTGCGACCAATTGCGAGTTGTCCACCCGGCCCTCGATGAGGACGGCGAATTCATCACCGCCCAGCCGCGCCACCGTGTCGCCGGCTCGCACGCACCCGTCAATCCGCTCGGCAACCAGGCTCAGCAGTTCGTCACCGACCGGGTGACCGAGGGTGTCGTTGACCACCTTGAAATCGTCGAGGTCCATGACCAGGACACCGACTGAGAGTGCGTCACGTTCGCGCATCTGCATGGCGTGGTTGAGGTGATCCCGGAAGACGATCCGGTTGCCGACACCGGTCAGCGGATCACGCAACGCCTGCTCAGCCACCGCCGCCAGGAGCATGCGGTTTTCTCCCATCACCAACACCTGGCGCGCGCCGAAGGCGAGCAACAGCACAATCCCGATCACCGGTATCGGTCCGGCCTTCAGATCCTCGGGCGACTCGGTGAACACCGCAACGCTCGCGAACATCAAAGGGACGAAGGGCAGCCATACCGACGTAAACGAAACCGACTGAGCCGCCACAGCTTCACGATGCGCAAAGCCGCGCCCGGTGATAGCCGCGGCGACGAAGAGCGCCAGGCCCAGTAGCCAGCCGATGTCGAGGACCTGCCCGCTCGTGGGCTGGTACGTTGCCGTCAGGTAGACGAAGCCGCCGTCCGAGATCGCGATACCCGACATGGCCAACGTGAGCAAGATCAGCGTCAGGCGCTGACCGCGCTGAGCACGGGCCACCACCAGTACGCCGATGGTGAGGACAGCCGCATCCAATACGGGATAGCTGGCCGAGACAGCCATCTGGAGGCGGTCGACGGGCACCGAATTCCACAGCTCGTCGAGCACGGCGACCCAGCCGACGATGGTGAACGACCCGGCCACGATCAGCCCGTCGAGGATCAGCCGAGTCCGCGACGTGCGGCTGTGCCCGGAGGAGAGCAACAACAACGCGACCGCGGTGGCGATCGGCAGCACCAGATACGCAGCGTCGGCTACCGACGGGTAAGGGTGCTTGACGCCGACGAGCTTGTAGTAGCGCCAGAGCATGGCTCCCACGCTGAAGGAGCCGAGCCCGACCGCCAGCGTGATCCAGGCCAGGCGCACCCGCCCGCGGCAGGACCGGGCCGTCCAGACCGCGGCGACGAGCGCCACCAGCGACAGCTCGATCATGACGTTGTCGGTGTTGGTGACCAGGGAAAAGAGCGACGCGCTCGACAACCCGCCGAGCACCAGGAGCCAGCCTGTCATCAGCGCGCAGACGGCCAGACCAACGACCAGTGCCTTTGTCCGCGTCGCCCTAAGCCCAGTCACTCGGGCCCCCGATCATCTCGGCCACGCAGAACATCTAGCAGAGCGATCGTAGCGAACTTTCGTTTACTCGACTGTGTTTACCTGCATCGTCGCGCCGCTAGGGCAGCTTGGCGACCAGCTCCTCGACGCCGATTCGCGGCCCGGTGAAGAACGGGATCTCCTCACGCACGTGGCGGCGCGCTTCGGTGGCCCGCAGATCACGCATCAGGTCGACGATGCGGTACAGCTCAGGGGCCTCGAATGCCAGGATCCACTCGTAGTCACCGAGGGCGAACGCGGGCACGGTGTTGGCCCGGACGTCCTTGTAGCTGCGGGCGGCCATGCCGTGGTCGGCGAGCATCTTGCGGCGCTCGTCGTCGGGCAACAGATACCAATCCAGCGAACGCACGAAGGGGTAGACGCAGACGTAGTTGCCCGGCTCCTCGCCGGCCAGGAACGCCGGGACGTGGCTCTTGTTGAACTCGGCCGGCCGATGCAGCGCGACGGCACTCCACACCGGCGAGACAGCCCGCCCCAGGGTCGTGGTGCGCCGGAAGTCGCTATAGGTGGCCTGGAGCGTCTCGATGTGCTCGGCGTGGGTCCAGATCATGAAATCGGCGTCGGCACGCAGCCCGGCGACGTCGTAGAGACCGCGCACCACGACGCCGTTCTCCTCCTGCTGCTTGAGGAACGTGGCGGTCTCGTCGATGACGGCGGCGCGGGACTCTTCGTCGTAGCCCAGCTCCCCCGGTTCGGCGGCGAACACCGAGAACATCACGTAGCGGATCGTGGCGTTGAGCTCGTCGTAGTCCAGTTTGGCCATGGCACCCATCGTGCCACGCGGGACGTCGGCTATCGGTGCGTGGTGCTTATCGACGCGTGGCCTCGGCCACGCGTTGCGCGGCCCGGCCGGCCACCCCCACGCAGGCAGGCACCCCGATGCCGTCCAGATAGTTGCCTGCGATCGCCAGGGTGGCCGGTAGATCCTCCCGCAATCCGGCAGTCAGCTCGCGATAACCGGGACCGTACTGCGGCATCGCATCCAGCCAGCGGTGCACCAGCACGTCGACCGGGTCCACCGCGAACCCGAACACTGCCTGCAGGTCGCCGAGCGCCCAGGCAAGCAAGTCGGCATCGGAGGTGGCGCGTGCTACTTGATCGCCGAACCGGCCGAACGACAGCCGCAACAACTCCGCGTTGCCTCGCACCCCCCACTTACGGGTCGAAAGCGTAATCGCCTTGGCGTGCAAGCGTTCTCCGCTGGCCACCAGCACACCCGACTGCTGCGGCAGCGGGGCACCGCCAGGCACCGCCAGCGCCAGCACCGCCGCCGAGGCGACGGGGATCGCGGCGGCCGCCGCGGCGGCGGCCGGCGCGATCCCGGTCAGCAGCGGCGCCAGCCGTGGCGCCGGGACAGCCACGATCACCGCATCGGCGGACCAGTGCTGCCCGTCGTCGTCGCGCAGGCTCCAGCCCTTCTCATCGGGTTCGATGTGCTGGACGGATGTCTGTATCCAGCGCAGCCGGGAGCCGCCAGCCTCACCGACGCCGGGCGGCGGCCAGCGTCGGCGCCGCGGAGCGGATGCCGATGGTGGCCGCCGAGCCGGCGTAGACGCCGGACAGCATCGGGTCCACCGAGCGCGCGACGACCTGGGCGCCGAACCGGTCGGCGACGACGTCGCCGACGGCCGGGTCGGCGCCGGGGCGCCAGTGCAGCGGGCGGTTGGGTTCGGCGGCCATCTGCGCAATGGTCGCGTCGTCGACCAAACCGGTCACCGACGCAGCCGAGGTCGGAATGCCGTTGACGGTGTCGGCGGGCAGCGGGTGGATGCGGCCCTGGCTGTAGATCGTGGGCCGCACGCCGGTGGTGCTGACCTGCCGGCCGGCCAGGCCGAGTTCGGTCAGCAGTGCGGGCACCTCGGGGCGGCGCACCACGAAGGCTTCGGCGCCGATGTCCATCCACTGGCCGCCCAGCCGCTCGGTGCGCAGGATCCCGCCGAGCCGGTCAGCAGGGTCGAACAGTGTGATGTCGGCGTCATCACCGGCCAGCACGCGCAACCGGTAGGCCGCAACCAGACCCGAAATGCCGCCCCCGACAATGCAATACCGTGTAGTCACAGCGAGTGCACGAGGCCGACCAGATCTGTCAGCACGCCCGGATCGGTGCCAGGCAGCACGCCATGGCCCAGATTGAAGATGTGCCCGGCTGCCCCCGCGTCGACCGCCAGCCGGCCGTCGTCGACCACTGAGCGGGCCGCCTGCTCGACCGCCGGCCACCCGGCCAGCAGCACCACCGGGTCCAGGTTGCCCTGCAGCGCGATCTTCGGGCCGACGCGCAATGCCGCGTCGGGCAGCGAGGTACGCCAGTCGACGCCGACCACGGTGGCTCCCGCATCACCCATGGCGCCGAGCAGTTCGGCGGTGCCGACACCGAAGTGGGTCATCGGCACCCGGTAGTCCGCCAGCGCGGCGAACACCCGCGCGCTGTGCGGCAGCACGTGGGTGCGGTAGTCAGCCAGCGACAGCGTGCCCGCCCAGGAGTCGAATACCTGGATGGCGTCCACCCCGGCGTCGAGCTGCACCTTGAGGAAGGCGATCGTCACGTCGGTCAGCAACCCCATCAGCGCGTGCCAGGTCGACGGGTCGGCCAGCATCATCGCCTTGGTCCGCTCGTGCAGCTTGCTGGGGCCGCCCTCGATCAGGTAGGAGGCCAATGTGAAGGGGGCGCCGGCGAAACCGATCAGCGGCACGTCGCCGAGCTCGCCCACCAGCAGCCCGATCGCGTCGGAGATCGCGCTGACCCGCTGCAGCTCAAGGCCTTTCATCGCGTCGACATCGGCGGCGGTGCGCACCGGGTGGTCGATCACCGGGCCCACGTCGGGGACGATGTCGAGCTCGATGCCCGCGCCGCGGAGCGGGACGACGATGTCGGAGAACAGGATCGCCGCGTCGACCCGGTGCCGTCGTACCGGCTGCAGGGTGATCTCGCAGACCAGTTCCGGGTCGAAGCAGGCCTGCATCATGGTGTTCTTGGCCCGCAGTTCGCGGTACTCGGGCAGCGACCGGCCGGCCTGGCGCATGAACCAGACCGGTACGCGGCTGGGTTTGCGGCCAGTGGCGGCGGCCAGGTAGGGCGCCTCGGGCAGCTGGCGACGGGTGCTCATCGCGTCCATGCTGCCACGGGCAGGCGAGCCGAGATCCGCCCGATGCCACCAAATCGGCGCGCCTGCCCCCTCGACCTCGACGATAGGGCTAGCGTCAATTGCCGTGACCACTGCGGAACCGGCGCTTTTCCGCGAGGCGGTGGCGGCTATGAATACCGCCGAGGTACGGCCGGAGATCGAACTCGGTCCGATCCGCCCACCTCAACGTCTCGCGCCGTACAGCTATGCGCTGGGAGCCGAGGTCAAGCACCCCGAAACCGAGATCGTCCCGGAACACTCCGAGGGTGACGCGTTCGGACGGCTGA
The DNA here is from genome assembly GCF_002250655.1 of Mycolicibacterium sphagni. Lineage (GTDB taxonomy): Bacteria > Actinomycetota > Actinomycetes > Mycobacteriales > Mycobacteriaceae > Mycobacterium > Mycobacterium sphagni. Next base: position 165,564 of record NZ_NOZR01000001.1, read on the forward strand.
TCCTGCTGCACGACCCCGACGGCTCGGAGGCCTGGGACGGCACCATGCGCCTGGTCGCCTATATCCAGGCCGACCTGGACTCCAGCGAGGCCATCGACCCGCTACTGCCGGAGGTGGCCTGGAGTTGGCTGGTCGATGCCCTCGACAGCCGCGCCGAGCACGTCACCGCACTGGGCGGCACCGTCACGGCCACCACCTCGGTGCGCTACGGCGACATCTCCGGCCCGCCGCGCGCCCACCAGCTCGAGATGCGGGCATCGTGGACGGCCACCACTATGGCACTCGACACCCATGTCCAGGCTTTCTGCGAGGTGCTCGAGCACGCCGCGGGCCTGCCCCCGGTGGGAGTGACGGACCTGGGTTCCCGCTCCCGCGCCTGATATGTCAGAACCCGACGACGACGCTGCAGCCGCGGCGTCCAGCGCCCCAGCCGACGACGGCCCCGAGCCGACTCCGCTGCTGAGCCCGGCCGAGGGTGTGCCGCCGGTGTCGGTCAGCGTCGACGAGATCGCCCGGGCGGCAGCGCAGCTGGCTAAGGGCACCGGCCCGTTCGCCGTCGACGCCGAGCGAGCCTCGGGATTCCGGTACTCCAACCGGGCCTACCTGATCCAGATCCGGCGCGCCGGTGCGGGCACCGTGTTGATCGACCCGGTCAATCACGGCAGCAGCCCGATCGACGTGTTGCGACCAGTGGCCGATGTGCTGGCAACCGACGAGTGGATCCTGCACGCCGCCGACCAGGATCTGCCGTGCCTGGCCGAGGTCGGAATGCGTCCGCCCGCGCTGTACGACACCGAACTGGCCGGCCGGCTGGCCGGTTTCGAACGGGTGAATCTGGCGGCCATGGTGCAGCGCCTGCTGGGCCTTGGGCTGGCCAAGGGGCACGGGGCGGCGGACTGGTCCAAACGGCCGCTGCCCGACGCCTGGCTGAACTACGCCGCCCTGGACGTCGAAGTGCTGATCGAGCTGCGTGAGGCGATCGCCGGTGTGCTCGCCGAGCAGCACAAAAGCGATTGGGCGGCAGAGGAATTCGAGCATCTGCGGTGCGCAGAGGCCACACCGACCCGCCGTGACCGGTGGCGGCGCACGTCGGGTATCCACAAGGTCCGCGACCGGCAGACGCTGGCGGCGGTGCGCGAGTTGTGGACGGTGCGCGATCAGATCGCCCGGCGCCGCGATATCGCACCGGGGCGGATCCTGCCGGACGCGGCGATCATCGCCGCGGCGGTGGCCGACCCCAAGACGGTCGAGGACCTGACGAAACTGCCGATCTTCGGCGGCCACAAGCAGCGCCGCAGTGCGCATGTCTGGCTGGCCGCGCTGGAGACCGCCCGCACCACCCCGGACCCACCGGACAGCGCCGAGCCGCAGAACGGCCCACCGCCCGCGGTGCGCTGGGCCAAACGCAAGCCCGAGGCGTCGGCCCGGCTGGACGCCGCGCGCGCACGGCTGTCCGAGCTGTCCGAGCGTGTGCATGTGCCCACCGAGAACCTGGTCTCCCCCGAGCTCGTCCGCAGGTTGTGCTGGGACTGGCAGAACAGTGCAGACGTCAGTCGGGCGATCGACAGCGTCCTGCGCGACGGCGGTGCCAGGGAATGGCAACGCGCTCTTGTGGTTCCGGTGCTGACGGTAGCGTTGGAGCCTGCTCAGACCGAGTGACGGTCGATATGGTCGAAGAAGTGTGTCAGCACCGCGTCGGGTGCTTCGATCTGGGGCCAATGTGCGATGCGCTCGTCGAGCATCACCACGTCCGCGTCCGGGATGACCTCCAGATAGCGCCGGGCCATGTGTGCGCCCGAGTTGGGGTCCGCCGGTCCGTCGATCAACCGCATCGGGACCGTTGTCTCACGCATCGCCCGCACCCACCGGTTGCGGTAGCGGTAGCGGTCGTTGACGAACCTGCCCACCTTGTGGGTGACGCGGGTGCCGTCGTTGTACTCCAAGATCTGGTGGAAGAGATCCATCATGCGCCGCGACGGTTTGGTGTCGGGACCGAACATCTCGTTGATCGTCGGCTCGACCAGCCGGCGCGACAACGCGGTACCCTGCAGCGGACTCATGATGTCGCCCAATGGAGTTCGCGACAGCAGCTTCTGCAGTGCGCGCGGCGTGTAGGCCTCGTTGAACAGGCCACCGTTGAGCCAGGTGATGGTGTCGATGCGCACCGGACCCGCCGACTGCCGGCCGGACTCCACGCGGGCCAGCATCTCCTGGCCGACCGAGACACCCAGATCGTGGGCCAGCAGATGGATCCGGTCGATGCCGAGGTGGGCCAGCAGCGCCTCGTGCATATCGGCGTGGTCGGGCACCGAATACTCGTAGGCCACCGGCTTGGCCGAGAAGCCCATACCGATCATGTCGGGGGCGATCACCGTGAATCGCGCGGTCAGCCGATCCCAGATCGGCGCCCAGTCGAACGTATTGAAGGGATAGCCGTGGATCAGCAGCAGCGCGGGGCCGGCACCTTCGACCCGATAGAAGATGTCAAAGCCCAGGTAGTCGAACTGCCTGCCGGCGGCTTTCCACTCTTCGAGTTCGGCGTCCACGCGGCCAGTGTAGAACTAGTCGAGGTGCTCTCGGGCGGCCTGCTCGTCGGCGTCGAGTGCACCCAGCGCGGCCACCCAACCGGTTACTCGGCGGGCGATGTTCCGCTCGGTGAGACCCACCGCTTCGAGCACCTCACCGCGACCGGCATGATCCAAGAACTGTTGCGGCACACCAACATCGCGGCACGGCACGTCGATCTCGGCGGCCCGCATCGAGGCGGACACCGCAGAACCCACACCGCCGCGCACTCCGTTGTCCTCCATGGTGACCACAAGCTTGTGCGCGCTCGCAAGGGGCACAACAGCATCCGGCACCGGGATCACCCAGCGGGGATCCACCACCGTCACGCCGATGCCCTGATTACGCAGCCGCTCGGCGACCTTGAGTGCCATCGGCGCGAACGATCCCACCGCGACCAGCAACACGTCGTTGCCGAGGCCGTCGGCCGGGCGAGCAAGGACGTCCACCCCGGAAACCCGTTCGAGTGCAGGAATGTCCTCGCCCACTTCGCCTTTGGGAAAGCGGATGGCAGTCGGGCCGTCGTTGATCTCCAGCGCCTCGCCGAGTTCCTCGCGTAGCCGGGCACCGTCGCGCGGCGCGGCCACCCGGATGCCGGGCACGATGCTCAGGAGCGACAGGTCCCACATGCCGTTGTGGCTGGCGCCGTCGTTGCCGGTGACCCCGGCCCGATCCAGCACCATCGTGACCGGCAGCTTGTGTAGCGCGACATCCATCATGACCTGGTCGAACGCGCGGTTGAGGAACGTCGAATAGATGGCGACCACAGGGTGCAGCCCGCCCATCGCCAGGCCGGCCGCCGAGGTCATCGCATGCTGCTCGGCGATTCCGACGTCGAACAGCCGGTCCGGGAAGCGTTCCCCGAACGCCGACAGGCCGGTCGGTCCCGGCATCGCCGCGGTGATCGCCACGATGTCGCGCCGCTTGGCGGCATAGGAGATCAGCGCCTCGGAGAACACCGACGTCCAGCCGGGCGCCGAGGACTTCGTGGCCAGACCGGTATCGGGGTCGATGACGCCGCAGGAGTGCATCTGCTCGGCCTCGTCGTTCTCGGCCGGCGCATATCCCATGCCCTTGCGGGTCACCACGTGCACGATCACCGGGGCATTGAAGCCGCGGGCGTGCCGCAAAGCGGTCTCCACCGCGTGCTCGTCGTGCCCGTCGATCGGGCCGACGTACTTCAGGCCGAGGTCGGTGAACATCACCTGCGGGGACAACGCGTCCTTGATGCCGGCCTTCACGCTGTGCATGGCCTGGTAGCAGGCCTCGCCGACGACTGGCACGCCACGGACCGCGACCCGGCCGCGCTCCAGGAGTCGCTCGTAGCCCGGCTGCAGCCGCAGGCCGGCTAGATGGTCGGCAAAACCGCCGATGGTCGGGGCATAGGAGCGGCCGTTGTCGTTCACGACGATCACCACCGGCCGGCGGGCGGCGGCGATGTTGTTCAGCGCCTCCCAGCACATACCGCCGGTCAGGGCGCCGTCGCCGACCACCGCCACGACGTGGCGATTGCGGTGGCCGGTCAGCTCGAAGGCTTTGGCCAGACCGTCGGCGTAGGACAGTGCCGCTGAAGCGTGGCTGGACTCGATCCAGTCGTGGTCGCTTTCGGCGCGGGACGGGTAGCCCGACAGGCCGCCGCGCATGCGCAACGTGTCGAAGTCGGCGGCGCGGCCGGTGAGCATCTTGTGGACGTAGGCCTGGTGTCCGGTGTCGAAAAGGATAGGGTCGTGCGGAGAGTCGAAGACCCGGTGCAGCGCGAGCGTGAGCTCGACGACCCCGAGGTTGGGGCCGAGATGTCCACCCGTGGCAGCGACTTTGTGAATCAGGAACTGGCGAATCTCCGCAGCCAGATCGGTCAGCTGCGCTTGGGACAGGTGTTGCAGATCTGCAGGGCCGCGAACCTGTTCAAGCATTCGGCCAGTCTACGCACCCGTCCGTAGATCAGTCCTGATGAGACTCATAGATGTCGGGCACACCGTCGTGGTCGCGGTCACGGTTCTCCTCCTGCCACACCGTGCGGTAATGCCGGTTGCGCAGCCGCAGCACCACCGCCGCGAGCACGGCGGCCAGCAAACTCCCCGTGAGGACGGCGACCTTGACGACGTTGAGGCGTTCGGAGCCCGGGGCATAGGCCAATTCGCCGATCAGCAGGGATACCGTGAAGCCGATTCCGGCCAGCATGGAGATGCCGAAGACGTCGATCCAGCGCAATGCCGAGTCGAGGCTGGCGCGGGTCAGTTTGGCCAGTGTCCAGGTGGTGCCGAAGACCCCGAGCGTCTTGCCGGCGACCAGGCCGAAGACGATGCCCATAGCGATCGGATCACTCAGAGCTGTGACCAAACCGTGATAACCGCCGAACGTCACACCAGCGGCGAAGAACGCGAACACCGGGACCGCAAAACCCGCCGACAGCGGCCGCATCCGGTGCTCGAACTGCTCCGCGAGACCGGGCCCCGCGTCGGCACCACCGGCCGCCGCGCTGCGCATTACCGGGACAGTGAAGCCCAGCAGCACGCCGGCTACCGTCGCGTGCACCCCGGACTCGTGGACGAACGCCCAGGTGAGCAGTGCCAGCGGGACCAGCAGCCACCACGACCGGATCCGCCGCTGCACGAGGACCGTGAACAGCGCCAGCGGGATGAGCGCGACCAGCAGCGCGACCACATTGATCTTCTCGGTGTAGAACACCGCGATCACGGTGATCGCCAGCAAGTCGTCGACGACGGCCAAAGTGAGCAGAAACGTCCGCAGCGCGCCCGGCAGGTGGGTGGAGATGACGGCCAGCACGGCAACCGCGAACGCGATGTCGGTCGCAGTCGGGATGGCCCAGCCCCGGGCCGCTCCACCGCCTTCGTGCAGGGTGAAGGCCACGAATATGACGGCCGGGGCGACCATGCCGCCGATCGCGGCGGCGACCGGAAGTGCGGCGCGGCCGGGGTCGCGGAGGTCGCCTGCGACGAACTCCCGCTTCAGCTCGAGCCCGACGACGAAGAAGAAGATGGCCAGCAGCCCGTCGGCGGCCCAGCCGCCCAGGCTCAGATCCAGGTGCAGGCCGAGATCGTCGGTGCCGACGTGGAAGTCGCCGAGCCGGTCATAGGCCGCCGACCACGGCGAGTTGGCCCAGACCAATGCCGCCGCAGCGGCCAGCAACAGCAACGCCCCGCCGACGGTCTCCTTGCGCAGGATCGAGGTGATGCGCGACGTTTCCGACCACGATCCCCTGGCGAATAAGGCGTGACGCATCTCACCTCTCACCTCTGCAACAGGGCGACACACTCGACGTGGTGGGTCAGCGGGAACGAGTCGAACACCCGAATCTGCTCGACAGAATAGCCGTGTCCCCGATACAAACCGATGTCGCGGGAGAACGACGCCGCCTCACAACCGATATGGATCACCCGCGGCACCCCGGCCGCGGCGAGCAGATCGATGATCTCGCGTCCGGCCCCCGATCGTGGCGGGTCGAGCACCGCGATGTCGGCCCCGTCTCGTTGCGCGCTCAACGCCCGGCGCACCGAATCGGTGAGCACCTCGACGCTCGGCAGATCGGCCAACGCCGCCCGGGCCGCACTGGAGGCGGCTCGTGAGGTGTCCACCGTCAACACCCGGCCGCCCTCGCCCACCGCGTCGGCCAGGGCGGCGGCGAACAGCCCTGCGCCGCCGTACAAATCCCACGCCGTGGCACCCTCGATGTTCTGTGCCCAGCCGGCCACCAGGGCGCTGTACGTCGTGGCGGCATCGCGATGCGATTGCCAGAAACCGGTGACCGGAACGCGCCAGACCCGCGAGCCCACCCGCTGCACCGCGTCGTAGTCCCCCTCGGCGCGATGGCCCCGCCGCTGCTGACGGTTGTTGCATACGACGTGCCGGGTGCCGTCGTCGTCGGCGACCACGTGCACCTGATCGCCCGGTTTCCAGCGCGATCCGTCCAGCCCGTCGACCAAGCCGTCGCGCAGCTGACCACAACGCAGATCGGTGACCAGCTCGGCACTGTGGTAGCGGTGAAATCCGGCGTGGCCGCCTGCATCCACCGACAGCCGGACCCTCGTGCGCCAGCCGCGGGCAGCACCGTCACCGAGGGGTTCGGCCACCCCCTCCCAGGGGAAGTCGCCGAGCCGCGCCAGCTGGTTGGCCACCACCTGCCCCTTGAGCACGCGGGCGGCTTCGGGTGCGGCGAAGGCCAGGTCGCAGCAGCCGGACTTACCCACTCCGGCGATCGGGCACAGTGACTCCACCCGGTCCGGCGACGGTTCGATGATCTCGATTGCCTCTGCGTGCCAATAGGATCCGCGGTCACCGGTCACGTGCGCCCGAACGACCTCACCCGGCAGGGCATAGCGGACGAACACCACTCGACCGTCATGGCGCGCCACGCAGCTGCCCCCGTTGGCGGCCGCGCCGGTTGTGAGCACGAGCTCGACCGCATCCCCCTGTTCCACTATCGCGTCACTCCAGGAAGCCTCGGCGCACATCACCCGGTGCGTTCTGCGCCTCCAAGTCATGCACACGCTCCGACGAATTGAGTTGCCAGGGAACCGAAGTCACCATCACATTCGGCATGAACAGCAGCCGGCCCTTGAGCCGCAGCGCACTCTGGTTGTGCAGCACCTGTTCCCACCAGTGGCCGACCACGTATTCGGGGATGAACACCGTCACCACCGTGCGCGGGGCTTCCTTGCTGATCCGTTTGACGTAGTCAAGCACCGGGCGGGTGACTTCCCGGTACGGGGAGGCAACGACTTTCAGCGGGACAGTGATGTCACTGTCCTCCCATTTGTGCACCAGCTGGCGAGTCTCGGAGTCGTCCACGTTGACCGTGATGGCCTCCAGCACGTCGGGCCGGGTGGCTCTGGCATAGGACAGTGCGCGCAGCGTCGGCATGTGCAGTTTGGAGACCAGCACGACGGCGTGGTTGCGGCTGGGCAGAACCACCTCGCCCTGTTCGGCTTCCTGCTCGGCCAGTTCCCTTGCCACCGTGTCGTAATGCTTGTGGATGGCCTTCATCAGGATGAAAAGGCTTGTCATGGCCAGGATTGCGATCCAGGCGCCAGCCAAGAACTTGGTGACCAGAACGACAATGAGCACTGCGCCGGTGGCGATGAAGCCGATCGTGTTGATCACCCGCGAGCGCATCATGTGCCCGCGGGCCCGCGGGTCGGTCTCGGTGCGCAGGTGCCGCGTCCAGTGCCGGACCATGCCGATCTGGCTGAGTGTGAACGACACGAACACGCCCACGATGTAGAGCTGGATCAGCGCGGTGACTTCGGCGCGGAATGCGACGACGAACGCGATGGCGGCGGCGGCCAGGAACAGGATGCCGTTGGAGAAGGCCAGCCGGTCGCCGCGCGTGTGCAGCTGGCGGGGCAGGTAGCGGTCCTGGGCCAGGATCGAGCCCAGCACCGGGAAGCCGTTGAACGCGGTGTTGGCGGCCAGCACCAGGATCAGTGCGGTGACTCCGGTGATCAGCCACAGGCCCAACGGGAAGCCCGCGAACACCGTCTCGGCCAGCTGAGCCACCAGGGTCTTCTGGTGATAGTCGGACGGTGCCCCGCCGAGTTGCTCGGCCGGCCGCTCGGCGATCTTCACCCCGATCTTGGTCGCGAGCACGATGATGCCGACCAACATGGTGACCGCGATCGAGCCCAACAGCAGCAGCGTGGTGGCGGCGTTCTTGGACTTGGGCTTGCGGAATGCGGGCACGCCGTTGCTGATCGCCTCCACACCGGTCAGTGCCGCACAGCCCGACGAAAACGCCCGCGCCACAAGGAACACCAGCGCAAATCCCATGACGTCGCCGTGCTCGGAGTGCATCGAGAACTTGGCCGACTCGGCCTCAAGATGATCGCCCAGCACGTAGATCTTGAAGAAACCCCAGATCAGCATGATGAACATGCCGACGATGAAGGCGTAGGTCGGGATGGCGAAGGCGGTGCCCGACTCGCGGATGCCGCGCAGGTTCGCCGCGGTCAGGATGACGATGGCGGACACCGCGAACGCCACCTTGTGCTGGGCGATGAACGGAAAGGCCGAGCCGATGTTCGACATCGCCGAGGCCATCGACACCGCGACGGTCAGCACGTAGTCGACCAGCAGGGCGCTGGCCACCGTCAGGCCCGCCGTCGGCCCCAGGTTGGTGGTGACCACCTCGTAGTCGCCGCCGCCGGATGGATAGGCGTGCACGTTCTGCCGGTAGGAGGCCACCACCACGAGCATGACCACCGCGACCATCACCCCGATCCACGGCGCCATGGCGTAGGCGGACAGCCCCGCTACCGAGAGCACCAGAAAGATTTCCTCGGGCGCGTACGCCACCGAGGACATGGCATCGGAGGCGAAGACGGGCAAGGCAATGCGCTTGGGCAGCAGCGTGTGGCTCAGCTTGTCGCTGCGGAACGGCTGCCCCAGGACCAGCCGACGGGCGGCGGTCGAAAGCTTAGACACGAGTGCCAAGAGTAGGCCCATGGCGATTTGGCTGTAGCGTTCCCCATACGGTCGTTGTCCGCACACTAGGGTCAGCCACTTCGCGACCCCGGTTCGCTGCGGCTCAACGCACGACGAAGCCGAGAGGACGCCAGGTGCGGGTAGTGGTGATGGGATGCGGCCGCGTCGGGGCGTCGCTGGCCGACGCGCTGTCCCGGATCGGCCACGACGTGGCCGTCATCGACCGGGAGGCGACGGCGTTCCACCGGTTGTCGCCGGACTTTTCCGGCGAGCGCGTGCTGGGCATGGGATTCGACCGAGAAGTGCTGCTGCGCGCGGGGATCCAGGGGTCCGACGCGTTCGCCGCGGTGTCCTCGGGCGACAACTCGAACATCATCTCCGCGCGGCTGGCGCGTGAGACATTCGGGGTGACCCGGGTGGTCGCGCGGATCTACGACGCGAAACGCGCGGCGGTCTACGAGCGGCTGGGCATCCCGACGGTGGCCACCGTGCCCTGGACCACCGACCGGCTGCTGAACACGCTCGTGCGCGACAGCGAGACCGCGAAATGGCGGGATCCGACCGGCACCATGGCCGTCGTGGAGGCGACCCTGCACGAGGGATGGGTGGGTCACCGGCTCACGTCACTCGAGGAGGCCACCGGCGCCCGGGTCGCCTTCGTGATCCGGTTTGGCACCGGCATCCTGCCCGAGCCCAAGACCGTCGTCCAGGCGGGAGATCAGGTCTATTTCGCGGCAGTGTCCGGGCGCGCCGCCGAGGCGCTGGCCATCGCCGCGCTGCCGCCGGGTCCAGACGTCGGAGAGGGGCACTGAGATGGGCGACAAACGGCTCAAGGTGGCAATCGCGGGGGCAGGCGCAGTCGGCCGGTCGATCGCCCGCGAACTGCTCGAGAGCGAGCACGAGGTGACGCTCATCGAGCGCAACGCCGAACATCTCGACGTCGACGCGATTCCTGCCGCGCACTGGCGGCTCGGGGATGCCTGCGAAATCAGCCTGCTGGAGTCGGTGCACCTGCACGACTTCGACGTGGTGGTCGCCGCCACCGGCGACGACAAGGCGAACGTGGTGCTTTCGCTGCTGGCCAAGACGGAATTCGCGGTGTCGCGCGTGGTGGCACGGGTCAACGATCCCCGCAACGAGTGGCTGTTCGACGACTCATGGGGTGTGGACGTCGCGGTGTCCACCCCGCGGATGCTGGCCTCGCTGGTGGAAGAGGCCGTCGCGGTCGGCGACCTGGTGCGGCTGATGCAATTCCGGCACGGTCACGCCAACCTCGTCGAGATCACCCTTCCCGACGACACACCGTGGGGCGGACGGCCGGTGCGCAAGCTGATCCTGCCGCGCGACGCCACGCTGGTGACAATCCTGCGCGGTGCTCGGGTGATTGTGCCGGAGGCCGACGAGCCGCTGGAAGGCGGTGACGAGCTGTTGTTCGTTGCCGCCCCCGAGGTGGAGGACGAGCTGCGGAAGACGGTGCTGTCGGCCGCGACCGGTTAACGCTTTACCGGCGGAGGGCCGTCCCGATCCTGGCAGGCCGCGACGGCGCCCGGCGACGGGCCGGACAGGTTGGGCACGAGGTTGTCGATGCCCGCCGCCGAAACCGCACCCGCGATGAACAGCAGCACGGCAGCGGTTATCGCGCCACGTCGAAATCCGCTGAAATCCATTGCGCCGCCGACGATCACAGCGGCGAAGGCAATCGCGACAAGGCCCGAGACCCGAGCGACAGCGTTGTTGATCGCCGAGCCGATGCCGCTCTGGGCAGGGTCGACCGCCGCCAGAACCGCGGCCGTCAACGGCGATACCGTGACCGCCAGCCCGATGCCGAACAGCACCAGGCCCGGCAGCATCTGCAACCAGATGTTGCCGGTCGTGAATGCCATCAGCACGAAGCCGGCCGCGGCGATCACGGGTCCCACGGCCATGAATCGACGGGGTCCGTGCCGGCCTGCCAACTCACCGAACCTGGCGGCCAGCAACAGTGAGAGGACGGGCACCGGCAACGTGGCCAGTCCGGCTTGCGCCGGCGAGAGTCGGCCCGTCTCCTGCAGGAACAAGGCGATGAGCACCTGTCCCAGCGAAACACCCGCGTAGAGGAACACTGTGGCGAGGTTGCCAACCGCGAAGTTACGGGCGGCGAAGATGCCCGGCGGCACCATCGGCGCAGCGGTGTGGCGCTCCCACCAGACGAAGGCGATCAGACAGACCGGACCCACGATCAGCCCGGCAATGATCGCCGGGTTGATCCAGCCCAGACGCTGTTGCTCGATCACCGCGAAGACAGTGCTGCCGAGCCCGATCGCGGTGAGCGCCGCGCCGACGATATCGATGCTCCCGCCCGGCGCGACCGGGCCGGCGGGGAGTCTGCCGGTGAGCGCCAGGGTGATGGCGAGCGGCACCACATTGACGGCGAACACCCACCGCCAACCGAGGCCTTCGACGAGCAGTCCGCCCAGCAGGGGGCCGACCACGAAGGCGGTCCCGGTCCACGCCGTCCAGATCCCGATGGCGCGGGACTGCGCGGGGCCGGTGAATCTCGCATTGAGCATCGCCAGAGAGCTGGGGACCAGAAAGGCAGCGCCCAATCCCTGTAAACAGCGCGCCGCGATCAACACGGAGCCACTGGGCGCCAGCGCGCACAGCAGCGACGCCAGGCCGAACACGACCAGTCCCGCGCGCAGCACCGCCAACCGCCCCAGAGTGTCGGAGATCGCCCCGGCTACCAGAATCAACGCACCCAGCGTCAACAGATAGCCATCGATAACCCACTGCTGGGTGACGAGCCCGCCGCCCATCTCCGCCTGGATGGCGGGCAGCGCGAGGTTGACCACCGAGCCGTCGAGAAAAGCGATGAAGGAGGCAAGCACGGCGACGGCGACCAACAGGCGGTCGTCGCGGCCGGACATGGAAGGTCAGTCGTTGGTGGCGACGTCGATATCAGCGTCGGCGTCGTGGGTGCCGGCGTGTGCCGCGTGAGTCGCCCGCTGGGCGACGCGGATCGCCAGATAGGTCACCAGCGCGGCAACTGCGGTCAGCGGCCAGCCCATCGCGATGCGGGCCACCCCCAGCCAGCCGGTCTGGTCGAGGTCGTAGAGGTGCCGCTGAACCACGAATCGCGACGCGAACACCAGCACCCAGGTCATCGTCGCGACGTCGAATGCCAGCACAGCGCGGCGGTTGCTGCGCCAGGCACGGTCGTGGCCTTGAATCCAGCTCCAGGCGTAGCCCACGATCGGACGTCGAATCAGCACCGACAGCATGAACACCCCGGCCCAGATCAGCGACGTCCAGATGCCAAGCAGGAAATAGCCTTTCGACGCCCCGACCATCCACGCGATCAGGGCGCTGATTCCGACACCGATGAAACCGGACACCGCGGGCTGAACAGAATCGCGGCGGATCAACCGCCACACCAGGATGAGGGCGGCTACGCCCAACGCCGCGGCGATGGCGGGCATCAAGCCGAAGGCGGTATTGACCGGAATGAGCACCGCGACGGGCAGCGAGGAGTAGATCAGCCCGCTGATCCCGCCCATCTGGGCCAGCAGCGCCTGGGCCGTGGTCTGCTGCGCAGGAGCCGTCTCGGGGTCTTCGGCGGAGTCTTGGGAGCGGTCGCTGTCTTCGACGGGACGGCTCAAGTCTGGATCTCGTAGTGCGGGTTGTAGATGGCCTTCGTGCCGTTCTCCAATGTGCCCAGGCGCCCGCGTACTCGCAGGGCGCGGCCCGATTCGATCCCGGGGATGCGGCGCTGTCCCAGCCATACCAGCGTGACGGCGTCAGTACCGTCGAACAGCTCGGCACGCACCCCACCGGCGCAGCCCTTGGCGTTCATCTCGACACTGCGCAGAGTGCCCACCATCGTGACCTCTTGGCCGCGCTGGCAATCGATTGCCCGCTGCGCGCCGGTCTGAGCAGCCTCGTCGGTCAGCTCCTCGACATCCCGCTGCTCAGGGTCCTCCGTCAGCCGACGGGTGAGACGGCGGACAAAACTTTCGGCCGTAGCCATGGCCTCTCCTGATACTTCAGCGGATCACAATGCCAACGCAACGGTAGACCTCTTGGTTCCCGATTGCCATGCGGCATACCCACGGCGGCCGTTGCTAATCTGCCCAGGGCAGGATCATGAGATGACCATCACATTTCGCGGCGTGACGGCGGTCCTGCTGCCGGGAACGGGCTCCGACGACGACTACGTCTATCGGGCGTTCGCCGGGCCGCTGCACGGGGTCGGCGCAGTGGTCTCGACACCGCGGCCCCAGCCGGCTCGGCTGGTCGCCAGCTACCTCGAAGCGCTCGACGACGCAGCCCGGCAAGGCCCGATCGTCGTGGGCGGGGTGTCCATCGGCGCCGCGGTCACGACGGCGTGGGCGCTGGCACACCCAGGTCATGCGGTAGCGGTGCTGGCCGCGCTGCCCGCGTGGACCGGCGCGGCGCAGTCAGCACCCGCCGCGCTGTCGGCCCGGCACACCGCCCATCAGCTGCGGACCGCCGGGCTGGTCGCCACCACCGCCCACATGCAGGAGTCCAGCCCGGCCTGGCTGGCTGACGAACTCACCCGTAGCTGGCTGGGCCAGTGGCCCGAGCTGCCCGAAGCGATGGAAGAAGCCGCCGGCTATATCGCTCCGAGCATCGCCGAGTTGGAACGGCTGAGCGTGCCGATGGGCGTGGTGGGGGCATTCGACGACCCGATCCACCCGCTTGAAGTGGCGCTCGAATGGGTCTCGGCCGCGCCGCGGGCGGCGCTGCGGACGGTCAGTCTGGACGACTTCGGCCCCAACCCGGAGGTGCTGGGAGCGGCCTGCCTGGCGGCGCTGGACGAGGCGGCGGGCTAGGTCTTACCTAGCCGCCGGTGCTGGTGCTGCGCAGCTGCTGCATAGCCGAGCCCGACGCGCTACGCCGTTCGGTCGGCAGCTGACCCTGCGCCTGCTGTTCCTGCACCAGTGCCTGCTGAGCGGCAGCCATCTGCGCCTGCTGGGCGGCGGCCTGTTGCAACTGCTCGAGCATCGGCTCGGGCAGCTGGACCGGCAGCGGGGTGCGCACCGGCAGGGGGGTGTCGCCGCGTCGTACGACGGTGTCTCCCAAGGCTTCTCGCGCCTCGGCGACCAGGTTGGGCATCGCTTCGGCCGCGCCGTTGACCACGCAGCGGATCATCCAGCGGTAGCCGTCGACCCCGATGAAGCGCACCACGCCCGCGCCGGTACCGACGACCTCACGGCCCCACGGGCCATCCTCGATCGATACCTGGGCGTTGTCTTTGCGCAGCGAGTCGGCAAGTTCGGAAGCCACTTCCCGCCACAGCCCGGGTGATTTCGGTGCCGCGTACGCGGCAATGGTGAACCGCCCGTTCGGCGTGACCACCCACACCGCACTCGGCACTCCCTGCTCGTTGAGCTCCACCTGGATCTGGCCGGCGGCGGGCATCGGAACCAGTACCGAACCGAGGTCGAGCCGGGCGGCGACGGCGTCGTCGGGGTTGTCGAAATCCTCGACGTCAAAAGGGCCGCCGTCGTATTCGACGAAGTCCTCGATGTCGGGCTCCTCGGACACCACAGAAGCTTCGGCCTCTGCCGTCTCCTCGGCCGGGGTAGCTGTTTCGTTCTTACGTCTGCCGAATGCCATCACAAACTCGCATGTCCGCCGGAGGATCCGTAGCCGCCCTCGCCACGGGTGGTGTCAGCCAGTCCGGCCTCGTCGAACGAGACCACCTCGACCAGCTCTGGTAGTTCGACCCGCTGGACCAGCAGTTGGGCGATGCGGTCTCCGCGCCGGATGTGAATCGACGTGGTGGGGTCGAGGTTGATCAACGACACTTTGATCTCGCCGCGATAGCCGGCGTCGATCGTGCCGGGGCTGTTGACAATCGAAAGTCCAACGCGCGCAGCCAAACCGGAGCGCGGATGGACCAAGCCGACCATGCCGTGCGGGATCGCCACGGCAATACCGGTGCCCACCATGGCGCGGTGGCCGGGGGCCAGCTCGACGTCTTGGGCACTGAACAGGTCGACACCGGCGTCCCCGTCATGGGCGCGGCTGGGCATCGGGAGATCGCGGTCTAGGCGAACCACCGCAAGGCTGGTGGGCACGATGCCACAGACTACCCTTGGCCGCGTGTCTGGTTCGCGTGTGACCTCGCAAACCGTGCGGTACCGCGAGCGGCTCTGGGTGCCGTGGTGGTGGTGGCCGCTCGGCCTGGCGCTGGCAGCGCTGATCGCCAAGGAAGTCACGATGGGTGTCCGCACCCTGCCCGTGTGGCTGCCCTACGCGCTTCTTGGCGCCGTCGCGGCGGGCGTGTTGTTGTGGTTGAGCCGCACCGAGGTACGCGTCGTGACCGACGGCGCCGACGTCGAGCTGTGGGCCGGGCAGGCTCATCTGCCGATGTCGGTGGTGTCCCGGTCGGCCGAGATCCCGCGAACGGCCAAGTCGGCGGCACTGGGCCGCCAGCTCGATCCGGCTGCCTACGTCCTGCACCGGGGTTGGGTCGGCCCGCTGGTCCTGGTCGTCCTCGATGATCCGGACGATCCGACGCCGTACTGGCTGGTGAGCGCCCGCCACCCCGACCGGGTGCTGTCCGCGCTGCGCAGCTGATTGTCTCAGGCGGCGCAATCCGTGCAGATCAAGACGCCGTTCTTGTCGCTGGCCAGCCGACTGCGGTGGTGCACCAAAAAACAGCTCGAGCAGGTGAACTCGTCGGCCTGCTTGGGGACCACCCGTACCGAGAGTTCCTCGCCGGACAGATCGGCGCCGGGCAGCTCGAAATTCTCCGCGGAATCGGTTTCGTCGACATCGACCACGGCCGACTGCGCCTCGTTCCGGCGCGCCTTCAGCTCCTCGAGCGAATCTTCGGACACATCGTCAGTCTCGGTGCGCCGTGGGGCGTCGTAGTCGGTAGCCATCTCTTGTCCCCTCGTAACCTCAGCATGGCTTTGTATCAGCGTCGAACGGATCCGCCAAACGATTCGGGCCCAGATCACGCAGTTCTCGCGTGTGATTTACATCACATGTATTGATCTGAACCGATGGGCGTGTTCCACCCGCCCTCGCCCGGTGCCTCTAGAGTGCATCCGTGGTCGCTCAAATCACGGAGGGCACGGCCTTCGACAAGAACGGTCGCCCGTTCCGACGGCGCAACTACTTGCCCGGACTCATCGCGCTCGGCGTCATGTTCGCGGTGACCGCCGTGGTGTGGGGGTTCGTGCTGACCAGGCCGGTCGACGTGCGAGAGGCCGCGGCCTGCAACCCACCACCACCGGCGGCTGATCCGGCCGCTCCCAAGCTCGGCACGCAGGTGTCGCACTCCGCGATGCTCGACGTCTCGCCGGCCAAGCTCGTCGACACCAAGATCCGGGTCCTCAATGCCAGCGGACAGGGCGGACAGGCCGGCGAGGTCGCCGGCGCCCTGCGAGACCTCGGCTTCGCCCAGCCCACCGCGGCCAACGATCCGATCTACACCACCACCCGGCTGAGCTGTCAGGGCCAGATCCGGTTCGGCGCCAGCGGCCGGGCCGGCGCCGCCGCCGTGTGGCTGGTGGCTCCGTGCGTCGAGCTCTTCCAGGACGACCGCAAGGACGATTCGGTCGACCTGGCGATCGGCACCGACTTCAGCGCCCTGGCTCACAGTGACGACATCGACGCCGTCCTGGCGGGCCTGCGCCCGGATGCCAGCGAGCCCGCCGACTCAGCGCTGGTCACCAAGATCCACAACGGCACCTGCTGAACCGGCTACGCCAGCGGCCGTAGTCCCCCGGCGCGATCCAGCGCATCCATGAGCGCGGCCGCGATCCCCGGCGCGGCGGCCAACGTCAGCCCGCCGTCCTCGCCTGAGCCGTCGACCCCCGGCAGCACCACCAGTGCACCCGCCTCGGTGGCCACCAACGCCCCGGCGGCCCAGTCCCACACATGCAGACCGTGCTCGTAGTGGGCATCGAGGCGGCCCGCGGCGACCATGCACAGATCCAGCGACGCCGACCCGATCCGGCGGACGTCACGCACCTGCGGCAGGAGCCGGGCCAGCAACGCCGACTGTTCGGCGCGGCGTTGCGGCGCGTAGCCGAAACCGGTGCCCACCAACGCCATCGACAGCTCCGTCACCGCGCTGCAGCGCAGCGCCACGGACTGCCCGTCGCGGCGGACATGCGCACCGTGACCTGCCGCGGCCGAATACACCTCACCGCTGACCACATCGGCCACCGCACCCGCCACCGACACGCCGTCGATCTGTGCGGCAATCGAAATCCCATACGCCGGAATGCCATACACGAAGTTGACGGTGCCGTCGATCGGGTCGATCACCCAGCAGATCGTGCCGTCGTCACCGGCCGCCGGACCGCCGCCCTCCTCGCCCAGGATCAGGTCATCCGGCCGCAGTGTGTCCAGCCGATCTCGCAGCAGCAGTTCGGTTTCGGTGTCGACGACGGTCACCGGGTCGGTCGGCGTGCTCTTCGTTTGGATTGAATCCGGGCCGGCCGCGTCGCGCCCGCCGCCGAAGATCTCCGCGCGGCGCCGCCGGACGAACGAGGCAGCTTCGGCGGCGAGCTGCTCAGCCACCGCCCGCAGTTGCTCTGGCCGATTGTCGGTCACCCGCCTATCGCAGCACAGACAGGCGCGCAGCCACTAGTGTGTGGATCGCGCCGCCCGCCCGCCTCGCTGAGGAGCAGCCCATGTCTGAGACCGAATCCCCCGCCCCCGGCCAGAATCACATTTTCGGGGTCGACGTCGGCGGCAGCGGTGTCAAGGGCGGCATCGTCGATCTGGACACCGGCCAACTCGTCGGCGATCGCTACAAGTTGCTCACCCCGCAGCCGTCCACCCCGGATGCGGTCGCCGCGACCATCGCCGAGGTGGTCCGGCACTTCGAGTGGACCGGCCCACTGGGCGTCACCTACCCCGGGGTGGTGGTCAACGGGGTCGTGCAGACTGCGGCCAACGTCGACAAAAGCTGGATCGGCACCGACGCCGCCGAGGTCATCAGCAAAGCCCTGGGTGGCCAGCACGTCACCGTGCTCAACGATGCCGACGCCGCTGGCCTGGCTGAGCAGCGACACGGCGCCGGACGCAACAGGAACGGCGTGGTCGTGTTGCTCACGTTCGGTACTGGAATCGGCTCGGCAGTGATCCACGACGGCCAGTTGCTACCCAACACCGAGTTCGGACACCTCGAGGTGGATGGCAAAGAGGCCGAGCACCGTGCCGCTTCCTCGGTGAAGGAACGCAAGGACTGGAGCTACGAGCGGTGGTCCGAAGAAGTCACAAAAGTGCTGGTCAGCATTGAAAACTTGCTCTGGCCCGACTTGTTCATCGCCGGCGGCGGAATCAGCCGCAAAGCCGACAAATGGATTCCGCTGCTCAAGAACCGAACCCCGGTGGTTGCTGCGGAACTGCTCAACGAGGCGGGCATCGTCGGCGCGGCGATGGCGGCTCACGCCGACGTCACACGCTGATTTTTCGCCGCTCGGCGCGGTAGAGGCTCACAGTGTCGTTACAATGGTCGACGGCGGCCGCCTACCGGATAGCGGCGAGAATCCACACACGAGATCCACGCCAACAGTCCTCATAGCCGACGCTTTCGGTGGCGCGCCCTCGCCCGCCGAGAGCCAGCACGACCGAAAGGGTGTACGTGGCAGCGACCAAGGCAAGCCCGGCAACCGAAGATCCGGTGAAGCGCACCGCCACCAAGACTCCCGCGAAGAAGCCTGCGGCCAAGGCCACCAACGGTTCCGCGCCGGCCAAGCGCGTCGCCAAGGCCGCGCCGCACGCCGCGGAAGCCGGCGATCTCGAGACCATTGACGAGACGGCCGCTCCGACCAAGGCCCGCGCCACCAAGGCTCCAGCGAAGAAGGCGCCGGCGACCCGCGGCCGGGCCAAGAAAGACGCTGATGCCGCCGACGGCGATACCGACCTGGGCGCCGAAGAGGAGCTCGACGGCGATCTCGACGGTGACCCGGTGATCGACGTAGTCGACGAAGATCTTGAACTCGACGATCTCGAGGACGTCGCCGAAGAGGCGGACGACGAGACCGAAGAGGTCGCTGACGACGACAGCGAAGACGCCGAGGGCGGTGCTGCTGTCAAGAAGGCTCCGGCCGCCGGGGGTGAGGCCAGCGAGGATGAGGACATCGCCGAGCCGTCCGAGAAGGACAAGGCCTCCGGTGACTTCGTCTGGGACGAAGAGGAGTCCGAGGCGCTGCGACAGGCCCGCAAAGACGCCGAGCTGACCGCATCGGCCGACTCCGTTCGCGCCTACCTCAAGCAGATCGGCAAGGTCGCGCTGCTCAACGCCGAGGAGGAGGTCGAACTCGCCAAGCGGATCGAGGCCGGCCTCTACGCCACTCAGCTGATGGCCGAGAAAACCGACAAGGGCGAGAAGCTTCCGGTCCAGCAGCGCCGCGACATGCAGTGGATCTGCCGCGACGGTGACCGTGCGAAAAACCATCTGCTGGAAGCCAACCTGCGTCTGGTGGTGTCGCTGGCCAAGCGCTACACCGGCCGCGGCATGGCGTTCCTCGATCTCATCCAGGAGGGCAACCTGGGTTTGATCCGCGCGGTGGAGAAGTTCGACTACACCAAGGGCTACAAGTTCTCCACGTACGCCACCTGGTGGATCCGTCAGGCCATCACCCGTGCAATGGCCGACCAGGCCCGCACCATCCGCATCCCGGTGCACATGGTCGAGGTCATCAACAAGCTCGGCCGCATCCAGCGCGAGCTGCTCCAGGATCTGGGCCGCGAGCCCACTCCCGAAGAGCTCGCCAAGGAGATGGACATCACGCCGGAGAAGGTGCTGGAGATCCAGCAGTACGCGCGTGAGCCGATCTCGCTGGACCAGACCATCGGCGACGAGGGCGACAGCCAGCTGGGCGATTTCATCGAGGACAGCGAGGCCGTCGTGGCCGTCGACGCCGTCTCCTTCACGCTGCTGCAGGACCAGCTTCAGTCGGTTCTGGAGACGCTCTCCGAGCGCGAGGCCGGCGTGGTGCGGCTGCGGTTCGGCCTGACCGACGGTCAGCCCCGCACCCTCGACGAGATCGGACAGGTCTACGGGGTCACCCGTGAGCGCATCCGCCAGATCGAGTCGAAGACGATGTCAAAGTTGCGCCACCCAAGCCGCTCTCAGGTGCTGCGCGACTACCTGGACTAGTCCGGCATGTCGGCGCAGCGGGTGACCATCGGATCGGGCTCCGAATTCGAGGCGTTCGTCGGCTACTCCCGGGTGGTGCGCACCGGGCCGTTCATCGCCGTCGCCGGCACCACCGGCGCCGGCCAGGACATCACCGCTCAGGCACGAAATGCATTGCAGCGCATACAAAAAGCGCTGTCAGACGTGGGCGCCGACCTCTCCGATGTGATTCGCACCCGGATCTTCGTCACCGACATCTCGCGGTGGCGCGACGTCGGTGCGGTGCACGCGGAGTTCTTCGGCACGGTCCGCCCGGCCGCCACCATGGTGGAGGTCGCCGCGCTCATCGAGCCCGGGCTGCTGGTGGAGATCGAGGCGGACGCCTACGTCGCCGACTCGAACGGCTGAAACAGGCCGTCCCCTCCGGGCAGGTACGGGGTGACGTCCCTGACGGCGACCGCCGGCAGCCGGCCGTACAGGTGCGGGAACCTCATCGACTCCGGATCCGTTGGCACTCCAGGCTCCCAGCGCACCGGGGCGTCCAGCTCCTGCGGGTCGATGTGGAGCAGCACCAGATCGGTTCGTCCGGCGAAGAGCCGGTTGGCCGGAAGGTGCACCTGTTGGGGCGTCGAAAGGTGGATGAATCCGGCGTCGGTCAGCGATTCGGGGCAAAGTTCGCCAGCGGCCTTGGCAGCCTCCCAGTCTCGCTGTCCACACAGGTGGAGTAATAATTCCGGATTCGGGTACATACGACCACACTGCACCACCCGCAACAGGACAGGGCGTGAGACACGACACAGCGCTAAACCCCCGGGGAACAAGGCCGAAACAACGAACGTCTGAGACAGTGGAGATACGTGACGGCGACGCCAAGTCGCCGGAGCGCTGAGCACCTTACGGAGGAGCCCAATGATGAACGCGACCCTGACCAGTCCCGAATTGACCAAGGCTGATCGTTGCGACCGCTGTGGTGCGGCTGCTCGGGTCCGCGCGAAGCTTCCTTCCGGCGCCGAGCTCCAGTTCTGCCAACACCACGCCAATGAGCACCAGGCCAAGCTGGTGGAGTTGGCCGCGGTGATCGAAGTGGCTGCGTCGGAGGCATAACCGCAACTCACGGCCGCGTCGCTGGGCAGGACTGCTGTCGTCAGGAATGCTGGTGTGGTCATGACTGACCAACCCGTCAAGCCATCTCGCCATCACGTGTGGCGGATTTCTCGCAGGACATTGTCCAAGAGCTGGGACGACTCGATCTTCTCCGAGTCCGCCCAGGCGGGTTTCTGGTCGGTGCTGTCGTTGCCGCCCCTGCTGCTCGGCATGTTGGGCAGCCTGGCGTACATCGCGCCGCTGTTCGGTCCGGACACCTTGCCGACCATCGAGAGTCAGCTGATCAATTTCGCCAACAGCTTCTTCTCGAAGAATGTGGTCAACGAGATCATCCAGCCGACGGTCCGCGACATCATCCAGAGCGCACGCGGCGAGGTGGTGTCGGTGGGCTTCGTGATCAGCCTCTGGGCCGGTTCGTCGGCCATCTCGGCGTTCGTCGACTCGGTGGTCGAGGCTCACGACCAGACGCCGCTGCGCCATCCCGTGCGGCAACGGTTCTTCGCACTCGGGCTCTACGTGGTGATGCTCGTGTTCGTCATCGCCGCGGCGCCGATCATGGCGTTGGGTCCCCGCAAGATCTCGTCGTACCTGCCGGACAGCTGGGACAACGTCCTGCAGTACGGCTACTACCCCGCGCTGGTGTTGGCCTTGGTGCTCGCGGTGACCATCCTCTACCGGGTGTCACTGCCCAGCCCGCTGCCCACCCATCGCCTGGTGTGGGGGGCGGTCCTGGCGACGACGGTGTTCGTCGTGGCCACCATGGTCCTGCGTTTCTACCTGACCTGGATCACCAGCACCGGCTACACCTATGGCGCGCTGGCGACCCCGATCGCGTTCTTGCTGTTCGCGTTCTTCCTCGGCTTCGCGATCATGATCGGCGCGGAGCTCAACGCCGCCATCGAAGAGGAGTGGCCGGCCCCGACGACGCACGCCTACCTGGTGGGGAGGTGGCTGCGCCGCAAGGCGAAGACGTTGACTCCAACGTCCGAGACCGCCAAAGACGACGGGCAGCTACCGCAGCCGGACGCGACGGCGCCGGCCGCGGAGGTCAGCCCTTCTTGAGGTTCTCGTAGACGCGCTTGCAGTCTGGGCAGACCGGCGAACCCGGCTTGGCTGCCCTGGTGACCGGAAACACCTCACCGCACAGTGCGACGACGTGGGTCCCCATCACCGCGCTCTCTGCGATCTTGTCCTTCTTGACGTAGTGGAAGACCTTCGGCGTGTCGTCATCGGTGCCGTCGTCGACGCGTTCGTCGCTGTCGGTGCGCTCGATCGTCTGGGTCTGCATGAAGACATTGTGCCCGGTTGTAGCGCGGTAGGAAACTGACCTGCCTATCGCCTGCGGAATGTGGAACAGTGGAGCTATGAAGCGTGAGCTGGGGTTCGACGACGAAGGTCGGCCCGTGCTCATCACGGCGGCGGCCCCGGCTTACGAGGAGCAGCACCGTCAGCGAGTGCGAAAGTACTTGGCGATCATGTCTTTTCGGATCCCGGCGCTGATTCTTGCGGCGGGGGCCTACGGACTATGGCACAACGGGCTGATCTCGTTGGCGATCATCGCTGTGTCATTGCCCTTGCCGTGGATGGCAGTGCTGATCGCCAACGACCGCCCGCCGCGGCGGGCAGAGGAACCGCGTCGGTTCAACGACGTCCCCCGGCGCACGCAGCTGTTCCCGCGGCCCGATCGTCGGGCTATCGATGCCGGGACCTCGACGGCGCAACCGCATTCGGCCGGCGGCGCCGACCGCGGTTCCCACTGACCTCCAAACAAGGTCGTTTCTCAGGACATTCTCAGGGCTGCGCCGTATTCGTGCACTTCAGAGGGTGTGAGAAGGCGACATCGTGGGAACTCTTTGCTCCGGTCGAACGTTAGACCGTTTGACAGTTGCAGCCGATCAGGAGGCCACCATGGCAAATGCCACCACCAGCCGGATTGACAGCGATCTGGACGCCCAGAGTCCAGCCGCCGACTTGGTGCGCGTGTATCTGAACGGCATCGGCAAGACCGCTTTGCTCACCGCAGAGGACGAGGTCGAACTCGCCAAGCGGATCGAAGCCGGCCTGTATGCCCAGCACCTGCTGGAAACCAAGAAGCGTCTGAGCGACAACCGCAAGCGGGATCTCGCCATCGTCGTCCGCGACGGCCAAGCCGCCCGAAGCCACCTGCTGGAAGCCAACCTTCGTCTGGTGGTGTCGCTGGCCAAGCGCTACACCGGGCGCGGCATGCCGCTGCTGGATCTCATCCAGGAGGGCAACCTGGGCCTGATCCGCGCGATGGAGAAGTTCGACTACACCAAGGGTTTCAAGTTCTCCACCTACGCCACGTGGTGGATCCGTCAGGCCATTACCCGTGGCATGGCCGACCAGAGCCGCACCATCCGGCTGCCCGTGCATCTGGTGGAGCAGGTGAACAAGCTGGCACGGATCAAGCGTGAGATGCACCAGAGCCTGGGGCGCGAAGCCACCGACGACGAGTTGGCCGAGGAGTCGGGCATCCCGGTCGAGAAGATCAACGACCTGCTCGAGCACAGCCGCGACCCGGTGAGCCTCGACATGCCTGTCGGCAGCGACGAGGAAGCCCCGTTGGGTGACTTCATCGAAGACGCCGAAGCCATGTCGGCGGAGAACGCGGTGATCGCCGAGTTGCTGCACACCGACATCCGCCACGTGCTGGCCACTCTCGACGAGCGTGAGCAGCAGGTGATCCGGCTGCGGTTCGGCCTCGACGACGGCCAGCCCCGGACCCTGGACCAGATCGGCAAGCTGTTCGGCTTGTCCCGTGAGCGTGTCCGCCAGATCGAGCGCGAGGTCATGTCCAAGCTGCGCAACGGCGATCGGGCCGACCGGCTGAGGTCTTACGCCAGTTAAGCAACCCCCTTAGTGTGCCCGTCGGCGATGCCGGCGGGCACGCTGCTTTGGGCGCCCATGTTGAACAACCGTTTCCCCAGCTAGCCAGGTAAACTCGGGACAGACGAAGGGTGCCCTTATGAACGACCTGGTCGATACGACTGAGATGTATCTCCGCACGATCTACGACCTCGAGGAAGAGGGCGTCATCCCCCTGCGCGCGCGCATTGCCGAGCGGCTGGATCAGAGCGGCCCGACCGTCAGCCAGACGGTGGCACGCATGGAACGCGACGGCCTCTTGCACGTGGCCGGCGACCGGCACCTCGAACTGACCGAGAAGGGCCGCGAGTTGGCCGTCTCGGTCATGCGCAAGCACCGCCTCGCCGAGCGGCTGTTGGTCGACGTCATCGGGCTGCCGTGGGAAGAAGTGCACGCCGAGGCTTGTAAGTGGGAACACGTGATGAGCGAGGACGTCGAGCGCCGCCTGGTGCAGGTCCTCGAGGACCCCACGGTGTCCCCCTTCGGCAATCCCATTCCCGGCCTATCCCTGCTGGGGTTGGAGCTGAGCCGGCGCGAGGACTCCCACCTGGTGCGCCTGACCGAGCTGCCGCCCGGCTCTCCGGTCGCCGTCGTCGTCCGTCAGCTCACCGAACACGTCCAGGGTGACGTGGAGCTGATCGGCATGCTCAAGGACGCCGGCGTCGTGCCCAATGCCCGCGTGCAGGTCGAGAACACCGCGACCGGCAGCGTGACGATCGTGATCGGTGGCCACGAGAACGTGCAACTGCCCCACGAGATGGCGCACGCGGTCAAGGTCGAGAAGGTCTAGCCAGCACTAGACGGCGCGGCGGCCGAACGACCGCCGCGGCGGTAGCCGCACCCCCAGCCGTTTGGCCAGCCGGTAGCCCGTGCCGGCGAGCTCACGGATCTGTTCAGGCCGCATGCCGGACTGCAATGCAGTGTCGAGCATCCCTGCCATCCGATGCTCAGGATCGCTACGTAATGCCGCGTCCAACGATAAGCCGGCCAATGGGCCGTCGCCCCGCGCGTACGCCGAAAAAGCAAGCAGGACAAGCGCTTCAGCTCGCCAAGGCTCAGGAAGTGTGCGCGCCAACAGCGCCCACAACGTCTCGGCCCGCCCAGCGTCGGCCCCGACCGCCAAGGCGTACAGCGTGTCGCGGACGGCGACGTCGGTCAGCGCGCAGGCCAGGCCAGCCAGCTCGGCGTCATCCAACTCTGCGCCCTCGCACACCCGGGCGCTGACGGCCATGACCGCCTCCACATCCCGCCGACCGCAATCGTCGGGATCCGCGCGCCACCTGGCCTCCCGCGCTTCGGCGTATTCGTCGATCACCGGCACCAGCGCCGCACTGCGCTCGGCGTCGGCCAGGTCCACCACCGCCTGCAAGTCTTCACGGCGCGGATAGAGCCGGCGCCCCTCGAGCACGGCCGCAGCCGCCAGCGGGGAGGCCATCGGATCTTCGACGGTGCCGAACGCCCCGCAGCCGTCCACACAATGCCAGCGCCCGCCCGCCTCGATCCGGTCGACGACGTGGCCTGCGTAGAGCTCCATGTCGTGGGTGGACAGAGCCGTCGTCAGCGCGTCGCACAGATCGCGGTAATCCTGGTTGCACATCGGGCACTGGGCGCCTTCGGCGTCCACGATCACCGCCACCGCCCTGTCCGCTCCCGACGCCGAGGCGAGATCGGCCAGGTGGCTGAGGTCGCCGTCCACCGCACGGGACAGGTCGACGCGCATCACGGCACCCATCTCGCCGTGCTCGAGAGACACCAGGACCAACGACCGCACCGGCACAAAGCCCAGAACGGCAGGTAGAGCGGCGATCAGCGCGCCGGGGCGGGTGAAGCGATAGTCAGGCTCGTGTGTGGTCATGGCCCGACGCTGTCAACCAGCACCGTCGAGACCGTCTCACCCATAGGCCGGCGAGCCCCGGGTTGTGGATGAACGCGGAACTGGGGATCGCCGCACAGCAGATTGTTCACGCCGTATTGACATCGTCGGCATGCAGGATTCGGCAAACCGGCGTACACCTTGTCCTCATGGGTGTGGAATACGACCTCGTCGTCATCGGCTCGGGACCAGGCGGCCAGAAAGCCGCTATCGCCGCGGCCAAGCTGGGCAAGTCGGTGGCCGTCATCGAACGCGGCGAAATGCTCGGCGGTGTCTGCGTCCAGACCGGCACGATCCCGTCCAAGACACTGCGTGAGGCCGTCCTCTACCTGACCGGCATGAGCCAGCGCGAACTCTACGGGGCCAGTTACCGCGTCAAGGACAAGATCACTCCGGCCGACCTCCTGGCCCGCACCAAGCATGTGATCAGCAAAGAAGTCGACGTGGTGCGAAATCAATTGATGCGCAACGGCGTCGTGCTCTACGTCGGACACGGCCGGTTCGTCGACGAACACACCATCGAGGTCGAGGACCCGACCCGGGCCGAACACGTCAGCGTCTGCGGCCGCCACGTCGTCATCGCCACCGGCACCAAGCCGGCGCGGCCCGCCGGTATCGAGTTCGACGAGAACCGGGTGCTGGACTCCGACGGCATCCTCGACCTGAAGACCATCCCCACCTCGATGGTGGTGGTAGGCGCCGGGGTCATCGGCATCGAGTATGCCTCGATGTTCGCCGCGCTCGGCACCAAGGTCACCGTCGTGGAGAAGCGCGACTCGATGCTCGACTTCTGCGATCCCGAGATCGTCGAGGCGCTGCGGTTCCACCTGCGCGACCTGGCCGTCACGTTCCGATTCGGCGAGGAGGTGACCGCCGTCGACGTCGGCTCGGCCGGCACCGTCACCACCCTGGCCAGCGGCAAGCAGATCCCCGCCGAGACCGTGATGTATTCGGCCGGGCGCCAGGGCCAGACCGATCACCTCGACCTCACCAACGCCGGCCTCGAGGCCGACAACCGCGGCCGGATCTTCGTCGACGAGAGGACCTTCCAGACCAAGGTCGACCACATCTACGCTGTCGGCGATGTCATCGGCTTCCCTGCTCTGGCAGCCACGTCGATGGAGCAGGGCCGGCTGGCCGCCTATCACGCGTTCGGCGAGCCGACGGCCGGTATGACGGAGCTTCAGCCGATCGGTATCTACTCGATCCCCGAGGTGTCCTATGTGGGCGCCACCGAGGTCGAGCTGACCAAGGACTCCATCCCCTACGAGGTAGGGATATCCCGCTACCGCGAGCTGGCCCGCGGCCAGATCGCGGGGGACTCGTACGGCATGCTCAAGCTGCTGGTGTCCACAGAGGACCTGAAGGTCCTGGGCGTCCACATCTTCGGTACGGCGGCCACCGAGCTCGTCCACATCGGCCAGGCGGTGATGGGCTGCGGCGGCACGGTCGACTATCTCGTCGACGCCGTCTTCAACTACCCCACGTTCTCGGAGGCCTACAAGGTCGCGGCCCTGGACGTGATGAACAAGCTGCGCGCGCTGAACCAGTTCCGCCGCTAGTTCCTCAGCACTGGCTGTCGAACTGCGTCGGCGCGTCGTCGCCGGGCCCGCCTGCTTCGGCGCGGGAGAGCAGCGCAGCCGTCGCAGCGTCAAAGGGCGGCGAATAGGAGACGTTGGCCTCGCAGCCGCCGCCGTCGAAGCCACCGATCACACCGACTACCGCCGAACCCTTGATCCACGGGGCTCCGCTCGTGCCGTCGACCAGGCCGCCGCAGCGTAACGACGGATACCCACCACGTTCTATCTCAGCGATGACGTCGCATCCGATCGGCGGCCCGCCCACGCCGGACGGGTACCCGACCACCGACACCGCGCCGCGAATGTCGGATGACGCGCCCAGCGTGAACGCTCGGCCGGCGACTGATTCGACCGCGCCGCCCGCGGGCCGGCTGACCCGCGCGAAGGCGTAATCGGCCTTGGGGTCCTGGGAGGTAATCCAGCGGGGATCCATGTAAACGGCATCGACGGTCCACACGTCCTGCGGAGCCGCCGTGTCCTTGAACGCCGGCACGAAGGTGGCCGGGGTGCCCCCGGCCAGGCAATGCGCCGCGGTCAGGATCAGATTCTGGGTCTTGGAGGCGACCACCGACGCAGTGCAGCTATGGGCATCGGTGCCGCCGACAAACAGCGCCCCCACCGCCGGGTGGGGCGGCACAGGCTCGGCATTCTTGGTCAGCAACCGCGCGGCGACGGCCTCGGCAGCCTTCAGCGGCGGCTGGGTCGGCCCATGGCAGCCAGCCACCAGCACCATGGCTCCCGCCAGGTTGAAAGCCGCCGCGACCGTCCGCATGGGCTCGATCATGCCTGATGTAGCTAAGACTGACTCGTCGCGGCGACGGGCATCAGGGAACGGCGCGCCCAGCACCTGCGTTGTGCAACACAGGCGCTATCGATGGCGCCGACCCGATTCTGAGAGACACTGGTTGTCACGGTACAAGGGACACGATGACGTGCCCAGGCACCGCGAGGAGGCGGAGAGATGACTGACGAGCAGGGACAGCAGTACCAACCTGAGCAGACCGGAATGTATGAACTGGAGTTTCCGGCGCCCCAGCTGGCCGCGCCCGACGGGCGTGGGCCAGTGATGATCCATGCTCTCGAGGGGTTCTCCGACGCCGGGCACGCCATTCACCTTGCTACCGAACACCTGAAGAGCAAGCTCGACACCGAGCTGGTGGCGTCGTTCGCGATCGACGATCTGCTGGATTACCGGTCCCGGCGCCCCATGATGACGTTCAAAACCGACCACTTCACCGACTACGACGATCCGCAACTGAACCTCTACGCCCTGCGCGACAGCCTCGGCACCCCGTTTCTGCTGCTCGCCGGCCTGGAGCCGGACCTGAAGTGGGAACGGTTCGTCACCGCCGTCCGGCTGCTGGCCGAGCGCCTAGGGGTGCGCCAGACCATTGGGCTGGGCACAATCCCGATGGCG
Organism: Mycolicibacterium sphagni; assembly: GCF_002250655.1. GTDB lineage: Bacteria > Actinomycetota > Actinomycetes > Mycobacteriales > Mycobacteriaceae > Mycobacterium > Mycobacterium sphagni. The sequence goes on from NZ_NOZR01000001.1 coordinate 194,543, forward strand.
GTGCCGCACACCCGGCCGGTGACACTGACCGCACACTCCAACAACCGCGAGCTGATCGGCGAGTTCACCCCGTGGGTCGGCGAGGTGCAGGTCCCGGGCAGCGTGTCCAACCTGCTGGAATATCGGATGGCCCAGCACGGCCACGAGGTCGTCGGGTTCACCGTCCATGTGCCGCACTACCTGGCGCAGACCGACTACCCGCCGGCAGCCGAGGCACTCCTGGAGCAGGTGGCCAAGCTGACTTCGCTACAGGTGCCGTTGCGGGCGCTGACCGATGCCGGCTCGGGCATCCGCACCAAGATCGACGAGCAGGTGGAAGCCTCGCCCGAGGTCTCTCAAGTGGTGACCGCACTCGAGCGCCAGTACGATGCTTTCGTTGCCGCTCAAGAAAACCGGTCGCTCCTGGCACGCGATGAGGATCTTCCCAGTGGCGAAGAGTTGGGTGCGGAATTCGAACGATTCCTAGCCCAGCACGCAGACGACTTCAAAGACGGTTTCACCGACAACGGCGAGACCTGAGGAAGTCACCGCACCGACGACGGGGTGGCCTATGACGCAGCGAAAGCCCAATCTGCAGCCGGTGCGGGAAGTGACGCCCACGTTGCACTTTCGGACCATTCACGGGTACCGGCGGGCGTTTCGGGTGGCCGGATCAGGACCGGCGCTGCTGCTGATCCACGGCATCGGCGACAACTCGACCACGTGGCATCCGGTGCACAGCAAGCTCGCCCAGCGCTTCACCGTCATCGCCCCCGACCTGCTGGGGCACGGCCAGTCCGACAAACCGCGGGCCGACTATTCGGTGGCCGCCTACGCCAACGGGATGCGTGATCTGCTCAGCGTCCTGGAACTCGACAAGGTCACCGTGGTCGGGCACTCGCTCGGCGGCGGTGTCGCGATGCAATTCTCTTACCAGTTCCCGCAATTGGTGGAGCGACTGATTCTCGTGGGCGCCGGCGGTGTCACCAAGGACGTCAACATCGCGCTGCGAGCCGCGTCGTTACCACTGGGCGGAGAGGCGCTGGCGCTGTTGCGGCTGCCGATGGTGCTGCCCGCCCTCCAGGTCGCAGGGCGTGCGCTTGGGGCCGTCTTCGGTTCGACCGGGCTGGGCCGCGATCTGCCCGACGCGCTGCGCATCCTGGCCGATCTCCCCGAGCCGACAGCGTCGGCGGCCTTCACCCGCACCCTGCGCTCGGTGGTGGATTGGCGCGGTCAGGTGGTAACGATGCTCGACCGATGTTATCTGACCGAATCCGTTCCGGTGCAACTCATTTGGGGCGATCAAGACGCAGTCATCCCCGTTAGCCATGCGCGGATGGCCCATTCTGCGATGCCTGGCTCCAGGTTGGAGATCTTCGCTCGGTCCGGGCACTTCCCCTTCCACGACGATCCCGACCGCTTCGTCGAGGTCGTCGAGCGGTTCATCGACTCGACCGCGCCCGCCGAATACGACCAGGCCGTTTTGCGTGAACTGCTGCGCAACGGGCTATCCGAGCGCTTGGTCACGGGCACATTGGACACGCGGGTGGCGGTGCTCGACGCCATGGGCACCGACGAGCGCAGCGCTACCTGACCGCTGCCGCGCAGCGGCGTCGTAAAGTCGAATCATGGCCATCGACGTGACCGTTTTGCGGGTGTTCACCGATTCGTGCGGCAATTTCGGCAATCCCCTGGGCGTAGTCGACGCGGCCACCGTGCCTGCCGGTGAGCGTCAACGCGTAGCCACCGAATTGGGTTACAGCGAAACGATATTCATCGACCTGCCCGACCCCGGGTCGACGACCGCGCACGCGCACATCTTCACCCCGGCCACCGAGCTCCCGTTCGCCGGGCACCCGACGGTGGGTGCGGCTTGGTGGCTCAGGGAACGTGGCACCCCGATCAATACCCTGCAGGTACCGGCGGGCATCGTGCAGATCAGCCACGACGATGCGCTCACTATCGTCCGCGCACGGGCCGAATGGTCACCGGAGTTCGCCCTGCACGAGTTGGATTCGGTGGACGAACTGCTGGCTATCGAGCCGGGCGACTACCCCGACGATGTCGAGCACTACCTCTGGACATGGATCGATCGCGACAGTGGGCACATCCGGTCGCGGATGTTTGCCAACGACCTCGGCGTCACAGAGGACGAGGCGACCGGCTCTGCGGCAACGCGGATCACCGAGTACCTGAGCCGGGATCTGACCATCACCCAGGGCAAGGGCTCACAGCTGTACACGACGTGGAGCGCCGAAGGCTGGGTGCTTGTCGCCGGTCGCGTGGTCGACGACGGCGTGCGGGAGCTGGACTGACGACGTCTCAGCCGGAGGTGCCGACCGCGCGATGCGCGCGCAGGGCCTCGATCTCGCGTTCGAAGTCCTCGGCAGAGCTGAACGAGCGGTACACGGAGGCGAATCGCAGGTAGGCGACTTCGTCGAGTTCGCGAAGCGGGCCGAGGATGGCCAGGCCGACCTCGTGGCTGGGGATCTCCGGGGAGCCTGCCGCCCGCACGCTGTCCTCGACCTGCTGGGCCAGCAGATTGAGAGCATCGTCGTCGACATCGCGACCCTGGCACGCCCGCCGTACCCCGCTGATGACCTTCTCGCGGCTGAAAGGTTCGGTGACCCCGCTGCGCTTCACGACCGCCAGCACGGCCGTCTCCACGGTGGTGAATCGCCGGCCACATTCCGGGCAGGACCGGCGCCGCCGGATGGCCTGACCTTCGTCGGCCTCTCTGGAGTCGACGACACGGGAGTCGGGATGGCGACAGAACGGACAATGCATGACCGCTCCTTCACCTCCGCCGCAGCCCGATGCTTCGAACCACCCAGAGCCTACCTGCGTCGTCGGCCGGGCGGCCACGTCCTGAAAACTGCGGCGGCCGCGGCGGCCGCCGTCGAGGCCGCTTGTCCGGCACACGTTTTGGCCAGCCATGACGCGGTGGGTGGTCACCCGATCGGCGCGATGAGGGTCTGCCCGACATCCAGCGAGGCCGAATCGAGCTTGTTGAGGTCGCGGATGCGCTGCATGACCTGCCCAGCGGGCGCATCTGGAGCCACCCGGCCCGCGAGGTCTTGCAGTGTCTCTCCCGCCTGTACCTGAACCACCGCGAGCTGATCCGGCATCTGATCAGTGGGCGCGGGTGTGCTGCTGAGATGGCCCACCAACCCCAGCCAGAGGGTGATGAGCGCGGCCACGCCGGCCAGCGCGATCGTGACGCCAGTGCTGACCGTTCGCCGAGCGTGCGGCGCCCGGGAGAAGGTGACACCGGTGCCGCGGTAGTGGATCGGGGCACCGGCCGGCCGGCCCGGGTAGGGCCGGTGGACCCGAGGGCCGGCCGGACGGACCCGGGCCGGCGCGACGGACCTAACCGCCACCCGAGGGCGCATCGGTCGTACCGGTGCCGAATGGAATACCTGCCGATCGTCGATGACTGTCACGTCTGTTTCCTTCCTTCAAGACGCCCGTTGTTCGCTCTTGTGTTCGAACAGTACTCGATCATGCGTTCGAAATCCGAACATCTGAGCGAGCGTGTCTGAAGAATAAATCCGGCCACCGACAAGTTTTGATTCCTGCAACGACCTGCGCCGTTGCCGGATGCGACACGCGGGGGTCGAACAGATGTTTGATTATCGTTGGCCTCGGGACTAGATTCGGGCCCATGAGCGACCGCAGTGAGATATCAGGTGCCGACTCCGGGCTGACCGAACGGCAGCGAACAATCCTCGACGTGATCCGCGCCTCGGTCACCACCCGTGGCTATCCCCCGAGCATCCGCGAGATCGGCGATGCCGTCGGTCTCACCTCGACCTCGTCAGTGGCTCACCAGCTGCGCACCCTCGAGCGCAAGGGCTATCTGCGCCGCGATGCCAACCGGCCGCGCGCTGTCGATGTCCGCAGCGCAGAGGAGACCGCGAACTCGGTGCGCACCGAGGTCGCCGGCTCCGACGCGCTTCCCGAACCGACGTTCGTGCCGGTGCTGGGACGCATCGCCGCCGGTGGCCCGATCCTGGCCGAGCAGGCCGTCGAGGACGTCTTTCCGCTGCCGCGCGAGTTGGTCGGCGAAGGCTCACTGTTCCTGCTGAAGGTCGTCGGCGAGTCCATGGTCGATGCCGCGATCTGCGACGGCGACTGGGTGGTGATCCGTCAGCAGAGCGTGGCCGACAACGGGGACATCGTCGCGGCGATGATCGACGGCGAAGCCACCGTGAAGACGTTCAAGCGCACCAGTGGTCAGGTCTGGCTGATGCCGCACAACCCGGCGTTCGACCCGATCCCCGGCAACGACGCCGCCATCCTCGGCAAGGTCGTCACCGTCATCCGCAAGATCTAGCAGACTCCCTACTGCGCCTCAGCCAGGGCGCGAGGCACCTATTCTGCCTTGAGGAACCCATTTGCTTGAGCGAGTTCCTCACTGGCGAACCACACTTCGGGCACTGTGTCGTCGTAGAGCGGCGAGCCTGGGGTGTAGTACAGGCCCGAATGCGTGTTGGCCTTGATCACGTAGCCTTCCGGCGCCTGATAGGGGTCGGACAGTGGAAGGTGGATCGCGGGACGTGAGCCTGCCCCCGCGTGCACGTCGGACTGCAGCACCTCCGCCGGCTCGGTGACCAGTTGATCGGCGTCGTCCAGATCCTCTGGCTCGACGATGTCGGCCTCGGTGATCTCTTCAGGCTCAGGCTCGTCAGGTTCTTCCGGCTCGGCGGCGCGGCGGCGACGCGGCGCCCCCAGCTCAGCCAGATTGAATCGCCGGACCGACTGGGACTCCCCGAGGTTCACCACCGCGTGGCGTCCCGAATCGGCGGTGAGGTCGTCGTCCTCGATCTCTTCGACCTCGGCGTACTCGTGCTCGACGGGCACCTCTGGGGCCTCGGCCACGTCGGCCTCGTCGGCCACGTCGGGACCCGCGAGCTCCCCGGGAATCAGGGTCGGCGTGGTGTCGATGGAGTCCTGATCCCCGTCGAACACGTCCTCGGGCCCGGGCATCGACTTGTCCTCAGTTCCCGGCGGCGCCCACCCGAACCCGGGCGCCGGGGCAACCTGCACGTAGCCGCCGTCGGGGTAGGTCGAGAAGCGCGAAGTCGCAGAATCCTCGGCATCGCCGTCAGGACCCGCTCTGTCCCACTCATCGTCGTCGTCGTAGTCCGAGTCGTGAAAGTCGTCGTCATACTCGACCTCGGAACTGCGGCGCCGCTGCAGCCAGAGCAGCCCCAGCGCGATCACCGCCACCAGCAGCAGGGCTGGGATGATGATCAGCAACCACCACAGGTGGAAGGTGAAGCCCTTCGAGTTCGGCGCCCCCGCACTCGCCTGCGGCCCAGACACGGTGGGCACCTGCACGCCCGACAGCGACGCGGCCAACTCCGGGGGCTGGGTGGTGAATGTGTTGTTCGCCTTGTTCCAGGAGATCTCGCCACCACTGAACTTCTGGGTCACTGTGTCGCCGTTGACGCTCTGCTCACCGGTCGGCACACCGAGCTTGCCGGTCGCGCCGCCCAACTTCGCCCAAGCCGCGTTGATCGCACCGCGCACCACGATGGCGCCATTGTCGGGCGTCCAGAAGATCACCGGTTTGTCGGCGGCGCTGAACGCGCTGACCCGACTGTTGGGTGCGCCACCGTCGGCTTCGGTCCCGGTCGGCAGACCCAGATCGCCGGTCGGTCCGCCCGCGGCCTCGTACTTCGACAGGATCGCGCCTGTCACCGCGTGCGCTCCGGTGGCCGGCGAGTAGAAGATCTTGCCGCCGACGTAATCCTGCGTGGCGCCGTCAGTTCCGACGGCACTCTGGGCACCCTGGCGGGCGCCGAGCGGTCCCGTGAGCCCGCCCGCGGCGCGCCACGCCTGGTTTATCGCCGTCGTGGCGTCGGTCGGGACCTCGACTCCGGCCAGATTGTTGGCCAGCTCGGGTGGCACCGTGGTGAACGTCTTGGCGCTGGTGTCATACGAGATCTGGCCGCCGGTGAACTTCTGGCTGATCGAGCTGCCGTCATAGGACTCGTCGGCAGTAGGCACACCCATCGTGCCGGCCGAACCGCCGAGCTTGTCCCATGCCGCATTGATCGCGCCGCGCACCACCCACGCGCCGGTGTCCGGCGTCCAGAAGATCGCCGGCTTGTCGCTCGCACTGAACGTGCTCACCCGGCTGTCCGGACCGACCAGGCCGGCCACTTCGTCGATCGTGGGGAATCCGAGGTCGCCGTCGGCCGGGCCACCGGTGGCCTGGTACTTGTCCAGGACCGGGCCCCACAGCAGATGGGCGCCGGTGGCCGGGGTGAAGAAGATCTTGCCGCCGCTGAAGTTCTGCGCGAACCCGTCGCCGACCGGGTAGACGTCGCCGTCCTTGGTGCCTACCGGAGAACTGTCGCCACCAGCGGCCTGCCAGGCCTGGTTGATGGCATCGCTTGCATCGCTGTCGGGGGTTGCGATCGCCCCGGGCGCCAGCAGCAGCGCTGCTGCTGTAGCCGTCGCGAAGGCGGCGAGCGCCATCCGCCCGACGCCTCTACTGAGACGACTTCCAAGCCAGGTCATGCACTCTCCCCGCAGTTTCGGTCAAGATGCTTGCCCTTATCCTCCGCGTCAACTGTGCGTCAGCACTTCGCGACACGCGGCGTTTCCCCAGATAAGCCAGTCGCTGGAGGGGGTAAAAACTCCGAAAAGTCGGGCACAGAGCGGGCGTGGACGACCAACGGAAAACTAAAACCGCAGGTCAGCCGATGGCTGGGCTAGACGCCGAGGCTACGACCGATGATTTCCTTCATGATCTCGGTCGTTCCGCCGTAGATCGTCTGAACCCGAGCGTCCAGGTAGGACCGCGCCACCGAATATTCGCGCATATAGCCGTAGCCGCCGTGCAATTGCAGGCAGCGGTCGACCAGGTGCACCTGCTTCTCGGTGGAGTACCACTTCGCCATCGATGCCTGCTCGGCGGACAGCTTCCCGTCTAGGTGCAGCCGAATGAACTCGTCGACCATGATGCGCACCGCGGTCGCCTCGGTGGACAGTTCGGCCAGCAGGAAACGGCTGTTCTGCTGACTGCCGATCGGCTTGCCGAACGCCTTGCGCTCCTTGGCGTATTGCAGCGTCTCGGAGAGCACGTTTTCCATGGCCGCGGCCGCCATCACCGCGATGTTGAGGCGTTCCTGGGGCAGGTTCTGCATCAGGTAGATGAAGCCGAAGCCCTCCTCGCCGAGCAAGTTCTCGGCAGGAACCTTGACGTCGGTGAAGGACAGTTCTGCGGTGTCCTGCGCATCCAGGCCGATCTTGTCGAGGTGACGGCCGCGCTCGAAGCCCTCCATGCCGCGCTCGACCATCAGCAGCGAGAAGCCCTGGGCGCCCTTCTCGGGGTCGGTCTGGGCCACCACGATCACCAGGTCGGCGTTGATGCCATTGGTGATGAACGTCTTCGATCCATTGAGGATCCAGCTGCCGTCGTCCTGTTTGACCGCGCGTGTCTTGATGCCCTGCAGGTCACTTCCGGTGCCCGGCTCGGTCATGGCGATCGCGGTGATGTATTCGCCGCTGCAGAACTTGGGCAGCCAGCGCTGCTTCTGCTCCTCGGTGGCCAGGTGCAGAAGGTACGGCGCAATGATGTCGTTGTGCAGGCCGAATCCGAGCCCGCTGTACCGCCCGGCCGCGGTTTCCTCGGTCAGGATCACGTTGTAGCGGAAGTCCGGGTTGCCGCCGCCGCCGTACTCCTCGGGCACGGCCATGCCCAGGAAGCCCTGTTTGCCGGCCTCCAGCCAGACCCCGCGGTCGACGATCTTGTCCTTCTCCCACTGATCGTGGAATGGCGCGACATGGCGGTCGAGGAAAGACCGATAGGCCTCGCGGAACAGGTCGTGTTCGGGCTCGAACAGGGTTCGCTCGTACTTGACGACGGAGTTCTTCTCGGGGCTGTTTTGCGAAGCCATGGTTCCCTTCCGGACGGCGCTGGGCACTTGTGACGAGGATAACCAACCGGATGGTTGGTCGCTCCATGGGGCCCTGCACTGCCGGCTTGCCTAGACTTTTCCCATGCGTGACAACCCCAGCAGCCTCACGCACTGGGGTGCCTTCACCGCAACATTGGCCGACGGCGAGATCACGGCGGTCACACCGTTTCCCGGCGACACCGACCCGTCTCCCCTGCTTGGCAATATCCCCGGTTCGCTGCGACACCCGTCGCGCATCACCGGACCCGCCGTCCGGCGCGGGTGGCTGCACGACGGGCCGGGGCCCACTACCGCGCGGGGAGCCGACGAGTTCATCGCCGTGAGCTGGGAAGAACTCGCCGAGCTGCTCGCAGCCGAACTGCGCCGGGTCGTCGACACCTACGGCAACGAAGCCATCTACGGCGGGTCCTACGGCTGGGCCAGCGCCGGCCGGTTCCACCACGCCCAGAGTCAAGTGCACCGATTCCTGAAACTACTTGGCGGCTATACCTTTTCGCGGCACTCCTACAGCCTGGGCGCCACCGGAGTGATCATGCCGAGAGTGGTCGGCACCCACGATGACCTGTTCAAACGGTCCACCGAATGGAACGTCATCGTCGAGCACACCGACCTGCTGGTGTGCTTCGGCGGGGTGAACATGAAGAACACCGGCATCAACCACGGGGGCACCACCGGTCACCCGGCGCGCGAGGCGCTGCGGCGATTCCGGGACAAGGGCGGACGCATCGTCTCGATCAGCCCGCTGCGCAGTGACGTCGACGGCGACTGCCAGTGGCTACCCGCTGTTCCCGGTACCGACGTGGCGATCATGCTGGCGCTGGCCTACGTGCTGGCCACCGAGAACCTGGCCGACCGGGACTTCCTCGATACCTACTGCACCGGGTACGAGCAGTTCGAGCGCTACCTGCTCGGCGTCGACGACAGCGAGCCGAAATCGCCGCAGTGGGCGGCGGGTATCTGCGGGGTCGACGCCGCAGTGTTGACCGAATTAGCCAGGACGATGGCCGCGCAGCGCACCATCGTCACCGTCAGCTGGTCGCTGCAACGCCTCCGGCATGGCGAGCAGGCCCCCTGGATGGGGGTGACGCTGGCCGCCATGCTCGGCCAAATCGGCCTCCCAGGAGGCGGTTTCGGGCACGGCTACGGCTCGATGAACGAGCCGGGGTTGCCGCCGGTGCGGGTCCGGCTGCCGTCGTTGCCGCAGGGCGCCAATCCGGTGCAGACCTTCATCCCGGTCGCCGCGATCAGCGACATGCTGCTGCACCCCGGCGAGACATTCACCTACAACGGGCGCACCCTGACCTATCCCAACATCAAGTGCGTGTACTGGGCCGGCGGGAATCCCTTTCATCATCACCAGAACCTGCCGCGGCTGCGGCGCGCGCTGGCCCGCGTCGACACCGTTGTGGTGCACGACCCGTATTGGACGCCGATGGCCCGGCACGCCGACATCGTCGTCCCTTCCACGACCGCGTTCGAACGCGACGACTACTCCGGGTCACGCAACGACCCGCTGCTGGTGGCGATGCCGGCGATGGCGCCCCCGTACGCGCAGGCCCGCGACGACTACACCACGTTCGCGGCACTGGCCGAGCGGCTGGGCTTCGGCGAGCAGTTCACCGAGGGTCGCACGGCCGGTCAGTGGCTACGGCACATGTACGAAAAGTGGTCGAGGGAAGTCAATTTCGCCGTTCCTGACTTCGACCAGTTCTGGGCCGACGGCTTGTTGGCGCTGCCGGTCGAGTCGGGCCTGACGCTGATGGCCGACTTCCGCGCCGACCCGCTGGCACATCCGTTGGCCACCCCGAGCGGGCGGATCGAGATCTTCTCCGACGAAATCGCCGGGTTCGGCTACCCCGACTGCGCCGGCCATCCGCGCTGGTACGACCCCGTCGAATGGCTCGGCGGCCAGCGCGCTGAATGTTTTCCGCTGCATCTCATCGCCAATCAGCCCGCAACCCGGCTGCACAGTCAGCTTGACGGCGGCGCGGTCAGCAAGAATGCGAAAATTCAAGGGCGCGAACCACTTCGGATGCATCCGGCCGACGCCGCGCAGCGCGGCCTGGCCGGCGGCGACGTGGTCCGGGTATTCAACGACCGCGGTTCCTGCCTGGCCGGGGTGGTGCTCGACGAGGGGCTACTGCCCCGGGTGGTGCAGCTGTCGACAGGGGCCTGGTACGACCCGCTGGACCCGTCGGATCCGGATTCGATGTGCGTGCACGGCAATCCGAACGTGCTGACCGACGACGTCGGTACCTCTTCGCTGGCCCGGGGTTGCACTGGTGCCGCCGTGCTGGTGCAGGTCGAGAAGTTCGACGGTCCGCTGCCGCCGGTGCGCGCCCATCGGCCCCCGGTCATCCGATGACCGACGTCGTCACCGTCACCGAGCGCGCCGCCTAGCTGTTGTACTGGCGCAGCCCGGCCGCGAGCGCCGCGGGCACTCGTGCTTTGAGCCGGGTGCCCGACTCGGTGTGCTCGACGGCATCGACCTGTCCGTCGCTGTGCAGCCGCGCCACCAGGTCGCCCCGGTCGTACGGGATGGTCACGTCGACGGTGATCTCCCGCGGTTCAACAAGTTCGCCAAGGCGGGCGCGCAGCCGCGGCAGACCCTCACCGGTGTGCGCGGAGACGAAGACCGCACCCGGTAGCGCTCGGCGCAGCTGGGCCAGCGTCAAGTCATTGGCGGCATCAATCTTGTTGACCACCAACAGTTCTGGCGCAGGCGGCGCGTGGTGGTCGTTTTGCACTTCGCGGACGACCTGGCGCACCGCTTCGATCTGAGCCAGTGGGTTGCTGTCGGATCCGTCGACCACGTGCACCAGCAGGTCGGCGTCGACGACTTCTTCGAGAGTGGACCTGAACGCCTCGATCAGCTGGGTCGGCAGGTGCCGGACGAAGCCGACGGTGTCGGTCAGTACGAAGGGGCGGCCGTCGTCGAATTCGCCACGGCGCGTGGTGGGTTCGAGCGTGGCGAACAGCGCGTTCTGCACCAGCACCCCGGCCCCGGTGAGCGCGTTGAGCAGGCTGGACTTGCCGGCGTTGGTGTAGCCGACGATCGCCACCGACCCCATATCGCTGTGCAGCCGGCGGCTGCGCTGGGTATCGCGGACCTGCTTCATCTCTTTGATCTCGCGGCGCAGCTTAGACATTCGCTCGCGGATGCGACGCCGGTCGGTCTCGATCTTGGTCTCACCGGGGCCTCGGGTGCCCACGCCACCGCCGGCACCGCCGGCGCGACCACCGGCCTGGCGCGACATCGACTCACCCCAGCCGCGCAGCCGGGGCAGCATGTACTCCATCTGCGCATACGCCACCTGCGCCTTGCCTTCCCGGCTGGTGGCGTGCTGGGCGAAGATGTCCAGAATCAGTGCGGTCCGGTCGATGACCTTGACCTTGACCACCTTTTCGAGTGCGTTGAGCTGCGCGGGGCTGAGCTCGCCGTCGCAGATCACGGTGTCGGCGCCGGTCGCGATCACGATCTGGCGCAGCTCCTGGGCCTTGCCCGAGCCGATGTAGGTGGACGGGTCGGGCTTGTCGCGGCGCTGGATCACTCCTTCGAGCACCTCGGAGCCCGCCGTTTCGGCCAGTGCGGCCAGCTCGGCGAGGCTGGCCTCGGCGTCGGCGGAGCTGCCTTGGGTCCACACCCCGACCAGGACCACACGCTCCAGCCGCAGCTGGCGGTATTCGACCTCGGAGATGTCAGCGAGTTCGGTGGAGAGCCCGGCGACACGCTTGAGGGCGGCGCGGTCCTCGAGCGCGAGTTCGCCGACGCTCGGATCGGGAAAGTCAGCTTTTGTCATAGGCGGTATGCGTCATGTTCGGTAGTCGATGGTGCCACGCATGTCCAACGTCGCGCATCCGAATAATGTGCCGTCAGCGCGGGGCCGCCCACCACGAGTCGGAAAGTTCACCCTGCGCCACCAGCACCGAGGGTCCGCGCAAGAAGCTGCTGGTGTCGCTGACCTCGACGGTCACCTGGCCGCCTGGGATGCGGACCCGCAGCGTGCCGGTCGACATATTGAGGTGGGCGAGAGCGGCGACCGCGGCGGCCACGGTCCCAGTGCCACAAGAGCGGGTCTCACCGACACCGCGTTCGTGTACCCGCATGCTGATCGCACCGTCGCCGGCGATGGTCAGCACCTCGACGTTGACGCCCTCGGGGAATTGGCCGTGGTCGAACTGCACCGGAGCGGCGACGTCGAGGACGGCCAGCGCCGCTTCGGTGAGGCCGGGGTCCAGGCAGGCCAGGTGCGGGTTGCCGACGTCGACGCCGACACCGGTGAAGCGCCTGCCACCGACGGTGGCGGTGCCCGATCCGAGCAGGTTGACTTTGCCCATCTCCACGGTGACCTCGGCATCAACCGCGTCGGCGTGGTGCACGACGACCGGCCGCGGCCCGGCCAGCGAACCGACCACGAACTCGTCGCGCTGTTCCAGTCCGCTGGTCCGCAGGTAGTGGGCGAACACTCGCACGCCGTTGCCGCACATCTGGGCGATCGAGCCGTCGGCGTTGCGGTAGTCCATGTACCAGTCGTCGGCGCCGACGCCTTCGGGCAACCGGTCCAGGACGCCCGCGGCGACGACGGCGCCGGCGGTGGTGACTCGCAGGACACCGTCGGCGCCCAGACCCTGGCGGCGGTCGCACAGCGCGGTCACCGCAGCAGGCGTCAGCTCCAGCTGGGCGGTCAGGTCAGGCAGCAGCACGAAGTCGTTCTCCGTGCCGTGGCCCTTGGCGAAAATCACGTGTTCAGGATACGTGCCGCCACTGAGCGATCACGTCGTCGGCGAGCCCGGGGGCCGTCCCGTCAAGCCAGTGGATGCGATGGTCGCGACGAAACCACGACCGCTGGCGCCGCACGTAGCGCCTGGTCCCGATGAAGGTCAGCTCGCGGGCCTGCGCGAGGTGCTCGTCGGTGCCACCGTCATCGAGTGCGGCGATCACCTGGGCGTAGCCCAGTGCGCGGCCGGCGGTGACGCCCTGGCGCAGGCCGCGCTCGAGCAGCCTGCCGACCTCGTCGACCAGACCGGTCTCGAACATGACGTCAGTGCGCCTGCTCAGACGGTCATCGAGAATGCCTGTCGGCCAATCTAATCCGACGATCAGAGTGTTCCAGCGTGGTTTCCCGATGCGGGGCGCAGACGCGGCGAACGGCTGGCCGGTCAGCTCGACGACCTCCAGCGCGCGCACGATTCGGCGACCGTCGGTGGCCAGGATCGCGGCCGCGGCGGCGGGGTCGCGCCGCGCCAGTTCGGCGTGCAGGGCCGTCACTCCGACCTCGGCGAGCTGCTGTTCCCACCGGGCCCGCACCTGCGGGTCGGTGGCCGGGAAGGCCCACTCGTCGAGCAGCGACTGGATGTAGAGCATCGACCCGCCCACGATCACCGGCGGCAGCCCACGGGCGGCGATCGCCTCGACATCGGCGGCGGCGGCCTCCTGATAGCGCGCGACGGTCGCGGTCTGGTCGACGTCGAGCACGTCGAGCTGGTGGTGCGGGATGCCCCGGCGCTCGGCCACGCCGAGTTTGGCGGTGCCGATGTCCATGCCGCGGTACTGCTGCATGGCGTCGGCGTTGACGATCTCCCCGCCGAGCCGTTCGGCGACATCCAGTGCCAGCTCGGACTTACCGGTGCCGGTCGGCCCGATCACCGCAATCGGTCGGGTCACTCGGTCGATTCCCCGGACGCTGCGCCCCAGCCCGCCGGGACCCAGACGCCGACGAAGTACCCCACCCCATAGGGCGCGCCCCGCACCAGCTCCTTCGCCGCCCACGGTCCGGGCTCAACCAGCCCGGCCAGCACCTGGTAGGCGACCCGGCCGACGATGCCGGCGGGCAGCCGGATCAGCGCGGCGGCATCGCCGGAGGCCAGCGCGTCGTCGAGAGCGGCCTGCACGGGTGCGGCGTCCGGGTCGAAACCGCCCGGGGCGGCCGGTGTCAGCGTGTGGGCGCCGTCGGCCACCACCAGGACGCCGACCGCGTCCGCGGCGGCGTCGATCTCGGCGCGCAGGGCGCGGCCGCGGGCCACCGCGGAGTCGGCGTCGAGGTCGGCGTCGTACACCCGGACTTCGGCGCGTGCCGCAGGGTTTGCCTGTCCCCTCAGCCAGCCGGTGAACAGCGCGCACAGCGGCAGCGCACTCATCGCCGGGCCCGCGTCCGGGGACAGCGCGACAGGCACGTCGACCCCGTAGCCGGCGAACGTTCCCCGGGTGTCCGGGCCGATGACCTGGCCGGTCGTCCCGACCCCGACGGCAATCCAGCGCTCGGGCAGTTCCGCGGCGGCCGTCAGCGCCGCGGCGCGGAATTCGGCGACCTCGGCCGCCGCCCCGCCGGCCAACTCGGGCACCAGGACAGGCGCCGACGGCGTCAGGGCAATGGCGGACAGCACGCCACACACGGTAGTGGCCGTCAGCCCGAACTGGTCGGCGCGCCCTCCGGCGCGGGCGCGGCCTCGGTGCGTGCCAGTTCCACTGTCGCGGCGATCATCACGACCACCGCGACGACCAGGAAAGCCCAGCCGGACCTACCAGGGCGCAACATCTCGCCGAGGATGGCAACCCCGAGTACCGAGGCGACCAACGGCTCGCTGACCGTCACCGCAGGCAGGGACGCGGCCATCGATCCGGCGCGGAATGACGCCTGCTGGACCGCGGTCGCGACGACAGCCACCGCCGCCCACGGGTAGAGCTCAGGAAGCTTGAGTACAGCCCAGATCCCGTTGTCCAGCTGGTCGACCACGCCCTTCATCAAGACAGCGAACAGCCCCCACAACGAACCCGCCACCACACCGAGCAGCACCGCGGCGACCGGCTTGCCCTTGTACAGCCGGGCACCCAGCAGGCACAGCAGCAGGAAAGGTCCGAGTGTGGCGATCACCCACGTCCACGTCTGCAGCCCGGCCCGCGATTGCCCCTTGGACGGGTCGCCGACGGTGACGATCACCGCAACGGCAATGGCCAGCAGCACCGCCCACATCCACTGGTACCGCGTGATCCGCCGCCCGGCGAAGCGCGCACTCAGCGGCAGCGCGAACAGCAGCGACGTCACGATGAGCGCCTGCACCAGCAGCACGGAGCCGAATGCGAGCGCGGCGGCCTGCAGCCCGAATCCCCCGGCGGCCACGAGGCTGCCCAGCCACCACTGCTTGTCCCTGAGTAGCTGCAGGAACAACGCAACGGTGCCCACCGGTTCGTCGGTGACGTCGTGCGCCGAGCGCTGCTGGATGACATCCCCCACGGCGATCATCAGCGCGGCGCCCAGTGCGAACAGGGTGGCGATGTCAGACCTGTGCATGCCTCGTCTCCTCCGCCTGGAACCCGCCAGCCTGCCTGCCAATCGCAGCGGCCCGCAACCTTAGACCAGCCAACCCGGGCGCACACAGGGCATCGAGCTGGTTCAATACCACGAGGACGGCCGACCGCAATCACACGGCCGTCGACCATGCAGCAGTGGCGCCGCGGTGCGCGGCAGATGCGCGGGTGACCGCGCGGAGGGTAGGTAAGGCGAGGTCATGACCATCGACGAACCCAGCGCAGGCGGAACCCCGAAGCCGACTCCCCGGCCTGGACCACCGCGACCCGTGCCCAAACCCCACCCGCCAGCTGCCCCGCTGGCGGCACCGCCCTCGAGCGACCCGCACCGGTTCGGCCGTGTCGACGACGACGGCACGGTGTGGCTGATCACGTCGGCCGGCGAACGCTCGATCGGCTCCTGGCAGGCCGGCGACACCGAGGCGGCGTACGCCCACTTCGGCCGGCGCTTCGAGGACCTGGCCACCGAAGTCACGCTGATGGAAACTCGGCTGGCATCGGGCACCGGTGACGCCCGCAAGATCAAGGCCGCCGCGGCCGCCCTGGCCGAAACCCTGCCGACGGCAAGCGTTCTCGGCGATCTCGACGCGCTGGCCGAGCGCCTAGGTGCGATCCGCGACCACGCCGAGGAGACCGCCGCGGCCGACCGCGCCCGCCGCGACGAGCAGCGCGCCGAGCAGACTGCCCGCAAGGAAGCGCTGGCCGCCGAGGCCGAGGAGTTGGCCAACGTCTCGACGCAGTGGAAGGCCGCCGGCGACCGGCTGCGCACCATCCTCGACGAGTGGCGCACCATCACCGGACTGGACCGCAAGACCGACGATGCGCTCTGGAAGCGGTATTCGGCGGCGCGCGAAACGTTCAACCGTCGCCGCGGCTCGCATTTCGCCGACCTGGACCGGGAACGTGCCGGCGCCAGACAGGCCAAGGAAGCGCTCTGCGTGCGCGCCGAAGAACTCTCCGGGTCGACGGACTGGTCGGCGACGGCGACGGCGTTTCGCGATCTGCTGACCGAGTGGAAGGCGGCGGGCCGGGCGGCCAAGGACGTCGACGACTCCCTGTGGCACCGGTTCAAGGCCGCACAGGACACGTTCTTCGCGGCCCGCAATGCGGTGAACGCCGAGCGCGACACCGAGTTCCAGGCCAATGCCACCGCCAAGGAAGCGCTGCTGGCCGAGGCCGAGAGACTCGACACGTCCAACCTCGACGCGGCCCGCTCGGCGTTGCGGACCATCACCGACAAGTGGGATTCGATCGGCAAGGTGCCGCGGGAACGCTCCGCCGACCTGGAGCGCCGGTTGCGCGCGGTGGAGAAGAAGGTGCGCGACGCGGCCGACTCCGGGCGGATCGATCCGCAGGCCCAGGCTCGTGCCGAGCAGTTCCAGGCCCGCGTCGAGCAGTACGAACGGCAGGCGGAGAAGGCTGAGGCCGCGGGCCGCACCAAGGATGCGGAAGCGGCCAGGGCCAGCGCCGAGCAGTGGCGGCAGTGGGCCGACGCGGCGGTCGAGTCGCTGGGTAAGAAGCGCTAGGGCCGCTTAGGCCGGGGGCTGTTGCCCTTCGCGATGGTCGACGTCCTCCAGCAGGGTTCGCGACTGGCTCTCGGCGGCGGCGATGCGTCGCTGCTGCTCGGCGGCCAATTGCACCGCGGTGCGCGTCCAGACGACCCGCGCCCAGTGGAATGTCAGCAGGATGACCGCGAGCCAGCCCAGCAGCAGCCCGATTCCGGGGCCGGGATGTCCGTGTACGGCGGTCTGACGCGACCACACGGCCAGCAGTCCGAGCGCACTGGCCAGCGCGGAACCGGCCAGGGCGATCCAGGCCAGCACCCAGCGCCGAGTCGTCAGCGCCAGCATCGAGAACCCGACGCCGAACACCAGCGCGAACCAGCTGAACAGCCTGGATGGCACGGCGATCCCCACGCCGATGGCCTTGTTGTCGCCTATCAGCACGTCGACGCCGCGCGCACCACCTGCGTGCGGCAGGATCAGCGACACCAGCAGGACGAACACCAGGATCGCCACCACCAGCGCACGGGCTCCCGGCTGGATTTCGCCGGCGACTTTGCGTTCGGCGGCCTCCAGTTCGGATCGGTAGGCCTCCCAGCCGTCGTCTTCTGGGCGACTCATCGCGTACATCCCGTCGTTGTTTCCTCGATGCGCGGCCTGCCCACCGGCGGTAGCCCCAGCCCGACCGTCCGCGGCCGCTGACCGGCGGCATGGGCGTCGCCGGCGCGGGTGCGGCGGTGGGTCAGCAGTGGCGCGTCGGCGATCAGGTGGTGCGGGGCCGCACCGGTGACCGTCGTGGTGACGATGTCACCGGGACGCGGCTCGGCGTGGCCTGGGGTGAAGTGCACGAGGCGGCCGTCGCGGGCACGTCCGCTCATGCGGGCGGTGCTGGCGTCCTTGCGACCTTCGCCGGTGGCCACCAGCAACTCGACCTCCGTGCCGATCGCAGCGGTGTTCTCCTCGAAAGAGATCTGCTCCTGCATCTCGATCAGACGTTGATAGCGTTCCTGCACAACAGCTTTGGGCAGCTGGCCGTCGAGCTCTGCGGCAGGGGTGCCGGGGCGCTTGGAGTATTGGAACGTGAACGCGGCACTGAACCGGGCCTGGCGCACCACGTCGAGGGTGGCGGCGAAGTCGTCCTCGGTCTCGCCGGGGAAACCTACGATGATGTCGGTGGTGATCGCCGCATGCGGCATGGCCGTGCGCACCCGCTCGATGATGCCGAGATATTTCTCGGCGCGATACGACCGGCGCATCTCACGCAGCACGCGATCCGACCCGGATTGCAGCGGCATGTGCAGGGCCGGACAGACATTCGCGGTTTGCGCCATCGCGTCGATCACGTCGTCAGTGAATTCGGCCGGGTGCGGTGAGGTGAATCGGACGCGCTCCAACCCGTCGATGCGACCGCAGTCGCGCAGCAGTGCGGCGAACGCGCCGCGATCACGCGGAGTACTGGGGTCGGCAAACGAGACGCCGTAGGCGTTGACGTTCTGGCCCAGCAGCGTGATCTCCAGTACGCCCTGGTCGACCAGGGACTGCACCTCGGCGAGGATCTCGTCGGGGCGACGGTCCACTTCCTTGCCGCGCAATGACGGCACGATGCAGAACGTGCAGGTGTTGTTGCAGCCCACCGAGATGGAAACCCATGCCGCATAGGCGGATTCGCGGGCCGCAGGAAGTGTCGACGGGAATTCCCGCAACGACTCGGCGATCTCGACCTGTGCCTGCTGGTTGTGTCGCGCCCGGTCGAGCAGCGCGGGCAGCGAGCCGATGTTGTGGGTGCCGAACACGACGTCGACCCACGGCGCCTTCTTCAGTAGGCCGTCGCGGTCCTTCTGGGCCAGGCAGCCGCCCACCGCGATCTGCATGTTCGGATTGGCCTGCTTGCGCGGCACCAGGTGGCTGATGTTGCCGTACAGCTTGTTGTCGGCGTTTTCGCGCACCGCACAGGTGTTGAACACCACCACATCGGCGTCGGTGCCCTCAGGCGCGCGGTGATATCCGGCGGCCTCGAGCAACCCGGCAAGTCGCTCGGAGTCGTGGACGTTCATCTGGCACCCGTAGGTGCGGACCTGATAGCTGCGACCTGCGCCCGAGCCGGGCAGTCCGCCCGCCGGGTGGTCGTTGGTCAGCACCGATGTCACATTGCTCATCGTACGGAGCCGGTGGCTTACCCGAGAAATCGCAGATCGGCCAACGCTCGGCAATCTGAGGGTTACCTGGGTATGGTCTGAACGCATGGGGCGCAGCGGCGAGAAGCCGATGATCTCGATCAGAGGCGTCGATAAGCACTTCGGCGACCTACACGTACTCAAAGACATCAATCTCGAGGTCGATCGCGGGCAGGTGGTGGTGGTGCTCGGGCCATCCGGCTCGGGCAAGTCGACGTTGTGCCGGACCATCAACCGCCTAGAGACGGTCGATTCCGGCACGATCGAAATCGACGGTGAGGAATTGCCCGCAGAAGGGCGCAAACTGGCACAGCTGCGCTCAGACGTCGGCATGGTCTTCCAGTCCTTCAATCTCTTCGCACACAAGACGATCCTGGAGAACGTCACGCTGGGACCGATCAAGGTACGTAAGACCGACAAGGGCAAAGCGCGCGAAAAGGCCATGGCGTTGCTGGAGCGGGTCGGGGTGGCCAACCAGGCGGACAAATATCCCGCGCAGCTCTCCGGTGGCCAGCAGCAGCGCGTCGCCATCGCACGCTCGCTGGCCATGGACCCCAAGGTGATCCTGTTCGACGAGCCGACCAGCGCGCTGGATCCTGAAATGGTCAACGAGGTGCTGGCGGTGATGACTTCACTGGCCTCCGAAGGCATGACGATGGTGGTGGTCACCCACGAGATGGGCTTCGCCCGCCGAGCCGCGGATCGGGTGGTTTTCATGGCTGACGGCGCGATCGTGGAGGATGCTCCGCCCGCCGAGTTCTTCGATAATCCGCGATCCGAACGCGCCAAGGACTTCCTCGGCAAGATCCTCAACCACTAGCAGCGAGAGGCCAAGACATGTTGTCACGGGCTGTGCGCGTGCTGGTGATCGCGATGCTGGCGCTGGCGCTTCCGTTCGCCATCAGCGCTTGTGGCGGCGGCGGTAAGAAGATCACCATCGGCACCAAGTTCGACCAACCCGGGCTCGCGGTCAAGAAGCCGGACGGGACGATGGCCGGCTTCGACGTCGACGTCGCCACCTACGTCGCCGGTCAGCTCGGCTACAAGCCGAACGAGATCGAATGGAAGGAAGCTCCGTCCGGGCAGCGCGAAACGCTGATCCAGAACGGCCAGGTGGACTTCATCGCAGCCAGCTACTCGATCACCGACGCCCGCAAGCAAAAGGTCGACTTCGCCGGTCCATACCTGATCACCGGGCAGAGCCTGCTGGTGCGCGCCGACAACACCGACATCACCGGCGCGGAGTCGCTGCAGAACGGCAAACGGCTGTGTTCGGTGTCGGGATCCACGCCCGCGCAACGAATCAAGGACAAATACCCGGGCGTGCAACTGCAGCAATACGATACGTATTCGGCATGCATTGAGGCGTTGCGCAACGGCGCGATCGACGCGGTCAGCACCGATGAGGTGATCCTGGCCGGCTTCGCTGCGCAGTTCCCCGGCACCTTCAAGATCATCGGCAAGCCCTTCTCGACGGAGCCCTACGGCATCGGCCTGCGCAAGGGTGACAGCGAACTGCGCACGAAGATCAACGACGCGATCGTGAAGATGGAGCAGGACGGCGACTGGAAGGCCGCCTTCGACAAAAACCTCGGCCCGGCCGGGATCACTGCCCCGCCCCCGCCTCCGCTGGATACCGGCGCGACGAAGGCACAGGCGGAGAACGTACAGATCTTCAGCAAGTACCAGGGGCAGATTCTGCGGGCGTTCTGGACCACCATCCAGCTCACCGTCTTTGCCGCCATCGGGGCTTTGATCCTCGGGACGATCCTTGCGGCGATGCGCCTCTCTCCTGTCCCAATTCTTCGATCGCTTGGCGCCGCCTATGTCAACGTGGTGCGCAATACCCCGCTGACGTTGATCATCCTGTTCTGCTCATTCGGGTTGGCTCAGACATTGGGGATCACTCTGGCCGATCCGAAGTCGCCGACGTCTATCGCGGACAGTAACTTTCGGCTGGCCGCACTCGGCTTGACGGTCTACACGGCGTCGTTCGTCTGCGAGACAGTTCGCTCGGGGGTCAATACCGTGCCCCTGGGGCAGGCCGAGGCTGCTCGATCGCTGGGGCTGACATTCGGACAGAATCTGCGAATTATTTTGTTGCCGCAGGCCTTTCGCGCAGTGATCATCCCCCTTGGCTCGGTGTTGATCGCATTGGTCAAGAACACCACGATCGCCTCGGCGATCGGGGTCGCCGAGGCGGCTCTGCTGATGAAGGAAATGATCGAGAATACGGCCGCGTTGCTGGTGGTCGGCACCATCTTCGCGGTCGGCTTCGTGATACTCACTCTGCCACTGGGCTTGTTGTTCGGGTGGCTCGGCAAGCGGCTGGCGGTGGCGCGGTAATGAGTACGTCCTCTGTTCTATACGACGTGCCTGGACCCCGCGCCCGGGTCCGCGACCGGTTCACCGCGGTGGTGACGGTCGTCATTCTGGTGTTGGTCGCCTGGGCCGTGGTGGCCAAGCTCGCGGGCAAGGGACAGCTGACCGCCGCGAAGTGGCATCCGTTCTTGACTGCCGATCTCTGGAAAACCTATGTACTGCCGGGTATTGAAGGCACGCTGACCGCGGCAGCTTTGTCGATCGTGCTGGCGGTGGTCCTCGGCTTCGCCCTCGGGGTGGGACGGATGTCGCCGACCGGCCTCGTACGCCGGCCGTGCGCGGTGTTCGTGGAGTTCTTCCGTGCCGTGCCCGTGCTGATCATGATGATCTTCGCGTATTTCCTGTTCGCGTTGTATGACGTCTTTCCGTCCAAGCAATTGGCCCTGGCGGGTGTGGTGACGGGGCTGACGCTCTACAACGGCGCGGTGATCGCCGAGATCGTTCGTGCCGGGGTTGGTTCGCTGCCTCGTGGGCAGACTGAGGCCGCATCGGCGCTGGGCTTGCGGTGGGGACAGACCATGCGCTCGGTCCTGCTCCCCCAAGCGATCACGTCGATGTTGCCGGTGTTGGTGTCGCAGCTGGTTGTGGTGCTCAAGGACACTGCGATCGGTTACCAGATCACCTTCCTGGAGATGGTCCGCCAGGGCACCGTGGTCGGCTCGACCTACGGCAACTATGTCCCGGCGTTGATCGTTATCGCGGGGTTGATGATCAGCGCCAACTTCGCGTTGTCCTGGGCAGCCACCAGACTCGAGAAGCGGCTGCGCCGTTCGAAACGCGTCACTACGCCCATGCAGACGAAGATCGCGCTGGAACCTGGCGACTAGTCCATCGGTGTCGGCTACGTCGTGCGCTTGTCCCTCGCCGCCGGCACCACGGTCTTCGACGCGGAGGGTGTAGATGCAGCCTTCACAGCTTGCGGCCCGTGGCTTTGAGCCGCGGCCGCGAGGGCCAGTCTGGTGAAGAGGTTGATACCGGGAGACGCCTGGGTGACCGTCGCGCCCGTCTGATTGAAAGCTCCGGCGACCGCGAGCGGACCCCCGCCCGCTTGCACGGTGTTGCCGCTGCCGAGCACGTTGAACGCGAAGCTGGCGTAGGCGTTCTGGCTCGTACCGACGCTCGCCCGGACCGCGTTGCCGGTCCCACCAATATTGATGGCCGCATTGGCAAGCCCCAGCGCCCGCACGTCCTGCCCGGTGCCGTTGCCGAAAAGGTTCACGGCCAGGTTGCCGACGCCGTCCGCGACGGTGAGGTTGTTGGTGGAGGACAAGCCCAGATTGAGGGCAACGTTGGCAACAGGCAGATAGGGATGGAGAGTTTCCGCGGCCAGTGCCGTTAAGTTCGTTCCTGCTGCGACCGCGAGCGATAAGGCGCCCCCTGCTTCGGCAAGCGCGTTAACACCAACGGCCGCTGCAAGATTGAAATAGTTTCGCCCCCCGCTAGGGATGGAGCTGATCGAATCAGTGCCGACCGCGAACGAGGTGCCGAACAGCCCACCCGCAAACGCTTGCGCACCGGTGCCAATCGCGATGGCGATACTCGTCTGACTGCTCGAGCATCCCCCGCCGTTGTTGATACCGAAGAATGATGCGCAGGTTGCCTGGGCGGTCGGCGCCACAATCACGGCCCCGGCAGCCAACGCACCGGACACCAACGCGCCGAGAGAAACCCCACCCTTGTTCCGAGTCTGACCGATCATGGTTTGCCTCCCGAGCAGGTATTTTGAAGCGAAAGCTACTCCGGCAGCCTGCAGCCACATTGCTTTTCAGGGATTACTCAGGTTCCGTCCAGCACACCCGCAGCTTGACTTACGATCCTTGGCGTGCAACATGATTCGCCGATCGCACTGAGGCGATCCGTGCGCTGTGGACGCCTACAAGCGCAACTGCGCACACTGCGCCAGCAGCTCGGCCGACGGCGGCTGGTAGAAACTCAGCACCGCGTGTTCGCAACCCAACTCGGCGAAGCGCGGCAGCTGATCCAGTTGCGCGACCACCTGGTCGGGGTCGCGCGGGTGCAGGAAGAGCTGCACTGATCGGCGAATCTGGGCTGGGTCGCGGCCGACCTCAGCGCACGCTTCGGTCAGCCGCACATTCGCCTCGCCCCACTGTGTGGGGCCTTCGTAGCTGGGCATGTTCCACTCGTCGGCGTGACGGGCGATGACCCGCAGCATCTTGGGCTGGGATCCCCCGACGACGATCGGCGGATGCGGGCGCTGGACCGGCTTGGGCTCGCAGATCGCCTCGCGCAGCGTGTAAAACCGGCCCTCGAAGCTGACCGTATCCTCGGTCCACAGTCTGCGGATGATGGTGAGCGCTTCGTCGAGCATCGCCACTCGCGTTCCGGCGCTAGGGAATTCGAGGCCGTAGCCGCGGTGCTCGGCCTCGTGCCAGCCCGCGCCGATTCCGAAGTCCAGCCGCCCACCGCTGATGTGGTCGACGGTGACGGCCATCTTGGCCAGAATCGCTGGATTGCGGTAGGTCACCCCGGTGACCATGCACCCGATCCGGGCTTGGCGGATCACCACGCCCATCGCGGCCAGCGTCGTCCAGCCCTCGTAGGTGGGCTTTCGGTCCTCGACTAGTCCGTAGAAGTGGTCGTAGTTCCAGATCGCTTCGAAGCCGAGCTCGTCGGCGGTGCGCCAGAACTGCTCGAGCTCGGGATAGTCGAAGGTGGGCGCGAGTTTGGCCGAAATCCGCATGGGTGCAGCCTAGAAGAACTTTGGCCGTCTGATCGAAAGGTATCGTCAGCCTCGTGTCCGTTCGCGATGACTTATAGTGCCGAACCCACTCGACGTCCTACCCGTCGCCGACGGCGTCGGGCTGCCGTGGGATGTCGCGGTTGACGATGCTGTGGCTGCGATCGCTACGGCACGCGAACGCTGCGGCGACACGTTCGTGGTGGAGAGTGGGGGCGGGCAGTACCTCTTCACCTTCTCGCCAACCGGCGTCGAATCGTTCTACGCGCTCGCTGAAGAAGCCGCGAGCAAGGGTGTCGCGGATTTCCTCATGCTGCGGCGCAAGCTGCCCGACGAGGTGTTTGCAGGCAGACGACTACTGCCAGGTTCGCTGTTTCGCCGCGACGACGTCACGTCATACCTCGCGAACCTCGATAGTGCTCTCGACGCAACGGAGGTCGAGCTCGGCGAGAGCGGCTCCGTCGACGTGTTCGCGCTGACCCGACGGCTCGGCCATCGCATGGGGTTGGCGTCGTGGGCCGGGCCCGGCTGCGCCGAAGGGGAAGCGTTCGAGCGACTGGTGTGCGCGTTCGACGTGCTCGACGGTTCGGACGCCTTCGTTCACCCCGACGCGATGGCGGCCGTGGCCGCCTCGGGTATGCGGGCCGAACGAGCCGCCTTGGAAGAGGTTTCCGAGGTGATTGAAGCGTCACTGCGGCAGCATGATTCGAGGCCCGAGGTCGGCGTGGGGCTGTTCAGCCGAATCGTCGATGCCTGGGCTTTGGAATCGGTGGACGTCCGCAATCGCGGTATTGCGATGGACGTCGCGCTCATCCACATCGCCTCGATGTCGAACCTGATGGCAGCGCTCGGCTGGGCACTGGTCGACCTGGTCGTTCATCCCGATCAACTCCGCCTAGTCGCGGGCGGCGATCGCGACCTCGCTTCCAGCTGTGCTCTCGAAAGCACCCGGCTGGCGCAGCGTTCGATCATGGCCCGCGCCGTACTCGAACCGGTCGAATTCGACACCGGCGCAGGTGTGGTCGACGTGCCGAAGGGCTGGACCATCGCGACGCTCCTGCCGCTGCTGAACACATCTGCGGCTGCCGGCTTGGAGGAATGGGATCCCAGTCGGTGGCAGCGGTTCCGGCTCGTCGATGCAAATGTGTTGCCATCACCGATGCTGGTGACCGCCTTCGGGCACGGCAGGCATTCCTGTCCGGCACAGCCCTTTTCGGTGGCCGCGATGACGATGGCGATGACCCGCCTCTTGGGCCGCTACGACATGAGACCCGAGTGGAAAGGATACCCACGTCCGGTGCCCGCTCAGATCGGCGGCGTGGCTCGCGCGGCCAATCCCTGCACGGTCGGCTACACAACGCGCTGACCGGAACACCGGACTGGAGGTCTCCACCGCCGGCGACCCGATCATGCTGAACTACCAGACGGTCATGATGACCTACGCCAACGCACCTCGCGCCATGTTGCGCGACGCCGAAGGCGGCTAGACCTTGCGGCGCTCACGTTCGGCGGCCAACCCATCGCTGACCACAGCCACCGCCATGCTCTGGTTGTAGCCCCGCCGGGCCAGCATGCCGACTAGCCTGCGCATCACCTTGGTGTCATCGGCGTCGGTCAGCGCCTCGCGGCGCAGCTTCTGCTCCACCAGCTGCTCGGCCCGTAGCCGTTCGGCGCCGGCATCAATACCGTCGAGCGCCGCGGCGATCAGCTCGTCGTCGACGCCCTTGGTCCGCAGCTCGGCTGCCAAGGCGCGCTTGCCTTTTCCGGCCCGCGCCCGTCGGGATCGGACCCACTGCTCGGCGAAGTCCGCATCATCGACCAGGCCGACAGCGGCCAGCCGGTTCAGTACCGTCGCAGCGACGTCGTCGGGATATCCCCGCTTGGCCAGCTGACCGGCCAGCTCCGATCGAGTTCGTGACCGCGCGGTGAGCAGGCGCAGGCACAACGCGTGCGCCTGCTCTTCGCGCGTCTCAGAAGTCGACTGGGGCTGGCAGGACGTCATCGATGAGTTCATCGGTCATCACCGCACCGATACCGAGCTTCTCCTTGATCTTCTTCTCGACCTCGTTGCCGACGTCGGGGTTCTCGATCAGGAAGTTGCGGGCGTTCTCCTTGCCCTGCCCGAGCTGCTCACCCTCGTAGGTGAACCACGATCCGGACTTGCGGATAAAGCCCTGTTCAACGCCCATGTCGATGAGCGAACCCTCACGGCTGATGCCCTTGCCGTAGAGGATGTCGAACTCGGCCTGCTTGAACGGCGGCGACACTTTGTTCTTGACGACCTTGACGCGGGTGCGGTTACCCACCGCGTCGGTACCGTCCTTGAGTGTCTCGATCCGCCGCACATCCAGGCGCACCGAGGAGTAGAACTTCAAAGCCTTTCCACCCGTCGTGGTTTCGGGTGAGCCGAACATCACGCCGATCTTCTCGCGCAGCTGGTTGATGAAGATCGCCGTGGTACCCGAGTTGCTCAATGCGCCGGTGATCTTGCGCAGCGCCTGGCTCATCAACCGGGCCTGCAGGCCGACGTGGCTGTCGCCCATCTCGCCTTCGATTTCGGCGCGTGGCACCAGCGCGGCCACCGAGTCGATGACGATGATGTCGATGGCTCCCGAGCGGATCAGCATGTCGGCGATCTCCAGTGCCTGCTCACCGGTATCAGGCTGGGACACCAGCAGTGCGTCGGTATCCACGCCGAGCTTCTTTGCGTAATCCGGGTCCAGTGCGTGCTCGGCGTCGATGAAGGCCGCGATGCCGCCGGCGGCCTGAGCATTGGCCACCGCGTGCAGTGCGACGGTGGTCTTGCCCGAGGACTCCGGACCGTAGATCTCGATGATGCGGCCGCGGGGCAGACCGCCGATGCCCAACGCCACGTCCAGGGCGATGGATCCGGTCGGGATCACCGAGATGGGCTGGCGCACCTCGTCGCCGAGGCGCATCACCGAGCCCTTGCCGTGGTTCTTCTCGATTTGCGCGAGCGCCAGCTCGAGGGCCTTCTCGCGATCAGGTGCCTGCGGAGCCATGGTGATACCTCTTCCGGTAGTCGTTGTTGACCGGTTCTCGGTCGGTTAGCCGTGACGCTAGGACAGGGCACCGACAAGACGGGCGAACGTCGACCACCATAGCGAACAGGTGTTCGAAAGCAAGCAAGGCGCGCCGTGCGTGTCGGCTACCACTGATCGCGCGGCACGTCGAAGTCCGCGCACAGCGCCCGCCACACGTCGCGGGGCTCCGCACCGGCCTCGATGGCCTGCGCGGCGGTACGTCCGCCCAGCTCCGTCAGCACGTGATCCACCAACAGCGACCGACCGCGAACACGACCGAACTGCCCATCGACCAGTTCGTGGAATTCCGTCAGCCGCACGTCACCAACTTACCCAGCCACACGCGTCGCCTCATGGCACACCCGTACCGGATCGGTGACCTGCCGGATGCTCTCACCGGCACGCCGGGCCGCCTCCTGATACCTCGGCGACGACAGCACCTCACCCACTTCGGCCACCAGCGCATCTGCGGCCAATGGCCGGATCAGCCGCGCACTCCCCTGCCGCACAACACGATTCGCCAACTCCCACTGGTCACCCCCGCCGGGGAGCACCACCATCGGCACCCCGGCGAGCAGTGTCTTGGACAGCATGCCGTGGCCACCCCCGCAGACCACCAAGTCGGCATGGGCCAGCAGCTCATCCTGTCGCCCGAGGCCGACACTCGCCCACGGCGGAACCTCCACGTCCTGGCCGCCGAGCCGGGAGACCACCACCCGCGAACCGACAGGCAGGGTGCGGCCGGGCACCAGATGTTCCAGCGCCAGCTCGGCCACCCCGGCGGTTCCGGTCGTCGCGGTCGAGGGCGCCACCACGATCACCGGGCCCTCCCCCGGCGGGACCGGCAGCACCGCGGCGGTCGGCTCGAAATGCAGCGGCCCGACGACGACGGCATCGTCCGGCCAATCCGGGCGCGGCACCTCGAGTGCGGGCAGGGTGGCGATCAGCCGGCGTGCCGGGCCCGGTTCGCGCGCCGGCAGCCCGATCTCCACCCGCACTGTCGAGCGCTGACGCTCCCCTGCCTTCACCGACCGCGCGGTCAGGGCACGCATGATCGTGTCCCGCAGCCGCCCGCGGATCCCGGTGCCGGGCGCCAGCCCACTGCCCAGCGGTGGCAGGCCCCGCGACGGCAGGTAGAGCGGATGCGGGCAAAGCTCGACCCACGGGATGCCGAGCAGTTCGGCGGCCATCCCACCGCAGACTGTGATGACGTCGGACACGATCAGATCGGGCGCCAGCTCCCGCAGCACCGGCACGTTGAGCACGGCCATCCGGGCCGCGCGCTGGTGAAGCTTGGCGCCGGCGTCGGTGTCGTCGTCTCCGGCTTCGAGGTCGAGTCCGGCGAGTTCGACGGATTCGATCCCCGCCGCTCGGCCGGTGTCGAGCCATCCGGTGCCGGTCAGCAGGACGGGATCATCCCCGGCGGCCGCCAACCGCAGGCACAACGCGATCGCTGGAAATGCATGACCGGGATCGGGGCCGGCCACCACCGCGACGCGCACGGGCCTACCCTGCCACAGGACTTCCCCATAGGCTGGCGAGCATGACCGAGCAGACCAGCAACGTGAGCTCCGACATCGACAACGCCCATACCGTCGAGGTCTTCCTGGCCGCGCTGCAGAACCAGGACCTGGCGACCGCCGACGCCCAGCTGGACGACAACCTCGTCTACCAGAACGTCGGCTTCCCGACCATTCGCGGCCGGGCGCGGGCCATGAAGATGTTCAAGGGGTTGCAGCGCCCGAGCTTCGGCTTCGAGGTCAAGATCCACCGCATCGCGGTCAACGGCCCGGTGGTGCTGACCGAGCGCACCGACGTGCTGGCGATCGGCCCGGTGCGGCTGCAGTTCTGGGTGTGTGGCGTCTTCGAGGTGAAGAACGGGCGAATCACGCTGTGGCGCGACTACTTCGACATGTACGACGTGCTCAAGGGAACAGTCCGCGGCCTCATCGGCGCCGTGGTGCCCGCGCTGCGGCCGACGCTGTAGGTCAGGCCCGGCGGAGCTGACCCAGCTCGTCGAACGCCTGCGCCCAGCCCATCAGCCGGTCGGTCGCACCAGCCAGCTCGTTGCGGTAGCGCTGCTGGGACATCGGCGAGCTCGACATCGAACCGGTGTTAGCCGCCGACACCAGTTGCGCTGCGGCGGTGACCATTTCGTTGTACTGCCGCACGCCGGCATTCAGCTGAGCGGTGAACGCGTTGATCGTCGGCGCCAGATAGGACTGCGAATGTGGGGTCTCGCTCGCCGCCCGCTCCATCGAGACCACCTCGTCGGCGGTGGCGGCCATGGTCGCCGCGGTGCGGTCCGCCGCTGCGGTGAGTTCACGGATCTCCTCGGGCGGCAACATGTTTCCGCGCGTCATCACACCCAGCAGTGAATGAAATCCCCGCTCGGAGGCGCCCAGCGCCGACATGGACGGCCGGGCGACCGACCCGTGCGGCGGCATCCGGCGGCCGCTGACCTGACGTTGCGGGGGCAGCGGCTCGCCCCGAAGCCAGCGGTAGCGCAACAAGAACAGCGTCGCGGGCACTGCGGCCCCCACGGCGATCACACCCGTGATGATCAGGCCCCATACCGGCGTGCTCCACGTCGCGAGCAGCCCGGTGACCGCCACCCAAAACGCCGTCGCAAGTGAGAAGAACAGGCCCAGCCGCAGCGCCCAGCGCCGCTTGCGCAACAGTCGGGCACGCGGATCGGCTGCGGCACTGAGCTTTTGGGCCGCAGCCCCGGCATACTCGCTGACGGTGTCGATACCGCGCTGCATGGCCGAACGCCACTGGCGCGCTACGAATCCCGGCTTGTCCGGTGTCACCGCCATCGAAGAGCTCGCCTCCTACTGGCCGAGCGGCTGCTCGGGCTCGGGCGTGCCGGCGGGCGCGGCCGATGCTGCGTCAACCGCCGGCGCGGCGCCACCGGCTGGCAGCGCATCGCCACGCATCGAGGCGCGGATCTGCTCCAGGCGGGAATGACCAGCCATCTGGACAGTGGCCTGCTGGACTTCGAGCATCCGGCCCTGCACCGAGTTCTGGGCAAGCTCGGCGGCGCCCATCGCGTTGGCGTAGCGCGTCTCGATCTTGTCGCGGACCTCATCGAGGCTTGGGGTGTTACCCGGGGCGGCGATCTCGCTCATCGACCGCAACGACGCACTGACCTGCTCTTGCATCTTGGCCTGCTCGAGCTGGCTGAGCAGCTTGGTGCGCTCGGCAATCTTCTGCTGGAGCACCATGGCGTTCTGCTCGACAGCCTTCTTGGCCTGACCGGCAGCCTGCAGCGCCTGGTCGTGGAGGCCCTTGAGGTCCTCGACGCTCTGCTCGGCGGTGACCAGCTGCGCGGCGAACGCCTCGGCGGCGTTGTTGTACTCGGTGGCCTTGGCGCCGTCGCCGGCCGCGGTGGCCTGATCAGCGAGCGTCAGCGCCTGGCGGACGTTGACCTGCAGTTTCTCGATGTCGGCGAGCTGGCGGTTGAGCCGCATCTCGAGCTGACGCTGGTTTCCGATCACTTGGGCGGCCTGTTGGGTCAGCGCCTGATGCTGACGCTGGGCATCTTCGATCGCCTGCTGGATCTGCACCTTGGGGTCGGCATACTCGTCAACCTTGGAGTTGAAGAGCGCCATCATGTACTTCCACGCCTTGACGAACGGATTCGCCATCAGTTGCCCGCCTTCGTATCGAGTGCCGCAGTTCGGTGGTCGAGCCCCAACTTATCGGTTCAGGCTGCGTGGCCACACCCTTGTGCCTCAGGCCACCGCCATCGTGACGGGATGTGGGATGACGACCTTGGTGGCGACGTCGATCGACGTGTCGTGAGCGGGCACAGCGGTCAATCGGGCGATGCGCTCACGATCGGCCATCTTTTCCCCGGCGTTGGTCAGCACCTGTGACAGCGGTACCTCCAGGGCGGTGCAGATCGCGCTGAGTAACTCGCTGGAGGCCTCCTTGCGGCCGCGCTCCACCTCAGACAGATAACCGAGGCTGACACGGGCCGAATCCGAGACCTCGCGAAGGGTGCGTCCTTGCAAAGTGCGGGCGTCGCGCAGCACGTCACCGATCACTTCACGCAGTAGTACCGCCATCGAGCTGTCCTCTCCAAGAGTTGCAACAAACTGTGCAACGCCGGAGAACGCCGATTTGGTTCCCAGGAAACCTCAAGTTCGTCCGACCAGGCCTGATAGCCGCCCGATGGCCTGGTGCACCGCGGCCAGACGGATGTCCCAGCGGGAGCCGTCCAGCTGCAATTCGGCCACCTCTGTCGCCCGAGGACCGGCCAGTCCGAGGTAGACGGTCCCGACAGGATGCCCGCCGTGCGGTTCTGGGCCGGCCACCCCGGTCAGGCCCACGCCCCAGGTGGCCGCACAGCGGTCGCGCGCCCCTTCGGCCAGCGCGGCCGCCGTCGGTGCCGCGACGGGACCGACCTCGTCGAGAAGCTCACGGGGCACGCGCGCCAGCGTGATCTTGGTCTCGACGGTGTAGGTGACCAGCCCGCCGAGCAGGACAGCGCTGGCGCCGGGCACGCCGGCCAGGGTGGCCGCCAGCAGCCCGGCGGTCAGCGATTCCGCGGTGGCGACGGTCTCGCCGCGCGCGGTCAGTAGAGCGACCAGCGTGCGGGCGGCGTCATCGACCAGCGGATCGCTCACGGGAGTCCCTGATCGCCGACACCACGTAATCGATGCCGGTGAGAACCGTCAGCACGACCGCGGCCCACATGATCACCCAGGCCACCGTGAGCCAGGGCGACGGCCAGCTGTGCAGCGGCAGCACGAACAAACCGATGGCGACGGCCTGCACCAGGGTCTTGAGCTTGCCGCCGCGGCCGGCGGGAATCACCCCGTGCCGCAGCACCGCCAACCGCAGCACGGTGATGCCCAGCTCGCGGACCAGGACCACCACCGTGACCCACCACGGCAGATCGCCGAGCATCGACAGCCCGATCAGCGCGGCCCCGATGAGCATTTTGTCGGCGATCGGGTCGGCGAGCTTGCCGAATTCGGTCACCATGCCGTAGGTCCGGGCCAGTGAACCGTCGAACCGGTCGGTGATGACCGCGACCGCGAAGATGACGAAAGCTGTTATCCGATAAGAAGTTTCGTGGCCATTACCGGCGAACAAGGCGAGCAGGAAGATCGGGACCAGGACCAGCCGGATCCCCGTCAGCAGGTTGGCGACGTTGGCCACCCGCACACGCGGGACCGCTGGACCGGATTGGGGTTGTCCCGACACGGCAACAGAATATCGGTTGGCAGGCCAAGGCCTCACGCCCGATACTCTGCACCCGTGAGCCCCGATGTCGTCGTCCGCCGCGCCCGCACCTCGGATGTGCCCGATATCAAGCGTCTGGTCGACACCTATGCGGGCCGCATCCTGCTGGAGAAGAACCTGGTCACGCTGTACGAGGCGGTCCAGGAGTTCTGGGTGGCCGAGCACAACGGCGAGGTCGTGGGGTGCGGGGCACTCCACGTGTTGTGGGCGGATCTGGGTGAGGTGCGCACCGTCGCCGTCGATCCGAAGGTCAAGGGCCGCGGCATCGGGCACACCATCGTCGACCAGCTGTTGACGGTCGCGCGCGAGCTCCAACTGCAGCGGTTGTTCGTGCTGACGTTCGAGACGGACTTCTTCACCAAGCACGGCTTCGCCGAGATCGAGGGCACGCCGGTCACCTCCGAGGTGTACGACGAGATGTGCCGCTCCTACGACATCGGTGTCGCGGAGTTCCTCGACCTGTCCTACGTCAAGCCGAACATCCTCGGCAACACCCGGATGCTGCTGATCCTGTAGCTCGTTGAGTGAGCGTTGACGCAGAGATTGGCCGCGTTTTCGCTGCGTCAACGCTCAGTGAATGGCGTGTGGATAGCTGAAAGCGGGCTGACAGGTCGACTGGCAGCGTTGCGCCGCATGACGCGGGTGTTCGTTGGCAGTGAAGCATTGGCGGCTGGGCGGGTGAACCGCTATCAATTGACAAACGCCCACCAACGCGTCTTCCCCGACGTCTACGCTCCGCGCGGAGAGCTGACGCTGCTGGACCGCACCATAGCGGCCTGGCTGTGGTCAGGAAGGCAGGCAACCGTCACCGGACGTGCAGCGGCGGCGCTGCACGGTGCACGTTGGGTCGATCCCGCTACCCCGATCGAACTCAACTTCGCCAACAATCGCAGTCCGCACGGGGTCGTCACGCGCCGCGAAACCCTGCTGCCAGACGAACTCACCTGGAGCGGCGCCATACCGGTCACAACCGTCACCCGGACCGCATTCGATCTGGCACGCCGCAGTACTCGTCGCCGCGCGATCGCAGACCTCGACGCACTGGCCAACGCAACGCACTTCACGACCGAAGACGTTCTGACCATCGCCGACGCTCATCCCCGTCTGCGAGGCGTCCGACGACTGCCCGCCATGTTGAACGCGCTCGATGCGGGTGCGCAGTCACCGAGGGAGACATACCTCCGGCTTGATCTCATCAACGCCGGCTTCCCACGGCCGAAGACGCAGATCCCCGTCGCCCGACCACATGGCCGCTGGTACTACCTGGACATGGGGTGGCCGGACATTCTGGTGGCCGTTGAGTACGACGGCGAGCATCACCGCACCAGCCGAACCGCATACGCCATCGACGTCGAACGGCAGGACTACTTGATTTCGATCGGCTGGATCGTGGTGCGGGTGCTGGCTGACCATCGCCGCACGGACATCATCAGCCGGGTTGGGCGAGCATGGGATGCTCGATCAAATTCACATTGGGCCGCGAGTTGATTGAGCGCCCACGCGCC
Source organism: Mycolicibacterium sphagni (assembly GCF_002250655.1). Classification (GTDB taxonomy): domain Bacteria; phylum Actinomycetota; class Actinomycetes; order Mycobacteriales; family Mycobacteriaceae; genus Mycobacterium; species Mycobacterium sphagni. The sequence continues at coordinate 228,323 of NZ_NOZR01000001.1, forward strand.
ATTTCCGCGTGGAAAATGCAACATGAGCGCTCAACCAACGCCGTCAGTAGTCCTCGTCGTCACCGTCGTCGTCGGCGCCGCCACCGCGGATCGCCATCAGGGTGGCGGCCAGTTCGTCGGGCTTGATCAGCACCTCGCGGGCCTTGGAGCCCTCCGAGGGCCCGACGATGCTGCGGGTCTCCATCAGGTCCATCAGCCGGCCGGCCTTGGCGAAACCGACCCGCAATTTCCGCTGCAGCATCGAGGTGGAGCCGAACTGGCTGGACACCACGAGCTCGACGGCCTGCAGGAAGACGTCCATATCGTCACCGATGTCGGGGTCGACGTCGCTGCGTTCCCCACTCGGCTTGGCGGCGGTGACGCCTTCGGTGTACTCCGGCTCGGCCTGGTCCTTGCAGGCCTCCACGACGGCCTGGATCTCCTCGTCGCTGATGTAGGCGCCCTGCAACCGTTGCGGCTTGCTGGCGCCCATCGGCAGGTACAAGCCGTCGCCCATGCCGATCAGCTTCTCGGCACCCGGCTGGTCCAAAATGACCCGGCTGTCGGTCAGCGACGACGTGGCGAATGACAACCGCGAGGGCACGTTGGTCTTGATCAGGCCGGTGACCACGTCGACCGACGGCCGCTGGGTGGCCAGCACCAGATGGATGCCTGCCGCCCGAGCTTTTTGGGTGATCCGGACGATGGCGTCTTCGACGTCGCGAGGTGCGGTCATCATCAGGTCGGCCAGCTCGTCGACGATCGCGACGATGTAGGGGTACGGCTTGTACACGCGCTGGCTGCCCAACGGCGCGGTGATCTCACCGGAACGCACCTTGGCGTTGAAGTCGTCGATGTGCCGCACCCGCGAGGCCTGCATGTCCTGGTAGCGCTGTTCCATCTCCTCGACCAGCCACGCCAGCGCCGCGGCGGCTTTCTTCGGCTGGGTGATGATCGGCGTGATCAGGTGCGGAATGCCTTCATAAGGCGTCAGTTCCACCATCTTGGGGTCGATGAGGATCATCCGCACCTCGTCGGGCGTGGCGCGGGCCAGCAACGACACCAGCATCGAGTTGACGAAACTGGACTTACCCGACCCGGTGGAACCGGCCACCAGCAGGTGCGGCATCTTGGCCAGGTTGGCCGAGATGAAGTCGCCCTCGATGTCCTTACCCAGGCCGATCACCAGCGGGTGATGGTCGCCGCGGGTGGTCGGTGCGGTGAGAACGTCTGCCAGACGGACCATTTCGCGGTCGGTGTTGGGCACCTCGATGCCGACGGCGGACTTGCCGGGGATCGGCGCGAGCATCCGGACGCTCTCGGTGGCCACCGCGTAGGCGATATTCCGTTGCAGCGCAGTGATTTTCTCGACCTTGACGCCGGGGCCGAGTTCGACCTCGTAGCGGGTGACGGTCGGCCCCCTGGTGCAGCCAGTAACCGCGGCGTCGACCTTGAACTGCTGCAGGACCGACGAAATCGCGTCCGCCATCTGATCGTTGGCGGCACTGCGCCGCTTCGGCGGCTCGCCGGCCACCAGCAGCTCCAGCGAGGGCAGCGTGTAGGGACCTTCGACGACGCGATCGAGAACTTTTGTGTCCTGCTTGGACGTTTCTTCTCTGGGAGCCGGCTTTTTGCGCCGCACCTTGGCCGGCTCGGGAACCGTCGGGGCGTCCTCGTCGAGCGGATAGTTGTCCAGCGGCGTGCCCACCGGCCCCGCCGCCCCGGGCCAGGCTGGCGCCTCGTCGGTGTAGGACCGCGGGTCGTCGTAGTAGCCGTCGGAGAAGTCCTCCGGCGCAGCCTCATCGGCGGCCTCGGGTTCGTCGTCGTATTCGTCGTGCTCGTCGTAGTACTCGTCGTCGTCATAGCGGCCGCGAGTGCTGAACATCGAGTAGAGCGTCTCGGGTACTTCACGGATCGTGGTGCCGGTCAAGAGCAGCAACCCGAACAGCGCGGCGATGATGAGCAGCGGGGTGGCGATCCACGAGGAGAGCCCGTCGGACAGCGGGCCGCCGATTGCAAACCCGACGAAGCCGGCGGCGCGCTGACGGCCGGCCGGGTCCTGCGGTGCGCCCGACCACAGGTGCCAGAGGCCCAGCACGGGCAGCGCGACCATCGCGCAGCCCAGGATCAGGCGCGGCCGAGCCTCGGGGTTGGGTTCGGTGCGCATGAGAAGGACGGCGACGACGCAGATGATGGCGGGTAGCAGGACGACGGCGCCGCCGACCAGAGTGCGCAGCACCGAGTCGATCCACGCGCCGACTGGCCGGGCGGCGTCGAACCACGAACTGGCGGCGATCACCACCGCGATGGCCAGCAGCCCGAGCGCGACGCCGTCGCGGCGATGGCCCGGCTCGATATCGCGGGCCCGGCCGACCGAGCGGGCGGTCGATCCGGCCCCCTTGGCCAGCATCAGCCAGGTCGCCCGCGCAGCCCGCCCACTGGCTGCTGCGGCGGAGGCGACCGGTGAGGAATTCCGCTTCTTGGCAGGCTTGCGCCGCGGCGTCGGCTTAGCCGACCGTGACGCACCCTTTGACCTGGTCGTTCGCGCGCTTGAGCGAGCGGCCGTCTTGTTCGCCATGCGGGTCAGCCTAGTCGCAATTGCCCCATCTGCACCACCCACCACACCCGTTACACGGTGCGTCGTTGCCAGACTGCGACAAACGCCAAAAACGGCACGCAACGGCTGACCGGGACCCCATCGATCAGCGATACGAAGTAGGGCTAACGTAAGCGCCGTCACACCTACTCCGAGGAGCTTGCCCATGCCCGTGGTCGTCGTTGCCAGCTTCACCGTCAAGCCCGAATCCGTCGACATCGTGCGCGAGGCCTGCAAGAAGGCCGTCGCGGCAGTGCACGAAGAGCCCGGTTGCGACCTGTACGCGGTGCACGAAGGCGACAAGACGTTCGTGTTCGTCGAGCAGTGGGCCGATGCCGACGCCCTCAAGACCCACAGCACCGCACCGGGCGTGACCGCGCTGTTCGGGGAGATCGGGGAACACCTCGACGGTGCCCCCGACATCAAGATGCTGCAGCCCATCGTGGCCGGGGACCCGGCCAAGGGCCAGGTGCGTCCCTAACCGCCATGGGTGAACTCGACGGCAAAGTCGCGCTGATCACCGGCGGAGCCCGTGGCCAAGGCCGCGCGCACGCGGTGAAGCTGGCCTCGGCGGGCGCCGACATCATCGCGATCGACTTGTATAGCCAGATCGCCAGCGTGCCGTACCCGATGGCCACCCCCGAGGACATGGCCGCCACGGTCAAGCTCGTCGAGGACACCGGGGCCCGCATCGTCGCCAAGGAAGCCGACGTCCGAGACCGGGCCGCACTCAAGGCCGCGGTCTACGCGGGCATCGAAGAACTGGGCCGGCTCGACATCGTGATCGCCAACGCCGGTATCGCCCCAATGGCCGCCGAAAACGCCTGGCAGGACGTCATCGACGTGAACCTGACCGGGGTTTATCACACCGTTGACATCACAATGAAGCCGATGATCAAGCAGGGCGACGGCGGCGCGATCGTGCTGACCAGCTCAGTGGCCGGACTGGTGGGCATCGGCGCGCCCGTCTCCGGGTCGCTGGGCTACACGGTCGCCAAGCACGGCGTGGTCGGCCTGATGCGGGCTTACGCCAATTTCCTTGCGGCGTTCAACATCCGGGTGAATTCGGTACACCCGGCCGGGGTGAACACCCCGATGATCGACAACGAGTTCACCCGTTCCTGGCTCGAAGGTTTCGCCGAGCAGATGGCGAGCGGCCCGAACATGAGCAACGCGCTGCCGGTGCAGGCCCTGGAGCCCGAGGACATCGCGAACGCGGTGTACTACCTCGTCTCCGACTCCGGGCGGTACGTCACCGGCGTCGCGCTGCCTGTCGACGCCGGGTACACCAACAAGCGCTGAGACTCGGTCTGGTCGGCGGTGGTGAAGATTCCGTCGCGCAGGACTACCTCGGCGCCGACGAGGTCGTCGGTCAGGGCCGATGCCATCAGTTCCTGATCGTGGCTGCGCGCCACGGCGCGGCTGCCGTCCGCCAAATCGACCACGGCGATCGCCCGCTCGGGCCGATCACCGTCGAACACCACGGTATACGCGACAACCCGGGCGGCACCCTGCGCATCGACGACGACCGGCAGCTGCGGTTCTTCGTCAGCGACTGCGTCCGTGACGTCGATCGTCTCGAACGGCTCTGGCGGCGCCTCCGCGGTGATCACCAAAGCCCCCTGCTTGGTGTACAGACCACTCACACTGCTGACCAGCGCGGCGTGAGCGTCCGAGCTGGTCAATCGCTGCGCGGCGGCAGCAATTGCATGCAGGACATAGCTGTTGAGCGGGCCACCGGCGAAGGACATGCCACCTGTCAAGGTCAGATCACGTCCCGCCGGCACACGCAGCGCCTGGGCTCCGATGAACACCGGAGCGGGGAACGCCGAATAGAGATCCAGCAGCTCGATTTCGGAAACGTCGTATCCCATCCGGCCCGAAATCGTCTCGCCGATGATACGCATCGCGGCTGGCTGGCTGAGCCGGGTTCGGGCGGCCACGGGCACAACATGATTGGACTCGACGGCCACGACCGGATAACACCGCGCCGTGTCGGGAATCCCCAGTTCGTCGGCGTGCCGGTGAGTGGTGATGACCAGCGCACACCCTTGATCGACGGTCCAGGTCGTGGCCAACAACTTGGTGTAGGGAAAGGCCAGCATTGGGTTGTTCGCCGACGGGTCGCGCAGCTCTTCGGCACGATAGCCGTTGGCGCGCACCGCATCCGGGTTGTTCCGGGCGACGGCGGAGAATCGCGAGTACACCCGGGCGAGCTCATCGCGGTGCTCCTCGATGCCCCGGCCGTTCTGGCTACGCCAGAAACTGTCGATCAGGGCGTAGTACGCGGGAGTGGCCGACAGTCCCGCGGCCACCTCCGCGGGATGCGACATGCTCGCATCGAAATCCGGTGAGGTCAACGACTCGTCGGGCACCACAGCCGGCGCCTGGGTGGTGACGTACGATTCCAGCCCGCGTGCTGCCGCGCGGACCTTGCGATAGTGCGCCTCGCCACCAACTACCAACGCCACCTGATGAGCGCCATTTTGGACGGCCCGACATGCGTGGCTGACCAGTGTCTGCTGCATGACGCCGATGTGGGCGAGCACGGTGTGTGCGGCACCGGCGTCGATTCGTTCGGCCACCAGACGGGCGGGGTCCGCGTACCGGGTCAAGCCCGCGGTGGCGCCAATCCAATCCACGTCGCTGCCGTCCAGCCCCGAGGCCGCCAACGCCGCGCCCGCGGCGCTCGCCATCAGTTCGGCGGCCTCCTGACCGTCGCGGGGGTCGGCGTCACGACGGCTCACAGAATGCCAGCCGACGACAACCGGAGTCGACGGGTCGATGGCTGGCACGAAAGCTGTCTATCACACGCTGACATACGATCGAGTGGCGATGACACCCGATCTGGACCTCACCAGCGTCCCGGCCTGGGCCGTCGAACCCACCTGTCCGACGGCCGATCTGACCGGCCGCCAGTACACGGTGCTCGCCATCGGGGCCGACGCTGCCGCCATCGCCACGCAGTGGACCGCCCAGGTCAACGCTGCCCGTCCGGGCGTCGAGCCCCGCGTTCATCTCGTCGACGACACCGCTGGAGCTTGCCGCGCATTGGATTCCGACCTCGCCGACGCACTGGTCGGCTGGCGCCTCCTGCTGGCCGGGCCCGCGCACGCGTGCTTGCGGGTTCGCGCTCGCGCGCTCGAACAGGGCGCCGCCGACAACGAGATCACCGTCGCGAGCACCGAAGTGGGCACCCGCGAGATCTATTGCGCGCATTGCCGGACGACTACCACCGCGGCTGTGGGATTGACGCAGGAGATCGCCTGCCCCGGCTGCGGGCGCGACCTGTTCGTCTACTACCACGTATCCCGGCGGGTCGGCGCCCACCTGGGATTCGCCACCAGCGCTGACACCGTTCCATGAACACGCTGACACTGGAGGTCGTCGGGGTCGACGATCGCGTGCCCGGAATCAGGACACTGAGCCTGGCCCGCACCGACCGAGGCGTGTTGCCGTCGTTCACCCCCGGTAGCCACGTCGTGATCCAATACGCCGGGGGTGCCAACGCCTATTCGCTGACCGGCGAGACCACCGCGCCCCGCGAATACGTTGTTTCAGTGCTGGAATGCCCGCAGGGACGCGGCGGATCGCGCTGGATTCACCGGGACCTGACAATGGGGTCTCTCGTCGTCGCTCACCAGCCCCGCAGCGCGTTCGCCCCGGTTCAGCGCGCCACACGGCACCTGCTGGTCGCCGCCGGTATCGGGATTACCCCGATGGTGTCGCACCTGCGCAGCGCCCGCCGGTGGGGCCGCGATGTGCGACTGCTCTACATTCATCGCGAGGGCCGCGGCGCCTACCTCGACGAGATCGCCTCGCTCACCGACCACGCGTCGTTCTTCACCGACCGCACAGCCTTCCTGACCGAACTGAACCCGACGCTGGCGAGTCAGCCCTTCGGCACGCACGTCTATGTCTGCGGCCCAAGCCAATTCATCGACGACGTCGTCGCTGCCGCCGCTGATGCCGGCTGGCCGCCGAGCCGCATCCACGTCGAGCACTTCGGCGGCGATCTCGCACCGGGCGACCCGTTCGAGGTCCAGTTATCCCGCAGCGGTGATACTTTCACCGTCGGGTCGGGCGTATCGCTGCTGGAGTCGTTGACCGCACGAGGGCATACTGTGTCCAGTCTCTGTCACCAAGGGGTCTGCGGCGAATGCCGGGTGCCGGTGCATTCCGGAGTGGTACTGCACCGCGACCTGTATCTGAGCGCCGACGAGCGCGCGGACACGATGATGGCCTGCGTCTCCCGCGGGTCCGGCCGGTTGGAGCTGGACCTGTGAGCGGGCAGCTCTCGGCGCCGGATCTGTTGGCGTCGTTCCCGTTTCCGTACACCGCCGATTCCTACCGCTACAGCACGAACATCGCGCCGGCCGGCGAGGTCGTCACCACCGCGACCGGGCAGTGGGGTCAGCGAGTGGTGGACATCGACAGCGAGTACACCCACGAGCTGGCCGAGCGCCGCCGCATCCTGGCCGCCGATCCGTCCCGGCATGCGGTGTTGCCGCATATGCGCGTCGCGAGCTGGGACACCATGATCGCGTTGATGACCGAGTTGGCGCAGGCCTACCCGGCGACCATGTCACTCGATCGCGAAGGCGACACCTGGCACTGGCGCAACGAATTGCTCCAGATCACACAGGATTTCGTCGTTGGTGACGTGAAAAGCCTGCCCTGCGACCCGCTGGCCTACATCGCCGGTCAGGTACAGGAGGACATCGTCCTGCTCGACCAGCGCGATGGCGACCTGTTCGCCGACGCCGGCGTGGTCACCTTCGCCGCGGGCTGGTCATTCGGCTTCGACGTCGGAATGACGTTCCTGGAGATCCACGGCCCGGTCCCCCGACTGCGCGAAACCGGGGTCATCACCCGGGCCCGGGAATTCCTGATGCGTATGCAGGCAGGCGACTTCTACCGGCGCACCAACTGGTCCATGACGGTCGGGCGGCGCCTGGACGTGTCTACCGAGGCCGCCCCCGAGTGGCTGCCCGACCCCGGCCGCCTCGACGCGCTCGACGACGACGCCTTCGGCCGGACCATCCATCTTCGGGTGGAGGTCCAGCATCTGATCCGGCTGGCGGAGTCCGGTGCGATCTGCTTCCTGATCCGCAGCTACATGCTGCCGCTGTGCGATATCGCCACCGTCGACCAGTGGCGCACCCGCACCGCGGCGGTGCTGGCCGAATTGCCCGATGACATGGTCGAATACAAGGGCTTGAGCCCCTACCGGGAGCGTGCGGTGCGCTGGCTGCGGTCGCGCTAGATTTCGATGACGGTCGGCACGATCATCGGCTGGCGCCGGTAGGTCTCCCCCACCCACTTACCGACCGTGCGCCGCACCACCTGGGCGACGCGCACCGGATCGGTGACATTGTCGGCGGCAAGCGATTCCAGCTCCGCCTGAACCTTGCGCGTCACGGGCTCCAGCGCTTTGGGGTCCTCGGAGAAGCCGCGTGAGTACAGGTGCGGCGGGGCGGCCAGCTTGCCCGTTTCACGGTGCAGCACAATCGTCGCCGCGACGAATCCCGAACTCAGGACCAGCCGTTCGCCCAGCGTCGCGTCACCCACGTCGCCGGTGATCAGCCCGTCGACGAACATCTTCCCGACCGGCACCGCGCCTGCGATCGAGATCCGGCCACCCACCAGGTCCACGCTGACACCGCTCTCGGCGACGATGATGTTCTCCTCGGGCACACCGCTTCGCGCGGCGAGTTTGGCGTTGGCCCGCAGCATGCGCCAGGTGCCGTGCACCGGCATCACGTTGCGGGGCCGCACCCCGTTGTAGAGGAACAGCAACTCGCCGGAATAGGCGTGGCCCGAAACATGCACCCGCACTTGCTGATTGGTCACGACCCTGGCGCCGATCTTGGCCAGGTCGTCGATGACCCCGTAGACGGCTTCTTCGTTGCCGGGGATCAACGACGAGGACAGAATGATCAGGTCGTTGGAGGTGACCGTGATGCTGCGGTGCTCCCCGCGCGACATCCGCGACAGTGCGGCCATCGGCTCGCCCTGCGTGCCCGTGGTGATCAGCACCACCTGCTCGGGTGCCATCTCCTCGGCCATCGCGATATCGACGACGTCGCGATCTTCGACGTGAAGAAAACCCAGCTCGCGGGCTATGGCCATGTTGCGCAGCATGGACCGGCCGACGAACGAGACCCGGCGGCCCAGCGCAATTGCGGCGTCGACGATCTGCTGCACCCGGTCGACGTTGGAGGCGAAGCACGCCACGATGACCCGCTGCCCCTCGGCGCTGCGCATCAACCGGTGCAGATTGGGCCCGACTTCGCTTTCCGAGGGACCCACCCCGGGGATCTCGGAGTTGGTCGAATCACACAAGAACAAGTCCACCCCGGCGTCGCCGAGGCGGGACATGCCCGGCAGGTCGGTCGGGCGACCGTCGAGCGGCAGCTGGTCGAGCTTGATATCGCCGGTGTGCAGGACAGTGCCGGCACCGGTGTGAATGGCGATCGCCAGTGCGTCGGGAATCGAGTGGTTGACTGCGAAGTACTGGCACTCGAACACCCCGTGGGTGCTGCGCTGCCCCTCGGCCACCTCGACGAACACCGGCTTGACCCGGTGCTCACGGCATTTTGCGGCGACCAGCGCGAGGGTGAACTTGGAGCCCACGACCGGGATGTCGGCGCGCATCTTCAGCAGGTACGGAATAGCGCCGATGTGGTCTTCGTGGGCATGCGTGAGCACCAGGGCTTCGATGTCGTCGAGCCGGTCGGAGATCAGCCGCAGGTCCGGCAGGATCAGGTCCACGCCTGGTTCGTCGTGGTTGGGGAACAACACGCCGCAGTCGATGATCAGCAGCCGGCCCAGATGCTCGAAAACGGTCATGTTGCGGCCGATTTCGTTGATACCGCCCAGGGCGGTCACGCGCAGGCCTCCCGGGGCCAGCGGCCCGGGAGGCGACAGCTCCTTGTTCACCGGAGTCGCCCGGCCGACGACATCGTCATCGCAACACTGCTGCAGCGCGGAGGTCGGCCGCCAGCTCGTCGAGCTGCTCGGACGTTGCGGGTAACTGCGGCAGTCGCGGGTCCCCGACCTCGATGCCCTGCAGGCGCAGGCCTTCCTTGGCGAAAGTGACCCCACCAAGGCGGGTCTGCGCGGCGTTCAGCGGCGCCAACGTCACGGCGATCTTTCGTGCGGTGGCGATATCACCAGAGTTGAAGGCGGTCAACATATCTCGCAGCTGGCTGGCGGCTACATGGCCCCACACACTGACGAAGCCGACCGCGCCCATCGCCAGCCATGGCAGGTTCAGCGCGTCGTCACCGGAGTAGTAAGCCAGACCTGTCTCGGCCATGATCTGGGCGCCGCCATGCAGATCGGCCTTGGCGTCCTTGACCGCGACGATGTTGGGGTGCGCCGCCAGTGTGCGCATGGTGTCCCATTCGATCGGGATGATCGAGCGCGGCGGAATGTCGTAGAGAAGCACCGGTAGGTCGGTGGCGTCGGCCACCGTCGTGAAATGCGCGACCAGTCCGGCTTGCGGCGGCCGCGAGTAGTACGGGGTGACGACCAACAGCCCGTGGGCGCCCTCGGCCGCGGCGGTCTTGGCCAGGTGAACGCTGTGCGCGGTGTCGTAGGTGCCGACGCCGGCGATGACGCGGGCACGGTCGCCGACGGCGTCCAGGACCGCGCGCAGGAGCGCCAGCTTCTCCTGATCGGTGGTGGTCGGCGACTCACCGGTGGTGCCGGACAACACCAGACCGTCGCAGCCGGTGTCGACCAGATGGGTGGCGACCCGCGCAGCGGCGACAGTGTCCAGCGTGCCGTCGGGCTTGAACGGCGTCACCATTGCGGTCAGTACGGTGCCCAATTGGGCGCTGACGTCGACTCCGCTGGTGCTCACGGTCCCCTAGATTACCCGCTCCGGTCAGGCCTCCGTAGCCAGCGGGGACGTGGCAACCTCCGTACCGTCGGCGAGTTCGGTGATCTCGAAATCGGCAAATACGGCGGGCGCCACGTCGGCCAGCTGTCGCAGGCAGGCGATCGCCAGGCGCCGGATCTCCACATCAGCGTGCTCACTGGCCCGCATCGCGATGAAATGCCGCCAGGCACGGTAGTTGCCGCTCACGACGATGCGGGTCTCGGTGTCGTTGGGCAGCACCGCCCTGGCGGCCTGACGAGCCTGTTTGCGGCGCAGTACAGCGTTGGGCTGGTCGGCGAATTTGGCTTCCAGCCTGCTCAAAAGCTCCTGGTAAGCGGCACGGCTGGCATCGGCGGCCTCGAGCAGGATCCGCTGCAGTTCGGGGTCGTCCTCGAGGCCGGGCGGCACGACGACCTGGGCCTCGGTCTCGGGCACGTAGCGCTGGGACAGCTGCGAGTAGGAGAAGTGTCGATGCCGGATCAGCTCATGGGTGCAGGACCGGGAGATGCCGGTGATGTAAAAGGACACCGACGCGTGTTCGAGCACGGAAAAATGGCCCACGTCGATGATGTGCTTGAGATAGGACGCGTTGGTGGCCGTCCGCGGATTCGGCTTGGACCAGCTCTGATAGCAGGCGCGACCGGCGAACTCGAGCAGTGCCTGGCCGCCGTCGGCGTCGGTGTCCCAGGGCACGTCGGCAGGTGCCAGGAACTCGGTCTTGGCGATCAGCTGCACGCGCAGCGGCGCGGTCTCGGCCACGGGCTCACCTTAGTGCGCACCAGTCGCAAGCATGTGACCTGCCTCGATTCGGCGCGCGGCCTGCGGCTCAGTCACGTTAGCCTGCACCATGTCCCCGACGATCGCCCCTCGCCTGCTGAACGTGATCGATGACGACATCCTCCCCTTGACTGAACGTGGAGTGTTCGCGGGCAACAAGGTGTTCGGGGCGGCGATCCTACGCAAGTCCGACCTATCGCTGGTCATGGCCGGAGCCAACGGTGAGATCGAGAACCCGTTGTGGCACGGGGAGATCCACACACTCAAGCAGTTCTACGAACTTTCACAGCGGCCCGCGAGCAGCGAGCTGGTGTTCTTGTCCACTCACGAGCCGTGCACGATGTGCCTGTCGGCGATCACCTGGGCGGGCTTCGACAACTTCTACTATCTGTTCAGCCACGAAGATTCACGTGACGCCTTCGCTATCCCACACGACCTGAAGATTCTGTCCGAAGTATTCGGGTTGGCGCCCGGTGGCTACCGGCACAGCAACGCGTTCTGGACGGCCTACTCGATTCCGCAGCTGGTCGAATCGGAGTCTGAGCCACTTCGCTCGCAGCTACAGCAACAACTCGTGCGGATCAAACAGCACTATGCAATTCTGTCAGCGCGATATCAGGAATCCAAGGGCGACAACCATATTCCGCTCAATTAGCGAATACACAGCTAGGCGAAACATCAGTGTGACGGCGCGGTAACCCCGGTCGCATAAGTTTGCCCGGCATGACGCAAGAAGCTGAACGCATCGATACGGACGCCGCTGCCCCTTCAGCGTCAATCGCCGCCACCAAGGAGACCTTGGAGGACTACACGCTGCGGTTCGCTCCCCGGAGCTACCGCAAGTGGTCCACCCGCGTGGTCGGAATCTCCGCACTGGGCGGCATCGCCTACCTCGCCGATTTCGCGATCGGCGCCAACATCGGGATCTCCTACGGCACCACCAACGCGCTGTGGGGCATTGCGATCTTCGCCGTGGTCATCTTCGCCACCGGTTTTCCGCTGGCCTACTACGCGGCGCGCTACAACATCGATCTCGACCTGATTACCCGCGGTGCGGGATTCGGCTATTACGGCTCGGTGGTCACCAACGTCATCTTCGCGACGTTCACGTTCATCTTCTTCGCCCTGGAAGGCTCGATCATGGCCCAGGGCCTCAAGTTGGGGCTGGGGGTGCCACTGTGGCTGGGCTACGCGGCCTCGACGCTGATCATCTTCCCGCTGGTGATCTACGGCATGAAAGTGTTGTCCACCCTTCAGGTGTGGACCACTCCCCTGTGGCTGTTCCTGATGGTGTTCCCGTTTGCCTATCTGGTGATCAGCCACCCCGAGTCCGTCGCCCAGTTCTTCCACTACCAAGGCGAACACGGCAGTGGCGCAACCAGTTTCGGCTCGATCCTGCTGGCCGCGGGCGTCTGCCTGTCGCTGATCGCCCAGATCGCCGAACAAATCGATTACCTGCGTTTCATGCCGCCGCGCACACCCGCAAACGCTCGCAGCTGGTGGACGTGGATGGTGCTGGCCGGCCCGGGCTGGGTGATCTTCGGCGCCATCAAGCAGATCATCGGACTCTTCCTGGCCGTCTACCTGATCGCCAACGTCGCCGACGGAGCGACGGTGGCCAACCAGCCGGTGCACCAGTTCCTGGAGATCTACCAGAACTTCATGCCCGGGTGGTTGGCGATGACGCTGGCGGTGGCGCTCGTCGTGATCAGCCAGATCAAAATCAACGTCACCAACGCCTACTCGGGCTCGCTGGCCTGGACCAACTCCTTCACGCGGGTCACCAAGCACTACCCGGGGCGGTTGGTCTTCCTCGGCGTGAACCTGGTGATCGCGCTGATCCTGATGGAAGCCAACATGTTCGACTTCCTCAACACGATCCTGGGTTTTTACGCCAACTGCGGTATGGCATGGGTGGTGGTGGTCGCTTCCGACATCGCGATCAACAAGTACCTGCTGAAGATCTCACCCAAGAAGCCCGAGTTCCGCCGCGGCATGCTCTATGCCATCAACCCCGTCGGCTTCTGCTCGATGCTGCTGGCGGCGGGCGTCTCGATCCTGGCCTTCTTCGGCGGTCTCGGCGAGACGCTGCGGCCGTACTCGCCTCTCGTCGCGATTGTCCTGGGCCTGGTGTTGCCACCGATCTTCGCGATCGCCACCAAGGGCAAGTACTACTTGCGTCGCGACCACGACGGCATCGACCTGCCGATGTACGACGACCACGGCAACCCCGTCGATGTCCATCTGCTCTGCCACGCGTGCGGGATCGAATACGAGCGCCCCGACATGGTCGCCTGCGAGACCCACGACTCGCACGTGTGCTCGCTATGCCTGAGCACCGACAAGTCAGCGGGGTGCGTGCTGCCCGCGCACTGAGCGACGTCAGAGTGCTCGGCGAAGCGCCGGCGCCAACTCCCCGCGCCGGCCGACTGTGACGTTGCCCAGCCCCAGCCACGACGCCATCGCCTGAAGTTCGGCGGCCAGGCGCGGGGCGACGACGGCCGGATCCTGGCCCTCTTCGACGAATGCGCCGACCACGTTGAGGGCATCCTTGGACCGCTCGGCTTTGAGGTCCACGCGGCCGACCAGCCGCCCGTCGAGCAGGAACGGCCACACGTAATAACCGAACTGGCGCTTGGCTTGCGGGGTGTAAATCTCGATGCGGTAATGGAATCCGAACAGCCGCTCGACCCGCGGGCGGAAGAAGATCAGCGGATCAAACGGGCACAGCAGCGCCGTCCCGCGATCCACCCGCGGTACCGTCAGTCCCGCGCGCAGATACGCCGGCGCCGACCAGCCGTCGACCTCGACTTCCTCCAGCTCACCCCCGGCGACCAACGCGGCGACCGCGGGCTTGCTCTGCTTGGGATTCAGCCGGAAGTAGTCACGCAGGTCGGGTTCGGTAGCCACTCCGAGCGCGCCGGCGGCGCGCAGCACCAGCTCCCGAACGGCCTCGATATCGTCGACGTCGCGCGCGAACACCTCCGGCGGCAGCACCCGTTCGCTGAGGTCATAGTGCCGCGCGAACCCGACGCGGGTGGCAGTGGTCAGCGCTCCCGACGACCACAGCGCCTCGGCCACCCACTTGGTATCGCTGCGATCCCACCACGGCCCCTTGCGCCCGCGCGGTTCGGATTCCAGGTGTGCCTCGATCTGGCCCGCGGTGCTCGGCCCGAGTTCGGCGACCGCGGCCAGGATGTTCTCGGCCAGCTGGGGGTTCTTCTTGACGATCTCGGTGCCCCAGCGACCGTGGGTGTATTCCCGCATCCGCCAACGCAATAACGGCCAATCCTCGACGGCCATCAAGGCCGCCTCATGTGCCCAGTACTCCACCAGCAGCCGCGGGGCGCGCGCGGTGTGGCTCCATGCCGCACCGTCGAGCACATCCCGGTCATACGGCCCGAGCCTGCTGAACACCGGGGCGTAGTGGGCGCGCACCGCCACCGACACGGAGTCGAGCTGCACGACTTGGATGCGGTTGATCAGCCGACGCAGGTGCGCGCGGGTGACAGAACCGCGCGGCTTGGGCTCGGCCAGGCCCTGCGCCGAAACGGCAACGCGGCGAGCCTGATCGGCAGACAGCCGGGTCATGCCCGCAGGTAACTGTGGAACCGGTAGCGCAGCCCGGAGCTGCTCGTCTGCCAGTCCCCCGATGTACCCACCCACGATTCGTCGAGAACCGGGGCCAGCGTGTCGTCGTCCTCGAGCCGCAGGTCGATCTCGACCTCGGTCACCTCGCAGCGCGTCGCCGCCGGAAGGGCGAGGTGGTAGATCTCTGCCCCGCCGATCACCCAGAACGTGTTGTTCCCCGGGTCGCTTCGATCCGGCCCGCCGAGTCCGGCATCCAGCTCGTCGAGCCCGCTCACCACCGTCGCTCCGTCAGCCACGTAGCCAGCTTGCCGGGTGAGTACGACATTTTCGCGACCGGGCAGCGGGCGCACCTGCACCGGCAGCGACTCCCACGTGCGCCGCCCCATCACGACGGTGTGTCCCATCGTCAGGTCCTTGAAGCGGGCCAGGTCCTCGGGTAGGCGCCACGGGATACCGCCGTCCCGGCCGATCACACCAGAGGTCGACTGCGCCCAGATCAGGCCCAGCCCCGTTTCCGTCATACCGCGACGGGCGCCTTGATCGCCGGGTGCGGATCGTAGTTGCGGACCTCGACGTCTTCGAAGGTGTAGTCGAAGATCGAATCACGATGAGCAAGAACAAGTTCCGGGTAAGGGCGCGGGTCGCGGGTCAGCTGTTGGGTGACCTGCTCGACGTGGTTGTCGTAGATGTGGCAGTCACCGCCCGTCCAGACGAACTCCCCCACGTCCAACCCGGCTTGGGCGGCCATCATGTGGGTCAGCAGCGCGTAGCTGGCGATGTTGAACGGCACGCCGAGAAACAGGTCGGCGCTGCGCTGGTAAAGCTGACAGGACAGCTTGCCGTCGGCGACATAGAACTGGAAGAACGCGTGGCACGGCGGCAGTGCCATCTGCGGGATCTCGCCGACGTTCCAGGACGACACGATGTTGCGACGAGAGTCGGGGTCAGCCTTCAGTAGTTCCAGCGACGCGCTGATCTGGTCGATGTGCTCACCCGACGGCGTCGGCCAGGACCGCCACTGCACACCGTAGATCGGACCGAGTTCGCCCGTCTCGCTTGCCCATTCGTCCCAGATGGTGACGCCGTGCTGCTGCAGCCAGGCCACGTTGGACTCGCCGCGCAGGAACCACAGCAGCTCGTAGACGATCGACTTCAGGTGCACCTTTTTGGTGGTGATCAGGGGGAAGCCGGCCGCCAGGTCATAGCGCAGCTGATGGCCGAACAGGCTTCGAGTGCCGGTACCGGTGCGATCAGATTTCGGTGTGCCCTGTTCGAGCACAAGTCGCAACAGATCCTCGTACGGCGTGGCGATCGGCACACCGCTCAGCTTACGTCCATGGCCGAAGAGTAGAACGGATGCCATGCCGACCATCAGCGACACCGTGACCACGCCCGATGGCACTTGCCCCGTCACCTTCACCACCCCCGAGGGCACCGGGCCGTGGCCCGCTGTCTTGATGTACCCGGACGCCGGCGGCCCGCGCCAGGTGTTCCGCGATATGGCCGCCCAGTTGGCCGGCTATGGCTACGCGGTCCTGGTGCCCGACATCTACTACCGCAGCGGCGACTGGGCGCCGTTCGACCTGAACACCGCGTTCACCAACCCCGATGAGCGCCAGCGGCTGATGACGATGATGGGTGGCATCACCCCGGACAAGATGACGTCGGACGCCACGGCGTTCTTCGACTACCTGGAATCGCGGCCCGAGGTCAGCGGGACGACGTTCGGCACCACCGGCTACTGCATGGGCGGACGCACGTCGCTGATCGTCGCGGGCCGCCTACCCGAGCGTGTTGCGGCGGCGATGTCGTTCCACGGCGGCGGCCTGGCCGCCGATGATCCTGGCAGCCCGCACCTGCTGGCCGACCAGATCCAGGCCGCCGTCTATGTCGGCGGCGCCGAGAACGACGCGTCCTTCACCCCCGATGCCGCTGAAACACTCGACAAGGCGCTGACCGCGGCCGGCGTCGAGCACACCATCGAGTGGTATCCCGCACTGCACGGATTCGCGGTGGCCGACCACAGCGCCGCCTACGACAAGGCCGCCGCGCAGCGGCACTGGGACGCGATGAAGGACTACTTCGGGGCGCACCTACCCCGTTGAGGTGGGCTGCTCGTCGTGCCGATGGCGAATGCTGCTCAGCGCGCGAATGACACCGCGCGAGGCGTACAGCGCAACCACCCCGGACAACACGATCAGGAACACAAACGTCACCAGCCAGTTGCTACGGCTGTGCGGCACGTTCCACCAGACGATGGTGAACAACACGGCGCAGACGAACACCACGATGTCGCGCCAATTGCCCTTGTAGGAAGTGGCGATCTCGCGCAGTTCGCGGGTCTTCTCGGTGGCGGCGATGAGGTCGGCGATGCGCTCCTCGATGCTCCTGCGCAGTGCGGCGCGCAGCTCGACGTTTTCGTCCGGGATCTTGTCGAGCAACTCGAGGTCGGACTTGATCGCGCCCCGGACGTCGGGGCCCCTCAGACTGCCCGCGGCAACACCCAGCAGTGCGCCGCCGGCGATCGGGGCGGCCCCCAATGCGATATCAGCTATCCCCATAGCGCCTCACGTCCTTCCGCAGCGGCTGTTGTATCCACCGACCGTAGGGCCCGAGCGACATGCAGGTCCAGAAGGGCGGCAGGCCGTGTCGACCGGCGAGCGTCCAATGAGCGCTTGCGCAGCAATCTGGGCGGAGCAGCGGAGGTCTGCCGGCCGCGTCAGGCAATACTCAACGGGGACTGGATATCTCCCAACGCCAACCCTGCTGATTCACTCCCCCATCAGCGTGGCCGCGACGGTCGCACCGAGATTCCAGCACGCCTCGACATCAGCCTTGGTCGGCTTGCCCGACACCACAACGTATTCCGCCGCCTTGACCCACCCCAGCCCGGCGGTGATGCCGTCCAGGGCACGCTCGGCTCCCTCGGTGCCCTCGTTGCCGTGCAGCCACACCCCAAACGGCCTCCCCCGCGTCGAGTCGAGTAGCTGGTAGTAGCTCTGGTCGAACGCGTGCTTGAGGGCCCCGCTGATGTAGCCGAGGTTGGCCGGCGTACCCAATAGGTACCCGTCGGCCTCCAGCATCTCGACCGGCGAGACCGTGAGTGCAGGGCTACGCACCACCTCGACACCCTCGATCTCGGGGTCGGTCGCGCCGGAAAGCACCGCCTCGAACATCTCCTGACAGTGCGGCGACGGCGTGTGATGCACGATCAGCAGGCGCGGCTTCATCTGAAGAGTGCACCATAATTCCCACAGATCGAGCGGGGATGGTTGCTCGCGTGCTAAACCAATGCCTATCGACGCTTACGTAAGCGAGGTGGGGGGTGAGCAATGAGTGCATTGAGTTCCGTTAAACTGCCAGGCAATTCGCCGTATATCGGCCGGGTTGGCGCATTGGCGGTGGCGCTCGGTGTCGGCGCTGCGGTCGCATGGATGCCAGCCATCGCATTTGCTGACTCTTCCGACCCAGGCGGATTATCGGGGTCATCCCCTTCATCGTCATCGGTCGGCGGTTCGCCAAAATCGCCCCAGGTGGGTCAGTTCCGACTCGCGCCCGCGCGCAAGTCGACGCACCCGGAGACGACCAAGAAGACGCCGTCTGCTTCGGCACGACGGGACGTAGGCGGTCCGCAACGGTCGACGGCAGCAGCAGGGCAACCGACAACCGGCGCCGATGCGAGTCAACCGCAGAGTTCCCAGGTGGCCAGCGTGGCCGTCCCCTCGTCATCGGCGCCCGCCCCGGCGACCACGGGGGTAACGACCGCGGCGACGACGACACCGACGCTGGCCACCGCTGAGCGCACGGTGAGCGCGCAGGCCTCGGTGCCGACGCCGGCCGGCATGTTCGCCGCGATTCTGCATCTCTTCGGCATCCCCAACCGGCCGATCGCAGTCCCGACGCTGACGTCCATCCTGGAGTTGTTCCGCCGTAACCTCGAACAGACGCGCTCCAGCACGTCGGCTGCCAACCCAACAACGCAGGTGAGCGCCACGACCACCACAATCAACGTCAAGGACTACGGAGCGGTCGGCGACGGCGTTACCGACGACTCGGCGGCGATCAAGGCCGCCGAAGCCGCGTTGACCTCAGGCGAGACTCTCTACTTCCCCCCGGGCAACTACCGGTTCGCCCAGCAGAATCCGAGCGGCAACGCGGCGATTTTCCTCGACGGCCTCTCGAACGTCACGGTGGAGTTCGCCCCGGGCGCCCAACTGCTGATGGACAACCTCGATGCGAACGGACTCGGTACCAGCTATGGCATCCGCGTCGAGGGGGCGGCATCCAACATCACGATCCTCAATCCGACCATCGATTGGACCACCCGCCCGTCGGCCCGCAGCTTCGGCGACGGGATCTCAGTGCTGGGCTACCCGTCCGATTCCGCTCCTCCCGCGGGGTGGACGGGATCCACCGGGGAAGTGTCGAACATCTCGATCATCAATGCGCGCGTGGTGAATTCACCGCAAGCCGGAGTGGTCGTGATGGGTGCTTCCGATGTGACGGTCACCAATCTCACGGTGATCGGCTCGCTTGCCGATGGTTTGCATTTCAACGCCGACCGCCGCGTCACCGTCAACGGGCTCTACGCAGAGAACACCGGCGACGACGGCCTGGCCTTCGTCACGTACTACGACCCGACTCAGCCGTGGACCTACGGTCCCACCGACGGCCCCTTCAACGAACCCGGGCTCGGCGAGTGGAACAACGGCGGTTCGACGGCCACGAACATCACCGTGGTCGGAGGCCAAGCCGACGGCGTCCGGGTCCAGGGCGGCTACGACATCAGCATCAGCCACGTCACGGTCAGCGGCAAAGACTTTGGCATCCAAGTCAATTCGTCCATCTCCACCGGCGCCGGCGACTGGACGAGCCTGGCGTCGCGGAATGTCACGATCTCCGACGTCACGATCGACGGAACCGGCACCGGCATCGTGCTCGGCACGCACAACATCGACGGCACCGAAGATCCGATGTGGTGGGATTTCTCCGGCGTCGTGATCAATGGTGTCACGATCACCAACTCCAACAACTGGTCGGTTGCGGTGGAGACACCGGCCACCGAGACCAGCAAGTTCGCCGGCGTCACCTTGAGCAACATCTACGCGGTGTCGAACGGCGATCCGACCGGTGGCGGCGACGGAGGCATGCTGTTGGCGTCCCTGCAGAACTCGGTGATCGACAACGTGAAGCTGGTCTCCGACCACGCCGCGAGTATCTATCTGTTTGGCGCAAGCCAGATTCGGAGCGAATTGTCGGTCGATGAACTGCCGTCGTCGAACTTGACCGTGGACAATCTGGAACTCGACGGGCCCGGGCTGATCCTGATCCAGGACATCGCTGGGGTGAAGTTCGGCACGGTCACGTCGTCGGATGCCGACGGTGCCGGCGTCGAGCTCTACCGGGTCAAGGACGCCTCGTTCGACAATATCGTCGTGAACCTGCCAGGGCGCGGCGACGGTGCGGGCTACGGCGTGCGGCTGCTGCAGGTCGACGGTATCGACATCGCTGCGGTCAAGGTGACGATGGACGACCATGTCGGATCATCCTTCTTGGCGCTCGAACTCAGCGGGGGAAATCCCACGCAGTACATCGCCGGCAGCGATGTCCACGTCGACAAAGTCACCTTCGTCAGCGACCTGGGCGACATGGGCTCCCCCATCGGGATCCAGGGCGGACCTTACGGGCCGGTGGACTGGTACATCGACGCCTCGTGGTTGTACGAGGGTGAAACCGATCCGCAACAGCAATCGGCCTCGTACGGAGATATCAGTCCCCTCTGAACTCCGCTTGCATGGCAACGGCTTTGCGCATCGCTTCGCGGGCACGGCTGCGATCGCCCGCATAGTCGTAGGCCCGGGCCAGCCGATACCAGCGCAGCCAGTTGTCCGGGTCGGCTTCCAGTTCGGCCCGCACCCTGTCGAACAGGGCGTCGGCAGCGTCGCGCTCGATACGGCCCGCCGGCGTCCTCGGCAAGCCACTCACGTCGAGTTCCATCCCGTCTTCGACCGCGAGCCGGGCCAGCCGCTGGTGGGCGAATCCGGCGCGCAGGGTGGCGACCATCGCCCACGCCCCGACGACCGGCAGGATCAGCACGCCGACACCGAGCGCGATGGCGACCGGCGTTCCGGTGCCGATGAGCGTGATCCCGGTCCGGCCGAGGAGCACGAAGTACACCACCAGGGCCGTACACATGAGGCCGATCAGCAGCTGGATACGCAGCGCGGCATTCACAGGTCGAGCAGCGGTTCGATCCCGATGGTGAGCCCAGGCCGGCTCGCGACCTGGCGGACGGCGAGCAGGACGCCGGGCACGAACGATGTGCGGTCCAGGCTGTCGTGCCGGATGGTCAGCGTCTCGCCGAGGGTGCCGAACAGCACCTCTTGGTGTGCGACCAAACCGGTCAGCCGAATGGAGTGGACAGGAATGCCGTCGACGTCAGCGCCGCGAGCGCCCTCCAGCCCGGTGCTGGTGGCATCGGGGTTGGGCGGCAAGCCTTTTCGAGCTTCGGCGATCAGCTTGGCAGTGCGTGTAGCGGTGCCCGACGGGGCGTCGGCCTTGTGCGGATGATGCAGCTCGATGACTTCCACTGATTCGAAGTACGGTGCGGCCTTCTGCGCGAAGTGCATCGACAGCACGGCTCCGATCGCGAAGTTGGGTGCGATCAGCACCGCGGAGCCGGGTCTGGCGGCAAGCCAAGCGCGGACCGTATCCAGGCGCTCGTCGGTGAAGCCGGTGGTGCCGACAACAGCGTGGATTCCGTTGTCGATGAGGAACTTCAGGTTGTCCATCACGACGTCGGGGTGGGTGAAGTCGATGACCACTTCGGTGCCGCTGCTAGTCAGCAACGACAGTGCGTCACCGGCATCGACTTCCGCACTCAACGTCAGGTCGTCGGCCGCACGCACGGCGTCGCACATCGTTGTTCCGACTTTGCCTCTGGCTCCCAGGACCGCAACTCGCATGGGTGCAGCTTAGCGAGACAACGTTGATCAAAACCTGGGCGACGGGGCAACCCCGCGGGCCATCGAACACGCGGTGGTTCAGTCCGTTCGATTGGTTGTCACGCCGACACGGCCGAAAGGTTCGACGGCACCATCCGGTCGGGAGCGCTGAGTTTTGTCGGCACGTTCACATAGTATTCGAATATGTGTTCGATCGATGGGTTGTTGGAGGAGCTCGACGATGTTGTCGAGCGTCTCGGTGCCGTCGATCTCGAGGTGTTGTCGCCGCCGCGGCGGTTTGTGGTGTTGGAGCGGTTGGAGACTGCGCGGCGGCGTCAGGTGGCGCTCTCGCATGCGGTGCTGGCCCGGTTGGAGCGGTTTGCGGGTTGCCCGCCGGTGGGGATTGCCGTGGCCGATGTGTTGCGGATCAGCCCGCGGGAAGCGCGCCGCCGGATGCGCGATGCTGAGCAGCTCGCACCACGCACCACGTTGACCGGGCAACCCCTGCCGCCGCTGTTACCCGAGACGTCGGCAGCGTGGCAGGCCGGGTCGTTGGATGGCGAGCACCTGCGGGTGATTCAGACGTTCTTCCGGGAGTTGCCCGATCATGTGTCGCCGGTCGAGGTGGACAAAGCCGAACGGTCGTTGGCCGGGCATGCGATCACCCTGCGGCCGGACCAGTTGGAGAAAGTCGCCCACCGGTTGGCACTGCATCTGAACCCCGACGGGACATTCTCCGACGCCGACCGGGCCCGCAAGCGCGGGTTCGTGTGGTGCGGGGGCCAACAAGTCGACGGCATGAGTGTGGGTCGGCTGATCGCCGACCCCGAACTGCGCTCGGAGTTGGACGCCTGGTTCGCGAAATTCGCCGCCCCGGGTGTGTGCAACCCCGATGACGAGAGCCCGAGCATCGCGCCTAGTGAGGAAGTCGCACAACGAGATCTGCGCAGTTACGGTCAGCGCCAGCACGACGCCCTCACAGCGTTAGTGCGCGGGCAACTCGGTGATCCGACATTCGGTCAGCACAACGGCTTACCGGTCACGGTCATCGTGTCGGCCACCCTGCAGGACCTCCACGCCAAGACCGGCTATGCGGTCACCGCCGGCGGCACCTTGATCCCGATCCCCGACGTGATCCGGATGGCCGCCCATGCCTACCACTACCTCGCCCTGTTCGACGGGGTGAACGGGCGGGCGTTGTGGCTGGGCCGCACCAAACGCATCGCATCAGCCGATCAGCGAATCATCCTGCACGCCAAGGATCGTGGGTGTACTCGACCAGGCTGCGACGCACCGGGCTATCACAGCGGCGTGCACCACGCCGCCCAAGACTGGAAAAACGGCGGTAACACCGACATCGACGACCTCGGCCTGGCCTGCGACCCCGACAACCAACTCGTCGAAACCGGCGGCTGGGCCACCCGAAAACTCGCAGACGGCCACACCGAATGGATCCCACCACCCGCGCTCCCCATGCTGCGCGGCGGCACCAACGACTACCACCACCCCGAACGCCTGCTCGGGCCAGACGACGATCCATAAATCGGGCGGGAATGAACGGGAATGAACGGGAATGAATAGGTACGGCTGTGCACTTGTAGCCAAGCATGACGTTCACCCTCACCGACGACGCAGCCCTGCTCCGGCCGATCACGATCGGGGCGAACACCGCCCGGAATCGGCTGTTCATGGCGCCGTTGACACGTTCGCGGGCGGAGGCCGACGGCACACCCAGTGACCTGCAGGTCGAGTACTACGCGCAACGTGCGACGGCCGGGCTGATCATCAGCGAAGCCACCGCCATCTCCCAGGTCGGCAACGGTGCCTACGTCAACACCCCGGGCATCTACACCGACCGGCATCAGGAGAAGTGGGCAGACGTCGCCGCTGCCGTTCACGCCCAAGACGGGCTCATGTTCATGCAGATATGGCACGTCGGCAGGATGGCTCACCCAGACATCAACGGCGCTGAGTCGGTGGCGCCCTCGCCGATCGCGGCCGACATGGTGGCGCGCACGCCGTCCGGCAAGAAGCCACTCCCGGTGCCCCGGGCGCTCGACACCCACGAAATCGCCGGCGTGGTCGCCCAGTTCCGGGCAGCGGCCCGCCGCGCCGTCAACGCGGGACTCGATGGGGTCGAAATCCATTCCGCCAACGGCTATCTCCTGCATCAGTTCCTGGCCGATGCCACTAACACCCGTTCCGATCGCTACGGCGGATCCGCGCAGAACCGTGCACGACTGGCCGCCGAGGTCGTCGAAGCGGTCGCCGATGAGATCGGACCGGGCCGCGTCGGATTGCGCATCTCACCCGGAAACGGTGCCGGCGATGTCAACGAGGTGGACACCGTGTCGGCCTACGAAGCTCTGCTGCAACGGATCTCGCCGCTGGGTCTCGCCTACCTACACGTTCTGATCAACCCGGACGCCGCCGAGTTCGGCGTTGTTCGGGCCCTGTGGCCCGGGCCGTTCGTTCTCAACACCGGTCGTGACGTCGACACCAGCTTCTGCGAGCTGGAGAACCTCGCCGACTGGGGCGCCATCAGCGCCGCGGCGGTGGGCCGGGCGTACCTGGCCAACCCCGACCTCATCGAGCGACTGCGTACCGGCGCCGAACTCACCGAGCCCGACGTGGCGACGTTTTACTCGCCGGGCCCCGCCGGCTACGTCGACTACCCGACGCTGGCGCCAACCGTCTGACGCGACTTCTCGTGCAGCCGTTGCCGTTCCACGGTAGCGAGGTAGAAGGCCCAGGCGAATGCGAAGCTGGTGAACAGGCTGGCCACGAAGTACAGCCACGGCCGGCGGATGCCGCGCCGGTAGCCGTCGATGATGGTGAACATCGGCAGCAGGATGACGTTGCCGATCGTGTAATCCTGGCTGGCTGATGCCGCGGCCGGGTTGGCGTACCCCAGCGTGATGAACTGCCACCAGCTGCCGGCGCCGGTGAAGACATTGCCGGAGCCGTCGGCGTAGTGGTGGACGAACTGGATGTTGAAGTACCAGCCGAACACGACCGATGCGATACCGATGACGTAGTAGAGGATCTCG
This sequence comes from Mycolicibacterium sphagni, assembly GCF_002250655.1. Taxonomy (GTDB): domain Bacteria; phylum Actinomycetota; class Actinomycetes; order Mycobacteriales; family Mycobacteriaceae; genus Mycobacterium; species Mycobacterium sphagni. The sequence continues at coordinate 253,148 of NZ_NOZR01000001.1, forward strand.
AGCAAGCTCACCGCGGGGCCGCCCGCGGGCCTGCGGAAGATCGGCGAGTTGGATCCGATGATCCACGCGATGACGAGGACGGCCAGGACGGCATGAACGAGGAGCGTCATGGCTTCGTAACTGTAGTGAAGAAAGCCGCACGTTTTGTCAATTTTGACAATTCCTTTTGCGGTACGTTACCTGCGTGGTTCGGCCTGCTCAGACAGCGCGCAGCGAGCGCACCCGCGACGCGCTGAGGCGTGCCGCCTTGGTGCGCTTCCTCGCGCAGGGCGTGGAGGACACCTCCGCCGAGCAGATCGCCGATGACGCCGGCGTCTCGCTGCGCACCTTCTACCGGCACTTCACGTCCAAACACGACCTGCTGTTCGCCGACTACGACGTCGGCCTCGAGTGGTTCCGCGCCGCGCTGCACGCTCGCTCACCGGGGGAGTCGATCATCGAGTCGGTGCAGTCGGCCATCGACGCGTCGCCGTATGACCCGGAAGCGGTCGCCCAGATCGCCGCGCTGCGGGCCAGGGAACTCGACCCCGGCCGCATCGTGCGCCACACCCGGCAGGTGGAAGCGGAGTTCGCCGACGCGATCGCCGACCAGCTGTCGCAGAGCGCTCAGCCGACCACCCCCGACGAGCGGCTGCGCGTCATCGTGACGGCGCGGTGTATCGCCGCGGCCGTTTTCGGCGCGATGGAGCTGTGGATGGTCGGCGAGGACAGGTCGCTGGCGGAGCTGGCCCGGCTGTGCCGCACCGCGCTGGAGTCGCTGCGTGACGGGATCGTCGAAGGCTAGGAATCGGTGCGTGGCATGCTGACCACATGCATGCATTTCGCGCTGCCGTCGAAGCCGGTGATTTCGATGCCCTGCCCGCCCTGTGCGCAAAAGACGTGGTCTTCCGCAGTCCGATCGCCCACAAGCCGTATCAGGGTCGTGAGCAGATAGGCGTCATTCTGCGGGCGGTCTCGCGGGTTTTCGCCGACCTGACCTATGTGCGCGAGATCGGCCACGAAGGAGATGCCGACCACGCGCTGGTGTTCACCGCCAAAGTCGGCGACCTCGACATCAACGGCTGCGACTTCCTGCATGTCGGCGACGACGGACTCATCGACGAGTTCACGGTGATGCTGCGCCCGCTCAAGGCCGTCACCGCATTCGCTGAGCGGATGAGCGTCGAATTTGAAAAGGAAATGACCGCGGCCGGATTGGCGTAGAAGTCTCGGCGTGTGCTTCCGCGCATCGGCCGTCGGGCGGCGCACTATCTAAGGTATGGCGAGGATCGGTGACGGCTCCCTGATCGTCCGCGGGGAACAGCGCCCTGACGGCACTTGGCTTTTCACCATCCGTTACACCGTGCACTTCGAGCCCGCTGAGGTTGGGACCCGCTTCGCCGACTCGGTTCAGATATCTCCCGACGACACCGCGACCCCGGTTCCGTTCCTCGCATGCGGCCGTTCGGTGCTGCGGAAGAAGCGCGTCATCGTCGACGACGGCACGGTGACCGACGACGCCTGCGCGACGGTATGCGTGCGCCGCCGCGGCGCCCCCGACGCGCTGACTCAGTCGGCGCGGTTGCGCAGGATTTCCATCCAGTCGGTCGGCACCCGCCCCCGCGGGCCCGGCGTGGTCTCCTCCGACGGGCGGCACTCGGGCGGCGCCAGGTCCGGCCCGTCGTAGTACTGGTCGGTCTGGTAGTCCCAGAACCAGTCCTCACCCGGCTCGAACGACCGGATGATCGGATGCCCGCTCTCCCGCCAGTGGGCGGCGGCGTGCCGCATCAGCGAATCGTCGCAGCAGCCGATGTGCCCACAGGCCGCACAGCGCCGTAGATGCACCCACCAGCCGCCGGCGGCTTCACATTCGACACATCCGGTTCCGCTCGGTGGTACCGACGGATCAACCGCTTCACCCATGTCTGTGAGCTTACTGATGGCCGGAACTCCCGCGCGGCAAGATTTCGGCTCGGGACGATTTAATCCGTCTGAGTGAAATCAAAAGCGTTGGGGCAACCAGCCGATACCTGGAATTGACGACAGTTTCTGCGCAACCCCTTGCGTTGACAGCTAATCTCCGCCCTCTTAGCGTCCGCCTCAGGCTTGACGACGAGAGGACTGCATGTGGGATCCGCAGAGGGGTGCTTGCGCGAGGCGGCGATGACGCCGCCCTCGCCCCGCCGCTCGTCACCCCTCCCGCATCCGTGAGCGTCGCGTGGTCCAAGCCGGTTTTCTCGGTGGGGGACTTCGTCGTACTCGTCGGTGAGACGCTCGCCGCGATGTTCCGCAGGCCGTTCGCCTGGCGGGAACTGCTCGACCAGATCTGGTTCGTGGCGCGGGTGTCGATCGTGCCGACGCTGGTGCTGTCGATTCCCTACACGGTGCTCATCGTTTTCACGCTCAACATCGTGCTGCTGGAGGTGGGCGCGGGGGACCTGTCCGGTGCCGGGGCTGCGCTCGCGTCGGTGACGCAGGTCGGTCCGGTGGTGACCGCGATCGTCGTCGCCGGGGCCGGCTCTACCGCCATGTGCGCCGACCTCGGTGCCCGCACCATCCGCGAGGAGATCGACGCCATGAAGGTCATCGGCGTCAACCCGACCCAGGCTCTCGTGGTGCCCAGGGTGATCGCAGCGACTTTCGTTGCGCTGATGCTGTATTCGGTGGTGGCCGTCGTGGGGCTGGCCGGAAGCTACTTCTTCGTGGTCTACGTCCAGCACGTCACCCCGGGGGCATTCGTCGCGGGGATGACGCTGCTCACCGGGCTGCCACAGGTGGTCGTCTCGCTGGCGAAGGCCTTTTTGTTCGGGCTGTCCGCCGGCTTGATCGCCTGCTACAAGGGGCTGTCCGTGGGTGGCGGCCCGACCGCGGTGGGCAACGCCGTGAACGAGACCGTGGTGTTCGCGTTCATGGCGCTCTTCCTGATCAACATCCTGGCGACGGCGTTCGGCGTGAAGGTGGCGCCATGACACAAGCGAGAAGCGACGCGGGATCGCCCGTATCCCAGGTGTACCAGCGCGCTGTCGACACCACCCGCAAGCTGGGCGAGCAGACCGCGTTCTACGGCAACGCCCTGGCCGCCACCGGCGACGCCATTCGGCGCTATCCGGCCGAGGTGCTGCGCCTGATCGCCGTGATGGGCATGGGTACCGGGGCGCTGGCGGTCATCGGCGGCACCGTGGTCATCGTCGGCTTCCTCACGTTGTCCACCGGCGCCCTGATTGCCGTGCAGGGCTACAACACCCTGTCCAATGTCGGGATCGAAGCCCTCACCGGGTTTCTCGGGGCTTTCCTCAACGTCAGGTTCATCGCCCCGGCGACCGCGGGTGTGGCACTGGCCGCGACCATCGGAGCCGGCGCCACCGCACAACTGGGTGCCATGCGCATCAACGAGGAGATCGACGCACTGGAAGTGATGGGCATCCGTGCCGTCACCTATCTGGCGTCGACGCGGATCGTGGCCGGCATCATCGCGGTCGTCCCGATCTACACCGTCGCCGTGCTGATGTCGTTCCTCGCCACCCGGTTCGGCACGACGATCATCTACGGCCAGTCCCGCGGCGTCTACGACCACTACTTCTCGACGTTTCTGCACCCGACCGATCTGCTGTGGTCGTTCGTCGAGGCGCTGGCCATGGCCGCCGCGGTGATGTCGGTCCACACCTACTACGGCTACACCGCCACCGGCGGCCCGGCCGGTGTCGGGGAGGCGGTCGGTCGCGCGGTGCGCACGTCCATCACCGCCGGTGTCTTCATCCTGTTGACCATCTCACTGTCCGTCTACGGGCAGTCCGGCAACTTCCACCTGTCGGGGTGAGCAGTGGCCACTACACCTCGGCGGGGCAGGATCGATCCAATTTGGTGGGCCCCGGTGCTCATCCTGTTGATCGCGGCGCTCACTGCGCTGACGGCATTGCTGTTCACCGGCGCACTGCGCACAACAGTTCCCCTGACCCTGATCTCCGACCGCGCCGGCCTGGTCATGGAGGACGGCGCCAAGGTCAAGTTGCGCGGCGTCCAGATCGGCCAGGTTTCTTCGATCGGTACGCAACGCGGTGCTGACGGCATCAATCTGTCGACCCTCAATCTGAAGATCGATCCCGGTCCATTCCAATACCTGCCGAGCAACGTCGAAGCGGAGATCAAGTCGAGCACCGCTTTCGGCGCCAAATACGTCGACCTCATCATCCCGTCGGACGGCACCGGGTCCCTGAAACCCGGCGCCGTCGTCCGCTCACGAAATGTGACCGTCGAGGTGAACACCGTCTTCGAGAACCTGCAGTCGGTGGTGCGCCAGGTCGACCCGGCGAAACTGAACGCGGTGTTGTCGGCGGTTTCCGAATCTGTACGTGGCAAGGGTGAACGGATCGGCCAGGCCATCACCGATGCCAACACCGTGTTGCTCGCCGTGAACCCGAGAATGCCGACCGTGCAAAAAGACTGGCAGCTATTCGGGAAGGCCACCCAGGCGTATTCTGATGCGGCGCAGGACATCCTGTCGATTTTGGACAATTTCACCACCACCAGCGCGACGCTCACCACCAACGCCGGTGCGCTGGACAACCTGCTGCTGTCCGCGGTCGGCTTCTCCCAGTCGGGAATCAACACCATTGGAACCAACGAACCCAACCTGGTGCGTGCGATGAATCTCCTCGACCCCACCACGGCCCTTTTGATGAAGTACTCGCCGACCTACACCTGCCTCTTTCAGGGTGCCCAGTGGTTCCTCGACCACGGAGGTCGAGATGCCATGGGCGGCAACGGAAAATCGGTTATCATGGACGCGGCGCTGCTGGCCGGCGACGACCCCTATCGCTTCCCGGACAATCTGCCTGTCGTCAACGCCAAGGGCGGCCCGGGCGGCAAGCCGAGCTGCGGCTCGCTGCCCGACGCCAGCAAGAACTTCCCGGTCAAGTATCTGGTCACCGACACCGGCTTCGGCACGGGCCTGGATATCCGGCCCAACCCCGGCATCGGTTTCCCCGGCATCGCGAACTACTTCCCGGCCACCAAAGGTGTGCCCGAAGATCCCAAGGTCCGCTACCCGGGCGGCCCGGCACCCGGTCCCTGGCCGACCTACCCCGGTCAACCCGCCTACGGCGCACCTGAATTCGCGCCGGACGGCACACCGCTGAACCCGCCGCCGCCCGGAGGGCAGCCATGAGATCAAAGACGGTTCGCTCGGTAACCCGCGTGGTGCTCTTCAGCGCGATGTGCCTGCTCTTCATGTTCGTCCTCGTCACGGTGTTCGGGCAGTTCCGCTTCGACTCCCGGACCGGGTACAGCGCGGTGTTCACCAACGTGTCGGGGCTCAAGGGCGGCAACTTCGTCCGCATCGCCGGCGTGGAGGTTGGCAAGGTCAGTGACATGACCTTGCACAAGGACGGCACGGTCACCGTGGACTTCGCCATCGACAAGGGCCTGCAGCTCACCGAGGGCACCCGGGCAGTGGTGCGCTACGAGAACCTGATCGGCGACCGGTACCTGTCCCTGGAGGAGGGGCCGGGATCGGTACGCAAACTCCAACCGGGGCAGACTATTCCGCTCGCCCGCACCTCGCCGGCCCTTGACGTCGACGCACTCATCGGCGGATTCCGGCCGCTATTCCGTGCACTGGACCCCGACCAGGTCAACGCGCTGTCCGGCCAACTGCTGCGGGTGTTCCAGGGTCAAGGCGGCACCATCTCCTCAGTGCTCGCCCAGACATCGGCGCTGACCACCACACTGGCCGGCCGCGACCAGCTGATCGGACAGGTCATCACCAACCTCAACACCGTGCTGGGCACCTTCGCCGCCCGCGACGACCAGTTCGCGACCGGACTGGACAAGCTCTCCCAGCTCGTCCAGGGACTCGCCGACCGCCGCACCGACATCGGCAACGGGGTGGCCTACATCAACGCCGCCGCGGGGTCGGTCGCCGACCTGCTGACCGCCGCACGCCAGCCGATCAAGGACACCGTGGTGCAGACCGACCGTTTCGCCGGCCAGGTGATGGCTGACCACGACTACGTCGACAATCTGGTCAAGACGCTGCCCGATGCGTATCAGGTGCTGTCGCGCAACGGCCTATACGGCGACTACTTCGGCTTCTACCTCTGCGACGCCATCCTCAAGCTCAACGGCAAGGGCGGGCAGCCCGTGTTCGTCAAGCTCGCCGGCCAAGACACCGGACGGTGCACACCCAAATGAGCCGAATCACCCTCAAGCGCCCGAAGTTCAAGCCGCTGGCCGAACGAAACCGGCTGACCGTGGGCATCGTCGGGGTCCTCGTTGTGGTCGCCCTGGTGGTCGCCGTCTTCTCCTACGACAAGATCCCGTTCATCAAGGGGACGTCGGACTATTCCGCCTATTTCGCCGATGCGGGCGGCATCAAGACCGGTAGCGACGTGCGGGTGTCCGGACTCGGCGTGGGCCGGGTCTCCGATATCAAGCTGCAGGGCACCAAGGTGCTGGTGGACTTCACCGTGCGCGACGGTGTCGATCTGGGCGACCGCACCGAGGCTGCGATCAAGACAGAAACCGTGCTCGGCACCAAATACCTGGAGCTGACCCCGCGCGGCGATGGGTCGCTGGCCGGTCCGATTCCGTTGGAACGCAACAAGTCTCCCTACGATCTCACCGATGCCCTGGGGGACCTCACCACCACAATCAGCGGCCTCGACGCCACGCAGTTGTCTTCGGCGCTCACCACACTGGCCGACACGTTCAAGGACACCCCGCCCGACCTGAAACTCGCGCTGGAGGGTGTGGCACGCTTCTCCGATACCTTGAACGTCCGCGACGCCAAGCTGCGCGACCTGCTGGCCAACGCCAACAAGGTCACCGCGGTGCTGGCCAAACGTAGTGATCAGATTGCCCAGTTGGTGGCCAACGCCAATGCGCTGCTGGTCGAATTGCTCTCCCAGCGCCAGTCGCTCGACGCGTTGATGGGCAACCTGACCGCGGTGTCCGCACAAATCTCCGGTCTGGTCAACGACAACCGCACCCAGCTCAAGCCCGCCGTCGACAAGCTCAACGGTGTGCTGGGGATCCTGGACAACCGTAAGAAGGAGCTGCAGCGCACGCTATATCTGTTGCGGCGCTATGCGATGTCGTTCGGTGAGGTGCTCGGATCGGGACCGTTCTTCAAGGCCTCACTGGTCAATCTCGTGCCTGGCCAGTTCTCCCAGCCGTTCATCGACGCCGCATTCTCCGACCTGGGGCTGGACCCCGCTACTCTGCTGCCGTCCCAACTCGTCGAACCTGGTGTCGGCCAGCCCGCAACCCCGCCACTGCCGGTGCCGTTCCCGCGGACCGGCCAGGGCGGCGAGCCGAATCTCACACTGCCCGATGCGATCACCGGAAACCAGGACCCCAACTTGCCCGCGCAGTTCCCGGGCCGCTATCCGTATCGGGAACCGCTGCCCGCGCCGCCGCCCGGCGGGCCGCCGCCGGGACCGCCGGCGCTTGGGCCCGCGCCGGGTGAACTGCCGCCGCCGACTGTCCCGCCGGTACCCCCGACCGATGGAGGGAACTGACGATGCTCACCCGCCATCGCCGCGTCATTCAGATCATCACCGGGATCAGCCTGGTGGTGGCTCTGGCCGCCGCCATCGTCGTCGTGGCCACTCCGTGGGGTCGGCACGTCGCCCGCAACAGCTACGTTGCCTACTTCTCGAACACCAACGGTCTGTACACCGGCGACGAGATCCGTATCCTCGGTGTCGCGGTCGGCACCGTGGACAAGATCGAGCCACAACCGAATTCGGCGAAGGTCACTTTCTCCGTCGACACCCAGTACAAGGTGCCCGCCGACGTCAAGGCGGCGATCCTGTCGCCGTCGCTGGTCTCGGCCCGGGCCATCCAGCTGGTTCCGGCCTACTCGAGCGGCCCGGCGCTGGCCGACGGGGCGAGCATCCCGATCGAGCGCACTGCGGTTCCCATCGAATGGGACGACCTGCGCCGGCAGCTGGAAAAGCTCACTGACACACTCCAGCCCACCACCCCGGGCGGCGTGAGCACGTTGGGTGAATTCATCAACACCACCGCCGACAACCTGCGCGGGCGGGGCGACACCGCCCGCGACACCGTGATCAAGCTTTCCCAGGCCGCGTCGGCGCTGGGTGATCACGCCACCGACATCTTCAGCACGGTGCGCAACCTGCAATTGCTGGTGTCCGCGTTGTCCTCCAGTAGTGATCTGCTGGCCTCGTTCAACACCAACCTCGCCGACGTCACCACGGTGTTGTCGAACTCGCCCAACGAGATCGCCAACGCCACCCACGGGCTCGACGGTGCGGTGAATGACTTGCGCGGCTTCGTCGCCGACAACAGAGAAGGCCTCGGGCAGACTTTCGACCACCTCAACGCGATCACCACCGCGCTCAACGCCAGCCGCGGCGACATCAAGCAGGCACTGCACATCGCGCCGACCGTCTTTCAGAATTTCACCAACATCTATCAGCCCGCCCAAAGCGCCATCACCGGGATCCTGGCGCCGGTGAACTTCGCCGACACCGTCCAATTCATCTGCAGCTCAATCCAGGCCGCGTCGCGCGAAGGTGCCGAACAGTCCGCGAAGCTGTGCACGCAGTACCTGGCGCCGATCATCAAGAACCGGCAGTACAACTACCCGCCGCTCGGTGTGAACCCCTTTGTCGGAGCGACGGCGCGCCCCAATGAGATCACGTATAGCGAAGACAGACTCAACCCGAACCTGCCGCCGGCCGCACCGGCACCACCGCCCACCGACGGCGCGGGTGCGCTGGCTGCCGAAGCACCCCCTGCTCCGGCCACCCCGACCGATCCCGGTCAGGGTCTCGTCGGCTTGATGGCACCGGGCGGCTCACCATGAGGCGGCTGGTGGCCTTCATTCTGGGGGTGGTGTGCCTGTCTGCGATCTCGGGATGCGAATGGCGCGGACTGAATTCGCTGAGCCTGCCGGGCACCACCGGTACCGGGCCCGGCTCGTACACCATCCAGGCGCAGCTGCCCGACGTGACGACCATTCAGCAGAACACCCGGGTGCGGGTCGCCGACGTCAACGTCGGCAACGTCACCAAGATCGAAGTCCAGGACTGGCACGCCCTGGTCACCATGCGTATCGACGGCGATATCCACCTGCCGGCCAACAGCACCGCCAAAGTCGGCCAGACCAGCCTGCTGGGATCCCAGCACATCGAACTGGCTCCGCCCACCGACGAGCCGCCGCACGGGGAGCTCAAGGACGGCTCGCTGATCCCGCTGTCGCGGGCCAGCACCTATCCGACCACCGAGCAGACGCTGGCATCGGTGTCGGTGTTGCTCAACGGCGGTGGTCTGGGCCAGCTGCAGGAGATCAACCAGGCTTTTGCCACCGCGCTGTCCGGTCGTGAAGATGACATGAAAAGCCTGCTGCACCAGCTGGATACGTTCACCGATCAGCTCAACACGCAGACCGACGACATCATCACCGCCACCGAACGGCTCAACAACCTGGCCGGTCAGGTCGCAGCCAAGGACCAGACTGTCGATCACGCGCTGACCACGATCCCGCAAGCGCTTGCGGTGCTTGCCGATTCGCGCACCAAGCTGGCCAACGCCATCGACGCACTCGGCAAGTTCGGTGCCATCGCCGCCGACACTGTCCACCAGACCAAGGAGTCGCTGGTGGACAACCTGCGCAACATCGCCCCGGTCCTGCGCGAACTGGCGAACGCCGGCCCTGCCCTGACCAAGGGCCTCGATTTCCTTTCCACCTATCCGTGGGTTAAAAGCACCATCCCCAACTGGTTTCGCGGTGATTTCGCCAACATCACCCTGGTCATCGACCTGACCCTGAGCCGCATCGACAGCAGCCTGTTCACCGGCACCAGGTGGGAAGGCAACCTGACCGAACTCGAAATGCAGTGGGGCCGAACCATCGGCCAGATGCCCAGCCCGTACACGGCGAACAATCCGTTGATCGCTCCCTACCACTTCGGGGGGTACTGAGGTGTTGCGGTTGTCGCGACAGGTCTGGACCCAGCTGGCCATCCTCGGCGCAGTCACCATCATCTCCGTCGGGGTGATGGCGTTCGGATTCGTCAACGTGCCAGCGCTGCTGGGCATCGGCCGCTACACCGTTACGGTCGACCTGCCCACCTCGGGTGGGCTGTACCCGACGTCGGTGGTGACCTATCGCGGCACCGAGGTCGGCCGGGTCGAATCGATCGACGTCACTCGCGACGGGGTGCGAGCGGTGCTGAAACTGGACTCGGGCCAACCGATTCCCGGGCCCGTCGCGGCGGCGGTGCACAGCCGCTCGGCCGTCGGTGAACAGTTCCTCGAACTCACCCCGCAGCCCGGGGCGAATGCGAAGCTGCGCGACGGTGATGTCATCCCCGCCGCCGAAGTTCAGACCCCGCCCGACATCGGAAGACTGCTCGACGCCACCAACACAGCGCTGCAAGCGATCCCGCAGGACAACCTACGCACGGTCGTCGACGAGGCGGCCACCGCCGTTGGCGGGCTGGGTCCCGAACTGTCCCGCATCGTCGACGGATCCACGGCGCTGGCCATCGAAGGCGGCAAGACCGTCGGGCCGCTGACCGAGCTGATCGACCAGACGCCACCGGTTCTCAATTCCCAGGTGCAGACCTCGGATTCGATCGCCACCTGGGCCGCGCACATGGCGTCGATCACCGGCCAGTTCAAGGCGCAGGACCGCGCGTTCGCCGATCTGCTCAACACCGGCGGGCCGGCCCTGGACGAGGGCAAGGCACTGTTCGACCGGGTCTCACCGGCCCTGCCTTTGCTGCTGGCCAACCTGGTCAGCCTCGGTGACATCGCGGTGACCTACCGCAACGACATCGAGCAGCTGCTGGTGCTGTTCCCGCAGGGCACCTCCGTGATGCAGGCGATCGCGGTCGCCGACTCGGGAGTCAAGCAGTCATACCGGGGCATCTACCTCGACTTCAACCTGAATCTCAACCTGCCGCCGCCCTGCAACACCGGCTTCCTGCCGGTCCAACAGCAGCGCTCACCGTCGGACACCGACTACCCGGAGCGTCCCGCCGGTGACCTGTACTGCCGGATCCCACAGGACTCCGACATGAATGTCCGTGGCGTGCGCAACATTCCGTGCGAGAACAATCCGGCCAAGCGCGCCCCGACAATCGAGATGTGCGAAAGCAACGAGAACTACGTGCCGCTCAACGACGGGTTCAACTGGAAGGGCGACCCCAACGCCACGTTCTCCGGCCAGGGGGTGCCGCAGTACCCGCCGGGCGCCGATCCGCGGCTGCCACCGCCGCAGGGCACCGGCGCCGCGCCACCGGTCGCGTTCGTCCCGTACGACCCGGCCACCGGTGGCTACGTCGGGCCCGACGGTAAGCGCTACACCGAGGGCGACCTGGCCCACCCGGGGAACAAGACGTGGCAGTCGATGCTGGCGCCGCCGGGCTCATAACGAGTCAATACCTTCCCGCCGACGCGCTCGCCTCGCTATGGTCACGCCATGGCAGTCAAAGATTCCCGCGAGGTCGTGATCGAGGCAAGCGCCGACGAAATTCTGGACGTCATCGCCGACGTCGCATCGACCCCGACATGGTCCCCGCAGTATCAGAGTGCCGAGGTCCTGGAGGCCTACGACAACGGCAGGCCGCACAAGGTCAAGATGAAGATCAAGGCGGCGGGCCTGACCGACGAGCAGATCGTCGAGTACACCTGGGCCGACAACGTCGTGAGCTGGACGCTGGTCAAGGCCGGCCAATTGCGTGCCCAGGACGCGAAATACACGCTGACTCCCGACGGTGACGCGACCAAGCTGCGCTTCGACCTGTCCATCGACCTGGCTGTTCCGCTGCCCGGTTTCGTGGTCAAGCGCACCATCAAAGGCGCGATGGAAACCGCCACCGACGGCCTGCGTAAGCAGGTGCTGAAGGTCAAGAAGGGCGGCTGAGTTACCTTACGGCCGTGACGAATACCGGACCCCTGGCCGGGGTGAGAGTGATCGAGCTCGGCGGGATCGGACCGGGGCCGCATGCCGGCATGATCCTGGCCGACCTCGGTGCAGACGTGGTCAGGCTACGCAGGCCCGCTGGGGGGTTGACGATGCCGGCCGAGAACGTCGACCTCATGCACCGCGGCAAGCGGGTCGTGGATCTGGACGTCAAATCCCAGCCCGACGTGCTGCTGGGCCTGGCCGCGAAAGCCGACGTGCTGCTGGACTGCTTTCGCCCCGGCACCTGTGAGCGCCTCGGCATCGGGCCAGCCGAATGTGCGGCGGTCAACCCGCGGCTGATCTTCGCCCGGATCACCGGCTGGGGTCAGGACGGCCCGCTGGCCTCGACCGCCGGCCACGACATCAACTACCTGTCGCAGACCGGTGCGCTGAGCGCGATCGGGTACCGCGACCGTCCACCCGTGGCGCCGCTCAACCTCGTCGCCGACTTCGGCGGCGGCTCGATGCTGGTGCTGATCGGCATCGTCGCCGCCCTCTACGAACGGGAGAAGTCCGGCAAGGGCCAGGTGATCGACGCCGCGATGGTCGACGGGGTCAGCGTGCTGGCGCAGATGATGTGGACGATGAAGGCGACCGGCTCGCTCAAGGACCAGCGCGAGTCGTTCCTGCTCGACGGTGGCGCGCCTTACTACCGGACTTATGAAACGGCAGACGGCGGCTACATGGCCGTCGGCGCGATCGAACCCCAGTTCTTCGCCCAGTTGCTCGCGGGACTCGGGTTGGCGGCAGACGCGGTGCCCAACCAGCTCGATGTGGCCCACTATCCCGAAATGCGGGAGCTGTTCACTTTCGCGTTCGCGAGTAAGACCCGCGACGAGTGGACGGCGATCTTCGCCGGCACCGACGCCTGCGTCACCCCGGTGCTCAGCTGGACCGAGGCCGCTTCCAACGAACATCTGTTGGCGCGCCGAACCGTCATTGACATCGACGGCACGCAACAGGCCGCGCCGGCGCCCCGGTTTTCCCGCAGCGCTCCCGGCACCGTCGGGCCGCCGCCGCAGGGCACCACACCGCTGACCGACATCAACTGGTAGCCGAGGAACTGAGCCGAAACCCCAACAGCGCGACGCTGGGTCGTTACGTTTGCTGATGTGGCGGTAAGGGCATCGCGCGAGATCGTGATCGACGCCCCGCCGGAGGCCATCCTCGATGCGCTCGCCGATATCGAGGCGGTGCCGACGTGGTCGTCGATCCATAAGCATGCCCATGTCGTGTCGCGCTACGCCGACGGCCGGCCGCGACTGGTCAAGGTAACCGTCAAACTGCTGGGGCTGGTCGACCACGAGGTCCTCGAATACCACTGGGGACACGACTGGGTGGTATGGGACGCCGACCGGACCCCGCAACAGCACGCCCAACACGGCGAATACACCCTGTGCCGGGAGGGGGAGTCGACCCGCGTTCGGTTCGACCTCACCCTGGAACCGTCCACACCGCTGCCGCACTTCCTGGTCAAGCGTGCCAAGAAGACGGTGCTTGCCGCCGCGACCGAGGGGCTGCGCCACTACGTGCTGGCCGGCAAGGGTTCGCTTCAGCCCGAATAGATCGGAATGGCTCCGGGTCGCAGAGGTGTTGGGCTGATGCATGACAACTTCAGTTGTGCTGCTACCGAATCCCGACGCCGACAACGCCGTGGACGATGTCATCCGCCAGGCCCGAGGCGCTTACGGCGCAGGAGTTCGCCAGGTCTGGTTCGCCCAGCGCTTCGACCTGGACGCCATCGCGTTGGCCGCGGTGGTCGGCGCCGCGGTACCCGGCCTCGGCGTCGGAACCAGGGTGGTGCCGGTGAATCCGCGCCACCCGCTGATCATCGCGTCGCTGGCCCAGACCGCGCAGGCGGCCAGCCACGGCCACTTCAGCCTGGGCCTCGGCCTGGGCGCTCACGCACCCGAGCGGGTGGCCTTCGGGCAGGCCTGGCCCAACACCATTGCCCGGCTGCGTGAACACCTCACCGTGCTGCGATCTGTATTCGACACTGGCGCAGTCGATTTCCACGGTGCGGAACTGTCCGCCGCCCCGGAGTGGGATGTCGCCGTGCCGGGCGGCACCCCCGTGCCGGTCTATGTGGCGGCGATGGGCCCCAAGGCGCTGGCGGTCACCGGCGAACTAGCCGATGGGACCCTGCCGTATCTGGCCGGGCCGCGCACCATCGGCGAATTCATCGTGCCCGTCATCGGCAAGGCCGCCGCCGAGGCGGGCCGGCCGCGTCCCCGCGTCATCGCCGCGGTGCCGGTGCTGATCACCGGCGACGAAGCTGCCGGGCGCGAGGTGGCCGCCGCCGAACTCGAGTTCTATACCGCGATTCCGTCGTATCAGAAGGTGATTGCCCGCGAGGGGCTCGACAATGTCGCCGACCTTGCCGCCGTCGGGACGCCCGAGAGTGTGGTGCGACAGTTGCAGACCTATCTCGACGCGGGCGCAACCGATCTCGTGCTGAGCCCGCTGCGATCGCAGGACACGCCACCGCAGGGGCTATGGGAGGTCGCGGCCGCCCTGTAACGCGCCCAGCCGCCGGATCGCCTCGTCGAGGGTCTCGTCGCGTTTGCAGAAAGCAAAGCGCACCAAGTGATTCCACTGTCCGATGTGAGGCGAGGCCGGATCGCAGAATGCCGACATCGGAATCGCCGCCACCCCGGCGCGCTCCGGCAGCTCCGCGCAGAACGTGGTGCTGTCGGAGTAGCCCAGGGGTCTCGGGTCGGCGCACAGGAAGTAGGTGCCCGCGCTGTCGTGCACGCCGAAGCCCAGCTCGGCCAGCGCCGCGGCCAGCCGGTCGCGCTTGGCCTGCAGCGAATCGCGCAGTGCGTTCACCCAGGCCTCCTCGAAATTCAGCGCGTAGGCCACGGCGGGCTGGAACGGGGCGCCACCCACGTAACTGAGGTATTGCTTGGCCGCCCGCACCCCGGCGATCAGGTCCGGCGCCCCGCAGGCCCAGCCGATCTTCCAGCCGGTGCAGTTGAACATCTTGGCCGCACTCGAAATCGTCACAGTGCGATCGGCCATGCCCGGGTAGGCGGCCAGCGGCAGATGCCGCTTGTCGTCAAAGACCAGGTGTTCGTAGACCTCGTCAGTGATCACCAGCAGGTCGGCCTCGACCGCAAGGGTTGCCAGCGCGTTCAGGTCGCGGTCGGAGAGCACCATGCCGGTGGGGTTGTGCGGCGAGTTCACGATCAGCGCCCTGGTTCTCGGCGTGATCGCGGCGCGCAGCGCGTCGACGTCGAGGGCGAAGCCGCGTCCGTCGGGCACCAGTGGCACCGGCACCCGATGACAGCCGGCCATCGCAATGACGGGGGAATAGGAGTCGTAGAACGGCTCGATCAGCAGCACCTCCGAGCCTGGCTCGACCAAGCCGATCACGGCCGCCGCGATCGCCTCGGTGGCGCCGACGGTGACGAGCACCTCGGTCTCCGGGTCGTACTCCACGCCGTACTGCCGCTTGCGCTGGGCGGCGATGGCCTCCCTCAGTGGCAGGATGCCCAGCCCCGGCGGGTACTGGTTGACGCCCTCGGCGATCGCTTTCTGTGCCACCTCGAGCATGCCGGCCGGGCCGTCCTCGTCGGGGAAGCCCTGTCCGAGGTTCACCGCGCCGATGCGTGCGGCCAGCGCCGACATCTCGGCGAAGATCGTCACCGCATAAGGCTGCAGTCGTGACACCGGAGCCGGGCGGCCGGCGGTATTGGGACCCGTCATAGCCGGCGAGCCTACCCAGGAGATTCGCAGCGCAGATGATCTGCGGGCTCGTCAATTGTGGTTACGGTTTGCGGGTGGTCGGATCACTGTGGCGATCGAGCGTGGTAGCTCTCGTAACGGCGCTGGCAATCGTGCTGGGCTGCGGCACCGCCTTCGCCGATCCGTCCGGGTCCGATAGCGGCGTCTATGGCGACCCCGCTGCGGCCGCGCCGTACTGGCAGGCCCAATCGCTGGAAGACAACTGCGGGGCGATGTCGGTCGCCGATATCGTCGGCGAACTCAAGGGTGACCGGCCGACTGAGGCCCAAATCCTCATGGTGGCCGAGCAGACACCGTCGGAGATGAACCCCGGGACCAAGATCTACGCCCCCAACACCGGTGGCATCTCGGTCGGCGACCTGCCGGTCCTGCTCAAGCACTACGGCATCAAAGCGGTCGAAAGCGATACCTCTGGACCCGAGGCGACCGGGCTCAATGCCCTCGAGCAGTACCTCGGCGCCCGCCGCAAGGTGATCGCCTACGTCAACTCCGCGCTCATCTGGGACACCCATGACCAGCGGACCGCGGCCGACCACTTCGTGGTGGTGACCGGGGTCGACGCGAACAAGAACGTCGTGCACCTCAACGACCCCGGCGCCGACGAGGCCAACACCAAGGTCGCCGTGCCCACCTTCATGAAGGCCTGGGACACCTCCAACGACTCGATCATCGTCACCGCGGCCTGACACCGACCAGCCGCCCAACCATCCGGTTGGGCGGGCTTGCTAAGCTTCGCGTTCAGAGGACTACCGTCGAACGACGGATCGTCACGCCCAATTCCGAATAGGACCTGGAGAGAACACACATGTCCGAAGAAGCCTTCATTTACGAAGCCATCCGCACACCGCGCGGCAAGCAGCGCGGTGGTTCGTTGAACGAGGTCAAGCCCCTCAATCTGGTCGTCGGGTTGATCGACGAGCTGCGCTCGCGCTTCCCTGACCTCGACGAGACCCTGATCAGCGATGTCATCCTGGGCTGCGTCTCCCCGGTCGGCGACCAGGGTGCCGACATCGCCCGCACCGCGGTGATCGCGGCCGGCATGCCCGAAACCGTCGGCGGTGTGCAGCTCAATCGCTTCTGCGCGTCCGGCCTCGAGGCTGTCAACACTGCCGCGCAGAAAGTGCGCTCCGGCTGGGACGACCTGGTGATCGCCGGTGGCGTCGAGTCCATGAGCCGCGTGCCGATGGGTTCGGACGGCGGTGCGATGTTCACCGACCCGGCCACCATGTTCGACAACTACATCGTGCCGCAGGGCATCAGCGCCGACTTGATCGCGACCTTGGAGGGCTTCACCCGCGAGGACGTCGATCGCTACGCGGAGCGCTCTCAGGAGCGGGCGGCGGCGGCCTGGTCGGGCGGCTACTTCACCAAGTCGGTGGTTCCGGTTCGGGACCAGAACGGTCTGGTGATCCTCGACCATGACGAGCACATGCGGCCCGGTAGCACGGTGGAAAGCCTCGGCAAGCTCAAGCCCGCCTTCGAGGGTCTGGCCGCGATGGCCGGCTTCGATGATGTGGCGCTGCAGAAGTATCACTGGCTGGAGAAGATCAACCACGTCCACACCGGCGGCAACAGCTCCGGCATCGTCGACGGCGCCGCACTGGTGCTCGTCGGTAGCGAGGCTGCCGGCAAGTCCCAGGGGCTGACCCCGCGGGCGCGCATCGTGGCCACCGCCACCAGCGGCGCCGAGCCGACGATCATGCTGACCGGCCCGACCCCGGCCACCCTCAAGGCGCTCGACCGCGCCGGGCTGACCGTCGACGACATCGACCTGTTCGAGCTCAACGAGGCCTTTGCCTCGGTGGTGCTCAAGTTCCAGAAGGACCTGAACATCCCCGACGAAAAGCTGAACGTCAACGGCGGCGCGATCGCGATGGGCCACCCGCTGGGTGCCACTGGAGCGATGATTGCCGGAACCATGGTCGACGAGCTGGAGCGCCGCGGCGCCAAGCGTGCCCTGGTCACGCTGTGCATCGGCGGCGGCATGGGCGTGGCCACCATCATCGAGAGGGTTTAAGGAAAAGTCATGGCAGAGAACACGATCGCTTGGGACAAGGATGCCGACGGCATCGTCACGCTGACGTTGGACGACCCGACCGGCTCGGCCAACGTGATGAACGAGCACTACAAGGAATCCATGCACAAGGCGGTCGAACGTCTTGTCGCCGAGAAGGATTCGATCACCGGTGTGGTCATCACCAGCGGTAAGAAGACCTTCTTCGCCGGCGGCGACCTCAAGGCCATGATCACCGCAGGCCCGGAGAACGCCGGCGAGATCTTCGCCGAGGTCGAGGAGATCAAGCGCGACCTTCGCGCTCTGGAGACCCTGGGCAAGCCGGTGGTCGCCGCCATCAACGGCGCCGCGCTCGGCGGTGGCCTGGAGATCGCACTGGCCTGTCACCGGAGAATTGTGGCTGACGTCAAGGGCGTTCAGATCGGTCTGCCCGAGGTCACCCTCGGTCTGCTGCCCGGTGGTGGCGGCGTCACCCGCATCACCCGGATGCTCGGCATCCAGAACGGCTTCGTGAACGTGCTCTCGCAGGGCACCCGGTTCAAGCCGTCGGCCGCCAAGGACAACGGCCTGGTCGACGAACTCGTCTCCAGCGTCGACGAATTGGTCCCCGCCGCCAAGGCCTGGATCAAGGCCAACCCCGACTCGCATGTGCAGCCGTGGGATGCCAAGGGCTACAAGATGCCCGGCGGCACCCCGGCCAGCCCGGCGCTGGCAGCGATCCTGCCGTCGTTCCCGTCGCTGCTGCGCAAGCAGCTCAAGGGCGCGCCGATGCCGGCACCGCGGGCCATCCTGGCCGCGGCCGTCGAGGGCGCGCAGGTGGACTTCGACACCGCCAGCCGCATCGAGAGCCGCTATTTCACCGAGCTGGTCACCGGGCCGATCGCCAAGAACATGATTCAGGCGTTCTTCTTCGACCTGCAGACCATCAACTCCGGTGGCTCGCGGCCCGACGGCATCGGCAAGACCCCGATCACCAAGATCGGCGTGCTGGGCGCGGGCATGATGGGCGCGGGCATCGCCTACGTCTCGGCGAAGGCCGGTTTCGACGTGGTACTCAAGGATGTCAGCCTGGAAGCTGCGCAGAAGGGCAAGGCCTACTCCGAGAAGCTGGAGGCCAAGGCCGTCGAGCGTGGCAAGACCACGGCCGAGAAGTCCGCGGCCCTGCTGGCCAGGATCACCCCGACCGGTGACCCCGCCGACTTCAAGGGCGTCGATTTCGTCATCGAGGCGGTCTTCGAGAACCAGGAACTCAAGCACAAGGTGTTCCAGGAGATCGAAGACATCGTCGAGCCCAACGCGATCCTGGGTTCCAACACCTCGACCATGCCGATCACCGGACTGGCCAGTGGAGTGAAGCGCCAAGAGGACTTCATCGGGATCCACTTCTTCTCGCCGGTCGACAAGATGCCGCTGGTCGAGATCATCAAGGGCGAGAAGACTTCTGACGAAGCACTCGCCCGGGTGTTCGACTACACCCTGGCCATCGGCAAGACCCCGATCGTGGTCAACGACAGCCGCGGCTTCTACACCAGCCGGGTCATCGGCACCTTCGTCAACGAGGCGCTGGCGATGCTCGGTGAGGGTGTCGAGCCGGCGTCGATCGAGCACGCGGGCAGCCAAGCCGGCTACCCCGCCCCGCCGCTGCAGCTGTCTGACGAGCTGAACCTCGAGCTGATGCACAAGATCGCGTTGGCCACCCGCAAGGGCGTCGAGGATGCGGGCGGCACCTACGAGCCGCACCCGGCCGAGGCGGTCGTTGAGAAGATGATCGAAATCGGCCGTCCCTCAAGGCTTTCCGGTGCCGGGTTCTACGAGTACGTCGACGGCAAGCGCACCGGTCTGTGGCCGGGCCTGCGGGAGACCTTCAAGTCCGGCGCGTCGACCCCGCCGCTGCAGGACATGATCGACCGCATGCTGTTCGCCGAGGCACTGGAAACCCAGAAGTGCTTCGACGAGGGCGTCATCACCACGACCGCCGACGCCAACATCGGCTCCATCATGGGCATCGGCTTTCCGCCGTGGACCGGTGGCGCCGCGCAGCTGATCGTCGGCTACCCGCACGGCGGCAAGGCCGGGTTCGTGGCGCGGGCCAAGGAGCTGGCGGCCAAGTACGGCGATCGGTTCAACCCGCCGGCGTCGCTGCTCTAGTTCGTCTGTACGACGAAAGGCCCGGAGAGACGTCGCGTCTCTCCGGGCCTTTCGCGTCAGCCCTTCTGGATGACCGTGTTGGTGTCGTCTAAGTTGGTGATCGCCTTCGAGCTCCTCGATACGGTTGTGCGGCGGAAGCGCACGATGTCCTTCCACCGGGATCGCTCGGCCCGATCGAGGATGAACCCCGCCGGCTCGCACAGTGCCCGCAGTTCGGCGACGCTCAGCCGGTCGGGGTCCAGGAACGCCTCATGGAACACCAGCTTGCCGCCCGGTTTGAGGACCACCGCCAGCGAGCGCACGCAGGCCTGCTTGTCGGGCACCTCGCCGATGACCTCGGCCAGGAACGCGGCGTCGAATGTGCCAGCCGGAAACGGCAGTGGCGCACCGGCTTGCCCGGCCGTATAACCGACGTCGTGGTGGCCGGCCACCTCGAGTTTGCGCCGTGCCTTGGCCAGCATCTGGGGCTGGATGTCGAAGAGATCCAGCTTCCCTGTTGGCAGGCGGCTGGCAAGTTCAACGCTGAAATACCCTGCGCCGGGACCGATTTCGAGAACGTGTTCGGTACCGGCCAGTTCGATTACGTCGATCGAGTGGGCGGGTTTCTCCACCTTTCGGCGCCAGGGGTTGTCCAGCAGCGCCGCCGCCTGATGTGGATAGGGAAAGGTGCCGATGCCCGCACGGGTTCGTCGCAACACCGAGTCGAGGAATGTCGTCGTCATTCACGCTCCTAAGTTAGGTAACCCTTACTATTGCCCACCCGGCGTGTCCTGTCACGGCCACGATTAGCGTGGGGCGGGTGAGTGAGGGCGCCGCAACGATCAGCAGCACGCTGGCCGCCAGCCTGGCCGGGTACGGCGACGGGCCGTGTATCGAGTTCGGCGGCCGTTGGTACACCGGCTCTGAGATGGCCGCCTATGCCGACGCGATCGAGAACGCGTTGCGTACGGCAGGTGTCGCCGACGGCGCGGCAGTAGGGGTGGTGGCCCGCAACCGGCCACCCCTTGCGGCTGCGGTGGTGGGGTTGCTCGGTGCGGGCCGGTGGGTGTCGATGATCTATTCGTTCCAGTCGGCGGAGTCGATCGGCCGCGACATCGAAGCGCTGGAACTGGCCGCGGTGGTCGCTGATCGCGAGGACTGGACCGAGCCGGTGGTCGCGGCGGCCCGCCGCACCGGCACGGTCGGTATCTCCATTTCTCTGGAACCGCCTGTGGTCGAACTCATTTCGGGTGCCGACCGGGTGTCGCCGGGGCTGCGCGCGGCGGGCCGCGACGGCTCCACCGGCCTTCAGGTCCTCACCAGCGGCACCACCGGGCCCCCGAAGCGGCATGCGATCCCCGCCTCGGTGCTGGAGCACACCGTGTACAGCGTGGCCTTCGGCGGTGCATCCTCCGATGACCCGCCGGAGCTGATGTACTGGCCGCTCGGCGGGATCGGCGGCGTGTGCCAGCTGATCACCGGTGCCTACATCGGGAAGCGGATTGCCCTACTGGAGAAATTCAGCGTCGCCGAATGGGTGCGGGTGGTGAAAACCTACCGGATTGGCCGGTGCGGACTGCAGCCCGCGGCGGTCCGCATGCTGCTCGACGCAGACCTGCCGCGCGACGACCTCGCCTCGCTGGACTACGTGATCAGTGCGTCCGGGCCCCTGGACCCCGAGATTCGGGACGCTTTCGAACAGCGCTACGGAATTCCAGTCCTGTTGGCCTATGGCGCAACAGAATTCGCAGGCTCGGTGTGCACGTGGACGCCCGAGCTCTACCGGGAGTTCGGCGCGGCCAAGCGCGCCAGTTCCGGTCGCGTGCTGCCGGGCACCGAGGTTCGCATCACCGACCCCGACAGCGGCGCGGAGGTGCCGACAGGTGAGCAGGGGGTCCTCGAAGCCAGGATTGCGTTGGTGAGTCCGGATTGGATCCGAACCAACGACCTCGCCGCCATTGACGCCGACGGCTTCATCACGCTGCATGGCCGGGCGGACGGGGCGATCAATCGCGGCGGCTTCAAGGTGCTGCCGGAGACGGTTCGCCGGGTGCTGGTCGCCCACCCCGCGGTGCGGGACGCGGCGGTCGTCGGCGTTCCCGATGCCCGGCTCGGTGAGGTGCCGTTCGCCGCGGTGGAGCCGGTCGCCGGGTGCCCCGCGCCCGACCCTGCCGATCTCGTCGGGCTGATCCGCGACGTGCTTCCCAAGCACTGCGTGCCCGTCGCGGTGGTCGTCCTACCGGAGTTGCCGCGGACTCAATCGCTCAAGGTTGCGCTGCGGGACGTGGCTGCCCTGTACACCGCCGGCACGACCTAGGCGGCAGGTCCCTCCCGGGTCATTGCCAGGGCCGTGGGGTACCGAGTGGCGACCGGCATGACGGTTGAAGCGTGGCGCCGGATGGCCGCCGCAAAATCGCAAATCCGCTATGCGAACTTCAGTCGCAGCATGAGCTGCGACAAATGTCGGCTCTGGCGAATTGGGCAAATATTCGTGCGTTGTGCGGGTCGTTACTTGAAGATGTGAGTTGCTGGCCGAATTGCCCCGTCCCTGAGATGGCATGCGATTTGCCGCCGCCGCAATTTTGGGAAAGTGGCCCTGAACTAGAGATATGTCAAAAGCAGGAAACTCGCCGCTCGTCCGAGGCTCATTTGCCTAAGTGTCAAGAAATTTTTGCTGAACTGCTCCATCTCAGCTTGCTCTCAGCTAGGTTTTGCGGTGTGATGGGAATTACGCCAGGGGAATGAGGAGGCGAGGGGGAGCATTGGCCCCTCCCATATGGGAGGGGCCGATTGCCGTCAGGGCGCGGCTTCTTCGGTGAAACCGAGGAAGTCGCGCCCGCCGCGTATCACGATGGCGAAATGGCCGACCTCTGTCATCTGCCCGCCCACGAGCTCGTCCGCCTGATGTCCACGGGTGAGGTGCCCTGCCGGGAGGTCCTCGACGCCCATCTGGCCCGGATCGACGCCGTCAACCCCGGACTCAACGCGCTCGTCGCCGCCGCTGACCCCGAGATCTGCCGGCGGGCCGCCGCCGACGCCGACGAGCGGGTCGCGCGGGGCGAACCGCTCGGCCGGGTGCACGGGCTGCCCGTGGTCGTCAAGGACGTGATGCTGGTGTCCGGGCTGGTCTGTTCGGGTGGCAGTCCGGCGCTGCGGGCGGTGGCCCACCGCGACGCGACCGCCGTGTCCCGGCTACGTGCCGAGGGCGCCATCGTGCTCGGCATGACCAATGTGCCCGAGATGGGCCGCGGCGGGGAATCCAACAACAATCTGTACGGGCGCACCACCAACCCCTTCGACAGTGCGCGCACGCCGGGCGGCAGCAGTGGCGGGTCGGCCGCGCTCATCAGTGCCGGCGGGGCGGCGCTGAGCGTGGGCTCCGACGGTGGCGGCAGCATCCGGCAGCCGGCGCACAACTGCGGTATCGCCGGCCTCAAACCCACGCACGGCCGGATCCCCAGGACCGGCAGCGTCTTCGGTGACGCCCTCGGGATCTTCGGCCCCTTCAATTGCTATGGGCCGCTGGCCCGTTCGGTGGCCGACCTGCAACTGGGCCTGTCCATCATGGCCGGCCCGGATCTCGGCGATCCGTACGCCGCGGCGGCGCCGGTCGGCAACCCCGGCGGCGTCGACCTGGCCTCACTGCGGGTGGCGACCTACCTCATCGACGGCATTTCCCCGCCGCAGGCCAAGGTCGCCGCGGTCGTCACCGCAGCAGCACAGGCTGTCGCCGACGCCGGTGCCGCCGTCCGCTGGGATCAGCCCGCATGCTTGAACAGAACCATCGAATTACTCTGGGAGTCAGTCTTTCTCGGCGGTGATCGGGGCGAGGGATTCGAGGCGGACCTCGCTGCGATGGGCGCCACCGAACCGTCGGAAGAACTCGCCGAATTCCTGCGGCAGGCCCGCGAAATCGAGTTCACACTGTCGGAGGCCCGGCGCCGACTCGTCGACATCGACACCTTCCGTCTCGACATGCTGTCGTTCATGGCCGACTATGACGTGATCATCGGGCCGGCTATGCCCGCTCCGGCCAAGCCGCATCACCACGGGCTGGTCGAGATCAGCGACTTCTCCCACCTGATGGCGCACAACCTCACCGGCTGGCCTGCCGTCGTGGTCCGGTGCGGAACGTCGGCGGAGGGCCTGCCGATCGGAGTCCAGATCGCGGCCCGGCCCTGGCAAGACGCCACGGCGCTGGCGGTAGCGGCGCACCTGGAAGCGGTGTTCGGGGGTTGGCAGCCGCCGCCGCTCTAGTCGTGGATGGCGCTCGGCCGTAGAGTCGGGCCATGCGATTCGGATTGTTCATTCCGCAGGGCTGGCGATTGGATCTGGTCGGCATCCCCACTGAAAAGCACTGGCAGGTAATGCGCGATCTGGCCGATCACGCCGACGCGGGGCCGTGGGACTCGCTGTGGGTCTACGACCATTTCCATACCGTGCCGATGCCGACCGGCGAGGCCACTCACGAGGCATGGACCCTAATGGCCGCCTACGCGGCGAGCACGTCGCGGATCAAGCTCGGCCAGATGTGTACCGCGATGAGCTACCGCAACCCCGTGTACCTCGCCAAGGTCGCCGCCACCACCGACGTGATCTCCGGTGGCCGGGTGCAGATGGGCATCGGCGGCGGCTGGTACGAGCACGAATGGCGCGCCTATGGCTACGGCTTTCCTTCCGCCGGTGTGCGACTGGCCCGCCTCGACGAAGGCGTGCAGATCATGCGCGACGCCTGGCGGGACGGCAAGGTGAGTTTCGACGGCAAGCAGTATCAGGTCGACGGGGCGATTGTTGCGCCTAAGCCATTGCAGGAGAACGGAATTCCGCTGTGGATCGCCGGCGGTGGTGAGAAGGTGACGCTCAAGATCGCCGCGAAGTACGCGCAGTACACCAACTTCACCTCCGATCCCGAGGGGTTCGCGCACAAGTCACGGGTGCTGGCCGACCACTGCCGCGAGGTCGGGACCGACTACGACGCCATCGTGCGCTCGGCCAACGTGAACGCGATCATCGGCAGCTCGCCGGATGACGTCACCCAGCGGGTGCAGCGGGTCCGCGACCGGCTGGCCGGGTACTGCGGGGACGCGGCCGCCGACGCGATGATGACGACGGCCACCGCGCCAGGCTCGGCCACGGGCACGCCCGCGCAGGTGGTCGAAAGCCTGACGGCACTGCGCGACCTGGGCTGCGAGTACGTGATCTGCTACTTCCCGGAGGCCGCCTACGACCGGTCCGGCATCGAAATGTTCGAGCGTGAGGTGATCCCCGCGCTGGCGTGAGAAGCGCGTGCATTCAGATGAGAATGCGGTTTCCGTCCGTGGCTAACAGTGTTGTACGATCGCCGCTACCGACTTGACTACGGAGGATGCCGCTATGCAAAAGGCCCTGGCGCCCGAAATCTCCACATGGCCGCACGAGAACCCCCAGCTGATCGGCAGTGAATGCGCCAGCTGTTCGGCCGTGGTCTTCCCTAGTCAGGATCGCTGCCCGCATTGCAGCGTGGCCGGTATGAACGAGGTCAAGCTGCCCAGGCGCGGCACCCTGGTGGCCTGGACCACGCAGGGCTTCCCGCCCGGAGCCCCTTACATCGGCCCGACCGGTAAGGACTTCGTCCCGTTCGGCGTCGGCCTGGTGCAGCTCGGCCAGGGAGAAGAGGCCGTGGTGCGCGTCGAGGGCCGGCTCACCGAGAACGACCCGGCAAAACTGAAGTGGGGCATGGACGTCGAGCTCACGATGATCCCGTTCGCCACTGACGCCGACGGCAACGAGGTCGTCACCTTTGCCTTCCAGCCCGCCGAGGGAGCTTAAGAGCATGAGCAACGACGTCGCGATCATCGGAGTCGGCCTGCACCCGTTCGGCAGGTTTGAGAAGACCGCCATGCAGATGGGTGCCGAGGCGATCGCGCTGGCGCTCGAGGATGCCGGCGCGGACTGGAAGGACATCCAGTTCGGCTTCGGCGGCAGCTATGAGGTGTCCAATCCCGACGCCGTGACCCGCCTCGTCGGACTTACCGGGATCACCTTCACCAACGTCTTCAACGCGTGCGCCACCGCGGCCAGCGCCATCCAGCAGACCGCCGACACGATCCGGCTCGGCAAGTACGACATCGGCATCGCGGTCGGCCTGGACAAGCACCCGCGCGGCGCCTTCACCGACGACCCGGCCAAGCTGGCCCTGCCGCAGTGGTACGCCCAGAACGGGCAGTTCGTCACCACCAAGTTCTTCGGCATCAAGGCCAACCGGTACATCCACGACCATGGCATCTCCGAGCAGACGTTGGCCCGGGTGGCCAACAAGAACTTCCGCAACGGTGTGCTCAACCCGAATGCGTTCCGCCGCAAGGAGATCTCCATCGAAGAGATCATGGCCTCGCCGGTGCTGAACTATCCGCTACGGCAGTACATGTTCTGCGCTCCCGACGAAGGCGCCGCCGCGGTCATCATGTGCCGCGCCGACATCGCCCACCGGTTCACCGACAAGCCGGTTTACGTGCGCGCCAGCGAGATTCGCACCCGGACGTTCGGCGCCTACGAGGTGCACGGCACATCGGCACCGCTCGACGAGGACGTCTCGCCGACCGTCTACGCCGCCAAGGCCGCCTACGAAGCGGCCGGCATCGGCCCCGAGGACGTCGACATCGCCCAGCTACAGGACACCGACGCCGGTGCCGAGATCATCCACATGGCCGAGACCGGCCTGTGTGCCGACGGCGAGCAGGAGAAGCTGCTGGCCGACGGCGCCACCGAGATCCATGGCTCGTTGCCGATCAACACCGACGGCGGCCTGATCGCCAATGGTGAGCCGATCGGCGCCTCAGGTCTGCGTCAGATGCACGAGCTGGTGCGCCAGCTGCGCGGCGAGGCTGGTGAGCGTCAGGTGCCGGGCAACCCCCGCATCGGACTGGCACAGGTCTACGGCGCACCCGGAACCGCTTCGGCGACAATACTTTCTCTCTAACCGGCTCAACACCCGGCTCAACACCCGGCTCAGTAACCGGCCCGGCAGCCCTCAGACGTCGGTCTCCTGGCCGAAGAAACCCTGGGCGGCCTGCACCAGAACGAGCACCTCGATGAGCGCTGCGGTGGTGCCCAACCCGACGGATGCAGCGAGTGGCAGGCCGATGGCGTTGACCAGACCCGTGATGGCGTCACCGGACAGCGCCTGCTGAATGCCGCTGAGGAACAGGTTGGCGTCATAGGCGGGCAGCATCGTGACGATGGCGTTGACGATGTCCGCGGTCGGAAGTGCTGCCGCGTAGAGCGCCGCCGAACTGTTCGAGACGTTGTAGGCGACGTCGGAGATCACTGTCTGCAAGGCCGAGATGACCCCTGTGGGGGTTGGCAGTACCGGCGACGGACCGGGTTTCGGCAGATGCAGAGCCGCCAGCTCCTGCCACATGATTCCGCCCGGGCTGACATCGGCGACAAAATCGCTGATCCCCTGCTGGACGCCGGCGACGAAGAGCTGAGCGACCTCACCCCAGTTGACATTGGGGATGAACCCGAAGGTGCTCTGCACGTTGGCATATCCGTCAGTGGACCAGCCGTAGTTGGGGTCGCCGTAGCCCAGGTTGACGATGACTTTCAAGGCCGGCTGCAGCAGGTCGGCGATGGGGTTGCCGATGACCGGGATCAACCGCAGGGGCTCCAGCAGCGGCAAGTTTTCGGTCGGGATCACGTAGTACTTCTGCGACGGGTCGGTGGTCGGCAATGCGATGGCCGAATCGACCTGTGCTGACGTCAGATCGGCGTACTTGGTGTGCACGAAGACGATGCCGAGCCCGGCGTTGAGATCGGCCAGGAAATTCAGCGGGTACTTCGGAAAGTCGGCAAACCCGTCGTACTCGAGGGTGTAGTTCGTTGTCGGGAACAGGTTTTCGGGGGTGGCGCCGTAGAAGTCGATCCCGAGACTGGGCAGGCTCAAGTTCGGGAAGCGGGACAGAAAGCCGCCGTTGGGGTTCATCTCGTTACCGACGAGCACGAACTGTGCCGCCGTACCCGCCGGCAGCAGGCTCTGCACCAGCGACGAGATGATCGCGCTCTGCGAATACCCGAACACCGTGGCGGTGTTGCCGGCATCGATCTGGCTCGCGATCGTGGTCATGAGGGTGCTGATCCCTTGCTGGACCGACACGTTCAGCGGCAGGCTCTTCACTCCAGTGATCGGATACAGCCCCTCGGGAGTGTCCAGCTGGAACGGGACGGCCCCTGGGTAACTGGGGTTGATGTAGAGGTCGAAAACGTGCTGGATGTAGGTAGGGCTCGGGATCGGATCACCGCTGCCCCCCATGATCAGGGCAGTGTTCTGGGCCGCGGCGGCTTGGACCTGGTCCAGCACGGTCGTCACAGTTGCCGCTGCGGCGGTCAGGGGCGGGCTTTCGGTGATCCGGCGGCTGAAGGCGGCCAGCGTCAACTCCAGATCTGAGTCGCTGGGCAGCGCTGGGAGATTCGGCGTCGGTAGGGTCGGGATTTTCAGCCTTGGCGGGGCCGGGAGTTTCAGCGTCGGCACCTGGAAGGTGACCGCAGACTTCGCGCCGGCGGTCGCGCGGGGGGCCGCCGCGGTTCGTGCCCCCGTCGTCGAGGCAGGCACCGCCGTGGCAGTGTGCTGGTCTGCGCGTGGGGAGGAACCGCTCGAGTGCGTCGAATTCGCGTGCGCAGACGGCGATCCCGACGGCGAGCTATCGGCCCAGGCCACTGCCGTTCCGTTGGCTACCGCGGCGCCTACGCCGAGTGCAATGGCCAAACCACCGACGCGACCGACGAATCCTGCTGCACTCACCCGATGCCCCCTTTTACCGCCATACGGAAAATGTGCCGGGGCGAAGAATAACCTGTCGATCGCAGGTTCGCTGGCAATATCTGACGGTGTGGTCGATTGTTCGTTCTGTCGTCGCACATCCGACGATTTCGGAAGCCATCGGCCGTTTTCGTGCCAGGATTCGTTGTTGCTGCGCTACTGACGCGGCTACCTTCCGGCCAGTCAGATCGTGGGGCCGAGCAGGTCGTCAGCGTCCTGAATGATGTAGCCGTACCCCTGCTCGGCCAGGAAGCGCTGCCGGTGCGCGGCGTACTCCGCGTCGAGACTGTCTCGGGAGACCACCGAGTAGAACACCGCGCCGCCGCCGTCGTGCTTGGGGCGGAGCAGCCGGCCGAGCCGCTGCGCCTCTTCCTGGCGCGACCCGAAGGTCCCCGAAACCTGCACGGCCACTGACGCTTCCGGCAGATCGATGGAGAAATTCGCCACCTTCGACACCACCAGCGTCTTGACCTCGCCGCGGCGGAAGGCGTCGAACAGCGCTTCGCGCTCGGCATTCTTGGTCGAGCCCTGGATCACCGGCGCGTTCAGTTCGGCGCCCAGCTCGTCGAGCTGGTCGAGGTAGGCGCCGATCACCAGCGTCGGCTCGTCGGGGTGTTTGGCCAGGATCGATTTGACTACCGCGATCTTCGAGTGCGCGGTCGAGCACAGCCGATAGCGCTCCTCGGGTTCGGCGATCGCGTAGAGCATCCGCTCGTTGTCGGTCATCGTGACCCGAACCTCGATGCACTCCGCCGGCGCGATCCAGCCCTGGGCCTCGATGTCCTTCCACGGCGCGTCGTAGCGCTTGGGGCCGATGAGGCTGAAGACGTCCCCTTCGCGGCCGTCCTCCCGGATCAGTGTCGCGGTGAGCCCGAGCCGGCGACGTGACTGAAGGTCGGCCGTCATCCGGAACACCGGCGCGGGCAGCAGGTGCACCTCGTCGTAGATGATCAGCCCCCAGTCACGGCTGTCGAACAGCTCCAAATGCCGGTACTCGCCCTTGGTGCGGCGGGTGATGACCTGGTAGGTGGCGATGGTGACCGGTCGAATCTCCTTGCGCTCACCGGAATACTCGCCGATCTCTTCCTCGGTCAGCGAGGTCCGCGCAATCAGCTCGCGCTTCCACTGCCGGCCCGCCACGGTATTGGTCACCAGGATCAGAGTCGTCGCCCCGGCCTTGGCCATCGCGGCCGCGCCGACCAGCGTCTTGCCCGCGCCGCACGGCAGCACCACCACGCCCGAGCCGCCCGCCCAGAATGACTCGGCGGCCATCTCCTGGTAGTCGCGCAGCTGCCAGCTCTCCTGATCCAGTGTGATCGCGTGGGCCTCGCCGTTGACGTATCCGGCCAGGTCCTCGGCAGGCCACCCGATCTTGAGCAGCATCTGCTTGACCCGGCCGCGCTCGCTGGGATGGACGATCACGGTGTCGTCGTCGATCCGTGCGCCCAGCATCGGGGCGATCTTCTTGTTGCGCAGGACCTCTTCGAGCACCGCCCGGTCGAAGCTGACCAAAACGAGGCCGTGGACCGGGCTCTTGACCAGCTGCAGGCGCCCGTAGCGTGCCATCGTGTCGACGATGTCGACCAGCAGCGGCTGGGGCACGGCGTAGCGCGAGAAGCTGACCAGCGCGTCGACCACCTGTTCGGCGTCGTGGCCGGCGGCGCGGGCGTTCCACAACGCCAGGGGAGTGATGCGGTAGGTGTGGATGTGCTCGGGCGCGCGTTCCAGCTCCGCGAACGGTGCGATCGCGGCCCTGGCGGCGCCCGCCAGCTCATGGTCGACCTCGAGCAGCACGGTTTTATCGGACTGCACGATCAGGGGGCCATCTGTCATATAGCCATTATCCAGCGTCGGCCGACATCACCGACGTCACGCGATGGACGGCGAACTCTCGCGGGCGACCTTGGGTCGCGTCCCAGGCCAGCAGCTGACCGCCGCTGACCGTGAGCGGGCGCACCACTTTCTGCGTAGCCACACCGGCGGCATCGACGTAGCCGATCACCACGTCCTTGTGTTCCATGGCCGCCTGCTGCAGCAGTGCCATCGATACCGCGGGGTCCAGCCGGACGTTGGCGAACGGGGCCGACGAGTCCACCCGGCGCAGCACCGCCACCACCGAGGCCAGGGTTTCCTGGCTCGGCTTGGGCAGCGCACGGAACAGGCGACGGTGCACGGGCGCGGACACCCGCGCACCGTGCCGGCGCAGGTCGACGATCGCACCGGATGAGTCTTCGGCCGCCGGCGCGAAGCCTCCCGCCCGCAGCGCCGCGAGCATCTCGCCGATCGGCGCCTGTGACACGGCCACCGTCGGGGCCAGTAGCCGTACCTCCAGGTGCTCCAAGGCCGGCGCGGCCACCGCGTGGGCGAGCAGCGTCGGATCCTCGCACCGCAGGAACGACGACGCCATGCCGACGCGCAGCTGGCCGTGCCGACGCGCAACATCGTTGATTAAATAAGTCAAGCCCTGGGGGACAGGGGTTTTCGAATGCCGATCGAAGAATGCGTGGAGCGCGCCTGCGGTGCGACCGGTGTCGAGAGCGTGGCGGATCGACGCCTCGCTGACTCGGTAGACCATGGCAGCGCCGGCCGACTCCACCGCGGCCACGGCCGCCAGCTCGTCGGCCAGCTCGCGTTGCAGCGGTCCGGGCACCACCACGGTCAAGTCGGCTTGGACCAGGAAGTGATCGATCGGTGCGGGCAGCACCTTGCTCATCGCCTCGATGGCGGCTTCATCGTCACCGGTCAGCAGAACCCGTGCTGGTGTGCTCAGCGACCCCCGGCCGACGAGGCCCAGCGCGTGCGCCTCGTCGAGCAGGTGTGCGACGGGCTCCGGCTGTAACCGCGCCGCCCAGCGGGGCCGGCGCCAGATCAGCGCCTGTGAGGCGCGCAGGGCGTCCACACCTGACCCGGGCGGCAGATTGTCGAGCAGTTCCAGCAACAGGCGCCGGTCCAGCGGGGCGGCTGTGGAGTACAGCGAATCAGACAGTGCCGCATAGGGTTTCCCGTCGGGGCCGCGGCTTCCGATCAGGCCGGGGCGGGACGGCAGCGCGAGCCAGGTGGTGGCCAGCATGTGCCAGCGCGCGGCGGTCGGCGTCTCGAGGAAGCGGTCGGCCGCCACCGTCGGCGTCCAGTACGGGCCGCCGGCGCCATCCGAAGGCTCGGGGTCGGGTGAGCCGCTGGCGATCAGGCCTGCCGCCGAACTGATTTCGAGGACCAGGCCCAGGCGTGGTTCGTCGATCCCGGTCAGCTTGCTCAGCCGCTTGGCTTCACGAACCCCCAACCCACCGCTGCGCAGTTCGGGAACCGGTGCAGCGGAGAGGTTTTCGACTACCAGCTCGATTTCGCGGATCAAATCCAGCAGGGCGCCGGCCGCGGCGGAGTCGACGTCGGCGACGGTGGTGGTGCTGGCCACCGGATCCGGCTCGGTCAGGTGGGCCGGGCCTGGCTCCTCGCCGCGCAGCACCTGACCGACATGGCGCGGCAGGATCACCGTCTCCTCGTCGAGCTGTCGCAACAGGCCGGCCGCGATCAGCCGGGGGACCGGCCGGTCGGCGGGCGCACCGGGCGCGGCATCGCGGGTTCGGCCGACCGGTGAGCCGTTCAGCAGCCGCTCCAGCAGCTCGGTCTGGGGTTCGTCGAGCGCGTCGATGACCGCCGAGATCTCGGCCCCGGAGCGGGTGGCGTCCTCGAGGGTGACCTGCCCCGGATACCAGGGCAGCCCGGCGGCTGCCTCCGTGGACACCCGAATTTCGGTGTCGCCCCACGCCAGGGCCCGCTCTCGCAGATCCTCCAACGCGAGCAACACCGACTGCTCGTCAGCGCGATCACCGGTCAGCGCGATCAGCTTGGTCACCGGTACCGCCGTGGTGTCGGCATGCAGTACCAGCAGTGCGTCCAGGACCGCGAGCCGCAGGAAGTCCAGTTCGTCGGTGGCGGCCTTGAGCGACTGACGAGCCACCGCACGGGCGGCCAGGGCTGCGATGCTGCCGGGTGCGGGTTGAGCAAGATCCGGCCGCAGTTCCAAGAGGCGGATCAGCCGATCATCGGGCAGATCCGCCAGCCAGGCACCCAGCGGCAAACCTGGCCCGGATTGTTCAGTCATTTGTTGACCAGCGTAAAACAGCCGCCTGTGTGCACAAGCCGGGCCAACAGGTGTCAGAATGTTGCCGTGGCTGAGAAGAAGACCCCGTATGTCGACAACGGCTGGCCGACCCGCGACCCAGACGACCACGCCGTGAGCGAGTTGGCCGCCGATCGGGTGGGCGCATTGTCCCCGTTCGGCGACATCACGTTCCCGGTACCCGCCTCCGACCTGCCGTATCTGCACCCGGTCACTGTCGTCAACAAGTAAACGGTGACCAGCGGACCGCAGCCCCGGCTCTCGCACCTCGATGAGCACGGGGCGGCGCGCATGGTCGACGTCACCGAGAAGGCCGCCACCACCCGCATCGCGGTGGCTGGTGGCCGGGTTCACACCACCGCCGAAGTGGTGGCTCTCATCGCCTCCGGCGGCCTGCCCAAGGGCGACGCCCTGGCGACTGCCCGGGTGGCCGGCATCCTGGCAGCCAAGCGCACCAGTGACCTCATCCCGCTGTGTCACCACCTCGCCTTGACCGGGGTGGACATCGACTTCGAGATCGGCGACACCGAAGTAGGTGTGACCGCGTCGGTGCGGACCACCGATCGCACCGGTGTCGAAATGGAGGCGCTGACCGCGGTAAGCCTCGCGGCCCTGACGCTCTACGACATGATCAAGGCCGTCGACCCCGCCGCCCGACTGGACGATATCCGGGTGCTGCGCAAAGAGGGCGGCAAGACCGGCCTGTGGGTGCGCCCGGCGTGAGCGACGCTTGCGGAGCGCCCCAACCGGTGAGTAGCCGCAACGCACGGGTCGTGATCGCCTCCACCAGAGCCGCGACCGGTGTCTACGAAGACCGCTGCGGGCCCATCGTCGTCGCTTGGCTCGCCGAGCGCGGATTCACCGTCCCCGACCCGATCGTGGTGGTCGACGGTCCCGCCGTCGGCGATGAGCTGCGCGCGGCGATCGGCGCCGGATCCGATGTCGTGATCACCTCAGGCGGTACCGGCATATCTCCGACCGACGCCACCCCGGAGGAGACCTTGGGCGTTCTCGATTACCAGATCCCCGGACTGGCCGATGCCATCCGTCGATCGGGGCTGCCAAAGGTGCCGACGGCGGTGCTCTCCCGCGGCGTGTGCGGGGTCGCCGGGCGCACGCTGGTCGTCAACCTGCCCGGATCCTCGGGCGGAGTTCGCGACGGCCTGTCGGTGCTGGCCGACGTCCTCGACCACGCACTGGACCAACTGGCCGGAGGAGATCACCGCTCATGACACGGATCCTGCGGGCCGCACTCAGTGAGGGTCCCATCTCGCTGGCCGAGCACGAGAAACTCGTCGCCAACGAAGCTGCGGGCGCGGTGGTCGGTTTCTCCGGGGTGGTGCGCAACCACGACGGCGGACGGGACGTCGTGCGGCTGGACTACTCCGCACACCCGCTGGCCGAGCAGACCCTATTCGAGGCGCTGGCCGAGGTGGCCGCACAGGCCACCGGGGTCAGAGCAATCGCAGCCAGCCACCGGATCGGCAGCCTCTACATCGGAGACGCCGCCTTGGTGGCCGCGGTCGCGGCCGACCACCGAGGGGCGGCGTTCGAGGCGTGCGCGCTCCTTGTCGACACCGTCAAAGCGCGCCTACCGGTGTGGAAGCACCAGTTCTTCGCGGATGGAACCGACGAGTGGGTGAACTCGGCCTGAGGCCTTACTGAGCCGGTGCCGGGACCGGCGCGTCCGGTGCGGGAGCGGCAGGGGCCGGCGCGGGAGCACCGGGGCCCGGCAGCGGAGCATTCGGATCGCCCGGAGCCACGCCCATGCTCGGGTCGTTCGTCACCGGGGTGTTCAGCGGACGCTGGGTCAGGGCCAGGAGCGCGTCGCCCCTGCTGACCTGCTGGGTCTGCACCGCGTGCCACAGTTCTTTGAGGTACGTGACATTCGGGCCGTCCTGCGGGCCATCCGCCTCTGGGTCGGCGCTGGTGCCCGGCGGCAGGTTCTGCGGGCTCGTCAGGTGCGGGATTCCGTCCGGCAGCTGAGTCGTCGGCTGGCCAGCGGCGACCACGTTGGCGTCCGGCGCGGGCGCCGCGGCGGGATCGGCAGGAGCCGGAGCCGGGGCCGGAGCCGGAGTGGGGACCGGCGGCACGCCGGGATCGCCCGGAGCCTGCGGCAGGAAGTGGATCGACGACGCCTGCACGGTGACCGTCTGCTCGTCAGGGTGTGCGGGGGCGTCGGGAGCGGGTACCTGCAGAGCGGTGTCGATGACCGGGGCCGCATCGGGTGCCGGGCCCGTGTCCTGGGAGACGGAAACGACGTTGGGCTGCGGTGCGGGCGGCAGATCCTGCGGTGCCGGCGGCAGATCCTGGGGTGCCGGCGGCAGATCCTGCGGTGCCGGCGGCAGATCCTGGGGTGCCGGCGGCAGGTCTTGCGGTGCGGGCGGCAAGTCAGCCGGAGCGTCGGGGGCCGGGGCGTCAGGCGCCGGCGCGTCGAACGAGGCAGCCTCGATCGGCGCCGCGTCAGGGGCCGGCTCGTTCACGACGTTGCGCGGGGTCGCACCCGACAAACCGCGACCGCACACCGGCCAAGCGCCGCGGCCCTGAGTGGCCAGCACGTGCTCGGCAATAGCGATCTGCTCGTCGCGGGTGGCCATGTTGGCCGACGGGGCGTATTGGCCGCCGCCGTGCGCGGACCAGGTGCCGGGGGAGAACTGCAGACCACCTTGGTAGCCGTTACCGGTGTTGATGCCCCAGTTGCCGCCGGACTCGCAGCGGGCAACCTGATCCCATTCGGCATCGGGAGCGGCCTGAGCCTGACCCGCGAAGGCGATGCTGCCGCCACCGATCACTGCACCCGTGACTGCGATCTTCGCGACGCTGATTGACGATGAAGTGGGCTTGCGATGCCGTCCACTCATAGGTCGTTGTATTCCTCTCTTCAATGCGCCTGCGAGGTCAGCTGTCGGGTTCGGGCTGGAGAGGTCGCCCGGCCTTGTTCGTTTCCGGCTGGAAACGACTTCGGCTTCACCCCAAGGAACCGCGAGCGGTTCCTGGTCCTGATATTCGGTGGACCGGTGGGTCCCCCGCCTCCATCCATGGTTCTCGTTGGTCTCCCCGCTCCTCGGATGGAGCTGAGCGCTAAGAGCGGAGAGGGCTTGCCCCGGTTGAGGGGGCGGGCCTGGCAGAGACGCTAACCGGAAGGGAGAGTGCCGTCACCTTTTGCAATCTCGGGCGTTTCTGCTAGCGGCAAACCTTAAGAGGGATTTAAAGCCCCACGTGGCGTCAGCGTTGGCCCAGGTGATACGGACGGAAAATTCCCCGGTGGCCATCTCGTTACCTGATCGTGATGTGACGTAAATCACGATCACCCCCCGGCGAACGGGGGTAGGACGTCGATGGTCTGCCCCGAACGCAGTTCAGTGGCCGAATTTCGCACCGCGATGCCGTCGCACAGATATGAACATCGCTGTAACACACGTGCCAGTTCGTCACTGCGGCAACAGAGTTCGCTCACCACATCGGCGACCGTCGCGCCTTGGCGCACCCTGAGCAGGTCCGACTCTGCGCCGGCCGCGGCTCTGGCCGCCGCGAAGAACCGCACAGTTACTTCCAGCGGCGCGGGCACCTCAGCCACCGATCGCGCTCATCGGCCGTTGCGGTTGAACGAATCCCGGGTCGTTGATGCCGTGGCCGGCAGCCTTGCGCCACATCGCGGCGCGCCACACCGACTCCAGCGCGTCGTCGTCGGCGCCGTTGCGCAGCAGTGCGCGCAGGTCGGTTTCCTCGGCGGCGAACAAGCAGCTGCGGATCTGGCCGTCGGCGGTCAGGCGGGTCCGGTCACAGGCCGCGCAGAACGCGTGTGAGACCGACGCGATGATGCCCACCGTGGCCGGTCCGCCGTTGACCTGCCACAACTGCGCGGGGGCCGACCCGCGCGGCGCCGGGTCGGGACTCAGGTCGAAGCGCGCGGCCAGCGCCGTGTAGATCTCGTCGGCACCCAGGCTGGCGTCGCGCCGCCACAGGTGCCCGGCGTCGAGCGGCATCTGCTCGATGATGCGTAGTTGATAGCCGTAGCGCAGGCAGTAGTCCAGCAGTTCGACAGCGTCGGCCAAGCCCCCCTCGGGATCCAGCACCGCGTTCACCTTCACCGGGCCCAGCCCGGCAGCGGCCGCCGCGGCCAGACCGTCGAGCACATCGTCGAGCCGGTCGCGGCGCGTGATGGCGGCGAACTGCACGGCGTCCACGCTGTCCAGCGAGACGTTGACCCGATCCAGGCCGGCATCGGCCAGTGCTCGGGCGCGCCGGGCCAGGCTCACCCCGTTGGTGGTCAGCGCGATTTCTGGGCGGGGACGCAGCGCAGCCACCACCGCTACGACATCCTCGAGTCCCCGGTAGAGCAGTGGCTCCCCGCCGGTGAAGCGGACGCAGGTGATCCCGAGCCGCGTGACGGCCAAGGTCAGCAGGCGGGCCAGCTCGTCGCGGGTCAGCAGCTCGTCGCCGGGCAGCCAGTCCAGGCCCTCGGCGGGCATGCAATAGGTACAGCGCAGATTGCACCGGTCGGTCAGCGACACCCGCAGATCGGTCGCGACCCGGCCGAAGGTATCGACCAAGGGGCCGGTGCGCGGCATGTCGGCCGGATGTTCCTCGGCGTCGCGCCGAATCGCGGGAAGCCCGAGAGCGGTCAATGTCATGGCGCCACCCGACGCGCGGCCAAGAGGTAGCCGACGACGTTCAAGATCAGGCGCATGTCTCCTCCAGCGGTTTGCCCAGCCTACCGAACTAAACAGGGGTGCTGGGCAGCTGTGTTCCCGAGTAGGATCACCAGACGCGTCCTGCACCGGTAGGGCGCTTCGTCATGTTGTCATGGACCCGTTAGACAAGCAGGTGAGACCAGTGCCTACCGGCAAGGTGAAGTGGTACGACGCCGAGAAGGGATTCGGCTTCCTGTCCCAGGAGGACGGCGAGGACGTCTACGTCCGTGCGTCGGCACTGCCCGAGGGCGTCGAGGGTCTCAAGGCCGGCCAGAAGGTCGAGTTCGGCGTGGCCTCCGGGCGCCGAGGGCCACAAGCGTTGAGCGTCAAGCTGATCGACCCGCCGCCCAGCCTGACTCGGACGCGGCGTGAGGCGACCCCGGTCGAGCGTAAGCACACCCCCGACGAGTTGCACGGCATGGTCGAGGACATGATCACGCTGCTGGAAGGCGCGGTGCAGCCTGAGCTGCGCAAGGGCCGCTACCCGGATCGCAAGGTCGCCCGACGGGTCTCCGAAGTGGTCAAGGCAGTCGCTCAGGAGCTCGACGCTTAAGCAGGGTTGGGCAACACTGGTTGCGTGGGTGCCTATGTCGCCGGTGGCGGCGAGTTCAAGCGCGATACCAACTACATCACTACCCGGATCACCGCTGACGGTGCGGATGGGTATCCGGTCGAACCTGGCCGCTACCGGCTGATCGTCGCGCGGGCCTGCCCATGGGCGAACCGGGCGATCATCGTGCGCCGTCTACTCGGCCTGGAGGACGTGTTGTCCATCGGGTTCTGCGGGCCGACGCACGACTCACGCAGCTGGACCTTCGACCTCGATCCCGGCGGGGTCGACCCGGTGCTCAAGATCCCCCGACTGCAGGACGCCTACTTCGCCCGGTTCCCTGACTACTCCAAGGGCATCACCGTGCCCGCGATCGTCGAAGTCGGGACCGGCCAGGTGGTCACCAACGACTTCGCGCAGATGACATTGGACTTCTCCACCGAGTGGAGCGCGTATCACCGGCAGGGCGCGCCGCAGCTCTACCCCGAGCCGCTCCGCGACGAGATCGACGAAGTCGCCCAGCGGATCTACTCCGAGGTCAACAACGGCGTGTACCGGTGCGGATTCGCCGGCTCACAAGAGTCCTACGAAGCCGCCTACGACCGGTTGTTCGCCGCGTTGGACTGGCTTACGGAACGGCTCGCCGACCGCCGCTATCTTGTCGGCGACACGATCACCGAGGCCGACGTCCGGCTGTTCACCACTCTGGCGCGCTTCGATCCCGTGTACCACGGCCACTTCAAGTGTAATCGGGCCAAGCTTTCCGAGATGCCGGTGCTGTGGGCGTACGCCCGAGACCTGTTCCAAACACCGGGATTCGGCGATACCACCGACTTCGTCCAGATCAAGCAGCACTACTACATCGTGCACGCCGACATCAACCCCACCAGGATCGTGCCGAAGGGGCCGAACCTGTCCGGTTGGCTGACACCACACGGACGAGAATCCTTGGGCGGCAGGCCATTCGGCGATGGAACTCCGCCGGGGCCGACGCGCGAGGGTGAAACGGTGCCGGCCGGGCACGGCGCCGGCTAGGGCCAGATCAGCCGGACGGACCACTCCGCGTGGGGTGCGTCCTGCAAGTCGCCGTTCTGGTCCTGCACCAGGGTGAGCAGCTGCACCGCGACTCCAGTGAGCTTGCCGCGCTGCGGGTCGACGGTCGGAATCGTCACGGCCAGTTCGGTATTGGGCCGGTAGATCGTGCTGGTCGAGTTGCGTTCATCCTCGTAGACGCGCAGCAGACGCCACGGCGCCTGCCCGATGGCGGCCGGCACCGACAGCTGGACGGGAAACTTGTCCGTGACCGGAAGCTCGCCTTGGGTCTGCGGATTCTGGCAGTCGTTGAGGTTCACCACGTTGCAATACACGAACGGCCCTACCCGCACCGACCGCCCGTGTGAATAGGCACTGATCTCCGGTAGGTGCGAGCCGGTGTTGCGGGTGAGCACCGAGGCGCCCACCCCGGCGCCGACCGATGCCAGGACGACGAGCACCACCAGGAGCCAGCGGACCAGACGGGTCACTGGTTCGTCACCGCCGATGCCCCTTCCGGTTCGGCCAGCACCGGGCGGTTGCCGCCGAAGCCGGGAATCAGCGAGTTGCCGCGGTAGCTGACGATGGTCTGGGCCACGCCGGGGATCAGCAGCGCGGTGATGGCGGTGAAGCCGACCCACAACTGCGTGGACACCAGAACCCCGAGCGCGCCGCCGAGCACCCAGGCCAGCTGCAGCACCGACTCCGAACGGCCGAACGCCGATGCCCGCGACTCTTCGGGCAGGTCGTCCTGCAGCGACGCATCCAGCGACGCTTTGGCGATCGCCGTCGCTCCAGAGGTGATCAGCGCGGCCACCGCCACGACGATCAGGTTTCCGGTGACCGCGGCGACCAGCGCCATCACCGTGACGCCAACCGTGGCGCGGGCGACGAGCATCGCCGGGCGGCCCAGCTTCATCCGTGCGGCGGTGAAGTTGCCCGCGAAGTTCCCGATTCCGGCCGCCGCGCCGATGAGGCCCAGCATGGCCAACTGCTCCCAGCTGTTGCCCTCATGGGACTTCGCCACGAAAGCCGGATACAAGAACAGGAACCCGACCATCGCCTTGATCGTGCAGTTGCCCCACAGCGAGGTGATGATGTTGCGGCCCAACGGTTGTCGCGGTGCACCCTTCTTGTTTGCCGGCTCGTGGTGTGTCCAGCCCAGGGGGCCTGTGTCGTCACCGTGATAGGTCAGGGTGGTCGGCACCTCGCCTTCGGTC
This sequence comes from Mycolicibacterium sphagni, assembly GCF_002250655.1. GTDB lineage: Bacteria > Actinomycetota > Actinomycetes > Mycobacteriales > Mycobacteriaceae > Mycobacterium > Mycobacterium sphagni. The sequence goes on from NZ_NOZR01000001.1 coordinate 293,369, forward strand.
ACTTCGACCCAGCGCGGGATCCGCATCGACCACGAGGCGCCGGCCACGGAGACGAAGACCACCACGAACAAGGCCCCGGGCAGCTGGAAGACCGTGGTGAGCAGGTATTCCGCCCCGGCGGCGATACCGCCGCCGACGATGGTGCCGCCGATCAGGCCGAACATCGTCAGCCGAGAGTTGACGCGGACCAGGTCGATCGACGGTGGCATCACCCGCGGGGTGACTGCGCTGCGCAGCACGCTGAAGGACTTAGACAAGACCATCATCCCCAGCGCGCACGGGTAGAGCACCCACGACGGATAGCTGCCGCCTTCGTAATTCATGATCATCACGATCGCCAGCGCGGTGCGAAGGATGAACGACATCGCCAGCGCCGCCCGCCTGCCGTGCTGCACGCGGTCCAGCGCAGGCCCGATCAGCGGTGCGATCACCGCGAACGGCGCGATCGTGATGAGCAGGTATAGCGCGACCTTGCTCTTGCTCTCACCGGTGGCGGCGGCGAAGAACAGCGTGTTGGCCAGCGCCACCGCCATCGCCGAGTCCACCGCGAAGTTGGCCACCACCGGCCAGGTCAGCGCGGTCAGACCGGATTTGTCGGCACCGTCGGCCGTGGCCGCCCGGTGCACCATCGAATACATCCGCGACCCCATCTCCCGGCTGCGCATCGCCGCGGCGCGCGTGACGGTGACGCGTTCGCCCGCAACGCCACCGACGCCGTGTGACCCCGGGCGCGGGCCCGAGAGGTTCTCGGTGCGCTGATCCTGGTCGCCCAACGGCGGCAGGTAGCGATTGGAGCTGGGAATCGGGTTGGACCTCCGGGTGGCTCCGGGGCGACGGTAGCCTTCGCCGTCGCTGGGGTAGTTGGCCATGCCGGGGTGTTCGTCGGACGCGCCGGCCGAAGGGCGACGATTCGGCCCGAACGCGGGATTCGCGCGGGGTTCGTCAGGCCGGCTTCCAGACACGCCACGATTGTCCCCTATACGGGCACGCGGGGGCGCGCACGTGACCGGTGTGGCTGGGCGAACCGGCCGTGAGGCAAGATTGGTGACGATGGACAGCTCGATCGACTCCGCAGACCCCACGGCCCCGGCCCAAGCCGGCCCGCCGTCGGAGGCGGTTGCCGCCATCCTCGGCGGCGCCGTGGAACAGGCACGGCAGGCGATCGTGGAGTTCAGCGGCGACACCGTGGGCGAGTACCTCGGCGTCAGCTTCGAGGACGAGACCGCGGCCACCCACCGGTTCCTGGCGAAAATGCCGGGTTATCAGGGCTGGCAGTGGGCCGTGGTGGTGGCCTGCCCCGGTGCCGATCACGCGACGGTCAGCGAGGTCGTGCTGGTGCCCGGCCCGACGGCCCTGCTGGCTCCGGCCTGGGTGCCGTGGGAAGAACGCGTCAAGCCCGGCGACCTGAGCCCAGGTGACCTGCTTGCCCCGGTCAAAGACGATCCGCGGCTGGCCCCGGGATATACGGCGACCGGCGATCCGGCGATCGACGACATCGCCTACGAAGTCGGGTTCGGTCGCCGCCAGGTACCCAGCGCCTTCGGCCGCGACGAGACGGCACAGCGCTGGCATGACGGCGACTACGGTCCCGAGGCGCCGATGGCGCGCGGCACCAAGCGGGTGTGCCGCGATTGCGGATTCATGGTTCCGCTGTCCGGTGCCCTCGGCGCGATGTTCGGGGTGTGCTGCAACGAGATGTCCGCCGACGCTCACGTCGTCGATTTCGAATATGGCTGCGGCGCGCACTCGGACACACCGCCGGCCCCAGGCACCGGCTCGCCGATATACGACCCCTATGACGACGGCGTGTTCGAGGTGGTCGAGGTCGAGGTCGCGGCCGTTGTCGAGACGCCCGTCGCCGCCGAATCGGTCGAGGCTCTCGAGCCCGCCGACGCCGAGTCGGTCGAGACTGTCGGGCCGGTCGAGGCTCCCGAGCCCGTCGAAACGGCTGAGACCCCCGAACCGGTCGATCCCGCTTAGCGTTCGGCGGCCGCCTTGATGCGCGCCAGCGACGTGTTCATCCCGTCGACCAACTCCTTCTCGAAGCCTGGCACCCCGCCGAGCACAGCGTTGACGGTCATGGTCGAGACGGCCTTGACGCCGTTTTCGGCGTGCCGGGTTTCGACGACGTGGGTGCCGGTCGCGGTCGGTTCGAGCTCATAGCTCCAGACGGTGTTGTTGGCGTTGACCCGGAACGCGAGCTTGCGCTCGGGGATCAGCTCGGTGATCGTCGACGTCGTCGGCCAGAACAGGCTGTTGCGCCGGTTGATGTTGAAGGTGCGGGTGCCCGGACGCACTTCGCCGAATGCCTTCATCAACCGGCATTGCGGACTCCACTTGGGCATGTTGGTGAGGTCCGAAATCAGCGACCACACCTCGGCCACCGGCGCGTTGATGTCGATCTCTGCTTGTAAAAGCGGCGCTGCCATCAGTTCTCCTTGATCGTCGGCGTCAATCGGTGCGCGGTGCACGCCCGGTTTGCAAGCCGGTCTGCGCGCCCCGCGTCCCGCGCCGGGCAGCGGTGCGCTGCCACAGGAATATCGAGGTGCCGAGCACCCCGGTGCCCAGCCCCGCGATCGCGATCGGGCGCCACGACTCCAGCGCCGGGACCGTGAATGCCGCGATGGTGGCCAGCGCCCACAGCACGGCACCGGCGACGACAACGGGCCACGGATCCAGTAGGGCCGCGGGCAGTGCCGGTGGTTCGGGTTCACCCTGATCGGAAGGCATTGTCGTCCAAGGTAACCGATCGAGTGAGCGGCCTGCTGTGCAACCTCGGTAGTTGCCCGGTTCATGATGGATCGCGTGTCGTTGTGTCGTACTGTTTGCGATGTGAAGGACGGTGACCTGCGGTTGGCCAGTGATTTGTCGCTGGCCGTGATGCGGTTGGCGCGCCAGTTGCGCTTCCGCCGCCCCGAGTCACCGGTGACCCTTTCGCAGTTGTCGGCGCTTGCCACTCTGGCCAAAGACGGTGCGATGACGCCTGGTGCGCTGGCCATCAAGGAACGCGTCCGGCCGCCGTCGATGACCCGGGTCATCGCATCGCTGGTCGATCTCGGGCTGGTGGTGCGCACGTCGCATCCGGCCGACGGTCGCCAGGTTTTGGTCGCGGTGTCCGACGCCGGTGCCGGGTTGGTCGACAGCGAGCGCCAAGCCAGCCAGGAGTGGCTGCGCGGCCGACTGGCGACGTTGGACAGTGAGGACCGCGGCACTCTGTTGCGCGCCGCGGACCTGATGACCGTGCTCGTCGACGAAGACGCGTGAGCGACAACACATTTGGCGCTTTGAATCGCCCGGACGGCCTTCACGTCGTAGACATCACCGATCCGGGTGACGCCCGCGTCGACGACTTTCGCGACCTCAACAGCGTCGACCGCAGGCCGGACCTGCCCAACGGCAAAGGGCTGGTGATCGCCGAGGGCGTGCTGGTGGCGCAACGCATGATCGCCTCGCGGTTCATCCCGCACGCCTTTCTCGGCACCGACCGTCGTCTGGGCGAACTGGCCGACGACCTGTTCGGTGTGCGGGCTCCGTTCTATCGCGCCTCAGCCGAGGTGATGGCCGAGGTGGTCGGATTTCACCTCAATCGGGGGGTGCTGGGCGCGGCGCGGCGTCCGCGCGAGCTGGCGCCTGCCGACGTGCTCGACGGCGCACGGACGGTCGCTGTCCTGGAGGGGGTCAACGATCACGAGAACCTCGGATCGATCTTTCGCAATGCGGCCGGCCTCGGCGTTGACGCGGTCATCTTCGGTGCCGGCTGCGCGGACCCGCTGTACCGGCGCGCGGTGCGAGTCTCGATGGGCCATGCCCTGCTCGTGCCGTTCGCCCGGGCGCAGCAGTGGCCGGCTGACCTCGCGGAGCTGCGCGAGCGCGAGTTCCGGCTGCTGGCGATGACACCCGACCCGACCGCGCAGACGCTGGCCCACGCCATGGCCGACCTCTCGGGACAGAAGGTTGCGGTGCTGGTCGGCGCGGAAGGCCCGGGGCTGACCGAGACCGTGATGCGGGCCAGCGACGTCCGGGTCCGCATCCCGATGTCGCGGGGAACCGATTCGCTCAACGTCGCGACCGCGGCGGCGCTGGCGTTCTACGAGCGGACCCGTGGATAGGCTGCGGAGTGCAGGAGCAAAGCGGCCCGGGAAGGAAACCAGCCCCATGATCGAAGAGACGACGCCCTGGGGGACCGGTCTGACCGTGGCGGCCTTCGTCGCCGCGATCACCGGTGCCGCGATCGTGGTGCTCAGCCTCGGCATGATCCGGGTGCACCCCTTGGTGGCGATCGCGCTCAACCTGATCGCGGTCGGCGGGCTCGCGCCCACACTGTGGGGCTGGCGGCGTATCCCGGTGCGACGCTGGTTCGTGCTGGGCGCCGGCATCGGAGTCGCCGGCGGCTGGGTCGCGCTCCTGGCGATGACCCTGGTGTAACAGCTAGCTCAACGCTGGCCGCTGGACCGCACGCCCAGCAGGACGTCTTCCCAGCCGGGCACTGCGGGCTTGGCCTTGGCGCGCCGGGCACGGGGGGCCGGTGCGGGAGCGGGAGCCGGCGCGGGTGCCGGCATCTCCTCGACCGGAGCCGCTGTCGGCTGCGGCTGCTCCTCGAAATCCAGCTGCGCGACAGGCGCGACGGGCCGCAGCACCGGGCGCTCGAACCCCGGGTCGATCAGCTCGCTGGCGGCATCATCGAGGGCGGCGACCGTACCGCCGTGTGCCCCCGGGCTGAAGCGGAAGTGGGCGACGTTGTCGGACAAGCCGGCCTGCCAGGCAATCTGCACGACCCAGCGGCCGTCTTCGGCGCGCCATGCATCCCACTCGGTGGCCTCGGGGTTGAGCCCGCGCGCCACGAGGGCGGAGGTGATGGTGGCTTGCAATGTCGTCACGGCCGGCCCGTCGGCGAGGACCGGGTGGGCAGCGGAGGCCAGCTCGGCTGCCCGCGCGCGCTCCAGGAGCACCGGATGGGCGAAGCGCTCGACTTTGGTGATGTCCATGCCGGATGATTCGGCAACTTCCTCAACAGATGCACCCGCACGAATGCGGGCCTGAATGTCCCTGGGCCGCAACACGCCTTTGACCTCTTTGTCCCTCAGGGTCTGGCCCAGCGACCGGTCGCCGCGAATGGCGGCACGCAGTCGGTCGTCGACCTGCAGGGTGTACTTGTCGGCCGGGTCGGGACCTTCACAGATAATGTGCCGTCCGTCGACATCGAGTCCGATCACCCTGAGTTCTCGCATGTCGACCTCCTTCTCCGTCCGGAATTTAACCCAGGCGACGGAATATAACGGTTAGGACACGCCGAGGTTTCTCACAGGCGTTCGACAACCCAGTCCACGCACTGGGTGAGCGCCGAGACATCGTCGGGCTCGATCGCCGGGAACATCGCGATGCGCAGCTGGTTGCGGCCCAGCTTGCGGTACGGCTCGGTGTCGACGATGCCGTTGGCACGCAGCACCTTGGCGACCGCGGCGGCATCTACCGAATCGGCGAAATCGATGGTGCCGACCACCTGCGAGCGTAGGGCGGGATCGGTGACGAACGGGGTGGCGAACGAGGACGCCTCCGCCCAGGAGTACAGCCGCTGCGACGAGTCGGCAGTGCGCTTGACCGCCCAGTCCAGGCCGCCGTTGGCCAGCATCCAGTCGACCTGCTCGGCCATCAGCACCAGGGTGCCGATCGCCGGGGTGTTGTACGTCTGGTTCTTCAGGCTGTTGTCCACCGCGATGGGCAACGACAGGAAGTCGGGCACCCAGCGCCCCGCGGCGGCGATCGACTCGATACGTGCCAGCGCGGCAGGGGACAGGACCGCCAGCCATAGTCCTCCGTCACTGGCGAAGTTCTTCTGCGGTGCGAAGTAATACGCGTCGGCGTCGCTGATGTCGACGGGCAGACCACCCGCTCCGGAGGTGGCGTCGATCAGGATCAGGGCGTTACCGGAGTCCTTGGGGCGTTGGACCGGCACGGCCACCCCGGTCGAGGTCTCGTTGTGCGCCCAGGCGATGGCGTCGACCGAGGGGTCGGACTGCGGTTCGGGGGCGCTACCCGCGTCGGCCTTGATGACGATCGGGTCGTCGATGAACGGGTTGGCCGTGGCAGCCGAGGCGAACTTCGCGGAGAACTCCCCGTAGGTGAGGTGCAGCGAGCGCTTCTCGATCAGGCCGAATGCTGCGGCGTCCCAGAACGCGGTCGCGCCGCCGTTGCCGAGTACCACCTCGTAGCCGTCGGGCAGCGAGAAGAACTCCCGCAGCCCGTCGCGGACCCGTCCGACCAGGTTTTTCACCGGGGGTTGCCGGTGCGAGGTGCCGAAAAGTGCGGCCGAGTCGCTGAGTGCCTGCACCTGCTCGGGACGCACCTTCGAGGGGCCGCAGCCGAAGCGGCCGTCGGCGGGCTTGAGGGAATCGGGAATCACGAGGTGATCAGCCATACCTCAAGCCTAGAAGTCCGCGCCAGTGCTTTTGACACAGAGGGGGTACACGGAGGCGTTCGGCAACCCTGAAAACGGGTATGGACAAGTATGCGATACCGGCGGTACTGTGTGGACAACACCCGCCCGAATGTAAACCTCTCTGGGGAGACTGTCATGGCGAGAACCAAAATCATCCGGCGCTGGCGTCGCAATATGGAGGTGCAGGACGACATCGCCTACGTCGAGAAGCTGGAGACCCTCTCTGCAGGCTCGGTGCGGCGCAATTTCAACCCCTACACAGATATCGACTGGGATTCGCCCGAGTTCGCCGTGGTTCCGAACGACGAGCGCTGGATTCTCCCCTGCACCGACCCGATCGGACAGCACCCCTGGTACCGGTCACAGTCCATAGAGCGGCAGATCGAAATCGGCATGTGGCGCCAGTCCAACGTCGCCAAGGTCGGCTTGCACTTCGAGTCGATCCTCATCCGGGGATTGATGGAGTACGCCTTCTGGACGCCCAACGGCTCGCCGGAATACCGGTACTGCCTGCACGAGGCAGTCGAAGAGTGCAACCACACCATGATGTTCCAGGAGATGGTGAACCACATCGGCGCCGACGTGCCGGGCATGCCTCGCTTGCTGAAGTGGGTTCAACCGGCGATTCCTCTTGTCGCGGGGCCGCTGCCGATCCCGTTCTGGTTCGGCATCCTCGCCGGCGAGGAGCCCATCGACCACACGCAGAAAAGCGTTCTGCGCGAAGGCAAGACGCTGCACCCGATCATGGAGCGCGTGATGGCCATTCACGTCGCCGAAGAGGCCCGGCACATCTCGTTCGCGCATGAGTATTTGCGTAAGCGGGTGCCGCACCTGCCCCGACGGAAACGATTCTGGCTGTCGCTCTACGTGCCGGTGGTGATGCGCGTGCTGTGTTCGGCCATCATCGTTCCGCCGAAGGCGTTCTGGAAGGAGTTCGACATCCCGCGCTCAGTGCGCAAAGACATCTTCTTCTCCTCGCCGGAGTCGCGACAGATGTTGCGCGACATGTTCGGTGATGTCCGGATGCTCGCCACCGACACCGGGCTGATGAACCCGCTGGCGAAGCTCATCTGGCGGCTCTGCAGGATCGACGGGCCGCCAAGCCGCTACCGCAGCGAGCCTCAGCGCCGGCACGCCGTAAGCGCCGCGTAGAACGTCGACGCGCCTATGCCTCACGTCATCACTCAGTCGTGCTGTAGCGACGGGTCTTGCGTCTACGCCTGCCCGGTCAACTGCATCCACCCCAGCCCCGACGAGCCGGGCTTCGCCACCGCCGAGATGCTCTACATCGATCCGGTCGCGTGCGTGGACTGTGGCGCCTGCGTCAGTGCGTGCCCGGTCGGTGCCATCGCGCCCGAGACCAAGCTGACCGGTAAGCAATTGCCGTTCATCGCGCTGAACGCCGCCTACTATCCCGAGCGCCCGGCCGACGTGAAGCTTCCGCCGACCTCCAAGCTCGCCCCGGTGTTGCCCGCACCGCAGGTGCGCCGCGGCGTGGTGGACCTGACGGTGGCGGTAGTCGGGTCGGGACCTGCGGGTATGTACGCCGCCGACGAACTGCTCACGCAGAAAGGTGTGCGGGTCAACGTCTTCGACAAATTGCCGACGCCGTTCGGCCTGGTGCGCGCCGGAGTGGCGCCCGATCACCAGAACACCAAGGGGGTGACCCGGATCTTCGAGGGGATCAGCGAACGATCGCGCTTTACCTTCTATCTCAATGTCGAAGTAGGAAAACATATTTCGCATGAGGAGCTGCTACAGCACCACCACGCGGTGCTGTATACCGTTGGCGCACCGAACGATCGCAGGCTGAACGTCGCCGGCATGGAGTTGCCCGGTACCGGCACCGCCACCGAGACGGTGGCCTGGATCAACGGCCATCCCGATTTCGCCGGGCTGACCGTCGACCTGCGCCATGAGCGGGTGGTGGTCGTCGGCAACGGCAACGTGGCGCTCGACGTGGCCCGGATCCTCACCGCCGACCCAGATGCCCTGGCCCGCACTGACATTTCCTCCGCCGCCTTGGCCGCGCTGCGCAATTCTGCAGTGCGTGAGGTCGTCATTGCGGCGCGCCGCCGACCGGCCGACTCGGCGTTCACCCTGCCCGAGTTGATCGGGCTGACGTCGGCGGCCGAGGTCGTGCTCGACGCCGACGATCACGCATTGGTTCAGCAGGATCTGGCCAGTGCCACCGACCCTCTGACGGTGAGCAAGCTCGAGATCCTGGCCAAGCTGCCCGTTGCCTCGCAGACCGCCCAGCGTCCGCGGATCCGGTTGGCCTACCGGCTGACACCGCATCGGGTGCTGGGCGCCGACCGGGTGAGCGGGGTCGAGTTCCGCCGCACCGGCACCGACGAGGCGGTGCAGCTCGACGCCGGTCTGCTGCTCACGTCCATCGGGTACCGCGGCGCGCCGATTGCCGGCCTGCCGTTCGACGACGCAGCCGCCGTCGTCCCCAACCGGGACGGCAGGGTCGTCGACCCGGCCACCGGGGAGGCAGTCCCCGGTGCGTACGTCGCGGGCTGGATCAAGCGCGGCCCGACGGGCTTCATCGGCACCAACAAATCGTGCGCGATGCAGACTGTGTCGAACCTGGTCGACGACTTCAACGCCGGCCTACTCGCCGACCCGGCTGCGCGACCAGCGTTGCTGGACAAGCTGATTCGTTCCCGCCAGCCCGATACGGTCGACGCGGCCGGCTGGCGTGCCATCGACGCGGCCGAGATCGCGCGCGGCGACGCCGAAGGCCGGCCCCGGGCGAAGTTCACCGATGTGGCCGACATGGTCGCGGTGGCCGCAACGGCGCCCGAACCGCCGGTTGCCCGGAGACTGCTGGCGGGCCTGCTGCGCTAAGGCTCAGGCCTTGTCCCGCAAGTAGTTCAGCACCGCGGCCCAGTCGGGAAACCGCGTCGACCCGAAGTGGATCCACTCGCCCTCGAAGTGCTCGGCGCCGTTGTTGGGCCGGTCGTCGACGAGGAAGTCGCCTCGGTTCAGGTCTTTGTGGTGGGTCAGGATCAGCCGCTTGTATGCGGGCGAATCCTCCTCAGTACCAAGGTGTTCGTGCACCCACTCGATCTTGTGTTGCCAGCCCGACGGGTTGCGCCAGGGTGCCGTTGACAGCAGGTAGGTGTCGAACAGCGCCGACAGTTCGATAAAGGCCTCGATCGCGCCGGGCATCGATCGCATCAACGCGAAGATGCCCGGCGCTTCGTCCATCCGGCCGCGGTACTTGTCCACCACGACGGGGTCGAGACCCTCGATCCGGTGTCCGAAGTCGACCATCGTGTTGTCGAGGTCGATGTAGAGGATCTTGCGGTGGGGCTGCGTCACCACTGGATCATGCCTGGCTCATCATCGACGATCAGGTGCGGTGACAGTGCGGGTGTACGTCGATCGCCATTGCAGCCTCTTGTTGGTTAGGGCGGCCCAGTAGATCGCCACCGGTGTAGACGTCATGGGCGGGCGGAACTCATCACCCACCTCGATGCAACCACCGGGTACCGGCAGAAACGATCAAACGGTGTCTGGATTGTTTGACTTCTCCTCCGCCTCGTACCTCGGCGGCATCGTCGTCAAACGGTGTCTGGATTGTTTGACTTCTCCTCCGCCTCGTACCTCGGCGGCATCGTCGTCAAACGGTGGCGTGCTTGATCTCGTTCCAGCCCTCGACCGCGTCCACCGGGCGCGGTGCCGGGCCGACGTAGATCGCCGACGGGCGAACCAGCTTGCCGAGCCGTTTCTGCTCGAGGATGTGGGCGCACCATCCCGCGGTGCGGCCGCAGGTGAACATCGCGGGCATCATCTTCGCGGGCACCCCGGCGAAGTCGAGGATCACCGCGGCCCAGAATTCGACGTTGGTCTCGATGGCGCGGTCCGGGCGGCGCTCGCGCAGTTCGGCCAGTGCGGCCTGCTCGAGAGCGCTGGCCACCTCGTAGCGCGGCGCGGCCAACCGCTTGGCCGTGGCCCGCAGCACTCGCGCCCGCGGGTCCTCCGCGCGATAGACGCGGTGGCCGAAGCCCATCAACTTTTCCTTGCGGTCGAGAACACCCTTGACCACTGCGCGGGCATCGCCGTTGCGCTCGACCTCTTCGAGCATCGGCAGTACCCGAGCCGGTGCGCCGCCGTGCAGCGGTCCGCTCATCGCGCCGATCGCGCCGGACAGCGCGGCCGCGACGTCGGCGCCGGTGGAGGCGATTACCCGCGCGGTGAACGTCGAGGCGTTCATCCCGTGCTCGGCCGCCGACACCCAGTACGCGTCGATCGCCTCGACGTGCCGTGGATCCGGATCGCCTTGCCAGCGGGTCATGAAACGCTCTGTGACAGTCGAGCATTCGTCGATTACGCGCTGTGGCACCGCAGGCTGGTAGATCCCGCGAGCGGACTGTGCGACATACGACAACGCCATCACCGATGCGCGGGCGAGATGATCACGCGCGGTCTCGCCGTCGATGTCCAGCAGCGGTGCGTAACCCCAGATGGGCGCGAGCATCGCCAGGCCGGCCTGTACGTCCACGCGCACATCGCCGGTGTGAATCGGCAGCGGGAACGGCTCGGCCGGCGGCAGGCCATCACCGAACCGGCCGTCGACCAGCAGGGCCCAGGCATCACCGAAGGTGACCCGGTTGCCCACCAGATCCTCGATGTCCACACCGCGATACCGCAGCGCGCCGCCGTCTTTGTCAGGCTCGGCGATCTCGGTGGTGAAGGCCACTACGCCTTCCAGGCCGGGCACGAAATCGTCGGGTACCACAGTCATGAGCTGGATTCTCCCACTCGCCGATCAAGCCGCTGCTACCGGTCGGTAACGGACGCCCGCAGGCTTCCGGCGTACCGTGAGCCCGTGGAAAATCCAGACGCCGATCGCCTGGCGGCGATGCGAGTCGAGTACGGCTCGGTCGAGAAGGACGGCAGCAGCGACCTCGATATCGACTGGCTTGCCGACGGCTGGCTTGCCTTGTTGCACAGGTGGATCGCCGATGCGGAGTCGGCCGGGATAGCCGAGCCCAACGCCATGGTGCTCGCGACGGTCGACGCGGGAAGACCGGTCAGCCGCACGGTGTTGTGCAAAAGCGTGGACGAGACCGGGATCACTTTCTACACCAACTATGACTCCGCCAAGGGCTCCGAGCTCGCGGCGACACCGTATGCCGCGGTGACCTTCCCGTGGTTTGCGCTGGGCCGGCAGGTACACCTTCGCGGTGCGGTGACGAAGGTCACGGCCGAGGAGACCGCGGACTACTGGTCCAAACGGCCGCGCGGTTCGCAGCTGGGCGCGTGGGCCTCTTCGCAGTCCCGCCCGATCGGCTCGCGGGCCGCGCTGCTGGGTCAGCTCGCCGAGGTGACCGAGCGGTTCGCCGGTGACGAGCGGGTCCCGGTGCCGCCGAATTGGGGTGGCTACCGGATCGCCCCCGAGGTCGTCGAGTTCTGGCAGGGCCGGGAGAACCGGGTCCACAACCGGATTCGCGTGATAGGCGGCGCCGGAGCCGCCGGGCCGGCGACATCGGGCATCCGTATAGAGCGGCTGCAGCCCTAGCGTGGCGCGGCTGTTCGCCGACACCACCCCACTGAGAACGCCGGACTTCCGCCGGCTGTGGGTGGCCGGAATCGTCACGGTCATCGGGGCCAACCTCACCATCTTCGCCGTGCCCGTTCAGTTGTACGCACTCACCCAGAACTCGGCGTATGTCGGGCTGTCCGGGTTGTTCGCCTTGTTCCCCCTGATTGTTTTCGGGTTACTGGGTGGCGCGTGGGCCGATGCCATGGATCGGCGCGTGCTGCTGATCATCACGTCCTGCGGGCTGGCGGTGTCCTCGGTGCTGTTGTGGCTGCAGGCCGCGATGGGGCTGAACAACGTGTGGGTGGTGCTGTGCCTGTTGTCGGTTCAGCAGGCGTTCTACGCGATCGACAGCCCCACCCGCTCGGCGGCGATACCGCGCATGATCCCCGGCAACCAGCTGGCAGCGGCCAACTCGCTGAACTTCACGGTGTTCCAGTTTGGTGCCATCGTCGGCCCCTTGATGGCCGGCGTGATGCTGCGGTGGATCGACCTGTCCACGCTGTATCTGATCGACTCGCTCACGTGTCTGGTGCCGATCTGGGTGGCCTTCCGACTCGCACCGATACCGCCCACAGTCGGCGGGCGGGGGATGGGATTCGATGCCATTCGCTCGGTTCTCGAGGGCTTCCGGTTCCTGTCCGGCAACAAGGTGGTGCTGATGTCGTTCGTCGTCGACCTGATCGCGATGATCCTCGGTATGCCGCGGGCGCTGTTTCCGCAGATGGCACACCAGAGTTTCGGCGGACCGATCGAGGGCGGCACAACCATGGCGCTGCTGGCGGCCGCAATGTCGATCGGCGCTGTCGCAGGCGGGGTGTTCTCCGGTTGGTTTCCGCGCATCCAGCGCCAGGGCTTGGCTGTGGTGATATCGATCGTGGTGTGGGGCGCGGCCATGATCGGTTTCGGTGTGGCGGGTGGCCTGGCACACGGCCGCACGGGGGCGATGCTGTGGATTGCGGTGGCGTTCTTGGCCATTGGCGGCGCTGCTGACATGGTGTCGGCGGCATTCCGGTCGACGATCCTGCAGCAGGTGGCCTCCGACGACTTGCGCGGCCGGCTACAGGGAGTATTCACCGTCGTGGTCGCCGGCGGTCCGCGGCTGGCCGACGCGGCGCACGGCGCGGCCGCCGCGATGATCGGCACGACCATCGCGGCCGCGGGCGGCGGAGCACTGGTGGTGGTCGGGGTCCTCATTGCCGCCGCGGCGGTTCCGGTGTTCGTGCAGTACCGCGTGCAACCGGTCGAACGGTAAACGCGCGCGTTCGGATTAAGATTGCGGCGTGGCCGACGTCACCGCGCCGAGGCTTCCCGGATTACGCGAACGAAAGAAGCAACGCACCCGCGCCATGTTGGTGGATGCCGCTGTGAAGCTGTGCATCGAGAACGGTTACGACAACACCACTGTCGAGCAGATCGCCGCGGCCGCCGAAGTGTCGTCGCGCACCTTCAGCCGGTATTTCCCGAACAAGGATGCGGTGATGATCACCGTGCTCGACGACTTGGTCAACGCCGCTGTCGCCGAGCTAGCCATGATCGCGCCGTCGGTTTCGCCGCTGCGTGCGTTGGCCTGCGCGCACACCCGGGCGCTGCGCCGGGTTCCGGCCGGTGAAGTGACCGATCTGACCACGCGCCGGCTGATCCTGATGGTCAACGTCATCTCCTCCTCCAGTGCGCTGCGACTGGCGGCCGCCGCGTCGCGGCTGCATCCGCTGGTCGTCGCGATCGCGGCCCGGATGGGCGTGGATCCAAGAGACAAGCAGGTGGCTCTGATCGTGTCGCTGTGGGGCGCTATCACCGCAGGAGCGTGGGGTCAGCTGGTGATCGGACCTGACGACTACGGCGACTGTGCGGTCGTCATGGCCGACCGGCTGGACGTCACATTCGGTGAATTCGCCGATATCGCCGCCGCCGAAGGCCGATCGGCGTTACCCTCGACCACTTGACGTCCGGGGGCTCGCGAGAGGCGAGGGGGGTGGCGCGACGTGGCCGTTATCGCGAACGCAGCCGCTCCTGGATTGCGTGAACTGAAGAAACAACGCACCAGGGCGACTTTGATCGACGTGGCTATCCACCTGTGTATCCAGCAGGGCTACGACAACACGACGGTCGAGCAGATCGCGGCCGCTGCGGAGATCGCCCCGCGTACCTTCAGCCGGTACTTCTCCAACAAAGACGCGGTGGTCGTCGCCATTCTCGACGACGTCGCCCGGGACGTGGCCGCCTCGTTCGCACGCCAGCCCACCGACATCACCCACTACGAGGCGCTGGCCCGCGCGCACCTCGAGACGTTCCGCAGCGCGCCGTACGCCGCGCCGGGGTCGGCGTCGTTCGACCGGATGAGACTGCTGCTGACGATCGTGAACTCCGCCCCGGCGATTGGGTTGGCGCCGTTCATGTTCCGCGAGGACGGTTTTCAGCACGGGGCCGTCAGCGTCGCGGCGCGCCGGATGGGGGTGGTGGCCGACCACCCGGCGATCCGAATCCTGTTCGACACCTGGACGGTGGTGATGGCAGTGGCCTGTCGCGATCTCGGAACTCCGGGTGGCCCACCCATCGAACCGAACGTCCTATGCGACCGAATCGAGTCGATGTACGGCGTTTTCACCCGGCTCTGGAGCCCATGACCTACCCCGGGCCAACCCCAGGCGGGCGTGTCGGCAGAATAACGACTACCTTCCACTAGTACGGACGCCTTGGGGGCGTCAAAGAGCTCAGAAGGGGTTCCTGTGTCCGCAACCGACGAGACCGCCACCCTGAAGTACCCGGGCGGCGAGGTTGAGCTCGACGTTGTCCGTGCGACCGAGGGTTCGGACGGAATCGCACTGGGCTCACTGCTGGCCAAGACCGGCTATACGACGTTCGACCAGGGCTTTGTGAATACCGCGTCGACCAAGAGCGCCATCACCTACATCGACGGTGACGCCGGGATCCTGCGCTACCGCGGTTACCCGATCGAGCAGCTCGCCGAGAAGTCGACGTTCATCGAGGTGAGCTACCTGCTCATCTACGGCGAGCTGCCGACCGCCGAGCAGCTGGAGAAGTTCACCACCCAGATTCAGCGGCACACCCTGCTGCACGAGGACCTCAAGCGGTTCTTCGACGGCTTCCCGCGCAATGCACACCCGATGCCGGTGCTGTCCAGCGCCGTCAACGCCCTGTCGGCGTACTACCCCGACTCGGTCGACCCGCTGGACAAGGAGCAGGTGGAGCTGTCCACGATCCGGCTGCTGGCCAAGCTGCCGACCATCGCGGCCTACGCCTACAAGAAGTCGGCCGGCCAGCCGTTCCTGTACCCGGACAACTCGCTGACCCTGGTGGAGAACTTCCTGCGGATGACGTTCGGCTTCCCGGCCGAGCCCTACGAGGTGGATCCCGAGATCGTCCGGGCCCTGGACATGCTGCTGATCCTGCACGCCGACCACGAGCAGAACTGCTCGACGTCGACGGTGCGGTTGGTGGGCTCCTCGCAGGCCAACCTCTTCACCTCGATTTCCGGTGGCATCAACGCGCTGTGGGGTCCGCTGCACGGCGGCGCCAACCAGGCGGTGCTGGAGATGCTGGAGAAGATCCGCGCCGGCGACGACGACGTGCAGACGTTCGTCAAGAAGGTGAAGAACCGCGAAGACGGTGTGAAGCTGATGGGCTTCGGGCACCGGGTGTACAAGAACTACGACCCGCGGGCGCGCATCGTCAAGGAGCAGGCCGACAAGATCCTGGGCAAGCTCGGCGGTGACGACGAGCTGCTCGATATCGCCAAGGAACTCGAGGAGATCGCGCTCACCGACGACTTCTTCATCGAGCGCAAGCTATACCCGAACGTCGACTACTACACCGGCGTTATCTACCGCGCGATGGGCTTCCCGACCCGCATGTTCACCGTGTTGTTCGCGCTGGGCCGGCTGCCGGGCTGGATCGCGCACTGGCGGGAGATGCACGAAGAGGGCAGCAGCAAGATCGGCCGCCCGCGCCAGATCTACACCGGCTACACCGAGCGTGACTACGCCGGCATCGAGGGCCGGTAACTCTGTCGAGGGCCGGTAACTCTCTTGACGCCCGAACCGCGACTCGGGCGTAAAAGTTCGGGTGATCTTCGCCGGTTCGTCGATTTCGACGCCGTCCCCGCTTGACCTGCACACGATTGTAGTTTCACAATGGTTGTGTGATTACAACTGTCGATGAGTTCAGCGCGCGGCGCAAGACGATAATCTTGGCGTCCTGCTGCCTGAGCCTGTTGATCGTGTCGATGGACTCGACGATCGTGAACGTCGCGATCCCCGCGATCCGCGCCGACCTCCACGCCACGCCGTCTCAGATGCAATGGGTCATCGACATCTACACCCTGGTGCTGGCCTCGCTGTTGATGTTGTCGGGCGCCACCGGTGACCGCTTCGGCCGCCGCCGGGTGTTCCAGATCGGCCTGGCCACCTTCGCCCTGGGCTCGCTGCTGTGCAGCCTGGCGCCGAACATCGACACCTTGATCGCCGCCAGGCTGGTCCAGGGCTTCGGCGGATCGATGATGAATCCCGTTGCACTGTCGATCATTTCGCAGATCTTCGTGGGCCGGGTGGAGCGCGCCCGGGCGCTGGGGCTGTGGGGTGCGGTGGTCGGCATCTCGATGGCGCTGGGCCCCATCGTCGGTGGTTTCCTGATCCAGGCGATCGGCTGGCGCGCGGTGTTCTGGATCAACCTGCCCATCTGCGCGGCGGCGATCATCCTCACCGCCGTCTTCGTTCCCGAGAGCAAGTCGGCGACCATGCGCGACATCGATCCGGTCGGGCAGCTACTGGCGGTACTGGCGCTGTTCGGCGTGGTGTTCGTGCTCATCGAGGCGCCCGGTCTGGGCTGGACCAACCCGCGCATCGTGGCCATCGCGGTCGGTGCGGCGATCGCCCTGGTGGGCTTCCTGCGTTACGAATCGCGCCGCCACGACCCCTTCATCGATCTGCGGTTCTTCCGCAGCATTCCGTTCTCGGCGGCTACGGTCACAGCCGTGTGTGCCTTCGCCGCGTGGGGGGCGTTCCTGTTCATGATGTCGCTCTACCTGCAGGGCGAGCGCGGCTACTCGGCCGCTCACACCGGCTTGATCTACCTGCCGATCGCGATCGGCGCGCTGTTCTTCTCGCCGCTGTCGGGCCGGCTGGTCGGCCGTTTCGGCGCTCGTCCGTCGCTGCTGATCTCGGGGGTGCTGATCACCGTCGCCTCGGTGATGCTGACGTTCCTCACCGCCACCACTCCGATCTGGGCGGTGCTGTGCATTTTCGCGGTCTATGGCATCGGCTTCGGCATGGTGAACGCACCGATCACCAATGCCGCGGTGAGCGGCATGCCCCGTGACCGGGCCGGGGCGGCATCGGCGGTGACGTCGACCAGCCGGCAGGTGGGTGTGAGTATCGGTGTGGCGCTGTGTGGTTCGGTCGCCGGCTCGGCGCTGGCGGTCGTCGGTGTGGACTTCACGTCGGCGGCCCGGCCGCTGTGGTGGGTCAGCATCGGGCTGGGTCTCGTGATCACCCTGCTGGCCGTGGTGTCCACTTCGGCGCGAGCCGCACAGTCCGCGCAGCGGCTGGCCCCGCTGATCGAGACCCATCGAGGGGAGGCCGCCCGTGTCGGGTAATCCGGTCGCCGATCAGGTGTGGCGATCGATGTCGAGCCTGGTCCTGGACAACAAGGACCGGTGGCGTCGCGCGGTGGTGGACCGAACCGACCTGCCGTTCAGCCGGATTCGGATCCTGCGGAGGCTCGCGTCGCAGCCGATGACGGTCAAGGAAGTCGCGGAGGCGGCCACCATCGACGCCCCGGCCGCCACGGTGGCGGTCAACGATCTGGAGGCGCGCGGACTGGTGGTCCGCCAACCTCATCCGGACAACCGGCGCTGCAAGATGGTGTCGCTGACCGAGGCGGGCCGCGACGTCATCGCCGTGCTCGACGACACCGACGACCCCGCTCCCGAGGTCTTGGCAACGCTGGACGAGCAGGATCTTCAGGCGTTGCGGACGATCCTGGCGCGTCTGGGTCAGCTGAGGTAGCCCTCGACTTCCTCGGCGGGCCGCACAGCGGCGGCGCCGGGGTCTCCGCCGGTCTCGCGCAGTGCGCGGCGCTGCCGAAGCAGGTCCCAGCACTGGTCGAGTTCGGTTTCGATGGCCCGCAAGCGCCCCTGTTCCTCGGACGGGTCGAGCTGTCCGTGTACCACCCGATCGCGCAGTTCGCGTTCCTGCGCCACCAGGTCGTGGATGCGCGCGAGGGTGTCGTTGTCTTCTGCCACCGCTCCAGTGTGCCCGATCTCGCTCTCGTCAGAACGGGGAAGCGAGAACCGCGGCGAACTCGGTGCAGAACCAGTCGACGTCGGAACTGGAGAAAACCAGCGGCGGCCGGATCTTCAGGACGTTGCCGTCGCGGCCGCAGACCGAGATCAGTACCCGGCGCTCCCGCAAGGCGTTGACCAGTGCACGGGCGCCGGCCCGGTCCGGCGCGCCGGTCTCGGAGATGACCTCGACGCCGACGTAGAGGCCGGTGCCCCGCACGTCGCCGATACGCGGCTGGTCGGCGCCGAGCCGGGCCAACTCGGTGCGCAATTCGGTGCCCACGTCGCCGGCATTCGCCATCAGCTTCTCGTCGTC
Source organism: Mycolicibacterium sphagni (assembly GCF_002250655.1). GTDB lineage: Bacteria > Actinomycetota > Actinomycetes > Mycobacteriales > Mycobacteriaceae > Mycobacterium > Mycobacterium sphagni. The sequence goes on from NZ_NOZR01000001.1 coordinate 311,976, forward strand.
GATGACGTCGAGCACCGCGGCGGCGGCGGCCACCGTCACCGGGTTGCCGCCAAAGGTGTTGAAGTACGGCACTCCGCGGGCGAATGCGTCAAGCACCTCGGTGCAGGCCGCCATCGCCGCGATGGGCAGGCCGTTGCCCATCGGCTTGCCCATCGTGACCAGATCCGGCACCACGCGATGGCGCAGGAAGCCCCACATCGCATCGCCGGTGCGGGCGAATCCGGGCTGGACCTCGTCGGCGATGAACACCCCTCCGGCGCGACGCACCGCCGCCACCGCGGGCGCCAGCACCGAGGGGTCGGGGTAGATGCCGTCGGAGGAGAAGATGGTGTCCACGATCAGAGCGGAGAATCCGGCACCGCTGTCCTGCAGGTCGGCGATGGCGGCGACGACGTCGTCGGCGAACCGGGCGGCCAGTTCGTCGGCCGGCACCCGGTAACTGTCCGGCGGGGGGATGGCGCGCACGTGCTCGCCGAGTGACGTCGCTCCGCCGATCGACGGCGAGATCGCGGTTACCGCGGCGGTGTTGCCGTGGTACGCGTCGGTGGTGACGATGACACCCGTTGCACCCGTGTGCATTTCGGCGACACGTAAGGCCAGATCGTTGACCTCCGACCCAGTGCAGGCGTACATCACCTGATCGATCTGGTCGGGCATGGTGGCCAGCAGACGCTGGCTGTAGTCGATGATGCCGCCGTGCAGATAGCGGGTGTGGGTGTTCAGGGTGGACAGTTGCCGGCTGACGGCGTCGACCACGTGCGGGTGGCAGTGCCCGACGCTGGCGACGTTGTTGTAGGCGTCTAGATAGCAGGCGCCGTCAGCGTCGTAGAGCCGGGTGCCCTCGCCGCGAACCAGGTGCACCGGCCGCTGATAGAACAGCCGGTACGCCGGGCCTAACATGCGGTCACGGGCCGCGATCAACGATTCGGTGGCGGGATCAACCGGGTGATCCGCGGAGTAGCTGTTGGAATCCATGATGTTCGAGAAACTCATACCGCTACTCCTTCGCCTCGTTGACGCGACCCGCGACCGCACTCACTAACGCTCGTGTGCCTCCTCGAGGACCGTGCGGCCCAGTTCCGAATAGCGCTGCGGCGAGGTGTATTTCAGCACCACAGCCAACACGATGCCGCCGATGCCGACGATGCCCACCACATAGGGGATCGCGGTGAAGACCCAGTCGGAGGCGGCGGTGCCCGCCGCGAACGACGCGTTCTTGGCCAGCAGGTAGATCACGTAGAGCATGCCGAGCCCGCCTAGCAGGGGAGCCAGGAAGGTGCGGAACCAGTTTGCGGTCTCGGGGTGGTTCTTGCCCACGTGGAAGTAGGCGATCACCGCAAACGCGGCCAAGGCCTGCACGAGCAGGATCGCGGTGGTGCCCAGCAGCGCCATCAGCCCGTAGAGGCCGGTGTAGGGGTCGCGCCCGGTGATGGCGAAGAACAGCACCACCACGGTGGCGAATCCGGTCTGCACGAAGCCGGCGATGTGCGGGGAGCCGTGCTTGGCGTGCGTGGCGCCGAGCGTCTTGCGCATCCCGGGGATGACGTTCTCCCGGCCGATCGCGTAGATGTAGCGGGCGGCGCAGTTGTGGAACGCCATGCCGCACGCGAACGAACCTGTCATCAGCAGGATCTTGAACAGGTCGACGGCCCAGGTGCCCAGGTGCGCACCGACCGGCCCGAAGAAGATGTCACCGGCGGTAGTCGAATCCTGCGCCAGTGCAATGGCGTTCTGCGGTCCGGTGCCCACGATCGCCAGCCACGAGACCAGGATGTAGAACACGCCGATTCCGATGACCGAGCTGATCACCGCGATCGGGATGATCTTCTTCGGGTTCTTGGACTCCTCGCCGTACATCGCACTGGACTCGAAGCCGACCCATGACCAGAACGCGAAGAACAGGCCGATGCCGGCCGATCCGGCGACCGTGAGCATGCTGCCGTCGGCACCGGTCACCGAGCCGGACAGATTCTGGAAAGCGTTGAGCGGGTTGAGCGATCCCCACGACCAGCCCTGCGGGCCGCCGCCGGTGAACAACACTGACAGCGCCATCAGGGAGAGCATGACGATCTCGGTGATCAGGAACACCCCGAGGACCCTCGCCGCCACGTTGATGTCGAAGTATGTCAGCAGGGCATTGATGGCCAGCATCGCGACCGCGAAGACAATCCACGAAACGTTCACGTGGAAAAGCGAATTGAACGTGTCATTGCCGAAGAAGGCGAAGATGCCGATGAGTGAGGCCTCGAACACCATGTAGGCCATCGTGGTCAGGAACCCGGCGCCGAGTCCGATGATGCGGCCAAGTCCGTGGGAGATGTACCCGTAGAACGCGCCGGTGGCGGTGATGTGCTTGCTCATCGCGGCGTAGCCGATCGCGAACAGCGTCAGCACGATCGTGGCGACGAAGTATCCCGCGGGTGCGTAGGCGCCGTTGCCGAATCCGACCGCGATCGGCACGTTGCCGACCATTGCGGTGATCGGCGCGGCAGTGGCGACGGCCATGAACAGGACGCCGATCAGCCCAACGGCATTGGGCTTGAGCCGCTGGACGGTATCGGTGCTGGCACCGGTGCCCGCCGTGGCGGGCGGATCGATGATGTCGCTCATAGTGTGAATTTCCGATCTCGAACGTGACTGGGGGTCGCGCCGGTTTTTGGTCTGGTTTTGTCTCAGGTGCTGGTGACCCGGGGAGCGAGGGCAATGTCGACAACGACTCTGTGGTGCGACGACGACATTGTTACCCTCGCGAGATCGCCTGGTCAACAGGAACAATCGAGCCGATACGTCCCGATTGTTTCGGTTGTGTTTCGCGCGACGGAGCTAGGAAACAGGGGCGTAAAAAGTCCCGATTTGGTCTGCCGGGCATGCGGTTATGGTCCACACTGATCGCATGCCGGGACTGCCGCCGACTCACGACTTATTCGCGCGCGCTGCCCTTCCCGCCTACGGGCGCTCGCCAGAGGCGCCGCTGCGGCTGCTCAGCCTGTCGGAGAACGCCACGTACCTGGTCGAGGGCGACGAGCCGATCGTGCTGCGGGTGCATCGGCCCGGCTATCACTCGCTGGAGGCGATTCGCTCGGAGTTGGCGTGGATGCAGGCCCTGCGGACCGAAACCTCGGTTACCACACCAGAGTTGGTCGCCGCCCTGGACGGAACCGATGTGGTGGTCGCCGAGGTCGATGACGAGGCGTTGCACGTCGACGCGGTGACGTTCGTGGCGGGCTGCACGGCCGAGGAAGATCCCGAGGCTGTCGGCTTCGACGAACTCGGCCGCCTCACCGCCGTCATGCACGAACATTCCCGGAACTGGCACTTCCCGGATGGCTTTACCCGGTTCCGCTGGGACCTCGAGACGATCCTCGGCCCGCGGGCGCGCTGGGGTAACTGGCGCATGGCGCCGGGCCTGACCGACGCCGACCGTGTCGTGATCCAGCGCGCCGTCGACGACATCACGGCGAAGCTGACCGATTTCGGCTGCAGCCCAGACCGTTTCGGTCTGGTGCACGCCGACCTGCGGCTGGCGAACCTGATGGTCGATCCAGCGGACGTGTCGGCCGGGATCACCGTGATCGACTTCGACGACTGCGGGTGGTCGTGGTATCTGGCCGACCTCGGGGCAGCGGTATCGTTCATCGAAGACACGCCCGCCGGCGAGCGGATCATCGCCGAATGGCTCACGGGCTACTTCGAGGCGGGGTCGTTTCCGGTCGAGCACCTGGCCCTCATCCCGTCCTTCGTGATGATGCGACGGATCATGCTCACGGCGTGGATCGCATCGCATTTCGACGCCGACGCGGCGATCGGTGTTGGTGTGGAGTTCGCACCAAATACTGCGCGGCTGGCGCAGCGCTACCTGGAAGACCGGAGTTGGCTGCAGGATGCGATCTTCGGGTCGCGGGTGTGAAACCGGCTGTGGCAGAGATGGAGTGCGCATGTTTGACCTGAGTTCGACGTCTGTGGTGGTCACCGGCGGCAGCAAGGGCATCGGCCGTGGTATTGCCGCGGTGTTCGCCACCGCCGGCGCCAACGTCGCGATCGCAGCGCGTTCGGCGGCCGAACTCGACACGGCGGTAGGCGATTTGGCCACCTTGGGCCCAGGGAAGGTGCTGGGCGTGCAGACCGATGTCACCGACCCCGCTGCGTGTGCGAGCTTGGCCGCCGCCGTCATCGAGGCGTTCGGCGGGATCGACGTCGTCTGCGCTAACGCGGGCATCTTCCCCGAAGCGCCGCTGGCCACTATGACCCCGGCTCAGCTCTCCGAGGTTCTGGACGTCAACGTCAAGGGCAATGTGTTCACGGTTCAGGCCTGCCTGGATGCGCTGATCGCGTCCGGGCGCGGCCGGGTGATCCTGACATCGTCGATCACCGGTCCGATCACCGGCTTCCCCGGCTGGTCGCACTACGGCGCGTCCAAGTCCGCGCAACTGGGCTTCATGCGCACCGCCGCAATCGAATTGGGACCACACGGGATCACCGTCAACGCGGTGCTGCCGGGCAACATCTTCACCGAAGGCCTCGCCGACATGGGCGAGGACTACATTGCCGGAATGACCGCCGCGATCCCGGCAGGCGTGCTGGGCAAACCGGAGGACATCGGCCATCTCGCCGCGTTCCTGGCCACGGCCGAAGCCGGATACATCACCGGCCAGGCGATCGCCGTCGACGGTGGTCAGGTGTTGCCGGAGTCGCCGGACGCGGTGCGGCCCTAGTCCGATGGAGGAGTCGGAGGGGGGCCCGATTGCCGAGGATGTGCGACGGCGCATCCTCTCGATGCTCGCTCAGGGCACCCTGCGGCCCGGTTCGCGGCTTGGTACCGAGCGTGAGATGGCCGACCGGTTCGAGGTTTCCCGCTCGACGCTCCGCAGTGCGCTGCTGCCGCTGAGTCGCGCGGGGGTGCTGGAGCGCCGAACCGGCCGCAACGGGGGAACTTTCGTACGCGCCGACGTGGTGGAGCGCAACGCCGCCGAGCTGGCCGGCCTGCCGGCCAGGCTGCGCAGTGGCGGGCATACCAGCGCCACCCGCGTGCTGGCCACTGATCGCCGCCCCGCCACCCCGGCGGAGGCCGCCGCACTGGAGATCGAGGATCGGTGTGAGGTTTTCGCGATCCGCAGGCTGCGCTATGCCGACGGGGTACCGCTGTCGGTGGATTTCTCCTGTTTCGTCGCCGACCACGTCATCGATCTGCTGGAGCAACCGCTGGGCGGCTCGCTCTACGAGTTGTTCGCCGTTCGGTACGGGCTGGTGCCCGCGACCTCCAGCGAGACCATCGAGGTCGTCAGCGCCAGTCCGCGGGAGGCGGACTGGCTGGGCATCGCGCACCGCCGCCCACTGGTGGCGATCACCCGGGTCACCCGCGATGCCGCCGACCGGCCGTTCGAGTACGCCTACGACCTGTTCCGGGCCGATCGGGTGCGGTTGACGGCCACGACGTCGACGGTCACCGCGCGGGAACGTAGGGGCACTGACGGTCGGGTGGAACGCTCGGTCAGCAGCGCCTGACCGACTAGTGTGTGTCCCGTGACGAGCAAACCCGAGATCGAGTTCCCCGACGGCCCGGCGCCCACCGAGCTGGTCATCAAGGACCTGGTGGTCGGCGACGGCGATGAAGCCACGCCCGGCGCTGTCGTGGATGTCCACTACGTGGGTGTCGAATACGACACCGGGGATGAGTTCGACAGCTCATGGAAGCGTGGTGAGTCCATCTCCTTCCCGCTGCGCGGACTGATCCAGGGCTGGCAGGACGGCATCCCGGGCATGAAGGTGGGTGGCCGGCGTCAGCTGACGATCCCGCCCGAGCAGGCCTACGGGCCGGCCGGCTCCGGGCATCAGCTGTCCGGCAAGACGTTGATTTTCGTCATCGACCTGCTGGCCACCCGCTAGATAACTGTCCCTCGTCCGCCCGGGGCCCTGACGATTGAATTACTGGGGTACGTACCCGACGGCCGGGTCGACAATATTGTGCAGCGGCTCGCCACGCAGCCATCGCGCGAGATTGTCGGTGAACACCCGCATCATGTCGACCTCGAACCCGACATAGTCGCCCGACATATGCGGAGAGACAAGCACATTGGGAATCGACCAGAGCGGCGACCCGGCCGGCAGTGGCTCGACCTCGAACACGTCTAGTGCCGCACCCGCGATCGCTCCGCTGCGCAGCGCATCGACCAGATCCGCCTCGACGACCGTCGGCCCGCGACCGACGTTGACAAGAAATCCGCTCGGCCCCAGCGCGTCCAGGACCGCGGACCCCACCAATGCCGTCGTGGCCGGAGTCAGCGGTGCGGCCAGCACCAGCAGGTCCACTTCCGCGGCCACTGAGACCAACTCCGTGCTGGCCCTGACGGTGCCGAAGCGGGGGTCGGCGCTCGCGGTGCGGCCGACCAGCGTTACGTCCACGTCTAGTCGCATCAATCGCTCGGCGACGGCCCGGCCGATCGACCCGCTGCCCACCACGGCCGCGCGCCTACCGGCCAGCCGTCCGGTGGTCCGGTACTGCCACCGACGCTCACGCTGCAACGACCAGCTGTCGGCGAGCCCCTTGACGTGGCTGAGCACCGCGGCGATCACCCATTCCGCGATCGGCACGTCGAATACGCCGCGCGAGTTGGTGAGCGTGACCGCCGCCAACTCGGGACACAGCAGTCGGTTCACCCCGACCGAAGCGGCGTGGACTCAGCGGACGTCGGTAGCCCGGCGCAGCAGCGCGCCCAGATCGGCGAAGCGATGGTCCCAGATGTAGAGCACCTGAGCTCTGGCCACCTGATCGTCGGTGGGCGTCGCACTCACCTCGACCACCTCGACGCCGGCAGGGATCAGTTCCAGCGGCGGCGGCGGCAGTTCGGGGTCGGGCTCGGTGACGACCACGACGATGGGGCGCTCAATGACGTCAATTTCGATAGTCTATTGCAGACGAAATGCGATCGCCCGATGGACGATTCGACCGCACCGAAAGCAGGTGGTCCCCGACATGATCGCTGACGGCGCATCAAACGGTGCGTTCCTCGACCCGGATGCCGCCGAGCCGCTCATCACCGATGGCGCCGCACTGCGGGCCCACCGTAAGCGACGTCTGGCGTTGGCCTATCGCGTATTCGGCGCGATGGGCTGGGGCTCATTGGGAGACGGGCACATCTCCGCCCGCGACCCGGAGCGGCTCGACTGTTTCTGGCTCGGCCGCTACGGCGTGCCGTTTCGCTTCATGACGCCCGACGATCTGGTCCTGGTCGGCCCGGACGGCTCGATCGAGGGCGGCGGACACATCAACATCGCCGCGTATTACATTCATGCCCCGCTCCACGAGGCCCGCCCCGACGTCATCGCTGCCGCGCACTGCCACACCCCCTACGGCACACCGTTTTCCGCGGCCGTCACCAAGCTGGCACCCATCTCACAGGAGGCGTGCGCGTTCTTCGACGACCACGAGATTTTCGACGACGAGGAAGTCAACATCGGCTCGACCGATGGCGGCAAGCGGATCGCGGCCGCCATCGGGGAAACCCGGGCCGCGATTCTGCGTAACCACGGGCTTTTGACGGTGGGTGCCAGTGTCGACGCGGCGGTCGGCTATTTCTTGATGATGGAGCGCAGCGCCGAAGTTCAGGTCAAGGCGCGCGACGCCAAACCGATCGGAGCGCAGGCCGCCCGGCGGGTGCACGACATGTTCGACGAACGTGAAGCATGGCAGGTCTTCCAGTGGGCGCAACGGACCTATGTGCCCGACGCGGGCTGAGCCTCACCCGTTGGCGACGATCAGGCTCAGCAGGTCGAACACCACCGTTGCGGCCGCGATCGAGGTGATTTCGGCGTGATCGTAGGCCGGCGCGACCTCCACGACGTCGGCGCCCACGACATTGACTCCCTTGAGCCGGCGCAGCATTCGCAGCAGTTCGCGTGAGGTGAGCCCACCGGATTCCGGCGTCCCGGTGCCGGGAGCGAAGGCGGGGTCAAGCACGTCGATGTCGATCGAGAGGTAGACCGGCAGATCGTCGACACGGCGGGCGACGACGTCGACAGCGGCCTCGACGCCCATGACGTCGAGGTCGCCGGCCCGGATGATCCGGAATCCCATTCGGGCGTCGTCGTCCAGATCCATCCGGTCGTAGATCGGGCCCCGGATGCCGACGTGGATCGAGTGGTCCTCGATCAACAGCCCTTCCTCGAACGCGCGCCGAAACGGCGTACCGTGCGTGACCGGCGCATTGAAGTACGTGTCCCAGGTGTCAAGGTGCGCGTCGAAGTGCACCAACGCCAGGGGGCCGTGGAACGCATGCAGGGCACGAAGATTCGGCAGTGCGACGGTGTGATCACCGCCGATCGCGACGACCCTGCGCCCGCGGTCACCGATGATCTCGCGCATACCGGTCTCGATCTGCCGGCACGCTTCCGGGATGTCGAACGGGGTGATGGTCACATCGCCTGCGTCGACGATCTGAACCTGCTCCAACGGGGCGACGCCGAATTCGACGTGGTATCCGGGACGCAACGTGCGGGCCGCCTGGCGCACCGCCATCGGTCCGAACCGCGCGCCCGGCCGGTAGGAGGTGCCACCATCGAAAGGTAAACCCACAACGGCGATGTCGTAGTCGGACACCTCGTGAATGTCCGCGATGCGCGCGAACGTGCCTCTGCCGGCGTAGCGGGGGACCTGCGTCGACGGCGTGGCGCCGACAGGGGGCGGCGGTGCGTCGGACATCAGTGATTGTGGTGGGGTCGTGGGCGGGGGACGCCGAGGATGGTGATGTCCGGACCGAACAGGCTGCCTGCCATACGTGAAGCCTCCTGAGTAGTCGTTACCGGGTGTCGTGCAGGGCGATGACGGCGGTGAACGCGTGCCGCAGAGTCGCTCGGATACGCCGCTTGTCCACCGGCCGCAGCGGGCGGTAGAGATTGTCGATCTCCAGGCCCGCCATCACCGCCAGGATGGTGCGGGAGTCGAGTTCGGGCTGGTGCGAACCGATCTCACGGAAGAGCCGGCTGAGCGCGGGAACCATTGCGGCATACCATGCCTCGAACAGGGGCCGAAGCCGCTCGTCCCGACTGGCCTCGGTGACCAGTTCGTAGCGGGTGATGATCGCGCCGCGCGGTGTGCTGAATCCTTCGATGATCATGTCGGCGACCAGATCCGCGAGCGCTGAAGGCGACATCGACGGTTGCAGGCCTTCGGCGGTGCGCACCACCCGGTCGATCTCGCGATCCGACAACTGGGCGAAAGCCTGGGCGATCAGATCCGACTTGTCGTCGAAGTAGTAGGTCAGGGCACCCAGCGGTATCTGGGCTTGATGGGCCACCAGGCGCATCGACAATCCGGCGAGGCCGACTCGTGCCATCACCTCGATGGCGGCGTCGATGATTTCGGTGCGCCGTGCGGCGCCTCGCGCCGTGGTGCCAGCCGTCATCTGTCATCCCTGATGCTTCAGGGTGGAGAAGTCCGTATCCCACATCCAGGCCGGCTGGCTCTGCCAACCGGAGTAACCCTTGCGGGCGGCGACCGTGTTGTGCAGGTCGGAGATATTGATCCAGCACAAGGAGTCCCGATAGGCCTTGGCGGCTTCGACATACAGGGCCTGCGATTTGGCGGCGTCGGGCTCGGCACTGCCCGCGTCGAGGAGCTTGTCGGCGTCCGGTACCGAGCAGCCCTGCAGGTTCACCGGCGCGTTTGTGTACTGATAGATCCGCGACCAGGTGTCAGGGTGGGCGGCGTCGGGATTGAACGAGGCCAGCAGCAGATCCGGTCGCTGGTCGGGGTTTTGGGGCAGCGCGAAGAACTGGGCCAGCGGGAAGTCGCGGATTGTCGCCCTCAGCCCCGCCTGCTGCAGGATAACCTGCATCTGGTTGGCCAGGTTCTGCAGGCTGCTGTCACCGGTGGGGTAGCCGATCATGACATCGCCGCCGCTCTTGCCGACAGCGGCCAGCTTCGACGGGTCGTAGTCGTGCTTGTCGGGCACTGCACCGTCCGGCAACATTCCGACTGGGTAGAACTGGGTGGACGGGGCGCCCTGTGCGCCGAAAACCTGTGTGGTCAAGGCGGTTTGGTCCAGAGCGGCGGACAGGGCGGCCCGCGCGTCGTGCGAGGCGAAGACTGTGGAACTCGGACTGACCATGACCTCGGCCTTGACCAACGCATTCTCCTGGAGCACCTCGGTGTCCGGGCCGGACGCAAGGGCTTCGTAGTCGCCCTTCGACAGGCCGTGCAGCACCATGTCGAGTTGGCCGTTGCCGAGTTCGAGCCGTTGCACGGCCGAGGCGGTGATGACCGGCATCTGCACCGAGGTGATCTGCCCGGGTGTGCCCCAGTAGTTCTTGTTGGCGGCCATCGTGTAGTGACTGGCTGGCACGGCCTCGGTCAGCTCGTAGGGGCCGGTGCCGGCGGTATGCGACGCCAGCCACGCCGAGGCGTGGTCGTTGCCGGTGGCGTGTTGGGCGACCGCGGTCGGGCTGGTCATCAGCGGGCCGTACGGGGAGGCGAGGTAATCCAGAAAGGGTGCAACGGGTTTGGTGAGGGTGACGACGAACGTGTGCGGGTCCGGTGTCTGCATGTCCTTGAGGTCGGCCAGCATGTAGGCCGGTCCGCCCGCCATGTCGATGCGTCGCTGGAAGCTGGCCTTGGCAGCCGCCGAGTCAAACGGCGTGCCGTCGGCGAACTTGACGCCGTCACGCAGGGTGAACGTATAGGTTAGCCCGTCGGGGGAGACGTCCCACTTGGTTGCGAGCAGCGGTGCGATCTTCGTCGACCCCGGGGCGTACTGGAGCAGCCCCTGGTAGGTCGAGGTCATGATCAGCAGACCCTCGGGCTGGTAGAACGTGTCGGGATCCAGTGGCGGTGGGTCGGACATCAGCGGAGTGCGCACGGTCGACGAGGCTGCGGCATTGTCGCTGGGGCTGTTGGTCTTTCCCGAACAGGCCGTGCCGCCCAGCAGTAGTGCCGCGATCGCCAGGGGCGCGATTCCCGACGTGATCTTCATCGGCCCAGTTTCGGGTGGGCTGATTTCCACTGTGTGACATGACGGTTACCGCCTTGTACGAACGTCCAAGAGTTGTACGTTTGACCTAGAAATGCCGGCGGCGGCGCTCTACTCTCGCGACGACAGCTGAAATTCGAAGGGAGCAAGCACAATGCCTGCTACACCACGGGCGTTCGACCTCACCGGTCAGGTGGCTCTCGTCACCGGTTCGAGCAGCGAGCTCGGCATAGGCTTCGCCTCGGCGCGGCTGCTCGGCCAACTGGGTGCGGCGGTGATGGTGACCGGCACCACCGACCGGGTTCACCAGCGGGCCGAGGAGCTCGCCGCTGAAGGTATTCGGGCCGAAGCGCAGATCGCCGACCTGTTCGATTCCGATGCGGCCCGCGGTCTGGTCCAGGCCACCGAGGCGGCGTTCGGCAAGCTCGACATCGTAGTGAACAACGCCGGCCTGGCATCGGTGCACAGCCCCGAAGAGCCCAACCCGCTGATGGTGATGACCGACGAAGAGTGGTCACTTGCATTGCGGCGCAACCTCGACAGTGCGTTCTTTGTCACTCGGGCGGCACTGCCGGGCATGGTCGATCGGGAATACGGCCGCGTGGTCAACGTGGGGTCGACCGCCGGTGTCCTGACCGCCTACACCGGAGACGTCGGATACCACACCGCCAAGGCCGCGATGTTGGGGATGACCCGGTCGATGGCCGTCGACTACGCGAAGACCGGCATCACCGCCAATCTCGTACTGCCGGGCTGGATTGCGACGGCGGCCCAGTTGCCCTCGGAAGTCGCCGCAGGCAATGCCACGCCGGTCGGGCGGTCGGCCACCGCGGACGAGGTGGCGACCGGCGTCGCCTACCTGGCCACCCCGGGCGCCTCCTACGTCACCGGGACGACGCTGATCATCGACGGCGGCAACGCGATCTGCGGAGCCACCGTGGCGGCCTAGTGCGGTGCAGGCAACCGCAGTATCAGTCGCGCACCGCCGAGCGGACTGTCCTCCAGTGAGGCGGTGCCACCGTGCAGTTCGGCCTGCTGGGCCACCAGCGCCAGGCCCAGGCCAGAACCAGAGTGCGACGCCGTTGACCCGCGGGCGAAGCGGTCGAACACCGCCGAGCGCTCTGCCTCCGGCACGCCGGTGCCGTTGTCGTCGACCGCGATCTGGACACCCTCGCGCGAGCTGACCGCCGACAGCTGAACCCGGGTGGCGCCACCGTGTTTGACGGCGTTGGCGATCGCGTTGTCCACAGCCAGCCGAAGACCGGCAGGCAGCCCGATGATGATGCAAGTGGGCGACGGCACCAGCGACACCTCGAGGTCGGCGAAGACCCGCATCGCGTCGTGCGCGGCGCGGTCGAGTAGCTCGGTGATGTCGACGGGAACGTGGTCGGCCTCTGTCGAAAGTTCGCCCTGGGCAAGGCGTTCCAGTGCACCCAGGGTGGCTTCGATGCGGTCCTGGGTGCGCGCGACGTCGCCGAGCAATTCCTTGCGCTGTTCGTCGGTCACGTCCAGAGTGGTCAGCACCTCGAGGTTGGTGCGCATCGCGGTCAGCGGGGTGCGCAGTTCATGAGCCGACACCGCGGCGAAGTCGCGCGCCGAGGCCAGCGCCGCCTGGGTGCGGTCCTGTTCGGTCCAGATCCGTTCCAGCAGACCCTTGATCGCCTCGCCGATCTCGACCGCCTCGGTGGCGCCACCGATCTCGACGTCGGGCGCCTTGTCGCCGGCCTCGATCTGCCGGGTCTGGGCGGCCAGTCGCCGAAATGGCCGCACCGCGAACGTGGCCAGTGCCCAGCCGAGCAGGGCGGCCGCGCAGATGGCGAACACGCAGATGACCAGCACTCGGCGGTGCAGGTTGTTGGTATCGGCGATGGTGTCGTCATAGGTCGCGCCGACCTCCAGCGTGGTGGCCTCCGGGTAGGCGAGTTCCACCGTACGCACCCGATAGCGGACTCCGTCGACCTCGGTGGTCGCGTAGTCGGAGTCGAGTCTGGGCAACACGACCGTGGAATTGGACCGGACCTGGTCGCCGCGGCGGACGGTGATCACCACGTCCTGATCGTTGGGCGACGGCGGGATCTGGTCGAGACCGCGCGGGACGAACGGAACCGCGAAGCCCGCGGCCTCATCCAGTCGCCGGTCCAGACGTTCCAGGCGGTCGTTGGTGATGCCGATCCAGACGATGGTGCCGACGATCGTCACCACGATCGCCGCGCCGATCGCCGTCGCGAATGCCACTCGAGTACGCAGTGACGGGGTGCGGCGGAAGATCCGCGGGAGCGTCACGACCCGATCACTGGGTGCGCAACACGAAACCCACGCCGCGCACCGTGTGCAGCAGTCGGGGCGCGCCGCCGGCCTCGAGCTTGCGGCGCAGGTAACCGATGAAGACATCGACGACGTTGGTATCGGCGGCGAAGTCGTAGCCCCACACCAACTCGAGTAGCTGGGCGCGGCTCAGCACCGCCGTCTTGTGCTCGGCGAGCACCGCGAGCAGATCGAACTCACGTTTGGTGAGGTCGACGTCGACACCGTTGACCCTGGCCCGCCGCCCGGGGATGTCGACCTCGAGCGGACCGACCTGGATGGTCTCCGAGGAGAACGTGGCCGTCGCGCCACGCCGACGCAGCAGTGCCTTGACCCGGGCCACCAGCTCGGCCAGCACGAACGGTTTGACCAGGTAATCGTCGGCCCCGGCCTCCAGGCCGGCGACCCGGTCGTCGACGGAGCTACGGGCCGAGAGCACACAGACCGGCACGTCGTTGTCCATCGCGCGCAGCGCGGTGACCACGCTGACGCCGTCCAGCACCGGCATGTTGATGTCGAGCACGATCGCGTCGGGTCTGGTTTCAGTGGCCGAGCGCAGGGCTTCGGCGCCGTCGACGGCGGTGGCCACCTCGAATCCGGAGAGCCGCAGCCCGCGCTCCAGCGATGCGAGCACGTCGGGATCGTCATCGACCACCAGTACTCGGGGTGCGGCCGAACTACTGTCCATGGGCCTTATCTTGCCTGATCGATGCCCGTACCAGTGGGAGGCCGCCGCGACACGGCGACATCCGGGGGAAGGGTTTGACCTCAATCATTGTTCAGGTTTTAGCGTTGGGATGTTGCGACCGATAACCGATTGCCGTGCGTGCGATCATCGAACGTGGGGGTCTTGTCGGACTGGCCGCATAGGTTCAGCGGTGGTCGATGACGAAGGAAATGGTTGACGCGGTGGATGTGATGACTTCCGAACCGGGCGGGGCGCGCTCGGATCCGGCCATCGCCGCGCCCCGGCCATCGCCCGGAGCCGCCTCCGATCTGTTCCGGTTGCTGCCCTACTTGATGCCGTACAGGGCCCGCTGGATCGCGATGGTGACCGTCGCGGTCACCAGCCTGGTTGCCACCGTCGCCATCCCGCTGATGACCAAGGCCGTGATCGACGGCCCGGTCCGTCATCACGACCAGCGCGGGCTGTGGGTCGTGGGTGCCGCGGCCATGGCGGTTGGCATCACCGAGGCGGTGCTGTGGTTCATCCGGCGCTGGCTGGTCGCCCGCGCCACGATGGGCGTGGAGGCCGACATCCGCAAGGATCTCTACGCCCGGCTGCAGATCCTGCCGATGTCGTTCCACGGCCGCTGGCAATCGGGCCAGCTGTTGTCGCGAATCATGAACGATCTCAGCGTTATTCGGCGGCTGCTGTCGTTCGGGTTGGTTTTCCTGATCCTCAACGTCCTGCAGATCACCGTCGTCACGATCATTTTGCTGGCGATGTACTGGCCACTCGGGGTGGTGGTCCTGGTGTCGATCGCGCCGATCACCATCACCGTGCTGCACTTCGAACGCGCCTTCACCCGGCTGTCCCGCCAGGCCCAGGACCAGGCCGGCCACGTCGCCACACATGTCGAGGAGTCGGCCCTGGGACTGCGGGCGGTGAAATCCTTCGGCCGCGAAGACTACGTCTACGACCGCTTCGACGAGCAGGCCAGCATGCTCTACGACACGCAGGTCCAGAAGGTCGCGGTGTCGGCGAAATTCTGGACCCTGCTCGAGGTGATCCCCAACCTCACGCTGATCGTCGTGCTGGGCTTCGGCGCCTACGCGGCCGGGCACGGCCTGGTCACCCTGGGCACCCTGGTCGCGTTCATCACGATGATGCTGTCGCTGGTCTGGCCGATCGCCTCGCTGGGCTTCCTTCTGTCGATGACGCAGGAGTCGATGACGGCGGCCAACCGGATCGCCGAGATCTTCGACGCACCCCGCGAGATCACCGACGGCGCGGATGGGATCGCGCCGCGGCGCGGCCGGCTGGAACTGGTCGACGTGGGCTTCCGCTTTCCTGCGTCGGACAATTCGCACACTGAGGCCTGGGCCGTACGGCATGTCGATGTCACCGTGGAGCCGGGGGAGACGCTGGCGCTGGTGGGTGCCACCGGTTCGGGGAAGTCGGTGTTGGCCTCTCTGCTGCCGCGGCTGTACGACGTCACCGAAGGCGCGATCCGCATCGACGGCACCGATATCCGGGAGCTATCCCTGGACGCGCTGCGCGAGACCGTCGCCACCGCCTTCGAGGACCCGACGCTGTTCTCCATGTCCGTGGCCGAGAACCTGCGGCTTGGCCGTCCCGACGCAAGCGATGAAGACCTGGGTAGGGCCGTCGAGATCGCCGCTGCGCAGTTCGTCTACGACTTGCCGTTCGGCCTTCAGACCCGCATCGGTGAGCAGGGCATGAGCTTGTCCGGCGGTCAGCGGCAACGGCTTTCGCTGGCCCGCGCCATCCTGGCCGCACCGCGGATCCTGGTGCTCGACGACACCCTGTCGGCACTCGACGTGCACACCGAGGCTGAGGTGACCGAGGCGCTGCGCCGAGTGCTGGGCGGGGTCACGGCTGTGGTGGTGGCACATCGTGCCTCGACGGTGCTGCTGGCCGACAAGGTCGCACTTCTCGACACGGTCGACGGCGCGGGCACTATCACCCACATCGGCACGCACGCCGAACTGCTGGCCACCGTGCCGCGCTACCGCTTCCTGCTGGCCGCCGACGACGAACTCGACGACGGCTGCGAACCTCGGGTCGAGTGGGAGGACGACGACGAGCGTCAGCGGCTGGACCGCGCCTACGAGGAGGCCTGCGAGGAGCGTGGTGCCGTCCGCCGCACCGACGATTACGCGGCGTCGGAAGGCAGGCGGCGATGACCGCAACAGAATGGCGGGGCCGCCTCGACGAACAGCCCGAGGACCTGCCGATCGACGAGCGTGCCCCACGCCGCCGCGAGGCTCGCGCACTTCTGGGCTCGCTGCTGGCACCCTTCAAGATGACCGTCGGCCTGCTCGCGTTGGTGGTCGTCGTGGAAAACGCTGCGCGGCTGTCGGTTCCGCTCCTGGTTCAGCGAGGCATTGACCACGCGATACCGCCACTGCTGTCCGGCGGCTCGGCACGCGAGCTGGTCATCGTCGTGGCGGTGCTGTGCGGTGTGGTGAGCCTGCAGGCGATCAGCCGGCTCGTGTTCCTGAACCGCTCCGGGCGGATCGGCCAACGGGTGCTGTTGGAGGTGCGCCGACGAGTGTTCCGGCACTTTCAGCGCCTCGACGTTGCCTTCCACGATCGCTACACCTCCGGGCGGGTGGTCAGCCGGTTGACCAACGATGTCGAGGCCATCCAGGACATGCTGGAGACCGGCTTCGACAGCCTGATCACCGCGGTGCTGACCCTGTTCGGCACGGCGATCCTGTTGGTGGCCCTCGACGTCCGGCTCGGTCTGATGTGTTTGACCGCCTTTCCGATCCTGGTCGGGTTGGTGTGGTGGTTCTCGTCCGAGTCGGCCAAGACCTACCGCCGGGTGCGGGAGAGCGCCGCGCTGGTGATCGTGCAGTTCGTCGAGACGATGACGGGGATCAAAGCGGTACAGGCCTACCGCCGCGCGCCGCGCAATCAGGAGATCTTCGACGACGTCGCCGACCGATACCGCGAGGACAATGAGCAGACCTTCCGGCTGCTGGCGATCTTCATGCCTGCGGTGAAGCTGGTCGGCAACCTGACCACGGGCGTGGTGTTGCTCTACGGCGGCTACCGGGTGCTGCACGCTGAGATGACCATCGGCACGCTCGCGGCGTTCCTGCTGTACCTGAGGATGTTCTTCGAGCCGATGCAGGAGATCTCGCAGTTCTTCAACACCTTCCAATCGGCGTCGTCGGCGCTGGAGAAGCTGGCCGGGGTACTGGCCCAGAAGCCGGCGATCGCCGACCCCGCGACGCCTGTGCACCCCGAGCGGGTTCACGGCGAAATCGCTTTCCGCAGTGTGCAATTCAGTTATGTGCCGGATCGTCTGGTATTGCCCGGGCTCTCGCTGGTGATTCCTGCCGGGCAGACCGTCGCCCTGGTCGGCACCACGGGGGCGGGCAAGACCACCATCGCCAAGCTGATCGCCCGGTTCTACGACCCGACGGCCGGCTCGGTCACCCTCGACAGCGCCGACCTGCGGGACTTCGCCCAGAGTGACCTACGCCGACACGTCGTCATGGTCACCCAGGAGAACTTCCTGTTCTCCGGAACCGTCGCCGACAACATCCGGTTCGGTCGCCCTGCGGCGTCCGATGCGGAGGTGCGTGCGGCCGCGGAAGCGGTGGGCGCCGACGAGTTCATCGCGGCACTGCCCGACGGCTACGACACCGACGTCGCCACCCGCGGGGGACGGCTGTCCGCCGGGCAGCGGCAGCTGATCGCGTTCGCGCGGGCGTTCCTCGCCGACCCGGCGGTGCTGATCCTCGACGAGGCGACGTCCTCGTTGGACATCCCCAGCGAGCGGCTCGTGCAGCGGGCGCTGCGGACGGTGCTCGCCGACCGCACGGCGCTGATCATCGCCCACCGGTTGTCGACCGTCGAGATCGCCGACCGGGTGCTGGTGCTCGAGCATGGCCGCATCGTGGAGGATGGCCCGCCCGCTGAGCTGATCGATTCGCAGGGCCGGTACGCCGCGCTGCACCGGGCCTGGCTGGAGTCACTGGCCTAGCGACTGCCAAGGGCGCAAACTGCGAATATGCGGCGCTACGTCGATCGTGCTGACGCGGGCCGCCGGCTCGCCGGCTGGCTGCTGGCCTATCGGGACCGCGATGTGCTGGTCCTAGGCCTTCCGCGCGGCGGGGTCCCGGTGGCCTACGAAGTCGCCGAGGCGCTCGGCGCCGCATTGGACGTCCTCGTCGTGCGCAAGCTCGGGGTGCCGAGCCAGCCCGAGTTGGCGTTCGGCGCCATCGGGGAGGGCGGCGTGCGGGTGCTCAACGATTCGGTGCTGCGGCATGTGCTGGTCAGCGATGCGGAGATCGCAGACGTAGAAGCCGCTCAGCGCGACGAGCTACAGCGCCGTGTGGAGCGCTACCGCGGGGACCGCGCGCCGATTCCACTCGTGGGGCGGGTCGTGCTGATCGTCGACGACGGATTCGCCACCGGCTCCTCCGCCCGCGCCGCCTGCCTGGTGGCCCGCGCGCACGGCGCGGCAACGGTGGTGCTGGCCGCTCCGATCGGAGCGCCGGATACCATCGCCGAACTTCGCTCTTTCGCCGACGACGTGGTGTGCCCCGGCGCGCCAACGTATTTCAGTGCCGTGGGCCAGGGCTACGACAACTTCACCCAGACCTCCGATGACGAAGTGTGCACGCTGCTGCGGTGCGCTGAGAGCGGC
Organism: Mycolicibacterium sphagni; assembly: GCF_002250655.1. GTDB lineage: Bacteria > Actinomycetota > Actinomycetes > Mycobacteriales > Mycobacteriaceae > Mycobacterium > Mycobacterium sphagni. The sequence goes on from NZ_NOZR01000001.1 coordinate 330,592, forward strand.
TTTACGCAATACTGAGTTAATCAGCGATACAAGCGATACAAGCGATACAAGCGATACACGGGCGCAACCTCTTGGTAACTATCCGCGCCCGAGCGTGGCTGTGGACACCGCGCTGTTGACCCTCGACCCGGCCGAGCCGGAGTTACTGGTCCTGCAGGTGCGCCGCGTCGACGCGCCGGGCTGGGCCTTACCGGGAACGTTCCTGCATCCTGGCGAGCGTCTTGCCGACGCGGTCGAGCGCTCTCTGCATGCCAAAGCCGCTGTGCGTGGCTTGCGTCCGCGCCAGTTGCACGTCTACGACGATCCCGCGCGTGACAGCCGTGGCTGGGCGCTGTCGGTGGCGCATGTCGAAGTCGTGCCGATCCGGCGGCTCGACTCCCGCCTGCCGGGCCAGACCCGTCTGGTCGCAGTGGCCCGCCCGGGCCGGCTGCGCTACGGGCATGCCGAGATCATCGCCAGGGCGGTGGAACACCTCCGCGATCGCTATGCCGAACAACCCGACCCCGGTCACCTGCTGGGGCGGCAGTTCACGCTCGGGGAGCTGCATCGCGTACACCAAGCGGTGGCGGGCCGGCCGCTCCAGCGCGACCGGTTCCGGCGCCTGATGAAACCGCTGCTGCGGCCCACCGGCCATCTGGTCACCCGCACCGGAGGCAGGCCCGCCGAGCTGTTCCTGCGCGAGTCTCGGCCGAATCCCTAGCCGGGCAAGCCGATTCGGCGGTAGCGCCGCAAACGGGCGGCATAGCGCGATTCCGCCGGCTTCTCTCGCAGTTCGTGGATTTCCCTGGCGATCGCCGCGGACATCCGGTGCGCAAATTCTGTCGCTTCGTCGGCGGCATCGGGATGTTCGGGCACGATCGCGTCGACGATCCCGCTGCGCAGCAGATCGGTCGACCGAATGCCTTGTGCGGCAGCCAGTTCCGGGGCGTGCTCGGTGTCACGAAAGACGATGGCGCTGGCCCCTTCTGGCGGCAGCGGGGCTAGCCAGCCGTGCTGGGCGGCCAGCACGCGGTCGGCCGGTACCATCGCCAGCGCGGGCCCGCCGCTGCCTTGGCCGAGCAGTACCGACACCGTCGGGGTGTCCAGCGTCACCAGGTCGGACAGGCAGCGGGCGATCTCGCCGGCCAGGCCGTCCTGTTCGGCTTCCGCCGACAGCGCGGGCCCGGCGGTGTCGATCACCAGCACCAGCGGCAGTTGCAGACCGGCGGCCAGCGCCATGCCGCGGCGGGCCTCGCGCAGGGCCGCGGGGCCGACACGGAGGGCAGGAGCGGAGCGACCCGGGATTTGGGCACGGAGGGCAGGAGCGGAGCGACCCGGGATTTGGGCACGGAGGGCAGGAGCGGAGCGACCCGGGACATCGCCGGAGTCGCCAACGACGCGCTGCTGACCGACGACGACGGCGGGCTGGCCGCCGAACCGGGCCAGGGCCAGCACCGTCGTGGCCGCCTCGCCGTGGGTACCGGACAGCAGCAACCGGTCGGTAGCTCCCTCCCGCAGCAGCCAGGTCACCCCCGGCCGGTCGGGGCGCCGCGACGCGAGGACCGAATCCCACGCAGGTTCGTCGGGCACCGGCTCGTTCGGCACCGCGGCCGGCGGGGCCGTCGGCGCGTCGGTGATGACGGTCAGCGCGCGGTCCAGCGTCGCGCGCAGCGCCTCGACGCCGACCACCGCGTCGATGACGCCGTGGCGGAGCAGGTTCTCAGCGGTCTGCACGCCGGGCGGGAACGGTTCGCCGTAGAGCTGCTCGTAGACCCGCGGGCCGAGAAACCCGATCAGCGCGCCCGGCTGGGCCGCGGTGATGTGTCCCAGCGAGCCCCACGATGCGAACACGCCTCCGGTAGTCGGGTGCCGCAGATAAACCAGATATGGCAGATGCGCCTGCTTGTGCTGGGTGACCGCCGCGGCGATCTTCACCATCTGCAGGAAGGCGACCGTGCCCTCCTGCATGCGGGTGCCCCCCGAGCTCGGCGATGCCAGCAGGGGCAGCTTCTCGGCGGTCGCGCGTTCGATCGCGGCGGTGATGCGTTCGGCGGCGGCCACCCCGATCGACCCGGCCAGGAAGTCGAACTCGCAGGCCACGACCGCCACGCGGCGGCCGAACACGGTGCCTTCGCCGGTGAGCACGGCCTCGTCGAATCCGGTAGTGGCACGGGCCGCCTCGAGCTCGCGGGTGTAGGCCTCGTCGGCCTCGATGGCCAGCGGTGTGTCATCCCAGCTCTGGAACGAGCCCGCGTCCAACGCAGCGTCTCGCAGTTCGGCAGCCCCGATACGACTCACGAGACGAGGTTATCGGTGCCAGTACGCTGAAAATCATGATCGGTATCAACCGCGTGGGGGATGTGACCACCATCGAGCTGCAGCGTCCCGAACGCCGCAACGCGCTCAACTCCGACCTCGTCGACTCACTACGGGAAACCGTGGAGAAGGCCGCCGCCGAAGACGTGCGGGTGATCGTGCTGACCGGCCAGGGCACCGTGTTCTGTGCCGGGGCCGACCTGTCCGGGGACGTCTTCGCCGCCGACTTCCCCGACAAAGCCATCGCGCTTAACAAGGCGATCGACGCTGCCCCGATGCCGGTGATCGCGGCGATCAACGGCCCGGCGATCGGCGCGGGCGTGCAGCTGGCCATGGTCTGCGACCTGCGGGTGGTGGCTCCCGGCGCCTACTTCCAGTTCCCGATCGCCAAGTACGGCCTGGCGCTGGACAACTGGAGTGTCCGCCGGCTGTCCTCGCTGGCCGGCTACGGCCGGGCCCGCGGCATGCTGCTGGCTGCCGAGAGGCTGGACGCCGCCACTGCCCTGATGACAGGGATGGCCAACCGGCTCGGTGACCTGACCGATGCCCAGGCGTGGGCGGCCGAGATCGCCGGGCTCGCGCCGCTGTCGTTGCAGGCCTCCAAGCGCGTGCTCAACGACGACGGCGCGTTCGAGGAACAGTGGCCCATCCACAAGGAGCTGTTCGACAAGGCGTGGGGCAGCCAGGACGTCATCGAAGCGCAGGTGGCGCGGATCGAGAAGCGCGCCGCCAAGTTCAAGGGCGCCTAGATGCCCGGCCTTCCCCGAGTCGCGTCGCTCCTGCCTTCGGGGCGGGCTGCGCTGCGGGTGGCCGCCGGGACGGCATCGCTGGCCACCGGCGGCTGGGTTCTGCGGGCCCTGAACGACGCGCCCGCCTCGCTGGGGGCCGGGCCGGTGCAGATCCGCGCGGTTGCTGACGGCTCGCCCCACTACCGCGACGGGGTGTTCCACAACATCGAGCCCGCGTCGGCGCTGAAGCTGGATGCCCTGGACGGCGAGGAAAACCGCCTCGTACTGTTCGACATGCTCGGCCGTCGCTCGGCCAGCCGCCCTGCCGGCGTCATCCCGCTGGACCACTCGCCCCCGCCGACCCACTCCGAGGAGCTCGCGGTCACCTGGCTGGGGCACTCGACGGCACTGCTGGAGATCGACGGCTACCGGGTGCTCACCGACCCGGTGTGGAGCGACCGCTGTTCACCGTCGCGCGCCGTCGGGCCGGGGCGATTGCACCCGGTGCCCGCGCCGCTGGAGGCGCTGCCCGCCCTGGATGCGGTGGTGATCAGCCACGACCATTACGACCACCTCGACATGGACACCGTGCTGGCCCTGGCCCGCACCCAGCGGGCGCCGTTCGTCGTCCCGCTGGGCGTCGGCGCGCATCTGCGGCAATGGCAGATTCCGTCGCAGCGCATCATCGAGCTGGACTGGAACGAGCAGACCACGAGCGGCGACCTCACGCTGGTCTGCACACCGGCGCGGCACTTCTCCGGCCGCTTCCTGTCCCGCAACACCACCCTGTGGGCGTCGTGGGCGCTCATCGGTCCGCAGCACCGCGCCTACTTCGGCGGCGACACCGGCTACACCTTCAGCTTCGAACAGATCGGCGCCGATCACGGCCCCTTCGACCTGACGCTGATGCCTATCGGGGCGTACAACACCGCCTGGCCCGACATCCACATGAACCCCGAGGAAGCCGTGCGCGCCCACCGCGACGTCAGCGACAACGGGCTGCTGGTGCCGATCCACTGGTGCACGTTCCGGCTGGCGCCCCACCCGTGGGCCGAGCCGGTCGAACGGCTGCTGGAGGCCGCCGACGACGCCGGCGTGCGAACTGCGGTGCCACGCCCCGGCGGCCGGGTCGTCGCGTCGGCCGCGGGGGCAATAGACCCGTGGTGGGAGCTGTGAGCTACTACGGTTCAAGCCATGACCGCTCTGGCAGCCCGTGCCGCGATCGTCGCTCTCGTCGCCGCCCTCACCGCCTGTAGCAGCCCGGCCTCCCAATCCGAGACCAAACCGCTGTCCGACCAGCCGCCCCCGTTGGTGCCCGCGCTGGCGCTGCCCGACAACGCCGTTGACAATGCCGTCGCCAAGCTCGATGGGATCGTCGCGGACCTGATGAAGTCCTCCAGTATCCCGGGTATGGCCGTTGCTGTCGTTCACGACGGAAAGACGCTGTACGCCAAGGGTTTCGGCGTCAAGGATGTCAACCGTCCGGCCGATGAACCGGCCAACAAGGTGGATCCCGACACGGTATTCCAGCTAGCTTCGGTGTCCAAACCCATTGGTGCGACCGTCGTCGCGCATCAGGTCAGTCAGAATGCCATCAGCTGGAACACCCCGGTGGTCGACAAGCTGCCGTGGTTTGCGCTCGCCGATCCGGCCGCCACCAAGATGGTGACTGTCGGTGACCTGTATTCGCACCGCTCGGGGTTGCCCGACCATGCCGGTGATCAGCTGGAGGATCTCGGCTACGACCGGCGCTACATCCTGGAACGCCTGCGCCAGCTCCCGCTGGCACCCTTCCGGATTTCGTACGCCTACACCAACTTCGGGCTGACCGCTGCCGCCGAAGCGGTGGCGGCGGCTGCCGGCAAGCAATGGGAAGACCTCAGCGACCAGGTGCTCTATGGGCCACTGGGCATGGCGTCGACCAGCTCCCGGTTCGCCGACTACGACGCCAGAGGAGACAAGGCGTTGGCGCACATCCGCATCGACGGGAAATACCAGCCGCTCTACAAGCGCGATGCCGACCCCGAATCGCCCGCCGGCGGGGTCAGCTCGTCGGTCAACGACCTCACCCACTGGCTGTCCATGGTGCTGGCCGAGGGTAAATACAACGGGCAGCAGATCGTCGACCCGGCCGCGCTACTGCCCGCGGTGTCGCCACAGATCGTGTCCAATCCGCCCACCGAGCCGGCGATGCGCTCGGGGTTCTACGGCTACGGCTTCAACGTCGGCACCACGTCGGCGGCCCGGGTGCAGCTGAGCCACTCGGGTGCCTTCGATCTCGGTGCCGCAACCAACTTCGTCATGATCCCGTCGGCCGACGTCGCGATCGTCGCGCTGACCAACGCCACCCCGACCGGTATCCCGGAGACGCTGACCGCGGAATTCGCCGACCTCGTTCAGTTCGGCGAGGTGCGCGAGGACTGGCGCAAGCTCTACAGCAACGCGTTCGCCGGTCTGGACAAGCCGTTCGGTGCACTGGCGGGCAAGACACCACCGGCGAACCCGGCTCCGGCCAAGCCGTTCGCCGCTTACTTGGGCACGTACCGCAATGACTACTGGGGGCCGGCCGTGGTCGCCGAGAAGGACGGCAAGCTCACGCTGTCGTTGGGGCCGCGGCCGGACGTGCTCGAGCTCAGCCACTGGAACGGCGATGTGTTCACCTTCCGCTTCCCGAGCGAAAACTTCCCTCCCGGAAGCATTTCCATGGCCACGTTCGATGGTGCCAAGTTGACCCTCGAGTACTACGACGAAGACAAGATGGGAACTTTCACCCGATGAGCCGCTTGCGCGAAGAGCGAAGGCCTGAGCCGCGATGAACGTCGGGGTTGCGGCGGGGCTGTCCGCCGACGAAGTAGCCGCCCGGATTGCACAGGGCAAGACCAACGACGTCCCGTCCCGGGCATCGCGCAGCACCTCGGAGATCGTGCGGGCCAACGTGTTCACCCGCATCAACGCCATTCTCGGGGTGCTGCTGCTGATCGTGCTGTCCACCGGGTCACTGATCAACGGGATGTTCGGGCTACTCATCGTTGCCAACAGCGGCATCGGCATCATCCAGGAACTGCGCGCCAAGAAGACCCTCGACAACCTGGCCATCGTCGGGCAGGCCAAGCCCACCGTGCGCCGGCAAACGGGGACCAAGCCGTTGCCGCCCAACGAGGTAGTGCTCGACGACGTCATCGAGCTCGGGCCGGGCGACCAGATTGTCGTCGACGGTGAGCTGATCGAGGCTGCCAACCTCGAGGTCGACGAATCGTTGTTGACGGGTGAGGCGGACGCGATCGCCAAGCATGCCGGCGACCACGTGATGTCAGGAAGCTTTGTCGTCGCCGGCGCCGGTGCCTACCGCGCCACCAAAGTTGGCCGGGAAGCCTACGCGGCCAAACTCGCCGAGGAAGCCAGCAAGTTCACCTTGGTGAAATCCGAACTGCGCAGTGGCATCAACAAGATCCTGCAGTTCATCACCTACCTGCTGTGGCCAACCGGCCTGCTGGTCATCTACACCCAGCTGTTCACCACAGGAGTCGGCTGGCGGGAGTCGGTGCTGCGGATGGTCGGCGCGCTGGTTCCGATGGTTCCCGAAGGCCTGGTGCTGATGACGTCGATCGCGTTCGCCGTCGGTGTGGTCCGGTTGGGCCGCAGGCAATGTCTGGTTCAGGAACTGCCTGCCATCGAAGGGTTGGCCCGCGTCGACGTGGTGTGCGCCGACAAGACCGGCACGCTCACCGAGAACGGCATGCGACTGTCCGAGGTCACCGCGGTGAGCGATGACGCCCACCCGGTCGGCGATGTGCTGGCGTCGCTGGCGGCCGACGACCCCAAACCCAACGCCAGCATGCAGGCCATCGCCGAGGCCTACCCGAAGGCGCCGGGCTGGACCGCAACGGCCGCAGCGCCGTTCAAATCCGCCACCAAGTGGAGCGGGGTCTCCTACGGCGAACACGGCAACTGGCTGATCGGCGCCCCCGACGTGCTGCTCGATCCGGACTCGCCTGTGGCGGCAAAGGCCGAGGAGATCGGCGCCCGCGGCATGCGGGTGCTGTTGCTGGGCTCCAGTGACGTAGGCGTCGACAGCGCCGATGCGCCCGGTCACGTCACCCCGGTGGCGCTGGTAGTGCTCGAGCAACGGGTCCGTCCCGACGCCAGGGAGACGCTGGAATACTTTGCTTCCCAGCATGTTTCGGTGAAAGTTATCTCCGGCGACAACGCGGTGTCGGTCGGGGCGGTGGCAGGCACACTGGGTCTGCAGGGCGAGACGATGGATGCCCGCCACCTGCCGGCCGAGCCCGACGCGCTGGCCGACGCCATGGCGACCTACACCACGTTCGGCCGGGTGCGACCCGACCAGAAGCGGGCCATGGTGCACGCGCTGCAGTCGCGCGGCCACACCGTCGCGATGACCGGCGACGGGGTCAACGACGTGCTGGCACTCAAGGACGCCGACATCGGGGTGGCAATGGGGTCGGGCTCCCCGGCCTCGCGTGCGGTGGCCCAGATCGTGTTGCTGGACAACCGGTTCGCCACGCTGCCCTACGTGGTCGGTGAGGGCAGAAGGGTGATCGGCAACATCGAGCGGGTCTCCAACCTGTTCCTGACCAAGACTGTCTACTCGGTGTTGCTGGCCCTGCTGGTCGGGCTTGCGGGCCTGTCGCACAAGCTGTTCGGCACCGACCCGCTGCTGTACCCGTTCCAGCCGATCCACGTCACCATCGCGGCGTGGTTCACCATCGGCATCCCGGCGTTCGTCCTCTCGCTGGCACCCAACAGCGAGCGCGCCCACACCGGATTCGTGCGCCGCGTGATGACGTCCGCATTGCCGTCCGGAGTGGTGATCGGCGTGACGACCTACGCGTCGTACCTGCTCGCCTATCACGGCAACAGCGCGACGACGATCGAGCAGACGCAGGCCTCCACCGCCGCGTTGATCACCCTGCTGATGGGAGCGCTGTGGGTGCTGTCGGTAGTGGCCCGGCCCTACCAGTGGTGGCGGGTCGCACTAGTGGCCGTCTCCGGTCTGTCGTACGTGGTGATCTTCGCCATACCGCTGGCCCGCAAGACGTTCATGCTGGACCCGTCGAACCTCGAAGTCACGACTTCGGGTCTGGCGCTGGGATTGGCCGCTGCCGGGCTGATCGAGATCATCTGGTGGGTGCAGGGCCGGATGCTGGGCGAACGGCGGACATTGTGGCGAACCGCGCCCACGGTGCAAGATTGACCGATGGGATTCCTCGAGAAAGCCCTCGACAAGACCAAAGAAGTCTTGAGCGAGAACGCCGACAAGGTGGGGCAGGCCATCGACAAGGCCGGCGACATCATCGACGAGAAGACACAGGGCAAGTACTCCGGCACCGTCGACAAGGTGCAGGACGCCGCCAAGAACATCGTCGAGAAGAACCGCACCGACAAGGGCGATCAACACACCTGACCCATGGCGAAAATCTCAGTATCCGTAGATGTTCCACTTCCACCCGAGCAGGCTTGGCAGCACGCCTCCGACTTGTCGCGCTACAAGGACTGGCTCACCATCCACCGAGTCTGGCGCTCCACGCTGCCCGAGACCCTGGAAAAGGGCACCGTCGTGGAGTCCATTGTCGAGGTGAAGGGCATGCCCAACCGGGTGAAGTGGACGATTGTCCACCTCAACGCGCCCGAGGCGATGACGCTCAACGGTGCCGGTGTGGGCGGAGTCAAGGTCAAGTTGATCGGCAAGGTCCGGGCGAGCGCCTTGGACGCGGGAGCATCCGTGGTGACCATGGATGTACATCTGGGCGGCCCGGCGCTGTTCGGGCCGATCGGCATGATCGTTGCCGGCGCGCTGCGCGGCGACATCAAGGAGTCGCTGGACCGCTTCGTAACGGTCTTCGCGGCGTCGTAGCTCAGCCCCGGATGACCCGATGTGGGGTCGGGTAGGGGTGCACCCTGGGGGTGCCGTGCCGAGCCGTCCCCAGCCCGGGCAGCGGGTGCCGGGCTTGGTCGGCCCGCGCCTGCTCGGTGGCCAGGAACCGCCGTTCCAGTCCGGCGATCAGATCCTGCACCGATCGGCGCTCCCGTTCGGCGGCGCGGATCATCCCGCGAATCCGCCGGGCCTGCGTTTGCTCACCGCGACGCTGATACCTCTCGAGCGCGGAGCCGTAATTGGCCAGATCGGCGTCGAGCTGCTCACACTGCGCCAGCAGCATTTCCCGGAGATGCTGAGCCTGAAGGCGATTCGCGGAGTCGGGGGCTTGGTTGCCCAGATCCACATTGCGCGGTGAGGTCACGGGCGAACTGTAGCCGACCTGATACTCCGGCGCGCAGCGGGTGGAAAATCGCTCGCTGAACCGCTTTTTGTTCATTTATCCGCCACCTCATCGCCACCGTCCGTGATGGCGGTGGTTGCGCAAACCGCGTATTTCGTCCGATGATGTCGGGCGTGGAACGTGCCGAGGAACAGCGCCAGATCGATCAGGTGGTCCACCGCCTGACCGAGCTCTTCCCCTATGTGCCGGATCACGTCATCACCGAGACCGTGGACAGTGCATACCGCCGGTTCGACGGCGCGCGCATCCGCGAGTACGTCCCGCTGTTCGTCGAGCGCTACTGCCGTGCGCTGTTCGTACTTCAGCCGGCGGTGGAGATCTCGGCTTAGCCCGGCGGCGTCGTCAGGGCAGCGGCGCCGACCAGACCAGCCTGCTGCCGCCCCCGGCGCGCGGCACAAGAGTGAACTGGCCCCCGCATTCGTGCGCGCGTGCGGCCAGATTCGCCAGACCGCTGGCGGTGATGTCCGCGCCGATGCCCACTCCGTCGTCGCTGACATTGATGGTCAGGTCGTCGTCGACGGTGACCGACACGGTCACCGAACGAGCCCGGGCGTGGCGCACCACGTTGCTCACGGCTTCTCGCACCACCGCCTCGGCATGATCGGCCAGCGCGGCGTCGACCACCGATAGCGGCCCGCTGAGGTGCACCGCCGGGCGCACCGCGGAGTCGACGGTCATCCGGGTCACTGCCTGCTCGATGCGCTGACGCAGCCGGGTCACCGATCCGCCGTGCAGGTCGAAGATCGCGGTGCGGATCTCCTCGACGACCTCCTGTAGGTCATCCAGTGCGCCCGCGACCCGCCGGGTGCCCTCGGCCTGGTCGGCGTTCAGCGCGCCCTGCAGCGACAAACCCACCGCGAACAGCCGCTGGATCACATGGTCGTGGAGATCCCTCGCAATCCGGTCGCGGTCGGTGAGCACGTCGAGTTCGCGCATCCGGCGCTGCGCGGTCGCCAGATGCAAGGCCAGCCCCGCCTGCGCGGCGAACGCCGCTGCCATCCCCAGTTCCGCTTCGGTGAACTGTTTACCCGCTGCCGGCACGCACACCAGGACGCCGGTGGCGGTGCCGGGCTCACAGACGGGCAGCACCAGCGCCACGGTGCCAGTCTCGGAGAGATCGCGGAAATCGCTGGCCCGCAACGGAAGGCAATCGGTGAAGGCCTGGCCCACGGCCGTATCGGTCATCGACAGTCGCCGCCCCAGAAACTCGGTGCGGGTCGAGGCGGTTATCACCAGCTCACCCGGCTCGCCCGGTGTGGCGTAGAAGCTGAAATCCCCCCCGGTCAAAGCCAATGCCTTGGAGGTGATTTCGCGGTGCACCTCGGCAGGGTCGTCGCCGGCCAGTAGGTCGGTGCTGATATCGCGAGTAGCCTCGATCCACAGCTGACGGGTATGTGCCGCCTGGTAGAGCCGGGCGTTGTCGATCGCGATGCCCGCGGCGCCGGCCAATGCGAGCACCAGCACCTCGTCGGCTTCGGTGAAGGCCGCGCCGTCCGCTTTCTCGGTCAGGTAGAGGTTGCCGTACACCTGGTCGCGGATCCGGATGGGCACGCCGAGGAAACTGTGCATCGGCGGATGATGCGCGGGAAACCCGATCGACGCCGGATGCTGCGAAAGATCGTCGACGCGAATCACCTTGGGAGTCTTCAGAAGAAGACCGAGCATTCCGTGCCCGGCAGGAAGCGGTCCGATCAGCTCGGCGGTTTCGGAGTCGATACCCTCGAACACGAACCGCTCGAGGCCCGGTTGCGGTTCGGAATCGATCACGCCGACGGCGCCGTAGCGGGCGTTCACCAAATCCATTGCGGTGTGGATGATGGTGTGCAGTTTCTCTTCGAGTTCAAGCCCGGAGGAGACGGCCAGCATCGCGTCGATGAGCCCATCCCGGACGTCAAGGTCAAACATCGTTGCGAGGCAACGTGTCTGCGGCGAACAGCGCGGCCTGGGTGCGCCCGGCGAGTCCCAGCTTGGCCAGCAGCCGCGACACGTAGTTCTTCACCGTCTTTTCGGCAAGGAACATCCGCTGGCCGATCTCACGGTTGGTCAGTCCCTCGCCGAGCAGCTGCAGCAGTGTGCGTTCGGTGGACGACAAGTCGCGCAGCCGCTCGTCCTGTACGGTGTCCTTGCGCAGCCGGGACATCAGCGCCGCCGCGGCTCGATTGTCCAGCAACGACTTTCCCGCGCCGACGGTCTTGATGGCCTCGGCCAGCGCCATGCCGCGGATGTCCTTGACCACGTATCCGCTGGCTCCGGCCAGGATCGCGTCGAGCATGGACTGCTCGTCGGTGAAGGAAGTCAGAATGAGGCAACGCAATTCGGCGTGGACGGCCAGCAGGTCCCGGCACAGTTCGATACCGCTGCCGTCAGGCAGGCGGATGTCCAGGACGGCGACGTCGGGTCGTGCCGCGGAGATACGCGTCAGCGCCTCGGCGACGGTGGCCGCCTCACCCACCACCGTCAGTTCGGGGTCGCTGCTGAGAAGGTCGGCCAGACCGCGCCGCACGACCTCGTGGTCGTCGACCAGGAACACCTTGATCACACCGCAGTACAGCCCGTGAGCATGCCGAGCCGGTAGGGACTTTGGTCCTGAAAACGGCAGACCAACGCCGTTCTGAAGGGGCCGTAAACTGCCCGGCTCAGGGACCGGCGAGGGTGCATCGTTGGTGGCGCGCGACGATAACTGCACCCTTCGGCGCGCCATGGGCCGGCGGGCGGATCCTTCTCCGCCCGGCCGGCCCAACCCCTCTTCTAGACTGCGTCGATGACCGCCAGGTACTCACCCGCCATCGACTTCGCCGCGGTCGACGCCATCGACTTCCACACCCACGTCGAGATCGACGGGGCCGGCCAGTGCGCCTACGACGACGAACTGGCCGAAGCCACCGGACGTTACTTCAAGCTCGGTCCCGACTACTTCGCCCGTGTCGACGACCTCGCCGAGCATTACCGGAAGCACAACACCGCCGCGGTGGTGTTCACCATCGACGCGCACACCGTGTCCGGGCACGCGCCCAATTCGGTGGAGGAGCTCATCGAGGGGGCAGTCCGCAACAGCGACGTGCTCATCCCGTTCGGCTCCGTCGACCCGTGGGACGGCGACGCCGTGCGGCGAGTGGGGGAGCTGGCCCGTGACTACGGCGTGCGGGGTTTCAAGTTCCATCCCAGCCTGCAGGGCTTCGAACCCAACGATCGCCGGTTCTACCCGATCTACGAGGCGATTGCCGCCGCCGGGGTGCCCGCCCTCTTTCACAGCGGCCAGACCGGGCTGGGGTCGGCGCTGCCCGGAGGGCACGGGATCAAACTGCGCTACTCGGACCCGATGCTGCTCGACGACGTCGCCGCCGACTTCCCCGACCTGACCGTCGTCATGGCCCACCCGCGGTGCCGTGGGTCGACGCCCAGATCGCCATCGCCTCGCACAAGGCCAACGTCTTCGTCGACCTCTCCGGCTGGTCACCGAAATACTTCCCGCCCCAGCTTGTTTCGGCGATTGGGCGCCAGCTGCGCACCAAGGCCCTGTTCGGCACCGACCATCCCTACATCGCGCTGGACCGCTGGCGGCGGGATTTCGAGACCCTTGACGTCGATCCCGCGGTGGTCCCGCTGATCCTCAAGGAGAACGCATTGAGGGTGCTCGGACTGGCCTAGGCGGTCTGGGATTCGACGACCATCGCCGACGGTGCGTCGCGTTCCCACAGCACCGCGCCGACGCAGGCGGTCAGCACCCACCCGGCCCCGACGGCGCCGCACCAGATCAGCAATGCCATCGCTACGCCGATCGGGCCGAAACCGTCCCAGTCGTGCAGCAGCGACGGGAACAGCAGCCGGGAGCCGATCGGGATGACGATCCCGTCGACCACCACGCCGGCCAGCCCAGCCAACGCAAGTGAGCGCAGGCCTCGGCCTCCGTCGCGAACCAGCAGCGCCGGGGTCACCGACCAGAACAGCCACACCGGCAGAAGACCGATGACGAACAGCAGTCCCCGGCTGACGCCGTGGTGATGGTGGCCGAACATGATCCGCTCGCGCACCGCCATGGTGGCCAGATACAAGGTGAACCAGATGGTTCCCCGCACTAGCCGGGTCAGCAGACCGTACTGCTCGCGGCGCCAGGCCTTCGCGAAGATGGACGCGACCGAGGCCGCCATCGGGATGCCCCAGACCAGGAAACTCGCCACCCCGATCAGTGTCCAGTCCGCCCGCAGCCCCGCGGAATTGCCGAAGGCTTCCCGCAGCCGGTCGCTGAGCGGATGTTCCAGGGCGAACTGGCGAGTGAAGATGGTGCCGGGGCTGGCATTGTCGGCGAAGCCCTGCATATAGCTGAAGCCGATGATCATCAGCGGAATGACCGTGGTGAACAGCTGGGTGGAGACCACCGCACTCTGGGTGCCGCCATCGATTTCGTTGTAGCGGGCGACCAGTGCCGTCAGTGGTTTGAGCCGGCGTGACTCCTGTAGGCGCCGGTAGCGTTCCTCGACGCGCCGCCGGATGTCGTCCCGTCTGGTGCTTACGGGTTCACCGGACTCCGTCATGAGCAAAGGGTAGGACAGCCCGACCCACGCGGGCATCAACCTGCCGACTGGCCCTTGCGCAGTGTGTCGAGCAATTCGCGGTAGGGGCCGACGAGGTAGGCGGTGTCGCCTGCGATCAGTTGCGTATCGCGGCGCGGATGTAGCCGCACCGGCGACTGGCCGCGGCTGATGGCGATGACCCGGGTATGGGTCGACAGCTCGAACATCCGGATCCCGTCGAGCTCGCTGCCCGGCTGCACCTGCACGGCGCCGATCATGAACGAGCGATGGCCCACCGAGAAGGTGCCCTGAACGTCCAGGCCCATCGCCGCGCCGATGAACCACGGGGTGGCCAGGTCGACGGTGGAGCGGACGTATTCGAACTTGAACCGCGTGCCGACGGCCGAGCCCAGCGCCCGGTCATAGATGCGCAACACGATCGGGACATCGGGACGGTGGATTTCGGGAAGCGTTCGCGGACCGAGCATTTCCTTGAGCACAATGCCGGTTTCGATGTTGACCATGTCGTCCTGGGTGAGCACCGCGACCGCGCGGGCTTCCTCGATGCGGGCCGCCTGAAGGGTCTGACGCAGGGTGGCGTCCCCGAAGATCACCGGCACTCCCAGCTCGGCGGCCGCCGACAGGTAGCGGTTGTCTTCGCTGCGTTCGATCACCGCGACATCGTGTCCGGCGGCCTTCAACATGCCGGCCACCTGGATCCCGAACGATCCCAGGCCGACCACGACGACGTGCCGGTTCAGGTGTCGCACCTTCTGCCTGCTGGCGGCATGCGAGAGTCGTTGTGACAGCAGCCCGTCGGCCACGAACGCCACCACGATCGCTGTCGTTGCCACCCCGGCGAACATCATCATGACGCCCCACAACCGCAACCACGTCGGCTGATGGAGGAAGGTGAAGTCGCCGTAGCCGACGGTGGCGATCGTCTCGGACGAGAAGTACAGCGCGTCGACCCAGCCCATCCCCGGTTGCTTGTAGGCGTAGCGCAACATGATCGTCGACCCGGCGAGCAGCGCGGCTCCCACCGCAAGTGACCGGTAGAACATCGGATTCAGGTCGTCACTGAAGGCCCGTACGGCGTCGGAGATGCGGACGAACAACGGGCGCGGCCGCGGGGTGGCACGGATCGGCTTGGCGATCTTGATGCCCCGCTCAGTGAGCTCGTGAGCGGTCCCGATCATCGCCGTCCAGTCGCCGGGTCGCACCCGTTCGTCGCGGCCGGGACAGGCGATCAGTTCGCCGGGAGTCTCGGCGGCTTCGCCGCGGATGACCGCGACCGGAGCGAGGTCGCCGTAGATCTCCCGCAGGGTGCCGTCCTTAGTCGCGGTGGTGCCGGTGATGACGAAGTCGATTCCGGCTACCGAGATGGTGTGGGTCGTGCGCTTTAACAGGGCTTCTACCACCGAGGGTGCCGCGAGGTCGGCGACGTCCAGGATGGCGCCGGGGCCGTTGCCGTCTGCCATCGCTTCGCGCAACACGGCGTTGGCCAGCCGCGCCACCACCCGCGCATGCGGGTTGGCCTGCCGGGCCAGCAGCGCGATCTGCAGGTTCAGATCGTCATCGTCGTCGGCGCAGATCACGGCGTCGGCGGTGGCGATGCCTGCGTCCTCGAGGTCCTCGGGCGCCTGCGAGATGGCTACGGTGACTCCGACGTTCTTCAGCTCCTCGATGATCCGCAAGCCGAGCGCGTCATCACCGCAGACGATGGTGTGACCGTGCATGGGGAAACGCTACTTCGGAAACGTCGGCCATGACGGGTGAGAATGACCTATGCCCACAGCCCCCTACGTCAAGGCCTGCATCAACGGCGCCCGCACACCCGAGGCACATCCGGGCCTGCCGGTGTCGCCGCAGCAGCTGGCCGATGCCGCCGTCGCCGCTCACCAGGCCGGAGCCAAAGCCGTGCACCTGCATCCCAAGACCGCCGACGGGGTGGATTCACTGGCGCCGGAGACCGTCGCCGCGGCGGTCAGCGCCGTCCGCCGCGCGTTGCCGGGCCTCCCGCTCGGTGTGACGACGGGGTTTTGGGCGCTGCCCGACCCTCAGGCCCGGTTGCGGGCCGTCGAGTCGTGGACGGTGTTACCCGATTTCGCGTCGGTCAACTGGCACGAGCCAGGGTCGGCCGAGCTGGCGCAGCTGCTGCTGAGCCGCGGCCTCGGGGTGGAGATCGGCATATTCCACGCCGAGGCGGCCGAGTCGTGGGCGCGCTCCGAGGTGGCGCCGCACTGCCTGAGGGTGATGATCGAACTGGGGCCAGACGGGGACACCGAGACCGCCGACGATCTGCTGGCGCGGATCCGCGCCGCCGAGTCGCCCGCGCCGATCCTGCTGCACGGGCTCGACGACAGCTGCTGGCCGCTGCTGGCGCATGCCGGCAAGCGCGGGCTGCAGACCCGGATCGGGTTGGAGGACACCCTGCTGTTGCCGGACGGGTCTACGGCGCCGGGCAACGCCGAACTGGTGGCCGCCGCCGCCGAGGTTCTTGCGGTCAGTCGTTAGGTGCGGCCAGCGCGAAATCGGCGAAGTCGAAGCCAGGCACGACCACGCAACTGACCAGCGTCGGCTCGTTGTCACGCGGATGGGCGCGCTGCCAGTAACCCGGCGGCACCAACACCTGCGGCTGTTCGCCGGCGACGATGTCGGGGCCGAGCACAACCGTTGTGGCGCTGTCCCTTTCCGGTCCGATGTCGAGCAGCAAGGGGCTGCCGCGGTGATACAGCCAGAGCTCGGCGCTGCGCACCGTGTGCCACGCCGACTGCTGGCCGGGCAGCAGCACGAAATAGATGGCGGTCCCGGCATTGCGCGGGCCGTTGTAATCCGGTGGCAGCGCCGACTCGCCGACGACGAGCTCGCTGCGCCACGTCTCGCGGAAAAAGCCACCCTCGGGGTGGGGACCCATGTCGAGCTGTCGAACCCAGTCGGGGAGATCCGTCATGGGCAACAGAGTAGAGATAAATCGGTTGCTCGCGTTCGCGTTGCCGCATTACCGTGGCCGTCGTTCACCTCGAACTCATTGAAGCTCGAACTCATGAAGAAGGAGGGTCCCCATCGTGGATCACAGCGTCGCCCACCCGCCCGCTGACGACCACATCGGAGACCCATGCCCACCGACTCTGCAATCACCCTGATCGATCTCGACTTCGTCTGGCCGGACGGCGCCGTCGCGCTGGACCAGCTCAATGCCACGCTGGCGAGCGGGCGCACCGGACTGATCGGTGCCAACGGCAGCGGAAAGTCGACCCTGCTGCGCCTGATCGCCGGCAGGCTCACCCCGACCGGTGGCCGGATCGTCACAACCGGGGACGTCGCCTACCTGCCGCAGACCCTGACCCTCGACAAGCACCTGTCGATCGCCGACGTGCTGGGCGTCGGCGCCAAGCTGGCAGCGCTGCGTGCCATCGAATCCGGCACGGCGACGGTGCGGAACTTCGAGACTCTCGGCGAGGACTGGGGCATCGCGGCACGTGCCGGTGAGACGCTGTGCGCGATCGGCCTCGGCCCAGCCGATCTCGACCGGACGGTCGGTCAGCTGTCCGGCGGGGAGGCAATGTTGTTGGGGGTCAGCGCCCTTGCGCTCGACCCGGCACCGATTACCCTGCTCGACGAGCCCACGAACAACCTCGACCGGGGCGCCCGTACCCGGCTGTTCGACCTGATCGCCGACTGGCCGGGAACGCTTGTCGTGGTCAGCCATGACGTCGGCCTGCTCGACCGGATGGCCACCACCGCCGAACTGCACGACCATCGGCTGACCTGCTTTGGCGGGCCGTACCGGGACTGGTGCGCGTATCTGGCCAACGAACAAGCCGCCGCGGCGCAGGCGGTATCGGCGGCTGAGCAGACGGTGCGGGTGCAAAAGCGTCAGCGGGCTGCCGCGGAAACCAAGCTGGCGCGCCGTAACCGCAAGGCGCAGAAGGACTATGCCAACAAGCGGGCACCGAAGATCGTGATGAACAACTGGGCGTCGGCTGCCGAGGTAACGGCCGGCAAGCTGCGCTCCGAGCTCGACGGCAGAGCGGCCGCCGCCGCCGACGCGCTGCAGGCAGCCGAGGCCCGGCTCCGCAGCGACGAGCGCATCCGCGTCGACTTGCCTGACCCCGAGGTGCCCGCCAGTCGCAGAATCGCCGAATTGCCCAGCGCGCGTGGGCCGTACGTCGTCATAGGCCCCGAACGGATCGCTGTCGTCGGCCCTAACGGCATCGGGAAGACCAGGCTGCTGGACGATCTTCTCGCCGGGACTGCCGGCCGGTTGCTGACCGACCGGGTCGGGTACCTGCGACAGCGCATCGACGGACTGGACGAGCAGGCCAGCGTTCTGGACAACGTGCGGGCCGCGGCGCCACAGGGCGACCCTGCCCCGGTGCGCACCCGCCTGGCGCGGTTTCTGCTGCGCGGCGACTCGGTGTACCGGCCGGTGGCGACGCTGTCCGGCGGCGAGCGATTCCGGGTGGCGCTGGCACGGCTGCTGTTGACCGAGCCGGCGCCCCAGCTGATCCTGCTCGACGAACCGACCAACAACCTCGACCTGGCCAGCGTGGATCAGCTGGTCGACGCCCTGCGCGCCTACCGCGGCGCGCTGGTCGTCGTCAGTCACGACGACGAGTTCCTGGCTCGGCTGGATCTGGACCGGACCTTGTCGATGCGGTTGCCCGGCGTACTGGACGAGGCGGGTTAGGGTCGGACCATGGCACACCTGCGCGCGGGCTGGTTGGTGGTGCTGTGCGCGGTCGTGCTGGCTGTCAGTGCCTGGCTGCCGTGGTTGACCACCCCGGCGCTGGGCGGCGGGCGGGCCAGCGCGATCGGGGGCACGGTCGGCAGCATCGTGATGCCGCCGCATTTCGGGGTGGGGCAGCTGATCGTGCTGTTGACCTCGGTGCTGATCGTGACCGGTGCGATGGTGGCACGCAATGTGTCCCCGCGGCTGGCCGCGCTGGCGGCACTGGTGCTCTCGGTGCTCATCGGCGTGCTCGTCTATTCCTATTACCACCGAAACGTCAGCCCTCCGGTGTCGGCCGGATACGGCTTCTACATCGGGGCGGGCGCCGCGTCCGCAGTGCTGCTGTCGTCGGTGTGGGCGTTGATATCGGCACTGGTGCGGCGGAGGTGAGCCGTTTCGTCGAACCGGTCACTTTGACCGGTGCGCAATGGGTTTCACTGGAGCCGTTGAGCAGTTCGCACATTCCCGAGCTTGCCGCTGCCGCCGCCGACGTCGGGGAACTCTGGTTCACCAGTGCACCCTCGCCGGAGACCGCGCCGGCGTGGGTGGAGCGGATGCGGGCCATGCAGGCCACCGACGAAGGCGTGACGTATGTGATCCGGCGAAGCACCGACGGTGTGGTGGTGGGCTCGTCGAGCTTGTTTCATGTCGACGCCGCCAACCGGCGACTCGAGATCGGCCACACCTGGTATTCGGCGTCAGCGCGGCGCACCGGGGTCAACACCGAGACGAAACTGGTGATGCTGTCGCATGCATTCGACCAACTCGGTTGTGTCGCAGTCGAGTTTCGAACGCACTTCTTCAATCGGGTGAGCAGGGCGGCGATCGAACGCCTAGGAGCCAAGATGGACGGCGTGCTGCGCAGCCACCAGCTGCTCGCCGACGGGTCCCGTCGCGACACGGTCGTCTACTCAATCCTCGACATCGAATGGCCCGCGGTTCGCAACAACCTCGCCTACCGGCTCGGCCTCCACGCGGACGGCTGAGCTCGAATGTCCGGCTCGGCCCTACGGCCGAGCTGAATGTCCGGCTCGGCCTTCAGGCCGAGCCGGACAGCGGAATGGGTTGGGCCTCAGCCCGCTTCGACGGTGGTTGCCTCTATCTGCTGGCCCCCGCCAGAGCGGACGACTTCGATGCGGCGTGCCTTGGCCCTCTCGGCCAACGGAATCGTCACCGTCAGCACGCCGTTCTCGTAGGTGGCCGAGATCTTCGCAGTGTCGATGCCCTCGCCGAGCGCCAACTGGCGACGGTAGGTACCGAAGAATCTCTCACTGGTCAGCCATTGCACGGAGTCTTCTGAACGCGCCGAGCGATGTGCGGTCAGCGTCAGTGTCCCGTTGTCGACATTGACATCGACCGAACCGGGATCCACGCCGGGCAGGTCAGCGGTCAGCACGTAGTGATCGTCGACCTTGTAGAGGTCCATCGGCATGAATCTGGGGCTGCGATCAGTTCCGGCTTGGCTGGTCAACAGCCCCCGGGTCATTGCTTCAAGGTCATTGAACGGATCGAAGCGCAGCACAGTACTCACCTCCTGCGTCACTGAATGTAAGCCCGCCACCCTGGCGGGCAGCTTTACTGTGCAGCGCCAGATTAGCACTCGATGGTCGAGAGTGCTAACACTTTTTTGGGTGTCCTGGGGGCTGCCACCGGTAGGCTTGGCCGGGTTTGCCGGGGCGGGTGTGCGGAGGATGAGATTGCGCAGGGTGACAGGACAGGTGGCGGCCGTGCTGGCCGCGGCGCTGGTGGTGGCGATCGCGGGGTGCTCGGATAATGCGAAGCCGGCCGCCGTGGCATGCGCCGAGGTGTCGGTGCCCATGGTCGACATCCCCACTCGAACCGACCAGGAGCCACGGCTGCGGCTGCCGCAGCCGCAGGACTGGGAACGCACCACCAAACTGGACTCCGACACCATCCGGTTCGCGCTGCGCAACGAGAAGCTCACCGATCGGGGCTTCACCCCTAACGCCGTCGTCACGCTGCAGAAGGTGGGCTCCGACCTGGGCAAGCCGCAGCAGATTCTCGACGCACAGAACCAGCAGCTGGTGGCCAAACTTAAAGTCAAGGACCTGAAGACCAATCCGACGCAGGTGTGCGGGTCGACTGCGCAGTCGACCACCTACACCGCGCCGGCGATGGGCAAGATCCCGGCCCGCAGCGCGACCTCACTGGCTGTGGTCTACCAGGCCGGCGACGTCAACTACGTCACCACGCTTACGGTGCAGACGATCAAACCTGACGACCCTACCTACGCCGCGGACTCCGCGACGATCCTCAAAGGATTCCAAGTACTTTCGCCTAAATAGCGGCGGTGCTGACCTGGCCGCCGCTCAATCGTTCGGCGCACCGGTCGCAGGCCAGTTCGCCAGTGAAGCCCGCGCCGCAGTCGTGGTGGGTCATCACGACCGCTGGGCCTTCGGGCGCTTGGAACCACCACTGGGCCCATTGCAGGGCGGCCGCCAGCACCGGGAAGAATGCCAGCCCCTTCTCGGTGAGCAGGTAGGCGGCCCGCTCCGGGCCCGACCGCTCGGTCGGTGACGTGGTGAACACGCCGATGTGGCAGAAGGTCTGTAGCCGCTCGGCCAGCAGGCTGGGTGGGGCGCCGAGCTGGTTCTGAAAGTCGGTGAATCGCGTCGTTCCCAGGAATGCCGCCACCAGAAGCGCTGCAGCCCAGCGGTTTCCGAGGATGCTCATGGTTTCCGGGAACAATCCGGCATGGCGTTCGGTGGTGTCGGACTCCGAACGGCGTCGCGTCGTCGCGGCCGGCGCCGACCGTGCCCACGTTCCGCTTGGGCCGAGGCTCAATGCCACTTCGGCGCCGGTGACCACGCCCTGACACGTATTGCAGCGCAACAAGGGTGTGAAGTGTGATCCGCAAGCCGCATGGCGCATGGCGGGCAGTGTTTCCCGATGCCCGGTGACCCAGTTGCGTTCCCACTGCCAGATGGACAGCAGTGCCGGCCACAGCGATCGCCCGCGGCCGGTGATCAGATACTCGGTGCGCGCCCGGGTGGAGGCATGGACCCTTCGAGTCAGCAGGCCGTCACTGACCAGGGTCCGCAGCCGGTTGGTCAACACGGAATTCGAGATCGGCAATCGCGCCATGAACTGGCTGTACCGGCTGGCGCCGAGCAGTGCTTGCTGGACGATGAGCAGGTTCCATTCGTCGCCGAGCAGGCCGAGCATCCGACCGATGGCATTAGGGCTGTCTGGCGCCAACACGGTAGGCGTCTCGGCAGGCACGGTCTCGACCACTACAGTCCGATCGCCTCGGCGGCCGAATCGCTGGTATGCCAGTGGCGCAGCGCGTCACCGGCCACCCACGTGGAGTGGGTGCCGCTGGAAATTCGTTCCGGTAGTTGAAGTTTGCAGACCGGCCCGTCGGACAACCGGGCGGCGTCGAACACCAGGCAGTACGAGGCGTCCGCGGTCATGTCGGTGGTCAGGGTGACCAGGTACCCGTCGTCCTCGGTCCGGCTGCCGACGCGTGGGGCCATAGCCGTCTCGCTGCCGTAGACACCGTCGGCGAATGCGTAACGTTGTTCGGTGCCGGTGTGAACATCGTGGCGGACCAGGCCGTCGAATAAGAACCAGCCCGGCTTGCCGGTGGCCGCGTAGGTGTAGCGGTACGGCTCGCCTTGATAGCCGGAGTTGATCATGCCGAACTCGGTGATGCTGTCCGACAACGGTTCTTCGGTGAGCCCGCCCGTGACGAGGTTGAGGCGCCAGCGATGCAGTCTGGCCTGCATCCGGTCCAGTGCGAGGAAGCGGAACGCACGCTGCCACTTGGTGCCGGTACCGTTATCGGTCGGCTCGGGGTCACCCTGGAAGAACCCGTCCAGCACGATCTCGTCGCCGTCCTCGTAGGCGTTGACGAAGTGCAGCACGAATGTGGGGTCGGCTTCGAACCACTGGATGTCGGTGGTGGAGCCGCGTCGGGGGAGCACCGCGAACCGGGACGGCATATCCCGGTGGAAGCGAGCCACGTGCGCATCGCGCTCCAGCATCTCCGGATCCCAGAACAACGGAAAGTCGTTGAGAATCACGTAGTTTCGGGTGAACGCCATGTCATGGGGCAGCCGTGGGCCCGGTAGCGGGACATCGGTGTAGTGCACGAGGTCGTTGTTTGCGTCGACCACCCCATAGTGCATGTAGGGCGCAGACTTGGAGTAGTTGAAAAACAGCATCTCTCCAGTGCGGTCGTCGACCTTCGGATGGGCCGAGACGCCCCAGTCGGCCGGGAAACCGCCGTTGAACGTCTCCTTGCCCAGCGTCTGCGCGGAGTACGGGTCGACGCGATAGAGGTCACCGCATTGGTAGAAGCTCGTCAGCGCGGTGCCGCGATGCACGATGACGTCTGTGCTGGAGGCGTCCTTCATCAGGGTGCGCGCACCCCAGCCGTAGTCCACCTTCGCCAGCGGCAGCGGTTCGGCCAGCCCCGGCCAGAGCGGGCCACCGGCGGCGTTCTCAGCCTCGAAGCCATCAGTGCGGACAAAACGGTTGCGGTAGAACGCTTTTCCATCGCGGAAGCCGACGATGTGCAGCATGCCGTCACCGTCGAAGGGGTGGTACGCCTTCAGCGCCGGGTGCAGCGGGTTCTCGGTGTTGCGCAGATAGACGCCATCGAGGTCGGTGGGAATCTCGCCGTCGACGACGGTGAGGTCGTCGGCGCGCCACTCAGTGTTCTGGGGTCGCCACGGCCCGGTGCGGTAGGGGTGGTCGTCGTCCTCGGGCAGCGTGCTGAGGAATTTGCCGACGATCTCAGTGTCCATCGTCTGCCGATCTGATCACGAAACTGACTGTGGTGGCGGTACTACCACCGAAATTCAGGGTGCCGAAGCGGCGCGCGCCACCGACCTGATAGTCGCCGGCGGAGGCGCTGACCTGTTTGGCGGCGTCCAGGAGCATCCGGATCCCGGATGCTCCTACCGGGTGTCCGCCGCCGATGAGGCCGCCACTCGGGTTGACCGGCAACCGGCCGCCGATCTCGATCTCGCCGTTCTCGATCGCCTTCCACGATTCGCCGGGACCGGTCAGGCCGATGTGGTCGATGGCGAGATACTCACTCGGAGTGAAGCAGTCGTGCACCTCGATCCCGTCCAGATCGTCGAGACCGATGCCGGCCCGGCCGAAGGCGTCGTACACGGCGGCGCGAACGTGGGGCAGCACATACGGATTTGACGCGTCACGTTCGAGCTTCTGCCGCAGTCCCAGCCCCACGGTGCGGTGGCCCCAACCCTCGATCAGCCCGATCGGGCGCACGCCGGGGTGGTCGCGCAGAAAGTCGTCGTTGACCAGTACGACGCCGGCGCCGCCGTCGGTCATCTGGCTGCAGTCGTAGCGGCGGATCCGGCCCTCGGTCGGCGGATTGACGGCGTCATCCCCGCCGTGTGACACCAGATCGGGGACCTCCCAGTCCCGGGTCTGGGCGTTCGGGTTGCGTTTGGCGTTGGCGAAGTTCAGCGCGCTGATGGCGTGCAGGTGAGCATCGTCGATACCGAAGCGGCGGTCGTACTCGTCGGCGACTTCGGCGAACATCGACGGCCAGAGGAACGTGGCATCTGCACCCTCGTGGCCGGTCCAGGCCGCCGCGCCTAGGTGGGCCGCGGCGGTATCGCCGGGCACCGTCTTCTCCAGCTCCACACCGACCACGAGGGCGGTGCGGTAATGACCGGCCCGCAGATCGGCCATCGCTGCCAGCGCCGCCACGCTGCCCGACGCGCAGGCCGCCTCGTGGCGGGTCGCCGGGGTGTCCCACAGTCCCTCGTGCACGGTGGCGGGCATCGCGCCGAGGTGGCCCTGCCGGGCGAACATCTCACCGAACGCGTTGGCGACGTGCACGACGTCGATGTCGGTGGCGTCGATCATCGCTTCAGCCAGGGTGAGGTTGACGACCTCGCTGGTCAACGCCGCGTAATCACGCCCTTCGCGGGTCAGATTCCTGGCGAAATCGCTTTGGTAGCCGCCGAGGATCCAGATGTTGCCTGTCACAGGCCAGAAGTTACTACAGCTAAGAGAGTGGCGGGCCGGATTGCGTAAGGTGCAGTCGATTGGGGGCGGCCCCGCCGGCTCGCGGTCTGAACCGACAGGACCTCAGTGGGCGCGGAAGTCGACCACCGTGCCCACTTGCTGCGGAGCATTACCGAACCCGTCCATCCACAAACGTCGCGTTAGTTTCCCGTAACTCGGGGAACCCCTGCATAGTGTCTTTGCCCAACCATGACCTGGCGCTGCGGATGGCCGAATTGGCCCGAGCGACCGCGCTGCCCCGCAAGGTCGACGAGGTGCTGGCCGGGGTGACCGAAGCCGTAACAGAAATGATCCCTGGCGTCGACACCTGCGGTGTGCTGTTGATCGGCAAGGGCGGCAAGTTCGAATCGCTTTTCGGTACTTCGGATTTGGTATACAAGCTCGACGCGCTGCAGGAGCAGTGCGGTGAAGGGCCGTGCATCGAGGCTGCCATCGACGAGCTGATCGTGCGCACCGACGACTTCACCACCGAGCAACGCTGGCCCAAGTACAGCCGCGCGGTCGTGAAACTGGGGGTGCGCAGCGGGTTGTCGTTCAAGCTTTACACCAGCGCGACCACGGCCGGTGCGTTGAATCTTTTCGGCCTGCAGCCGCATGCGTTCGACGCGGAGGCCGAACTGACCGGCTCGGTGCTGGCCGCCCACGCGGCAGCGGCGATCATTGCCAGCCGGCATGGCGAGCAGCTCGAATCAGCGGTGACCACCCGCGACACCATTGGCCAGGCCAAAGGGATGATCATGGAACGATTCAACGTCGACGCAGTGCGCGCGTTCGAGATGCTGCGTGAGCTGTCGCAGACCACGAACACCCGACTGGTCGACATCGCCCAACGGGTGATCGAGACCCGAGGGCCGTAACGGGAGTGGCGGGCGTCACCGCACCGGTATCGTGGGCCTAGTTTCCGGCGCTGCGGGGGTACTTCGATGATCGGTGTTGTACTCAAGCGGTGGTGGCGGCATTCCGCTCATTACGAGTGGTTGAGCGGCTACCTCGCCGATCGGGGAATGCGTGGGGCAACGCGAGCCCTGATGGCCTTCATCGCCGCCTCGATGGTGGCATGCCTGCTGGGCTTGCTGCGGTCTGCCGACGGGCCGATCGGAACGGCTCCCATCACGATGACCTGGCTGGCTATCGCGGGCGGGATTGCGGGGGCTGCGCTGTGGGTCCTGAAGTGGCCGACGCGTCGTGAATCATTCGCTTTCGCCGTGATCACCAACGCGTCGATCGCCCTGGCTTGCCTGGCTTATCCAAGTCCACTGCCGGCGGTGACCGGGTGTATCGCCTTCGCCACGATCGGGGCGTACATCGCGTTCTTCCACACCACGGGATTGGTGCTGTACAACTTCGTCGTCGCGTCCGCTGTGGTCACGCTCGGTGCGTCCAGGCTGGCGGCGTCCGGGCATCCGGTACTGGCCGTAGTGGACTGGTGGCTCATCATCCAGATCAATATCGCGCTGCCGTTGGCGATCCAGATCCTGGTGCGGGCTCTTGGCGTGGATCTGCTTCGCGCTGAACGTGACCCGTTGACGGGGTTGCTCGATCGGCGAACATTCCACCGTCACACGTCGAGTCTGATCGGCTCGGGCCTCGCCGTCGACGCCCATCTGGTCGTGGCGCTCATCGATCTGGATGCCTTCAAGTCCATCAATGACCGTTATGGGCACGCGGCAGGCGACGAAGCCCTGGTGCATGTGGCGCAGGCCATCGCGGGGGCCGCCGGGGATGGGGCGGTGGTCGCGCGCAGCGGCGGCGAGGAATTCCTGGTGGCCACGACGGCACCGACGCCGGACTGCCACGAACTGGCGCAACGGTTATGCACCGCCATAGCCGAGTCGCCGGCAGGTGTAACCGCCAGTGTCGGCACTACCGCCGTCCGGCTGGGCGACGCCGATTGCCATGACAAACCGCTGGTCGACCGGCTCGTGGCCACCGCCGACTGGGCGATGTATCGCGCTAAACGCGCGGGGGGCAACGGCTTCCGCCACCAGGACACCGATCCCATCGGCCGCCGGCCGCCCGACGCCAATGGCGGCGTGAGCCAGTCGATCGCCTAGCGCTTCGCGTTGTCGATGAAGCGCTGAATACCGGCGTGGTCTTTGTAACCGTCGGAACCTTTGGCGTCGGAGTTCACGTCGAATCCGTACGGGCCGAGGTATCGCGTTGCGGTGTCGGGTGATTGGTCGTTTATCACGTGAATTGCCTTGTAGGTCTTCATATGTGGCAGGCGTTGCTTGATCAGCGCGGCCTGCGCGGGCGAGGTGTCACCGTGACGTGGAGGTCGCTGCGTCAAGGCGAAGCAGGGCGGGGGCGTCTGTCGTTGGGGCGTCACCCCACTAGCGAGATCACCGACACCGTCCCCACGAGGCTGTCATTGCCGAGCCCGTTGGTGACGTAGGCGGTGCCGTTGGGGGCAACGGCCACCCCAAGCGGGTTAGTGCCGACCGTGATGGGGTTACCGATGACTTCGTTGGTGGCGGTGTCGATCACCACCACCGTGGTGCCGTTGTAGTCAGCGTTGCCCGGGTCGCCGTTGTAGGTTTCGGTGACGTAGGCCAGGCTGCCGTCGGGGCTGAACGCCACCCCTTCTGGTTGACCGCCGACGTTGATGGTCTTCGTGACCTGATTGGTGGCGGTGTTGATGACCGACACCGTGCCGTTGAATGTGGTGCCAGAAGTGGTGTTGCCGTCTTCGTTGACGACGTAGGCGAGGCTGCCGGTGGGGCTGACCGCCACCCCGTCCGGCCCAACGCCGACTTGCACGTTGGCGACGACAGAGTTGGTGGCGGTATTGACCACCTCCACCTCGCCCGGCGAGTTGCCGCCTCCAGTAGGGGGTTCGGTGACGGTGATGTAGAGCTGCTGGCCGTTGGGGCTGACCGCCACCCCCACCGGCCCGTAGTTGCCGTTGAGACCGGGGAAGCTCGCGACGGGGCCGCCGACGGCGTTGGTGGTGGTATTGATCGAGGTCACCGATTCGCCGCCCTGGTTGGCAACGTAGGCCTGGCCGGTGCTACTGGTCGTCACCCCGAGGGGGCTGTCCGCCGTCGGCCCGGTGGGATTGCCGTTGCCGACCGGGACGTTGGTCACGGCGTTGGTGGCGGTGTCGATTATCGACACCGTGCCGTTGTAAACGTCGGTGACGTAGACATCGTTGCCGGTGGTGCTGACCGCCACCCCATACGGATCGGGGTTACTGAGGGGGTTGCCGTTGCTGGCCGTGATGGGGATGTTAGTGACGACGGTGTTATACGTTGTTGTGTCGGCCGGATTGGTGTCGATCACCGACACTTGGGCGCCGCTGCCGCCGGTGTTGGTGACGTAGGCGTCGCTGCCGTCAGGGCTGACCGCCACCCCGATCGGGAACGTGCCGACGTTGATGGTGTTGGTGACTTTAAGTTGCGCGGCGGTGATGGGGACGGTGATCGTGTCGCTGCTTGGGGGTGCGCCCGTCTTGGTGGCGGTTTCGGTGAAGCTGTCGTTCTTGGTGCCGGTCAGCTGGGCGGCCTCGGTGGGGATGTAAGTGAAGGTGCCGGTGGTGGGGTCGACGATGACCGAGCCGTTGGTGGGGGCGGCGGTGATGCTGTAGGTGTTTGTCCCGTTGGCGAAGCTCACGGTGCCGGTCACCGCCCCAGTGGCGGACACGGTGCAGGTTGCGCCCGTGCAGGTGCCGGTGCCCTTTGCCGTGCCAGAAATGGCGGTGCTGATCTGGCCGGCCACCTTCTGGTCGCGCGTGTTGACGCTGTTGATGAAACCGGCGACCTCGTCGAAGAAGCTGCTGAAGACCTCGGGAACTTTGCCGAGAACGGACACATAAGTGCCGATTTTGTCGGCGATCCCGCCGAGGGTCCCGGTGGTTTGGGCGAAGGGGCCTGCATAGCCGTCGAGGCCGGTGACGAGGACCTTAAGCCCGGTGACGACGAGGGGGGAGGCGAGGACAGGGCGGGCGGCGATGAGGGCGAGTTCGGCCACCTCGGTGGCGGCAAGGGCGCCCTCGACGAAGGGGGCGGCGGCGACGACGGCGAGGACGCCGACGACAACGAGGCCGGTTACGGCGACACCGGCCAACAGCGGGTCGACGGGCGCGGCGGCGGGCGCGGCCGTGAGGGCGTCCGTGGTGAGGGCGGCGGCGCGAGTGGTGTCGATGCTCAGCAACGGGAACCCCCGCGTCAGCAGACTCGGCGCAGTGCTCGCAGGTGCTGGGGTTGTGGTCGTGGGCCGTGCAGCTGCCGCGGTGATTGTCCCTGCCTCGACCTTGCCGGTCGTGGCGGATGGGAACGGTGCCATAGCCTGGGCCGCGCTAGCCCTGGCGCCTGCACCGAGGGCTGTATGTGGCGCTGTCGCGGCGGCTTTCGATTCGGGGGTGCTCGCTGACACGGTGGTGGCGGTGGCTGCCGGGGTGGCCCGCAACCCTGGCTGGCTCGCCGCGCCTCCGCTGGTCGAGGAGGGGGATGCTGTCCTGAGCGACGGACTGCTGGACGCCGGCGATGCTGGGCTACTCGCGTGGGCCGATGATGACGAATCACCCCGCCCGGTGGTGTCGGCGTAGGCGATCCCGGCAGTGCTGACCAGCGCTGCGCCCACCCCGAAGGTGATCGCACCAGCCCCCAGCCAGGCGTAGGGCTCGCGGTGACGTTGCGGAGCGCGGTGGCGGCCCTTCGTGTTCCTCGACGATGTCTTCGCCTGCTGCCCACCGGCCATGTCGGCCTCCCGCACCCGTAGTTCGGTACAAGCCGACACCTGGAATGGCCCAGAAAATAGACGTGCACGAAAATTGGCAGGATATTGACAGATAAGTCAAATTATGCAGGCTGTGGATTCCAACAAAGGTCACTTGCCCTTTGCTGGATCCGCTGAGCGGCGAACACGTTCTCAGTCCAGTGTGAACCGGGGGCTTCCAGCGGGGCGGCCGTGGTGCCCGGTAACTCGCGGAGGTCGGCCAGCATCTGCGACGCCGTGATGGACGGCGTGAGTAAATCGGAGTCATCTGCATCTTGCGGGTGGCCGATCTTCTCGTCGCTACGGCCTCGACTTCCGCGAGATCACACCGAGGATGTCCGTCTGAGGGTGGTCATATCCTCCAGACTGCGTGGCTGAACCGGGACAACCGAGAGACACGGGTGCAAACCGTTGAGCGACAGGAGGATTGGGCGACGCGATCGTAGCGGGGGTTACTCAGTCGTGCTTCCGAGGTCATACAGAAAATATGGTGCCCCCGGCAGGATTCGAACCTGCGACACCGGCAAGTATCATGGCGTACGCGAACGTCCGCAGCAGTTCGTTAATGTACTGCCACGCAACATATTAGGATGACTCCCATACGTGTGAGTCCGTCCCGATTCCGGCAGATTCGGCCGCGTTTGTATCGGGAAAGTGGAGACTTCCGCCGATGAGCTAAGGACCGTGCGGTGCTCGCTGCAGGTGGCAATGGACTTCCGTCATGGAAGCTGCTGCGACCGCTTAGCCATTACGAGGTCGTACTGTGCCTTGACCCAGCGCACACCTCCTTTGGCGGTGTGCACCTCGTAATCGGCCGGGTCGATGCCCACGGCCGAGGACAAGTCAGCCGCATTCCAGGGCGGGTCGGATAGTTCACCCCGAGCGGCCAGGAAGCCCTTCACGATCGAGCCAATGCCCTCGACGCAAAACCACTCGGGTTCGATGGAATGCCGTCGCAACAGCGCCGCCACGTGATCCACGTGGAAGGCGGGTTCACGTGCAACGACAAACGCCCTTCGGGTGATCTTGCTGATGGTGTAAGCCGCCATCTGTTCGGTCTGCGCCTCGGACGGGTCATAGCGCGCGCGGTAATCGGATGCGAAGGGCTCGGGGAGCGACTCCAGCCAGTTATCCGAATCGTGTTCTATAGCGAACCTGATCTCGTCCCCCCGCGCCGACCTCGACAGGTTGGGCGTCGAGATCGCTGCAAATTCCCAGGTGGGCGCATTTCGACCTAGGCCAAGCGTTTTGATATCGACGAAGCAGTATCCGGTCACTCGGCCACTTCAGCATCATCGTGGGCTGGTCAGCAGAGCAATCCGTGAACCCGCCCCCAAATGGACGATCCCGCCTATTACGAGCTGGACATCACCGGGCTGATCGACGGCGATTGGCTCAGATCAGCGGCGGCAATGGCGACCGACGATCTGGCCAGATGGCGGGCAGAGATGCACAGGTGACGATCTCCACCCGTGCCCTGAGTGAGAGATGATCGACGCCATGTCAGCCGCGAGACCGCATACCAACGATTCGGCAAGGTTGGGTAGCGGGAACCTCAAGCTGCCGCCTGCGAGTTCCACACGAGGGCGTTCAAGTACTACGTCACGTACTTCTTCCTGGACTTCTTCCTGCGCCAGCGCACGCTGGCGCTGCGCAACCTGTGCATAACTTTCCGCGCGATATCCCCCAACTTGTCGGCGCATTTGTGCATGATGTGGGGGCGGTTGTGTTGTAGTCCCGGGTGGTGCCGGACACAGACCATCGGTAGGGGCCCCCGCTTCGGCGGGGGCCCCTCTTTGTCTTTCTGGTCAATTTCTCACGCGAAACGGTGTTGTGTTGCGGCGTGTCGTCGGACCGCGGCGGTAGCGTTCTCCTCACACCACCCGGAAATGGACTGCGACCAGAGGGAGACCACGATGATGCCCACATCGTCTGCCACCGCGACGCCGATGGAACTGCGTGTCCGGGATGCTATCGGCTAAGTCATTCCGCGGGTCGAGAGCCCTCCCCGCCCCTCAGTCACCTCGGCGAAGCCCGAAGGTTCCCCGGTACCCACCATGGCCATCGGCCGGCACGTGGATTCGCGGCCCACCAACATCCTTCTTGACCTTCAGCAGCAAGACGAAGATCAATCCCAAGGAAAGTTGGATCAAGATGGCCAAGAAGCGCCACAAGGGGCCTTTGGGGCCCAACGGGTCCTGGAAACAGGGCCAGCGTGTTCCGGTCGGCGGGCAGTGGATCGACCAATTCGGTCGCATCCTCGACCTGACGGCACACTTCACCTTTCCACCGATTCCGGTAAAAGGTGAGTGCACCTTCTGGAAGCTCTACGAAGAAGCCGCGTAAGCGGATGCGGAGCAAACCAGTTATGTAGGTCGGACGCCCTCTCGGGGATCAGGCCGGTGCGCCAACACCGGTCCCCCGGGAGGGTTTCCCATTTTTTGGGCGGATACACCGCCGCAACACGATTTCTACCACTGTTTGCCGAAGATGTGCCAGTTCTGGGGTAACTGCCTAGTCTCGATTCGCTGAGAGAATATTCACAGGTCACTGGCCCTTCAGTATGTGGGTCTGAAGGCGCTCAACGTTTCGAAGTCTGTCGGCGTCCCTCGTTCCGGTGGCGTGCCATCGACATGTCAGGGGTGGCGCGGGCCGCCATGTCGACGGCGGACGGCACCATGCCGAACGGCAAACACCAGATGCTGACTGTGAATCCGCGCGGGGGCGCGCCGGGCATCGCCATGCCGGGCTGCTGGATCATCCCGAACTTCCCATCGGTGACTACCGTCTTCGCGCTCGTTTCCCAACTGGCGCTCGTAGACCGACGGCCAGATACTTTTGATCGCCGTGTGGTTTGGTCGCCCAGTCACGCGCCGTGTACGCAGGTTCCCCCGATCGACACGGGCACGTCGTAGGCGGACGACAGCAGCGACTGTAGCTCCTGCGATTTCGCAGGGCCGTGCTCGCGGTCCTTGAACACGTACAGGCCGTTGATGGTCGCTTCTGCAGCTCGAAACTCGGGGTATAGCGGGCCGCCTGGGGCGCTGTCGGTGTGCGGCACGGCATGAGACAAGGTCACGCGGCCGATGACTAGGAATGGGGGTGTCGCGCTCTTTGGGATGGCGTTGAATCGGATCGCTCTCACTTGCCAGCGGATGTCGACGACGTTGGGCACTGCGTAGACGCCACAGAGGCAGTCGCTGGCGGGCGGGTCGTGCGCTGGATGGACCGGACACCGTGCTCGGAAGTGCTTTTGTGGCCACGCCGTTCGACCGTCGTATGGGGACCAAAGCACGGCGTCGCGGGTGTTCACGGCGGCGGGGTCGACGCGCCAGAATCGCCATCCGTGGACCGTGCCGTTGGGCATGGCCGGTGGCTGGTGAAGAGTCACGCAGGTGACCGATTGGGGATGGGGCGAACAGTCGTCCAAGGTCGTGCCACCAGCGGATCACTGGGCGCCAAAATCGGCTCGGTGTAGACCTCAGCGGCGATCTCGTCGATGAAGTCGAGCGCCAAGTCGTAAACCGTCTCAGCGCCAGCCGGGAACGTGTCGTCCCGGTCGGTCAGCGGTGGATACCTCGGGTAGCGGACATGCCCGAAGTCGCCGATGGCCAGTGCGCCGGGAGTGCCGGGTGCGCCGAAGATACCGGCAAGCAGGTCGGGGGCGAGTGACGCGATGGCCGACAGCGGATCGACCAGGCCGGTAAGGATCCCCACCGCGGCCCGCCACCCGGCACCGAGTGGCGATGTGCCCGTTGAAGTGATGATGTCGTCGACGTTTGCGTACTCCCGCCACAGCCCGAACTCACAGTCAGTGAGCCGAGTCGGGAAAGAACCGCTGCCGCCGGTGTCGGATCCCGGAACGTCCCAGCAGCCAGACCACGGCGCATCCGGTGCTGTGAAGTCCCGCTGCCGCATCGGATTACCGAACAACACCGCGCCCTTGAAATCAGGCAGGCGGGCAGTCAGCGGCCCCGTGCGGAGGTCGTTGTAGATCATCGACATCAGCGCCGCACCCTGGCTGTAGCCGCCGAGCACAATCGGCGTACCCAACGGAACAGACTGGATGTGTGCGCGGGCGATGTTGCGGCCATCGGCCAGGCTTGAATTCATCGGGAACGTCGCGGCGGCGTAGTTGATTTTCCTTGCGTCCCAAACCTGTTCGTCGAGCATCCGCCAGAACGGATCGTCGGTCACCTGGCCGTTGAAGTAGAACTTTCGGCCAGCACGCTCGATGGTCGCCGCTGACGTGCCGATCGGGCTAATCGGCATCCCCATCACGTTGGTGAAGAACGCGGTACCGGTGGCGTACAGAAACAGCGGCTTGGGCATCGTGACTAACTCCGTTCTGGTGAGGTGCAGCAGGCCGCCGTGACTGTGCTCCTGTGATCGCCGCCAAAATGTGCATCCATGGATTGGTCCTTTTTCCTTTGCCTTTGGGGAGACTTGGCATTTGGGACGGGGCAGGGTGCGCGCTCGACAGCGCCCTACAACGCCGGAGGCGCACGCCTGCCCGCCCGCCGTGGCGTGGGCTGCCCAGGAGAGGTGGCCCACACCAACGACGGTCTAGTTGCCGGCGTCGATGAGCTTCTCGAGTTCGGCGTTCTGGGCAGCGCGTCGGACGCTGATCACGCCGGCCGCCTTCATCTGTTCGGGATCGAAGTCGTGTTCGTTGATCGCCGCGACGGCGCTTTGGTGGAGCTCGGCGATCGCAGGCGGTTGTGGGACATCGAGACTCTCGTAGTCGTCGAGAGCCAGGGCCGCCGCGCGTGCGGTAGCGGCCGCATTCTCAGTCTGCTCGTGCGCGAAGCTCTGGAGCAGATTGAAGCAACGGTCACGCTCGGCCCGGGCGCGATCGTTGATCACCTGGTCCAGGTACCTCGACCAGGTCAGGTCGGCGTACTGCTGGCCTGTCCGGAGGCTTCGCTCTCGGGGCGCACCGATAGGCGAGTCGGGAAGTGGATCAGTTCTATCCAAATTTCTGGCGTACAGCGCGTTCGCGCCACACCGGGCATCAGCCAACTTGAATTCGCCGAACGCCGCCGCGAGCTTGGCGACGTCGAACCTTGTGGCGATCGCTAGATTTTCAAGGTGCTCTTGTGCTCGGGAGCGCGCTCGGTTGCAGTCGATCGCCCAGGAGTTGGCCGCCTGCCGGACGATGCCGAGGCGTACCTGTCGTGATGCTGCTCCCTCCGCTTCACGGATCGCGGCCTTCTTGTCCCGCAGCCGGTCAACTTCGGCTTCGGCTTGGGCCAACGCGTCGGAGATCATCTCGACCGTGGTGGTGAGCTCCGGCCCCTGGTCGTCCGCGGCCGACTCCGGTTCGGGGTCGTATTCGTCGTGTCCAATCGCAAGTTGGTCGGTGGTCTCGGTTATGGCGTTAGGTGCGTGCGTCATTGCTCTGTCGGGTTCCTTTTGAGGGTGTTTTGTAGGTGGTGGGTTGGGCGCTCGTTCGGGGCGATCAGCTCGGCAATTTGAGGAGTCGTTCGGCCTTCTGAGTCAGGGTTTCTTCGCCGAGCGCGGCGGCGACGCCGTTGGCGGATGCTCCCTGTCCGCGATTAGCAGTGAAGCCGGAAGCCGTCTCGGGTCCGGTTGAGTGCGGTGTGAGAGCGGCCTCGATGTGGGCCGCGTGGGCGTCTCGCTTCTCCTGGGTGTGGGCCTCGTATTGCGCGGCGGTGACGTCCGGGCTGTAGCCAAAGGCCATGCCGCCGTTCCCATCAGAGGTCTGGCCGTGGGCCAAGTAGGCAGCCTTCTGATGACCGCTGGCTTGCTGTGCAAGCGCTTGCGCGCGGGCTTGTTCCGCTGCCTGAGTGTCGTAGAGGGTCATTGGTCGGGTATTCCCTTTCAGTAGGCGGCCGGGGCCGCGTTGGTGAACTTGACCGGCTGTGACGCCGGGAGGTTTTTGATGCGCCGAAGTTGCCGGTTCAGAGGAGTTTGCGCGGCCGAATAATGTTGTTTTACAGTGCTTTTCGACCCCCTTGATCGAACATCTCAGTGGCTGAAAGTGGCTGAGTGGATCGCTTCGGTGGTTGCCCGCAGTGATCACCTTCGGTAGATCGCTGTGGTGCCCGATCAAAAAACTGGCCAATAGCCGCTCGCTGCCGCAAAGGTGCCAAACCATTCGGGAGTCTGCCCGGTCGCTGGGGGTTACCCGTACCCCGGCCGTGCCGGCTGCGCTCGCTGCTATTTGGACTCGTCACAGCAGTCGCCCTTCTGCTGCGAGTGCCTCGACACGGAAGTTGGAATGCTCCGGGCAGTCGACCCACGACGTGTCGTCGTCGGCCCAGAGTCGTCCGTAGGGATCACAGTCGTTGCAGCTGTCGATCGCTGCACGGATCGCGTGACGGCGGTCCCTGTCGGCCTTCTGGGCGGCTTTGAGGGCCGTTCGGCAGCCGTCGCAGGACCGAGGGCTCTTGACGTTGGCGTGAGTGGAGCAGCGTGGTCCGAATGGTCCATGAAGCGAATGCATCTCGTCACTTCCAAGCTCAGGCATTGGAGGCCACCCCCCGCGGCACGCCGTGGTCGCAGCGCTTGAGTCGCTCGGTCCCGTCGTCGTCGAGTACTTCGACCATCCCGGAGTTCTCCGCGCAGTGCATGGGGCAGTTCTCGATCAGCTGGCGGTTGCGCCGGCGTTCGAAGTCGTGGGCCTTCGCCGCGATGACATCGGATTGGGCTGCATGCTCGTCCCATGCCTCAAGATGTTCGCGGGCCCTTGCACAGCCGCCACATTCTTCGCTGGTGCCGATCGGGTGAAGGTTGCAGAACCGCGGCGGGCGTTCTCCCTCTGTCTTCAAGTTCTCTATAAGTAGTGCAGATGCCCTGTGGGGCACGGTCCCTTGCCCTGTGGGGCACGGTCCCTTGCCCTGTGGGGCATCTGGCGTGCCCCACAGGGCTTCTGGCTGGTCAGCGGCTGCCCCGTGGGGCTTCTGGCTGGTCAGCTGTTCGTCGATTGCCGGGACTCTGTAGGCGAGAGACTGATCGCTGAGTGGTGGGAGGTGCTTTGCTGAGACTGCGTCGCCGAGAGCCTCCAGTGCGGTCCTGACGACCTTGACGGTGAGTCCAACTTCGTCGGCAATGTCGCGTCGGGAAACGCGCCACCACCTTGCACCGTCGTGGTGAATCCGGCCGGGGCCGTCCGTGTTACACCGCCAGCGGATGTGCGCAAGCACGATGGCAGCACTTGGACCGTGCTGCGCAACATCGGCGGGTAGCACGCGAATGAACGCCCCTGTTGTCTTCACGATGGCTGGTTGCGCTCCAGAGCTTCCAGGTCATCGGCCGCACTGCTGAGGGCTCGCACCAGTTCACGCACGTCTGGCGGGGACAGCTCCTCGTCGTCGATATCGCCGCGCTGGGCCTGGATTCTGATCCACCGAGTGAAGGATGCGCTTTCATCCTGGATGCCGACGATCGAGACACGAGCCTTCGCGGTGTCGAAAGTCCTCCATTGAAGCCAGCGGATGGCATCGCCGTCGTCGGCGCGAATTGAGCTCCACTTATCCGCGGTGGCGCCGGGCGGGATCTCGATATGCGAGAGGCGGGAGTCAAGTTTGGCTTGCTCGGCGCTCTCCTTGACAAAGTCGCGCGCGACCTCGATCAGGTCGGCGGGCGGAGTAGATCGCTGCTCCCCGCCCTCCAGGATCTTGATCTGATTCGGTGTGAGCTGATCGATGAGATCGCGCCAACTCGTCGAGTGCTGGGCGACGTCGGTGTTCTGTGTGATCATGGTCGTGCCTTTCGGTTTTCATGGATTGATTGGTCGCTACGGCTCCCGCCCGGTGCTCGAACACCAGGATCAACGGGGGCCGTAAGCAGCTCTGAGTGCCGCCTGCAGTGGTGCCCTGACTCCTTCACGCGGTGTCGGCACGGTTGGCCGTCGCTCCGGGGTTGACCGCACCGCAGGGAGCCCCAGATGCGCTCCCGAACCCAGCCAGGCAGTCGTCCCGTCCGCTCGTGATGTTGCGCCCCATTACCGTATGTGGGCTGATCCCTTGCGATTTCGCGTCGGCTAACCAACCACAAAACCTCGTCTCCGTTCGACGTCACACACACCGCCGCCATGTAGTCGGGAGCGCCGGCATCACCCAGACAGGCCGTTCGCGTGAAGTCGACGAGGGGTCCTGCGCCGCGCTCGCTCATTGCGGGCGCTCCAGGGACTCCACTTGACCGGCCGCATCGATCAGTGCTGTGGCGAGCCTGCGGGCTTGGGGTGCCAACAACTCTTCGGTTTCTAGCCAGACGAGAATCCTCCGCTGAACTGCGCCGTTGCTGAATTGAGTTCCGGTTAGGTCCAAGCTGATTCCGGATTCGACATCTCGTGTCGAGGTGACGAACTGGCGGCCGTAAAGATGACCTTCGTCGTCGAAGTCCTCCCACTCACCGACCGCGCCCACCGCGTCTGCCGGCGCAGCGATGTGAGCGCACACCTTCTGAGCGTGGTTGCGTTTGGCGGCCGTACGCGCGCAATTGAGCAGCTGATACTCCGGCCACGCGTCGGGTCCGGTCACGCGTTCAAATTGCTCAATTTCGGCGATCTGTTCCGCCGTGAGCTGGTCGGAAAGTCTGCGCCAACCTGACGCACGGGGGGCCGCACGCATTTCGGTCATGCCGCACCTTCGAGCCCGGTGATGTAGTCGTTGATCTGCTTGTCAGTGCTGAATCGGCGCCGGCCAATCTTCACCGATGCCAGCACGCCCGCTGCCCACAGCTGGAATACCGTCGTGCGGCTGACCCCGCCGAGCTTGTGGCCCGTGGCCTGCCAATCGTTCATTACTTTCTCCTGTCACGATATGCGACACCTGTTGACGCATAACGTGACACTAGCACGTATGTCGGCGGACGCAACAGAACACGTGCGACAATGTCGCAATGAGTGACAGCGAACCTGTCGTCGACTGGCTCGGGCGAGGTCTAGGGCAATCGATCAAGCGGGCAACTAAGGCTGCCGGGAGCAGCTACGTGAAGGTCTCCGAGCGGACGCGGGAACTCGGCGTACCTATCCACCGAACAGCGCTCGGAAAGATCGAGAAGGGCGAACGCGACGTCACGGTCCGGGAGCTGGTGGCCATTGCGGCCGCGTTAGACACGTCGCCACTAGCCCTCCTGTTCCCGGACGCATTGGCTGACGTCGAGATCTTCCCTGGCGTGACCAAGCAAGGTGTCGAGATCCTTGGCGAATGGGCGGACGACCATAAGACCCGCACTGCCCTCGAACTTTTCGACAACGAAGAGGCTCTAAGACTCCAGATGCTATGGCTACGCAAGAATGAGCTCTACGGATTCGACGACAAAGCAGAGAAAGCTCGCCATATGGTCGAGTTGCTCGAAGCTGAACATCAGCGATTACTGGATGCCTACAAGAATGCCACCGAAGATCGGTCTCCCGATGCCTAGGCAGCGGATGGCACCGGGTGAGCATGGGCGTATCGCGGAAAGGTCAAGTGGTGGAAAGTTTTTCGCTTCGACCTATGTGCGTGACGCGGATGGGAAGCGGCGGCGGGTCGAGCGATCGAGCGACAAATCAGCCGAGGATGCCCGCCGCCTGTTACAGCGCCACCTCGGCACGCGACGGGCACCGTTGGACGCACAAGTGGTCAACGACAAAACGACCTTGTCCGAGCTATTCGAACAGTGGATCGAGGGCAAAGTGAAGCGCGGCGAGATCAAGCCGCAGACCGAAAATCAGTACCGCCATGTGTGGACTAAGCACGGCGACTGCCAACTCGGCGCGCTACGGATCCGAGAACTGGAAACACCCCGCGCGCATTCACACATCCAGTCAGTCGCGGCGACCACACCCGCCCAAGCCGCCTATTTGCGTCTGGTTCTACGCGAAATGTATGCGCTCGCAGTCAGATTCGGTGTGATGCAAATCAACCCGATCGTCGGCACAGCGACAGCGAAACGGAACCGCAAGCCCGTCCGTGCGGTTTCAGCAGACGAGTTCGCGACCGTGAGAGCTGCCGTCGCTGACTACACCCGCTCCCGTGACGGCAAGGGTGGACCCCGGCCAGGTCGACTGCTGCCGGCCTTTGTCGAGGTCCTGGCCGCCACGGGTGCGCGGCCAGGGGAAGTGCTGGCGCTGCGTTGGTCCGACGTCGACCTTCTGGCTGATCCGCCGACCGTGACGATCGTCGGCACGCTGCTCGACCACGGGGCCGCGGGCCCGCTGCACCGCCAAGACGAACGCAAGCACGGCTCGCCCGCTCACACTGTTGTGCTCCCACGGTTCGGCGTCGAGGCATTGACCGAGATGGTCGGTCAGTCAGGGATGGACGGCCCGGTGTTCGCTACCCGCGACGGGGGATGGGTGAGCCTCGCGAACCTGCGGCGCTGCCTGCGCGATGCGCTGCCCGAAGAATTGTCGTGGGTGACCCCGCACAGCTTCCGGCGCACCGTGGGCACCGTCATCCGCGATGCGCACGGCTCGGCCGCCGCTCAACAGCAGCTCTCCCACACTGAGCTGGCCACAACCGAGCGGCACTACCTGCAACGGGTGTCTCGTGGTCCCGACGTGCGGGTGGCACTCGACAAGTTCGCTGGTCAGCAAAGTGGAGACCGAAAGTAGCGGGAAAGTATCAGCTGCGGGCGTGTCGCGTCCGGTCAGACGCGACAACGCCGCAGGTAGAGAGTGCCCCCGGCATGATTCGAACATGCGACACCGGCTTTAGGAGAGCCGTGCTCTATCCCCTGAGCTACGGGGGCGCACCGGCTGGCAGCTTACCGCCCTGTCGTCGCTACCCCGTATCCACAGGTCTATCGAGGCACGTCGCGGGGTCCACACAACGCGACCAGATAGCAGTGCCCACGCGCGGGTGCGATCTGCGGGTAGTCCTTGCGGACCCAGGCGACAAGCCTTCGCATCATGGCCGCGCCCGTCGCGCCAGCAATGCGCCCCACTCGAAGCGGGCAACCGCAGTCGCATTGCTATCTGCCTCCGGATCGACCTCCTGGGCCAGCCGCACTAAAGCCTGGGACACACGCCAGCTGTTCAGCTGGTGCCGCTGCGACGCCTGGGCGATCTCGCCCGAGGCCGCATTCATCGTGCACCGTTTCAGCGCAACCAGTACGCCCTCGGCGCACTGCCGCATCCTCGTCTCGTCATTGCTGTGCTGCTGCATGAAAAAACCCTCTAAAACCGCCATCGTGCTTCGCATCCGTCCTTCAAGCCATTGCCCGACTCGCGGTTGCGCAAACCCTGAAGCTCAGCGCAGCTCGGCGATGACCTTGGCGAAGTACTCCGCGTGGTAGTCCTGCACGGTGAAGTAGGTGATCCCGTAGTTGTCCCGGCGGGCGCGCAGGGTGTCGGCGATATCGCGGGGCGTGCCGGTGAGCACTGTCGGCAGCGCCAGCAGCTGCTCTTCGGTGGCGTCGGGGGCGTAGCCGCGGGTGAGCGCCAGGTCGGGAATGCCCGACGAGTCGGTGGGCACCCCGGTGATCGCGATATTGAGCTCGAGGTCGGCGAACCGCTCCCCGGCGGCGTTGCGGACGAACTCGATGCGCTCGGCCAGTGGATCGTGGCCGGGATACTCAGGCACCCCGCCGCCGGTGAGGCCGATGATGTCGGCGTGCTGCGCCGCGATCCGCAGCACCCTGTCACCGTTGCCGGCGATCAGGATCGGAATCGTCGGCGCCGTCTCCTTGAGATATGTGGTGGTGTGCCGCAGGTGGTCGACGCGCTCTCCGGCGCTCGGGTACGGCATTTCGGCGGCTTCGAACTCCTCACGGACGTACCCGGTGCCCAGCCCGAGATCGAGCCGGCCCTCACTCAGCACGTCGACGGCGATGGCGTCGCGGGCCAGGATCGCGGGCTTGTAGAACGCCGCGTTGATGACGAACGTACCCACTCTCATGGTCTTGGCATACTCCGCGGCGGCCACCATGGTCGGAAACGGCGCGGGTATCCCGAAGCGGCCCAAATGGTCCGGGACATGCAAGACGTCGAAGCCGAGGTCCTCGAACCGCTTGACGGTGTCGCGCAGCTTCGGTGCCGACTTGACCGATCGCACGCCGATGCCGAAGCGAAAGTCTCTGACCATCTCCGCATGCTAGGACTGAGTCCGGCCGGATCGACAGCGCCGGTCTCGCTGCGTGGCACGGTTTGACGTGGCCTGGCTGCGGGCATCCCGGTGAATCGTGAATGTGCCCAGCGTCGGCGTGGAGGAGGAGTTCCTCCTCGTCGATCCCAGCACCGGGGAACCGGTGCCCCGCAACGTCGAGGTCGCCGACTATGCGGCCGCCGGCGGAGTCGACCTGCAGCTGGAACTGACGACTTGCCAGGTCGAGACCGCGACCGAGGTGACACAGACCAGTTCGCAACTGCGCCAAGAGATCACACGATTGCGGCGGGCCGCGGCCGAGGCCGCCGAGAAGGCCGGTGCGCGACTGCTGGCAGTCGGCCTGCCGCCGACCGTGCCGCACAGCTTCCCGATCACCGACAACGAGCGTTACCGCGACATCGGCGACCAGTTCGGCATGATCGCCCACGAGCAGGGCATCTGCGGATGCCATGTTCACGTCGAAGTGCCCGACCGCGATATGGCCATCGCTGTCAGCAACCGGCTGCGGCCCTGGCTGCCGCTACTGCTGGCGCTTACCGCCAACTCGGCGATCTATCGCAGCGCCGACAGCGGCCATGCCAGCTGGCGCAGCGTGCTGTGGAACCGTTGGCCCAGCGCGGGGCCGCCGCCCCACCTGGATTCGGCCGAGCACTACGACGCGATGGTGGCGATGATGATCGACGCCGGGGCCATGCTCGACGACGGGATGGTCTATTGGGATGTCCGCCCGTCGAAGAAGTTCCCGACCATCGAGGTAAGGGTCGCCGATGTTCCCGCTACCGTCGCCGAGACCGTCTTGCTGGCCACGCTGACCCGGGCGGCGGTGATGACCGCGCTGGCGGCCGAGCGATCCGGGGCACCGGTGCCGCGGATCGACGACCACGTCCTGAGAGCCGCGCACTGGAAGGCCGCCCACGACGGGTTGGACGGCCAGACGATGGACGTCATGGCGGGGTGGGCAACGGCTCCCACGTCGGCGGTGCTGGGCAAGTGGTTACAGCTGTTGCAGCCGGCGCTGGCAGACCTCGGCGACGACGAATGGGTCCACGCCGAGTTGGGCCGCCTGCTGCGGGAGGGCAACGGCGCGATGCGTCAGCGCGGGGCCTGGCGCGAGCGCAACGAGATCGCCGACGTTCTCGCCGTCGCCGCCGAAGCGACGCTCAGCTGAGGCGCACAAAACCCTTGGTGCGCATCAGGAAATCAGCCAGGAATCCGTCATGCGGCAGGCTGCTGGCCGTGTAGTAGGTGGGCGTCGGACCGCGGTAGACGTTGGCGATTGTGGGCTCGTCGAGCAGGTCGCCGATCAGTGCGTCATCCTCGGTGAATGCGCTGACTACCAGCGAATTACGCAGCGGTCCAAGCCCGTTCGTGCGCTCCCAGGATGCGATCCACACGCAGGGAAACGCCAGTTCGGTATTGAGCTTCTCGGCGTCCAGGTCAGCCAGCAGATGGACGGCCGGTCGCAGCGCGGCCCTGCCGTCGCCGAGCTCGGCCACGATCTGGTCGGCACCCAGCAGTGTGCGGGTCCCGACGGCCCTGGCCGCGACGAAGGCAGCCATGGCCCGAGCCGACTCGACGGTCTGCGTCGGCAGCACCGCACGCTCGTCGTCAGGTGGCAGCGCCTCAATGGTGCGCAGCCGATCGGCGATCGCCGACGCCAGCGCCGCCGCGTCCCCCTCGACCAGAACCGCAGTGGTGTTCACGCACGCCATCCCGCCAAGCCGGGCAATCGAATCGACGATCACATCCAGGTGATCGCGCCAGTCCTGCTCGGCGGTCAGCAGGATCTTGGTGCGGCCCGGCCCGTTGACGAAAACCTTTGGGTCGCCGCTGTACTTGGCCGCGACATCGCTGCCGCCGTACACCAGCGCAAGATCGGCCGACGCGATGATCTCGTCCGCGCCCGCGTGATCGGTGGGCAGATAGGTCACGTCGTCGTCGCGAAAACCGGCTTCGCGTAAGGCCGTTACCAACCGGTGTGCGGTGAACGGTTCCCGCCGCGACGGACGAATCGCCACGCGATACCCCATGGCCAGCGCCTGCGGCCACAACCCGTGTACGCCCGGCGCATTACCGGAGGCATGCACGCCGAACAGCTCGCCCCGCCGCGACCAGATCGCCGTCGCCTGCCCGGCGCGTACATCCCGCCAATTCGGGACCGCACCGATCGGCCGAGCCGGCTGCACCGAGTCGAACGCCGCGACCACGGCGTGGCTCACCTCGACCGCCTGCGCACGGGTGACCGCGATCGGCAGGCCGGAAACCCGGCTCGCCAGTTGGACATACGCGTCGAAGTCCAGCCCGGCGGAATGTGAGGTGGCGAAGATCGCACCCGCCTTGTGCAGAGCGGCCCGGCGCTGATCGACCGGAAGAGGCTTGGCCTTGCGCTGCGCCGCCATCGCTCGCGCGATGTACAGCGGGGGTGCGATGCTGAGCTCGGCCACCGGGGTGCCTGCGGTGTCGGTGACTACTTCGCGCTTGCGAGAACGGTTTTCGCCGTTCGGACCCAGGCCGGGCAGGTCGATCACGATCAGTACACGCCCTCGATCACCGGCTCGCCGTCGAGCGTGGCGACCGGGGCGACCTCGGCGACCGAGTCGCCGATCTGGCCCTCGGGGCCGGGCAGCCTGATCGCGCTGTCGCGCTCCAGGTTGTTCGGGATGAACATGCCCTTGCTGATGTGGTTCATCACGACCTGGCCCCGCTCGCCATACCCCACCTGCTCTCCGGTGTCCGGGTCGATCACCCAGAACACCACGTAGGGGCTGCGTGGGTCGAACACGAACGTCTCGTGCGCAGTTCGGGTCTGGGCCTGCGACAGGATCATGGTGCTGCCGAACACCATCGCGATCGTGGCCGCCGGAAAGACGTCGCGCAACACGTCGAGGGTGTCGGCGTCCACGTGCGCGCCACTGAGCAGGA
Organism: Mycolicibacterium sphagni; assembly: GCF_002250655.1. Lineage (GTDB taxonomy): Bacteria > Actinomycetota > Actinomycetes > Mycobacteriales > Mycobacteriaceae > Mycobacterium > Mycobacterium sphagni. Next base: position 374,887 of record NZ_NOZR01000001.1, read on the forward strand.
TGAAACGCACCTTGTCGCCGACGAGGTGGGTGAGGGTCTCGTTGCGGGCGATCGCGTCCAGCAGCGGCGGGGTGGTGTGCAAATTGGCGATGTCCTGGCTGCGCAGGACGTATTCGGCTTGCTCCAGAATGTGGTTCACATAGCCTGACATCTCCGCCGCTGCCCCGCGGGCGACAAGCTTCTTGACCCACCGGGGATCGAGGTCGACCGAGTGGCAGATCGAGCCCAGCCGCGCCGAGACCACCCGGGAGAAGTAGCCGACGCCGTGCGGACCGCTGGGCATAAGGCACAGGAAGCCGCGCCCGCCGACGAACCCCGCGCGGCGGAAGTCGTCGGTCTGCCACTCGACGACCTGGGCCACCCAGTCCGGCAGCTGAGCTGTCCGCTTGGGTGCGCCCGTGGTGCCGCCGGATTCGAAGATCAGGGGGACCGGTGGTGGGGCGCCATAGCCGCGCGGGATCAGGTCGCCGGCCGGTGCGTCGCGTAACTCGTTGACCAGATTCGGGAATCGGCGAAGGTCGGCGAATGTCCTGACGTCGGTCACCGGATCGAAGTCGAGCGTGGTGGCGGTTCGCAGCCAGTATGGCGAGCCGGTGTCCGTGCCGAAGTGCCATGCCATGGCGGTGCGCAGGTATGTCTGCGCGTCAGGTGGCGGCGCATCGCGCGGCAGATCCAGCAGGGCGAAGTCGACGTCGGTCACAGGAGAATCCTGTAGCAGCTTCCGTCCAGGTAACGCCAGACGGGGCTGTCGTTAACCGAGTCGTCTGCAGGAGTTTGCATACGGTATCCATGCTGGTGCGATGACACACGCCCGCCGGGCCGTGGCTTTGGCCGCCGCGCTCACGCTGTCGCTGGGGGGCTGCAGCCCTGTCGCCGGCACGGCTGTCACGGCGAGTCCCCTTGATGTCGGGCCGTACCCGACGACGGCTGTCGCACCGCCCGTTCTGCCACCGATCGGGACTGTTCTCGAAGGCCAGCGCATGGCTGCCAGCGTGGTTCTGCCCAGCGACGTCGACCCATCCCTTCGGCGACTGGAAAGCACCAACACCGGGGCTGTTCCGGACGCGCAGGGTTTGCGCGCCGATATCCGGCTACGGCGTGCGGAGATCGCCGAATCGCACGGTTTCCTCGCGGGTTTCTCCTCCTCGCGGAGCACCGAGGGCGAGGCGACCCCAACCACCTCGGTCGTCAATCTGGTGATGCGCTTTCCCGCTGCCGGCGCCGCAGCTGCTGCAGCCAGGGAGATGGTTGCCGCTGAACCCGCGCGAGCGACGGTGATCGAACATCACCGCGACGCTCTGGCGCAGGTTCTCGTCATGCCGCGCGGGTTCATCGTCGAGAGTTTCACCGCTCGCGGGCCCTACGTTCTCTACCAGTGGGTGCAGACCCGCAACACCCTGGACGCCGCGACCAATCTGGTCGCCGGGATCCTGGATCGGCAGGGGCCGCGCATCGACGCGTTCACGCCGACCGACCCCGTCCGCCTCACAGAGCTGCCGGCCGATCCGACCGGTTTGATGGCTCATACGCTGCCGCCGGCCGTCGGTGCCTACTCCGCCACCGGCGCGCTGCACTTCGAGCGTGACCCGGCCGGGGCGGCGGACGCGTTCACCGCCGCCGCGGTGACCACGGTCGCACTGGGGCGTGCCACCGTGTACCGGACCGAAAACTCCATGAGCGCATCACTATTGGTCAATACGCTTACGTCTGACGAGATGTCTGGCGGGGCGAAGCAGTCCGATGCGGTCTCTGGTATCCCTGACGCTTCGTGCTTCGACCGCGGCTCGGTGTCGCCGTCGCGGTACGGCTGCTACGGCACCAGCGGCCGGTACGTGTTCACGACGAGGTCCGAGCACCTGCAGGACGCTCGTCAACAGGCGGCGGCGCAGTATCTGCTGCTCGGCGGTCTTTGAGCTAGAACTCCCAGGAGTTCGCTGCCGCGGCCAGTCCTTGTACCAGTGCGGAGGTCGCCGGCGACAGCCCGTCGGCACCGGCCGGCTGGCTGCGCGGGCTGATGCCGCGCACCCGGGTCGGGAGCTCCACTTGCGCCCCGCCGCCGCGCGCCTTGTTGACCGGGTTGTCCGGGTGCAGACCGCGCAGTTCGGCGGGGATGTCCTCGAGGTCGGTGATGATCCGGTACCCGGGCAGATCGATGTTGACCGCGAGGTGCCGGGCCAGCTTCCGGTTGCCGCCACCGGCCAGGAGTTCGGTGCTGCGTCCGATGCGGCCGTAGCCGTGCAGTGACACCGTCACCTCGACATGGTCGAGAAAAGCGGCCAGCCGGTCGGATTCGGCCGCGAGGTAGCGCGACGATGGCAGGTGGTGCGGATAGTTCTCGGGGTGGCGCAGCAGATACAGCGACGCTCCCGCGGCGTCGGCGGCGCGTTCGGCGATGACGTCCGTCATCTGTTCCAGGCCGCCGCCGTGAATGGCGAGGAACCCGAAGCGCGACCCCAGCCGGCTCACCTCGACGACCGAAGGGTCGGCAAGGAGTGCGGAAAGTGATTGTGGCCCAGAACCATTCGATGTCATCGGTCGGGGCCAATGCGCCGGATCCCAGCGGCGCAGGAAATCGATCCAGCGCGCGGGCAGACCGTGGTGCAGCGCACCGTCGATGATGCGCTCCAGGTAGCCGGGCCGAGGTGGGCCGGGTTCGGTGCGGTGGTCAATGTAGACCCACGCCGGGGCGGGCCCATCGGCGGTGTGCACGGTCAGCTGGTCACGGCGGTAGCGCACGGGTACACCTTCGGCGCTGTCGAGGACGGCCAGGTCGTGGTCGGTCAGCCACCAGAGCACGCCGTGGACGGTGCTGCCGGCGAAGGGTTCGACGGTGGCCACGCCGCGCTCGTTGATCAGCCAGTCGTGGTCGGCCAGGGTCGCCGGCCGTGGGTCGGAGGCCTCGGGACAGCGCCGGGCCATCTGCTGCACGCAGAGGTTGGACCCGTAGGCGAAATACGGGTGCCTCGGGAGCCGCTGGGCCGGCGACATCAGGCCGCGATCAGGGCGCGAGAGTCAGATAGATCAGGACCACGTTCAGCAGCGTAATGATCGAGGCCACCGCACAGCCCAATACCGTGGTCAGCCGGCTGTTGACGTCGGCGCCCATCAACGTGGGATTGCTGGTCAGACGCACCAGCGGCACCAGTGCGAACGGAATCCCGAACGACAGCACCACCTGAGAGATGACCAGCGCGCGGCTGGGGTCGATGCCGATGCCCAGCACCACCAGCGCGGGGATCAGCGTGATGACCCGGCGCGCCAGCAGCGGGAACGTCTTGTGCAGCAACCCTTGCATGATCATCGCCCCGGCGTACGCACCGACCGACGTCGACGCCAGCCCGGAGGCCAGCAGGCCGATCGCGAAGAACAACGCCACCGTCGGCCCGAGGGCCTCGCGGACGGCGGCGTGCGCACCTTCGATCGAGTCGGTGTCGCCGCGGCCCTGCAGGTTGGTCGCCGCGATCAGCAACATGGCCAGGTTGACCGCGCCGGCCAGCAACATGGCGATGCTCACGTCCCACCGGGTGGCCCGCAGCAGCCGGGCGCGCGGGGCGCCGGCCTCGGGGTGGCCGTGCCGGTCACGGGCCAGGCCGGAATGCAGATATACGGCATGAGGCATCACGGTTGCGCCGAGTATTGCCGCCGCCAACAGGACGCTTTCCGTGCCGTCGAACCGGGGGATCAGACCCGCCACGACGTCAGCGGCGGGCGGTGTCTTGACGAACAGGCTGGACAGAAACCCGATGGCGATGACCATCAACAGCCCGATGATCACTCGCTCGAATACCCGCTGTCCGCGCCGATCCTGTACGACGAGCAGCAGCAGCGACACCGCTCCGGTGATCACTCCGCCGAGCAGCATGGGCAGGCCGAACAGCAGCCGCAGCGCGATGGCGCCACCCACCACCTCGGCAAGATCGGTGGCGATCGCGACCAGCTCGGCCTGAAGCCAGTACCCGATCCGGCTGGGCGTGCGTGTGTGGTCGCGCACGGCCTCGGGCAGGGTGCGGCCGGTGACCAGGCCGAGCTTGGCCGACAGGTATTGCACCAGGCCGGCCATCACGTTGGCCACGACGATCACCCACACCAGCAGGTAGCCGAATTGGGCGCCGGCGCTGACGTTGGCCGCGACGTTGCCGGGGTCGACGTAGGCGATGGCCGCGACGAAGGCCGGGCCGAGCAGATACCAGCCCGCCCTGGGAAGTCGCGTCACCTGTGCCAATCGCCGAGCTCTCCGTCCGGTTCCTCAAACAAGAAAGTGAGGGTACCCGAAACTAGCTGTTCGGCGTCACAAACCGATGAACACTCCGCCCAGGCCGATCCCGATTCCGCCGAAGCCCCAGCCCGCGAGCGGATTCTGCAGGGCCGGGTTGGGCGATGTGGTGATCTGGGCGTGGCCCGGGGTTTGGCAGACCGTCGTACTGGGTCCGGTGTCGGTGCACTCCGTTGGTCGCGCCGCGGCCGGGGCGGCCAGCAAGACGCTCGCGACCGCAATCAGTAGTGGAGCACCGAGAAGACTCTTGGTAACCATGGTGGCCTCCTTTGTGGCCGCGGTCTCGAACTCAGCGGCCCCCGCCGCCGTGGGCGCCGCCGCCACCGCCGTTGGCGGGGCCGGGGCCACCGAAAATCAGTGCGGGACCGTAGAACTCGTCGCCCCAGGGATAGGCGAAATCCTCGGGGACTTCCGGGGTTGCGTTGAGCTGCACGTTGCCGGGGGTGGCGCATTCGGTGGTCTGGCCACCGATGACGGTGCTACCTCCGGTGTTCTCGCAGTTGGGACCTGTCGGGGAGATCAACGTCGTATCGGCGCCCGCGGTCGGAGCAATCGCAACGGCGGCAGCACCGGCGGCGATGATGATCGGAAACGCATAGCGGAGTCTGTGCCGCATTGGCATTCCCTTCCTGGCAGTTCCCCTAACCTGCAGCGTACAGCCCTTTGCCGGTGACGAGAGGTAAGTCGATCGCGGTGCAGATGCCGGCCGGGGCGGCGATCACCGACGGGATGGCATTGACGAGCCGCATCGCGGTCGCTACCAATCCGGCGTGGTTGTGGTCTCCGTTGGGCGAGCTCAGGCACACGTCGACGGCATAGGAAGGTTCGCCGGTGATCTCGATGCGGTAGTTGCCGCCCTCCTGGGCGGGCTGCGGCCATTCCGGGCACAGGTCCTCGCGCAACCGGGTGACGTGTTCGAGGACCACGACGGGGGCGCCGCCGACCAGTCCGATCACCTCGAACCGCAGTGCCGCGGCGGTGCCCTTGGCGATGGGGCCTGCGGCGATCTCGAAGTCCTCGGGCGCGGGCTCGCGCACGTACATCTCTTCGATGCCGTCGAGCTCGAGCCCGAGTCCGGCCGCGATCTGGCGCACCACCGAGCCCCAGGCCATGCTCAGCACACCGGACTGCAACAGCATCGGGATCTCATCGAGCGGCTTGCCGAAGCCCATCACATCGAACATCACCGTGGCGCTGTTGTAGGTGGCGTAGTCGACGATCTCCATGCAGCGCACCTGCTGGATGTTCTGGCAGGTGCCGGCCAGCGTCAGCGGCAAGATGTCGTTGGCGAAGCCGGGATCGATACCGTTGACGAACAGGCTCGAATTCCCTTGCTGGGCAGCGTCTTCCAGCGGCTTGATCATTTCGTCGGGTATCACCTGCCACGGCCACTGCAGGAACACCGGTCCGCTGCCGACGATGTTGACCCCGGCGGCCAGGATGCGCCGGTAGTCCTCCAGCGCCTCGAGCAACCGGTTGTCGGCCAGGGCGTTGTAGACGACGCAATCCGGCTTGGTCGCCAGCACCTCGTCGAGGTCGGTGGTCGCCGCGACGCCGGTGGTGCCGGCGAGCCCGGCCAGTTCGGCGGCATCCTTGCCGGCCTTGGAATCCGAAGACACCCAGACACCGGTGAGCTCGTAGTCAGGGTTGGTGATCAGCGCGGTCAACGCGTGGACACCGACGTTGCCGGTGCCGACTTGTGCGACGCGGATGGCCATGGCGTTCCTTACAGGTCGGGGCTTACAGGTCTGGGATGGGAAGGTCGAGGTTCGGCACGATGAGGCCGCCGTCGACCTCGATCATCTTGCCGGTGAGGTAACTCGCGGCGGGCGAGGCGAGATAGACCGCGGCCGCGGCGATGTCGAGCGGATCGCCGAGTCGCTTCATGGGCGTCGCCTTCTCCATCGGATCGCGCAGCGAGTCATTCGAGGCGACGATCTCCAGGGCCGAGGTCAGGATCGAACCCGGCGCGATGGCGTTCACCCGGATCTTCGGGCACAGGTCCAGCGACGTCAGCCGGGTGTAGTGCGCGAGGGCGGCCTTGGCGGTGCTGTAGGCGGCGAATCCGCGTCCGGCCAGCCGGCCCATGGTCGAGGTGATGTTGATGATGTTGCCGCCGCCGGAGTGCTCGAGCATCAGCGGCACGGCCGCCAGCGTCAGAGCGTGCGCGGTCAAGACGTTGAAGGTGAACGCATCCTTCATGTCCTTGACGCTGGTGTTCAGCAGGGCGTTGGGCATGGTGCCGCCCACGTTGTTGACGACGATGTCGAGCTTGCCGAACGCCTCGACGGCGGTACCGGCGAGTTCGGCCGTCGTCTCAGGGTGCGCAAGGTCGCCGACGACGATGTGAGCGCGCCGACCGACTGCCTCGATCTGCTTGGCGACTGACTCCAACTCGGACTGGGTGCGCGAGCCGATCACGACATCGGCGCCGACTTCGGCGAATGCGACGGCGATGGCGGCGCCGAGGCCGCGGCCGGCGCCGGTGACTACCGCAACTTGACCATCAAGTCTGAACTTGTCGAGTATCACGTGTCTCTCTTCCCTTGTCGGCGAACACCGTAACAAGATCGGTACGGTTCATGACGCTGAATTGGAACCGTAATTGAAACACGTTCTATTTTGGCGTCGAGTTCGACAATTGGGTGAAAATCACCCGAAGTTCAGGACTTCTTGGCCGGTGCCTTCTTCGCCGCAGCCTTCTTCGCGGGTGCCTTCGCGGATGCCTTTTTGGCGGGCGCTTTCTTCGCCGGCGCGTCGCCGGCGCTGGCCTCGCCGCGGCGGCGTTTGACGCTGGCCTCGAGCTTGGCCAGCAGGTCGGAGACGTCCTCGGTCTCGTCGAGCTCGGCCGGCTGATCCTCGGTGGTGAACGCCTCGCCGCCTTCCAGCTTGGCTTCGACGAGTTCCCTGAGCTGCTCCTGATACGTGTCGTGGAACTGCTCGGGATGGAAGTCGTCGGCCATCGACTCGACGACCTGGCCGGCCATCTTCAGTTCGGCGGGCTTGATCTCCACTTCCTTGTCGAGCACCGGGAAGTCGGGATCGCGGATCTCGTCGGGCCACAGCAGCGTGTGCACGATCATCACGTCACGCTTGGAGAAGTCCTTCACCCGAAGCGCCGCCAGCCGGGTCTTGTTGCGCAACGCGAAGTGCACGATCGCCACCCGATCGGTGTCGGCGAGCGTTTTGGCCAGCAGCACATAGGACTTCGACGATTTGCCGTCCGGTTCGAGGTAGTAACTGCGGTCGTACATCAGCGGATCGATCTCGCTGGCGGGGACGAACTGGACCACTTCGATCTCGTGGCTGCGTTCCTCGGGCAGGGTGGCGATGTCGTCGTCGGTGATCACCACGGTCTGGCCGTCATCGGATTCGAAGGCCTTGGCGATGTCGCGGTATTCGACCACTTCACCGCACACTTCGCAGACGCGCTTGTAGCGGATGCGGCCGTTGTCCTTGGCGTGCACCTGATGGAACTTCAGATCGTGGTCTTCGGTGGCGCTGTACACCTTGACAGGGACGTTCACCAGACCGAATGCGATCGAGCCTTTCCAGATGGAACGCATATGACCAGTATGCAGGCCTGATCGGGTTTGCCGGTTCAGATAGCGGGCTGCACGCCCGGATTCAGCCCGATGGGCAGATCGGGATTCGCACCGGGTGAGACGCCGTCGCTCGTTTCTTGATTCGGCGCGGGACGGCAATTGCTGTTCACCGGGGACTGACCAGCCGAGCAGAACGGGACGTGATCTTCCGGCTCGGCGGCTGCTTGCGGAACGCCGATCAGCGCGGGCAGCGCCAACAGGGCAGCTGCCAGCATTTTGGTCATGGTCCACGGTAGCAGCGGGTAATACGTTGTGATGGTGAATGACGTGTGGCCGCCGGGAGCGACGACGGGACCGCGCGTCACGCTGACCAACGCCGACAAGGTGCTCTATCCGGCCACCGGCACCACCAAAGCCGATGTGTTCTCCTACTACACCGCCATCGCCGAGGTGATGCTGCCGCACATCGCCGGCCGCCCGGTGACCCGAAAGCGTTGGCCGAACGGGGTCGACGAGTCGGCCTTCTTCGAAAAGCAACTCGCCAGTTCGGCACCGGACTGGCTGGATCGTGCGACGGTGGAGCATCGCTCGGGTAGCACCACCTATCCGATCATCGACAGCTCGACAGGGCTGGCATGGATCGCTCAGCAGGCCGCACTGGAAGTCCATGTGCCGCAATGGCGTTTCACTGCCGATGGAAAGCCTGGTCCGGCAACGCGTTTGGTGTTCGACCTCGACCCAGGCGAGGGTGTGACGATGCCGCAGTTAGGCGAAGTGGCCAACGCCGTCCGCGAGCTGATGGACGATATCGGGCTGGCGGTCTATCCGCTGACCAGCGGGAGCAAGGGGCTGCATCTGTACGCGCCGTTGGCCGAGCCGGTCAGCAGTAAGGGAGCGGTGGTGCTGGCCCGCAGGGTGGCCCAGCAGCTGGAGCAGAGCATGCCCACGCTGGTTACCGCGACGATGACCAAGAGCCTGCGGGCGGGCAAGGTCTTCCTGGACTGGAGCCAGAACAACGGGGCCAAGACCACGATCGCGCCGTACTCGCTGCGAGGCCGGGAGAATCCGACGGTCGCCGCCCCGCGCACATGGGACGAAATCGGCGATCCGAAGCTGCGCCACCTGGAGTACCGCGAGGTGCTGGCCCGGGTGGCCGAACACGGTGATCTACTGGCCGATCTGGATCCCGACGTGCCGCGTTCCGACCGGCTGACCACGTACCGCAGCATGCGCGATCCCGCCAAGACACCCGAGCCGGTACCTCGTGTATCGCCCGCGGTCGGGAACAACAACACCTTCGTCATCCAGGAACACCACGCCCGCCGGCTGCACTATGACTTCCGGCTGGAGCGCGACGGTGTGCTGGTGTCGTGGGCGGTGCCGAAGAACCTGCCGGAAACCCCGGCGGTCAACCACCTCGCCGTGCACACCGAGGATCACCCGCTGGAATACGCGACATTCTCCGGCGACATCCCGAAGGGGGAGTACGGCGGCGGCAAGGTGGTCATCTGGGATTCCGGGACGTACGAGGCGGAGAAGTTCCGGGACTCCGGGGCGGACAAGGGCGGCGAGGTCATCGTGGACCTGCACGGCCAGCGGATCTCGGGGCGCTACGCGCTGATTCAGACCAACGGCAACCAGTGGCTGGCGCACCGGATGAAGGAACAGCCTGCGCCGCACTTGCCGGACTATGCGCCGATGCTGACGACGTTGGGTTCGGTCGAGAAACTGACCAGGGCGCAGTACGGATTCGAGGGCAAGTTCGACGGCTATCGGCTGCTGGTCGAGATCGCTGAAGGCGAGCTGCGGCTGCAATCCCGCAGCGGGCGGGACCTCACCGCCGAGTATTCCCAATTGCAATCGCTGGCAACCGATCTCGCTGGTCACGACGTCATCCTCGACGGTGAATTGGTGGCGCTCGATGCCGACGGAGTCCCGAGCTTCGGCGAACTACAGAATCGTGCGCGTGCTACCAGGATCGAGTTCTGGGCGTTCGACATCCTGCGGCTCGACGGGCGCTCGCTCCTGAAGGCGAAGTACCGCGACCGGCGGAATGTGCTGGAAACCTTCGCCGAGGGAACGGATTTGATCGTGCCACCGCTGATCGACGGCGACGGGACTGACGCATTGGAGTTCTCCCACGTGAAGAAGTGGGAAGGTGTCGTTGCGAAGAAGTGGGACTCGACGTACCGGCCGGGCCGGCGGTCGGCGTCGTGGATCAAGCAGAAGCTCTGGCGGACCCAGGAGGCCGTGATCGGCGGCTGGCGCGAGGGAAACGGCGGCCGCTCGAGCGGGATCGGCGCGCTGCTGCTCGGTATTCCCGACGAGGGCGGCCTGCGGTTCATCGGCCGGGTGGGCACGGGATTTTCCGACAAGGAACTGGCGCGGCTCAAGAAGATCCTCGAACCGCTTCACGCCGACGAATCACCCTTCAGCACAACACTTCCGAGGCTGGACGCCAAGGGCGTCACCTATGTGCGCCCAGATATGGTGGGGGAGGTGCGCTATGGCGAGTGGACGTCCGACGGCCGGCTGCGCCACCCAAGCTGGCGCGGCCTGCGGCCCGACAAGGAACCGTCGGACGTGGTGCGGGAGTAGGCCTGCCAGCAGAACTGCTGCTACCAACCACTCGTACCTGTGTCGTATCGCTCAGTCCTTGAAGACGTCGAAGGTCCCGACGGTGGCGTGACTGAACTTCTAGCGCGCTGAGCAACAATGCCCCGTTCGTGTCGCGGACCCACCGATCCCGGTACTCCACGAGTGTCGAGAACGTCTGATCGGCCAGGTCTCCGCGGCCCATGTGAAGTTCCTGGACGTAGCAGGTGCTGGTCGCCGTCGTAGGGGTGCCGTCGACCAAGACGTTGCCGATGAGGTACTGGGTTGTCCCACTCACGTCGGTCCATAGCAACGGTGAACTGCAACAGGCGCCGGCTTATCTGTTGGTGGGCCGGCATTTCGGCGAGTTCGATGTCGTCAGAGTTCACTGAGGGTCTGCACTCGAATCCGCACCAACCGGACCTTAGCGATGCGCCATTCGCCATCTTCCCTGACGTACTCGTCTCGGTAATGCCCAACTCCGGTGATGCCAATACGCTCGCCGGAGGCGGCTCGGGGCCACTCGACGATGTCCTGCATCGCCCAGATGCCGGTGGCGGTGTCGGGGCCGGTGAATATCAACTCGGGGGTGTGCCCGTGATGAGCGCTTACCGCGCCGCTCACGGAGGCGAGCACCTTGGCGGCGATCTCCTCCCTGCCGCGGAAGACGAGGTCGACCTCGGGTACTTCGAGGACGGCGTCCTCGGTGAAGACCGTCGCGAAGCCTTCCTGGTCTCGCAGGTCCAGGAAGCGAAAATACCTGGCGCGCAGTTCCTTCAGTTGTTCCCGGTCGAGAAGCTCGCGCAGGATGTCCTCGGTGTTCGGCATGTGTGTCCCTTTCCCGGGGGGTTCAGGCGGCGGTGCCGCGGTCGACGGACAACACCGCGCCGGTAACCGACGCTGCGGCGTCCGAGGCGAGGTAGGCGATGGCGTCGGCGACGTGGCTCGGCGGCATGAATCCGTAACGGGCTCCCGAGCTTTCCATCAGCAGAGCCCAGTCGAGGTCGGAATTGGCGTGCTCGGCGGCCGCGCTGACCGGCATGTCCGTCTGCACACCTCCGGGGCAAATGGTGTTGACCCGGATACCGTCGGCCGCCAACTCGATTGCGAGCGACTTCATCAGCATGATGACGCCTGCCTTGGAGGCGCAGTACGCGGCTTGGTAGGGCTGGCCGCGTAGACCGGCGATCGAGGCGATGGTGACGATGTTGCCCTTGCTCGCGCGCAGGTGCGGCAGGGCGGCGCGGGAGATCAGCATGGGGCCGGTCAGGTTCACGCTGAGATGGCGCTGCCAAGTGGCGAGGTCGAGGTCTTCGAACTTCCGGAATTGGTCGACGCCGGCCACGTTTGCGACCACGTCGAGCCCGCCCAAGCGTTCGGTTGCCGTGGTGACGGCGGCATGCACCGAGGCTTCATCGCCGACGTCACAAGCAACGATGCCCTCACCCGGCGTTAAGTCCAAGCCCACCACCGAGGCGCCTTCGGCCTCGAACAGTTCGACCGTCGCGCGACCGACACCGCCGGCCGCCCCAGTGACCAGCACCCGTTTACCAATGAATCGATCACCCACAGGCATGCCTTCCCGCCGGTTGTCGATGTCGATATTTCGACATATGGTTCGATATTATGACGACGAAGGTAGACCCCGCAGAGTCTCAGCGTCAAGGGATCTCGCCACCGACAGAGCGCGTCGTCGCCGTCGTGGAACTGTTGGGAGCCAACCCTGACGGCCAGTTCACACTGGCCGAGATCTGCCGCCGCCTCCAGATCAGCCGCGCCACAGGCCACGTGATACTGACTACCTTGGCCGCCCACGATTGGGTCACCCGCGACCCTGTCACAGCCGCCTATTCCTGGGGTCCGGCGATTGCCAGCCTGGCCAATCCAACCGACACCCACCGCTGCCGCGACGACTTGCAGGCACTTGCCGCAGCGACCGGGACGCAGGTACACCTCAGCCGCAGGCAGGGGCAGACCCTCGTCATCGATCAGACCGCCGGGAACTGCTCGACCGGCCCGCGAATCGGACCCGGTCTGCGTACGCCGCTGGTGGCACCATTCGGCAGGGAATACGTGGCCTGGGCCGCCCCCGACGTCCAAAGGGCTTGGCTGGAAGCCATCGGCCAGCCCAGCCCCGCATTGCGTCGCCGAATGACGTCGATACTCAGGGAGATTCGAACCCGGGGCTTCGCCGTCGAACGACTGACCACCGAATATCTTCGGGTCTACACCGCCCTGCGTGCCCTCACCGGCGATGGCGAAGTCGACGCCATCACCGCGCAGTTGGCGCGTGCGTTCGCCGATCTCACCGTCATCGACGTCCTACCGGACGAATTGGGCGCCAAGGCCAGCCACAACGTCGCCATCATCTCGGCCCCGATCACCGACGCCACCGGCGCTGTCACCATGTCGGTCACCGCAGCGGTATTCACCACCGTGGACAGCGCCCGAATCCGAATGCTTGGCCAGCAGGTGAGCCGCACCGCACACAATATCGAAGCGCGCATTGCCGGTTATCCGCCCGCGGCTCCGTAGCGCGCCGATTATCGCTCGGGAGCCGGGCTATGGCGCAACTGGTTGCCAGTGAAGAGATGAAAGAGACTGCAGTGCAGCTGTATTCAGTCCCCATTCTTTGAGTGTACGGAGCGGAATGTGGTGACACCAGGCGCGTGTACCGTTTATGTCCACCTAGAAGCAGTGTCCACCTACAAGCAGTGTCCACCTAGAAGCGAAGGGGAGGACCAACACCAAATGTCCGCATTGCAAGGAAAGATCGCATTGGTTACCGGCGCCTCGTCGGGTCTTGGAGCCGAAACGGCGCGGCTGTTGTCCGAGCAGGGCGCGACGGTGTTCGGGATCGGTCGGGATTCGGCCCGGCTGAGGTCGGTCTTCGCCAACGTTCACGGGGGCTCCCATGCGTCGTTGGACATCACGTCAGCGGAAGCATGCCGGACAGCAGTTGCACAGTGTATCAACGAATTCGGAGCTTTGGACATCCTGGTCAACGTCGCCGGACAGCATCAGATGCGGCGCACGGAGTCGATGGCCGACGTCGACTGGGAACACGACCTTGCAGTAAATCTCCACGGCCCCTTCTATCTCTGCCGGTCGGCACTGCCGCATCTGCTCGAACGCGGTGGCAATATCGTTAATGTCGCGTCGATTGCTGGCCTCGAAGGCCAGGCCTACTCAGCCGGCTATTGCGCGGCCAAACATGGTCTCGTTGGGCTTACCCGCGCACTGGCTGTCGAGTACTCGGCAGACCGACTGCGGGTGAATGCCGTATGCCCAGGTGGCATGATCACGCCCCAGATCGAGGAGTTCAGTGCCCCACAAGGGGCGAACTTCGAACTGATCATGCGCACTGCGTCACCGCGCGGGATGATGTCGCCGCTTTCCGTGGCCAACGTCATCGCTTTCCTCGCAAGCGATGCCGCCGCAGCCATTCACGGCGCGGTGTACCGCGTCGACAACGGCAAGGGAGCAGGTTAGCGGTGGCCCGTTCCTGATCGCCGGCTGTGGAGTATGTCCCCCGCATTCACGTAAAGACGTTTCCGATCAGGGCAATTCGGATGTCACTTCCACCTCGCTCCACAGTCATGGACCAATTCTTGGCGACCACTCCAGCCGACCACGAAGCATCCCCGCGCTGGAATTCAACACCCGCCGCCAACGCCACTCTGCACAAGGTTCTCAATGGCCGCTGAACTGCGCTCATGAATAGCGCACACACCAAATACTGCATCTCCGCGAGTTGACATCGAACCGCCGGACTAGGCAGCGCCGGAGTCATCGGCTGGTGGGTCGGCATCGTTTTCCAACAGCCTCTCGGGGTGGTGGTAGTCGTTGACGCCGCCGCGCAGTATGGGGAGCGCGGGTGGTGGGATCCATTCGGTGTGGCCGTCTGCGAGTTTTCGGGTGGCCCAGCCGCCGCTTTCGACGAGTTGGTTGTCGGGGTCGCAGGCCAGGCCGAGGTCGTCGATGTCGGTGTTGCCGCCGTTTTTCCAGTCTGTGGCGGCGTGGTGCACGCTGCTGTGGTAGCCGGGTGCGTCACAGCCTGGTCGAGTACACCCGCGATCCTTGGCGTGCAGGATGATTCGCTGGTCGGCTGATGCGATGCGTTTGGTGCGGCCCAGCCACAACGCCCGCCCGTTCACCCCGTCGAACAGGGCGAGGTAGTGGTAGGCGTGGGTGGCCATCCGGATCACGTCGGGGATCGGGATCACGGTGCCGGCGGCGGTGACCGCATAGCCGGTCTTGGCGTGGAGGTCCTGCAGGGTGGCCGACACGATGACCGTGACCGGTAAGCCGTTGTGCTGACCGAATGTCGGATCACCGAGTTGCCCGCGGACTAACGCTGTGAGGGCGTCGTGCTGGCGCTGACCGTAACTGCGCAGATCTCGTTGTGCGCCTTCCTCACTGGGCGTGATGCTCGGGCTCTCGTCGTCGGGGTTGCACACACCCGGGGCGGCGAATTTGGCGAACCAGGCGTCCAACTCCGAGCGCAGTTCGGGGTCGGCAATCAGCCGACCCACACTCATGCCGTCGACTTGTTGACCCCCGCACCAGACGAACCCGCGCTTGCGGGCCCGGTCGGTGTCGGAGAATGTCCCGTCGGGGTTCAGATGCAGTGCCAGCCGGTGGGCGACTTTCTCCAACTGGTCCGGCCGCAGAATCGTCGCCTTGTCCGCCAGCGACCGTTCGGCTTTGTCCACCTCGACCGGCGACACATGATCGGGCAGATCGCGGAAGAACGTCTGGATCACCCGCAGGTGCTCGCCGTCGAGTTGTCCGTCGTGCCAGACTTTCGCGGTCTCGGGCAGCGCCGGCGGCAACAGTTCCCCGGTCAACGTGGTGCGTGGCGCGAGCTGCTCGGCATCGCGCATCCGGCGGCGCGCTTCCCGCGGGCTGATCCGCAACACATCGGCCACCGCAATCCCCACCGGCGGGCAACCCGCAAACCGCTCCAACCGGGCCAGCACCGCATGCGAGAGCGCCACCTGACGCCGCCGCGCAGTCTCCAACCGCTCCAACACCACAAACCGCCGCGGCGGCGACAACACCTCGAGATCGACGGCACTGAGACGCTCGACAACATCGTCGAGCTCCCCCAACAACCCATCGATCGAACACATATTCGAATACTATGTGAACGTGCCGACAAAAATTCAGACCGTTGAACCCGCGATCGCTTCCTGCAGGCCACGCGTCGCGAGCTGATCGGCCAGCTCGTTGTCGGCAACGCCCGAGTGGCCCTTCACCCAGAACCACTCCACTTGGTGGCGCGCGCAAGCGGCCTGAAGGCGCTGCCACAGATCGACGTTCTTGACCGGTTCCTTGGCTGCGGTCAGCCAGCCGTTGCGCTGCCAGCCAGCCACCCACTTGGTGATGCCGTTGCGGACGTAGGTGCTGTCGGTATAGAGGTGCACCGTCACCGGTCGGGTGAGCGCTTCCAGCGCCATGATCGGAGCCGTCAACTCCATCCGGTTGTTGCTCGTCGAACCGGGCTCGCCGCCGCACATCTCGCGGACGTGCTGGCGCATCCGCAAGACGGCGCCCCAGCCGCCCGGGCCCGGGTTGGGTCGGCACCCGCCGTCGGTGTGGATGACGACGATGTCGTCGGCGGACTCGGTCACGTGCCGAGGATAGGCGGCGAAATCATCGCTGTCCGGACCGACATGCCCAGATCCCGATGGCGCAGTGTGGTGATCCGACGACCCGGCTGCACGGCGTCCTTCACCGGCATCGCGTGGTCACCGAAGAACGCCGCAGTCGCGTCGATGTCGGCGACGACGTACGTGATGCCCCACAGCGACGACGGACCGTCGCCGGCGACCTCCGGTGCACCGACGACCTCGAGGATTACCGGGCCCAGCCGGAAGAAGATCTGCCGCATCGGCTGGCCGCCGAGTTCGGCGTCGCGTTCCCGGCGCGGCCGCAGTCCCGCAGCCGCCAGCGATGCAACGGTGCGGTTCAGGTCCGGGGACAGCAGCACGACGTGGTCGATCGAGGTCACGCCGTTTGCATGCGTGGCGGGCTCTGGAGGTTCGGCGTCGGACATCAAAGTCGGGATGCCGTCTAGCGCGGCATCGTCACAAAAGCCCCGCAACGTCCAGCCGAGAATGCCGGCGCCACGCGCGCGTCCCAGCAGCCGGACCCGAACGTCGCCGATCCGGCAGACCCCGTCGCGGTCGACGCTGAAACCGGCGTCCTGCCAAGCATCGGCAGGGTCAGCGATCTGGAATTCGTCGACCGTCACGGACATGGTTGTCAGAATACTTCGACGTGTCAGGCCAGCATGCCGATACCTCTGCGACCGGGGCCAACTGACGGCGTGGGGTCAGTGCCCAGCGTGTGAGCCAGTACGTCGTAGTAGACATCACGGAAATCGGTGGTGGGCTTGAGATCCCCGTTGTCGAGATCAGTCAAGCTGGGCTCGTCGCCGTAGAACCCGCCGCGGACCGGTACGCCCGCGACGAAGACCGGGCCCGCGGTGCCGTGATCTGTGCCCTGTGAAGCATTGGCGTGGACCCGGCGCCCGAACTCCGAATAGGCCACGCACACAACACTCTTGCCATGCTCATCGTTGGCCATCTTCTGCAGAAACGCCGTGACTGCATCGTCGAACGTCTGCAGAAGTCGCTGCTGGGTTCCTCGCTCGTTGGCGTGGGTGTCGAAGCCGCCCAACGACGCCATGTACAAGCGGGTGGGGACTCCCGATGTTATCGCCGCGGCGATAACGTCCAGCTGTGCAACCAGCGAGTTAGCTCCTATGGCTGGTGGTGCCGTCAGCCCGTGGAATGCGGCATCGGCGGTTCGAGCTGCGCGGTAGGAGGCGCTCACCGCCGCCATCACCGGAGTGTCGGCGCCGTCCGGCGCACCCAGCGCCTGGGTGATCGGAGCGAATTGTGCAGTCGAGGAAGGGGTTTGGTTGGTGCTCAAGGCGGCCGCGGTGGTCTTGGCGCCGACGGCCATCGGCGGAAGCACTGCACCGATGTTCACGGCCCGCAGCGGATCGTCACCGGTCGCGTCGAGCCAGCGGCCAACCCATCCGGTGTTGACCGGCTCTGCCGGCGATGCGGTCTGCCAGATGTCCATCGAACGGAAATGACTGTGATCCGGGTTCGGGTAGCTGACTCCGCGCACGACGGCCAGTCGACCGCTTTTCCACTGCGTCGCCAAACCCTTGAGCGCAGGATTGAATCCGAGATCGTTGTCGATGTGCAGAACTTCCGTTGGTGCATAGGATAGTTCGGGTCGTGCATCGTGATAAGCCCCGTCGGCGTACGGGATTACCGTGTTGATGCCGTCGTTTCCGCCGTACAAGGTGATGATGACTGCGATACCGGCACCGGCGGCAATCGGCCGCTGATCGGCGGCGCGCATCAGGTCAGGCCAGGTCACTGCGGCGGCACCCGAAACCAGGCCGATCGCACCGACGCCGGCGCTGGCGAGGAGGAACTTTCGTCGGTTGATCTCGGGCATGATGCCTTTCCCTAAGACGTCAGATATTCGGGAGAGTTGACCGCCGCCGCTACCAGGGCCGGTGGCCGGCCGGCGAGCGGTCTGAGAGCAGCGACAGTGCGGTCGCTCCACTGGCCGATGCCGATGAGGTAGCCGGTGGCGTCGATACGGTCGTTCACCGCGTTCTGCTCCACTAAGGACAGGTCGGCCCGGGTGGCCATGGTGTTCGCTGCCGCGAGTCGTATCCCTGCGCTGGCCGTCGACAACCAGGCGGTACCGTGCGGCCAGCCGCCGACGTCGGGCGGATAAAACGGTTGCTGGCCCAGGGTTTTCAGAGTCTGCTGCATCGCGCGGGCGTCTCGTTCGTCCCGGACGGGGACGCGCAGCGATCGGGCCACGCCTATCAGCCATTCCACCGGAGTGTTCACCATCGCGGGAGCCGCGCCGACGAATTCATCGTCGGTGAGAATTGCTGTGGTCAGCCCGCGGAGATCTCTGCCGGGCCCATACGCGTCGACAAGGCGAGCGAGTGCTGCCTGCGACGGCGCCGTATCGCCCGCCAGCTGACTCCAAAGCCGTCCCGCGACATAGCCTGGTGAGGCAGGGTGAGCAAGAACCGCGTCGCAGAAGCCAGCGGCGTCGAAGGTGCCGGTACTGCCCAGGATCGTCTTCGTGCCCGCGTCGTGACGTTTTGCGACGAATTCGGGTAGGGCATCGGTGCCCAAGGTCCAACCGGTCAGGGCGCGCGCGCCTTGGCGCACGTCATCCTCGGTGTATCCGTTGCCGTGGCCGAGCGCAAACAGCTCCATGAATTCACGAGAAAGGTTCTCGTTTGCCGATTTTGCCGTGTTGGTCTGGGCGTCGAGCCAGTCCATCATCGCCGGATCGGTCAGCATCGCATATGCGAGAGTGCGGAAGTCGCCGAGCTTGAGGGCGCGTAGCCTCTGATTCTGACCGAGCATCCATTGCGCGTAACGGACTTTGGCAGCCGAGGTTGCGAAATGGTTGTGCCACAACAAGGTCAGCTTCTCGTGGATCGGATCCTGCACTGTCAGCATGCGGCGAATCCACCACTGTGCCAACTGCGTCTTCTGTTCACCGAGATCGCGCCGAAACTGCTTGCGCTGGGCCATCGTTGCACCCTTGCCGATCGGTCTCGGGCTTGGGAATGAGGGCACGGGCGTGGCCCGCGCTCCCACGTCGTCGTCTGGATCGGCAGCGAGCGCGGCGTTGACGTAGGCCTTCCAGTCACCCCCGCTGAGAGCGTCGACCTGCGGCCCGGTGGTGCCGAACCCGACGCGTCGCAGCAGACGCGCCGCTGTGCTCCACTGATTCGACATGGAAACAGGCTTGCCGTCCAACCTGAAGCCCAGCTGAAGTTTGTGCGCTGCCGTCAGGTGCACAGCTTCCTCTCATGAAGCATTGGTAGACACGTGTCATGAGCGGCGGAACCGCTCGCGCGGCAGCGAACAGCCCCGCGCGAATCCTCCTCGTCGAGGATGCCGAGACGATCCGCGTCGCTGTCGAATCGGCACTGACCGCCGCCGGACATCGCGTCCTGGCCAGGCCCGACGGCGGGGATCTCGAACGTGACCTCGTTGGGTTCCGCCCCGATGTCGTCATACTCGACGTGATGCTGCCCGGCCGCGACGGGTTCACCCTGCTGAATATCGTGCGCTCGCGGTCCAAGGCCGGTCTGGTCATCATGACCGCCCGGGATGGCGTCGACGACAGGCTGCGGGGCCTGACCTCCGGCGCCGACGACTACGTGGTGAAGCCATTCATATTGGCGGAGCTGGTCGCCCGGGTGAATGCATTGTTGCGTCGGCTGGGGCGGCTACCGACGGTGATCACCGTCGCCGACCTCGTTGTCGACCCGCAGGCAGTCATCGCGCGGCGCGGTGACAGTGATATCGCCTTGACCGCCACCGAATTCCGGCTGTTGCACTACTTCGCCGAAAACCGCGGGACGGTGTTGAGCAAGACCCAGATTCTGACTGCCATCTGGGGTTTCGATGCCTACGATCCAAACCTGGTCGAGGTCAACATCAGTGCCCTGCGGCGCAAGCTCGACGCGCACGGTCCGCGGATCCTCCATACCGTTCGCGGGATCGGGTACGTGTTGCGGGACGGATCACATTGAGACTGAGAGAATCTCGGCCATCCACGGTGTCGCTCAGCCGACGCGTCACGCTGGCGACATTGGTGGTGTTCGTTGTCGTTCTGGCGGCGGTGGTGGGGATCGTCTATGCCGCGATGTCGGTCGTTGTGGATCGCTCGGTCGGTGCCATTCTGACCGAACATGCGCAATTCGCCCGGCAACTCGCAGCCCATGACACGGCGCCTCAGCAATTGGTCGCGCGGTTGCAGTCCGCCACGGTGCGAACGCGGCTGGAGCTCACCGACGGCCGCGTGCTAGGTGGGCTGGACAATCGGCCGCTGCACGACAGCACCGCCCGGACCCGGACTATCACCCTGACCGCCCCGCATTCGGCAGTCAACGGCGCCCGGCTGACCCTGCAGGTGGATGCGCCGCTGATCGCGCAAGTGCGCTCTCGCGTGGTACGGATCCTGCTGGTTGTGGCTCTCGTCGCGGTGTTGGTTGTGTTGGTCGTCGTGCCGCTGACGGCGCGCTTCGCGCTGGCGCCGCTGGACCGGCTGGTCGCGCTGGCGCGCAGCATCACTGCCGGACGCCGTGGCGAGCGACTCAAACTGGATCACCGCAGTGAGCTGGGCCGTGCCGCGGAGGCCTTCGACGAGATGCTCGATGCGTTGGAAGGCGCCGAGCAGCGGGCCAGGGACTCTGAACTCGCCCTGAGACAATTCATCGGCGACGCGGCACATGAGTTGCGCACGCCGATCGCCGGGATCGCCGCGGCGACCGAAGCCGTGCTCGCCCAGGCCGACGAGAACCCCGACCCGCAGCGGCAACGTCTCCTGCTCGCCCTGGGTCGAGAAGCGCATCACGCCGGCCGTCTGGTCGAAGACCTGCTGGATGTGGCGCGTATCGACACCGGCCTGCGCCTGGCGTGCGAGCCGACTGACGTACGGCAGATCTGCCTGCAACAAGCTGAGCGGGTGTCGATTTCGCTGCATATACCGGTACTGGTCGACGGTCCGAGCATGATCGCATGGGCCGACCCCGCCAGGATCGGTCAGGTGATGGCGAATCTGTTCAACAATGCGTGTGCGGTGACACCACCTGGAAAGTCGGTGCACACGCTGATATCCAGCCTCGGTGACGCCATCACTGTTGTCGTGCACGACGAAGGTCCTGGTGTTCCCGCCGCGGATCGGGAGCGGATCTTCGAGCGCCTGGTCCGGTTGGATACCGGACGCAACAACGGGGGTGGCAGCGGACTGGGTCTGACGATCGCCCGCGGCATCGCGCGCGCACACGGCGGCGAGCTCACGTGCCGGCGCTCCGAACCCGGCACGCTGGGCGCGACATTCGAGCTGACGCTGCCCGCGTATTCGCCGGCGACCTCGGTCGCCGGCTGAAGATCGCTACTGCGCGCCCGCCTGGATCCCTTGGTTGACCTGGTCGATCGCCTGCTGCACCAAGCTGATGGCGTCGACGCGATGCCCGGCCTTGTCTGGAATGGCCAACTGCAGCTCGTTCAACGCGGACTGCAGGCTGTCGCGCGCATTGAGCATGTGGGTCTGCACGGCGAATGCGGTTCCCGCACCCAGCAGGCTGAATCCCACGGCCGCGGCGATGGTGCCGATGATCAGTCGAAGTCGTGAAATGTACATGGCCGCTGAATCCTTTCGTCCCCGAGAATGCCACTGGCATTGCGGGATCCGACGGTAGCGCGTTTTCCGGAGGCGGCGGCGATATCGTCCCTGATCTTCAGCAAACCTTCACCTTGTCCTACCCCGTCAAGATCGGTCGCAACGTGTCCAGCACGGCCGGATCCTCGATGGTCGACGGCATCGGCTCGTCCTTGCCGTGCGCGATACCCCGCATCGTCTTGCGCAGGATCTTCCCCGAGCGGGTCTTCGGCAGCGCGGGCACCACGTCGACAAGCCGGAAGCACGCCACCGCACCGATCTCGCCCCGCACCGCGGCCACCAACTCCTCGGCCAGGCCGTCGGCCGACGCCCCCGCCTTCAGCACGACGAAGCCGCGCGGCACCTGCCCCTTGATCTCGTCGGCCACCCCGATCACCGCGCACTCGGCCACCGCAGGGTGCGCCGCCAGCACCGCCTCGATCGATCCCGTCGACAACCGGTGTCCCGCAACGTTGATCACGTCATCGATTCGGCCCATCACGAACAGATAGCCATCGGAGTCCAGATAGCCGCCGTCGCCGGTCAGATAGAAGCCGGGGTGTTCGCGCAGATACGACGACTTATAGCGGGCATCGTCGCCCCACAATGTCGGCAGGGTTCCCGGCGGCAGCGGCAGCCTGATACAGATATCGCCCTCCTCGCCTGGTCCGCACGGCGTGCCGTCGACCCGCAGGATCTGTACGTCGTAGCCTGGCATCGGCACTGTCGGGGAACCGGCCTTGAGCGGAAGGTGTTGTACTCCCATCGGATTGGCGGCGATCGCCCATCCGGTCTCGGTCTGCCACCAGTGGTCCACGACGGGGACGCCGAGTGTGGCCGATGCCCAGGCGTACGTGTCCGGGTCGAGTCGCTCGCCGGCCTGGAACAGATACCTCAACGCCGACAGGTCGTAGCGGCCGACATGTGAAGCCTCCGGATCTTCCTTGCGAATCGCCCGGATCGCGGTCGGTGCGGTGAACAGCGCCTTCACGCCGTGTTCGGCGGCGACCCGCCAGAATGCACCGGGATCCGGTGTGCCGATGGGCTTTCCCTCGTAGAGCACGGTCGTGGCGCCGGCGAACAATGGTCCGTAGACGATGTACGAGTGGCCAACTACCCACCCGACATCAGAGGCCGCCCAGAACACGTCACCCGGGTCGATGTCGTAGATGTGCCGCATGCTCCACAGCAGCGCGACCGCGTGGCCGCCGTTGTCGCGGACGATGCCCTTGGGCTTACCTGTCGTCCCGGACGTGTAGAGCACGTAGAGCGGATCGGTGGCCGCCACCGGCACCGGGTCGGCGGGCGCGGCGTCGGCCATCACGTCGGCCCAGTCGACGTCCCGGCCGTCGACCAGATCGCAGCGGTGCCGATCACGCTGGACCATCACGCAGGCGGCAGGCTTGTGCGAGGCCAATTCCAGTGCGTGGTCGAGCATCGGTTTGTACTCCACCACCCGGGTCGGCTCGATACCGCACGACGCCGAGACGATCACCACCGGTTGCGCGTCATCGATGCGGGTGGCCAGCTCATGCGCGGCGAACCCGCCGAACACCACCGAGT
Source organism: Mycolicibacterium sphagni (assembly GCF_002250655.1). Classification (GTDB taxonomy): domain Bacteria; phylum Actinomycetota; class Actinomycetes; order Mycobacteriales; family Mycobacteriaceae; genus Mycobacterium; species Mycobacterium sphagni. The sequence goes on from NZ_NOZR01000001.1 coordinate 398,101, forward strand.
GCACCGCACCCAGTCGGGCGCACGCCAGCATCGCGATCACCGCTTCGGGGATCATCGGCATGTACAGGACCACTCGGTCACCCTTGCCGACACCCAAGCCGCGCAGCGCACCGGCGAAACACGCTGTCTCCGAGAGTAATTCACGGTAAGTGTAGCTGCGCTTGATTCCGGTGACGGGGGAGTCGTAGATCAGGGCGGCCTGGTCGCCGCGTTCGTCGATGTGCCGGTCCAGCGCGTTGGCGCAGGTGTTCAGCGCGGCGTCGGGAAACCAGCGGTAGAACGGCGGGTTGGTGTCGTCGAGGATGCGCTGCGGTGCGCGGGTCCAGCACACGGCGCGCGCGGCCTGCGCCCAGAACTGCGCTGGGTCAGCGACACTGGCGTCGAACAGTTCGCGGTATGCGTCCATGCGAGCACGGTAGCGCGGGGAGGGGCCGATCAGGACAGGGCGGCGAGATTCTCCACCGACTTCTGAACTTCGCCTTCCAGTACGCGGGCGACGAACTTGCCGACCGGGCCATTCATCAGTCCACCGGAGATGTCCGCGCGAAGGCGAAAGCAGCTTCCCGGATGCTCGTCCTGCACCCGCATCGTGATCCCGATCCCGATGCCGCCGCGGCCCCGGCCCTTCAGTTCGATCTTGCGCGGAGCGTCGTAGTTGGTGACGTTCCAATGAATGGTGTTGCGGAAGCCTTTGACCTTTATCAGCGACGACACCTGGGTGCCCTCGCGGATGACCAGGGGCACCGGGCTACGCCACTCACCGAAGATCGTCATCCATTCGTCGAAGCGATGCAGGTTCGAGGCCAGTTCCCACGCATGCTGCGGGGACACAGAAGATGGGACAGCCACGTCGACGGTTGCCATGGCGCCCGGAATACCCGGCGTCGCGGCCAGCTAATCTCCCCTTCATGGCCGCTGTGGAATTCGAAGAACTCGAAGACGGGATCGCCGGGGTCACCCTGAACCGGCCGGAGGTGCTCAACGCGATCGACGGAAGCCTGATCGACGGGCTGGACGCCGTGCTCGACGAGCTGAGTTCGTGGAAGTATCGGGTCGCCATCCTCACCGGAGCGGGCCGGGGATTCTGCGCGGGAGCCGACCTCAGCGGCACCGGGAAGCCGTGGACCGAGCCGGCGGCCGCCCCGTTCAAGACGACATACGACGCTCAGGTCCGGCTGGCTGACCAGCTGACCAGGCTCTATGAGCTGCCCATCCCGGTGGTCGCCGCCGTCAATGGGGTGGCCGTCGGCGGCGGGCTCGCCTACGCGCTGCACTGCGACGTCCGGATCGCGTCTGAAGCGGCGCGCTTCGGATCGGTGTTCATCAAGGCCGGCTTCTCGTCGCTGGACATGGGGACCAGCTATCTGCTGCCCAAGATCGTCGGTGCGGGCGCCGCGCGGGAAATGATGCTGACCGGGCGGATCATCAACGCTGCGGAGGCCTACCGGATCGGCCTGGTGCACGAGGTGGTGGCCGCGGACAAGCTCGCCGATGCCGCCCTGGAAATGGCGCGGACCATCGCCGCCAACAACGCCTTCGGCGTGTGGCAGACCAAGACCGGCTTGAACGCGGCCCTGGACGCACCGAGCCTGCGGCACGCCAAAGAGATCGAGAACCGTACGCAGATCCTCACCGGGTTCACCAACAACCCGCACGAGGCCGCGATGGCGCACCGCGAGAAGCGGGCGCCGAAGTGGGATCCGCTGTAACGCTTAGCTTTTGGTCTCGCTCCTCCTCCGCCTCGTCTCTTGGCGGCATCGTCGGCTCGACTAGACTTTGGCGATGACGTTCTCCGCGAACCATTCCAGGTTGCGGATCTTGGCGTCCAGCGGCTCGCTGTCGGGACCCTTGATGTAGGGGATCCGGAAGCCCACGATCACATCGGTGACGCCCTTGTCTTCCAGGCGCTTGACCCCGTCGACGGTGAACGCGTCAACGGAGATGACATGGATTTGAAAATCGTCGCCAGTGCTGCCTTCTTCTTCCCGGTAGCGGTTCAGCTTGGCCAGCAGTTCGTCGAGATCCTCGGTGCCTCCGCCATGCATCCAGCCGTCGTTGCGTGCGGCCCGGCGAAGGGCGGCGTCGGCGTGCCCGCCGATCAGGATCGGGACCGGCTTCGACGGCGCCGGCGTCATCTTGGTCTTGGGGATGTCGTAGAACTCGCCGTGGAACTCGAAGTAGTCACCGCTGGTCAGGCCCTTGATGATCGCGATGCATTCGTCCATCCGCTTGCCCCGTTTGGCGAACGGCACGCCCATCAGCTCGTAGTCCTCCGGCCACGGGCTGGTGCCCACACCCAAGCCGACCCGGTTGCCGATCAGCGCCGCCAGCGAGCCGGCCTGCTTGGCTACCAGAGCCGGCGGACGGATCGGAAGCTTGAGGACGAAGAAGTTGAAATGCAATTTCGTGGTCACCGCGCCCAGCGCGGCGGTCAGCACGAACGTCTCGATAAATGACTTGCCGTCCAAGAACTCCCGGTTGCCGTCCGGGGTGTAGGGGTAGGTGGAGTCCGATTCGAACGGGTAGGCGACGCTGTCCGGAATCGTCATCGCGTGATAGCCGGCGGCCTCAGCGGCCTTCGCGAGCGGGATGTAGAACGTCGGATCGGTCATCGCCTCGGCGTAGGTGAAACGCATTACTCGATGGTAGAACGCGTTCTACTTTGCTGGCCGCCGAAAGTCGCATCAGGTGGGACTGGAGGACACCTGCCCCCACGTGGCCTTGGCCCCCGAGTCGCCGATCCGGTACACCTGCACGATGGTCGAGACCCCGGCGGCCACCACGAAGACCGCCACGATGACCGAGAGGACCCTCGGCAGGGTTCGTCCGCGGCCCGCCACAACATGCACCACTGCCAGCAGAGCCGCGGCGACCAGCAGCGCCAGCGCAAAGTAGATCATCGTGTCGCCGAGGTGGGCGTGGGCATGCACCGCAGGCGAACGGCCCACCTGATGCTCGAGCCACTCACCGGCGTCGGTGGTCAACGGCGTCACAACCGCGACGACGGCGGACAGCACCACCACCAGCCACACCAGGCGCTCCCGGGCCGCGGGCCACACCGCGCACAGGATGGCGAGCGCGGCTGTCAGCGGGGCCAGGACGACGATGAGATGGACGAGCAGCACATGGGCGGGAAGACCGTTGATCGTCGACACCTGGTACTCCTGACGGGGCGAATGGGCGCAGCCTCCAGTCCGGATACTACCGACTCGCCGTACAAATACCCTTGGATTGCAACGAGATACGGCGCGGCGGTGCGACCCGCTTGCGCACGGGGTGGATAAGCAACTGTGCGACAAGGCATTAGGCATTCCCGGTACTACAGGCACCATCCTGGCCGCGACGACACGCGGGCGGTCGATAGGCTAGCCCATATGCGGTCCATCCACGTCATCGGCATCGGCGCCGGCGATCCCGACTACGTGACGGCCCAGGCGATCCGTGCGCTCAACGACACCGACGTGTTCTTCGCGATGGACAAGGGTGAGGCCAAGAGTGATCTGGTCGCATTGCGGCGAGAGATCTGTGAGCGGTTCATCACCGAGCCGCGTTACCGCTTCGTCGAACTTCCCGACCCGAAACGCGCCGCCGAGGGCGACTACGCCCAGGCCGTCGCCGAGTGGCACTCCGCCCGTGCTCAGCTGTGGGCTCAGGCGATCGAATCCGAGCTGGGGCCCGACGGTGTCGGCGCCTTCCTGGCGTGGGGCGACCCGTCGCTGTACGACAGCACCTTGCGGATTCTCGACGAGGTGTCCCGCCACGTCGAATTCGAATATGACGTGATCCCGGGGATCACCGCGGTGCAGGCTCTCACCGCCCGGCATCGCATTCCGCTCAACGACGTCGGCGAGCCGGTCCTGATCACCACCGGTCGGCAGCTGCGCAGCACTGGTCTCACCGGCTCGGCCGTGGTGATGCTCGACGGCGACTGCTCATTTCTGAGTTGCCCGCCGCAGAGCCGGATTTGGTGGGGTGCTTACCTCGGCACACCTGACGAGCTGTTGATGTCGGGCACCGTCGGCGATTGCGGCGAGCGCATCGCGGCGCTGCGGACCGAGGCCCGGGCGCGGCACGGCTGGATCATGGATATCTATCTCCTGCGGGCGTAGTCGCCCACGCTTCTGCGAAGATCACTCCCATGGCATCGTTTCTCCTGCGCGCCTCGGTCACCGGATTGGCGCTGTGGGTCGTGACGCTGATCGTGCCCGGCATCTACTTCGTCGGCGGCGACACCGGACTGCAGCGGATCGGCATCGTGCTGGTCGTGGCGATCGTCTTCGGCTTGGTCAACGCGATCCTCAAGCCGATCGTGCAGTTCCTGTCGATCCCGCTGTACATCCTCACGCTTGGGCTCATCCACGTTGTCATCAACGCGCTGATGTTGTGGATCACCGCCGGGATCACCGAGCACACCACCCACTGGGGATTGCAGATCAATCAGTTCTGGTGGACCGCTATCTGGGCCGCGATCGTGCTGTCGATCGTCAGCTGGCTGTTCTCCTTGCCGTTCCGCGACCCCGACCGCCGTTGACCTGAATTCGCTGCCAGATTGCCGGGGTACCCTCGCGGCAGTGCAGCCCGAGCTGAATCGGCGGACTTTCGTCGGGGCGTCCATTGCAGTCACTGGTGCGGTCGCCGCCGCCCCGCTGCTGGCGGGATGTGATTCGCCGGAAACCGCCGACAACACCACGCACCTGAGCCTGCGCGTCAACGGCAAGCCCACCGAGTTGAGCGTCGACACTCGAACGTCGCTGCTGGACATGCTGCGTGAAGACCTCGGTCTGACCGGCACCAAGAAGGGCTGCGACCAAGGCGCGTGCGGCGCCTGCACGATCCTGCTCGACGGCAAGCGCATCAATTCCTGCCTGACGCTGGCGGTCATGCACGACGGCGCCGACATCCAGACCATCGAGGGCCTCGCCGACGGTGATCGCCTGCATCCGCTTCAGCAGGCATTCATCGATGCCGACGCCTTCCAGTGCGGATACTGCACGTCGGGCCAGATCATGTCTGGCGTCGGCTGCATCGCCGAGGGTCACACCGGATCCGATGCCGAGATTCGAGAATGGATGAGCGGCAACATCTGCCGGTGCGGCGCGTACACCAACATCGTCGCGGCGGTGTCGAGGGCCGCCAAGGAGGCCTGACCGAGGTGTTGCCGTTCACCTTCAGCCGCGCGACGGACGAGAAGTCCGCACTGGCCGCGGGCCGCTCGGGCGCGCGCTACATCGCCGGTGGCACCACGCTGGTCGACCTGATGCGCGAGACCGTGGAGCACCCCGGCGCCGTCGTCGACATCAACGCCCTGCCCTATCGCGACATCGACCTCGACGGCGGCCGGTTACGGGTCGGGTCCCTGGTGCGGATGACGGATCTGGCCACCCATCCCGGACTGCGGCAGGCATACCCCGTCCTGGCCCAGGCGTTAGAGCTCAGTGCATCCGCGCAGCTGCGCAACATGGCCTCGATCGGCGGCAACCTCATGCAGCGGCCACGATGCCTGTACTTCCGCGACGTCTCGGCGCCCTGCAACCGGCGCAGTCCGGGCAGTGGCTGCGGTGCGATCAGCGGGCTCAATCGCACGCACGCCATTCTCGGCGCCAGCGACCAGTGCGTGGCCACACATCCGTCCGATCTGGCCGTCGCCCTGGTGGCGCTCGACGCGGTGGTGATCGCCCGCGACAGCCGCGGCGATCGCCGCATCCCGGTGGGGCAGTTCTTCCGGCAGCCGGGCTCCACCCCAGATCATGAGCACGACCTGCGTCCCGGTGAGCTCATCGTCGCCGTGGAGGTTCCGGCCGGTCCGGAAATGCGCCGATCGGGATACCTCAAGGTCCGCGATCGCCAGTCCTACGAGTTCGCCCTGGCCTCGGCGGCGGTGGCCCTCGACGTGACGGCCGGGGTAGTGCGGGCGGCGCGGGTGGCGGTCGGCGGGGTGGCCACCGTCCCCTGGCGGCTGCCCGCCGTCGAACAGGCCGTCATCGGTCAGCCGGTGAGTCCGGCGCTGTGGACGGCTGCCGCCGCACACGCCGCCGACGGCGCAAAACCCTTGTCCAACAACGGTTTCAAGCTGGAGCTCATCCGTCGCACAGTCGAGCGTCAACTCGCAGCCGTGGCGGCACTGCGATGACCCGGCCCCTCAAAGCCGCAGCACCCGTCATCGGGCAGCCCATGGCCAGGGTCGACGGGAGGCTGAAAGTCACCGGGCGCGCCCGCTATGCCGCCGACAACCCGGCCCCCGGCCTGGTACACGCCGTGCTGGTGTGCAGCACCGTCGCGGCGGGTACGGTCGACCGGATCGACACCGGTGACGCCGCCAAACAGCCGGGCGTGCTGCGGGTCCTCACCGATTTCACCGGGATCAAGCTGCCGTTCGACACCGGCAAGGTCGCCTTCTTCGGCCAGCCCGTCGCGGTGGTGGTGGCCGCGACTCTGGAGGCGGCGACGCACGGCGCGACGTTGGTGAACGTCCGCTATAGCAGGGCCTCGCAATTGACGGATATCGATGCACCGCAGGCGATTCCGGAGCCAGGCCGGAATCAGAAGGACTACTCGCGCGGCGACCCCGATGCCGCTCTGCGCGCCGCGGCCGTCGTCTCCGACAGCCAGTACAGCATCGCGCGCAACAACCACAATCCGATGGAGCTGCCGGCCACGGTGGCGAGCTGGGACGGCGACCGGCTCACCGTGTGGGACAAGGTGCAGTCGATCGTCTCTGCGCAGGCGGCGCACGCGAAGGCACACGGCATCCCGGTCGAGAACGTCCGGGTGCTCTCGCCGTTCGTGGGCGGTGCGTTCGGCAGTGCCGGGCAGACCTGGCCGCACCAGCTACTCGCCTCGTTCGCCGCTCGGCAGGTCGGCAGGCCGGTGAAACTGGTGCTGACTCGCAAGCAGATGTATAGCGGGATCGGGTATCGGCCCACCAGCAGGCAACGCCTGGCGATCGGGGCTGACAGGGCGGATTCAATCGGTTGTCGCAACACCGGCTTGTTGGAGCAAGAGTAACTGGTCGTTGAAGGCCTCAGCCGGGGTC
>NZ_NOZR01000020.1 GCF_002250655.1 Mycolicibacterium sphagni
CCGGAAGCTAAGCCTGCCAGCGCCGATGATACTACCCAACACGGGTGGAAAAGTAGGACACCGCCGAACACAATTTAAGACCTGTGCCCCCCAATTCCGATTGGGGGGCACAGGCATTTGTATATGGGGTATTAGTCGAATAGCGAAAGATCGGCAGGTATTCGACTTTTCTCCAGCGCCAGAAGTGCGCGTTTGCGGTCAATTCCACCGCCATATCCGGTGAGACTTCCGGTGGAACCGATAACGCGATGGCACGGCACGATAATGCCGATTGGATTTCGGCCGTTTGCCAATCCGACCGCGCGTGAAGCACCCGGTGAGCCGATTTGTTCGGCGATTTCTCCATAGGACCGCGTCTCGCCGTACGGAATGGTGCGAAGAGCGGCCCAGACTTTGCGTTGGAATTCAGTGCCGCCGAGATCGAGTTCGAGGTCGAATTCGGTGCGTTCGCCGGCGAAGTAAGCCGCCAACTGCTCGACGGCCTCGGAAAAGGGCTCGTCGTCGGCTGGCCGCCAATCGGATCGGTCCGGCTCGTGCGTCTGATCCACCATTCGCAGGTGCCTCAGTGTCGATCCGCTGCCGGCCAGGGTGAGCGGCCCCACCGGGCTATCGATGATTCGGTACCGGATTGTCGTCATCAGATCGTCTCCTTCGGCGGCCACTGATTCACGGAATGGTCGAGGGTTGTCCACAGATGCTGCACGGCATATGACCGCCAGGGTCGCCAGCGTGCACTACGTGTGGTCAACGCGCGCACATCGCTGGCCAGGCCGAGCTGTTCGGCCGCAAGGCGCACACCGAGATCGCTGGCAGGGAAGGCATCGGGATCGCCCAGCCCCCGCATAGCCACGATCTCGGCCGTCCACGGCCCGATCCCGGGCAGCGCCAGCAGCTGCTGACGAGCCTGCTCCCAGTCGCAGCCGGGGTTGAGCGTCAGCTCACCGCTATCCAGCGCCGCGATCAGCGTGGTTAGGGACCGTCGTCGAGCCGTTGGCATCGCGAGATGGGCCGGGTCGATCGCGGAGAGCTGGGCGACGCTGGGAAAGGTGTGGGTCAGCCCGCCGTGCGGATCGGTCACCGGGCTGCCGTAGGCGCCGACCAGCCGGCCGGCATGGGTACGCGCAGCCTTGGTGGACACCTGCTGGCCGAGCACGGCCCGTATCGCCAGCTCTTCTTCGTCGACGGTCCGCGGAATGCGCTGCCCGGGTGCCTTGGCGACCAGCTCCCGCAGGTCGACGTCGGCGCTCAGCACGTCAATGACCGCCTCCGGGTCGGCGTCAAGGTCAAGCAACCGGCGGCACCGCGCGATCGCGGTCGCCAGATCTCGGACCTGTTCGAGCACCAGCGTGCATCGGACGTGGTCGGGCTGCGGTGTCAGGCTGACCACCCCATATCCCGACGGCAGGCGCAGCGTGCGGCGGAAGGCGCCGTCGTGCACCTCTTCGCAGCCCGGCACGGCGCCGGCCGCCAGGTGCCCGAACACGCCTTCGTAGGCGAAGGGCGTCCGCACGGGCAGCCGCAGGGACAGCGCTTGCCCGCCCGGTGCACTGTCGTGCCGATCGCGGTGGATAGTCTTGTGCCGCAGTGCTGTCGGGGTGGTGTCGCATGCTGCCCGAATGGTGTCGTTGAACTGTCGGATGCTGGCGAACCCCGCGGCGAACGCGATATCGCTGAACGCCATCTCGGTGGTCTCGATGAGCACCCGAGCCGTCTGCACTCGCTGTGCACGGGCCAGGGCCAGCGGCCCGGCGCCCACCTCGGCCTGCAGCATGCGCTCGAGCTGGCGGGTGGTGTAGCCCACCTGTGCGGCCAGTCCCGCCACGCCCTCCCGGTCAACGGTGCCGTCGGCGATCAGCCGCATCGCCCGTGCGACCGCGTCACCACGGACGTTCCACTCGGGTGACCCAGGTGATGCATCGGGGCGGCATCGCTTGCAGGCCCGGAAGCCGGCCCGCTGCGCGGCCGCTGAGCTGGGGTAGAAGCGCACGTTGCGGGCCAATGGCAGCCGCACCGGGCAGCTGGGCCGGCAGTAGATGCCGGTGGTCAGGACCGTGGTGACGAACCAGCCGTCGAACCGGGAGTCCCTGGACTGGACGGCCCGGTAGCAGTGGTCGAAATCGTCATGCACACCTCAAACCCTTACACGCGGGCACCGACAGTACTAGCGGAAAACCGACATCGTGGTCATGCTGTCCGCTGCATGGCGTCTTGGTAAACACACAGGGCCTGGCGGTGTGAATCTCAATGTTCGCAACGTTAGCTACTTGTCGTGATCCGCCCACAGTGCCGCCCAACGGACGACGCGCTCGAACGGGTCTGCAGCGAATACGATTCCGCCCCGTACGGATTCCATTCCTATCCGCAGTCGGCGCCTGGCCACCTGGCCGTCACCGGCTACCTGCTCGGGCTCGACGGCGTCCCTGACGTCGCCACCGCACGCGTACTGGAAATCGGTTGCGCGACAGGCAGTAACCTCCTGCCGTTTGCGGCCTTTCATCCCGATGCCCGCGTCGTCGGGATCGACCTCTCACCGGTGCAGATCGAGATCGGACGACAATGCGTGCGGGACCTCGGCCTGACGAATCTCGACTTGCGCGTGGGCGATGTGACGCAGATCGACACCGCCGAGTTCGGTGAATTCGACTACATCATCTGCCACGGCGTCTACAGCTGGGTGTCAACGACCGTCGCTGATGCGATTCTGGCCATCATTCGGCAACTGTTGGCCCCCAACGGAATTGCCTACCTGAGTTATAACGTCTACCCGGGCTGGAAAAACAAGGAAATCGTGCGCGACGCGATGACGCTATTCGGCGTCGGCGGGGCGGACGTCGATCAGGATGTGCGAGACGCGCGCGGCCTGATCGACCTTCTCGGGGATGTGGCTCCCGCCGACGGGGTATTGGCGAAGGTGCTCGCCGACTACGAGACCACCGTCGGCGCCGCCAGGGACTACTACATGTTGCACGACGAGCTATCCACCTTTAACGAACCGTGCTACTTCCTGCAAATGGTCGAGCGGGCCAACGATCATGGCCTGATTTATCTGGCTGAAGCGCGACTACAGGTGATGTTCGCGGGAAACTACGGCACCGAAGTGGCACAGCGACTGCTCGACGCCTGCGGGGATAGCCAACTCGCACTGGAGCAGTGTCTGGACTTCGTCAGCAACCGCACTTTCCGGCAATCGCTGTTGATCAACGCCGAGTGCGCACCGCAGATTCGCTATCACCTTGATCGCCAACGTTACCCGCGGCTACATATCGCCGCGCGGATGCCTTCGGTGGACGGGACAATCGCGCTGGACACCTCGCGTCAAACATTCGGTGCGCCAGGTGAACCGATGGTGTTCACCAGTGACCCGGCCCTCAAGGTGGCGCTCGACGTACTGAATTCGCGCTGGCCCGGGACACTTTCATGGGCAGAACTGCAGCAGGAGACCGCAACTCGTCTCGATGACGCAGGCTATCCGGCCGGTGACGACTTGGCGGCACGCATCGACGACCTGCTGACCGTGCTGATCCTCAACGGGTCGGCGCGTTACCGCCTCGACCCGGTGTCGATCGGTTCGACCTCGACGGCACGGATCGACAAACCGTCCAGGCTCATGGCAGAACTGGGCCGCGGAGAGGCCGAGGCGGTGACGTTCAATCGTTGGCACGAAATGTTTTCGCTCTCGGCCGTCGATCGGCATCTTCTTCCGCTGCTGGGCGGCGAGTTCGAGCGCGACAAGCTCCTGGATGCGCTTCGGGCTGCTGTCCGTCGGGGCCAGATCGAGATCGACGACGAGGAGCTTCGCGCTCAGGTCGACACGCTCCCTGAGCGATTGGCGACGATGCGGCTCTGTGGCGGTTGATCACCCCAGCCCGAGTTGGCCACCAGATCCAGGAAGGTCGGCGCCGGTGCATCGTTGATCAGCTGATTCAGGTGGGCGGGAAACGAGAGCGGCGGAGCTTTCGTCGGGTTGACCTGCGCGTCGCGGGCGATGGCCTCGGCGATCGCGTATCCGAGATCGTGGCGTGGCCACGTGTCGTGGACTCGCTCGGCGAAGCCGGCCGATACCCGGTGCTTGTCGAACCCGTTGATATCCAACACGATTCCACGTTGTGACAGCGCCTGAACCGGACCGAATCGGTGTGCCAGTCCCGCGCTGGTGTGCAGCGCAATTGTCTGCCACACGGTCTGCACTGACACCTCGCCGGTGCCGTGCTCACGCAGGAAGCGGGCAGCGGCGTCGGCTCCGTCGACCTCGAAGCGCTGATCTCCGCCGCCGTGGGCGGTTACACCCAGGTCGTGTAGGAGGCAACTGAGGAAGACGAGTTCGTCGTCGTAGTCGACACCGGCGCGCTGGCCGTCGGCGGCGGCCAGTTCGCGTCCGAACAGGTAGCTGCGGACGCAGTGGTTGGCGATGAATGCCGGGGAGACGTCAATCGCCAGTTTCATTGCTGCTGAACAGATATCAGAGTCCGGCAAGTTCCATTGGGCCCAATCGGTCATCTCACCACAGTGCCCACCACGAACGGAACACACCAGTGGCTGAAAGGTCGACTAACCCACAGATCTGGCCACGGCGCACCGCTCAGGCGGGTACCGCCAGCCGGATCGGCTGGTCGTGGCCGCGCAGTGTCACCGCGTCGCCGATCACCCACCGGGCGCGCTCCTGCTCAGGGGCATTCTCGACTGCCGCCGCCGAAGCCAGCACCCGGCTGTCGACTGCTTTGGCCAGCTCCGACAGGCGTGCGGCCTCGTTGACCGGTCCGCCGATGACGGTGTATTCGAAGCGCTCGTTGGCTCCCACGTTGCCGGCTACCACCTGCCCGGCCGCCACGCCGATACCGGCGGGGCATTCCGGGACCTCCCGCTCGAGCCGCTTCACAATCGTGCGTGCCGCGGCCAGCGCGTCGCCTTCGGGGTTGTCCAGCGTGACGGGGGCACCAAAGATCGCCAGCGTCGCGTCGCCTTCGAACTTGTTCAGCAGCCCGCGGTGGCGGTCGACCTCGTCGACGATCACCGCGAAGAAGCGGTTCAGCAGTTCGACCACCTGGATCGGTGGCAGCGCGCTGACCAGCTGAGTCGACCCGACGATATCGACGAAAAGCACTGCTACATGGCGCTCTTCGCCGCCGAGCGTGGGCCGTTGCAATTCTGCGGCGGCGGCGACCTCGCGGCCGACGTGGCGGCCGAACAGATCGCGGACCCGCTCACGTTCCCGCAGCCCGGTCACCATGGAGTTGAAACCCCTTTGTAGCTCACCGAGTTCGGTGCCGTCGAACACGACGAGATTGGCGCTCAGATCCCCGTCTTCGACGCGTTTGAGCGCCGAACGCACCGCCCGTACCGGAGTTGCGATGAGCCACGCCAGAATCCACATCAGGATGAACCCGAACACCAATGTGGCGACCGACGTGATGAGGATCGCGACTTCCAATTGAGTCTTGGTGAGGTTCTCCAGGATCAGCGAGAACAGCGCGGTCAGCCCGATGCCGATCACCGGCACACCGGAGCCGAGCATCCACACCGTCATCGTGCGGCCCATGATCCCGGGCGCCAGTCGATGCGGCGGCGGCCCGGCCGCCAGCGCCAGCGCGGCTACTGGGCGTAACGCGAACTCGGTGGCCATATAGGCGAAGGTGGACACCAAGACGCCGGCGAAGCCCACCGCGAGCGCGAGCCGGGGAATGAAGTCGGTGTCGTACAGCCCGTACAAGATGGTGAACGCAACGGTGCCCACCGCCCAGAGCGTGAGCTGAGCCAGCGCGACCCGCCACGGTGTGAAGAACGCGTTGCGCTGATCGGCCCGGGTCGGCGCGCGTCCCTCGGCCGCCCATCGGAGGTCGTTGACCGTGCGGGTGGTGATCCACCAGGTGCCGAACGCCAGCGCGAACACGGCATAGGAAGGCGCCAGGACACACGTGAGCCAGGGCGGCGCGTCGGTGAACACGCTGGGCACTGGATAGGCCACCGTGACAAGCAATGCCGCCACCAGGATCCCGATGAGGTTGACCGTCAGCAATGACACGGTCACCAGCGTCTGGATCCGGACCCGCCGACGGCCCGGGCTTTCGGTCACCTTGCCCAGCAGCAGTGACCCGTAGGCCGGTGTGCCGACCAGCCGACCGCTCTGCCGGGTGACCCGTTCCAGAACCCGGCCCAACCGCTGCGCAACGCTGGGGTGGGAACTCATGGTGGCGTCAGCCTAATTCGTCGCGGGCGCCAGACCCTAAGCTTGTGCGGTGCGCCTCGTGATCGCTCAATGCACCGTCGACTACGTCGGTCGCCTCACCGCCCACCTGCCCTCTGCCCGCCGGCTGCTGTTGATCAAGGCCGACGGCTCGGTCAGTGTGCACGCGGATGACCGCGCCTACAAGCCGCTGAACTGGATGAGCCCGCCCTGCTGGCTCGTCGAGGAGATCAAGGACGATTCTTTGCCCGTCTGGGTGGTCGAGAACAAGACGGGTGAGCAGCTACGCATCACAGTCGAGAGCATCGAACATGACTCGAGCCACGAACTCGGGATCGATCCCGGTCTGGTGAAGGACGGCGTAGAAGCCCATCTACAGGAATTGCTGGCCGAGCATATCGAGCTTCTCGGCGACGGCTACACACTGGTTCGCCGCGAGTTCATGACCGCGATCGGCCCGGTGGACATCCTGTGCCGCGACGACCAGGGCCGCACGGTGGCGGTGGAGATCAAACGCCGGGGCGAGATTGACGGTGTCGAACAGCTGACCCGCTACCTCGAGCTGCTCAACCGGGACAGCCTGCTCGCGCCCGTCAGTGGGGTATTCGCCGCTCAGCAGATCAAGCCACAGGCGCGCACGCTGGCGACGGATCGCGGGATACGTTGTCTCACTCTGGATTACAACGTCATGCGGGGCATGGACAGCGACGAGTTCCGGCTCTTCTGATGCCCCGGCGCCGACCGGACCGCCCGAAAGGGGGCGATCTACCGCCGCTGCCCGGTCAGCGCCGCATCGAGGTTGGTAGCGACGGGTTCGACTACGAGGTACGGCCGGTACCGGGGGCGCGTGCCGTCAAGAACTATCGGTGCCCTGGATGTGATCACGAAATCCGATCGGGCACAGCACATGTGGTGGCGTGGCGGGTGGATGACTCAAGCGGCGGCGAAGACCGGCGACACTGGCATACGCCGTGCTGGGCCAACCGCAGCAACCGCGGTCCGACCCGACGGTGGTCCTAGACGATTCGCAGGACCGCGATCCGGGTGGGTTTAGTCGACGGGCGACTCGCTCAACGGTCGGCCGGCGACGGGGTTAGGCGACGTTGGGACGAGCGTGCGAGTCTCAGTGCGCGCTAGCAGGCTCGACGAGTTCCACCAGGACGCCACCGGCATCCTTGGGGTGGATGAAGTTGATACGCGAGTTCGCAGTGCCACGCCGCGGTGCGTCGTAGATCAGCCGAACACCTTGGTCGCGCAACTGTTCGGAAATGGCGTCAAGATCGCTGACGCGGTAGGCCATCTGCTGGATGCCGGGGCCGCGCTTGTCGATGAACTTGGCGATCGTCGACGTCTCGTCGAGGGGGGCCATCAGCTGGAGTTGGGCGCAGTCGGCGGACGCGTTCTTCAGCGACAGCATGGCCTCGCGAATGCCCTGGTCCTCGTTGATTTCCTCGTGCACCAGGATCATGCCCAGGTGCTCGTGGTACCACTGGATCGCCGCGTCGAGATCCGGCACGGCGATGCCGACATGGTCGACAGCGGTGACGAGCGAACCTGCCAGGACTGGACGGGCGTCAACTTGCTCGGCGGTCATAACGCAAAGGTAACCTAATCAGATCGGATTCAACTACTGCGGGATCCGTGAATAGCCGCATCGAAGCGGCTCGAAACGCTCTTGGAGGTAGTTATGACGACGTCGGTGATCGTTGCTGGAGCACGCACTCCCATCGGCAAACTGATGGGTTCGCTCAAGGATTTCTCGGGCAGCGACCTCGGCGCGATCGCCATCACGGCGGCGCTGGAGAAGGCCAACGTGCCCGCGTCGCTCGTCGAGTACGTGATCATGGGCCAGGTGCTGACCGCAGGCGCCGGCCAGATGCCCGCCCGCCAGTCGGCGGTGGCCGCCGGCATCGGCTGGGATGTGCCGGCCCTGAGCATCAACAAGATGTGCCTGTCCGGGATCGACTCGATCGCGCTGGCAGACCAGCTGATCCGGGCCGGTGAGTTCGACGTCGTCGTTGCCGGCGGCCAGGAGTCGATGACCAAGGCGCCGCACCTACTGGTCAACAGCCGCGAGGGCTACAAGTACGGCGACGTCACCGTGCTCGACCACATGGCCTACGACGGCCTGCACGACGTCTTCACCGACCAGCCAATGGGTGCGCTGACCGAGCAGCGCAACGACGAGGACAAGTTCACCCGTCTTGAGCAGGACGAGTTCGCCGCGATCTCGCATCAGAAGGCCGCCGCAGCGTGGAAAGACGGGGTATTCACCGACGAAGTCGTGCCGGTCAAGATCCCGCAACGCAAGGGTGATCCGATCGAGTTCGCCGAGGACGAGGGCATCCGCGCCAATACCACCGCCGAGTCGCTGTCCAGTCTCAAGCCCGCGTTCCGCAAGGACGGCACCATCACCGCCGGTTCGGCGTCCCAAATCTCCGATGGCGGTTGTGCCGTCGTGGTGATGAACAAGGCCAAGGCGCAGGAACTGGGCCTGACCTGGCTGTGTGAGATCGGTGCCCACGGCGTGGTAGCCGGTCCGGATTCCACCCTGCAGTCCCAGCCGGCCAACGCGATCAAGAAGGCCGTCGCGCGGGAGGGCATCAGCCTCGACGAGCTCGACGTCATCGAGATCAACGAGGCCTTCGCCGCGGTCGCGCTCGCGTCCACCCGTGAGCTCGGCGTGGACGCCGAGCGGGTTAACCGCAACGGCGGCGCCATCGCAGTCGGCCACCCGATCGGCATGTCGGGTGCACGCATCACGCTGCACGCGGCGCTCGAGCTCGCCAGGCGCGGTTCGGGCTATGCCGTGGCTGCGCTCTGCGGCGCGGGTGGCCAGGGTGATGCGCTGATCCTGCGCGCAGGCTAGAACAACGACGCAGCGTAGTAGCTGGCTGGCCGCTGCGGCACAATGGCGGCATGACGAGCACTTTTGATATCCGCAGCACGGCTGGGCGGTTCAGGTTGGTGGCGTTGGCCGAAGCGGTGAGCTGGGTTGGGCTGCTGGTCGGGATGTATTTCAAGTACCTGGGCAGCCCGCGCACCGAGATCGGCGTCAAGGTCTTCGGCATGGCGCACGGGCTGGTGTTCATCGCGTTCGTCGTCACCGCGCTGCTGGCCGGGATCGCCTATTCGTGGGGCGTGGCCGCATGGTTGCTGGCGTTGCTGGGCAGCATCGTGCCGCTCGGAAGTGTGATCTTCCTCATATGGGCTGATCGGACGGCCAAATTAGGCGCTGCCGGGGCTTCTGAGGCTTCTTCTCAACCACTGGATTCGGCACCCTCGACGACGTGACAGACTTGGGAGCGTGACGCGTCCACGCCCTTCTATCGGTCCCGCAATGGCCGGTGCCGTCGATCTCTCCGTACTCAAGCAGCGGGCCCAGCAGCCTGCGGGCGGCGCTGCCGCCGCCCCCAGCGGTGGTCTAGAGGTCACCGAGGCGAATTTTGAAGCCGAGGTGCTGGTCCGCTCCGGTCAGGTGCCGGTTGTCGTGGTCCTCTGGTCGCCGCGCAGCGACGCCTCGGTACAGCTGGCCGAGGCGCTCGGCGCGCTGGCCGCCGACGACAACGGGAAGTGGTCGCTAGCCACGGTGAACGTCGACGTGGTTCCGCGGGTGGCCCAGATGTTCGGCATCGAGGCCGTGCCGACGGTGGTGGCCCTTGCCGGGGGACAGCCGCTGGCCAGCTTTCAAGGTCCCCAGCCTCCTGAGCAGCTGCGCCGTTGGGTCGACTCGCTGTTGTCGGCGACGGCCGGGAAGCTCTCCGGCGGGGCCGATTCCGAAGACGAGCCGCCCGTCGACCCAGTGCTGACGCAAGCCCGTGAGCTTCTGGAGAACGGTGATTTCGCGGCCGCGGCGGCGGCCTACCAGGCCATCCTCGACGGCGATCCGCAGCACGCCGAGGCCAAGGGCGCGCTGCGGCAGATGACCTTCCTCGAGCGCGCCACCGCCCACGGTCCCGACGCGGTGGCTGTCTCTGACGCCGCTCCCGACGACATCGACGCCGCCTTCGCCGCGGCCGATGTGCAGATCCTCAATCAGGATGTGATTCCGGCGTTCGACCGGCTGATCGCGTTGGTGCGCAAGACGTCCGACGACGACCGCACCAAGGTGCGCACCCGGCTGATCGAACTGTTCGAGCTGTTCGACCCCGCCGACCCCGATGTGATCAGCGGTCGGCGGAACCTCGCCAACGCGCTGTACTGACGCCTACGCGGGTTCCAGCCAGATCGCGGACGTGGGTGGCAGTACCAGCGTCGCCGACGCCGGCCGGCCATGCCAGGGGTCATCGGTGGCCTCGACTGCACCGAAGTTGCCCGCCCCCGCACCGTTGTAGATAGTCGCGTCGCTGTTGAGCACCTCGCGCCAGGTGCCGGCGTGCGGCAGGCCGAGCCGGTAGCGGGTGTGCTCGGCGCCGGAGAAATTGAACACGCACGCCAGCACGGAGCCGTCATCGCCGTAGCGTAAAAAACTCAGCACGTTGTTGGCCGAGTCGTTGGCGTCGATCCAGGAATAGCCGTCCGGGCGGCTGTCCTGGCTCCACAACGCCCTCCGCGTGCGGTAGAGGCTGTTGATATCGGCGACGAATCGCAGGATCCCGTCGGAATAGCTGTTCTCGTCGAGCTGATACCAGTCGACCCCGCGTTCCTCCGACCACTCCGCGCGCTGACCGAACTCCTGACCCATGAACAGCAATTGCTTGCCCGGATGGGCCCACTGGTAGGCCAGCAGGCTGCGCAGCCCGGCGGCTTTCACGTGGTCGTTGCCCGGCATGCGCCCCCACAGCGTGCCCTTGCCGTGCACCACTTCGTCGTGGCTGATCGGCAGCACGAAGTTCTCGCTGAATGCGTAGAGCAGCGAAAATGTCAGCTCGCCATGGTGATAGGTGCGATAGATGGGATCGCGGCTGATGTAGTCCAGGGTGTCGTGCATCCAGCCCATGTTCCATTTCATCGAAAAGCCAAGCCCGCCAAGGTTTGTCGGTCGAGTCACCCCGGGCCACGACGTGGACTCCTCGGCGATCGTGACGATGCCCGGCGCCATCTTGTGGACGGTTGCGTTCATCTCCTGCAGGAACTGCACCGCCTCGAGGTTCTCCCTGCCGCCGTAGATGTTGGGCGTCCAGCCGCCGGCCGGGCGGGAGTAGTCGAGGTAGAGCATGGACGCGACCGCATCCACCCGCAAGCCGTCGATGTGGAATTCCTGCAACCAGTAAAGGGCGTTGGCCACCAAGAAGTTGCGGACCTCGGCGCGGCCGAAGTCGAAGACATAGGTACCCCAATCGAGTTGCTCGCCCCGGTGCGGGTCAGAGTGCTCGTAGAGCGGAGTGCCGTCAAAGCGGCCAAGGGCCCATGCGTCTTTCGGGAAGTGCGCGGGCACCCAGTCGACGATCACGCCGATGCCGGCCCGGTGCAAAGCGTCCACCAGCAACCGGAACTCGTCGGGTGACCCGAATCGTGACGTCGGCGCGTAGTACGACGTCACCTGGTAGCCCCACGAGCCGCCGAACGGGTGTTCGGCGACCGGCAGAAACTCGACGTGAGTGAAACCCTGGGCCAGAACGTATTCGGTGAGCTGCTCGGCGAGCTCGCGATAGCTTAGGCCCGGCCGCCACGAACCGAGGTGCACCTCATAGGTGCTCATCGGTTCGAACACCGGGTTCTGCGCCGCCCGCTGGGTCATCCAGCCGGCGTCGTCCCACGTGTAGTCCGAGGTGAACACCCGGGAGGCGGTGTGGGGTGGGACTTCCGTCGCGAAGGCGAACGGGTCAGCCCGGTCGATGACCGAACCGTCGACCCCGTGGACCCGGAACTTGTACAGCCCGTCGGCGGGGAAGCCGGGCCAGAACAACTCCCACACGCCCGAGGACCCGAGCACACGCATCGGGGCGTCGTTGCCGTCCCAGTGATTGAACTCACCGATCAGGTTGATGCCCTTGGCATTCGGCGCCCATACCGCGAACGACACACCCTCCACCACGCCGTCGGGTGTGTTGAACGACCTTGGGTGAGCGCCCAAGATCTCCCACAACCGTTCGTGGCGTCCCTCACCGAAAAGATAGAGGTCCATCTCGCCCAGCGTGGGCAGGAAACGGTAGCCGTCGGCGACGGTGATGGTGTGCCCGCCCGGATACGTCACCTCGAGGCGGTAGTCGGCCAAATTGGTGAACGGCAGGGCCACCGCGAACACGCCGGAATCGACGTGCGACATGGCGTGACGCTCGGCGCCGACCAACGCCACCACCTCTTCGGCATGCGGCTTGAGGACGCGGATGACCGTGTGGTCGTCGTACTCGTGGGCGCCGAGAATGCTGTGCGGGCTGTGGTGCACGCCGGCGACCAGCCGGGCGATCTCGCCGGGATCGGGTGCCAGATGTGGGCTGGCGAGTCCGTTCGTTCTCGTCATTGCCAAGGCTCCTTCGTCGTTCCCGTCATTCCCGCCGTAGCAGAGCTGCTCTCTGCTCCTGCGGTACCAACGGCATGTTCAGGATGTGTGCGACGGCCCGGGACGGCTCCAGGCGCACATAGTTCGACTGCCCCCACTGATATTCCTCTCCGGTGATTTCGTCCCGGACCCAGAATCGGTCATAGGGGTGCATACCCAATGCGCCCATATCCAGCCACAGCATGCCTTCCTCGGCGCCGAAGGCGTTGAGCGTCACCACCACCAGCACGGTGTCCCCGGATACCGGATCGAACTTGCTGTAGGCCAGTAGTGCATCGTTGTCAATGTGGTGGAACGTAATGGTGCGCATCTGGCACAGCGCCGGGTGGACGCGGCGGATCTCGTTGAGGCGCTGCAGGAATGGCTCTAACGAGCGGCCCTCTGCCAGTGCGGCCTCGAAGTCACGCGGTCGCAGCTCGTACTTCTCGGAGTTCAGGTATTCCTCGCTGCCCTCCCGCACCGGCAGGTGCTCGAACAATTCGAAACCCGAATACACCCCCCACGACGTCCCCATCGTCGAGGCCAGCACGGCCCGGATCGCGAACATGCCCGGGCCGCCCTGCTGAAGGCTTTCATGCAGGATGTCCGGGGTGTTGACGAACAGGTTGGGCCGCGTGTAGTCGGCGTGCTCGGCGATCTGGCGGCCGAACTCTTCGATCTCCCACTTGGCGGTGCGCCAGGTGAAGTACGAATACGACTGGGTGAAGCCGAGTTTCGCCAGGCCGTTCAGCCGGGCCGGCCGGGTGAACGCCTCCGCCAGGAACAGCACGTCGGGATCGATGGACTTGACCTGGCTGATCAGCCACGCCCAGAAGTTCGGGGGTTTGGTGTGGGGGTTGTCGACCCGAAAGACCTTGATCCCGTGGTCCATCCAGTGCCGCACGACGCGCAGCACCTCGTCGTAGAGGCCAGCGGGATCGTTGTCGAAGTTCAGCGGGTAGATGTCCTGATATTTCTTCGGCGGGTTCTCCGCGTAGGCGATGCTGCCGTCGGGCAGTTCGGTGAACCACTGCCTGTGGTTCTTGGCCCACGGGTGATCCGGGGCGCATTGCAAGGCGAGGTCCAGCGCCACCTCGAGGCCGTTGTCGCGTGCGGCGGCCACGAACCGGTCGAAGTCATCGATCGTTCCGAGTTCGGGGTGAACCGCGTCGTGCCCACCCTCGTCGCTGCCGATCGCCCACGGCGACCCCACGTCACCGGCCTCGGCGGTCACACTGTTGTTGCGCCCCTTGCGGTGCACCTTGCCGATCGGATGAATGGGTGGCAGGTAGACGACGTTGAAGCCCATTCCCGCCACCCGGGGCAGGGCAGCCGCAGCCGTCGCGAATGTCCCGTGCACCGGCTCGCCATTCTCGTCCCGGCCGCCGGTGGATCGGGGGAACAGCTCGTACCAGGCGCTACAGCGCGCCAGCGGCCGGTCCACCCAGATCCCGTAGGTGCCGCCCCGGGTGACCAGCTCGCGTAGCGGGTATTGGGCCAGCACGCCGGTGATCTCATGTGAGAGCGCCAATGCGGCGCGGGTCAACGGGTCGCCGGGCTCGCGCAGCGCGGCCGCGGCGTCCAGAAGCGGTGCGCGCCGATCACGCGGCACCCCGGTGGCCGCCCGCGCCAGCAGCCGGGCACCGACCAGCAGATCGTTGTCGAGTTCTGACTCTCCCTGGCCGGCGTTCAGTTTCGCCGTGACGGCGTGCCGCCACGTGGTGATCGGGTCGCCCCACCCGTCGATCCGAAATGTCCACAGCCCCACCCGATCGGGCACGAACTGGCCGTGGAACAGATCTGGCGTGCGGCCGGTCGCCATCGCGTACAGCTGCGGCTTGACCCGGCTGGCGGCGGGCGCCGCGTCGGCCAGATCGCCGCCTTCCAGGGCCTTGACCCGGCGGGTCGGGCTTGCCCCTAGTTGGGGGTAGGACGTTCCGAGGTAGCGCACCACCAATGTCGCCGCGACGGCGTCGTGACCTTCTCGCCACACCGACCCGGAAATCGGCACAACTTCGCCGACGACCGCTTTGGCCGGGTAGGTACCGCAGGACACGACGGGCGCGACGTCATCGATCTCGATACGACCGGGCACCCAACCACTCCATTCCTGACTTGTGCGGCGTGGTCTGCCCAGCGCCGGCTCCGTCGGTCTTCTCGTTGTTGTCGGTCTTCGTTGTCTTGGGAGTGCAGTCACTCTCGCTTCTGCACCGGTCGTGAGACTCCTTGCCCCTCGGGGTAACCGCATCGCGCGCTATTCACACCGTAGTAGTCCGAATGAATGCTCGCGGAAGAAGGCGCTCGGTCTCCTTTCGGCACCGCCCGACCTCAGTAAGGTGGGAACACGTGAAGGCCCTCCGCAGGTTCACGGTCCGCGCCCATCTGCCCGATCGGCTCTCAGCGCTCGGCCGGCTGTCCACCAATCTGCGTTGGTCGTGGGACAAACCCACGCAGGACCTGTTCGCCTCGATCGATCGGCCGCTATGGCTGCAGACCGGTCAGGATCCGGTGGCCCTGCTGGGTGCGGTCACCCCGGCACGCCTCGACGAGTTGGCCACCGACGGGCAGTTCCTTGGCGACCTCGATCAGCTCGCCGCCGATTTGGACGACTACCTCAGTCGGCCGATGTGGTTTCAGTCCGCGGCTCCGCTGCCCGATCCCGAGCCGACCGGCATCGCCTACTTCTCGATGGAGTTCGGCGTCGCCGAGGTGCTGCCCAACTATTCGGGCGGTCTGGGCATCCTGGCCGGCGACCACCTGAAGTCCGCCTCGGATCTGGGCCTGCCGCTGATCGCCGTCGGCCTGTACTACCGGTCCGGGTACTTCCGGCAGTCACTGACCGCCGACGGCTGGCAACACGAGAACTACCCGTCGCTGGACCCGCAGGGTCTTCCGCTGCGGCTGCTCACCGATGCTGCCGGGGCGCCGGTACTGGTGGCGCTGGCGATGCCCGACGCCAAGGTGCTGCGGGCCAGGGTATGGGTGGCCCAGGTCGGCCGGATACCGCTGCTGTTGTTGGACTCCGACATCCCCGAGAACGAGCATGACCTGCGCAACGTCACCGACCGGCTGTACGGCGGCGACCAGGAACATCGCATCAAGCAGGAGCTGCTGGCCGGAATCGGCGGGGTGCGGGCGATCCGCGCGTTCACCGCGATCGAAGGCCGGCCCGCCCCGGATGTGTTCCACATGAACGAAGGGCATGCCGGCTTCCTGGGCGTGGAGCGGATCCGTGAGTACATGTCCGAGCAGAACCTCGACTTCGACACCGCGCTGACCCTGGTCCGGGCGGCCACGGTGTTCACCACGCACACCCCGGTGCCGGCCGGTATCGACCGGTTCCCTCTTGACATGGTGCAGCGCTATTTCGGCGACGAGGGCAAGACCGGGCTGCTGCCCGGGGTTCCGGTCGGACGCGTGCTGGCATTCGGCGCCGAGGACGATCCCTCGAAGTTCAACATGGCGCACATGGGGTTGCGGCTTGCCCAGCGCGCCAACGGGGTGTCATTGCTGCACGGCCGAGTCAGCCGGACGATGTTCGACGAGCTGTGGCCCGGCTTCGACCCGTCCGAGGTACCGATCGGCTCGATCACCAACGGTGTGCATGGACCCACCTGGGCGGCGCCGCAATGGCTTCAGCTCGGCCGCGAACTGGCCGGCTCCACCGAGGCGTTGCGGGAGCCCAGCGTCTGGCAGAAGCTGCAGCAGGTCGATACCGGCCACATCTGGTGGATCCGCTCGCAGCTGCGCGCATCGCTGGTCGAGGATGTTCGCCTGCGGCTGCGCCGGTCATGGTTGGAGCGCGGTGCATCGGAGGCTGAACTCGGCTGGATCGCAACGGCTTTCGACCCGGAAGTGCTGACCATCGGCTTCGCCCGGCGGGTACCCACCTATAAGCGCCTCACGCTGATGCTGCAGGATCCGGCACGGCTCGAGGCGCTGCTGCTCGACGAGGACAAGCCGCTGCAGCTGATCGTGGCCGGCAAATCCCATCCCGCCGACGACGCCGGAAAGGCCCTCATCCAGCAGGTCGTCAAATTCGCCGATCGGCCAGAAGTGCGGCACCGCATCGCTTTTCTGCCCGACTACGACATGTCCATGGCGCACCAGCTGTACTGGGGTTGTGACGTGTGGCTGAACAATCCGTTGCGCCCGCTCGAGGCCTGCGGCACCTCGGGTATGAAGAGCGCGCTGAACGGCGGACTCAATCTCTCCATCCGCGACGGCTGGTGGGACGAGTGGTACGACGGCGAAAATGGTTGGGAGATACCGACAGCCGACGGGCTGGCCGACGAGGGGCGCCGCGAT
This sequence comes from Mycolicibacterium sphagni, assembly GCF_002250655.1. Taxonomy (GTDB): domain Bacteria; phylum Actinomycetota; class Actinomycetes; order Mycobacteriales; family Mycobacteriaceae; genus Mycobacterium; species Mycobacterium sphagni. The sequence goes on from NZ_NOZR01000020.1 coordinate 16,911, forward strand.
GATCTAGAGGCGGCGGCCCTCTACGACCTGCTCGAGAACTCGGTTACGACACGGTTCTACGACCGCGACGACAACGGTGTACCGAACCGGTGGGTGGAGATGGTCCGGCATACGCTGGAGGTACTCGGCCCGAAGGTGCTGGCATCGCGAATGGTCCGCGAATACACCGAGAAGTACTACGCGCCCGCGGCCCAGTCGTTCTGCAGGACCAGCGCACCCCTGGACGGGCTGCCTTTCGGTGCCGCCCGCGACTTGGCCTCCTACCGGCTGCGCGCCAAGGAGGCTTGGCCGAACATCCAGATCACTGACGTGGACAGCACCGGCCTGCCGGACACCCCGCTGCTGGGATCGGAGCTCACATTGACCGCGGCTGTGCAGCTGGCCGGGTTGCAACCCGACGAGGTGGTGGTGCAGGCGGTGCTGGGTCGTGTCGATGCCGCCGATGCCCTGCAGGACCCGCTCACCGTCGCCATGGCACATACCGGCTCCGGCGCCGGCGGCATCGAACTCTTCACGACCACGACCCCGTTGCCGGTGGCCGGATCCGTCGGCTACACGGTACGGGTGCTGCCGCATCACCCGCTGCTCGCCGGGGACAACGAACTCGGGCTGGTGACGCTGGCGTAACGCCGGGGCTTCCGAAACCGGTTAGCAGGGCATGGGAGCCACCTGTAGGTTCCCAAAAGGAGCGTCGAGCACGTGCCGCATCGGGGCGGCTGATCGGCGGCCGGGAAGGCGTTCGGGGCCAGTGGTTGTTCGTCGTGCGGCGCTGATAGCGCTGGTAGGCACCTTGTTGGCGGTGCCGGTGCCGGCGTCGGCCGCCCCCGATCCCGGCGGCCCCGATCTGGCTCAGCCCGTCGCCGCCGACCCCGCTGTCGTGGACCCTGACCCGCCGGTCGACGACGGGAGGGTGGCGTCCACGCCGCCGGCCACGACCAAGTCACCTGACGGCTGGACGTTGACCATCTCGGCCAAGGACGAGGTGCAGATGCCGATCGCCCCGTTGACCACCGCGATCTCCTCCCGCGAATACACCGTCGGCGGCATCTTTAACGGCAAGCTCGACGGACCCAGTGGCTCGCCCAAGGGTGTGTTCGAGGTCGGCTACCAGATCGGCTGCGGCATCGACATGAGCACGTCTAACGGTGTCGCGCTGGCGGGCACCATGGGTGTCAACGCATCGCTGGGCATCATCGGCCTGGACTTCCCGAACAATGCCGCCGAGGGTCTGCTTCCCGGCATCGGCGGCAACATCGGCGGCGGTATCACCGTCGGTCTGAAGCCGGGCATCATCAATACCGTTCCGGTGACGAAAAAGGAGTACAAGGGCGACGCCCCGTGGGTGTCGATCAGCAACTTCCACGTCAAGATCGACGGCTGCGTGGGGGAGTCGTTCATCCGCTCCTACGCGACGCTGTCCAAGTCCACCGACGAAGGCGACGCGATCCTGTCCTGGTACGGAGTGACGAAAAAGATCTAGCCGCGCTGAGACCGGCGAGCGCTACGGGAAGCGCTTGATACAGCGGTCCTGATCGCCGAGCACGCCAATGCGGAACGCGTCGATACGGTTGAAGCCGGCAGGCACCGACTCACCGTTCACGTCGCTGGCCACAAGGCCGTTGGTCAGCAGACCTGACACTGCCTCGTCGATATCGCCCGCGGTGAGTGCGACGGTGTTGCCGTCGGATGTGGTGACTTCCTTGGACAGTTTGGTGGTGGCCACCCCGGTCAGGCATGCGGTGCGCAAACCGGCTTCGGCGTTGTCGAGCACCAGGCCTCCGCGTTCGTGTTGCACGGCCAGCATGTAGCGCGACACCAACACGGAGTAGGCGGTGTTGTCTCCGGTCACCAGCACGGTGTCCTGCCCCTCGGTCGAGGCGCCCATCTTCTGCAACCCGGGCAGGTCGACGGCGATGGTATCGCTGGCCGGGCAGTAGGACACCGGCGCGCTGGGGCGGGCGTCGGGGCACTTCGCCGCCGACGCGGCATCGAAGCTCAGTGTCGGCGGATTCTTCGGCGAGAAGAGGATATTCATCGCCTCGATGATCGAACGGACGGACTCCTCGCTGACCGGCAACTCGCCGGTCTGGTCCTGCTGAAGTTCGATGGGAAGATTGCCGCGGCGCTGACCGATCTCCTGGGCGTCGATGGCAGCGCAGGACGACGGACCGTCGGTGAACCCGAACTGGAAGGCCGAGATCCGTTCGAAGGCCGACCCGTGTTCGTCCCCGGTGCCGGAGTAGTCGTCCTGGCTCAATAGCGGATCCCGGAACGAGATCATCGCGGCCAGAAGGTTGTTCAGCCCGTCACCGGTGCTCAGAGTGAATCGCTTCGAGTTCCCCGCGGCTACCCAGCGCAGGTAGACGCCGGCGAAACAGTCGGCCTGCTGCTCGGCCACCAGCGTGGGGGTGCCCTTCTTGTTGAGCTTGGCCATCTTCTGGATCGCATGCCCGTATTCGTGCGCCAGGACCATCGTGATTGCCATGTCGCCGTTGGCTTCTCGCAATGCTGGCAGCAGGACGCCGCGATCCCAGCCGATGGTGTTGTCGTCCTGGCAGAACGCGGCGTTGATCAGTCCGGAAGTCGAGTCATCGCAGAAGGTGCCGTCATAGGCGTTGGAGTCCCAGGAGATCAGGTCCTTGACGGGCTTGAACTCACCGTCGAAGGTGCCGCTGTAATTGGCTTTCCAGAACTCCTCGAGATCGCTCACCGACTGCACGGCAATCTCGTCATCTTTGCCGCCGTTGGAGTCGGAGACTGTGCGGGTGGGCTTCTCGGCATCCGACCGCAGGCCGCTGGCTCCGTCCACCGCTTGCAGGCCGGCGACCTTGAACGGGTCGTCGAACACGGACACGGCCTTGCCGGAGATGGTGGTGCCGCAGCCGGCCAGCACCACGGCGCTGCCCGCGATGGCGAGCAGGCGTGCGAGGTGTCGTCGGTGCATGAGGGCCACCCTCTCCGAGGCGTCAGGCCGGCGTGCGTGCGAACTTGTCACGATAGCGCCGTGGTACCGGCCGGACCCGGGATAACTCACGGATCCACGGTGCCGCGTAGCCGCTGAAGTGCTTGTTTGACGCGTGCGGGGTCGGTGGTCGCCCAGAACGGAGGTAGCGACGCACGGAGATAGCTGCCGTAACGTGCGGTGGCCATTCGCGAGTCCAGCACGGCGACGACGCCGCGGTCATCCGCGCGGCGCAGCAGCCGCCCGGCTCCCTGGGCCAGCAGCAGCGCGGCGTGGGCGGCAGCGACCGTCATGAACCCGTTGCCGCCGCGGGCCGCGACCGCCCGCTGTCGCGCGGTCAGCAGCGGGTCGTCGGGGCGGGGGAACGGGATGCGATCGATGAGCACCAGCGACAGCGACGGGCCCGGCACGTCGACGCCCTGCCACAGCGACAGGGTGCCGAACAGCGACGTCTCGGGGTCGGCAGCGAAACGTTCGACCAGTGCCGCGGTGCCGTCGTCGCCCTGACAGAGGATCGGGGTGTCGATCCGTGCGCGCAATGCCTCGGCAGCCGCCTTGGCGGCGCGCATCGACGAGAACAACCCGAGGGTGCGGCCGCCGGCCGCCTCGATCAGGGCGGCGATCTCGTCGAGTTGTTCCGGGTTGCCGGCGCTGTCCCGGCCCGGCGGCGGCAGGTGTGCGGCGACGTAGAGAATGCCGGCCTTGGCGTGCTCGAAGGGGGAGCCGACGTCGAGGCCTTTCCACTTAGGGCCGTCGCCGAGCCCCCACGCGCCCGCCATCGCGTCGAACGATCCGCCCACGGTCAGGGTCGCTGATGTCAAAACTGTTGTCGCGCTGTCGAACAGCCGGGTTCGCAGCAGCCCGGCCACCGACAGCGGCGCCACCCTGAGGACTGGACGAATCGTGCCTGCACTCGGCCCCCGGTTCGCTCCGCTCCTGCCCGCCGATCCGTCCTCGTGGTCTAGCCACACCACTTCCGTGCGGTCCGGGATGGCCGGCACGAACGAGTCCAACGCCCGCGACGCCGTATCGCCGATCTCGGTCAGCGCGGCGATCGCCTCGCTGCGTGCCGCGGCGGCCTTGGGGTCCTTCGGCGACGGATCGATGTCGCCGCGGGCAGCGGTGGCCGCATCCCGCAGCGCGGTCAGATACGTGGCCAGCTCGTCGTCGAGGTAATCCAGCCGGCCGGGCTGTGCGTCGTGGATCGCGGAGGAGAACGTCGCCACCGCCGCTTCCATCCGTTGGGCCAGCTGGGGGCTGACCAGCCGGGCGATCCGCCGGGTGGCCACACCGAGCGGGGTTGGCGTCAGCTCGCCGGTGGCCACCGACGTCACCCGGTCCACGAGTTCGTGGGCCTCGTCGACGACGAGGTACTGGTGCTCAGGCAGCACGGACGCGTCGGCGATGGCGTCGATGGCCAGCAGCGCGTGGTTGGTGACGATGATCTCCGCGCGGCCGGCTTCGCCGCGCGCGCGCTCCGAGAAGCAGTCGGTGCCGTACGGGCAGCGCGCCATGCCGAGGCATTCTCGCGCTGACACGCTGACCTGTGACCACGACCGGTCTGGCACACCCGGGGTCAGCTCGTCACGGTCGCCGGTCTCGGTGGACGACGCCCACGCCGTCAACCGGGCGACGTCGCGTCCCAGCGCGGTGGCCGCGACCGGCTCGAACAACTCCTCCTGCGGAGCCTCGGCGTTCTCCTCGCCGCCGCCGTTGTGAATCTTGTTCAAGCACAGATAGTTTCGGCGCCCTTTTAGCAGGGCAAACTTGGGCCGCCGGGGCAGCACGGCGGCCAGGGCGTCGACCAGCCGCGGGAGGTCGCGGTCGACGAGTTGGCGTTGCAGGGCGATCGTCGCGGTGGACACCACGACGGGGGTTTCCTCGGCGACCGCCCGGGCGATCGCCGGGATGAGGTAGGCCAGCGACTTGCCGGTGCCGGTGCCGGCCTGCACGGCCAGATGTTCGCCGCCCTCGAACGCACGGGCCACCGCCTCGGCCATCTGCACCTGACCCGGCCGTTCCGCGCCGCCCAAAGCGGCCACCGCCGTCGCCAGCAAGTCGGTCACCGGCGGCAATTCGTCTGAGCTCACCGCGGTCGCACCGCCACCTGCCGGGTCGGGATCGCCGGTTCGCCCTGCGACAGCGCCAAGCCCTCCCACGGCAGGCTGCGCAGACCGTCGGCCACCAAGGCGCGGGCTGCGGCCAGGTCGGGTCCGGCGACCGGTTGCCCGGCGCGCATCAGCGGCACGGTCAGCGGCCGGGCGGGTTCGGTCACCTCGGGGCGTGCGGTCACCGGATAGATCACCTCCTCGGTGACGATGCCCGTCGCGCGGGACAGCCGCAGCGCGGCTTTACGGCCGCCGTGGGATTCCTTGCGGCTGCTGCGCTTTTCCACCGGTATGCCATCGACCTCGACCAGCTTGTAGACCATGCTGGCGGTTGGGGCGCCCGAGCCGGTCGCCACCGATGTGCCGACGCCGTAGGTGTTGACGGGATCGGCCCGTAGCGCCGCGATCGAGAACTCGTCGAGATCGCCCGATACGACGATCTGGGTGCCGGTCGCGCCCAGCTCGTCGAGCTGAGCCCGAACCCGTCGAGCGAGCACGCCGAGGTCGCCGGAGTCGATGCGGACCGCGCCGAGTTCGGTCCCGGCGACGGCGATCGCGTTGGCCACGCCGGTCGTCACGTCGTAAGTGTCCACCAGCAGCGTCGTCCCGACGCCCAGCGCGTCGACCTGGGCGCGGAACGCCGCCTTCTCGTCCGGCCCGTCGGCGCCTGCGTGCACCATCGTGAACGCGTGCGCGCTGGTCCCCATCGCGGGTATGCCGTAGCGACGGTTGGCTTCGAGGTTCGACGTCCCGGTGAAACCGGCGATGTAGGCCGCGCGGGCCGCCGACACCGCCGCTTGTTCGTGGGTGCGCCGCGAACCCATCTCGATCAGTGTCCGGCCGGCAGCCGCGCTGACCATCCGGGCAGCAGCCGAAGCGATCGCGGTGTCGTGATTGAAGATCGACAGTGCCAGCGTCTCCAGCAATACACATTCGGCGAATGTGCCGGTAACCGACAAAACGGGGGAGCCGGGGAAGTACAGCTCGCCTTCGGCGTAGCCGTCGATATCGCCGGTGAAACGGAAGTCGCGAAGGTAGTCCAGCGTGGCGGCGTCGAGGAACGACGCCAGCGATTCCAGCGCCTCGTCGTCGAAGACGAACTCGCCCAAGGCTTCCAGGAATCGGCCCGTTCCGGCCACCACGCCGTAGCGGCGGCCGTCGGGCAGTCGACGGGCAAACGCCTCGAAGGTGGTCGTGCGTTCGGCCGAGCCGTCGCGCAGCGCGGCGGCCAGCATCGTCAGCTCGTATTTGTCCGTCAGCAGGGCGGCGGTCACAGCGCAACCGTATCGGCCGCCCCACGGGCTGGATAGCCAAAGGACCGGCTCGCTATCCTTGTCCCCATGGGCTCGCAAGCAGCTCCGACCCGACCGGACGCCAGCGGACAGGAACGCACTGATTCACTCGGTGCTCTGGACAACCCCTGGGTCACGATCGTCTGGGACGACCCCGTCAATCTGATGAACTACGTGACCTACGTGTTCCAGAAGCTCTTCGGCTACAGCGAACCGCACGCAACCAAGCTCATGCTGCAGGTTCATCAGGAGGGCAAGGCGGTGGTATCGGCAGGTAGCCGGGAGTCCATGGAGGTAGACGTGTCCAAACTGCATGCCGCCGGTTTGTGGGCGACCATGCAGCAGGACCGCTGAGCGCGTGCGGAAATGGAAGCGGGTCGACACCGCTGAGGGGCCTCGGTTCCGTTCGGCGTTGGCCCCGCACGAAGCGGCCTTGCTGAAGAACATGGTTTCCTCGGTGCAGGACATGCTCGACGAGCGGGAAGCCTCGACACCGTCGGATCCGCTGGAGCAGATCACCGGTATCCGCGCCGGGAACCCGCAGCCGCCCGAGGACACCACGATGCGCCGGCTGCTGCCCGACTTCTTCAAACCGCAGCGTGAACACCCAGCCGGCTCGGCCGCCGCCGAAAGTCTCAACGGCGCCCTGCGCAGCCTGCACGAGCCCACCATTATCGACGCTAAAAAGGCTGCGGCACAGCGTGTTCTGGACACGGTGCCCGACGGTGGCGGCCGGTTCGAAATCACCGAGGACGACGCCAACGCCTGGATCTCTGCGATCAATGACGTTCGGCTGGCCCTGGGCGCCATGCTCGAGATCGGACCGGAGGGTCCCGACCGGCTGCCTGTCGACCACCCGCTGGCCGGGCACCTCGATGTGTACCAGTGGCTGACGGTGCTGCAGGAGTATCTGGTGCTCGGGCTGATGGGCAAGCCCATCCGATGACGGGTTCGATCACCGATGTCGCGGGCATCCTGGTCGGTCATCACGGGCGCCTCGACGCCGATGCGACCCTCGGCTCGGGCTGGGCGTGCGGCACCACCGTGATCGTCGCGCCGCCGGGAACGGTGGGAGCGGTCGACGTTCGCGGCGGTGCGCCCGGCAGTCGTGAAACCGACCTGCTCGACCCGTCCAACAGCGTCCGGCACGTCGATGCGGTGGTGCTGACCGGGGGCAGTGCGTACGGGCTGGCCGCCGCCGACGGCGTCATGACGTGGCTCGAGCAACAGGGCCGCGGCGTGGCGATGGAGGGCGGTGTTGTCCCGATAGTTCCGGCCGCGGTGATTTTTGACCTTCCGGTCGGCGGCTGGGGGTGCAGGCCGACCGCCGAATTCGGCTACGTGGCGGCTCAGTCCGCGGGTGTCGACGTGGCGGTCGGCACCGTCGGCGCAGGCATCGGTGCGCGCGCCGCCGTGCTCAAGGGTGGTGTCGGCACCGCGTCGATGACGCTTGACTCCGGGATAACCGTCGGGGCGATCGTCATCGTCAACAGCGCCGGAAACGTCGTCGACCCGGCCACCGGGCTGCCATGGATGAACCATCTGATCAACGAATTCGGGCTGGTCAATCCGCCCGCTGAGCAGATCGCCGCGCTCACCGCCCTGGACGCCGAATCCGGCCCGCTGAACACCACGATCGCGGTGGTCGCGACCGACGCCGCGCTCTCGCCGGCCGCTTGCCGGCGTTTCGCGGTGGCCGCCCAGGACGGTTTGGCGCACACCATCCGGCCGGCGCACACCCCGCTGGACGGCGACACGGTCTTCGCGTTGGCCACCGGCGCCATCGAGCTCGAACCGGCGCCGGACACCCCGGCGCAGATGCTGCCGGAGACCAAGCCGCTCGCGAAGCTCGGCGCGGCCGGAGCAGACTGTTTGGCGCGTGCGGTGGTGGTCGCCGTGCTGGCCGCCGAGTCGGCGGCCGGAATACCGACCTACCGCGACATGTTGCCCGGTGCATTCGACGCATCGGCCCACTGAGCTCGACCACAGGAGGACTCCCCGCCGTGTTGGTGATCCGTGCCGACTTGGTCGACGCCATGGTCGCCCACGCCCGTGCCGACCACCCCGACGAAGCGTGCGGTGTGCTGGCCGGGCCGGAGGGATCCGACCGTCCCGAGCGGCATATCGCGATGATCAACGCCGAGCGCTCGCCGACGTTCTACCGGTTCGATTCCGGCGAGCACCTCAAGGTGTGGCGGGCCCTGGAAGATCTGGGCGAGGCTCCGGTCGTCATCTACCACTCGCACACCGCGACCGAGGCCTACCCCAGCCGCACCGACATCTCGTATGCCTCCGAGCCCGATGCGCACTACGTCGTGGTGTCGACCCGGGATCCCGCCGAGCACGAACTGCGGAGCTATCGGATTCTCGAGGGTGTGGTCACCGAAGAACCTGTCACCATCGTTGAGCAGTACTAGAGCAGAAGAAGGAGCCACCCATGTCTGTTGAGGTGTCGATTCCGACCATCCTGCGCAGCCACACCGGCGGCGAAAAGCGCGTGACCGCCGACGGCGCGACACTAGAGGCCGTGATCGCCGACCTGGAGGCCAACTACTCCGGGATCTCAGAGCGGTTGGTGGACAACGGAAAGCTGAACCGGTTCGTCAACATCTACGTCAACGACGAGGACGTCCGCTTCTCCGGCGGCCTGGCCACCGAGATCGGTGATGGCGACTCGGTCACGATCCTGCCCGCCGTGGCCGGCGGCTGAGCTGGACGCGCATTGACTCGCTACGGCTCGTTGATCCAGGCGGTCGGCGACACCCCGCTGGTCGGGTTGCCGCGGCTGTCGCCGCGCTGGGACGACACCGACGACGGTCCACACGTGCGGCTGTGGGCCAAACTCGAGGACCGCAATCCCACCGGATCCATCAAAGATCGCCCTGCGCTGCGGATGATCGAGCAGGCCGAGCGCGACGGCCTGCTCACGCCGGGGACAACGATCCTCGAACCTACGAGCGGCAACACCGGCATCTCGCTGGCGATGGCCGCACTGGTGAAGGGCTACCGGCTGATCTGCGTGATGCCGGAGAACACGTCCGTCGAGCGCAGGCAGATCCTCGAGTTGTACGGCGCCCAGATCATCTACTCACCCGCCGAGGGTGGCTCCAACACCGCGGTCGCCCGGGCCAAGGAGCTGGCCGCCGAACACCCCGATTGGGTGATGCTCTACCAGTACGGCAATCCGGCCAACGCCGCCGCCCACTACTACGGCACCGGGCCGGAGCTGCTCAAAGACCTACCCGAGATCACGCATTTCGTCGGCGGACTCGGTACCACCGGCACGCTGATGGGAACCGGCCGGTTCCTGCGCGAGCACGTCCCCGGCATCGCGATCGTCGCCGCCGAGCCGCGCTACGGCGAGGGTGTCTACGCCCTGCGCAATATCGACGAGGGCTTCATTCCTGAGCTCTACGACCCCGAGGTACTGACCAGCCGGTTCTCGGTCGGCTCGATCGATGCACTGCGGCGCACCCGGGAGCTCATCCAGGTCGAGGGCATCTTCGCGGGCATCTCGACCGGGGCGATCCTGCACGCCGCACTCGGGGTCGCGGCGAAGGCGGTGAAGGCCGGTCAGCGCGCTGACGTCGCGTTCACGGTGTGTGACGCGGGGTGGAAGTATCTGTCGACCGGCGCCTACGCCGGTAGCCTGGACGAAGCCGAGGAGGCTTTGGAAGGCCAGCTCTGGGCGTGACAGCGAACGCGGAGGACGGATGAACCAGCCGTTGGGCTACTCACCGACCCCGCCGCAGCCCAAGAAGCCCGCGGCCTGGAAGGTCGGCGGCGCCACCATCTTGTCGTTCGTCGCTCTGCTCTACCTCATCGAGCTCATCGACCAGCTGTCCGGTCACTCGCTGGATCGCAACGGCATCCGGCCGTTGGAATCCGACGGCCTGTGGGGCATCATCTTCGCGCCGCTGCTGCATGCCAGCTGGCAGCACCTGGCCGCCAACACGCTGCCGGCCCTGGTGCTCGGCTTCCTGGTGACGTTGACCGGCATGGCGCGGTTCGTCTGGGCCACCGCGATCATCTGGATCGTCGGCGGCTTCGGCACCTGGCTGATCGGGGATGTCGGCGGCTGCCCGCTGCCGACCAACCACATCGGGGCCTCCGGGCTGATCTTCGGCTGGCTGACCTTCCTGCTGGTGTTCGGCTTCTTCACCCGGCACGTCTGGCAGATCGTGACCGGCCTCGTCGTGCTGCTCGTCTACGGCGGTGTTCTGTGGGGGGCGGTGCCCGAGCTGAACCGCTGTGGCGGTGTGTCCTGGCAGGGGCACCTGTGTGGGGGGATCGCCGGGGTACTGGCGGCCTATTGGCTGTCCGGCCCGGAACGCAAAGCCAGGGAACGCAAGAAGACCGGCCAACTTCCCGGCCTCACCTCATGAGCGACCGTTTCGCGCCGGTCGGCATCTTCGACTCCGGCGTGGGCGGGCTCACGGTGGCCCGGTCGATCATCGACCAGCTGCCCGACGAGGACGTCATCTACGTCGGTGACACCGGCAACGGACCGTACGGCCCGCTGACCATCCCCGAGGTCCGCGCGCATGCCCTCGCCATCGGCGACGACCTCGTCGAGCGCGGAGTGAAGGCCCTCGTCATCGCCTGTAACACCGCGTCGTCGGCGTGCCTGCGCGATGCCCGTGAACGGTACGACGTGCCCGTTGTCGAGGTGATCCTGCCGGCGGTGCGACGCGCCGTGGCGACTACCCGGACGGGGCGGATCGGCGTGATCGGGACGCAGGCGACCGTCGCCTCGGGTGCCTACCAAGATGCGTTCGCCGCGGCCCGCGACGTCGACATCACTGCGGTGGCGTGTCCGCGGTTCGTCGACTTCGTCGAGCGCGGCGTCACCAGCGGCCGGCAGGTGCTCAATCTGGCCGAGGGCTATCTCGAGCCGCTGCAGCGCGCGCAGGTCGACACCCTGGTTCTGGGCTGCACGCATTACCCGTTGTTGTCCGGTCTGATTCAGCTGGCCATGGGAGATTCGGTCACCCTGGTATCCAGCGCCGAGGAGACCGCCAAAGACTTGCTGAAAGTGCTGACCGAGAACGATTTGCTGCGCCCGCACGAGGCTCCGCCGGTGACGCGGGTGTTCGAGGCGACGGGCGATCCGGAGGCTTTCACAGCCCTGGCGTCTCGCTTCCTGGGGCCGGCGATCACTGGTGTACACCCTGTTCAGCGTCACGTCGGCGCGGCGAAGTGATTCTCACATCCAAACCCGTCATGTTTTCCTCTTGCGGCAATCGGGCATGGCAAGCTAGTGGCTGTGCGAATCACCATCCTTGGTTGCTCCGGCAGCGTTGTCGGGCCTGATTCGCCGGCGTCCGGTTATCTGTTGACGGCACCCGATACGCCGCCGCTCGTTCTCGATTTCGGCGGCGGGGTACTCGGCGCATTGCAGCGCTACGCCGACCCCAACGAGGTCCACGTCCTGCTGTCGCATTTGCATGCCGACCACTGTCTGGATCTGCCCGGCTTGTTCGTCTGGCGTCGCTATCATCCGAGCCCGGCTAAAGGCCGCGGAGTCATGTACGGGCCCAGTGACACCTGGAGCCGGCTGGCCGCGGCGTCTTCGCCGCTGGGCGGCGAGCTCGATGACTTCTCCGACATCTTCGAAATCCATCACTGGCAGGACAACCAGCCGGTGCAGTTCGGCGCGCTGCAGGTGCTGCCGCGACTGGTGACGCATCCGACCGAGTCGTTCGGCATGCGGATCACCGACCCGTCGGGCGCCACCCTGGTCTACAGCGGCGACACGGGTGTTTGCGAGTCGCTCGTCGAACTGGCCAGCGGCGCGGACGTTTTCCTGTGTGAAGCGTCCTGGACCCACGCGCCGGACCGCCCGCCGCACCTACATCTGTCCGGCACCGAGGCCGGGCGGATCGCCAAGCGCGCCGGCGTCGGCGAACTGTTGCTGACCCACATCCCGCCCTGGACCTCACGCGAGGACGTGATCAGCGAGGCCAAGGCGGAGTTCGACGGCCCGGTCCACGCGGTCGTATGCGGAGAGACGATCGACGTCAGTCGGCACTGACTCCGATAGGGTTCATTCGTGTCCCGACGACAAGACGGCAGGCTCGACGACGAGCTGCGGCCGGTCACCATCACCCGCGGCTTCACCTCCAACCCGGCTGGCTCGGTCCTGATCGCCTTCGGCGAGACCCGGGTGATGTGCACAGCCAGCGTCACCGAAGGCGTGCCGCGCTGGCGCAAGGGCTCGGGGCAGGGCTGGCTCACCGCCGAGTACGCGATGCTGCCCGGATCCACCCATACCCGGTCGGACCGCGAATCGGTGAAGGGCCGCCTCGGCGGGCGCACCCAGGAGATCAGCCGGCTGGTCGGGCGTTCCCTGCGGGCCTGCATCGATCTGGCCGCACTCGGCGAGAACACCATCGCCATCGACTGCGACGTGCTGCAGGCCGACGGCGGCACCCGCACCGCCGCGATCACCGGCGCCTACGTGGCGCTGTCCGATGCCGTCACGTATCTGGCGGCGGCCGGCAAGCTGTCCGACCCGCGGCCGCTGTCGTGTGCGATCGCGGCGGTCAGCGTCGGCGTCGTAGACGGCCGGGTGCGCGTCGACCTTCCCTACGAAGAAGATTCGCGCGCCGAGGTCGATATGAACGTCGTCGCCACCGACACCGGGACGCTGGTCGAGGTCCAGGGCACCGGGGAAGGGGCGACGTTCCCGCGCTCGACGCTGGACAAGATGCTCGACGCCGCCCTCGGCGCCTGCGAGACGCTGTTCACCGTGCAGCGCGCAGCGTTGGAGCTGCCCTATCCCGGCGTGCTCCCGGAAGGTGCGCCCTCGAAGAAGGCCTTCGGGTCCTGACTCGGTTACTCGTCGCCAGCCGCAACGCCAAGAAGCTGGCCGAACTCCGCCGGGTTCTCGACGCCGCAGGCGTGTCCGGGCTGACCCTGGTGTCGCTCGACGATGTGCCGCCGTTCGAGGAGGCCCCCGAAACCGGCGCCACCTTCGAGGCGAACGCGGTGGCCAAGGCGCGCGACGGTTATGCCGCCACTGGACTGCCGACCGTCGCCGACGACTCGGGGCTCGCGGTCGCCGCGCTCAACGGGATGCCGGGTGTGCTGTCGGCGCGCTGGGCCGGCGTGCACGGTGACGATGCCGCTAACAACGCGCTCCTGCTGGCCCAACTCCGGGACGTGCCCGACGAGCGGCGTTCGGCGTCGTTCGTGTCGGCCTGCGCCCTGGTTTACGGGCCCGGCGACGCCGACGGAGCCGTCGTGCGCGGCGAGTGGTCCGGCGCGATCGCCCGCGAGCCGCGCGGCGACGGCGGGTTCGGCTACGACCCGCTCTTCGTCCCGCACGGGGAGACCCGCAGCGCGGCGCAGCTCAGTCCCGAGGAGAAAGACCGGGCTTCGCATCGCGGCCGCGCGCTGTCCGCGCTGATTCCAGCGCTGCGTGCGCTGGTCAGCTGAGTATCTGCCGTGTTTTTCTAGCGCATCTAACTGTGTCATGATGCTCGGGTGGGTCGTCATTCGGTCCGGGCGGCGCACCCCGGTGTCCTGATCGCTGTCTTGGCAGCCGCCGGAATCAGTGTGTCGCTCATGCAGACCTTGATGATCCCGCTGATTCCCGAACTTCCGCTGCTGCTGCACACCAGCCCGTCGAATGCGTCGTGGGCGATCACGGTGACGCTGCTGACCGCCGCGGTGACGACTCCGGTGTTCGGCCGGCTCGGCGACATCTATGGGCCCAAGCCGATGCTCATGGTCTGCGCGGCGACACTGACGGTCGGGTCGTTGATCGCGGCGATGACCAGCTCGCTGCTGCCGTTCATCATCGGCCGCGGCCTGCAGGGTCTGGGCATCCCGATCATCCCGCTGGCGATCAGCGTGCTGCGAGCCTCGATACCGGCCGACCGGGTCGGCTCTGCGATGGGGTTGATCAGTTCGTCACTGGGGGTCGGTGGCGCGCTGGGTCTGCCGCTGTCGGCGGTGGTCGCCCAAAAGACTGACTGGCACGCATTGTTTTGGGGCGCAAGCGTTCTCGGCATCATGGCCATGCTGTTGTTCTATTTCCTGGTGCCCAACATTCCGGCCACTTCGGCCGATCGGTTCGACCCGCTGGGTTTCGTATTGCTGACTACCGGGTTGGTGACGCTGCTTCTGCCGATCACGAAGGGTTCGACGTGGGGGTGGACGAGTTCGACGACGCTGTCGATGTTCGTCGTCTCCGTCGTGGTGTTCGCAGTCTTCGCTCGTTGGCAGTTTCGGACGGCGGCGCCGATGGTTGATCTGCGGACGACCCTGCGCCGGCCCGTCCTGACCACCAACATTGCGGCCATCTTGGTGTGCTTTTCGATGTTCGCGCTTTCCTTGGTCGCTCCGCAGGTGCTCGAGCTGCCCAAGGGAACTGGATACGGGTTGGGACAGTCGATGTTGCAGGCGGGGCTGTGGATGGCGCCCGGTGGGCTGGCGATGATGGTCGCGTCACCACTGGCGGCACGCATAGCCGGCCGCCGCGGCGCCAAGTTCACGTTGGTCTGCGGTGCCGCGATCATTGCGGCCGCCTACCTGGGCGCGGTGTGGTTGCTCGGCAGTCCGGCGGCGGTGATGGTGGTGAACATCGCCATCAGCCTTGGCGTGGGATTTGCGTACTCGTCATTGCCCGCGCTCATCAACGCCTGGGTGCCCATCTCGGAGACCGCGGCAGCCAATGGAATCAATGCTCTCGCCAGGTCGTTGGGGACTTCGATAGCGAGCGCGGTGATCGGCGTGGTGCTCGCGACGATGACGATCACCTACGCCGGACACGTGATGCCATCGCTGCACGGTCTGCGGATCGCCCTGCTCATCGCCGCCGGTGTCGCGGCGCTGGCTGCGGTGATCGCGCTGACGCTGCCGGCTCCCGCCAAGGCGACGGTCCCGGAGTGGTCTGCCGAAGAACTCGAGCTCGAGGCCGATCCGGTCTAGAGGTTGAACCGGGTTTTGAGTTCCCGGGTCTGTACCTGCTCGACGATGATGCCCAGCAGCGGGATGGTGCCGGCCAACAGCACCCCGATGGTCTTGGCGATCGGCCAGCGCACCTTCACCGCGAGGTTGGCGGTGAACAGCAGATAGACGAAGTAGACCCAGCCGTGCACCACGCCGATCCAGGTGGGCGGGTCCTCGACCTTCACGACGTAGCGCAGCACGATCTCGTAGCACAGCGCGATGAGCCAGAGCCCGGTAGTCCAGGCCAGGACCCGGTAGCCGAGAAGGGCTTTGCGGATCGTCTCGTTCGGGACGCCCGTTGGGGCTTCGGGCGACTCGGGTGCGCTCATGCGGTGGTCCTGTTCTGATCTTCTTGGGCCTTGTCGGCGGCGGCTAGTTCGGCGAGGTAGGCGTTGTACTCGCGCAGTGCAGGGTCGAGGTCATCGGAAGTGGCTGGCGCCGTTCGCCGTTCGGGCAACAGTCCGGCGGGGACCTCGGTGAGGGACTCCGCTGTCGACGGCGGCTCGGGCGAGGCTTCCTCGTAGCGGATGAACTTGCGGTACGCGTACACGCAGAACCCCGCGAACATCGGCCATTGCAGGGCGTAGCCGAGGTTCTGGAAGGTGCCTGACGTCGACTCGAATCTGTTCCATTGCCACCAGCCCAGAGCAAGGCAGCCGCAGGCGGCGATGATCACTCCGATGATCAGCGCGAACCGGCGTCGGCGCGTCGTGGACACACAACAACGGTACCGTGCCAGCGGTTATAGGTTCACGCGCGCGTGACGCTCAGCACTTCGGGCCGATGAAGTTGTCGAGTCTCGCGGTAGCCGCCTTGCGGTAGATCGAGACGACGTACTTCGTCGAACCTGGTCCACGGAATGCCCAGCTGATCGAGCGTGCCGGTGAAGAGGCCGAGGATGTCCTCTCCAGTGATTCGTGAAGTGGTAGCGGATGCTCTTCACGCCGCGGTCGTTGGCGACAACGCGGCACCCGTCGCTGTGTATCAGTCCGCGGATGAAGTCCTCGGGTGCTTGCTCGACGAGTTGCTCTTGCCACGGCTCCAATGTGATCGGCCGGCGGTGCTTGAGGCCGGGTCCGTGCTGAGGGAAGAGACATGGCCAGTGTTTGGAGTAGAGGTACACATCCGCGCACGTGCCGCTCGGCCTCGTCCACACGCCGGCCCGTTGTCCCGGCATCAGGGTGTCGATCACTCTGCGACAACCATTGATGATTCCGGGATACTGCGTATCGCAAGTAATCCTGAGCATCCAAGCGCGTCCGGCATTCGAGATGAAGCCATCTCCGAGATACAGACCCAGCAGATAGCAGTAATCACTGGCCGGCAGATTGTCGAAGTCGTGGGCGCCAGCACAGACACCCGACTGCTGTTTGCGATCCCACCTGGGAGATCGGGTACGCCAAACGTGCACTGTGCGCCGGGGAATCCCGGTCTGTCTCGAGATCGCGCAATCGTTCAAACCAGCGGCGATGAGGCCGCGTACGATCTCGAATTCCTTGGCTGAGCGCACGTTGCGTCCTGTCTTGGTGCCCCAGAACGAACGTATGAGCCGCCACCGACAAGAAAGCCGTGCAGCCGACGCTAGAATCGTCCCGACCGCGGGCGTGATGAAATTGGCAAACATGCCGGCTTTAGGTGCCGGTGCTCGGAAGAGCTTGGGGGTTCGAGTCCCCCCGCCCGCACCATGTCATGAGTCGGGTCATCGGTTACAGATGAGTCGCGTCATGGGTTACAGATTCCCCGGCCTTTGGCCGGGGTTTTTGTGTTTGTTGGGCCAGTAATTTTTGTTGGGATTGATCTCGTGGCTGGCTAGGTCGTGGTGGCGGGTTTTGCTGATCACGGTGACGGTGCTGGTGGTGACCAGGATCAGTACGGGTGTCTGGGCGTGCGCGCGTCCGATGCCGAGGTGGTGCAGGCGGCTGCCGTGTCGCAGGGTGAGTTTGCCGAAGGCGTCGACGATGTCATGACGGATGCGGAAGGCGTCGACGGGTAGGACGCAGGGTGATGCGAGCGATTTCGTCGAGACGACGGTCAATACGCACCACAACTACACCGCCAAGGAGAAGCATGGCGGCAAGGATGTGTGACTGACCCGTACGGGTGCGATCGACCGCTCACGAGGGCCGGCTCGCCATCATTCCTGGTTCGATGGGCACGCGTTCGTACATCGTGCGGGGCAAGGGCAACCCGAAGGGATTGTGCTCGGCACCGCATGGCGCTGGCGACGGTTCTCCCGGGTCGAGGCACGACGGCGTTTCACGGCCGGCGACCTGGCCGCGCGCATGCAGGGTATCGAGTACCGGCACGGCGACGAGTGGGTCGACGAGATCCCCGACGCCTACAAGGACATCGACGCTGTGAAGGCCGATGCTGCGGACCTGGTGGAGGTCGTGCACGAGCTGAGGCAGGTGCTCAACGTCAAGGGCACCTAGTGGCGGACTCTCCATGGTGCGGTACGCCCGCATCATGGAGACCTGTCACATGCCGGGGCTAGCGTCGGACCATGGCACTCAAGACCGAGAACATCACGTTCGACACCACCGATCCCGAAGGACTCGCCGCGTGGTGGGCCCGCGCGCTCGATAGTGACGTAACGCCCATCGCCCCACCTTTCTTCGTCGTCGTCAGCCGTACCGAAGGGCCGGGGCTGGCCTTCCAACAGGTCGAGGATCCGACGCCGGGCAAGAACAAGGTGCATCTCGACTTTTCCACCGATGACGTCGAGGCCGAAGTCGCGCGGCTCGTCGAGCTCGGAGCCACCGAGACCGGTCGCAACAGCTTCGGTGACTTCGGGTGGGTGGTGCTCGCCGACCCCGAGGGGAATGCCTTCTGCGTCGCGCCACGCACGTAACCTGGTAGTTTCTACCCAGATTTATTGGCGCGGGCTAGGCCGCGCCGTCACCGGGCTGCCCCGCCTTCGCTGACGGGGCAGCCCGGCGTTCTTGTGGGTCGATGTCGTTCAATATCGCTGTGATTTAACAGCATTGGTGCGGCGCTCACCAGGTGTTCTATCGAGCGATTTCCGTTGGCCCATTGACACGACGACCTCCCGGTGTAACGATCAGCTCGTTAAATCGAAAATGGCGTTTTCAAAATCTCGACGCCGAGTTGCTGGATCGAAGGAGGGCGCCGTGGCCGCCGAACCGGACCAGCCAGCGTGGAAGAACCCACTGTCCTGGCTGCCGCACGCCATTGCCGAGGCGGCCTTGTCCGGCACGGGCAACGATGTCGAACTGCCGGCAGCGTGGGCCCATCTGCAAGAGCGGCTCGAAGCCGCCGCGCAGCTGGTGATGTCAGATCCGGTGAACAAGAACAACATTGACTTCGCCGCCGGCATGCGGCACCTGATGATCCTGCTGACCGTCGGTATCGATATGGCGTTGCGCGTCGATCCCGATCCGGTGCTCGCTGTCCAACGCGCCAGCATGGACGACATCGTCACATGGGGCCTGGAATGCCCCGACTGCGTCTACCTGAACTCCAGCCTGCGTGCGGGGGAGACCTACCGCCTGTACGGATCCCGGGGCACCGCCCGCTACGTGGGCATCCAAGCCATGGACGGCATCGCCGCGACCGCCAACTACCTGGTCGACGATCTCGACGTGAATCCGGACGGCACCTTCGAGGCCGTCCTGTCCGGGGACGAACACGAGGGCAACTGGATCAAACTCATCGGTGAGCATCCGACGCTGACGGTGCGCAACTTCCTCTACGACTGGGACACCGAAGAACCCGCCTCACTGCGCATCGAACGAATCAGCCCGAAGGTGGATGTCGAGAACGCCGCCGTGGAGCCGACGACGTTCGTGTCCCGTCAGATTTTCGCCCTGGGCGACTTCATCTACGACAACTTGAAGTTCTTCCTCGATTTCGGCGCGATGCCGCCCAGCAACGGCTTCCTTGAGCCGGCCGACATGAGCTCTATGGGTGCGGCGGCCGAAAACCGGCCTGTCATAGGACGGTTCGCGCTCGAACCGGGGCAGGCGCTGATCGTCGAGTTCGAGCCGCCCACGGGCGTGTACTGGGGCATCTCGCTGGGCAACCCCTGGTTGGAGACCATCCACTACGGGCGGCATCAGTCCAGCCTCAACGGCCACCAGGCAGTCGTCGACCCCGACGGGATCGCCCGCTTCGTGCTGTCCGCAGACGACCCCGGAGTGGCCAACTGGCTGGACACCGCAGGCCACAGCAACGGGGCCATCCTGCTGCGCTGCGTCCGCACCGAGACCGCACCTGTGCCTGCGACTCGTGTGGTGGCCGCCAATGAAGTGCTTGCGGAGCTGCCCGCCGGCACCACGATGACCACCCAAGCCGAACGTGCCGACGTCATCGCGCGCCGGCGTCGCGCCGTCCACGAAAGGTTCTCTCGATGAGTTTTTCCGCCGATGAACTCGAAGCCGGTGCCCGCGCTGCCACCGGTCTGTCGGATTTTGGTTCGCCCTACTACCGCGAGGGCCTCGAACGCACCGTCGACGGCCTCAACACCGAAGCTGAGCTCAACGACCTCGGGCGGGTGATGCAGCATGCGACGATCAGCAACGCGCTGATCCAACGGCTGCGGATCATCGACACCGTCAAGCAGAATCCGGAGATCGCCGACGAGGTCGTCGACGGACCCATCGTGGTCCTCGGTCTGCCCCGCACCGGGACAACTGCTCTGGGCCAACTGGTTTCGGCCGACCCGCAGTTCCGGTTCCTGCGCACCTGGGAGTCTCAAGCGCCGACCCCGCCACCCGAGGCGGCCACCCAGCGCACCGATCCCCGGATCGCGCAGGCGGCCGAGGGCATCGGGATGATCGAGCAGATGTTCCCCGACTTCAAGGCCATCATCAACTCCGAAGCCGAAGCAGCCACCGAATGCCAGGACCTCATGGGGATGAGCTTCCGGACCTTCCATTTCGATGGTGTGGTTCGGGTGCCCGGCTACGTCGAGTGGCTGCTGGACTGCGACATGCGTGAGACGTACGCCTTCCACAAACAGGCGCTCAAACTGCTGCAGTGGCATTGCAAGCCGAACCTCTGGCTGCTGCGCACACCGGTGCACATGTTCGCGCTCGACGCCTTCGTCGAAACGTATCCAGGTGCCAAATTCCTGTGGAGCCATCGGGATCCGGCCAAGGTGCTCGGATCGGTCTGCAGTCTCATCGCGTACGTCCGAAGCTGGAGTAGCGACTACAAGAACAACGCTGAACTGGGCGCCGAACAATTGGCGTGGTGGTCCGAAGGCATCAAGCGGGCCATGGACTTCCGGACGAAGTTCGGTGACGACCGCTTCGTCGACGTGTCGTTCGCCGATCTCCAAAGCGATCCGGTAGGCACGGTGGCCAACAGCTACCGCGAGCTCGGCCTGGAATTCTCGGCCGAGTCGCGTGCCCGGGTTCAGCACTGGGCCGATGGTCACCAGCCGGGACAGCGTGGAACCCACAGCTACGACCTCGCCGACTACGGCCTGACACCCGATCAGGTGCACGAGGTGTTCAGCGACTATCTAGGTGCCTACGACGCCTC
Source organism: Mycolicibacterium sphagni (assembly GCF_002250655.1). GTDB lineage: Bacteria > Actinomycetota > Actinomycetes > Mycobacteriales > Mycobacteriaceae > Mycobacterium > Mycobacterium sphagni. The sequence continues at coordinate 37,739 of NZ_NOZR01000020.1, forward strand.
GGCGTAGCGGCACCGTGGTAATTACTGGACATGCAACCGACAACCACGGCTGGGCGCAAGAAGCTTGACCCCGACCCGCGCGTCCGCATCGCGATCCTCTCTGCCGCATCGAAGTTGGTGCGCGAAGAGGGCGTTGGAGCACTGAGTATCGCCGGCGTGCTGCGGCGCGCCCACCTGAGCACACGAGCGTTCTACCGTCACTTCGACTCCAAGGATCAGCTGGTGACCGCGGTGTTCGTCGAGATGGCTCGTGTCGAGAAGCTGCGGTTGCGCAATCGGATGGACGCCTACGACGACCCGGTCCGTGCGGTGGCCGAGTGGATCGACGGTCGGCTGGATCTGGCCTTCAACGAACAGATTCGCTCGGATCTGCGCACGATGTCTCTTGAAGCCCAGTCGCAGATGTTCGCCGAACCCGGACTCGTCGGCCCCGCCTACACCGAGATCCTGCTGCCGCTCCGCGAGCAGCTCGAGCGCGGCAGTGAGAGCGGCGCTTTCCCCGACATCGATCCTGACGCCGAGGCGCTGTGCATTCAGGGCACGGTATGGGCGAATGTCGAACGGCACTGGGCCACCGGGGATTGCGAGCTGACCGGTCTGCGTGAGCGCGTCTTGCGGTTCTGCCTGCGCGGGCTGGGGGTGGCGCCGCAGGCCATCGCGGACGTACTACGGGATTTTGATCAAACCTGACGAAAGGAACACCAATGGACTTGGGACTGGCTGGAGCAACCGCGGTGGTCACGGGCGGAAGCAAGGGGATGGGGCTGGCGATCGCCCGGACACTGGCTGAAGAGGGTGCCCGAGTGGCGGTGATGGCCCGCGACCAAGGCCCACTGGATGCCGCCGCGGAGTCACTGCTCGCGGCCGGATCTCCTGATGCGATAGGGATTTCCGTCGACATGAACGACGCAGACTCCATCGCCGCCGCATTCGCCGAGGTTGCCGCGCGGTGGGGCAGTCTCAACAGCCTGGTGCATACCATCGGCCCCGGGGACGGCTACTTCGAAGACATGACCGATGCGGACTGGGACTCGGCATTCGGGCTCGGCACGATGTCCGGTGTGCGCTCGATCCGTGCCGCGTTGCCCAGCCTGCGCCAGGCTGATTGGGCCCGGATCGTGACGTTCGCGGCGCACTCGATCCAGCGCCAGAACCCCCGCATCGTGGCCTATACCGCGTCGAAGGCCGCGCTCACGAGCATCACCAAGAACCTGTCGAAAAGCCTTGCCAAAGACGGCATTTTGGTCAACTGCGTATGCCCGGGCACGATCGTCACGTCGAGTTTCACCGAAAACCTCAAAGACATCCTGGCCGCTGACGGTCTGGATGCCAGCAATCCCGTGGACGTGATGACGTGGATCGATGACAACTTCCACCAGCCCTGCGATCTCGGCCGGGCCGGTCTGCCCGAGGAGATCGCCTCGATCACCACGTACCTGGCGTCTCGGCGCAACGGATATGTCACCGGTGCCACTGTCAATGTCGACGGCGGCTCGGACTTCGTCTGAGCCGTCCGCGACCAGTCAGTGCGAGCTGGGCCCCAGTGCGTAGTTCCCAGTCTCGGGGTGGTGGTACCAGCCGCTGCTGGCCTCGGTTCCGCCATCGACGTGGATGGTCTGGCCGGTGATATAGCTCGACAGGTCGGACGCCAAAAATACCGCAGCGCCGGCCATTTCGTCGACATGACCGGCCCTGCCCATCGGCACCGTGAATCCGAAGCGCTGCTCGCCACCGGGCGGTGCGACCTGCATAATCCCTTCGGTGAGCGTGATGTCGGGTGCCAATGCGTTGACCCGGATACCATTTAGCGCCAGCTCCAGCGCGGCGGTCTTGGTGTAGTTGATCACTCCGGCCTTCGCCGCGGCGTATGTCGCATAGCCAGGTGCGGCGCGCACACCTTCGATCGAGGTGATGTTGATGATGCTGCCCTTCAACCCTTGCGCCACGATGCCCTTGGCCACTCGCTGCGTGCACAGGTACACGTGACGCAGATTGGCTTTGTACAAAGCATCCCAACCATTTTCGGATGTCTCAAGGATGCTTGAGTAGAACACTCCGCCCGCATTGTTCACCAGGATGGTGACTGGGCCCAGCTCCGCCGCGGTCCGCTTCAGGGCGGCGTCGACCTGGGCGCTGTCGCGTACGTCGGCCGGAATCCCGAGTGCCCCAATGGCTTGCGCCGCTGACGCGCAGCTGTCGACGTCACGCTCCCAAATCGCCACCCGGGCCCCGAAGGCGGCGAGCCCTGCCGCAATGCCGCGGCCGATACCCGCTCCGCCACCGGTGACGACGGCGACCCGGTCGGTCAGCAGAATCTGAGAAGGATCGATGGTCATACGAGGACTGTAGACCAAGGCCAGATCAGCTGTTACATTCAGGACGACAAATGTCACATGTGTAATGCTGAGAGGCTCGGATGAGCGCGACGATCTTTGTCACAGGGGGCACCGGCCAGACCGGTGCCAACGTGTGTGAGCAGCTGATCGAACGCGGCGATCACGTACGGGCACTGGTCCGCAACCCCGACGAGGCTCAGGCCCTGGCCGACCTCGGCGTGGAGTTGGTCAAGGGTGATATCAGCGATGCCGGCGACGTCCTGTCCGCGGCCGCCGGCGCCGAAGCGGCCATCCACTGCGCGGCCTTGCTCGGCGGAGCCAGCCAGGACCTCGACGATTTCCGGGCAGTCAACATAACCGGCACCACCAATGTTCTCGACGCGGGCAAGAAGCTGGGCATGCGTCGTGTCGTCGCGTTGAGCACCGCCACCTTCATCGACCTGACCACCGACAAACAGTTCGAAGAGGCTCCGGTGCTCGCCGATCCGCCTGACGATCCGTACACGGTCACCAAGCTGGCGGCCTTCCTTGAGACTCAACAGCGCGCAGCGTCCGGCGAGGACGTGCTCACCTGCCACCCCGGTGCGATCTTCGGGCCCGGTGTCGTCGTCGAGCGGGCGCTGCACCGCACCAGCTTCAACCGTGTTCTGTTGGCGGGGATGCGAGGTCGTATCGCCCGTTACCTGGCGTTCCCGGTCACCTGGGTGGCCGGCGCGGACGTCGCGCGTGGCTCGATCGCGGCGCTGGACCGCGGCATCGCAGGCGAGCGTTACCTGCTGATCGGGCGCCCCGAGGACACCATCAGCACCGCTGCCGGTATCAACCGCGCGTGCGAGATCGCCGGGGTTGAGCACCGGGTCGAGGATCTCGACTACCGCTCCGATCCCGACCGGCTCACCGCCGAGTTCGGTCCGACGCTGATGGCGATCGCCGAGGCGGCAGCCAAGGATGTTCGATCGCCGCGCTCACCGGACAACCCCACCAGTCGCCGGCTCGGCTACGACCCGATGTCGTTCGACGATGGACTGCGCGCCTATATCTCCTGGTTGCGTAATATCGGTCGATTGACATGACAAGCGCCGCTGAGAACGCCCGGTCGGATCATGGTGATCTCACCGGACGAATCCTCGACGCCGCCCGCCGCCTGGTGCTGCAGTCCGGGACCCGCAAGCTGTCCCTGACCGAAGTGGCTGCCGTCGCCGGAGTGTCGCGACAAAGCATCTATCGATACTTCCTGTCCAAGGAAGAACTCATCGATGCGCTCGGTCGGAACGAGTATCAACGATTCAACGCCGCGATGGAGCGTGCGATCGAGGGGCTGGCCGGCCAGGCTCGTATGGAGGCCGCCCTCGATGTGGTGGCCACGGTGCTGCAGGATCAACCGCCCCGGCGCATCGTGGATCTGGATCCCCGCTTCGCTCACGAGCAGATCGTCGGGGCGCTGCCGGTGATCACCGAAGGGCTGATTGGCGTGATACGGCGGTGTCAGCGCGACGGTATGCCCTTGGCGGCCGCTCCGCGGGACCTCGCTGCGGCGATCGCGCGCACGGTGCTGAGCCACTACACATTTCCCGACCAGGACGCCGCGGCCGCGCGCCGGCAGATCCGCGCGATCGTCGGGCTGCCGACGACCTAGCACCCCTGTCGGCCGCCGACGCCGTTTTGTATGCTTACCGTAATCAATACGGTTGATGAGCTCGGCCCCGAGGAGGGTACCTGATGACGGCTCCGAAGATCGACGACCCGGACTTCTGGCGCAGCGGCCCGGACCGCGAACTGGCCGAATTCCGTCGTCGTTGCCCGGTCGCCGAACTGCCCGACGCCGGGTTCTGGGCCGTCACGGGACACGCGCAGATCACCGAGATGAGCAAGGACCCTGCCACCTTCATCTCGTCCAAGGGCGTGCTGATCGGCGACGTCAAACGTGAAGTCTCCGGCAATGACTCGATCCTCTACGTCGACCCGCCTCGACACGTCACAATGCGCCGAATCGTCAACAGGGGCTTCACTGTTCGCCGAGTGGCCCAGCTCGCCGAGCTAGCGGAGTCGATCGTGGCCACGGTCTTCGACGAGATCGATCCGACCGAGCCGGTCGACGCCGTCGACGCGATCAGCGCCCCGGTGCCGCTGCTGATCATCGCCCACATGCTCGGGGTGCCAGGCGAGGACATTCCGACCTTCCGCAAGTGGTCGGACGCGATCGCCATCGCCGCCACGGATCCGACCGATCCGCGCGCTATGGCCGCCATCGACTTCTTCGGCTACTTCAACGCCAAACTCGACGCCCGGACAGCCGAGACCGACCCGCCCGAGGATCTTCTGACGGCCATCACTGCCGACGCCGAACTGACCCGCGCCGAACAGCTCGGCTTCTGCATGAGCTTGCTGGTGGCAGGCAACGAGACCACTCGGCACCTGATCAGCGGCGGGCTGGTGGCTCTGGCCGAGCACCCCGAACAACGTGCCGCGCTGGCCGCCAATGAGTCGCTTATCCCGACGGCCGTCGAAGAGATGCTGCGTTGGGTCACACCGATTCTGGCGATGGGGCGTACCGCCACGTGCCCCGTCGACCTCGGGGGCACAGCTGTCGCGCAAGACGCCTATCTGGTGATGCTGTACACCGCGGCCAATCGTGACGAGACCGTCTTCGGTGAGACCGCCGACTCCTTCGACGTGACTCGCTCGCCGAACCCGCATCTAGCCTTCGGCATCGGCGAGCATTTCTGCCTGGGAGCCCAGCTGGCTCGGCTGGAGGCCAAGGTCGTGTTCACCGAGATCCTGCGCCGCTGGCCGAATTACCAGATCCTCGACGGTGTGGAAGTCGGTGCCTCGACATTGCTGCGAGAGATCACCAGACTGCCGATCCTGTTGCAGCCCAACAGTTAGGAGCCGGTGGCGCGTTGCCGGTTTGCCCCGGCGGGCAGCGGAAACCAGGGCGCGCGACTGCGAAAGCTCTCGGTCGGCCCGCAAGCCTCAGACAGCGACGCGGCATGCATGGCATGGGCTTTGAACGCGATCGCGGCGGCACTGAGTCGGTGGTGTACGTCGTGAAGGCGGTCGCCGGGTACAGATCGACAAGCGCCCCACACGGTGACTTCAGTTCCGGGATCACGCATTAACGCATCGACCCGCGTGCGAATCCGAGACGGCAGCGAAGTCACGTCACTTCCGATGGCGATCGCGGCGGGCCGCCGGCTTGGCCAGAGATCAGTCAGTTCTCCTTCCAGCGGCACCGCTGTCACGCCAAGGATTCGCAGGGGAGTTGTGTCACATCCGGAGGGCACCCATGCGGTGACATCCCACCCAGCCCAGACGCGGTCACACATCCATCCGCCGGCATCTCGGACCGCATCGGCGACGTCATCGACAATGGCGATCATCGCGTGCACGTCACCCTGCCCAGGGGTTCTCGTGGTGGGGTGAACGGATGAACAGAGGCGTGCCAGCTGGGACCGCGGGAGCGTCGGCATGCGCTGCGAGACCTCTCGGCTAGCGAATCTCGTTGCGGACAGCCTCGATGAGGCCGTCGAGCAGCTCGAGCAGTTCGGTCGACGCGGGCGCGTCCAGTGCGGCCAATTGCGGTCGCAGCGTTTCCAGATGTGCCACCGTCGCGGCGGTGTCCCCGTCGGCGATCAGCGTGCGGGCCGTCGTCACGCCATCACTAAGTGTCGTGGATTCGGCTTGGTGGTGGGCGATTTGAGTGTCGAGGACGTCGATGAGTTCCCAGTCGCGATACATGGCGTTGGAGGCTTCATACAACGCGACGCCGGTGACCGGTTCACCTGCCATGGTGCCGATGTAGGCGTAAGGGCCCTCCAGGTATTCAATGGGCAGGGCGTGCCCGGGTGCCCGCACCAGCGGTTCGCCGAAGAGTTCCAGGTCGAGGCTCTTGGAGCGGACGACGTGGCGTTCGGGCATATACCGCGCTTTGGCGATCGGCTTCATCAGACTGCGTACCTCGTCGGGCCAGCGCACGTAGCTGGTGGTGGTGACGTCGAGGTCGTCGACGCAGTCCGGTTCTGTCCCATCCTCGTACGTCGCGGTTATACCGGTGAAGGGCACCAACACATTCGCGCCGCGCCGGTCGTACTGACGCCACACGCTGAGATCGACACCGTTGTCCAGGGCGATGGTGTGCCATTCATGAGCCTGCCCACGCGGGTCCCCGCCGGTACCGCCACCGCCGGCATAGCGGGGGAACCACTGTCGGTCGATGTGGGCCGAATCGCTGTGTACCCGTTCCTCGATATCGCCCCACCGCAAGGTGCCGGTCATGGTCAGCCCGGTTTGGAAGTAGGAGTAGGTGTCTGGTTGTAGACACGCGTCGATCCGGCCGTTGTGCACCGAGCCACCGACCGGCACGGGACCCTGCGTCGGGCTGAGATGGAGGGTGAGCTGCATGGGCGCACCGTCCCTGTCGGTGCCGACCGCGTTGTAATCGTAGGTATAGGGCACCAATTCGCCGTCACCGTCGCGGTTGGCCGACCAGGTGACGGTGCCGGCGGTGCTGTCGTAACGCAGATCGAGATGGCCCTGCGCGCTGGTCAACTTGGGAACCGCGCCCGCCACCATGTTCTTCGGCGGCATGTCGTAGTCGGTGTAGGTGCCGTATACGCCGTGGTCGGTATCGAACAGCGCGAACGTGTAGAAGTCAGCGACCACGTCCCCGGCTGGCCGGTTGCGGTTGAAGATCGTGATGAATGCGAAGCGGCGGTCCGAATCGGTTCCGGTCAGATGTCCGGCGAGATACCAGGTGTCGGACTGGAATTCGGGATGGGTGCCTTCGGCGGCCGGGAATTGCAGCAGTGGCTCGCCGGGCACCAACTCGTAGGGGTAGCTCCGCCACGAATCGCTCATCTCAGTTCGCCTTCACTTCGTCGTTGACGATCACTGATCGAATCCCGCTGCCGCTCATCAGGTCGTCGAACGCAGAGTTGACCTCGCCGAGCCCGATACGCCGGGTGATGAGCTTGTCCAACGGCAGTGCGCCCGAGCGCCACAGATTCAGCAGCATCGGGAAATCGCGCCCCGGCACCATCGACCCGTACTGGCAGCCGACCACGGTCTTGCCCTGGATGTACAGGTCATTTGCCGAGAGGGAGATCTTTTCGGTCGGCGAGGCGGCACCCACCACGCAGGTGACGCCGCCAGGCCGGGTGGCGAGGAAGGATGTCTCGATCGTCGGGGCGCGCCCGACGGCCTCGAACACGTAGTCGGCACCGCGGCGTCCGGTGATCGCCTTGATTTGTTGGACAACATCTTCGGTGCTCGGATCGATCACGTGCGTGGCGCCGAGCTCGATGGCGATCTCGCGGCGGGACGCCACCGGGTCGACCGCGATGAGCTCGGCTGCGCCCCGTACCCGTGCGCCCATCAAAGCCGCAAGGCCCACTCCGCCAAGGCCGATCACCGCCACCGCGCTGCCGTGTTCGACCGGAGCGGTATTGAGTGCGGCCCCCGCGCCGGTGGCCACGCCGCAGCCCACCAGTGCGGCGATATCAAACGGAACGTCGTCGTCGATCTTGACGACCGCCCGCGCCAGACAGTTGGTGGCTGTCGCGAAACTCGACACTCCCATCGACGTGAACAACGGCGTTCCCTCGGTGTCGGTGGCGTACGGCATTGAATAGACATCGCGGATCGCATTGCGGCACAGGTGGAGTTCGCCGCGATAGCAATACCAGCACCGGCCACACGACGCGATCCAGGCGATTGCGACGTGGTCGCCGGGCTTGACGTGGGTCACCTCCGACCCGACATCCTCGATGATTCCGGCACCCTCATGGCCCAGCACGCACGGTGTACCGGCAGGCAGCACGCCGGTGGCCTGAGACAGGTCGGAATGGCAGACACCGCTTGCGGCGATGCGCACCCGGACCTGGCCGGCTGCCAGCGGGGCGAGGTGGATCTCTTCGAGTCGAAGGGGTTCGGAAATCGCGCGCAGAATCGCGCCGTGTTCACTCATTGCCGCCCCCTCAGTCGGATCGGTGCCCTCACATCTTGCTCATGATTTCGTCGGCGAACCGGGCAATTCCGTCAAGTGCCCCGCTGGTGCGCTGCCATGGGTCGACGATCGCCCGGTCGACGCCGGCATCGGCGAGCCGTTCGACGTCGTCGCGGCTGGTCACCGTGTAGCTCATGGTGACCTGGGGGCGACCCAGCCGGCCGTGTTCGATCCACAGCTCATCCAGCGTGCGCAACGATGCCGGCAGCATGTCGAGGGTGTGATTCATCGGTATCCAGCCGTCGCCGTAGCGGGCCAGGCGCCGCAGAGCCGCCTTGCCGTCGCCCCCGACGTGGATCGGCGGACCGCCGGGCTGCACCGGCTTGGGTTCGAACATAACCTCGTCGAAGCTGAAGAACCGGCCCTGCAGCGCCACCTTCGGCTCGGTCCACAATGCCCGGCAGATCTCCAGTGCCTCGTCGACGCGGGCGCCGCGGGTGTCGAAGTCCCATCCCACCGCGTCCCATTCCTCACGCAGCCAGCTTGCCCCGATCCCGAATTCCAGCCTGCCCGCCGACAACACGTCGAGGGTGGCCGCGGCGCGGGCGCTGACGAACGGGTGGCGCAACCCGATGTTGTAGACGTGAGTGCCCAACCGAATGGAGCTGGTCTGGGCGGCCAGGAACGACAGGTAGTTCAGCGCGTCGAAGACCGGCGTCTGCGGCGGTATCGGCGGATGTTCGGCCCCATGGTGCGGGCTGCCGCTGATGTTCGCCGGCAGTACCAGATGCTCTGGGATCCAGACGGATTCAAAGCCCAGTTCGTCCGCACGCTGGGTCAGGGTGCTCCAGATCCCCGGGTTCGCTCTGGCCAGGGTGATGCCGAACTTCACTGCTGTGGTGTCCTGTCGCTCGAGAGGTGCGCTCGTGATGGGGAGGCTAGCCCGACCAGGCAACCGCTTTGATGGTCCCTCCGGCGTCGATGCGCAGCTGCTGGCCGGTGACGTAGCGCGCCGCATCGGAAGCCAGATACAGCACCGCTTCGCTGATGTCCTCGGGCTCGACGTAGGGCACCGGCATGGCGTTGAGGAACGGGAACGTCAGCTCGGCGTCCTCGCGGGTCGGGTTCTCCAGGTCGGGCCGGAACGCGGCGTACATCGGCGCGCTGTGCAGCATAGCGGTATTGACGTTGGTCGGGTGCACGGCGTTGACCCGGATGAATTCCGGGGCCAGCTGCAGCGCAAGGTTGTTGACGTAGTGCGCCACCACCTGTTTGGCGAACCCGTAGCCGGCGCCGCCGGGTCCGGCGTCCATCCCGCTGGTGTTCTGCGAGGCCAGCGACGCGGCCAGTGATCCCGTCGCAATGATCGATGCACCCGCCGTGAGGTGTTTGAGGCTGGCGTGCACCAGGTTCAGCACGCCGACCAGGTCGACGTCGACGGCGTCGACGAAGGCTTGGCGGGGGCCACCTTTGGTCAGCGGGGCGATACCGGCGTTGGCGACGACGATGTCGAGCTTGCCGAATTCGGCCACCCCGGCGTCCACTGCCTGGGCCACTGCATTGCGGTCGCGGACGTCGACGATGGCGGCATACGCGCTGCGGCCTTCTTTTTCGACCAGGCGAGCCGTCTCGTCGAGGTCTTCAGGCCGCGCCAGCGGGTAGTCGTTGGTCTCGATGTCGGCGCAGATGTCGATCGCGATGATGTCGGCGCCTTCGGCGGCCAACAACCGCGCGTGCGATCGGCCCTGGCCGCGTGCTGCGCCGCTGATGATGGCGACCTTGCCCTCAACTCGTCCCATGGGGTTCTCCTAATGTCGGTGAATGCTGTTTATTTACTGTGCTTTCGATGGCTCACAGGTAGCCGATGGTCTTGGTCTCGAGATACTGTTCGAAGCCCTCGATGCCGTTCTGCCTTCCGATGCCGCTGGCCTTGTAGCCGCCGTACGGAGCGTCGGCCCCGTAGAACAGCCCGCCGTTGACGCTGAACGATCCGGCCCGGATCCGATTGGCGAACTCCATGCCCCGGTCCGGCGAGGAGGTGAAGACCGACCCCGACAGCCCGTAGTCGCTGTCGTTGGCCACGGCCAGTGCCTCGGCGTCGTCGGAGTAGGGGAGCACCACCATCACCGGGCCGAACACCTCTTGCCGGGCGATTTCCGCGGAGTTGTCTGTCCCGGCGACCAACGTCGGCAGGACGTAGCTGCCGCCGGCGAGCTCAGGGTGCAGATCGGTCGGAGCCGCTCCGCCCGTGAGCACTTGAGCGCCAGCAGCTTTGGCGCGGTCGACGAATCCGAGGATGCGATCGCGCTGGCGGGTATTGATCACCGGACCGAGCAGTGTATCGCCGCGCGCCGGGTCGCCGGGCCTGATCATCTCGAACAGCTCGGCCACCCGGGCGACCACCTCGTCGTAGCGGTGCGCCGGCACCAGCAGGCGCGAGTTGATCGCGCAGCCCTGACCGGCGTGGAAGCACACCTGCAGGGTCGAGGGGATGGCCGCGTCCAGGTCGGCGTCGTCGAGCAGGACGAGTGCGGACTTGCCACCCAATTCCAGGAACACCCGCTTCAGTGTTTCGGCAGCCCTGCCGGCGATCCGGCGCCCCACTTGAGTCGAACCGGTGAAGGACACCAGGTCGACCCGCGGATCGCTGACCAACAGTTCGGCCACCTCGTTGTCCGGTGTCGGGACCACGTTGACCACCCCGGCCGGGATGTCGGTGTGCTCGGCGATCAGCCGGCCCAGCCGCGTCGAGGTCCACGGCGTGTTCGGATCCGGTTTGAGCACAACGGTATTCCCGGTCGCCAGCGCCTGACCCAACTTGTTGGACACGATCTCGAACGGGTAGTTCCACGGGGCGATCGCCGCCACCACACCGACGGGCTCCTTGACCACGCGGCGCTGGCCATCGCCGGCCTTGCCGACACCCAGCTCGCGCGACCACGCGAATGAGTCGATGAGCTCGGTGGGAAACCGCAGTGCGTCGGCCAGTGGCCAATCGACCTGCGCCATCATCGTCGTCATCAGCGGAGCGCCGACTTCGGCGACGATTTCCTCGCGCAGCTCCTCGGACTCGCTCTCTAGCGCCTCCTGCAGTTGCACCAGACACCGTTTGCGCAGGCCGTGGTTGGTGCTCCACTCGGTCTCGTCAAACGCGCGCCGCGCCGCGGCGATGGCTGCCACCATGTCCTCGGGACCCGCCGCGCTGGTGGTGCCCAGCAGCTCGCCGGTGGCGGGGCTGGTGTTGTCGAACTGCTTGCCGGAGCGGGCATCACGGAGTTCGCCGTCGATGTACATCCGCGTTTCCGCGCGCCCGGCGGCACGCTGGTTCAACGCGGTGGATTCGGTGGACGTCGTTGTCATTGCTGCTCCTGGTTATGTGGTCAGCACCAGTGAGGCGCAGTGTGGTCCATGGGCATTGGCGACGACGGCTACCTGGGCGTCGGGGACCTGGCGGGTGCCGCACTCGCCGCGCAGCTGAGCCACCCCCTCGGCCAGGAAGCTCAAACCGTGCAGCCGGCCCTCGGCCAGCTGACCCCCCTGAGTGTTCAGCGGCAGCACGCCGCCGGGCCCGATCGCTGAGCCCCCGTCGACCCAATCGCCGAATTCCCCTATGCCGCAGAACCCCATCGCCTCGAGCCACGACACGGTGATGTGGGTGAATCCGTCGTAGAGCTGCGCGACGTCGACATCGGCGGCTGTCACCGACGAGCGCTTCCACATGGTCTCGGCACAGCGTTGGGTTCCGCCGAAGAGAAAGTCGTCGGTGTAGGTCCAGTCCGGTTTCCACCCGGTGCCCATCGCGATCGCGTCGATCCACACCGGTGCCTTGGATGTATCGAGAGCCCGCTGGGCGGAGGTGATGACGACAGCACACGCACCGGTGACCGGATAGTCACAATCGAAGAGGTGCACCGGATCCGAGACCATCCGCGAGTTCAGGTAGTCGTCCATGGTGATCAGGTCCCGAAGAACGGCGCGTTCGTTGAGGCTCGACCAGCGCCGCGCGTTGACCGCGATATGACCGTAGTCTTCCGGTGTGCCGCCGAGAGTGTGGAATCTGCGGCGCATCTTCATCGCCATCACCGGGATCATCCCGCCGGCAATGCCGTAGGGCAGATCCCACTGCCACATGCCGGACGGTGGCGGCAGCATCTTCTCCGCGGACTGCTGGCCCCACTCTCTGGTGACTGAACGCACCACCAGCGCGACTTCGCAGGCGCCGGATTGGACCGCCATGTGGGCCCCGGCCACCGAACTCATCGCCGAGGGGCCCCACGGGCCGAAATCACCGAAGACGGCCAGGTTTTCGACGCCCAGCATCTTGGCGATGTCGTAGGACTGTTCGTTTCCGGCGTACTCGAAGATCCCGTCGACATCGCAGATCCGCAGACCCGCATCGGCGATCGCGGCCCGGGCGGCGTCGACGGCGAGGCCCCGCCCGTCAACCCCCTTGGACCGGTGCACACTCGAATAGCCGATGCCGACGATAGCGGCCCTGTCGTGCGTCACGGTGTCCGCACCGGTCGAAACTGCGGTATCGCCATGTCGGCGCGCGGTTCGAACACCACCTCCATCGGCATGCCGATGACCAGTTCGTCCGGATCGGCCTCGACGATGTTGGTCATGATCCGGACGCCGGGGGCGTCGTCGAGCTCGGTCAGCCCGATCAGCAACGGGACCGCGTCCAGGAATCCCGGGTGGAACGGCTGGCGAAGCACCGTGAACGAATACAGCGTGCCGCGACCGCTGACCTCGACCGCGATCGGGACGGCCCCCGCGGGTCCGCCGCCGGGAATCTCGGGGGTCGGCCCCGGCGGATGCTGGCGGATGTCGAGGCCCTCGAAACCCTGCACGGTGAGCCTGCCGTTCTTGGCGTTCTCCCAGTAGAAGGCACTCACCGGGTCGGGAATCGGAACGGGTTTGACGTTCAGTTCCATGCCCCGTCCTTAGCTCGTTCCACCTGCGGAGCCGCATGATTCAGCGACCACCACCGTTGTGGATTGCAACCGTATGTCTTACGGTAACGTTGTGTCAACGCTCACCGGAGAAGGGATGTCTATGCCAGGGGTGCTCGCCGGGATTCGAGTTGTGGAGATGGCGTCGTGGACCTATGTGCCATCCGCCGGTGCCGCGTTGGCCGACTGGGGCGCCGACGTGATCAAGGTGGAGAGCGTCGAATTCGGCGATCCGAGCCGGGCGCTGGTCGTCGGTGGCTTCACCCGCGACGCTGCCAGGGCCGACGTCGATTTCATGATGGAACTGGGCAATCGCGGAAAGCGCAGCCTGGCCCTGGATCTCAAGTCCGAGTTGGGTCGTGAACTGTTCGGCACACTCCTGGGCACCGCCGACGTCTTGCTCACCAACTGGCTGCCGGGAGCGCTGGCACGAGCCCGGCTCACCGTCGACGACATCCGTGCCTTCAATCCCCACATCATCATCGCCCGTGGCTCTGGCCTGGGTGTTCGCGGGCCGGACAGCGATCAAGGCGGTTTCGACGGGGCGACCTACCTGGCCCGCGGCGGTGTCGCTTACACGCTCACACCCTTCGGCGCCGAATACCCCGCCAGTCAGGGGCCGGCCTTCGGTGACTTGCAGGCCGGGGCGACCCTGGCCGGCGGTGTGTGCGCGGCGCTGTTTCACCGGGAGCGCACCGGGGAGGGCTCGATAGTGGATTCTTCCCTTCTGGCACAAGCGATGTGGGCGGGCGCGCCGTCGATCGCGGTCGCCGACCTCTTCGATGCCGACGGTATCCCCAGCGCACCGCCGGGGATTGCCTTCAACCCGGTGGTCAACCGGTACAAAACCCGCGACGCGCGCTGGCTGCAATTGGTGTTCCTGCAACCCGACAAGTTCTGGGCCGGCTTCTGCCATCGCATCGGACTGCCCGAGCTCGCCACCGATGAGCGGTTCGTCCCGTCGGCCAACCTCCTCGCCAACTGCGCCGAGGGCATCGACATCCTCAACAAGCGATTCGCCGAGGAAGACCTGCAGCACTGGCAGAAGGCTCTCGCCGACGAACCCGGGGTGTGGGCGAGCTACGCCACCTCGCGGGAAGCCCTCAACGACCCTCAGGTCGAACCCAACGGGTACGTCATCACCAACGTCGATGATCGTGGCACCGAATACCGCACAGTCGCCGCACCCGTGCAATTCAACGAGACTCCGCCACCGCCGGCCCGTTCGCCCGAACACGGCCAGCACACCGAGGAGATTCTGATGGAGCTCGGCATCGACTGGGACGACATCGAGAAGGCCAAAGAGGCCGGGGCGATCCTATGACCACCGTAATCTCAACGTCGAAAAGCGCAGCGCAGTAGGAGGACATGATGACAACATCGACAGTGGTCTTTGACCCGTTTTCGGATGACTTCTTCAACTCGCCCTACGACACCTACCGGCGGATGCGCGACGAAGCGCCGGTGTACTACAGCGAGAAGTACGACTTCTATGCGCTGACCCGCCACGCCGACGTGTCGGCGGCCATGAAGGATCACGTCACCTACTCCTCGGCCCGTGGCATCGACCTGCAGATGGTGCGGTCCAATGACCCGGTTCCGCCGCTGATGATCATGATGGACCCGCCGGACCATCGGCGGATGCGCAGCCTGGTCAACAAGGTGTTCACCCCGCGGGCCATCGAACGGCAGCGCCAGACCGTCGTCACCCAGATCGACCGGTTCCTCGGCGCCGTCGATCCGGAGAATTTCGATGTGGTGCAGGACTTTTCGGCGTTGTTTCCCGTCGAGGTCATCACCGAGATGCTGGGAGTCCCCGTCGAGCTGCGACAAAAGGTTCGGTTGTTGCTCGATAAGCAACTTGCCAGGGAATACGGGAAAGTGGAGATGCCCGAAGAGGGTATCGCTGCCGGAATCGAGACCGGCATGATGTATTACGAGGTCATTCAGGAACATCGCGCCAACCCGCAGGACGACATGATCACCGACCTGATCAACGTCGAACTCGACCGCGACGGCGAGATGACCAAACTCGACGATATCGAGATCACCGGCTTCGCCTCCTTGCTCGGCGGTGCGGGCGCCGAGACAGTCACCAAGCTGGTGGGCAATGCCATCGTGACGTTCGCCGATCATCCCGACCAATGGGAGATGATGCGCAACGACCGCAGCCTGATCCCCAACGCAGTCGAGGAGCTCCTGCGCTGGGAGGCGCCCGCGCAGTATCTCGTGCGGTACAGCACCCGTGATATCGCCTTGCACGACAACATCATTCCGGCGAACAATCCGGTGTTGCTGTGCCTGGGCTCGGCCAATCGCGACGAGCGCGCGTTCGCCAACGCCGACAGTTTTGACATCACCCGCGGCCGTACCGAAGCGCAGAACCTAGGACTGGGCTATGGCATACACAGTTGCCTGGGCGCCGCGCTGGCCCGCATGGAATGCGTGATCGCGCTGGACAAGCTGCTGGATTTCATGCCGCGCTTCGAAGTTGACCGCGATCGTCTGACGCGAGTGGCGATGACCAACGTGGTCGGCTGGCACCACGCGCCGGTGCGGGTGCTGCGCTAGACGCTGCCCGCCTTAGTCAATCTGCTGGAGCGAGAACGGCATCCGAATAGTCAGCCATTGATTCTTGCCGCAGGCGCCGCTGGGTCCGACCGTCTTGTCTTCGCCGGCGAAGATCGGTGACTGGTCGGAGTAGTCTTGCATGCCAGCGGCGTTGACTCGCCAGAACCGGATCTTCTGGTGGCCGGGGGCGGTGGTGCCATCGGCACACGTCTCCCAGTCGGGAAGATCGCGGTCGACGATCCAGGTGTCGTTCTGCTTGCGTAGCGGCGCTGTCCAGCCCAGGTCGCTGCTGACCTGTCCGGTGCATTCGTCGCCCTGGGTGCACGTCGAGCTGATCGTCCACGTGCTGCGCACGGTGACCTCGTTGTGATAGGAGTCGTTGGTTTGGGCCCAGTCGCCGTTGGAGATCGCGATGTACCGACCGTTGAGCGGTGCGCTCGACTGCGCACCTGCGGGCGCTGCTGCCTCGCCCATCGCCATGGCGACCGCTACGGCGATCGTCGCCGCGCGGCCGGTCATTGAGGCCCACTCACCAGATCGGTCCACGCCTTCGGCGCGGCGTTCACCACGTCCGCCGAGCGGTACAGATGGCCGTCGGGTGCCATGTAGGCGCCGGTATGGCTGTCGTAGTGGGCGATCGCCACCGATGGCGTGACGGTGGCGTTGTCATGGAAGGCACTTGGTGCCGCCGATGGTGCCGCGGTCGGCGGTGTCGGGTCCGGCGGTGCGGCGGCCGGCGCAGGGTCCGGGGCAGGGCCGCCTGGCGCGGGAGTGCCCTGCAATGGCCCAAAGATGTTGTCATCGGGGTTGACTCGGGTATCGGGCGGAACGCCCTGCGCGATCAGATTCGGGTCGAGCGGATAGGGGCCGACCACGTGTTGACGCATCGCCAGCGGCTCGTACGGCTTGTCGCTGTCGCAGATTTGCACGGTCGGTGCCCGCTTGCCGGGATGGCCCATGCAGGGGTAGTTACGCGCGCCGCGAACGGCGATCGGCGAATCCTGGGGCAGCTTGCAGTACAGGTCATCAGGGGTGTCGACGGTGGTCAGATCCGCGGGGGAACGCCATTGCGATGGCGGCAGAAATCCGACCGTGCAGGCCGGCGGGTCGCCGATCGAGATGCCGAAATCACCCATGGGAAGCCCAGTGGGGTTGTTGCTCGGAGTAATGGAGATGTAGTTGGCCGCCGTGGGTGGGAGCAGAACCAGCAGCTGCTCGATCGACGCGTGGTAGGTGACGCCGATCTGGCCGATCGTGGTCAGGTTGGCCAGCAGCACCGGCAGGGTCGGCTTGACTTCGGCGAGCAGTCGGGATACCTCATCGGCGAATCCGGGGCCGGTCTCCAGCACGGTGCGGATCTGCAAATCATTCTGGGCGAGTTGGCCGGTCAGGCCAGCGATGCTGTGCGCCCAGGTCCGGATCGCGTCGACGCTGTCAGCCTGGGAGCGCAGCAGCGGAGCGCTGTCATCAACGAGGGTGCGGTTGCGGTCGGCGATACCGCTGAGGGCATGCGTCAGCGTGGTGCCGGAGTCGATCAGCGACCCGAAATCGTATCCGGCACCGTTGAACGCTTTGAAGGATTCGTCGAGCAGGTCCTGCATTCGTTCTTTGGGAATGCTGCTCACGAGGTTGCTGAGCTGATCGAGCATCGGCCCGACTTGTTGCGGGACAGTGCTTTTGCTCAGCGGGATCACTGATCCGTCGGATAGGTAGGGCGGCCCCTCGGTGTTGGGCTGCAGGTCGACGAACTGTTCGCCGACCGCGGAGATGCTGCGGACATGCGCCACCAGATCAACGGGCACCCGCGGCGAATCATCCAGCGAGAGAGTGGCATCCACGCGCCGGCCGTCGACCACTTTGACGTCCGTGACCTTGCCGATTTGAACACCGCGGTAGGTGACGTTGCTGAACCGATAGAGTCCGCCGCTCGCGGGCAATTGCAGGGTGACGGTGAGTCGGCCCACCCCTAGCAGTGTCGCGGCCTGCAGATATTTGACCCCGATCACAGTCAGCCCGACGATCGAGGCGATCGTGAAGATGATCAGCTGGATGCGGACGAAACGGGTGAGCATCTAGTGGCCGCCTTCGTCGGTCGGCGCGATAGCGGGCGGGGCCGGTGCCTGGCTCGGCGGCTGAGATGGCGGTGGTGGCGCGTCCGGCGGTAGCACACCGACACCCAGTGGGTTGTAGGTGTAGTTCAAATACCCAGGCTCACCCGGCGCAGCGACCAGTTGCGCATTGGCATCACCCCAGCGGGTTCCGAGGAACAGGGAGCGCTTCAGCCGGGGAACGGTGAGGTCGAGGATGGTGAACAGGTTCATGTAGTCACCCTTGACTCCCCGGTCGATGAGGTCCTGGCCCAGGGGAAAGGCTGACAGGTACGCCAATGCCCGGGGCAGGCCGGGGCCGACGTCGGCGAGGGCCGCGATGGTGGGGCCGAGGTTGGTCAGGTTTCGCACCAGGTCGGCCTGAGTGTCGTTGACGAGAGTGGTGGTCGTATCGCTGAACACACGCAGCCTGTCCAAAGCATCAGTGATCTTGGGGCGCTCGCGGATGAGTACATCCAGGGCTGGCGGAATCTTGTGTAAGGCAGTGTCAATGTCGG
Organism: Mycolicibacterium sphagni; assembly: GCF_002250655.1. Taxonomy (GTDB): domain Bacteria; phylum Actinomycetota; class Actinomycetes; order Mycobacteriales; family Mycobacteriaceae; genus Mycobacterium; species Mycobacterium sphagni. The sequence continues at coordinate 56,150 of NZ_NOZR01000020.1, forward strand.
CGATTTGGCCAGCTAGGGTGCCCGAAAGCCGGTCCAGCCCGTTGATGGTGGCGATGATGTTATCGCGCTGACGCGCCAGGGTGCCGATGAAGTCGTTCAGGCGGGACAGCAGATCTCGGATCTGCGGTTCTCGGCCCGACAATGCGGCGTTGAAGTTGTGGATGATGTCACCGATTTGGCCAAGTCCGCCCGCGTTGACCACAGCTGACAACGCCGACAGCGTCTGTTCGGTGGACGGATAGGTCGAGGACTGGTTCAACGTCAGGGTGCTGCCGGGTTGCAGGCGTCCCTGCGGGGACTGGCCCGCGGGCGGGTCAAGGGCCAGGTGCATCGATCCCAGCAGGCTGGTTTGACCGACCCGGGCTACCGCGTTTGCCGGCACCGCGCTGCCTGGACGGAGCGAAACTTCAACGTCGGCATGCCAGTTCGTGAATCTCATCTGCCCGACGCTGCCGACCACGACGTCGTTGATCATCACCGGCGAATTCGATTCCAAGGTGCCCACGTTGGCGATTTCGACGTGGTAGACCTCGGCGCCGGGCCCTTGCCCGACCGTACCGGGCAGCGGCAGCGAATTGAGTCCGTGAAAGCCGCACCCTGCGGTGATCAGCGCGGCGGTGGCGACGGCGACGATGCGGCGTGCCGGCCTGAGTTCGCTCATGGCGTTGATCCCTCGGCGGGTAGCAGCATTGCGGGCAGGTTTGCCGCCGGTGCTGGGCCAGGGGGCGCTCCCTGCGGAACCGGCGCTCCCGGGAACAACGCCGGGGACGGCGAGGCCGGAAGGTGATCGGGCGCAGACGATCCGGGGGCGACGGCGGGCGGTTGGCCCAGACCCGGCGGCGCGGGAACGTCTCCGTTCAGCCCGGTGTAGGCCGAGATTGCCGGGGGTTCTTCGACGGGTCCGGGCTGGGGTCCGCTACCGGCGGGGGCCAGCTTCGGGTCGGTGTAGATGAGCTTGTCGGGATCGGTGGACTTCATCAGATACGGATTGACCGGAAACGGCAGGTAATCGAAGTTCAACAGCCGCAGCGCGGGGCCGAGGTATTGCGAGCAGGCCTTGGCCGTTGCGTCTGCGGTGGTGTTCTGGACCGCACCGATTATTGAGCAGATGAACTGGACCGGGTTGGAGAAGTTGTTGAACACGAAGGCGCCAAGAGGTGCGCCATTGTCGGGACCGTAGATGTTGTACTGGTTGCCGAACGCATTGGGCGCGACGTGCAGAACGTTCTCCAGGTCCATCTTGTGGTCGGCCAGATTCTGCGTGACCGCTGCCAGGCTGCGGATCTGTTCGGCGGTCTTGTCCCTGGTGTCCGCGATGAAGCTCTGGACGTCGCCGACAGCCGCGGACAGATACGTCAGGGCGGCATCGAGGTCGCTGCGGCTGTTGTCGAGCACGCTGGTCAGCGTGGCCAGCCGGTCTTCGAATTGCACGATCTGGGTGTTGCTGTCATGCAGCGCGGTGACGAAGACCTGCAGATTGGTGATGATATCGACGATATTCCCACTGCCACTTGCCAACACCCGTGCGATGGTCGACAGCTGCCCCAGCGTTGCACGCAACTTGTCGCCATTGCCGTCGAGGGCATCGGCCGCGGAATCGATGAATCGTGCCACCGAGGTGGTGTCGGTTCCGGCCTTGGGGCCCAGGTCTGTCGCCAGGCGCATCAGCTGTGCCTTCACCTCGTCCCATTCGACCGGGACCGCGGTGCGATCTCGCGGGATGACCGCGCCGTCAGCCATGGTCTGTCCGGTAGTGGTGTACGCGGGTGTCAACTGGACGTACCGTGCGGCAATCAGATTCTGAGCGACGACAACGGCTTTCGCATCGGCGGGGATAGCGACGCCGTGATCGACCCTCAGGGTCATCTTCGCCTGCTGACCCTGAGGGTCGATAGCCGTGATGGTGCCGACCTTCACCCCGGATACCCGCACGTCGTCACCGGGATAGATGGCGGTAGCGCTGGCGAAGTACGCGGTGATGGTCGTGGGCCCGAAGAATGCATTGCGTACGACGATGGTTGCCCCAACGGCAATCAGCACGGCGAATACGGCGACCAGGCCGCGAGTAAGCCATTGTGAGCGCATTATCGACTACCTCCTGGAATCCCGTTGTACGGAAATGGGATTTCGGCGCGCGGCCCGGCATTGTCCGGTGGCCGGCCGGCGTCGATACCGCGCCGGAATCCGAGTGCGTAGTCCATGAACGGCTGGAGAAACTGGCCGGGTATGAGGTTAGGGACGAACGCCGTGTAGTAGAAGCCGCTGGACACGGTTTCTCCCTGAGTGAGTTCGTATTTCGCCAGGCCCGGTATTGCTTTGGCGATGTTGTCGCGGTTCTTCTCAAGCATCGCGGTGACCGAGTTCAGCTTGTCCAGGGTCGGCGCGAGCTTGGCTTTATTGTCGGCGACCAGTCCGGACAGCTGTCGGGAGACGGCGGCGACGCTCTGCAGAAGATTGACCAGGGTCTGCCGTCGCTCGTCGAGCACACCGACCAGGTCGTTCGCGTTGAGGATGAGGGTGTTGACGCGCTGGCTGCGCTGCGACAATATGCCGGTCAAATCGGCTGCGTGCGTGAGCAATTCACCCAGCGTGTCGTTTCGCTCGTTGAGTGCCTGCGACAACCGGGTCAACCCGTCGAAGGTCGGCCCGATCTGCGGCGCGATCGTATCGATGGTGGTCGACAGGGTGTCGAGTGCCTGGTTGAGGCTCTGCGTGTTGGTGCTCGCGGTCGTGGAGGCCAGGTCGCTGACCGCCTCGGTGAGCGAGTAAGGAGTGGACGTGCGGGCCACCGGGATGACGGTGTTGGGCCGCATGACACCGGAGCCGGCCGATTCCAGCGTGACAACGCGCTGACCCAGCAGCGACCCGGTACGAATGTGGGCGGTGGTCTGCGAGCCCAACCGGTACCGGCCCTCGACGGTCACCGTCACCAGCGCCAAGCCCTGACGCAGCGAAATATCCGATACGGAGCCGATTTTGATGCCCGACCGGGTCACGTCATTGCCGACGGCCAACCCGCCGGCGTCGGCGAACAACGCCTGAAAGCGGACTGAAGTGGCCCAGGTGGTCAGCGTTTGCGAGTTGAGGCCGGCGATGATGATCAGCGCGACGAGGACTACGCCGATGAAGCCCGCCCGGATGAGCTGAGGTCCGCGGTATTTCAGCATTATTCAGCGCACCTCCCACCTTCCTGCATGACCCACGGGAATACCGCGGTACGGCCCTGCAGATCCGTCACGCGCAGCGAGATTCCACAGATGTAGTAGTTGATCCAGCTGCCATACGACCCGAGCCGCGCCAGCTTTCGGTAGTTCTCCGGCGCCCGCTGTAGCGCGACATCGATTAGGTCCTTGCGATCATCGATCAGCGGCGCGACCCGGTTCAGCTGATCCACTAGCCCCGCCAACGGCGGACGGGCCGTCGTCAACAAGTCGGTGATCGAGGCCGTGCCGGTACTGAGAGCGTCGATTGCCGATCCGATCGGGTCACGCTGCTGGGACAGCTCGGTGGTCAGCCGCTCGAGCCGGTCGAGGGCGCCCCCGAATTGGTTGCCGTCCTTGGCGATCGTGGCCATCACCGTGTTGAGGTTGGTGATCAGCCGGTCGATGGTGGCGCCGTTGTCGGCGAGGCTGTTGGAGAACGACGATGTGTTGGACAGCAGTGACGCCAGGGTGTCGCCCTGTCCTTGCAACACCTGTAGCAGTGACGCGGTCAGGGCGTTGACGTCTTGGGGGTTGAGTCCCTGGATCACGGGTTTCAGGCCGCCCAGAAGAAGGTCCAGGTCGAGGGCCGGGGTGGTGTGATCGAGCGAGATCTGGGCACCTGGCGGCAGGATCCGGCCCGATCCGGTCCCCTGGGTGAGGTCGAGGTAGCGATCACCGACCAGGTTCAGATAACGAACCGCGGCTCGCGATCCCGCAGTGAGTGCGACGGTCGGGTCCGCGTCGAACGCGACCAACACATTCCCGTCCGGCTGCAGTGTTACCTCACGTACGGTGCCGATCTGAATGCCGGCGGCACGGACAGTGTCACCGGACTTCAGCCGGGACGCATCGCTGAACACGGCACTGTAGGGGTTGGCGGCCCCGGTCCGGTATTGGCCGAAGATGAAGAACAGCGACGCCGTGAGCAGCGTCATGACCGTCACATAGACGCCGAACTTCACCACGGTTGCCCACGAGCGGTTCATCCGGGCTGGCCGATCTGCGCGCTGTTGCGCGGGGGCCCGTCGAGCGGGCCGAAGAGCAACTGCTTGAGACCGTCGGAGTTCAAGAGAATCCCTTGATTGCCGTACTGGGCCGGGTTGGCGCCGATGTCGGTGACGACGAAGGGCGGCGTGGCGCCGAACGGCACGTTCGGGAGGTCCGTGCATTGTGGGCCGCCGGTGGCCGCGACTTTCGGGAGATTAGCTGGGTAGCGATAGCGCTCCCGGCCGAGGTCCAGACCGACCATGTCGACGGCCCCGGGTAGAGGCAGCGGCGGATCGGTGGAGAGCCTCAACATTCCGGCCAGGGCGCAGTTCAATGCCGGGCTGTATTCGTGGGTCAGGTCGGTAGTCGGTGCCAACAGATGCAGCACCTTGGCCAGGGGCTGTTCGTTGGCACCGAGGACGTCGTTGCCGATGTCAGCCAATCCGATGCTGCTCACCAGGAATGCATCGAGGTTGTGCTGCTCATCGACGATCGTCTGGCTGATACGAGTGGAGTTGCGCGCGAGGTCGAGCAGATCCGGCGCGGCGTCGGCGTAGGAATCGACGACGCCGGGAGCGATCTGAAGCTCGTATTCCAGTGTTGGAAGGCTCGGATCGAGTTTGGTCAGGATCGTGTCCAAATCCACCAGGCTTTGGCCGATCTTGTTCCCGCGGTCGTTGAATGCCGCCGCGATCGCGCCGAGGGTTTGGTTGAGCTTGGGCGGATCGACGTGGGCCAGCACCGATGTCAGTTGTTGGAAGACGGTATTGATCTCGACGGTCACGTGCTCACCGGTGAGGACCTGGCCGGGCTGCAGGCGGGTTGGGGAGGGATCTTGAGGAGGGAGCAGCTGGACGTACTTGGCCCCGAACACCGTCGTGGACGCGATACTGGCCACAACGTTCGATGGAATTTGTTGCAGCTGAACTGGATCCATCTCCAGATGAAGAGCGGCTTGTCCGTTCGGCAATGTCTCGATTGATCTGACGTTGCCGACCTGCACGCCCAGCAGCTCGACCTTGGCGTCGGGATTCATGACCAGCCCGGCCCTCGGCGACATGACGGTCAGCGGAACGGTTTTGGTGAAGTCTCCCCGGAACATCGCTGCCGCACCGGCCACGATGGCTGCGATCACGAGGACGGTCATCAGTCCGGCAAGGGGCGGGCCAAGGGCGCGGCGCGTCGACGATGGCCCGGCGGTCACCACGGGTTGCTCTCATCGCCGGTGCAGCGTTCCATCCATAACTCCTTGTTTTTATAAAGATAGTAAAGTGCCATCTTTGGGTCAAGGGAATCGTCAAACTGGGATGGAGACAATTGTGGGCGCGCGCCAGCATCAGGAAATCAATCAAAGTGGCTGAAACAGAACCAGTTTCAGCCCAGGTGACCGGAGGCGTGTTCTAGCGCCGGCGGGTCTTTTTTGCTCCAGCGGTCTCGGCCAAGACGGCTTCAGCCCTGCTGATCAGTGCCTCCAGCGTGAACTCGAACTCCAGGGTCTCGATCGAATGCCCCTGGTATTCCAGCTCATAGAGGTATGGGTGCGCGGTCGTGACACCCGTCGCGCGCCGTCCGGGGTGCTGGCGCTGGACGGCATTGAGATGTTCGATCATCGCAGTGCCGCGACTGAAGGCCGACAGGGCCAGATAGACGCTCAGCGCATCATCGGGTTTGAAGCCGGCCTCGACCAGGGTGCCGACCGCCGCTTCGAGATTGTCCACCGAGGTGTGGGTTGCCTCCGGGCTCAGCTCGCCGGTGCGCATGAGGATCAGCTCACACAGCACCGGTCGTTCCTGGAAGACCCGGCGGATCTCCCGAAAGTGGTTGCGCAGACCGTCCTGCCAGGTCCCGCCGTCGATGAACGGACTGCTGAAGTGATACTGCAGAATTGCCCGCTCGGTCATGGCATCGAGCAGTTGTTCCTTCTTGCGGAAGTGCCAGTAGATACTGGTGACGGGAGCATCCATGTGCTTGGCAAGCAGGGGCATGCTCAGCCCTGCGATCGAGACTTCTTCGGCCAATTCGAAAGCGCCGGAAACGATGTCATCGAGGGCGAGCGATCCCCGCGGGCGCCGTTTGGGCTTCACCGTGCGGGGCTTCGCCGCGACGGGTTCTGACATGCTCACTCCCTGGGTCATCACGGTAGCGCTCACCGAATCCCAACCGTTCTCGCTGCAGTGTAACCGACGGTAAACACCGATTCGCACCTCCTTGGTGGGTGGCTAATCCGAATGTGACATCGCCATTTTCAACAGGTCCGTCGCCTTGGTGGCGTGCGAGCCGTCGTCGTCGGCGCGGCGCTGTGACCGGATCGCCACGTCATGACCTTCGACCTGTTTGCGGAGCGCACCGACCGTGCAGTTCTGCTTCCCGCCCAGGACGGTGAAGGGATCGAAATTGAAGTGCCGCATGGCGTTCAGGTGGGTCACCTGGTCGATCTCGGTATCGGACAACCCGGCCAGCGACTGCGTCAGGATCTCCGGCGATTCCGGCCAATTGGAGTCGGAGTGGGGATAGTCGCATTCCCACATGACCTTGTCCATGGCGAGGTGCTCGCGGCTGGCGAGGCCGAACTTGTCGTCGATGAAACACGTCAGCACATGCTCGTTGAAGATCTCGCTGGGTAGCTTGTCGCCGAAATCCTGCCCGGTCCAGGCGTGGTGGCGGTCGTAGTTGTAGTCGATGCGCTCGAGGAAATACGGAATCCACCCGATGCCGCCCTCGGAGAGCGCGACCTTGAGATCGGGGTAATTGCGCAGCATGCTCGACCACACCAGATCGGCCGCGGCCTGCACGATGTTCATCGGTTGCAGAGTGATCATGACGTCCATCGGTGCGTCGGGTGAGGTGATCGTCAGCTGAGAGGAGGAGCCGATGTGCATACAGACCACGACGGCTTCGTCACTGCACGCCTCCCACACGGGGTTCCAGTGCGGATCGTGAATCGAGGGCCAACCGAGTTTGGACGGGTTCTCACTGAAAGTGATGGAATGGCAACCCTTCTTGGCGACTCGCCGGATCTCGTCGGCCATCACCTCCGGATCCCAGATCGCCGGCAGGGCGCAGGGGATGAAACGGCCAGGATTGCTGCCGCACCACTCGTCGATGTGCCAGTCGTTGTAGGCCTGGACCATCGCCAGCGCGACGTCCTTGTCTGCGGTCCGGGCGAACAGCTGACCGCAGAACTGAGGGAAGGACGGGAAGCAGAGCGAGCCGAGAACCCCGTTGGCGCTCATGTCCTTGACCCGCTCGCTGTGGTCGTAGGTGCCCTTGCGCAACTGGGAGAACGATGTCGGCTCGATGCCGTACTCCTCTTTGGGGCGGCCGGCGACGGCGTTGAGCGCGACGTTGGCGACGGTCTCACCGTTGTACTCCCAGGCATCCGTGCCATCGGCGCGGGTGACGAACCGCGGTGCGTAATCGGCGTACTTGGCCGGCAGTCGTCCGTCGAACAGATTCGGAGGTTCGACCACATGATCGTCGACACTTACGAGCACCAAGTCGTTTACGTCCATCGGGAAAACCTTCCTATTGCGATAGAGCCCCGCCGCCGGTGAGCAGGCCGCGGAACGGCACCGCCGCTTTGCTATCGTTACGGTAATCACAACGATAGCAGTTACCGCAGTGATGGAGAAGTGAATGAGATTTCTGCGATCCGGTAGGCCCCCACGCGCCGCGGGGCGCCCGGCGTGACGAGCTCGATGCTGGCGATCACCGAGGAACACCACGCCCTGGGCGACGCCGCCACAGGAGCGCTGAAGCGGGCCAAGAGCCGGCAGGGCGCCCGCGCGGCGCAGGACGGTAAGCCGGAAGAATCTAGCGGAATCTTGCGCATCGCAAGTGAATTGGGGTGGACCGGACTGGCCGTCGCCGAGGAATACGGCGGGTCCGGGTACGGCCTGCCCGAACTCGCGGTCGTTCTCGAAGCGTTCGGGCACGAAGTCAGTCCGGGGCCGTTCCTACCCACAGTCGTCGCCGGCGCAGTCATCGACCGGATCGGTGGCGCGGACCTGCGGGCGGCTGAGCTGCCCGGTCTCGCGGACGGCAGCCGCATCGGGGCGCTTGGCCTTGGCGGCGACGTCACAGTTGGCCCCGACCTGGTGGTCACCGGCGCAAGCCCGGCGGTGCTGGGCGCGCCCGATGCCGATGTTGTGCTGCTGATCAGTGGGGAGGACGTCGTCGTCGTGGACACCCACGCCGGCGGTGTCGAGATCACCGACCTGCCCGGCCTGGACGGCACTCGGTCGGTGGGAGCGGTTGTACTCCGGGACGTGGCACTGACACCAGATCGAGTGATGCCAGGGGCTGCCCGTGCCGCGCGCACGATCTGGCGCATCCTGTCGGCAGCCGAGTCCGTCGGCGCCAGCTGGTCCTGCGTCGAGATGGCGCGCGAATACGTCACCGCACGTGAACAATTCGGCCGGGTGATCGGTAGTTTCCAGGCAGTCAAACACCACCTGGCCAACATGCTGATCGCCGCCGAGCAGGCCACCGCGGCGACCTGGGAGGCCGCCCGCGCCACGGAGCTCGACAGCGCCTGGTTCGCTGCCGCGGTGGCCTCCGCGCAAGCCACTCGTGCCCAGGTGCTCACCGCTCAGTGCAACATCCAGCTGCACGGCGGTATCGGCTACACCTGGGAACACGATGCGCACCTGTACCTGCGCCGGGCCCGAACGGTGGCCGCGCTGACCACTGACGGCGCCGATCCCTGGCGCGACGTCGTCGAGGCACAGCGGGCTGGCAAGGCTCGCGGTGCCACCTTCGAGTTACCCGCCGAAGCGGATACCTACCGGGAGTCGGCTCGCGAGGCGGTGGCGACTCTGCAGGGGCTGCCTGAGCTGCAACGGCGCGATTTCCTAGTCGATTCGGGTTATCTCGTGCCACATTGGCGTGCGCCGTGGGGGCGCGAGGCCGGCACCGTCGAGCAGCTGGTGATCGAAGAGGAGTTCGCCGGTGTCGATATGCCCACGTTGGGTATCACCGGCTGGGTCATGCTGACCATCAGTGAGGCCGGCACCGAGGAGCAGCGTAGTCGCTGGGTGGAGCCGGTCTTGCGGGGCCAGGCCATGTGGTGTCAGCTGTTCTCCGAGCCAGGGGCGGGTTCGGACGCCGCCGCTGTGCGAACCGCGGCGCGCCGCGTCGAGGGTGGCTGGCGGATCACCGGCCAGAAGGTGTGGACGACCCTGGCGGAGAAATGCCAATGGGGTCTGGCCACCGTCCGTACCGACCCCGATGCACCCAAGCACGCCGGTGTCACGATGATGGCCATCGACATGTCCAGCGAAGGCGTCACAGTGCGTCCGCTGCGTGAGATGACCGGTGAGGCTCTCTTCAACGAAGTGTTCTTCGACAATGTGTTCGTGCCCGACGAGGATGTCGTCGGGGAGATCGGCCGCGGCTGGGCGGTCGCCCGGGCAACCTTGGGCAACGAGCGCGTTTCCATCGCCGGCGGCGACGGCCTGCCCGGGGTAGACGCCGACGAACTGATCATCCTGCTGGACAACGCATCCGCCGATATTGCCGCGGCGATGACCCGTCGGACCGGCGAGGTAATCGCCGAATCGCACACCATCACGCTCCTCAATCGGCGGCGGGCCAGCCGTGCCATCCTCGGTGCCGCGCCGGGCCCGGAAGCTAACGTGGCCAAACTGCTGACCGCCGAAAGTGCACAGCATCAAACCGAATTGGGCATGGACCTGGCTGGTGTGGCCGCGGTGGTGGGCGCCGCCCCAGAGCTGACCCACGCCTACATCTATGCCCGCTGCCTGACCATCGCCGGCGGCACCTCGGAGATCATGCGCAACACCATCGCCGAGCGCCTGCTCGGATTGCCACGAGATCCTTTGATGGGGTAAGTCCGACCGAGAGCGCTGTCTATATTGCTATTATCCGAAAATAGAAACGTGGCACCCCCGGTGTCACTCATGCCCTCCCGGGAGTCTCGACGCATGACCGATCAGCCTCAGATCACCGCTGCCGCGTTGGTCAAGGCGCGTGCCGAGGACGACAACGTCGCGTTGATCTTCGGCGATCAGACCTGGACGTGGCGCCAGGTGGTCGCCGAGGCAGCCGCACGGGCGGAATGGATGCGCGACACCCTTCATCGCGGACACCCACCGCACATCGGCGTGCTGCTGCCCAACGTGCCCGAATATGTCTTCCAGATCCTCGGCGCCGCACTGGCCGGCGCCTGCATCGTCGGTCTCAACGCCACCCGCCGCGGTGCCGAGCTCGCGCGCGATATCGCCCACACCGCTTGCCAATTCGTCATCGCCGACTCGGCGTACGCCGACCTGGTCGAAGAGTCCGTGTTGGTCGCTGATGCGCCGTGGGCTGCCTACGCCGGGGCGGCGTTACCCGAGGATGAGCCGTCACCGTCGACCCTGTTGTTCTTGCTGTTCACCTCGGGATCCACCTCGGCGCCCAAGGCCGCGAAATGTAGCCAGAGCAGACTCGCCGGCGTGGCGGGCGGCCTAGGGTTCGGCACTGAGGCCGTGCTGTACTGTCCGATGCCGCTGGCCCACGGTAATGCGTTGAGCGCCACACTTTTCCCCGCGTTGGCCAGCGGCTGCAGCCTGGTGCTGCGGGACAGATTCTCGGCCAGCGCCTGGTTGGACGACGTCCGCCGGAACGGGGTGACGTTCACCAGCACCGTCGGCCGCGCCCTCGGCTACATCCTGGCCACCCCGCCGACCTCCCACGACCGCGACCACAGATTGCGGGTGGTACTCGCCCCGGAAGCCTCGCCCCGGGACTGCGACGCCTTCCGCGAGCGCTTCGGCGTCCGGGTCTTCAGTGGGTACGGGTCCAGCGAGGGCGGCATTTCGCTGCTGCCCGCGGCCAAACCGGGATCACTGGGCACGGCCCCCAAAGGGGCCGATATCGCGGTCGTCGACGAGGACGGTAAACAGTGTGCTGTCGCCGAATTCGACGTCAACGGCATGCTGAGCAACGCTGCTGACGCCATCGGCGAACTGGTGCGGCGCGACGCGGCCGGCTCCTTCGAGGGCTATTGGGACAACCCCGAGGCCCAGTCGGATCGGCTGCGCGGCGGGTGGTTCTGGTCCGGCGACCTTGCCTACCGTGACGCCGACGGGGTGTTCTGGTTCGCGGGTCGAGTGGGGGACTGGATCCGGGTCGACTCGGAGAACTTCGCCGCCGGCCCCGTCGAACGCATCGTCGGCCGCTACGAGCACGCCGCCGCCGCGGCGGTCTTCGGGGTACCCGACCCGGCCAGCGGCGACCAGGTGATGGCCGTCCTGGAGATGGCACCCGGCCACCCGTTCAACCCCGAAGAATTCGCCGAATTCCTAGGCGCGCAAGCCGATCTGGGCACGAAGTGGGCACCGCGTTTCGTCCGAGTGACACCGGCGATACCCGTGGTTGGACATGGCAAGGTCGACAAGAAGCCGCTGCGGCGCGACGCCTGGCTCAGCGACGACCCGATCTGGTGGCGCCAGGACCGGTCGTTGGTCTACGTGCCGTTTACCGACAGCGATCGTGACGGCTGGCGCGACCAGTTCGTCGCCCACGACAGGGTCCAGGCCTATCCGCAATCGGGCACCGCGGCGCCCGAGCGACTGTAGACAACACGAAGGGAATATCGGTGCCGGTTCACTATCAGCTCGCTGTTCGGCCGGGTGCGGAGCATGTTGCACTCATCACGCTCGACCGCCCGGAAGCCAAGAACGCCTGCGACCTCGAGCACTTCCATCAGCTCGCGCAAGCGTGGAAGCGCTTCGACGGCGACGACGACGCTTGGGTGGCGATCTTCACCGGCGTCGGGCGCTCCTATATGTCCGGTGCCGACCTCAAAACCTACGTTCCCGAAATCACCGCACTGGCAAAGGAACTCAAAGCGGGCACCGCCACGTCGGTGAAAGGCTATGCACTGTCCGACGGCACCGACGCTGTGCTGCGGGGCAGCAAGATCTACAAACCGATCATCGCGGCGATCAACGGGCCGTGCGTGGCCGGCGGTATGGAGATGCTTGGCGGCGTCGACATCCGGGTTGCCAGCGAGCATGCCACTTTCGGTGTGCTCGAGCCGGCCCGTGGGCTGTTCGCAGGCGGCGGCACCACTGTCCGGCTGCCGCGGCAGATCCCGTTCGCTCAGGCCATGGAGTTCTTGTTGTGCGCCGACATCATCGACGCGCAGCGGGCGTTTCAGATGGGGCTGCTCAATGCCGTCGTTGGTGAAGACGAGTTGCTTGACAAGGCGTTCGAGTACGCGGCGAGGATCGTCAAGAACGCACCGTTGGCCATCAAGGCCACCAAACGCAGTGTGCTGGAAGGTCTGAAGATGGACCTGCGCGAGGCCTACCGCAACGAGGGTGCGATCTCCCGGGAGGTGTTCGCCACCGAGGACGCCAAAGAGGGGCCACGTGCGTTCGCCGAGAAACGGCCGCCGCGGTGGACTGGTCGATAGGACGCGGGACGCGATGAGCACGAGCAATTCCCGCCAGCTCTGCGTGATCGGGGCGGCGCAGCACACCGATCGCGACGCCGAAGCACCTGAGCCACTGGTGAGTTGGGCCCAGCGGGCTCGCGAAGCCGCCGCGTTAGCAGGATCACCGGACATCCTCACTCAGATCGAATCGCTGCAAGTCGTGTACTGCCAAAGTTGGCCCTACGACGATCCGGTCGGGCGGCTGGCATCATTGATCGGCGCCGACCCCGCCCACCGCATGTATTCGGGTATCGGCGGGACCACGCCTCAGGAATTGGTGAACCGGACCGCCGAGGCGATGCTGCGGGGCGATCTCGACCTGGCGCTGATCTGCAGTGCCGAAGCGTTGGCCACGGTGCGCAAGGCCAAGAAACTGGGCGCACGGCTGCCCTGGCGGTACCGCCAGTCCTCGCCGTTCCCGTGGGACCCCCCGCACGCCTCGGAGGCCAACCATTCGGTTTTCCAAGCCTGGGAAACGTTCCCGCTCTGGGACACTGCTCGCCGTGCCCGCCGGGGAGCCTCGCTGTCCGATGATGCCGCGGAGGCCGCCGACGTTATGGCGGCCATGACCCGAGTCGCTGCCTTCAATCCGCACGCCTGGCGCCCGGACATCCTCAGCGCGGCAGCGATCGGTACGGTCACCGACGCCAATCGCTATGTGGGATGGCCCTATACGAAACGCGAAGTCGCCGTCATGGACGTCGACATGTCGGCTGCCCTGCTGCTGGCGACGCGGGCCAGGGCCGATGCGCTAGGGGTTCCGGAGAACGAGCGGCTCTATCTCTCGGGTTGGGCCTATGCCGAAGACCCGGCCACCGTCGCCGAACGCGACGATCTGTCGAAGTCCGCTGCCATGGCGGTCACGGGCCGCCACGCGCTTGCCTCGGCGGGGCTGACGCTGTCAGACATGACCGCGTTCGATCTGTACTCGTGTTTCCCGTCGTCGGTGCGGCTCGGCTGCGACGCGCTCGGCTTGGCGCTCGACGACGAACGTGGGACGACGATCACCGGTGGACTGCCCTATGCGGGTGGCCCGGCCAGCGGCTACGTCACACATGCCATCGCCAGCGCCCATGACCGGCTGGCGGCCGAGGATGGGCACGTGCTGATCACCGGGGTCGGCATGCATCTGGCTAAACACGTTGCGGCGGTGTGGTCCTCGATGCCAGTGGGCGAACCCGATCTGGCCGACCCGGCGGCACTGCAGGCGACCGTCGAGGCCGATCAGCCCCGGCACCACGTTCTCGCCGGCTGGTCGGGGGCGGCCACGGTGCTGGCCTACACCGTCGCGCACGGTCGAGACGGCTCCGCGGAACAGGGGTTGGTGGTGCTGGACACTCCGGATGGTCGTGCCTTGGCTCGCGTCAAGGACGCCGAGTTGCTCGCCGATGCCGAATCACGTGAGCTCGTCGGTCAATCCGTTGTGGTCACCACCGACGGCACGTGTAACGAAGCCCGCTGGTAAGAAACGTCACGCCGCGTCGGTCGGGTGCGGATCACGGAACGTGCCGACGAGCGCGTTGTTGAACGCCATCGCGGCGGCAATCTCGAGTTCAATTGCGGCCAGCGGCTTGGTGAGCTGTGCCTCGAACCGCTCCAGCATCGCGTCCTCGACATTCTCGTATTGTTCTGCGGCCTCCAGTGCATCGTGGATGAGACAGACCAGCAGATACAGCGGATCGCTTGAGACCAGCTGCGGTTCGAGCTCCATCCGCCGATACCGGTCTAGCAGAGCGTTGCTGTCGAGGAAGTCCGGATCCGGGATGACGACGCGATGGGTCAGCAGCCAGTCGAACATGACCTTATTGGTGGTACGGCTCGACGACAGTAGATCGCCCGCGGCCGCGCACAGGCCGGCTTGGGCATCTGATCCCTCTGCCGACCAGCCGAGGATGGACTCCACCAGCACCGGCAACTCAACGAGGCGCCGCACGCGTGCCCCATGCAGCACATAGTCCGCCAGCAGCCACCGAAGGTCGTCGAGCCGGACGAACACATCGTCGGCCATATCGCCCTCATGCCTGCCGAGGGCGGCGGACTGCTCGAAATGGCCCGCAAAGGCGCTCAACTCAGCGATCTCACGATGAACCGTCGGCAGCCAATCCTCCCCGGCCGGCACGGGGGAGACCGGCGCCGGGCACCCCATTGCCGCGGTGTCGTTGGCCGGGCCGGTAGCGCGATGCTCGCGGCGGTCTCGCTGCGCCGGGCGTCGCCGCCGACGCACGCTGTCCACCGCCCAGACGACAGCCCCGCTGACGATCAGATGGCCAGCCGCGCCGATCAGAAGGTGCTTCGGGGTGGGTGTCGCCATGAAAGCATGTTACATGGAACCTGGTTCATGTAAACCAAATTTTGGCTACGCAACGTTACTTCTGGAGCTGGATATAACGCCTGCGTCGGTGGGGTTAGCTGGCTGCCGATTTCGGCGCACGGCGCCGCCGGGGATCCAGTCCCGCCGCCAGCCGCAGCTCGGCGAGGAACTGTTCGGGGGTGCCGCCCTGAATCAGGTAGTGGCAGATGGCGATATGGACGATCGCTGAGGCGGCGGTATCGGCGTTGTCGCCGGTCAGCACTTGGCGGATTCGCTTCTCGATGACCGGCAGGGTCAGGCGCATCTGCACCAGGATGTGCTCGGGTTCCAGGTCGACGATGTGACGTGCGGAGTGCGAGTTCTGGAAGTCGACGACGAATTGCAGCGCCGCATCGAGGCGATCCTCGCCGTGCAGCCCTGCGATGGCACGGGCCATGCCGGCATCGAAATTATCCTGTTCGTACTGGCTGAACGCCTCGAGCAAGCCTTCGCGGGAGCCGAAATGCCGATACAGCGTGGGGCGCGAGACTTTGGCTTCGGCCGCGACATCGGCGAGCAGGAGATTTCGGCGGCCGGTGCGGGACAACACCACATACGTGGCGTCCAGTATCCGGCGCCGGGTCGACTGCTCAACCTCTGTGGCCACGAGAACAAGACTCCAATCGCTTTACATCAAACGCACATGATGTCACACTATCTGCGCTGTTATCGCACATTGTGCCGATAGTGTCCGGTACTCACCCGGAATACATTGTCACCCGCCGACGCCGCTATGGAACGTCCGAATTGCGGAGAGAAACTATGCCCCTGCTCCACCATGCCGGTTTGTGCGTGCGGGATATCGAACTGTCGTTGCGCTTCTACCGAGACGGCCTGGGGTTGGAGGTGGTATCGGACCAGGTGCTCGAGGCCGATCTGCATCCGCTGCTCGGTGTGCACACCGAGCAAGTGCGCTTTATTTTCCTGGGCGACCCGGCGTCTCCCGAAGCTGGCATTGTCGAGCTGCTCGACCTCGGCAGTAACCGCATCGCCGCCAGCGGGCCCGGACCTGGCGGCCCGGCGCGGGGACTGTTCCTGCTATCGATGCGGGCCGATGTGCCCGCGGTGCTGAGCCGGCTCGAGGAACTGGGTCTCGGTGGGACACCGCGTATGATGCCGGTGCCGCGTGGTGGATTCGCGGCCACTGTCGTCGATCCCGATGGGGTGATGGTCGAGCTGATGCCGCCGTTGACCGCACCGGCCGAAACGCCCGGCTGACCGCTAGCCGCCGCGGGCCTCGACCATCGCCGACCGGTTCACCTTGGTGGCGGCCGTGCGCGGGATCTCCTCGACGAATTCGACGGTCTTGGGCACCTTGTAGCCGGCGAGTTTGCCCTTTGCGAACAGGATCACGTCCTGTTCGGTTGGCGGCGCACTGATCTCGGTGGCCTGAACGACGGCGTGCACACGGCGACCCCATTGTGCGTCCGAAATACCGATCACCACGACGTCGGCGATTTGCGGGTGTTCGATGAGCGCCGATTCGACTTCAGCCGGAAACACATTGGCTCCGCCGGTGACGATCATGTCGGTGCGCCGGTCGGCGATGAAGAGATAGCCGTCGGCGTCGAGGTGGCCGATATCGCCTGCGGTCGCGAATCCGTCCGCCGTTCTTGGTAACTGCGTGGCGCCACCGATATAGCGGTATTGATCGTTCATCGGTGCCCGGAGATAGATCTCGCCGAACTCACCGGGGGGCACCGGCTGGCCGTCGTCGCCCAGGACCCGGATCTCGGTGTCGCGGAAGCCGCGGCCAACGCTGCCGGGGTGTTCGAGCCACTCGTCGCCGCGCAACGCCGTCAGGCCCAGGTTCTCGGTCATGCCATAGGCCATCAGCACCTGCTGTGGGCTGAGCAATTCGAACCACCGCCGCAACAGATGTGGCGGCATCACCGCCGCGCCCTGCATTATCCACTCGATGCTGGACAGGTCCCGGCTCGCGATGTCCGGCACATCGGCGATGCGAGAGAGCATCGTCGGAGTCGCAGTGAACGTGGTAACACGGTGCCGCTCAATGGCATCCAGTGCCACCCGCGCGTCGAACTTCTCGAGGACCACCAACATGTCGCCACCCAGAAGATAGGTCAACGTCACGAACCCGTTGGTGTGATACATCGGCGCGGGAACCAGAATCGTCTGCGGCTGGGTTACCGGCGTCCACTGCGCCATGAACGGGACATTGTGTGCCGGGGTCCATTGCGCGGGCGAGGTGTTGAGGATGACCTTCGGCAGGCCTGTCGACCCAGAGCTGCAGATGCCGCTGACGGCCGGGGATACCGCATCGGGCAGCGGGGTGTCGTCCTGGCGGGCGGCGCGCCCGGCCCAGCTCGCGACGTTGTCTTCGGCGATGGTCACGGCGGGATCGATAACCTCGATGAGACGCTCGTGTTCCCAGGCGGGCAGGTCCCACCGCATCGGTACCGGTGTGGCCCCGAGTTTCCACGTCGCCAGTGTCGCGACAACCAGCTCAACAGAATTCGGCACCGACAGGGCCACCATCGCCCCCTCGGGCACGGGAACACTCTGCAGCGCACGGGCCCACTGATTGGCGGATCGCTCCAGCTCCGACCAGCTGACTTTCGTGTCCGAACCGTCCTTGCCGACCACGATCAGTGCAGGCCCATCGGGGTCCGCGGCGGCGCGGATGCTCAGCTGGCGGCCGAAGGGGATCCCGTCGACGTCGGGCTGCTGCGGAGACTCAGGCATAAGGGGAGTATCCAATCGGGGAGCCGAGGCGGGCGTCGGAATCATGAGAACAGCGTCTCCACATGACCCGCGCCGACTTCCGGAGCGAGTCGAAGGGCCAGTGCTTCAACGCTTTCAGGAAGGCGCAACGCCGGCTGCAGATGACGGTCGATGACGCTGATGTCCGACTCGTCGCAAAAGCCCAGCGCGCCCAGCAGCTGATGGCTGGTGCGCATCAACTGGATGCCGGCCTCGGCGGCCTTGATCTTCAGCATCAGCGCATCGGTCCACCCGATGGCGTCGGTGGCGGGTGCCCAGCGCGAGAGGCTGAACTTGGCCAGCTCTTCCAGGCCGCGGAGGGTGACGCTGGCGTCGGCGACGGTGAACCTGACGAACTGAAATTCCGAGAGTGTCTTGCCGAATTGGGTGCGGGCCTTGACGTGATCACAGGTGATCTCCAGCGCGCGTTCCAGGGCACCCAGAATGCGCCACGACTGCATGATCAAGTGCAGTGCGAGGTCGGCGCGCGGCACCGTGTTGACCGGCGACAGGTCGGTGGCCCGCACCAGAAACGGGCCGAGTTTCGCCGGATGGCGCGGGCCCAGCGTGGCGGTATAGGCGATTCCGTCGAGGTCGGCCAGCAGCCACGGGCCGGCCAGATCGCCGTGATCGACGCGCGGGATCCGGGGATCGACCAGACTCAGTCGCGCACCGTCGATCGCCATCAGGTCGTCCACCACCGGGTAGGGCAGCAGCACCGCGCCCGCGGCACGCGCCACCACCGCGCCGGCCAGCCGATCCTCGGCATCGTTGCGCACGTCAAGTTCGGTGGCACCGATCTCGGCCAGCGCGGCGGCGGCCAGCTCGCGCAGTGACCCGTCGCGCTCGGCGGGCAGCGATGATTCCTGCGGGCCGCCGAGCGTCGCGAAGCGGTGGTGAGCTACCCGGCCGAATTCCCGAATATGTTCGGGCAGTGACGTTTCCATCATCGGCCTCCGAGCAGCTCGCGTGCGACCAGCATCCGTTGCACCTCAATGGTTCCCGAGGCCACTGTCGCCGCCTGTGCGTAGCGCCAGTGGTCGTCGACCGCTCCGTCGAGCACGGCATCGGGTGTGGCGTCCATCGCTGCCGCCCCCAGCGCGTCGAAGAGCAGCTCGGCGACCTTCTGGTCGCAGGTGGTGGCCGCGATCCGGGCCGAACTGGCCGCTGCCGGTGCCGCCGGATCGTCGAGCAGCGACACCGCGCGGTAGGCGAGCAGCCGGGCCACCCGCAGATCGACAAGTGCTCGCGCCCAGCGGGTCCGGATTGATTCCGGTAGGTCCGCCCACTGCTGGCCCAGCTCAACGCGCAACCGCTCCAGCAGCGATTCGCACCTGGCATAGCGGGCGATGCCCACACGTTCGAAGGCCAGCGCCTCGCGGATGACCTGCCAGCCGCCGCCGACCTCGCCGAGCACGTCTGCGTCACTGGCCCGGACATTGTCGAAGAACACCTCATTGAGATGGTGGGGTCCCAGCATCGACCTGATCGGCCGTGCCGTGACCCCGGCCCGATCCATCGGGATCAGGAACAGGGTGTGCCGGCCCGAGGATCCCTCGACCGGCTCGGTGCGGGTGGCGAGCACGCACCAGCGCGCCATCAGCGCGTACGACGTCCAGATCTTCTGCCCGTTGATAACCCACCCGTCACCGTCGCGTACGGCACGGGTGCGCAGCGACGCCAAATCGGTGCCCGCCTCGGGCTCCGAGAAGCCCTGACACCAGATCACTTCACCCGCCGAGATGGCCGCCAGGTGGGTGGCCTTCTGATCGGCGGTGCCGTAGCGCATGATCGCCGGGCCCACCCAGTTGACTCCCATGTATTGCGCGCCGCGTGGCTCATGTGCGGCCCACATCTCCTCCCGCACCACAGTCTGCTGCCATACCGAACCACCGCCGCCGCCATACTCTTCGGGCCAGGCCAGGGTGAGCAGACCCTCCTTGGCCAGGAGCCGGCAGAACGCCTCCGCGGTGGCGAGATCCTCCGGGTCGTCGGTGAACGCACCGTGGAACCGGTCCGGCAAGTGGGTCTTCATCAGATCCCGTAACCGCTGCCGCAGGGCCGCCGCGTCATCTCCCAACGCATAGTCCACGTCTCATCCTTTCGGGAGGCCGAGCAGTCGCTCGCCGATGATGTTGCGCTGCACCTCGGAGGTGCCGCCATAGATCCCCGCTGCCAGGGCATCGTGGCGTTCGAACTCCAGGTCCGCGTCGGCGACCGCGGCACTTCCCCTTGCCGCCGCACTGATCTCCCAGGTTCGTTGCAGCGTCGTCGAACCCAGGAGCTTGAGGATGTCGCCCTCCGGGCTGGGCCTGCCGGCCTGGTCGTTGTTCATGGCCCGATATCCGCTGGCGCGCAGCGCTTCCGCGTCGGCCATCAGCACTCCGACCGGCCCGTACAAGTCATCGCATGACCCGGACTGGGCCGCCCGGATCGAGTCGAGGCCGCGCTGGATCTCCACCCAGTTCATCACCCAGATCATTTGGCGCTCATGGCCGAGCGATGAGATTGCCACACCCCAACCACCGTTCTCCGGGCCCAGCAACTCCGTGGCCGGGATCTCGACGTCGGCGAGGAAGACCTCACAGAAGGTCTCGTCGGATCGCGATGCCATCCGGATCGGATTGACCGTGACGCCCGGCGCGCGCAGATCCAATACGAAACAGGAGATGCCCTTGTGTTTGGGCGCTTGCGGATCGGTCCGCGCATACAGCAGGCACCAGCGGGACTCGTGGGCTTGCGTGGTCCAGATCTTGTGACCGTTGACCACGAAGACGTCGCCGTTTCGCACGGCGCGGGTGCGCAGGCCCGCGAAATCCGACCCCGCTTCGGGTTCCGACATGCCCAGCGCCCACCACTCGTCGCCGGCCAGGCACGGCGCCAGCAGGCGGTCCACCTGTTCGGCTGTGCCGAAGGCCCGGATGCTGGCCGCCGCGACATTGGGCCCCGCGATATTGGGCAACTTGGGTGCCGAGCGCAGCGCGCCCTCGAGCCGGATCTCCAGTGCCTCAGCAGCGGTCAGTCCGCGCCCACCCTGCCCCCGCGGCCACGTCGGCTGGATCCAGCCGGCGTCGAAACTCGCGCGTTGGTAGGCGCGACGCAGGCCGATGTCCCACCGATAGGTGGCGTAGTTCTGGTAGTAGTCGGCCGGCAGCACCGAGGTGAGCCAACCGGCGAACTCATCCCGCAGCGAATCCTGACTCATCGGCCCGCGCCTGCCAAGAATCGGCGTCCCTCGAGGTGATAGAGGCTCGAGGAATCCCCGAGCGCAGCGGCGCCGAGCCAGGCCCGCCGCAGATACAGGTGGATGTCGTGTTCCCACGTCTGGCCCAGCGCCCCCAGCACCTGCACGGCGGTCCGGGTACAGGCAAGGGCCGCATCACCTGCGGCCGCCTTCGCCAGCGCACAGCTGCGCCAGCGTTCTGCCGGGCCGACAGAGGGGTCGTCGACTCGGGTCGCTGCCAGATATGCCAGGCTGCGGGCTCGTTCGATGCTGACCTGGTTGTCGGCCAACGCGTGTTTGATCGCCTGGAACGAACCGATCGGCCGATCAAACTGATAGCGGTTCTTGGCATGCTCGACGGCCACGTCCAATGCTGCTTGCCCTACCCCGACGAGCTCCGCGGCGACCGCCAAAAGTGCTGGACCCAAGGCTGTTTCGACCTCGACTGGCACCGTCAGCTCGGCAGGGGCGTCTACCGTGACGGTGGCCAGGGGCCGCGCCGGGTCAGCCGATTCGACCTGATCGATCGTCACCCCGGCGTCGGCCGTGGCCACGACGGCCAGCGCGGTGTCGTCCCCATCGCTGCATAGCACGACCAGCAGTTCGGCATTGACTGCGTCGGGGACGGCCGCGGCCGCGCCGCGGACGCGACCTCCGGACAGCGTCATCGTCGCGCCGGGGAGCCGATCGGTGCCTGACTGCGCCGCCAGCGTCGCTACCGTGCCGCCCGCGATCACGTTCAGCAGCGCGTCGGTGGCAGCACCGCCGGCCCGGGCCGCACCGGCGGCCATCCCCACGCTGCTCAGAAACGGTATGGGCGCCAGGGCGGACCCCAGTGCTTCGAGGGTGAGTACCAGATCCAGGGTCGTCAATCCCAGATCGTCGGCACCGTCGTAATTCCGCCGGGCCAGCCACGTCCAGCCGAGGTCGACGGCGTTGCGCCACAACGGTTGCCACGCCATTTCATCCTCGTACACCCGCCGGTCCAGGGTCAGGGGACAGTCGGCGGCCAGCACCTCACGCACCCCGTCGCGCAGGCTCAGTTGATCCGCTGAAGGCCCGATCTGCATCCGTCTCCCTTTCTTTATAAAAATAGTAAAGTAGACGACGCGACGTCAAACCATGCACCCGGCAGGGTGGTGTGGGGCGGATGGGTATCAGTTACTGACCGCGCGGCGCTGAGCCTCCGGCGGAACCACCGGGGGGCGCGCGGAGGGCCCGCGGGTGATGGCGTTGAGCCGGATCTCAGGCAGGTCGACCGAGGGTGCCACGGTGTCCAGCCACGCCACGGCGTCGGCGACATCGGTTGCGGTGATCGCGTACATCTCGAACGGAACATCTTCCAGCATATCGGTTTCCACCGGGCCGGGCGTGACGATGTTGACCACGATGCCGTCGCGATCGACCTCGAGGGCCAGCGCACGGGCGAACGCGTTCATCCCCGCCTTCGATGCTGAATACGCGGTCCGCCCGGGCATCGGCTCGTGGGAGGCGGACGACGACAGAAAGATGAACCGGGAACCCGGTTGCATCAGCGGCAGGGCTGCCTGCGTTACGACGAAGCAGGAGTCGAGATTGGCCGAGATGATGGTGCGCCACTGCTCGAACGTCTGCTTGCGCGCGTAGGTGCCGCCGAGCACCCCGGCGGCGTGCACAACCAGATCGACCCGCTCGCAGTCACGCAGCGCCATCGCGAAGCTGGCGGGATCCGAGGCGTCGCCCACCGCCCACCGAGCGCCGATCTCGTCCGCGGCCGCCCGCAGCGGCCCCTCCCGGCGTGCGGTCAGCAGCACGTCGTACCCGCATTCGACCAGGCGGCGGCCGACTACCTTGCCGATTCCGCCACTGCCACCGGTGACAATCGCATTGCGCACGCGCCAGCCTTCCCGTCGATTGCTACGAACGCCAGCGCGCCAACGCCTGTGGCGGTGAGGCGGTGATGACCCGGGTACTCGCGTCATCGGACAACACGAACGTCTGCGCGTCGGCCAGATGGCGGGTCGCGGCCCGCCGGGCCCGCTCGGCATCACCGGATTCGATGGCGTCCGTCAATGCGGTGTGGGCCTTGAGCGCCGCTTTGCGCTGTGTTGGCGACGGGTATTCGCCGGAGGCCGAGGCCTTTTCGGCCCAGCGCTGCTCATGGCTGCTCCAGAGCGCCTCGAGGCTGCTGACCACGGCGGTGACGGTGGCGTTGCCGCAGCCGCGTACCACCGCGTCGTGAAACTGCCGGCCAAGATCGGTGAATGACGGTCCGTCGTCGAGGCGCTCGGCCATCTCGGTATTGATCCGACGCAGTTCGGGCACGATGGTTCGGAACCGGTCGGCGCGCTGAGCGGCCAGCGCGGCGCACGACGGCTCGAGGTCGCGCAATGCATCGCCCAGGTCGCTGAGGTGCACCTGATTGCTCTGCAACACCAGCCCGAGCATGTATGCCGCGCTGTTCTTGGTTGGCGCGTGCACCACCGCGCCGCCCTGATTGCCCCGGCGCACCGACACCAGTCCCTCGGTCTCCAGGATGCGCAATGCTTCACGCAGCGAGACCAGGCTGACATTGAAGTGCTCGACCAGCACGGCTTGCGGGGGAAGCAGGTCCCCATCGGCGAGTTCGCCATCCACGATCTGGCGGCGCAGTTCATCGGCCACCGTCTCCGCAATCCGCGGTGACGTCAGCCGGCGCCGTGTCTCACGCCCAGCAGAGACGTTCTTCATGTGTGACCACCAGCGGCGATGTAGGAGCTCGGTGGTCGCCGCGGGCCACGTCACTTCGGATACCTGCGATGGGATCTCCGTTGCATGGCAACGAACCCCAGTACTGTCGTAATCTTACTAAATTAGCAGTATTGATCTCGGTTGGCACCCCGGAGCGACCGAATTCGACTGTCTCAGCTAGTAACTCGTCAGGCATGGTGGTAACCATCTCCGGGTTACAATTGGCGCCCAGATGTCTTTCTTTACTATGATAGTATGATAGACATCTGGCCTGCGTTCTGAAAGGGTGGTGCGATGCCGGAGCCGCAGCGGTTCCCCTTTTCGAACCACCCCAAAGGGTGGTTCCAGGTGGCCTATGGTCGCGACGTCGCCCCAGGCGAGATCGTCTCGCTGCACTACTTCGGCCAGCAACTGATCTGCTACCGCGGGGAATCGGGCACTGCGCACGTCCTCAACGCGTACTGCCCCCACCTGGGCGCCGATATCGCGGTCGGTGGCCAGGTCAGCGAGGACTGCGTGATCTGTCCCTTCCATGGCTGGCGGTTCAACGGCGACGGAGCGAACGTCGAGATCCCATATGCCAAGGGCCCCAACCGAATCGCCAAGCTTACCGCGTGGCCCACGGTGGAGCGCGCCGGGATGATCTTTGTCTGGCATAGCGAGGACGGCGGCGAACCCGAGTGGGAGCTGCCCAAGATCCCCGAAGCTGACGACGCGGCGTTCGAGTTCTACGCGCCCGAGGAGGCGCGCTGGATTTTTCGTTCGCATCCGCAGGAGGTTTTCGAGAACACGGTCGACATTGCGCATTTCGCGACCGTGCACGGAGTCTCGGCGTTCGGCGACCTCGACGTCGAACACGATGGCCCGAATTTCCGTGCTGTGGCGGAGGTCAACTTCGAAACGCCGCGCGGACCGGTCAACGGAGCGGTGGATTCCGAATTGTTCGGCATGGGTATCGATGTGGTACGCCACCGCGGCCTCGGTCAGTCCTGCACAGTGCTCACCGTCACCCCGATCGACGGGGAACTCGTCGATGCCCGGTACACGTTCTTCGTCTCGCTCGATCCCGAGACCGGTGAAAAGACGCGCCTGGGAATGGGTTTCGCCCGCGACTTCTGCAAGCAGATCGAGCAGGACATTCCGATCTGGGAGGCCAAGATCTATCGTGACAAGCCGGCGCTGGCCCGGGGTGAACGCGCTATCACCGAGTTCCGGAACTGGGCCCTGCAGTCGTACTCGAGCGCCGAGACGGTGAGCTCGTGAAAGTTTCCTCCTACGACCAGATCTTCATCGGAGGCTCATGGCAGAGGCCGTCCAGCGCTGAGCGCATCGAGGTGATCTCGCCGTATACCGAACAGCCCATCGCGCATGTCCCTGCCGGTTCGGGTGCCGATATCGAGCGCGCCGTGCTGGCCGCGCGTGATGCCTTCGACAACGGCCCATGGCCACGGCTGGCGGTGGCAGAGCGGATCGACGCCGTCGAACGCCTGGCGGCGATCTACGCCGAACACATCGACGAGATGGCCGACCTGATCACCGCGCAAATGGGCTCGCCGGCGAGCTTCAGCAGGTTGGGGCAAGCGGCAGGCGCGGCGACGTTGATGCGCTTGGCGGTGCAGACCGCACGCAGCTTTCCGTGGAATGAACGCCGTCGGGGCACTTTGGGTGAGGTTCATCTTCGTCGCGTCCCCGTCGGGGTCGTCGGCATCATCATCCCTTGGAACGTTCCGCAGAATCTGTTGATGCCCAAGCTGATTCCGGCACTGGTGGCTGGATGCACGGTGATCGTGAAGCCGGCACCGGAGACACCGCTGGACAGCCTCTGGGTGGCCGAGATGGTCGAAAAAGCCGGCCTGCCCGACGGGGTGGTGTCTGTCGTTCCCGGTGGGCGGGAAGCCGGCGACGCGCTGGTGCGTCATCCCGGTGTGGACAAGATCGCGTTCACCGGCAGTTCGGCGACCGGTCGGCATATCGCATCGGTGTGCGGGGAGCAACTCAAGCGGTACAGCCTCGAACTGGGCGGTAAATCGGCGGCGATCGTGCTCGACGACGCCAGGATCGACAAGACCGTGGCCGGACTCAAGATGGCCAGTCTGATGAACAACGGCCAGGCGTGTGTGGCCCAGACCCGCATCCTGGTCAGCGAACGCAGGCACGACGAACTCGTCGACGGGCTCGCGGACATGATGTCGTCGCTGGTGATCGGCGACCCAGCCGATCCCGTCACCGAGGTCGGCCCTCTCGTCTCGCAACGCCAGCAGCACCGGGTGCAGTCCTATATCCGCACCGGCATCGATGAAGGCGCGAAGTTGGTTGTCGGGGGCGATGATTCGCCGCGAGAGCGCGGATGGTTCGTCCGGCCTACCCTGTTCGTCGACGCCACCAACGATATGGCGATCGCCCGAGACGAGATCTTCGGCCCGGTGCTGACGGTGATCAAATACCGTGACGAAGACGACGCCGTGCGCATCGCGAACGACAGCGATTACGGACTCGCGGGGTCAGTCTGGACCAAGGACGTTGCCCGCGGGCTGGATATCTCCGGGCGGGTCCGGACCGGTACCTACGGCATCAACATGTACATGCTCGACATCGCCAGTCCCTTCGGGGGTTTCAAACAGTCGGGGATCGGCCGCGAATTCGGTGAGGAAGGCCTGGCCGAATACACCGAGCTGCAGACCGTCGTGAGCGCAGGCACGCTGCCTGCCCTGGCGACGGATGGCGAACACGCTCAGGACTGAGCGACATTCACGAAATGCCGGACTCCCGGCCCAGCCCAAAGGACGCCAGATGGCAATAGCGCTCGCCCCGGAGATCTCGACGTGGCCCGACGATGACCCGCAGCTCATCGGCAGCCGCTGCGGCGCGTGTCAGGCCGTGACCTTTCCGTCCCAGGCACGCTGCCCACAATGCAGCGCCGGCAACATGTCTGACGTTTTGCTGCCGCGCCGCGGCAAGGTCATTGCCTGGACTACCCAGGGCTTTCCACCCGGGCCACCCTACGCCGGGCCGACCGGTGCTGACTTCACTGCTTTCGGTGTCGGACTGGTGCAGCTCGGCGATGTGGTGCGCGTCGAAGGCCGGCTGACCGAGAGCGATCCTGCGGTGCTGAATTTCGGGATGGAGGTCGAGCTGACGATGGTGCCGTTGTCGACGAACGAAAACGGCGACGAGATTGTCACTTTCGCATTTCGACCGGTGGCAACGGATGCACAACCATGACAAGCAGTAGCACGGAAGTGGCGATCATCGGGGTCGGCCTGCATCCCTTCGGCCGGTTCGACAAGTCCGCCATGCAGATGGGCGCCGAAGCCATTCAGCTCGCACTCGACGACGCGGGCGTGCAGTGGAAGGACATCCAATTCGGCTTCGGTGGCAGCCACGAGATCTCCAACCCCGACGCGGTGACGCGTTTGGTCGGGCTGACCGGCATCACGTTCACGAACGTTTTCAACGCCTGCGCCACTTCGGCGAGCGCGATTCAGCAGACCGCCGACACGATCCGCCTGGGCAAGTACGACATCGGGATCGCCATCGGCATGGACAAACATCCCCGCGGGGCGTTCACCGACGAGCCGGCCACGCTGGGTCTGCCACGCTGGTACGGCGAGAACGGGCAGTTCGTCACGACCAAGTTCTTCGGCATGAAGGCCAACAGGTATCTGCACGATCACGACATCTCGCAGGCCACGCTGGCGAAGGTGGCTGCCAAGAACCTCCGTAACGGTGTGTTGAATCCGAACGCCTTCCGGCGTCAGACGCTCTCCGAAGAGGAAATCCTGAACTCGCCGGTCCTCAACTACCCGCTGACCAAGTACATGTTCTGCGCGCCCGATGAGGGTGCGGCGGCGGTCATCATGTGTCGCGCGGACATCGCCCACAAGTTCACCGACACCCCGGTGTTCGTGCGTGCCAGCGAGATCCGCACCCGTCGCTACGGAGCGTACGAGGTGCACGCCACGTCGGCGGCCGTCGACGAGGACTGCTCGCCGACGGTGTACGCCGCCAAGGCCGCCTACGAGGCGGCCGGGATCGGCCCTGAAGATGTGGACATCGCCCAACTGCAGGACACCGACGCCGGGGCAGAGATCATCCACATGGCCGAGACCGGTCTGTGTGCGGACGGTGAGCAGGAGAAGTTGCTCGCCGACGGCGCCACCGAGATCGGTGGCTCGCTGCCGATCAACACCGACGGCGGCCTGATCGCCAACGGCGAACCCATCGGCGCTTCCGGATTGCGCCAGGTCCATGAACTGGTCCGGCAACTGCGGGGTCAGGCCGGCGAACGCCAGGTTCCGACCCACCCGCGGGTGGGCATCGCCCAGGTGTACGGCGCACCCGGAACCGCCTCGGCCACGATCCTGTCGCTGTAATGCGTTACGCCCTGACACACCCGATGACCGGTCATCCCTACGATGCCGAGATCGCCGCGGGATCGGGGGTGACCGCTATCGCGGTGGCCGCGGAGGCAGCGGGATTCAGCGGACTTGGATTCACCGATCACCCTGCACCGACCCAGCGGTGGCTTGATTCCGGCGGCCATGACGCGCTGGACCCGTTCGTGGCGATGTCATTCGCCGCAGCCAGCACCTCCACTGTGCGTTTGATTCCCAACATCGTCGTGCTGCCGTACCGCAATCCGTTCCTCGTGGCGAAGGCCAGCGCGACGCTGGATCTGCTGTCGGGGGGCCGGTTCACCCTTGCGGTGGGCGTGGGCTACCTCAAGCGGGAATTCGCTGCGCTCGGAGTTGATTACGACGAACGTGGCATGCTTTTCGACGAAAGTCTGGAGGTCATCCGGGCGATCTGGACGGGTGACGACGTCTCCTACGCAGGGCGGCATTTCGCCGCGCACGGCATCACCGCCCATCCACGGCCGTCGAGCAGGCCGCACCCGCCCATCTGGATTGGGGGCAACAGCGGCCGCGCACGTCAGCGGGTGGCAACGAGCGGTCAAGGATGGTGTCCGTTTCCCGCGACTCCCGGGCTGGCACAGACCACGGGCACTACTTCCCTCGATACCGTCGAACGGCTCGCCGAGGCACTCGGCGATCTGCGGCGCCGATTCGACGAGTGTAGGCGTGACTGGACCGAAGTCGATGTCGCATTCACCAATCTCCGCGGGGGCAGTCCCGGGGACGACGATTTCAACGCCGACGACTATCTCAACGGCATCGCACAACTTGCCGCCGTCGGCGTCACCTGGATGCAGGTGCCGGTGCCCGGCGACTCCCTTTCCCATGCACTCGAAACCATCGAGCGATTCGGTCAGCAAGTCGTTGCCGAGGGTGCTCGACGTTAGCTCGGTGCGTTTACAGTCACTTTCGTCAACTGAACACCTGCCGACCACTGCGGGACAGCGCAACCAAAGTGGCGTCGAGGATGGGCAAGGGCGCCAACGCAGAAACTAACAGCGATAGACGCGCTCGGCATTGCCGGCGAAGATCTTGTCACGAGCGTCGATGTCGAGGCGGGCGGCAACGGCCGAATAGGTCGAATACAGCTCGTCGAAGGTGCCGCACATGCCGTCCACGGGGGAGTTGCTCGCGAACATGCAGCGGTCGGCGCCGAACGCCTCGATCGCGTATTCGAGCCACGGCGCCAACACCTCGATGGTCATCGAACCAAGGGGCACGGCCAAACCGGAGAGCTTGCACAGCACGTTGTCGCCAAGGCTACCCAGGGCGTTCATTCCCTCGGTCCAGAGGGCACTTTCCTCCTCTGACCCGTTTCGCGGCCAACCTGCATGTTCAATGATGACGACGAGTGAGTCGTTGGACTCCAGTCGCCTGGCCGTCGGCAGCAGCAGATCGGGATGGACCATCACCTCGACCAAAAGGTCCCGCTCCTCGAGCGCGCGGAGCACCTCTATCGGCGGAAGCGGACCCTCCGCGGCCCCCATCGGGCGGACACCCCGGAACCGTGGTGCCGCGAGCTGCCGATCAAGAGCGGCAACCGTTTCCGTCACCGATTCGGTGGGTGGCAGTCCGCCGACGATCACATCAGGGTGACCCGCCACGTTCGCCTGTCGGTCCAATTCGATGGTCTCGTCTATCGAGTTCCAGCCGGTGGCGGCCGCGACGTTGATGATCTTCTCGACGTTCCAGCCCGCGGACTCCGCGAAGTAGGTGGCCGCATCGAACCGGCGCGACATGGTGGAAACATCGCCCATGTTCAACTCACGCTTGCCCGAAAGGTAGGGATACCAATCGGTTCGGGCCGGATCCCACAGGTGCACATGGGCATCGACGATGCGGTGCGGCCTCGGTATGGGCGTGGTCATCGCGGCTGCACGACTTCCCGGAGTGTCTCATCGAACCAGCGGGGCACTTCGGGGCCATCGAAACTGATGCTCCCTATCGGCCGCGGGTGGCTACGCAGTCCGAACCAACCTGCACCAGAAACCAATTCGGCACCACCGAGTGGAATGGTCGCGTCACTGCACACCAGGTGGGCAATGAGTTCAGCGGGGATGTCGTCGGATTCCACGCTCACTGTGAACGGTATGACGAGATCGCCGGTGGCCTGCCGGCCGGACCTTGCGAGCTGAGCCGAGGCCTGTGCACGGCTACGGCCACCGCCGGTGGTGCCATCATTGATGGTCACCAGCCGGATTTGTCGGCCGCTGCTGATCGACACGTCGGCCACCGCCCGCGACCACTGGGCAGCAGCGTGAATGTCCTCCACGATCCCGACGTGCTCGTCAAGGACGCGCGCCCACCCGGGCGACCCGCCCGCGGTGACGGGCCGACCCGCGGGAGCAATCACCACGGCGTCGAGTCCATCAAGGTCAGCCAGGGCAGCAGCGGATTCGATCTGATGAGTAGTCACGCCACGCGCGTGGAGAGCACATGATATGGCTGCGGCCACGTCCGGCCGGCCGGCGGCGACTGCGCATGACTGGGTATGGGGGACAGGGACGTCCGCGTTCGGTGACGGGTCAAAGGCAGACCCCAACCTGACGTTGCTACCTCCGCCGCTGACCTGATCCGCCTCGGCTGGTGCCAGCACAATGGTGGTCGCGACCTCCAGCAGCCGGCCCAGCGCAGTCACCTCGTCGCCCTGCACCACCTCGATCAAGCGCGGCTCGTCGATCACTGCCACTTCAGAGCCGCCGAGGAACAGCACTCGCCCGTGGCATGAGGCGAACGTCTCACTGACGAGATGTGCGCCAATCGGGCCGAGGTCGTCGGCGTCTGGCATCGCGCCCAGCGACAGCCCACCGGTCGACGGTGTGTTGGCCTTCTGTGTGCGTGCCAGAGCGGCGGCCACCATGCGGGTTGCAGCGATCGGCGAAATGGCATTGACCACAACACCATCGGGTGCGTGACGGCCCAGCTGCCACGTCAGCGATGCGACAGCGCGCTTGGCGCAACTGTAGGCGCCAGAGTCGGCCGCGCGCCAGCCTGATCCTGAGGTTACCCCGAGGATGTGCCCATGGCCCGCTGCGGCCATCTGCGGAAGCGCGGCCCCGAGGACATTGCGGTAGCCGTCCAGATGCACCGACAGCACGTCGAGCCAATCCTGGTCAGAGCCGGTCGCGAAGCCAGTAGGGCGACTGATACCGGCCACATTGATGACAGCGTCCAGCCCACCGAATTCATCGGCCAGCTCACCGAATAGCTGGGTGATGGCAGATTCATCGGTCACGGACACGGCTGAGGACCGGGCGGCTCCGCCAGCGGCCACGATGCGGTCGGCCGTAGTCTGTTGGGGGGCAGGCAATCTCTGCGCGCCGTCGACGGAGACCAGCGGGTCTACTGTGACCACAAAAGCACCGGTACGCGAGACCGATTCGGCGATCGCGGCACCGATTCCGCCGCCACCACCGGTTACGACGACGACCCGTTGCCGATCGGTCATGTCAGGTCCAGGCCTTCGAGGTCACCCGATGCGAGCCAGCCCTGCAGCAATTCCCGGTATGCGAAGAAGTCGCCGAAACCTCGCCCGAAGTTGGTATCCCGTGCGCGTATGCCACCGGGGTCGCCCTCGTTGTTGAGGCGTGACGGAGTGCACGCCGACAAGACAGCGCTGGGATCGACGTAGGTGTCCACGATCTGCTGGATCCAATCGGCCTCCGCGGCGGGGTTGATGTCGAACACCCGGACGCCCCGTTCCTCGAGCACCGCCACGAGACCCGCGACGAATTCGGCGCCGAATTCGGCGAGCTGGGTGTAGTTGACCGTCACCACCGACTGTTGG
Organism: Mycolicibacterium sphagni; assembly: GCF_002250655.1. Lineage (GTDB taxonomy): Bacteria > Actinomycetota > Actinomycetes > Mycobacteriales > Mycobacteriaceae > Mycobacterium > Mycobacterium sphagni. The sequence continues at coordinate 87,994 of NZ_NOZR01000020.1, forward strand.
CCCGGGGCGGGCATGACGAACATGTTGGGGAACCCGTGGCTTGTCATGCCGAACAGAGTGGCGGCGCCGTCGGCCCATTTGCCGGCGAGGGAGATGCCGCCTCGTCCGATGACGTTGTGGCCGATGCGGCGAGGCAGCGGGGTGACCTCCGCTTCAAATCCGGTGGCGTACACGATGCCGTCCACCTCGTACTGCTGTCCGCCGACCACGGGGCCCTGTTCGGTGATCCGCTCGATGCCGGCAGGACAGTCGATGAGCGTGACATTGTCGCGGTTGAAGGCGTCGAAATACTCGTCGTGGAAGCAGGGTCGCTTGCAGAGATAGCGGTAGTACGGCTTGAGTGCCGCGGCGACGTCGGGTTTATGGACCAGCTCATCGATCCGTTGCCGGTGCTGCTCCATGATCCCGAAGTCAAGTTCCTCTGCGGCCCGCATGAACTCTTCGGTGCTCATGCCCTTGTGCCGCGGCGGATTCTGGACCGCGGCGTAGTGGCGGGTCCAACCGTCGTCGGTGAGATCCTCATCGACGGGCCGACCCAACATGATCGATTGGAAGTTGTCCATCCGCGCCTTCTGCCATCCCGGCTGCAGCCCCTCGGCGAACGAATCATCGGTAGGTCGGTTGCCCCGAACCCCGATCGCGGATGGGGTGCGCTGGAAAACGTAGACGTGCTTGGCCGCCTCGGCGAGCGGCGGCAGGCACTGCAGGCCGCTTGCTCCCGTTCCGATCAGCGCCACGACTCTGTCGCCGAGATTGGTCAGCGCTTGGCCTGGACTACCGCCGGTGAAGTCGTAATCCCATCGCGCAGTATGGAATGCAGGACCTGCGAACTCGTCCATTCCCGGGATGGCCGGAAGCTTCATCAGGTTGAGGATGCCCGCAGCCAGTATGTAATAGCGGCACGACAGGACATCACCGCGGTCGGTGTGAACCGTCCAACGACCCGCGTCTTCATCCCAGATCGCCTGGGTGACACCGGTGTGGAACAAGGCATCGGAGCCGAGGTCGAAGCGATCGGCGACCGCCTGAAGATGCAGCCGGATTTCCTCGCCGTAGGCGTAGCGCCGGCTGGGAATGTAGTCGAGTTCTTCGAGCATCGGTAGGTACTGGTAGGACTCCACATCGCACATCACGCCCGGGTAGCGATTCCAATACCAGGTCCCGCCGATGCCGCCGGCTTGGTCGACAATCCTGATACGCCGTACGCCCGCCTTGCGCAGATGTGCGCCTGCCAGAAGGCCAGCTATGCCGCCGCCGACGATCACCACATCGGGATCGTCGGTGATGCCCTCGCGCGCGGTGTACGCCGTGAACGGGTCGACCCGATAGCCGGCGACGTACTCGTCATGATTCAGATCGCGGATGGCGGTACGGCCCGCAACGAGACGCTTGTCGCGCTCCGCACGGTACTTCGCGTGCACGACTTGGGGGTCGAAGGCCATGGGTCTCCCTACGTGAACGGTATGCCGTACACATGTTACAAAACATATGCCAGATGTAAACTACCTTCACAAACATCGAACGCCGCCCATGTCTGCCGATCGGTCTGTCAGAAGCACGCGAAATAGCCCATTCGCTCACAGGATCAGCGATGGCACTTGTCGATATCGCTGTCCAGGATCCGGTTGGCGCGCCACGCGCACCGGCTGTCGACAGAGGATCGCACTCATTCTTGGGTTTACGCCTGGCAGGATCTGTGTAGCATCGCGGCCTCGCTGATAGGCGCGCCCGGGACCGAAGGCGAGGTCATCCACATGGCCGACACCCGGCCTGTGCGCGGACGAGGGCAAGAGGAGTTGCTCGCTGACGGCGCCACGGAGATCCACGGTTCACTTCCCATCAACACCGACGGCGGCGGGATCGCTAACGGTGAGCCCATCGGCGCGTCTGGACTGCGCGAGGTTCACGAATTGCTACGCCAACTGCGAGGACGGGCCGGTCAGCGCCAGGTTCCGACACAGTCGCGGGTGGGCATCGCCCAGGTGTTCGGCGCGCCCGGTACAACCTCGGCGACCATCCTCTCGCTGTAGCGATAGCCGGTTGATAACGTGACCTGCGCCACAGGCCACAGCATGCCCGTCCGATCTCACGGTAACGAAAGCGCAAAGCTACTAGTTAATCTAACTTTCGAACTCTAAGGTCGGTCTCAGGTACTTGTTGGAGATCGGAGCTACGGTGATCGAGTTGGGCAAAGTCGTATACGTCGCTTTCTTCGTAGTTGCGGCACTCTGGCTTTGCCTCACAGCTGAAAGCGAATAGCACGCACTTGAGAGAGTGAGCGGGGACCATCGATGAGCGAATCCATGATTACTTCGGTCGACCTGATCCGCTATGCGATTGCCGACCAAGTTCGCGAGCTAGGTGGAGACGCAGACAAGATCGATCAGATCGCAATGTCGGCCGCGTACGCCATTTACATTGGCATGGCCGCCGACACCGTCCGGCCTCGATAGCGCTCCGTCATCCTCGTGCTCGGGCTCTAGCCCCGCAGCGGAAATTCATCTGATCCCCTATCTCCCGCCGGAATAACCGGCAGCACCACAGCCGACGGGTGGTTCGCGTCGTGCAGGATGGTTTGCGTCGCGGGCACGGTCGTCGCGTTCTGCCCGAACGGTTCACCGGTATTCGGGTTGGGGGCGAACTGCGGATAATCGCTGCTGGAGATCTCCAGTCGGATCCGGTCGCCTGCGCGGAACAGATAGCTCGTCGGCCAGATCGCGATGTGGTACTCGTACGGCTGGTTCGGAACGCCCGGCCTCGGTGCGGACAAGGAGTCTCGAAATGCCGTGCGCAGGATGCCGTTGTTGAGGTTGATCGCGTCGCCGTCAGGCTTGACGACGATCAGCTTCGCGGAGAAGTCGGTGTCGACCGCCGACGACGACGCCCACAGGTCGACGGTCGCCGGTCCCGTCACCTCGGTGTCGGTCGGAAGCGGGTCGCTGCTGTAGACCAGGACGTCGGAACGCTGCTCGACCGGCGTCTGATCGTAGGGTCCCTGCGGGCCGGATTGGGCACCGCAACACGAATGCCCGCCCACGCTCGGTGCGGGGTCGGTCGGGTCGTAGAGGTAGCGATCAGGCGCTTGGTCGGCCTGGGGTGTTGTCGAACTCAATGTGCCGGTGCGCGAATCCATCTGGCCGGCTCCGGACAGGAAATAGCTTCTCCACTGCGTGTGGGGCAGCGGCCAGCTGTCCGCCGACTTCCACTTGTTGGCGCCCATCAAGAAGTAGTCCACCCGCGGCGTGCCCGCCGCATGGTTGTCAACGCCCTTGAGGAAGTGGTCGTACCAGGCCAGCATCAGCTGGTTGATCGGACTCTCCCCCCCGCTGCCGATATCCTTCAGCAGGGGAGCGGGTTCGGAACCCGACCGGCCCCAGTCCACGTGGTCCCACGGGCCGATGACGAGTCGTTGGTTGGTCCGGGCCTGCTGTGTCCCAGCCGAATTCACCATCCCGCTGAAGTTCTCGATGCCGCCGGCGAGGAACGCGTCATACCAACCCTCGACGTCGAGCACCGGCACCCGGACCGCCGGGTAGCGATCGCGGATGCTCCACTGCCGCCAGAACTCGTCACGTGACGAATGCGCGATCCAGTCGAAATACCACGGCGCCACTGCCGGATTGGCGGGTTGCAACACCGGCAACGAGCGGTACGGCCGGAAGTCGAGCCAACGGGTGGGGTCGGCTCCAGCGGCCGTCAGTGCCGCTGCGGTGACGTCGTCGCGGCGGTTGGTCGCGGCAGTGGTGGCCAGCCCGATCGCCCAGGGCAGCACGAACGCCAGGCGGAACTCGCCGCCCTCGTACATCCAGCCGTCGTAATAGTCCGACGCGGTGTTGGCCGGCACGATGGTGACCAAATGCGGCGGCGTGCTCGTCGCGGCCAGCCACTGGGTCGCGCCGACATACGACGAGCCGTACATGCCGACCTTGCCGTTTGATCCTGGCAGTGCCGCCGCCCACTCTACCGAGTCATAGCCGTCGTCGCGGTCATGGGTGAACTCGCTGAAGGTCCCCTCCGACGTGCCTTGCCCCCGAACATCTTGAATGACAACGAGATAGCAATGCGATGCAAACCAGTCGGGGGACTGGTAGCGCGACGGCTGGACCTGCGCGCCGGTCTTGCCGTACTGGGTGCGCATCAGGATCACCGGAACGGCGTCGGAGGTGTCCGGCCGGTAGACGTCGGCGCGAAGCACCGTGCCGTCGCGCATCCGTGCCGCCACGTCGGTTTGCTTGCTGACCCCGCACGGGCCCCGGCCACTCGACGGCGGCCAGGGCGAGTCCGCGACCGGCGGGCGTGGTGAACCGCACGCCGTCAGTACGAGTGCCAGCGCCATGATGACCGCCAGAACCCGTGTCGTCGGCACCCTCAGATCATCTCTCTTGCGGTGAGCCACCGCATGATCGGCCAGCCGGCGAACACCGGCAGCCAGCAGGTCAGCACCCGGTAGAGCAGCACTGCGGGCACGCCGACGGCGGCGGGCACCCCGAAGGCGGCCAGTCCACCGATCAGGGCGGCTTCCACCGCGCCGACGCCGCCGGGGGTCGGTGCGGCCGACGCGAGGGTGCCGCCGACCATGGTGACGATGGTGACCGTGACGAAGGTGGTGTCGCCGCCGAAGGCCTCGATACTAGCCCACAGTACCAGCGCCTGCCCGAGAGTTGTTGTGGCACAGCCAAGTACGATGATCGCCAGGCGCTTGGGCTCGCGAATCAGCTCGAGCAGCTCGGTGCCGACCTCCTGGATCCTGGGGCGGACCGCCGTGCCGAGCCACCGGCGCGCCCGAGGTACCAACAGGAAGGTGCCGAGCATGCCCAGTGCGACGCCGCCGATCAGATAGAGCATCGTGGTGCTCGGCACGAAATGGGACAGGTCGGCGGTGGCGCCGGCGGCGACGCTGAAGAAGATCAGCAGGGTCACGTGGGTGATCACTTGGACGGCCTGCTGCAGCGCGACCGCCGCGGTGGCCCGCAGCGCGCCGAGCCCGCCCTTCTGCAGGAAGCGCGTGCTCAACGCCAGCCCGCCGACGCCGGCCGGTGTGGTGGTCGCGGCAAAGGTGTTGGCGAACTGCATGATGACCAGGTTGCGGAAGCTGACAAACCCGGACGCGCACGCCCACAATGCCGCTGCCGCACCGATATACGTCAGCGCGGACACCGCAAGCCCGAGCAGCGCCCACCACCAGTTCGCGTTGCGCAACTCGCTGAAGAACGTGGGCACGGTGCTGATGAACGGATAGGCGACGTAGACCAGTGCGACCAGCAGCACCAGCTGGATGACCTGCTTGCGGGTGAACCGGGTGATGGTCTCGGTCTTGATCTCGTCGGCCCCGGTCTGCCGCTTGACCTCGTCGCGCGCCGCGGCCATGACACCCTTGGGATCGTTGACCGACTTACGAATTCGTGCCGGGACCGCTGCCCTGGTGAGGCGCCGAGACGCCTTGAGGACGGCTTCCTTCCCGAGCGTGTCGACGGCGGCCCGGACAGCCGAGTCGGCGCCGAACCGATCGGTCGTCGACACCAGGAGTTGGGCGATGTCGGACTGGAGTTGTTCGTCGGTCGCCCCGTACTCCGAGTTGCCGAAGCCCCCGAACAACACCTTGCCACCGTCGGCGCTCATCTCCTTGAAACGCAGGTCGCCGTGGGCGATCTGGTGATGATGCAGCACACCCAGCGACCCCCAGATCGCCGTCACCAGAGCCTCGTCGGAGGACGCCCCGATCGGGACACCGACCGACGGGGTGTGCGCATACAGCGTCCACCCCCGCTCCAGTGCCGCGACGGCCATCGTGGTGGTGTTGGACACCCCGAGATCGCAGACGGCGATCGTCATCAAGGCGCGGTGTTCGACGGCGCGGCGCATCGAAGCCTGCAGTGGCGCGGTTTCGGCGTCACGCAAGATCAGCCACCGCCAGAACTGGCGCAGCGCACCGCCGCTGCGCAGATTGGGCCCGTACATCTCGACGACCACGCGTGAGCCGGCGTCGTCGGCTGCCGACAACTCCAGCGGTCCGGCCGCGGCCGGGCGCACCACCGTCAGCGAGGTCACCAGGAATTCCCTGCGGGACAACGCCCGCACCGCCCCGTCGAGGGGGACTTCCAGACCCGGGGTGCCCACCACCCATACCGTCAGCGCGCCGACGAACCAGCCGACGGACAGCCCGAGGAGTGAACGCGCCGGGACCACCGCACTGACCACCAGGTGTATCGGCACGAACGCCAGCAGCAGTGTCCACCACCACCGGCGCCAGCGCGCTGGCAGCCACGGACCGCACACGGTCAGAACGGCAGCCAGCATCGCGATCCAGCGGGGGTCGTCGAGGAACTGCGACAGGGTGGTCGACAGCCGCTCGGACAGATCGAAGTGCCACCGTGGGGCAGCGATCCCGTTGCCGGTGATCGACAGTGAGAACACGGCGAGGAACCCGGCTGCCGCGTAGGCGGCGAACAGCTTCCACTGCCGCGCGGCGATCAGTCCGATCAGGATCACGAACGGCAGCGCCAGGATCGCCACGCCGTAGGCCAGGTAGACCAGGTTGGATTGCGTTGGGGTGAGCACCCCGACGATCCGCGACACCGATTTCTCCAGACCGACCCAGTCGTTGCGGGTGATCAGTGAGCTGGTGATGATGATCGCCAGGAAGACCGTCGCGAGCCCGAGCCGGACGATGTCGTTGGTCCGGCGGGTCAGCGGGAGCAGCACGTTGCCGGAAACGACAACCTCGCGCCCGTCGACTCGCATCGCTGAAACTTATCCCGAGTTGCCGCGCGAACGCCTTATTGGTGGCTCGGACGCGGTTACCCGTCAGACGAAGCCGATGTATCCCAGCAGGGCGGCGGCGCCCACCACGATCAGCGGGTTGGTCTTGGTCCGCACGAAGATCAGCGTCGCGATACCGGTGACCAGGTAGGCCCGCCAGTCGTGGTCGGCGGCCTTGCTCATGACCAGTGAACTGGCCAGGATCAGTCCCACGGTCAACGGGGCGAAGCCCTTTTCGACCGCGTAGCGCCACTTGGATTTCTGGGCCTTCTGCCAGGACAGGGTGATCAGGTACATCAGGGTGGCCGCGGGCACCACCATTGCCACCGTGGCCAGTACACCGCCGACGATGCCGCCGGCGACCCCGGCCACACCAAGGCCGGCCGCGTAACCGACGAGCGCCACGATCAGGATGCTCGGCCCCGGCGCGGCCTGGGAGATCGAAAAGATATCGGCGAATTGAGAGTTGGTCAACCAGTGGTGACCGGTCACCGCCTGCAGGTGCATATCGGGCAGCACGGTGTTGCCGCCGCCGATCGACAGCAGCGACAGCGAGCCGAACATGCCGATGAGCGCCAGGAAGGTCTTCATGCCGCGACCGGCTTCTTCCTGGGCCAGGCCCAGATCAAGCTCAGCGGCGCGAGGATCGCCAGCGTCTCCAGCAGCGGCCAGCGCACCAGGCCGTTGAGAATGAAGCTGGCCAGGAAGAAGGCGATCGGCATCAGGCCTTTGAGGCACTTCTGGCCGGTTTGGATCACCATCGCCAGGGTCAGCGCGACCGCGGCCGCTGAGGCGCCGTGCAGCGCGCCCTTGACCGCGGGCACTTCCTTGAACGTGAAGTAGATGAAGCCCAGCGTGAGAACGATCGCGACGGGCACCAGGCACAACCCGATCAGGGCCGCGATAGCGCCCGCAAGACCCCTCATCTTGGTTCCGACGAAGACCGCCAGGTTCACCTGATTGGCGCCGGGCACGATCCGGCACATCGTCATGGCGCTGAGGAACTCTTCCTCGCCCAGCCACTTCTTACGGACGACGACGATCTCCCGCGACCACGCTCCCAGCCCGCCCCCGAATGACGCCACCGCGACGTGGTTGAACGTGCGGGCGACCTCTAGAAGAGAGGCCTTCTGCAGGGTTGGGCCGGGCTCACTCATGAACCAGATCGTGGTCGTGTGGGAACTCGTCCTCCGCGGGACGGTTCTGCTCGAGGGGGTCCGGCGGGTCGTAGTGGTGCGAAATCTCCCAGTCGCTTTGGAAGACCTGGCCCAGCCGCGCCACGACATCGGGGTCGTCGGTGGTGATGCCGAGTTCGCGGCGGAGGTCGAACGCGCTGCGGTCGATGTTCATCGATCCGACGAGAACGCTCGAGTCGTCGACGATGAGCAACTTGGCGTGCACGCGCAGATTCTTCTGCTTGCGCACCTTGACCCCGAGCCGGCGCAGGGTCCGCAGCGAGGCGAAGGTGTCGAGGATGTCCCACTCGCTGATGCCGTGCTTACCGCCGCAGAGCACCTTTACCTTCACACCGCGATGAGCGGCCGCAGCGATGTGGTCGAGGATGACCGCGTCCACGTACTTGGGGTGCTGGATGTAGAGGCGGCGCTGGGCGGTGTCGATGAAACGCGCCATGTGGTAACGGGAATTCGAGTTGCTCCACAGCAGCCCCTCATATGAGGGAGGGGTGAAGTCGCGATGCTCCCAGTCGGCGTTGAACACGTCGACGATCTGTGCCACGTGCTGGGGGTCATGGGTGATGATCCCGTAGTCGCGGGTGAGGGTGAAGTACTTGATCATCAGGTTGAAGGTGGCGACCATCGCCGCACTTTCGTCGACGACGATCGACTTCTCATGTGTCACATAGAATTTGGGACTGGACCACTGAACGTCGATACCGGCGCTTTTGAACGCCTCATAGCTCTCGTCGTTCGCCCGGTCGCCACCGGACCGTTGCGGGTTCAGCATGATCCGAACGTCGACTCCGGCCTTCTTCCGGTCGATCGCCGCTTCCATCAGGCCGGGTTCGGTGAAAGTGAATTGCTTTATCAGGAGCGAGCTTTGCGCGCTCATGATGAAATCGTGGACCGGGTCCAAACCGTCGTCGGGCTCGACGATTACGCGCGGGGCGTTAGCAGGCATAGGTTTCGGATGCTAGCACCAGAACCCCCTCGGCACTTTGCCGCAGGGTGAATGTTGGACATGCGTCGCGATCACGGTGCGGCCGGATCTGCCAGGCCGGACCCGAGGCCGGGCGGGACATAGATGCCGGGGCCCGGCGCAGTGCCCGGTAGCGGTTCGCCGAGTTGCTCGTCGGGCACCTGCCCCAGCAGTGCACCGTCCAGGGCGCCGCCCTGATACATACCGTGCAGGCGGCGCAGGAACGCCAGCCGGCCGGTCCCAGGCTGGTCGGCGGTCGGCCCGATCCCGGCGTCGGGAACACCCTGCCCGGGCGCAGCGGGCGAGACGTTCTGCGGCAGCAGATATTGGTTGTTGAACGCGTACAGGTCCGGGGTCGCCACCGCGCCAGATGCTCCCGGCGCAGACGGAACGGGGTTCTGGCCCAGCAGAAGTCCAGGGGCATAGGCGGACAGGTCGGGCAACCCCAGCGGCCCGACCGACGGGGCGCCGTCCTGCGCAAGGACGCTGCCCACGGTCGCATTGCGTGGAACTGCTCCCGCCGGCGCAGGTGGCATCGGCAGGTCGCCCGGGTCGGGATCGGCCACCGCAGTTGCCGACCCGGCGAGTGCGACACTGATCGCGGCGGTAACCCCGAGCATCAGCTTCACGGCTAACGCCTGATCGCCTGTACTCATCTCGCCATGCCTTCCTGGCCTCGACCCTCGTCACACCGTAGACGGCTAGCGGAGCGACGATGCCGCGAACGGCGACGAGGACGCGATCAGCCTGCCGGCGGAGGCGGTAGCGGCGGCGCCGGGGGAATCGGCACTCCGGGAGCTGCGGGAGCTCCGGGAGCCGCGGGACCTCCCGGGGGAGGCGGTGCCGCCGGATCCGGCAGGAACTCTTCGGGTCCGGCCGGGATGTTGGTCCCAGGTGGCGGCGCCGTGCCGGGCAACGGCTGGCCGAGCTGATCTGCGGGCATGCGGCCTAACGCGCCGTGCACCATCGCGTGGACGCCCTTGAGCGCGTCGACACGAGCGAACGGCCCCGGCGGCACGCCGGTTTGCAGATCGTAGGGAGACGGAGTCGGATCGTCAGCGCCCTGCAGCGTGCGATACGTCTGCGGCAGCAGCATCTGACTGCCGTTGAGTACGTCGACACTCGGTGGCGCCCCGGGGACGGTACCCGCCACAGCAGGCGCCGGTGTCTGTCCGAGCAGCAGTTGATTCCCTGCGGGCCCGGCGACGTAGTTCGCGAATCCGCTGATCGAGTCCGAGATGGTCCCTGCCGGCGGAACGAACCCCTGCGCGGGCGCCGGGGGAGCAGCCGGCACCCCCGGATCGGCAGGCGGCTGGTCGTCGGCGGCGGCGGGCGCCATGGAGGAGACCGCCGCCCCGACCGCGAGTGCGGCCGCGGCCGCACCCGTAACGAGCGTTCTGTAGATATGGCGCATCAGGACGTCAGAAGACCTTGGTGACGCCGTAGTACGCGACGATGTCGTCGGAGTCGGTGCCGGAGCTGGTCAGCACCGCGTAGGAACGCAGCGACGAGGCACCGACGCAGTTGTCGACCTTGATGTGGATGTCCTTGAGCGTGATGCGCGACGAGGTGCCCTTGAACGTCTTCTTGTCCACGACGACGTTGGTGATCGTGCCCGGTCGGGGCTCGACCTCGACCTGGCCCTGGATCGGGAAGCTGATCGAGCCCGGCAGCGAGACGCCGGTCGTGGTCAGGCTGCCGTTACCCAGCGTGGCGCCGACCGAGCCGTTGAGCTTGATCTTGTCCATTTCCACGCCGCAGCCGATCTGGTAGCCGGTCTCCAGCGATCCGCCGTTCACCGAACCGGTCGTGGTGCCGGTGAACGTGCCGCCGACCAACCAGTCGCGAGACGACAGGGACGTCGTCAGCGGTGCCACCGGCAGTTGGGTCTCGTCCTTGGCGGCCACGGTCAGGGTGCGGCCGTCGGGGGTCTTGGCGATGCCGGGAACTTCGGAGGCGACAACGCCGTTGTCGGCTGGTGGGGGTGGAGGAGGAGCACCAGCGTCGGCGACGGGCGGCGCCGCCGGATCGCCCGGGTCCGCCGACGCGAGCGGAGTCGCTCCCATCGGAATCAGCATGCAAACTGCAGCCGCGGTGGCAAAGCGATGCAACATGTCCTGTCGGCGCCTTCCGTCTGTCACTGGGATTTTCCCTGAGAAAATGATTGATTGGTGTGGTGTCCAGTTGGTGAACGCAGCGCCAACACTCAGCGCCCGAATCTCATCCACTGGACGTCCCTGGTTGGTCTGTCCGGTGTTCAAATCGGCTGCCCACCACCACGTCGGTGACGGGCAGCCGATTGTGAGAACGACGATTTGTAATTGTTAAACGGCCTTGGTGACGCCGAGGTAGGTCACCACGTCGTCGGTGTTGTCCGTCGAACTCGTCAGCGTTGCGTACGAGCGGATGAAGGACTGGCCCGCGCAACCGTCGATCTTGATCCGGAACCCGGTGATCGAGACGCGCGGCTTGGTGCCCTTGAACGACTTCTTGCCGACCGGAACGATGTTCACGGTGCCCGGCTTGAGGTCGATCTTGATCTGCTCGGACAGCGACAGACCCAGGGTGATCGGCAGCAGCGAACCGTTCACCAACGGGATGCCAACACCCGGAGTGACACCGAGCGAGGAGATCGACTCGAGGTCGTCCTGGATGATGCCGCAACCGATTTGGTAGCCGGCCTCCAAGCTGCCACCGGCCAGCTTGGTGCTGCCGCTGCCGCTGATGTCACCGGTGAACGTGCCGTCCACCAGGTACTCACGCGACCACGGCGAATTAGTCAGGGACGCCACGGGTTCCATGGACTCGTCCTTGCCCGTCACGTTCAGCACCCAGCCGTCGGGCGTCTTGAGGACTCCGGGCGCGGCGGAGGGCACGGGTCCCGCCGGGCCGGCGTTGGCGGCAGGTGCCACGTTGGGATCAGCTGCCGGGTCAGCGAGCGCGAGCGGGGTCGCTCCCGTCGGGACCAGCATGCAAACTCCAGCCAATGCGGCAAAGCGTTTCAACATGTCGTGTTGGCGCCTCTCGTCGTTGATATCCACAGTGTCGTTCGGAGGAATCATTGAGTTGGTGGGTGTCGGGGCGGTAAACACCGCACCAACAACTCCCACCCGATTACCGTCTACCGGGCGTCATTTCCTCCGGTTCGCGGTCGGGCGGGCGGTTTTCCATCTCAAGGTGATACCAACTGCATACAAAATCGGTGCAAGGTACACCCGATGGATCCTTCGACGGCGCCCGCTGTTTGATGTCCGTTCACTATTCAGACAGCTGTCCCGTTGATCATCACTTCGTCCTGACCCTGAGGGACCCTGTCGTCACGGGTTCCGGGTAGGGCTGGTTTGGAACTTCCAGCCGGACGGTTCGGGGGAGCCCACGATCCAGGAGGAAGCGATGACAACATCACAGATGTGCGCCAAGGCGCTGACCGCCTCGTTGCTTATGTCCGCGACATTGTTTGCTGTTCCCGTCGCATCTGCTGACCCGGATGCGCAGACCGAGGCGCCGGCGCCGGCGCCCGGCCCCGCCCCGGCCAACGTAGCGGCGCCCGCGCCGGCGCCGCTGCCTGACGCTGCCGATGCACCGCCCCCGCCGGACCAGAGCACATTCGCCGCCGTCACGACAGCGTGCAAGCAATTTGGGGCGGCGTTGGACTTCGCGGCGAACAACTACGAGGACTTCGCGTACAACACCGCCGGTGGCGGAAACAGCGTGAACTACGACGACCCGAACGTGGCCAGTTCCAACGTGATCGGCCGTACCGCCCTGCGCGAGGCCGCCTCGACGGCGATGGACGCAGCCAACACGCCTGGGCTGCCCGGCGATATTGCAGATCCCATGCGGTCGTGGTCCATTCGGGCCGCGAAGTTGTTGATCATCATGGGCGTTCGTGGCGGTGGGGACTCGCTGAACAACACGGCCAGCGATATGAACACCGACGCCAAGAACGCACAGATGGCATGCGCGATGAACGGTGGACGAGCCTAGCCGCAGGCCTCAGCCTGCCGCACCTTCTGCGCGCCGAGCTCACACCAACGAAATCGGCCCCCTTCTTTCGAAGGGGGCCGATTCTCGTTGGTCGGCGGGGTTACCCGCCGGCGCCGCCGGCGCCGCCCTTGCCAGGCGTGCCGCCCAGCGAGCCGCCACCGAGCGAGCCGGTCTTTCCGGCGGTGTTGCCACCCTTGCCGCCGTTGCCGCCGTTGCCGCCCTTACCCCCGTTGATCAGGCTGCCGCCGCCGTTGCCGCCGGTGCCGCCCGCGGCACCCGAACCGGTGGTCGAGCCATTTCCGCCGTTGCCGCCGGTGTTGCCTGCGCCGCCGGCGAATCCACCGAATCCACCGGTGCCGCCCTTGCCGGCCGTGCCGCCGGTGCCGGCGCTCGCCGCGCCGCCGTTACCGCCGACACCACCTGCGCCACCGTTGTTCCCGGCGAGACCGCCGGTGCCGCCTGCGCCGCCGCTGCCGCCGGACGTGGTGCCGCTGCCGCCGTTGCCGCCGGTGTTGCCTGCGCCGCCGTTCCCGGCCAATCCGCCGTTGCCGCCGTTGCCGCCGGCCCCGCCGTTCGCGCCGGCACCCGCACCGCTGTTACCGCCGACACCACCGATGCCGCCTGCGCCGCCGTTCCCGGATCCCAGTCCGCCGGTGCCGCCGGTGCCGCCGGCCCCGCCCTGAGCTCCGGTGGTGGTGCCGTTGCCGCCTGCGCCACCGGCGCCACCGGCGCCGCCTGCGGCCGAGCCGTAGTAGCCGCCGTTGCCGCCGTTGCCGCCTGCGCCACCTTCGGTGCCAACGGCACCGGCGCCGTAGCCGGCTCCACCGCCGCCGCCGGCGCCGGCGTTACCGCTGCCCAACACGGGCAGGCTTGCGGCGTTGCCGCCCTTACCGCCGGCACCACCCGCGACACCGGCCGTCGTGCTGGCGCCGCCGTTGCCGCCTGCGCCGCCGCTTCCGGCGAGAGCTCCGGCGTTGCCGCCGTTACCGCCGGCACCGCCGGCGATGCCGTTGCCGCCGGCGCCGCCGCCGCCGCCGAACAGCGCGCCGGTGGAGGAGCTGCCGGCGATCAGGCCGCCGTTGCCGCCGTTGCCACCCTTGCCGCCGTTGATGGTGGCGCTCAGGGCGTTACCACCGCTGCCGCCATTGCCGTACAGCCCGGCGCTGCCGCCGTTGCCGCCGTTGTAGCCGTTGCCGCCGTTGCCCATGAGCAGGCCGCCCTTACCGCCGTTGCAGGCGGCGCTGGCGCACTGGGCGTCGGCTGCGCTGTAGCTGTAGCCGTTGCCGATGAGCAGGCCACCGTTGGGGTGGGCGGCGGTGCCGTTGCTCACGAAGATTGCGATGAAGTCACCGACCGGGTTGCTGGCAGCCGTGACCGAGGCCAGCGCCTTGGCAGCGCTCGCCGAGGCCGTGCCGGACGCGGCGCTGAGGCTCTTGACGCCGCCGCCCGATCCGATCGGCAAGAGCGGCCACAGCGGGGAGTCAAGCGGGACGTCAATCGACGTCAGCTTGATGGCCGGGGACGCGATGGGCTTGGGTGTATCGGTGGTGGCGAGCAGAAAACCCGCGCTCACCATTGCCGCGCCGGCGACACCCGTCGTGACGAAGGCGGGGGTGGCCATGCGGGGCGATTTCTTGCGGTGCTTGGACAAGATCGGAATTCCCTTCAAGGAGACGTTCAGCGGGCAAATGCGCCGAATGGTCACTGCCATAGGAATCCAAGGAGACCACCCTTACTCGGGACTGGACCCCACTTGGCTCACTGCCGAACTTCGGGCTAACGCAAGTTGAACTCAACCTGTAAAACGCGTCGTAGTGGCTATTTGCAGAGATCGGCGATGCGGGTGTTCGCGGTCTCGGCGTTACGAAGGCGCTCGGCTTGTGTCGGGTCGCTGTTGGCTACTCCGGCTAACGCGTTCATGGAAATATCCTGCAGCCCGGTCGCGAAGCTGCGAATCGCGTCGGACAGGTCCGACGGAGTCCCTGCACCCAGGTGCGCCAACAGATAGGTCGCACCGCCGGACATGGCCAGCCGCGCGTTCGCGGCTACGCCCTGCACCTCGGACCCCGCGTCGGCGTGGGTCTGCAACGACACCGCCGAACTCACCGTGCGATAGGCGTCGCAGGCATTGGCCTTGGGATCACCGCTCAACTGTGCGGCGGCAGGGGCCGGGCTCGACGGCGCCGGCCGCAGCAGCGCCCATCCGGCCGCCGCGGCGGCGATGAGTGCGATCACCAATGCGAGAGGCGCGATCCACCCAATCGACGATCGAGATTGACGGGTTTGGTTCACCTCTGCGGCGGGCTCTGGCATGCCGACGATCCTAGTCACCGGTCCTGGCAACCCCTCAAACGCGTAATCTGGCGGCGGGAAGGCAAGCTGTGGTCGCGACGATGACGTGCGTTGTGCGGGTGGTCGCATGCATCGGTGTGGTAGCCGGGGTCACTGTTGTGGCGCCGATCGCGACGGCGCAGAGCTGCCCGCCCGGGCACATCGACAACCAGTACAGCGGCCAGTGCTACCTGGACGGCAGTGCCCCCACTATCAACGGCGTGCCCTGCGTGGCCAGCAATACCGGACTATGCCAATCATTCGGGCAGAATCAGCAGCCGCCGCGCAGGCCTTTCAGCTCGATCGGGTGAATGTTGCTGTCCGTCAGCTGAACTCAGTCAGCTGCGCGCGACCATCTTGTTGATCAATCGCATGGACCAGTTAGGCGAGACCTGCGCCATCGCGGCGAGAAGCCTGGTCTGGCGCCCGATGGGGTAGTGCACCTTGGGTAGCCTGCCGCGACCGCGGTGGGTGGCCGAGTAGACGGCGGCCGCCACATCGTCGGGGCCGAGGTTGATGCCCAGCGATTTGGTGCTGCCGGTTTCCATGCCGTCGGTCATCGCGGTCTTGACGAACAGCGGCCACATCGCCAGCACCGTGATGTCGTAGCGTCGCCACTCCAGCTCGAGTGCTTCGGTCAGGGCGCGCAGTGCGAATTTGGTGGCCGAGTAGGTGGCGAGTTCGGGTTGCCCGTAGAGCGCCGAGGCCGAGCACATGTTGACTACCTGCGCGTGTGCGGTGTCACGCAGATATGGGAACGCGGCGTGGAGTCCGGCCAGCGCGCCGTAGACATTGATATCGATCATCCGGCGGTGGGTTGCCAGTGGCATGTCCTGGAACGCGCCGGCGCTCAACACTCCGGCATTGTTCACCAGGATGTCGAGTGTGCCTGTCGTACCGGTGAATTCGGCCAGTCGCGCCGACCATGCGGCAGCGTCGGTGACGTCCAGCTGACCGGTAGTCACGCCGCCGCCGTGTTCGGTGATCTCGTTGTGCAGCGCGGCGAGCCCGTCGAGGTCGATGTCGTAGGCGCCGACCCGATATCCGTGCCGGGCGAAGGTCAGGGCGGTCGACCGACCGATGCCCGCAGCGGCTCCGGTGATGAAGACGCTGGGAGCGCTCACGTCAGACGACCCTCAGATGCGGCCTTTCGGCTTCGGGCTCCGGGGCGATGCGGTCGTTGGCCGCGGCCATGGCCGTGTCGACCCGCACTGCGGCGGTCTGGCAGGCGACGGTGGCCTTACGGCCGAGGCCGTCGAGGTCGTCTGCGGCGTTGCGTAGGTATGCGGTGAGTGTGACGCGCAGCCGTTCACCGGCGCGGGCGAGCCGGTTGCGGAACCGGTCGTCCACCAGCACGGTGACATAGGGCAGTTCGAGCTTGATCATGGTGCGCCTCCAGAGCCGTTGTTCTCGAATGTAGACGACCGTTCAGGATGCGGAGACTCGCACGGGCGGCTCGCCTGCCGCGTAGTCGGTCCGAAGTCGACGGGAGTGGGTACGGCCGCGCTGCCCCCGGGGGACCTAGGGCCGCACGCCGATCGTCTTCATGTTCAGGTACTCCCGGTAACCCTCGTCGCCGTTGCGGTGGCCCAGCCCGCTCTGCTTGGTGCCACCGAACGGGCTGGTGATCCCGAAGAACGAGTGCCCGTTGGTGGTCACGCTGCCGGTGCGCAGCCGCAGGGCGATGTTCAGCGCGCGTTCGTCGTCACCGCTGGTCACATCGCCGGACAACCCGTAGATGGTGTTGTTGGCGATCTCGATGGCTTCGTCGTCGGTGTCGTACGGGGTCACGGTGATCACCGGCCCGAAGATTTCGGTCTGGGCGATGGTGGACGTGGGATCCACATCGGCGAGCAGGGTCGGCTGCACGTAGTAGCCGGTGGTCAGGTTCTCCGGGATACCGCCACCGGTGACCAGGGTGGCGCCGTCGGCGATGCTGGACTGGATCAGGCCAAGGGTCTTCTCCCGCTGCATGGCACTGATCTGCGGGCCCTGCAGGTTGCCCGGTGTCCACGGGTCCCCGACCGGGAAGTTCGCCATCATGGTCTTGAGGATCTCGAGGCCCTCGGCATAGCGTTTGCGCGGCAACAGGACTCGGCTCGACAGGATGCAACTCTGGCCGGACATGACGCAGGCGAACATCGCCGCCATCGGCAGGCAGGCGTTAAAATCGGCGTCATCGCAGACGATATGGGTGGACTTGCCGCCAAGTTCGAGCAACGTCTTCTTGACCGTCGCGGCTCCGGCGGCCAAGATCGCCCGGCCGGTGGCGGTCGAGCCGGTGAAAGTGATCATGTCCACCCGAGGATCGGCCGACAGCGCGGCGCCGACCTCGTTGGCGTTCGATGTGACGACGTTGAACACCCCGGCCGGGATGTCGGTCTTCTCGGCGATGATGCGGCCGAGCTCGGTGCCCGACCACGGGGTGAGTTGAGCCGGCTTGAGCACCACGGTGTTGCCGGCCATCAACGCCGGAATCGTCTCGGCGATGTTGAGGTAGAACGGCACGTTCCACGGCGTGATCGCGCCGACGACACCGACCGGGTCGTACTGGATCTTTCGCCGGGCCGGTCCCATCTGGGTCTCGTGAGTGCCGGTGTCCACCAGGTAGTCGAAGTTTCGGCCGTGCTCGGCCCAATGCCGCACCTCGGCGATCGGGCTCTCGATCTGCGAGCCGCTGACCGATACGGGGCAACCGACCTCGGTGATCACGATGCGCCGCAGCCGTTCCTGCTCGGCGGTCAGCGCCTCGTGGAGCTGGTTGAGGCAGTGGTAGCGGAACTCCAGGTCGCGCGACCAGTCGGTCGTGTCGAACGCCCGCCGCGCCGCCGCGGTCGCGCGTTCGACGTCGGTGACGGTCCCGTCGGTGGCGTGACCGACCACCTCCTCGGAGGCCGGGTGGACGACGTCGAACGTGGCCCCGGAATCGGTGAACCGCAGCTCCCCGTCGATGAGCATCCGCTGCTCGCCGGCGAGCACACCTGTGTCAGCGTCGACATTGGTCATTGCATTTACCCCTGTTGGCGTGGAAATCTGTCACCCGAAATACGAGAACAGCATTCTCGCATGAGAGGAGCGGCCAGGCTATGGCTTCTAAGGCGTATGTCATCTTCACCGAGGAAATCCACGACCCGGAGGGCATGAAGGCGTACGGGAAGGCCGCCGCTGCGGCGATGGGCGGCGCCAAAGTCCTGGCTGTCGACGCCAAACCGCAAGTGCTCGAAGGCAACTGGCACGGCCACCAGACCGTCGTGCTGGAGTTCGAGACGGTCGAAGCGGCGCAGGCGTGGTACGACTCGGACGCCTACCGCAGTGCACGTGTGCTGCGACAGGCCGCCGCCGACACCAACGCGGCGATCCTCTCGGGGTTCTAGACCCAGCTGTGTTCGGCGCCCTGCGCGCGGTACCAGTCGATGAGATCAGGGTTGTCGATCGAGCGCGGATCCAGTGATACGTCGGCGTGGCCGGCCATGATCGCCGTCACCGGCACCTCGAGTTTCTTGCCGGTGCGGGTGTGCGGAATCCCAGGTGCGGCGATGATGTCGTCGGGCACATGCCGCGGTGAGAGCTTGGTCCGGATCGCCGAACGGATGACGCCGACGAGTTCGTCGTCGAGCACCCGGCCCGGTGTCAGCGTGACGAACAGCGGCATCCAGTAGGCGCCGTCGGGGCCGTCGATGCCGAGCACGAATCCTTCTGTCACCGCGTCGATCGCCTCGACCACTTCGTAGATGTCGGCCGAGCCCATCCGGATGCCGTGCCGGTTGAGGGTGGCGTCGCTGCGCCCGTGGATGATCAGCGAGCCCCGGTCGGTCACGGTGACCCAGTCGCCGTGCCGCCACACATGCGGCGCCGGTCCTTCCGCCCAGTGGTGGTCGAAATAGGCTGCGCGATAGCGAGATCCGTCGTCGTCGTTCCAGAACCTCACCGGCATGGACGGCATCGGGGTGGTGATGACCATCTCGCCCACCTCGCCGATCAGCGGTTGGCGCTGCGGCGACCAGCTGTAGAGGGCGACCCCTAGATAGCGGGTGGTGAGCTCACCGGGAATCACCGGCTCGCCCGCCGTGCCGCCGGCGAAAGCGGTCACCACATCGGTCCCGCCACTGATCGAGGAGACGGCGACGTTCTCGCCGACTTCCTCTCGTACCCAGTCGAACAGATCGGCGGGCAGCGGGGAGCCGGTGCTGCCGATGGTGGTCAGCCGGCCGAGATCGTGCTCGGTTCCGGGATGCAGCCCGGCCTTGCGCGAGGCCAGCAGGTGACCGGGGCTGGTGCCGAAGTACGTGACCTTCTCGTCTTCGAGGAGCTGCCAGAGCCGGTCGGCGTCGGGATTGAGCGGATGCCCGCTGTAGCAGACCACCGTCGAGCCGCACATCAAGCCGGCGATCCGGAAGTTCCACATCATCCAGCTCAGTGCGGTCTGCCAGAAGAACACGTCATCGGGTCCCAGATCTCCCTGCAGCGCAGTCGCTTTCAGGTGCTCCAGGATGACGCCGCCGTGGCCGTGCACGATGCCCTTTGGCTTGCCGGTGGTGCCCGAGCTGAACAGCACCCATAGCGGATGGTCGAAGGCCACCGCAGTGACCTCGGGGGTGACCGGCGTGGCGATCAGCCGGCGGTAGT
The DNA here is from genome assembly GCF_002250655.1 of Mycolicibacterium sphagni. Classification (GTDB taxonomy): domain Bacteria; phylum Actinomycetota; class Actinomycetes; order Mycobacteriales; family Mycobacteriaceae; genus Mycobacterium; species Mycobacterium sphagni. The sequence goes on from NZ_NOZR01000020.1 coordinate 107,854, forward strand.
CGTCGCTGTCCAGGACCAGCAGGTGCGGCCGGCCCGGCAGTAGATCCACCAATTCCTTGGTGTCGGCGCGCTTGTCGAACCACTTTCCGCCCAGTTGGTAGCCATCGGCGCTGAAAAGCACCTTGGGTTGCAGTTGCGCGAGCCGGGAGGCGGCGCCCTGAGGTGCGTAGTCTTGCCCGCACGCCGACCAGACCGCCCCGATCGCCGCCGTCGCCAGGAACGCGACCATCGCTTCGGCGACGTCGGGTAGGTAGGCCGCCACGCAGTCGCCGGTCTGCACGCCGAGCCGGCGTAGTTCGGCGGCCACCGCCCCGATCCGGCCGGCCAGCTCCGCCCAACTGATCTCGGTGCGGGTGCCGTCCTCGTCGATCCCGATGATCGCCGCACCGGCGTGGGCGGTGTGCCGCAGGATCTGGTCGACGTAGTTCAGTTGGACGCCGGGGAACCACACCGTGCGGGGCATCGTCGCGTCTGCGAGCACTGCGTCGTCACCCGCTCCGGGGCCGACCTCGGCGTGCACATCGAAGTGCTCCCACAGCGCCCGCCAGAAGCGGGCCGGGTGGTCCACCGACCACTGCCACAGTTCGGCGTAGCTGCCCGACGGCGCTCCGTGCTGTGCGGCCGTAGTAGCGGCGAACTGCTTCCACTGGGGTTCACTGCGCGGCACGGTGTTCCTCTCGTCGGTCATGTTTACCTCGCGTTTCAGGCGAAACTGCACACGGCTCGCCGAAAACGGTATTGGCATTCTCCTAAACTGCAAGTACGGTATCCAAGCGATGGACCACCAATCCCAGACATCGTCGGGTATCCCGCTGCATCCGGTGTATGGACCGGCCGACCGCAGTGAGGATCCTCCCGCGCCGGGTGCCTTCCCCTTCACCCGGGGCAACTTCTCGAGCGGCTACCGCGGACGGCTGTGGACCTTTCGCCAGTATTCCGGTTTCGGCACCGCCGAGGAATCGAACGGTCGCTATCGCTACCTGCTCGAACAGGGCGGCACCGGGCTGTCGGTGGCCCTGGATCTGCCGACCCAGTGCGGCTACGATTCCGACGATCCGGAGTACGGCGAAGAGGTCGGCCGGGTCGGCGTCGCGGTGGACACCCTGGCCGACGCCGAGATCCTGTTCGACAGCATCCCGCTGGACAAGATCAGCACCAGCTTCACGATCAACGGCACGGCCGCGATCCTGCTGGCGTTCTATGTCGCGGCCGCGGAGAAGAAGGGCGTTCCGCGGGAGAAGCTGACCGGCACCATCCAGAACGACATTCTCAAGGAGTACGCCTCGCGCGGCACCTGGATCTGGCCGCCCGAGCCGTCGCTGCGGCTGATCGCCGACACCATCGAGTTCTGCGCGGCCGAGGTGCCGCGCTTCAACGCGATTTCGGTGGCGGGCGCACACTTCCGCGATGCGGGCGCCAATGCCGTCCAGGAGATGGCGTTCACGCTGGCCGACGGGGTCACCTACTGCGACACGGTGGTCGAGCGCGGCCGGATGACCATCGACAAGTTCGCCCCGCAGATCTCGTTCTTCTTCTATACCCACGGCGACTTTTTCGAAGAGATCGCCAAATACCGTGCCGGACGGCGTCGTTGGGCCACCATCGTGCGCGAGCGGTACGGTGCCGAGACCGATAAGGCCTCGATGTTCCGCTTCGGCTGCGTGTCCGGCGGTGCGTCCCTGTACGCGCCGCAGGCGCAGAACAACCTGGTCCGGGTTGCCTATGAGGCGCTGGCCTCGGTGCTCGGCGGCGTGCAGTCTATGTTTACCGCCGCATGGGACGAGCCGTTCGCGCTGCCCAGCGAGGAGTCCGCGACGCTGGCACTGCGCACGCAACAGATCCTGGCTTACGAGACCGGTGTCGCCCGGGTGGCCGACCCGCTCGGCGGCTCGTACTTCGTCGAGGCGCTCACCGACGCCACCGAGGAACGCATCATCGAGATCATGGCTGACCTCGAAGCGCACGGTGGCATGGTGCGCTGCATCGAGGACGGCTACCTGCAGGGGCTGATCGCCGACGAGGCTTACAAGATCCATCAAGAGGTCGAGTCGGGGGAGCGCCCGGTGGTCGGCGTCAACAAGTTCGTCGTCGAGGAGCCCGCACCGGACCTCGCCACCTACGAACTCGATGCCGAAGGGCGCGACAAGCAGCTCAAGCGGCTGGCGAAGGTCAAGGCGGAGCGCGATGGCGTCGCCGTGAAGGAAGCGCTTGCCGCACTGGCCCGTTCGGCGGAAGGCGACGAAAACCTGATGCACAACCTGATCGACTGCGCCAACGCTTACTGCACTGTGGGCGAGATGGTATCGACTCTCAAGTCGGTGTGGGGCGAGTTCCAGCAGCCGGTGGTGTTCTAGTGAGCGCCCGCGTGTTGGTTGCCAAGCCCGGCCTGGACGGCCACGACCGTGGGGCCAAGATCGTGGCCCGCGCGCTGCGCGATGCCGGGTTCGAGGTGATCTACACCGGAATCCGCCAGCGCATCGAGGACATCGTGTCGATCGCGCTGCAGGAAGATGTTGCCGTGGTTGGGCTTTCCATCCTCTCGGGTGCGCACCTGGCCCTCACGCAGCGCACCGTGGATGCATTGCGCGCCGCTGACGCCGGCGACATCGCGGTCATCGTCGGCGGTACGATCCCGACCAGCGACGTGCCCAAATTGCTGGAAGCCGGTGCGGCCGCGGTATTTCCGACCGGAACGTCGCTGGACACCCTGGTCCGCGACGTCCGGGCGCTGACCTCAGAACAGGTGGTCGAGTAATGCGTCTTGGCGTGATGATCGGTGCCGAGCGCGGCGACATGGCCCGCAAGGTGAAGAAGCTCATCGCCGACATCGAATGGGCCGACGCGGCGGGGCTCGCGACCGCGTGGATGCCGCAGGTGCCCGACGATTTCGATCTGCTGAGCATGGTCGCGTTGATGGCGTCGCACAGCACACGCGTCGAGCTCGGTACTGCCGTTGTCCCGCTGCAGGCACAGCATCCCATTGCCCTTGCCCGTCAAGCGCTTTCGGTGCACGCCATCTCGGGTGGGCGGCTGGCACTCGGCGTCGGCCCGTCGCATCACTGGATCATCCGGGACATGCTCGGGCTGCCCTACGACAAACCGGCCGCGTACACCCGCGATTACCTGCAGGTGTTCAATGCGGCGATCTCCGGGCCCGGCCCCGTCGACGTCGAGAATGACACCTTCACCGTCCACAACCCGACCGCGCTCGGAGCCGAGACGAAGATGCCGGTGCTCGTGGCGGCGCTCGGCCCGGTGATGCTGCAGATTGCCGGTGAGCATGCGGACGGCACCACGCTGTGGATGGCTGATGAGAAGGCCATCGGTGAGCACATCGCCCCCAAGATCAACAAGGCCGCCGCCGAGGCCGGGAAGCCCGCACCGCGGATCGTCGCCGGTATCCCCGTCACGCTGTGCGCCAACTCCGAGATTGACGCTGCCAAGGACCGGGCCAACCGCATCCTGGCCGAGGCCGAGACCTCACCCAACTATCAGCGATTGCTGGACCGGGGCGACGCCCGAGATGTCGGCGATCTTTGCGCCGCGGGGGATGAAGAGTCAATCCTGAAGCGGTTCAAGCAATTCGCCGATGCCGGTGTGACCGATCTGTCGGTGCGGCTGCTGCCGATCGGTGAGACGCGCGATGAGCTGGTGGCGTCGAAATACCGCACCCGCGAGGTGATTTCCCAGCTGGCCGCCGAAATTCGATGAAGGGGCCACTCTCCGGCGTCCGCATCCTGGAGGTCGGCACCATGCTGGCCGGCCCGTACGCCACGATGTTGCTCGCCGATCTCGGCGCGCAGGTCATCAAGATCGAGCCGCCCGGCGGGGAGATCTCCCGCCAGGTCGCCGACAGCTATTTCGCCAGCCTCAACCGCAACAAGCGCAGCGTCTGCATTGACCTGGCTTCGCCAGCCGGCCAACAGCGGCTAAGCGAGCTGGCCGCGGAATCCGATGCGCTACTGGTCAATATGAAGCCATCGGTGATCCGGCGCTTCGGCCTGACCTATGACGCGCTGAAGGTGCACAACGAGAAGATCGTGTGCGTCGCGCTGACCGGCTACGGCCTCGACGGCGGCGACGACCCGGCCTTCGACTACGTCATCCAGGCCACGACCGGGGTGGCGGCCATGACCGGTGATCCGGACGCGCCGCCGACGTTGCCCGGCTACTCCTCGGCCGACAATTCCACCGGATTGACTGCGGCACTGGGACTTCTGGCGATGATCGTCTCCGGCCAGGGTGGACAGGTCGACGTCTCGCTGCGGGATGTGATGTTCTCCCAACTGAACTACCGGGCTTCGGCCTACCTGAACGACGGTGTGCACCCGCGCCGGCACCCGTTCGGTGCGCACTCCTTCTATGTGCCCGCCCAGCTCTTCGAAACCGCGGACGGCTACCTGGCGCTGTTCGTCACCCACGACGGCTTCTGGCGGACCTTCGCCGCCGAGGCCGGTATCGAGGGCTTCCCGACGATGGCTGAGCGTTCGCAGCGCCGCGACGAGGTGCTGTCCGTGGTGCGGGCAGCGCTGTCCGCGGACACCGCGGTGAACTGGGAGGCTCGGCTGCGTCCGCTGGGCATTCCGGCCGCGGCGGTCCGGTCACTTCCCGATGCCCTCGAGGCGACGCCGGAGGTCATCGTGACGGCGGGTGATTACCGACTGGTCGGCAGCCCGGTGCGGGTGCTGGGCTATGCGCCCGACTATCTGGCGCCGCCGGAGCTCGACGAGTTTCAGTCGTCGTAGGTGATCGTCACGTCGGACTGGGGCACACCCTGGCAGGTGAGCACCAAACCGTCCTCGACCTCGCTGTCTTCGAGCACCTCGTTCACCCGCATGGTGACCTCGCCGTCGACGACCGTCGCGATGCAGGTGCCGCAGTTGCCCGCCTCGCAGCTGAAGGGCGGCGACAGGCCGGCCCGCCTGGCGGTCTCCAGCAATGTGTCACCGGGGTTTGAGGGCACGGTCACCGTCTTGCCGTCCAGGGTGATGGTCGCCGTGTTTGTGCCGTCAGCCACGCACTTCTCTCCTCGGTTTTAGAGCAGTATCATTCTGCCCAGATGAGAATACAGTTCTCTACTGGCGATAGTATGTTCTCGTTTGCTGACCTGTCGATGGGATTGTCACTGACCATGTGCGAGCGGACCGCGCCATGAGCGACGTGCGAGTGCTTGCCTTTGAGGACCGCATTTACACACGATCTCAGGTCGATGCGCTATCCGCCGGGTTGGCCCAGACTCTGGCGCGCCGCGGAGTGCGGGCGGGGCAACGGGTCGCGCTGATGTCGTCGAACCGGCCCGAGTTCATCTTCGCGGTGCACGCCATCTGGCGCCTCGGTGCGTCGGTGGCGCTGATCAGTCCGGCCTGGAAAGCCGCCGACGTCGGCCATGCGCTCGAGGTGGCGCAGGCCGACCATGCGGTCGGCGACAACCCGGTGCTCGCCGATGCGATGCCGATGCTCAGCCTCGACGAACCGATCCCGGCCGTCGAGCCGACGACCGTACAGCCTGTGGCCGACTCCGATGCGGTGCTGGTCTTCAGCTCCGGGACAACCGGAATGCCCAAGGCGGTGCGCCATACTCACGCGTCACTGGCCGCGGCGGTTCGGCAGTGGCGACGGGCGCTGGGGCTGACGGCCGTGGACCGCATGCAGATCGTCACGCCCCCGTCGCACATCCTCGGTCTGCTCAACATCGCCACGGTGCTCGACGTCGGTGGGTGGATGCGTCTGCACGCCAGATTCGACATCGACACGATGTTGCAGTGCATCCAAGATGACCGGATCACTGTCGAAATGGCAGTCGCCCCAATTGCGTTGGCGATCGCTTCGCATCCGAAGCTGGAGACCTACGACCTCTCCTCGTTGCGCTACATCATGTGGTGTGCGACCCCGGTCACCGCCAGCGTCGCCGATGAAGTGACCCAGCGGACCGGTATCGGCTGGATCTCGGCGTACGGCACCAGCGAGGTGCCGGTCATCGCGTGCTGCCCGCGCGACGATGCGCGACTGGACACCGTGGGCCGGCCCATTCCGGCGGTGCGCATCGTGTCAACGGAGACCGGTGCGCCGGTGGACTCTCCCGAGGTCGGCGAGATCCAGGTGCGTTCGGAGTCGGCAATGGCCGGCTACCTGCCCGAGGCCGCCACCGCCGATGCGATCGACGACGGGTGGTATCGCACCGGCGATATCGGCTACCTCGACGACGGTTGGCTGCGAATCACCGACCGGCTCAAGGAAATGATCAAGGTGCGCGGCTTCCAGGTCGCCCCGGTCGAGGTGGAGTCGGTGCTGCACGGACATCCGGCGGTGCGGGATTGCGCGGTGTTCGGGGTACCCGACGCCGATGACGGTGAGGCGGTCATCGCCGCGGTGGCCACCGCCGAGCCGGTCAGCGCCGACGAGCTGGACGCCCTGATCGCCGGCCGGCTGGCGTCCTACAAGCGCCCCCGTGACATTGTTTTCGTGCCCGAAATCCCGCGCCTGCCATCGGGTAAGGCGCTGCGGCGAGTTCTCAAGGAGCAGTATGGACGTACGCCTGACCAGTGAGCAGCAACAGCTGCACGATGCCGCGGCCCGGCTGGCCGACGATTTCGGTCCCGGTTCTGTCGCGGACCTCGACGACGAGTCGCGGCGGGCGCGGTTGGCCAAGACCGTGGACGCGACGGGCTGGCGGTCGCTGCGCACTGACGGCGCCAGTGGCGTCGAAGTGGCCTTGGTAGCAGAGGAATTCGCCCGGGGTCTAGTGGACGTGCCGTTCCTGGGCCCGGTGCTCGCCGACGACCTCTATCGTCTGCTCGGCACCGACCCGCTGCCTTCGAGCGTCGCGATCGGTGACGTGGTGATCGACGCCGACGGTGTCGGCTCGGCATTGCGACTGGCCGGCACCACCGTCGAGTCGGTGGGTGTCGGTGACGCCCGCGACGCGGCCGATCTGACCCGCATCAGCGCCGCCGTGTCCGGTACAGCCGAGGCGGTGGGCGAGCTGACCGCCGAACAGGCGCAGCGCTGGTACGCCCTCGCGCTGGTGGTCACGACGGCCGAACTGGTCGGAGCGGCTCGCGGGACCCACACGCTGGCAACCGAATACGCCAAGGTCCGCGAGCAGTACGGCGCAGCCATCGGCTCCTATCAGGCCGTGGCGCACATGCTGGCTGAGGGCCTCGCCCTCATCGAGGGGTCGGTCAGCGTGCTGCGCCATGCCGCATGGGCGGTCGACGAACTGCCCGTCGAGCAAGCCGTGGAGGCCGCCCGGGTGGCCAAGATCTATTGTGCGCGCGCGGCATTCACCGTCGCCGAGATGTCGATCCAGGTGCACGGCGGGATCGGCAACACCTGGGAGTGCCTCGCCCACATCTATCTGCGTCGGGTGCTGGCGGCCACTGAGGCTTGGCCAGTCAAGTTGGAGGAGTTGACCATTGGACTTTCGTGACTCGCCGGACGAGGCCGCCTTCCGGGAGCGGCTACGTGGCTGGCTGACCGAGCAGAAGGGCAAATTCCCGACGTCGGGGGACGCCTACTGGGCAAAAGCGGGGGAGTGGCATCAGGCCCTGTATGCCGCGGGCTTCTTCGGCACCTCGTGGCCTTTGGCATACGGCGGCCAGGGTTTACCCACCGTCTTCGACGTGATCGTCGACGAGGAGATCGCCAAGGCCGGCGCACCCGCGCGCCCGAGCCTGGGCTACCTGGTGGTGGGGTTGAGTCATCACGGCAGCGAGGAACTGCGACAACGCTTCCTGCCCGGCATGATCAACGGCACCGAGCGTTGGTGCCAGGGCTTTTCGGAGCCCGGCGCCGGTTCGGATCTGGCCTCGCTGACCACGACCGCGACCCGTGACGGTGACGACTACATCATCAACGGTCACAAGATCTGGACCAGCTATTCCGATTGTGCCGACTGGTGCCTGGTGCTGGCGCGCACGGACAAGGATGTCGCCAAGCACAAGGGCATCTCGGCATTCATCGTCACGATGCACCAGCCCGGGATCGTGCAGCGGCCGCTGAAGATGATCAGTGGCGTCACCAAGGAATTCGGTCAGGTCGAGTTCGACGGCGCCCGGGTTCCGGCGGCGAACATGGTCGGTGCGCCGGGCGACGGCTGGAAGCTGGCGATGACCGTGGTCAGCCACGAGCGCGAGCCCTCCACCCTCGGATTCTCGGCGCGGTACGGAAAGCTGGTGCGCCAGATGGCGTCCCGCGTGGACGGTCCGGTTCCCGACGAGCTGTCGTGGGCCTGGGTCCAGACCGAGATGTTGCGTCTGCACGTGCGGCGTCGGCTCTCTGAGCAGTTGGATGGTATCAAGCACGGCCCGGACGGCTCGCTGGACAAGCTGCTGATGACGTGGACCGAACAGTCCGTCGGTCACGCCGCGCTGGCCACGGTCGGCACCGGTGACGAGGAGCTGTTCGGTGCCTACCTCTACAGTCGTGCCCAGAGTGTCATGGGCGGAACGTCACAGATTCAGAAGAACATCATCGCCGGACGCATTTTGGGATTGGGGATTTAGCACATGTACGACATGCCGGACGAAATCGACGTCAAGGCCGATGGCCCGCTGCGCATCATCACGCTCAACCGCCCGGACGAGCTGAACGCCGTCAACGACAATCTGCATGTCGGGCTGGCCAAGGTCTGGGAGGCGCTCAACGAGGACGCGTCCGCGCGGGCGGCTGTCATCACCGGTGCCGGGCGAGCGTTCTCGGCGGGCGGCGACTTCAACTATCTCGACGAGCTGCGCAACGACGAAGCGTTGCGGCAGAAGACGATCAAGCATGGCCGCGATCTGGTGATCGGTATGGTCCGCTGCCGGATTCCGGTGATCGCGGCGGTCAACGGGCCGGCGGTCGGCCTGGGCTGCAGTCTGGCCGCGCTCAGCGATATCGTCTACATCGCCGAGACGGCGTTCTTTGCCGACCCGCACGTGCAGATCGGCCTGGTCGCGGCCGACGGCGGCCCGCTGGTGTGGGGATCGCAAATTTCTCTGCTGCAGGCCAAAGAGTTTGCCTTGACCGGCGTACGCATCAAGGCCGACCGCGCGGTGGAACTCGGACTGGCGAATCATGTTGTCGCCGAGCCAGTGTCCGAGGCGATCGCGTGCGCCAAGAAGCTCATCGAACTACCACAGCAGGCGGTCGAAGCCACCAAACGGCTGATGAACATCCAGCTGGAGAAGTCGGTGATGGCGTCGTTGGACTACGCCAACCTCGCCGAGTACGTGTCGTTCGGCACCGTCGACTTCAACACGATCGTCGACGGGTTGATCGCGAAGAAGTAGCGACTACTTCGGCGGGAAGCGCAGCCCGCCGTCCAGCCTGATGGTCTCGCCGTTGAGGTAGTCGTTTTCGGCGATCGACAGTGCCAGCGCGCCGTACTCCGTCGAGCGGCCCATCCGCTTGGGGAACAATACCTGCGGACCCCAGTAGGCCTCCAGCTGATCGGCGGCCTTGCCGTAGGCAGGGGTGTTGATGGTTCCGGGGGCGATCGACATCACCCGGATCCCCAGCGGCGAAAGATCGCGTGCGGCAACCAGTGTCATCGCGACGACGCCACCCTTGGCGGCCGAGTAGGGCAACTGGCCGATCTGGCCCTCGAACGCGGCGATCGATGCGGTGTTGATGATGACGCCACGGGCGCCGTTCTCGTCGGGCTCCTGGCGCGCCATCGCGGCGGCAACGTGTCGCATCACGTTGAACACCGCGGTCAGGTAGAAGGTGATGGTCTTGGTGAACGCCTCCATTTCCATGGGGGAGCCGTCCTTGCCGACCAGCCGGCCGCCGCCGGCCGGGCCGCCGTGGGTGTCCACGGACACCCGAAACGGTCCGAGTTCCTCGGCTGCGGCGATGGCCGCCAGCACGTCGTCGTCGTTCGTGACGTCGGTGCGCACGTAGGGGATTCCGAGCTCGCCGGCGAGTTCCTTGCCCTTCTCATCGGCTAGATCGGCGATCACAACCCTGGCGCCTGCCTGGTGCAGCCGACGCACGGTGGCCTCGCCGAGGCCGCCCGCACCACCGAAGACGACGGCGGAACTCCCACTGATCTGCATAGCGTTACCCTTCTTGCAACTGACGCTCTCGACTTGAGAGAATAGTATTCTCATGTCGTCTGAATTTGGTCAACCCGAAGTTGTGGCCGCGCCCGCGCTAGCGTTGCCCGTTATGGACGTCGGCGAGCTGATCACCGCGGCCCGCGGCGGGAACATTCGTGCGGTCGGGCGGCTGCTGAGCCTGGTCGAGAGCCCGCGCCGCGACGAGGTCCTGGCCCAGCTCGGTCCGGCCGCAGTGCCGGTGGTCGGCGTGACGGGCCCGCCCGGTGCCGGCAAGTCAACGACGATCGCGGTGCTCGTTGCCGCGTATCGCGAACGAGGACAACGGGTAGCGGTGCTGGCGGTGGACCCGTCGTCGCCTTACAGCGGCGGGGCTCTGCTGGGCGATCGGATCAGGATGGCTGCCCACATCAACGACCCCGATGTGCTGATCCGGTCGGTGGCCACCCGTGGTCATCTCGGCGGCCTGGCCGCCGCGGTGCCCGCCGCCATCCGCCTGCTCGGCGCGCTGGGCTACGACGTCGTGCTGTTGGAGAGCGTCGGAGTCGGGCAGTCCGAGATCGAGATCGCCGCGGTCGCCGATCCCACGATAGTGATCCTCAACCCCGGCGCAGGTGACGCGGTCCAGGCCGCCAAGGCGGGCCTGCTCGAGGTCGCCGATCTGGTGGTGGTGAACAAGGCCGACCGGGAGGGTGCCGCGCAGACGGTCCGCGACCTCAAATTCGAGACACACGTTCCGGTGCTCACCCTGGTCGCTGCCAAGGCCGACGGGGTGGGGGAGCTCATCGAGGCGATCGAGGCGCACCGGCGGGCCGATACGCAGGCCCGGCGCGCCGCGCGGGCCCGAGCGCAGGTGCTGTCACTGGCGCAGAGCCGGTTGCACACGCATCCGGACCTCGACGCACTGGCCGAGGCGGTGGCCGAGGGGCGTCGTGATCCCTACAGTGCGGCGGAAGCGCTTATCGCGCAAAGAGTTTCGCCGACAAGGGGGTTGCCGGCGGGCGAACCGCAGTGAGCTTGCGGCCTACTTGCGGGCGAAGCCCTGGGAGCAGAACGTCCACACCTCGTCGCCGCTGATCGGCGTGTGGATCTCCTCGTCCTCCACCGAGCTGGACTGGGCGATGAACATGATGGTCTGCATGGTCATGGCCGCCATACGGCGGGGGTTGGCGTCGTCGCGCAGCTCACCGGCGGCCGAGGCCTGCTCCATCAGCTCCGAGAACAGCGCGACCAGCGGTGCGTGGGCGACCTTGACCTCGGTGGGATGTGAGATCAGCAGCTGCGGGGCGAAGTCGGTGAACAGCGGCCGACGGGCGGTGGGATCCGGCCGGGACAGTTCGAACAGCAGCGTGACGGCCACCTTGAGGCGATCCAGCGGATCCTTCTGCGCCGACGTGGCCGCCCGGATCTGATCGGCGGCCCGGCTCAGCGCATCTTCGAAGAGCGCAAGCAACAGCTCGTGCTTGCCGTCGAACTGCAGATAGAAGCTGCGCAATGACTGACGTGACCGGTCCACCACTTCCTGCACGGTGAAGTCGGTACTGCCTTTTTCGGTGATGATGGCCTGTGCGGCATCCAAAAATCGCTGCACACGCTGCCCGGCACGCACCTTGGCGGTCCGGATCGACCGCTCGACAGCGCGCTGCTTCCAGGCAGGTTCTTCGCTCGGGCTGTTCACTGCAGGGCTCTGAACGAGCGCGAGTCAGCGGTTCGGATGTAGCTCACGGTAAGTAGAGTACTACTCTCAGCGAGGAGAATTACGTTCTCAATCGAATACGGACCAAAATTTCCGTTCCGTGCAGTCTAAACGGTGACCAGCGCATTCACCGCCATGGCCTGCGTCACAAATTCACGAGCCGGGGCGCCGACCCCCGGGCCCGCAATCCTGCCCCGGCCTTGCGGGTCAGTTCCCGCGAGCTGCCCAGCAGGCCGTCGAGCACCAGGGCGCGCTTCAGATGGTGCTGGAACTCGTGTTCGGCGGTGAAGCCGATCCCGCCGAGCACCTGCTGGCAGTGTTTGGCCGCGGTCAGCGCGGCCTTGCCTGCGGCGGCCTTCGCCAGCAGCGCGGTGAGGTCCGGGCTATCGGTGCCGGGTGTGCTCAGCGTCGCTTCAGCACCCTCGATGGCCACCAGCGTTTCGGCCAGCCGGTGCCGGATCGCTTGAAACGATGCGACCGGTCGCCCGAACTGCACTCGGTCCAGCGCGTGTTGGCGGGCGACGGTGAGCATCGCGCGTGCGGTGCCGACCAGCCACCAGCCGACCGCCAGCCGGGCTTCGGCCACCCGGATCGGATAGCCTTCCTCCTCGCGGCGCAGCGGCAACCCGCCGAGCGTGGTGTCACTGTCTTTGGTGGCAGTGCGGTCCCACACCACCCAGCTGTTGCCCGCGTACGGTAGCGGCAACTCGACGGTGTCACCGATCGTATTTCCCGTTGCGTGCAGCACCACGTCGACGAGAACCGAAGCGTGCGAGCCTGTTTCGCCGAGCAACCGGAACACCAGCGGAACGGCGACTTCGGGGATATCGGTCAGCATGTCCGCCCAGCCCAGCTCGTTCAGCGCCGCGTCGAGATCTGGCCCCGACGACGACAGCATGGTCTTGCGCAGCCCGGATTCGAGTAATTCGACAGATTGGGGATCCATATCACTCCTTCCCGAGGTCGAGCAGCCGCCGGGCGATGATGTTGCGCTGCACTTCCGCGGTACCGCCGTAGATGGTCGCAGCGCGCGAGTACAGGTACTCGGTGCGCCAGTCGTTGTCGTCGAGCTCGATGGTGCCGGGTAACAGGTCGTGCACGGCGTCGTAGAGCCGCTGCTCGGCACCGGCCAGCAGTACCTTGTCGATCGAGGTGTCCGGACCCAACTTCTGCCCGTCGGCCAGTCGATGCTGTGTGGCCCTGGACCGGCAGCGCAGCGTGTGCAACGCGAGAAACGTTTCACCCATGTCCAAGTCGACGGTCTCGCCCTGGGCGGAGACTTCCTTGACGAGCGCGTCGAATCGCGAGTACAGGTAGGCGATTCGCTGCCAGAAACATGTCGATCGCTCGTAGGGCAGCAGATCCATCGCCAATCGCCAGCCATCGCCGGGCGCACCGAGCATCCGGCCGGCGTCGACGGCGACATTGTCGAAATACACCTCGCAGAACTCATCGACGCCGTGCATGGTGTGCAACGGCCGGATCGTGATGCCCGGGGCGTCGAGGTCGACGAAGAACGCGGTGATCGCCTGATGATTGGGAGTATCCGCGTCGCCGGTGCGGGTCAGCAGGATGCAGCGGTGGGAGAACTGCGCGAAGCTGGTCCACACCTTCTGGCCATTAATAATGTAGTGATCCGCGCCATCCTGTTGGACCGCGCGCGTGGTCAGCGACGCCAGGTCGCTACCCGAGCCGGGCTCGGAAAACCCTTGGCACCACTGCTCTTCGCCCGACAGCATCTTCGGCAGCATCTCAGCAGCCAATTCCGGTGTGGCATAGTCGATCATCGTCGGGGCCAGCACTTCGATCATCGAGTACGGGCCCGGCTCGGCCAGCCGGCGGCCGACGATCTCTTCACCCACGATGGCCCGCAACATATCTGGGCCGCCGAGGCCGCCCGCGTGTTCGGGCCAGCCGTAGCGGCCCCAGCCGGCGTCGTACAGCGCGCGCATGACGCGCGCGAACTGCTGCATGTGGCCGGCCAGCGAATGATCGGTCGGCGGAGCGGGCTCGCCGGAATTGAAATTCTCGTCGAGCCAGGCCCGTAGCGCCGTGCGGAACGTGGCCGGGTCGTGCAGCTCGTCTGTCATCCCGCGTCTGGCCTGCCGATCGCGTGTGGGCGACCGGAATCGTGTACGCCGCTGCGACGGATGAAGGTCATGGCCCTGGTCTTGAGGCGCCAGCCGCCGGCAGTGCGCAGGTAGGTGTCCTTGTAGTAGCCGATGCGCATGTCATGGGCCGAGTGCTCGATAAAACACAGCGGCTGCGTGCCGGTCGCGGTGTCCGCACCTTCGGTGAGCTCGACCAGCGACGTGCCGGTCATGAACAGGCCCTTCGGCGCGGCGTCCACCAATTCCGGGAACCGCGACAAGGTGTACGTCGACCCGAATGCGCTGTAGGTGCCGTCCGGAGTGAAGACCGAAATCAGGCCATCGATATCGCCCTGGGTGATGGTGACGGCATACTTCGCGAGCAGCTGCTGGATCTCGACCAGATCCTCAGTTCGTGACGGTGTCATTCTTGAAAACCTTACCCGCTTTCATTACAAAATTGACCTTTTGTGTAACGCTGATGTCCTGCAGTGGATCGCCGGGCACGGCGATGATGTCGGCGAGCAGACCCTCGGCGATCCGGCCCCGATCGGTGACGTTGATCAGTTCCGCACAGACCACGGTGGCCGCCCGGAGCACCGCGGCAGGCGGCATGCCCCATTCCACCAGGGTCACCAGTTCGTCGGCGTTCTTGCCGTGCGGGATGGCGGGTGCGTCGGTGCCGACGGCGATCTTCACCCCTGCTTCGTACGCGGCCTTGATCGACGTCTCCGCCTTCGGGAACATCTCGGCGGCCTTGTCCTGCAACACCTTCGGCGCGTGGGATACATCCATTGCCTGGGCCAGCCGGCGAGTGGTCACCAGGAACCGGTCGTTGTCGACGAGCGCCTGGATCGCTTCGTCGTCCATCAGGAAGCCGTGCTCGATGCAATCGATCCCGCACGCCACCGCATGTTTGACGGCCTCGGCGCCATGGGTGTGCGCAGCCACCCGTAGCCCGCGCCGATGTGCCTCGTCGACGATCGCGCGCAGCTCTTCGTCCGAATAGTGTTGTGCGCCGGCCTCGCCGGTCAGCGACATGACACCGCCGGAGACGCACACCTTGATCAGCTGTGCCCCGTGCTTGATCTGGTAACGCACCGCCTTGCGGACCTCGTCTACTCCGTTGGCGATACCTTCCTCGACCGTCAGTTCGAGCGCGCCGGGCATGAACGCGGCGAACATCGTCGGGTCCAGATGGCCGCCGGTCGGGGTGATGGCATGGCCGGCCGGGACGATACGCGGACCTTCGATCCAGCCTGCGTCGATGGCCTTGCCCAGCGCGACGTCGAGCAGGTATCCGCCCGTTTTTACGAACAGGCCGAGGTTGCGCACCGTGGTGAACCCCGCATACAGCGTGCGGCGGGCATTGCCTACCGCACGAAGCACGCGGGTCGGCGGGTCATCCTGAACCTGGGACAGGCCGGGGTTCTCACCACGGCCGCCCATGAGGAGGTTGACCTCCATGTCCATCAGGCCGGGCAGCAGGATTGAGTCCCCGAGATCGATGACGGAGTCTTGGGCACCCGCGCGGGCGCCCTCACCCACGGCGACGATCCGGTCACCGTCCACCTTCACGATGCCGGGGCGGACGATTACGCCCGCGTCGACGTCGACGTACCCGGCAGCCTTCAGGGTCAGCACGCTCAGACCACCGGCTCCTTGATGAGTCTGATATAGGCGGCACCGCTGTCGAGCACCCGGGGCTGCTTCCACACCTCGATGGGGAAACTCACCTGGACGATCGACTGCCCCAGATGGACAAGGGCTTTGGCGTCCTCCGGCATGCCCTTGAGAGGGAAGCGGGCATCGACGTACACCATGATGTCTTCCAGCCGTTCTATCCCGGCGTCGTACAGCTCCTGCATCTCGTCCATTGTCGAGCTCAGCCGCTTCTGGTAGCGCTCTTCCTCGGTGGGCAAGCACCAGTCGCTGAAGCGCTCCAGGTCAGCGAATTCTTCTGGCAGCTTAGGCATTTGCTGGATCCTTTTCTTGAGCCTTCGCGCTCAGTGCGGCGGAGCTGTTGCCGTTTCCGTTCCCGTTGGCCAATGATTCTTTGTACCTGTCCACATACTGGTGCGCAGTCATATGCAGATGACGCAGCAGGATTTCCTGATCACACAGCGGGAAGTCCTTGATGACTCCGGTGCCGATCTGCGTTTGGGTGGCCTCGAGCGTGTTGGCGTCTTGGAACGCGTATTCCTTGAAGGTCACGGCCGCCAGCTCCTGCGAGAGCCGCTGGCGCAGATTGGTGGGAGGCACGAAGTACAGGTCGGCTTCGAAGATGTGCTTGTCCACCGCGGTGGGCCAGTAGTTGTAGGTCAGGTACCAACCTGGCGCCCAGAACAGCAGCGTGAAGTTGGGGAAGAACTCGAATGAGTCAGTGCCCCAAGTCTTGTGGCGACCGGGATTGATGGCCGGCGGCAACTCCTCGGGCAGGACGCCCTTGATGTCCGGCCGGTCCCACGGCCCGAACAGGCCGCTGTGCAGGATCCGCTCGATGGGCTTGACCATGTTGAGATCCTTGGGCGGGCTCATGCCACCCCACGACGACACCATCGAGTGGTCACCCTTGATGTCGTAGGCCAGTGCCTCGAAGCCGAACTTCGCCAGCTTCTCGGCCTCTTCGCGCTCCGCCTGCTTCATATGCAAGATCGGTGCGTGATAGAACTCGGTGAACGCGTCGATGAACAGCTTCCAGTTCGCGTTGACCTCCGAGCGATAGCTGTAGTGCTCGGTCATCTCGTGGAACGGGTAGCCCTCGAGGCCCTCGGCGAACTCGCCCAGGTACTCCCGCAACGGAATGGCGTTGTCGTCGAAGTTGACGAAAATGAAGCCTTCCCACACCTCGCAGCGCACGGGTACCAGCCCGTAGTCGGCCTTGTCGACATCGAAGAACTCGCCCTCCTGCTGGATGAAGGTCAGGTCACCCTTCAGCGAGTAGCGCCACGCGTGGTACTTGCAGGTGAACTGGCGGCAGGTGCCGGAGACCTCTTCGCCCGGATAGTCGTTCCAGACCAGCTTGTTACCGCGGTGGCGGCAGAAGTTGTAGAACGCCCGGATCTCGTCGCCGTCGTTGACGATGATGATCGACACACCGGGGCCGACCGACGGCAGCTCACGGGTGACGTAGTTGCCCTTTTTGGGGATGAGCTCCACGCGGCCCATCTGAAGCCAGGTCTTCTTGAAGATCGCCTGCTGCTCGAGCTTCCACTGTTCGGGGTCGATCGAGTCGGTGTAATCGACCGGACCGGTGCCCAGTTCGGGCCAGTTCTCGGTCCAGCTACCGGCAGCCGGCTTCGGAAAAAATGCCACGTACTTACCTTTCGTTCTCGAGCTGTACGCCGAAAGTGTTGAATGCCATGGCCAACATGCCGTAGGACCCGACGGTGAAGACGAAGTCCATGCATTGGCGCTCGCTGAGGTGCTCGCCGAGCGCGGCCCAGGTTTGGTCGCTGAGATTGGAGTTGTCCTCGAGTTCGTCGGTGGCCTTGACCACCAGCCGGTCGAGTTCGTCGTTGGCCTCGCCGCGCTGGATCGCCGCCACGTCGGCGTCGCCCAGCCCTTCCGCCTTGGCCATCTCGACGTGGTGCTCCCACTCGTAGGCGCAGTTGCGACGATGGGCCACTCTCAGCACCGCGACCTCGCGCAGCCGGGCCGGCAGGGTGGAGCGGAAGAGGAGATAGACGTTGAAGCCCAGGTACGCCTTGGTGAGGTCGGGGTGCCGCACGAGGGTGGACAGCGCTGTTCCGGCACCCTCGGGGTTCTGCCGGTCGCGCGGCAGCATGCCCTTCAGTGCGGACTGCACCTCGTCGTCCCACTGCTCCGCTGGTAGCGGCGTCAGGCGCACCGGTAACCCCCTCTCAAGTTGGAGAATCCCATTCTCATATCCGGATAACAGATTTCCATGATCTTGCCGCAAGGTCAATCCCCGGGTGTGAGCAGGCCGGAAAATCCGAGGTCGACCAGGCGTGTCGGGTCCCCAGCCTACGGCCACGACGCACCGGTAAGGCGTTTACCGGATGTTGATTCTCGCGGAATGAGAAGCTAGTTTCCAGTAGAGACGGCCGCGACGGAAGGAGCCGCTATGCGCAAAGAGGACATGATTCTGATCAGCGTCGATGACCATATCGTCGAGCCGCCTGACATGTTCAAGAATCACTTG
>NZ_NOZR01000021.1 GCF_002250655.1 Mycolicibacterium sphagni
CCTCCTTGCCCGCCCCGATACCGCACGCTCGCCAGCAACGATCTCAATGTTGGCCTAGCGGTGCCGGATAACGAGCCTAGCGAACGCTTTCTGCACTGGCCACCCCCGGTTTTCTCAGATTTGTCACCGCCGACAGTTCCGTCAGGCTGGCGAACCGTGAAACCGATGTACCGAGACGGCGTAATCGCCGCCGTCGAACGGCTTGCGATCCCACGTAGCCCACCGCGCCACGGGTATCAGGCCGGCTTCGGCGGCCGCGTGGTCGTACCGCTGTAGAGAAAGCCGGTCCGGGCGCACCGAGAACCCGGCAACCAGCAGCCCACCCGGCCTCAACCGGGCCGCCAGTTGCGCGAGGACTGATCCCTCCGAACCCGGTTCCAGGAAGATCATCACGTTGCCGGCCAGCACGACGACGTCGACGGGGTCGAGTCGCGCTGCGCTCAGGTCGACGAGATCAGCCTCGATCCAGCTCAGCTGCGGTGCCTTCGCCCGCGCGGCCGCCAGCATCCCGGCGTCGGCGTCGACGCCGACCACTGATATCCCGCGGTTGGCCAGTTCGATAGCCACCCGGCCCGTGCCACATCCCGCGTCCAGCACCGAGCCGCCGCCGGATTCCCGCAGCAGGCCTTCGACGAGATCCGCCTCGCCGTGGATGTTGTGGCCGGCGTCGGCCAGCGACTTCCACCGGGCGTCGTAGTCCTCGCCGCGCGGTGCCGTCGACTTCTGCCAGCGGGTGCTCACGCCCACCATCCTGACACCGGTCATGCCGCAACGATGACGGTGAGCTCGTTGCCCGCTCGTTCCACGTGCATACCGGCCCGCCGAGCCACGGCGGCGACGGCGGCGGCATCACCGGGATCGGATCGGGTGGTCGCCAGCGCCCGGGCCAAGCGGCCCTTGTGCGCCTTGTTGAAATGCGTCACGACGGTCCGACGGCCGTCGGCGTGTTCGGCGAGGACGTCGACGCGTACCGGGTCGGCCAGCTTGCCCAGCCCCGCGTAGGACCCCGACCGCAGGTCTACCACCAGTTCGGCGGCGGCCAGCTCGGCAAGCACTGGCTCGAGTACGGGACGCCATCGGGCGGCCAGCGTCGGGCTGCCGGGGAGTTTGGACGACGCTGACAGCCGGTAGGCGGGGATCTGGTCGTCGGCCCGAAGAAGTCCGAACAGAGCCGAGCCGATGGCCAGCCGGGCGCGGGCGCGCGCGGCGGCAGCACCTCGAAGCGACTCGACATCCAGTGCGTCGTACAGAACCCCGGTGTAGCGGTCGATGGCCGGCATGGTCGGGGAGCTCAGCAGAGTGGCATTGCGTTCGATCTCGGCGTCCTGCGCCGGTGAGATACCCAACGCCCGGCGGCACGTAGTGGGATCGGACGCCAGCGCGACGAGTTCGCCGACCAACTCCCGCCGCAGCGGGCCCAGCGCCGGGCTGCCGAGCTCGCCCAACTGCAGCGGGGGTCCGTCGCCGCCACTGCGTTTGGTCTCCGACGGCGGGAGCAGAACAATCACGACGCAGATTCCAGCACGCGCTCAGCTCGGTCACCAAGCGGCATGTAAGTTGGGTGACCAGTGTTTGATCTGTCCAGGCACTCTAACAACCCGCCGCCGCAACCCTGGGGGGACGCATTGGCGCCCGCTGATCCATCAGACCCTGCCGAAGAACTCCGCCGCCTGCGTCTGCTCTTCGATAGCTTGCCGGCGATGATCGGATATTGGGACCGCCAGCTACGCAACGTTTTCGCCAACCACTCCTACTTCGACTATGTCGGGCTGACACCCGACCAGATGCACGGCAAGCCCATGGTCGAGATCACGGGTGCGACGGTGTTCGAGCAGATCCAGCCGTATGTGGACGCCGCCCTCGCGGGCGAGCCGCAGATCTTCCAGTCCGCCATGGTGGACACCCACCGGACGCAGCGGCACTTCCAGACGTCCTATATTCCCGATGTCATCGATGGCGAGGTCCGTGGCTTCATCGTCCAGGCCATTGACGTGACGGCGCGGGTCGAGGCCGAGGAGGCCCGTGACGAGGCCCTGCGGCTCTTTCAGCTCAGGATGGCCAATGCACCCTTCGGCGAGGCGGTCCTGACAACCACCGGTCACGCCCTGATGGTGAATCCCGCGCTGTGCCAGCTCGTCGGCTGCACCTCCGAAGATCTGGCCGGCTCGACCTACCGCGACTTCGTCCACCCCGACGAGTTGGCGGCCGCGATGGAGCAACACCGCCGGCTGGTCGCCGGTGAGGTCGCCCAGATCTCCGCGGAACACCGCTACCTTCGCCCCGACGGTACGACGATCTGGGTGCAGCGCAATGCCGTTCTGGCGCCAGGGCACGAGTACGGCGTCGAGGACGTGATCATCGCCCAGTTCCAGGACGTGACAGCCCGCCGGGTCGCAGAAGGCGAACTGGCCCTACTAGTGGGGACCGACCGGCTCACCGGCCTCTACAACCGGCACGCTCTGGTAGGCCGGATCGAGGAACACCAGTGCGGTCCTGTCGGCCTGATCTTCATCGACCTCGACGGCTTCAAACAGGTCAACGACATGCATGGGCACGCGGCCGGCGACATGGTACTGGTCGAGGTTGCGCGACGGTTGAAAGATGCTGTTTCCGAACCGAATTCGGTGTACCGGCTCGGCGGTGACGAGTTCGTCGTCCTAGTCCCCGGCGCGTCGCGGGACGCGGTGGTCGCCGACCTGGCCACGACCGTCTGCGCGGCGATGACCGGACGGTATCCCGGCGCCGCCGACGATTTCCATCTCACGGCTTCGGTCGGATGGACGCATGGACCGGCCGACGACGCCGAGGAACTGATCGGCAAGGCCGACGTCGACATGTATCGGCACAAGGCCCGGCTTCGCGAGTCTGCGTGGTGAGAGCCACCAGCAGCGATATCTGGGACGTGATGTCGACCGCAAGAACCATCAGGCGGTTCACCTCCGAACCGGTCGACAACGCGACCCTGGGTCGCTGTCTGCAGGCCGCGACGTGGGCCCCCTCGGGCGCGAACGCGCAGGGCTGGCGATTCGTCGTGCTGCGCTCGCCCGAGCAACGGGCGATCGTGGCCGAAGCGGCCGCGCGGGCGCTGGAAGTCATCGAGCCGGTGTACGGCATGAGCCGCCCCGCACCCGACGACACCAGCAGGCAGGCGCGCAACAACCGCGCCACCTATGAATTACACGACCGCGCAGGCGAATTCACCTCAGTGCTGTTCGCGCAGCAACACTATCCGACCGCCTCCGAGCTGCTTCTCGGCGGCTCGATCTTCCCGGCGATGGAGAATTTCCTGCTGGCCGCCCGCGCGCAGGGCCTCGGCGCGTGCCCAACCGGATGGGCTTCCTATGGCGGAGCCGACCTCCTGCGCCACGCCGTCGGCGTGCCCGACGGGTGGCTGATCGCCGGTCACGTCGTGGTCGGCTGGCCGAGGGGGAGACACGGACCGCTGCGGCGACGCCCACTGTCGGCGGCTGTCAACCTCGACCGCTGGGACGCGCCCGCCGACGGCCTGCTCAACGCGCTCACCGACGACACGGCTCAGCCGTAGGCCAGCAGCAGCGGCACCCGCTGCTCGGCGCTGGTCAGCGACCCATGCTGACCGAGCAACGCGGACTCCATCGGTTCGACCGTCCGTCGCACCAGCGCCGCCCGGCCTTTCGCGGCGGCCACCACGTCACCGATCCGCGACCGAACCCGGTCGTCGACGGCGCCACCGAACCAGCCGGCGGCGATCGCCTCGTCGCGGGAGACCACCCAAGCCTGATCGGCCAAGTTCTCGCGCCACGCCGCCAACACATCGTCGGCCGCAC
Organism: Mycolicibacterium sphagni; assembly: GCF_002250655.1. Taxonomy (GTDB): domain Bacteria; phylum Actinomycetota; class Actinomycetes; order Mycobacteriales; family Mycobacteriaceae; genus Mycobacterium; species Mycobacterium sphagni. Next base: position 3,807 of record NZ_NOZR01000021.1, read on the forward strand.
CCTCGCGCACGTAGACGTGCCGGGCGCGGACCTCGCCGCCGATGTCGACCACGCCCTCGAGCAGTGCTGCGGCAGCATCGAGGTCGACGGTGCCGACGGGGTCCACCGCCACCATGCCGTGATCGGCGACCACCGCGAGCAGACCACCCGGCGGCAGGCCCTCGACGATGGATTCCACCAGCCGGTCCACCTGTCGCAGTTCCATCCGCCAGGCCAACGAGCCCGGGCCGTACACGTGGCCGAGCAGGTCGAGATCACCGTGATAGCCGTAGCAGAATCCGCGGCCGGCCACCGCGACACGGACCTCTGAGGCGAGGTCGCCGAGGCCGTGCACGCCGATATAGCGCCCGCCGCGCAGCACCGCGCGGGTCAAGCCCGAGCCGATGAACTCGGCGCCGGACACCACGTTGACCGCGACGCCGGCCGATTCCGCCCGCTCGAAATTGGTTGCCAGCGGCTGAACTCGCTCGGGTACCGACACCTCTCGCAGGTCTTCACCCCATGGGTGCGGCCGCCAGCGCAACGCATTGATCAGGCCGACATCGGGCAGGCGAAACGTGTAGCCGACCATGCCGTGACCGCCCGAAGGCCGGCCGGTGCCCACCGCGGCCAGCCCGGCCGCGGTGGTGGACGGAAAACCCACGTGCAGTGTGCGTCCGGGCAGCCCCGCCAGTACTGGAGCATCCTCGGCATGAGCGTCGAGGAGCTCTGCGCCAAGACCGTCGATCAACAGAACACACGCCCCGGCTACCGGTTCGGCAAGATCCGCCAAATGACGATGCGGCGCAGCGAAGCGGGCCGCTGAGGAGTCGGCTAAATCAATGCGCGGCTCGAATCCGCCGACCCCCATCGCCGCCAGGACCGACGGCACCACGTCGGCCAGGTGCGGGGTGTCGACATCGGGGCGCGGCAGGTTCACGTGTCGAGCCTGCCACGAGTTTCAGTGTCGCCGGCCCAGCGGCTCCGGCCCCGCGTCAGGGTTTGCCGAATCCGGCTTGCGTCAGGATCTGCTGACCAGCCGGGCCGGTCACCGTATCAACGAATTTCTGCGCCAGAGAGGAATTCCCGGACCCCTTGAGAGTGGCGATCGGATACGTATTGACCGCGCCGGCCGCCTCGGGGAAGGACACCGCGGCGACCTTGTCACCGGCGCCCGCAGCGTCGGTCACATAGACCACGCCTGCGTCGGCCTGACCGCTGGTCACCTTGTTCAAGACGTCGGTGACCGAGGACTCCTCGCTGACCGGGGTGAGCTTGATCCCGGTCTTGGTTTCGACGGTCTGGGTGGCCGATCCGCACGGCACCTGCGGGGCGCACACCACCACATTCAGGCCCGGTTTGGTCAGATCCTGAAAGGCGTTGATGCTCTTGGGGTTTCCGGGCGCGACGGCGATGGTCAGCGTGTTGGACGCGAAGTTGACGGGGGAGCCCGCCAGCAGGCCCGCCTGGGCTGCCTTGTCCATGTTCTTGGTGTCGGCGGACGCGAAGACGTCGGCGTGGGCGCCCTGGGTCAGCTGAGTCACCAGGTCAGAGGAACCCGCGAACGAAAACTCCACGGAGGCACCGGGATTGTCCTTGCTGAATTGATCGCCGATCTTGGTGAAGGTCTGCTTCAGCGACGCAGCGGCGAACACCATGATCTTCTGCTGCCCCGCCGGTGCAGGGGACTGCGACGACGAGCTACATCCTGCGCTGGCTGCGATGAGCAGACCCGCGGCCAGTACCGGCACCAACCGTTTGATCATGATTCTCCTGACGTCTCGACGATGACCGTGGTGGCCTTGACGACGGCCACCGCAACGCTCCCCGGTTCGAGATGCAATTCACGCACCGCCTCGGTGCTCATGAGCGAGACGATGGTGAAGGGACCGCACCGCATTTCCACCTGCGACATCACGGTGTCGGTGACCACCCTGGTGACCAGCCCGGCGAACCGGTTGCGGGCTGAGCTGGCAATGGACAACGGATCTTTCGGGGCCGCGGCGGTGTGCTCACCGGAGTAGGCGGCGAGCGCGGCACCGTCGACGGTCTTGCGGCCGGACAGATCGCTGCCCGTGGGCAGTTCGCCGTCGTCGATCCATCGGCGGATCGTGTCGTCGCTGACGCCAAGCAACTCGGCGGCTTCCCGGATCCGCAGCATCGCCACGGCCGAATGGTAGCCGATGACGTCCGCATCTGCGGCCGAGTCCCCGCTTTGAATCCGCAGATGCGGTTTCGGGTGGTCCGGCTAATGTGTGGCCGTGCGACATCTGCGCGGCTGCGCGCCGCTGGCGGCGGCATTGGCCATCGGACTGTTCGGATCCGCGACCGCCGAGGCCGACCCGAACGCCTTGTGGACGATCGTCCATGACCAGTGCGTCGTCGACGAGCAGCAGCACCACGACCCGGCACCGTGCTCGCGCGTCGATCTCAGCCGCGGCGAAGACGCCGGCTTCGTGGTGTTAAAAGACATCGTGGGAGAGCGACAGTACCTGCTTCTCCCCACGGCCCGTCTCACCGGAATAGAAAGCCCCGAACTGCTGGAGCCGGGCGCGACGAACTACTTCGGCGAGGCCTGGCGGGCCCGGGCCTTCGTGGAGCAGCGAGCCGGGGGGACGATCGCGCGGGAGTGGATGAGCCTGGCGATCAATTCCGCGGTGTCCCGCAGCCAGAACCAGCTGCACATCCACATCGACTGTGTGCGTGCCGATGTGCACGACGCACTGCGTGAGGCGGCCGCCGCCATCGGCCCGGCGTGGCAACCTCTTCCGGTCCCGCTGGTCGGCCACACCTACTGGGCGATGGCCGTCGACGGCACCGATCTGGACGCCAACCCGTTCACCCTGCTGGCCGACGGCCTGCCTGGAGCGCGCGCCGACATGGGGTTGTACACGCTGGTGGTGGTCGGCACGACCGGTCCCGCCGGCCGGCCCGGTTTCGTGATCCTGGCCGACCGCGCCGACGTCGACAACGGCGCCGGCGGCGAGGAGCTGCAGGACCACGAAGCCTGCCCGCCGCCGGTACCGCCGACGCCGGGCACTGCCAAGTAGGCAGCACATCTGAAAATCATCGCGAGCGCATTGCTGGTCAGCCGGCCGCACGATCGCCAACATCTGCGACGTAGGCACAACGCTAGCGAGAGGTAACCGTGGCCGAATCCACTCAGCCCGGCGGAGGCTTTGACGACCGACAAGCCAGCCGGAATCGTTTCAACATCGGCGTCGACTGGTGGGCAACCATCGTGGCCGGCGTCTTCGTGGTCCTTGCCGTAGCCAACATCCTTCCCAAGATTCCGTGGTGACCAGATGACGACGACTGACCTCGCCCGGACCACCGAGGAAGAGCCGATCTTCACCAGCCGCAACCTGCTGGAATACGTCCCCGGTGTGCTGCTGCTGATCGCGATCGGCCTGCTGGGGAAGTACTCCGAGATCTGGTGGCTGGCGATCGCCAAGAAGGAACACTGGACGGTTCCCGATATTGAGTTCGTGTTGTGGGCCATCCTGATCGGTCTGCTGATCACCAACACCATCGGTGTGCACCGGATCTTCAAGCCGGGCGTGCAGACTTATGAGTTCTGGTTGAAGATCGGCATCGTCGCTCTCGGCGCCCGGTTCTTGCTGGGCGACATGATCAAGCTCGGCGGCATCTCGCTGGTCCAGATTCTCGTCGATATGGTCGTTGCCGGCGCCATCATCCTGTTCGCCGCGAAGCTGTTCGGACTGTCCGGCAAGCTGGGTTCACTACTGGCCATCGGCACCTCGATCTGCGGCGTCTCCGCGATCGTCGCGTCCAAGGGTGCCATCCGGGCCCGCAACTCCGACGTCGGCTACGCGATCGCGGCGATCCTGGCGTTGGGTGCAGTCGCCCTGTTCACGCTGCCTATCCTGGGTCACGCACTGGGGCTCACCGATCACGAGTTCGGCCTGTGGGCGGGCTTGGCCGTCGACAACACCGCCGAAACAACAGCGACCGGTTACCTGTACTCCGAACAGGCCGGCAAGCTTGCCGTGCTGGTGAAGTCGGTCCGCAACGCACTGATCGGATTCGTCGTGCTTGGCTTCGCGCTGTACTGGGCCTCGCGGGGCGAGGCTGATCAGATCGCGCCCGGGTTCGGGGCCAAGGCCAGGTTCGTCTGGGACAAGTTCCCCAAGTTCGTGCTGGGTTTCCTGGCGGTGTCGGCGATCGCCACGGCCGGCTGGCTGTCCAAGGGGCAGGTCGCCAACTTGGGCAACGTGTCGAAGTGGGCATTCCTGCTGACGTTCGCCGGGGTCGGGCTCAACACCAACTTCCGCGAGCTCGGCAAGGCCGGCTGGCGACCGCTGGTCGTGGCCGTCATCGGCCTGGTCGTGGTGGCGGCGGTGTCGCTGGGCCTGGTGCTGTTCACCTCACGGGTGCTGCACTGGGGAGTCGGCGCCACCTAGCGGGCCGCCGATGCTGCCGAGGAACGAGGCGGAGGAGGAGCGAGACAATCGAGCTCAGTACGGGGGCAGCTGACCGTTGCCGGATTGCCCGGACAACCCGTTGAGCTGGTCAAGGTAGTGCCGCAGTTGAAGCTGTGACATCAACGGGCCGGCCGCGGCAGGCACCGGGGCATCGGTCAGCGTCCACGGCTGGCAGCCGTCGGTCTTGAAGGTGGCGTCGCCGGGATCGATCTGGATGATCTGCGGTTTCTTGGTCAGCCCGTTGTCCAGGCTGGTCTGACCGTCGGGTCCGCCGGTCCGCTTCCAGTAGCAGGCATTGCCTTCGGTGGGTCCGGCTGTCGAGTAGTTGCCCGGCACGATGTCGACGCCGACCTTGTAGGTGCCGTCCTGGTCCATCGAGGTCTTGGGCCCGCCGGCCGGCGCCGCACCCGCGGGAGTCGAGGGCGCGGGGGATGTCGGCGACGATGTCGGCCCGGGGGCGGGTCCCGTCGGTGCGTCGGGTGCCGATGTCGATGCGGGTGTGGGCCCAGGGGTAGTGGACGGGGTAGTGGACGGGTCGCCGATGGCGATACCCGAGCTTGCCGCGCAGCCCGCCACGGCCAGCGCGGCGGCGGCGATCACATTCGTTAACTGGCCCACGTCAGCAAGGGTAACCCGGCACCGAAGCGGCGCCCAAATAGTTAAGTCGACTACGCAGTCTTGCTGAGCAGGGGCAGCAGCATGCGGCGACGGCTCAGGATCGCGTCGTCGAACTCGTGCTCAGCCTCGGCGACCGAGCCGACGACGGGGAACACCACGTCGCTGTCGCGACGAAGACGCCGATTGACCGCGTCGCTGGCGACCACGGCCCACTCTGCACCTACCGAGGAGCAGGCGTCGTCGATGTCGCACAGCAACCGGATGGACTGCGGGGTGAACGAGCTGACACCGGCGAGGTCGAGGACGAAGGGCTTGTCGGCCAGAACCAGTCTCTTCGCGCACTCGGCGATGTGGTCGACGTTGGCCGAATCGATGCGCCCGCTTACCGCGACGACGGTCGCGACGTGGCGGGAGTGTGCTCGGATATGGGCGCCCTTGTAGTCGGTGGCGGGGTTGCCGTATCGCGACGTGAAGCTCGTCATGGGCTGCCTCAATTCGGTCTTGGTGCGTGTGTGGCGGCCTGACGGCTGCCTCAACCTGACCTTTAAGCTATGCGGCAAATCTAAGGTGACCGGGAGCAGCGGCTAAAACTCTGTTAAGAACGCAGTTTTCGGCCCGATCCGCGGGATCGGGCAACGTCGACCGCCGGATCGGCTAACGCAGGGCGGGCAGCACCTCGTCCGTAAGCAGAGTTACCGACTTCCACGCCTCCTCCACCGGCATGCCTCCGACCAGCGGATGCATGACGATCGGGCCGTAGTTTGCCGACGCGCGCACCTCGTCGATCAGCTGGTCGGGCGTGAGGAATCGGTACCTCCCGGAGGCCCGTACTTCGTCCAGGTTCTGAACGCCGGGCAGATGCATCAATGAGCGCGATGGGTTGTCGGACCACGCACCATAGGTGACCGCTTCCCACAGAATGTGCCCGCCGAGCTCGGCCCAGGCTCGCTCCGGGTCTTCGTGCAGGTAGACCATCCCACGGTTGACTGCCGGCGGCATCAGTACGAATGGCCGCAGGCCGGCCTCCCGGCACAGCTCGGCGTAGTACTCCGCCAGGTCGGGACGATGGTCGGGCAGGCTCAGGGGCAGCCCAAAGCGAACCGCCCGGCGAACGGTGGCCCGCACGCCGCCGCCCACATAGAGCGGTGGATGCGGCTTGCTCCAGGTGCCCGACACCACCGTCGAGCCTGCGGTCCACGACGCCAGCATGGTTTCCAGTAGCTGGTCCATCAGTTCGCCGCGGCGGGCGAAGTCCACACCGAGGGTTCGGTACTCCACTTCCCGGTAGCCCAGGCCGACGGTGGTGTGCAGTCGGCCGCGGCTCATGGCGTCGATCAGCGCGATGTCCTCGGCCATCCGAACCGGGTTCCACAGCGGCCCGAGTGCGCAGTCGATGCTGGCGAAGATGTTGGCAGTGCGGGCCAGAAACATCCCCGCGATCATGACCGGATTGCAGCTCCAGCCGTGCCCGGTGGCGTGGTGCTCGTCGACGCTGATCGCGGCAATTCCGTGCCGGTCCCCGAACTGCGCCAACTCCAATGCCGCGGAGAGCAATTCGCCCTGAACACCGGGTGTACCCCCGGGGGAGGCGAAATTGAAGCGCAGAATCGCGAGCATCCGAGAACTGTATTGCCGCCGTTGCGCCAAACCTGATGCGAACGGGTCACGATTTGGCCGCTGTGCCTCGTCGGCCACCGTCGTGTCGGTCGCCGCCGCTACGGTGGCGCCGTGCGCGAGGACGCGGCCGCACTGAGGACGGCACTGCAGTGGCTGGGGTTGTGGGTTGTCACCGCAGTGCTATTGGTGGTCGTCGGCCTGCTGAACAAGGTGGTGTGGGCGCTGGCCGCGCTCAGTGCGGTCGCCATGGTGGTGTGCGCGTGGCGGGCGCTGCTGGCCTGGCTCGATCATCGCCGAAACACCAGGCGTGATGCGCTTTATCGCGCCACCGGACTGGCCGCCGTCGATGAGATGACGGGTGTGGAATTCGAACACTATGTCGCGGCCGTCTTGCGGGGTGCCGGTTACGCCATCGAAATGACAAGAGCAACAGGTGATTTCGGCGTCGATTTGATCGCAACCCGCGATGGCATCCGCACCGCAGTGCAGTGCAAGCGGCAGAGCCGAGTGGTCAACGGTTCGGCGGTCCAGCAGGTGGTGGCCGGTGCGGCCGTGCACGACTGCGCCAGGACCATGGTGGTGTCCAACCACCGCTACACCAAGGCCGCCGAACAACTGGCCGACGTGCACGGCTGCGTCCTGGTCGATCGCACGCGGTTGGCCCGACTGTCGCGGGTCGGACGCTGAGCTAGCTCGTTTTCGGGCACGACCTCCTTGTCCTTCTGACTCATGCTTCACTTCCTTCTTGATGCGTGATCGTGGTGATCGATATCAGCCAGACATCCTGGCCAGGGGTCTGGATGTCGTCTTCTGCGGCATCAACCCGGCGCTGACGGCGGCCGCCGACGGATACAACTTCTCCAGCCCCACCAACCGGTTCTGGTCGGCGATCCATCTCGCTGGGTTCACCGACCGGCAGTTGGCGCCTGCCGAGGAACGCACGCTGCTGACATACGGGTGCGGCATCACTGCGGTCGTGACGCGGCCGACATCGGAAGCCCGCGAAGTATCGGCGCTCGAGATTCGGCAAGCCCTGTCGTCGTTCGAGGCGAAGATGCGGACGTTCGGCCCTCGGGTGCTGGCCTTCCTGGGCAAGCCCGCGGTGTCGGTGGTACTCGGCACGGGTGCGGTGGGCTGGGGTCTGCAGGACCAGACGGTGGCCGGGGCCACGGCGTGGGTACTACCCAACCCCAGCGGGCGGAATCGGCGGTTCTCCACCGCGGCGCTGGTCACGGCGTATGCCGAACTGCATGCTTTCGTGGCACTTCCGCGACGCTAACCGGGCACGGCGCGCAAGCGCTGTCAGAAAATTGAGCACGGGTGCGCCGGTGCGCCGACGGATTCGGCGGCGCCGCCCAGCGTCCCGCGGCAGCTGGTGTCAGCCGATGAACCGGTCCCGGTAAGCGCTCAGCCGCTCGGCCACCTCCGCCGGGTCGAGTCCCACATCGGCGAGGTCGTAGATCACCTCGCCGTAGCGTCCACGGGGGTGGGCGGCGGTGAACGCGGCCATCGCAACCCGCACGTCGTCACCGTAGGGCTGATCGGCCAGGTCATAGATCGCCGACAGGGTGCCCTGCTCGTCGGCCATGAAATCGGTGAAGCGAACATCGATCGACTGACCGACCGGAAGCACGTCGCGGTCACGCAGACATCCGCTGAACAGGTCGTTGGCTCGGTCGAACCAGATTCGCGCGATCTTGGCGGGGTCGGGCTGCGCGCAGGCCATTCGGGACGCGTAGACGATCATGGTGAGCATCGAGCGCGTCACCTCGACCGGATCACGGTGCGTCACAACGAATGTCGCGTCAGGGAAGGTAGCGTACAGGGTGGGGAACTGCTCGAGGTGCTGCGGGGATTTCAGCACCCAGCGAGTTCCGCCACGCAGCCATTGCATGGCCTGCAATTGCCGCTTGAGGTGGGCATACGACGGCCCCTGGTCGTGTGCTTTGTAGTGCGCGGCGAATGTCGGTATGTGGTAGGTGGTTTCGAAGAGCATGCCCGAGATATCGTTGGCCAGCAGCTGGATTTCTTCGTGCGCATGGTCCACGGTCATGTCGTGCATACGCTTGAATTCGGGCATCGACGTATCGACCAAATCCAGGCCGGTCGAACATCGATCGCGGCGCGTGGACTCATCTTCGCCGGGGCCGGGGAAGGGCTCCAGGCTTTCCCAGTACGGCAGGTAGCGCAGGTTGGGGTCGGCGGCGATCAGGTTGTGCAGGTGGGTCGTACCGGTGCGGGGCAGGCCGCAGATGATGATCGGCCGCTTGATTTCGACGTCCTCGATCTCGGGATGCTCGGCGATGAGCGCCTCGAACCGAAGCCGGTTGACCAGGTTGCCGACCAGTTGTTCGAAGACCACCGCCACGCCCACGTCGGACAGCCCGGTCTCCTCGCGCAACGAGCCGGTCAGCACGTCGAGACGGTCGCGGAATCCGTCGTCCCCCCAGCCGTCGAGCCCGGTGCGCTCAGCTGCCGCAGCCAGCAACGCCTCTGAATTCAGTTGCAGGATAGACCCGTAGCCCGCGAGCGCCTCGCGCATCGGCTGCGCAGCCTCGGGGAACACCGGGTTGGCCAGGTCTGTGAGCCTGATGGGTTTGGGTCGCTGTACACCAAGGGTCATGCCAGGCCCCCAACTACTTGAGCCACGTCCACCACCCGGCAGACCGGCCGCTTCGGAGTCTCCTCGGGCAGGAACCAGCGCAGCCAGATCAGGCCCTTGGTGCGGCCCGCCGTCGACACCCAGTTGGGGTGGCCGGGATCGGTGTCGCTCACCACGATTCGCCACGACCCGTCGGGCTCGTAGGCGACATGCGCGCTGTTGATGGTCACCCGCTCGTAGGTGTAGTCGTAGGTGTGCAGGAACGGGTTCCACAGGCACAGGTTCCAGAACACGCACGGCGGCGAAGTGCCCTCGATGATCAACGCCTGGCCGGGCTGCAGTTCGTAGGCACCCATCGCATAGGCGGCGTCACCGGCGGCCCACCCGAAGGTCTGCTGGGGCACCGGGTAGGGCTCGGCGATCTCGTTGGGCGGCTCGACACGGGTCGGGATGAACGAGTACTGGTCGTTGAGCCAGGTCTTGGCCGAACGCAGACGGCGGATGAGGTCGGCACGGTCGCCAAGGTTTCGGGCCGGCGGGTCGACGGCCTCGATCTTCCACTGGACGCGCCGGTCGGTTTCGGGGTTCTCCAGATAGTCGCGGGTCAGTGCGACGACGGCATCCGGCTCGAGTTTGAGCCAGGCGCCCGGCTGCGGGTCCGGGCTGATGGTGAATTCGAAGTTGCCGTCGTCGTCGAAGTCCAGGGAGCGGTCGTTCATCGTGGCGACGATGCGGTTGCTGTAGTGGCCGTCGTCCGGACCGCCGTACACGGTGATCGACAGATAAACCGAATCGCCCCGGTTCCCGGTCACCCGGTAGGTTCGAGCGGGGTCGATCGGCGCCAGTTGGTAGAAGGCGTCGGAGTTGTCGCCGCCCCATCGCTGATAGGGACCGATGACGTCGACAAACCGCGGGTTGTCCTTGTCGCCCCAGACGTAGGTGTCGACCGCCACCCGCAGCAGGCTGAACGTCAGCCGGTATCCGTCGAGGATGTCGGCCTCCTCGAGTGGGGGCTCGGCCGTGAGGAACTTGCGCTCTAGCGCACCAAGCTCGTCGAGCAGTTCGTGAAAGGCCGTCGACAATTCGTCTTGGGCCGCCGTCTTTTCGTCGTGGGACATGTCATTCCTTTTCTCGTGCCTGCGCGCCCTGCATGACCAGGGAGCAGAGTGTGTCGACCAGACGGTCGGTGTCATCGCGACCGTCGACGAGTGCGCCGTAGAAGGTCGTCCCGACCAACACGTTGAACAGCGTGTCGGTGTCGATGTCGGGCCGCACCACGCCCTGCTCGGCACCGTCGCGGATCAGCGCGCCCAGCTCGGCGCGGATCCTGTCGTCGAGCAACTGCTGTGTGCGGATGTGCAATTCGGAGTCACGGCGGCGTTCGGCGAGGATGCCCATCGTTGCGGCCTCGACCACCGGCTCGCGCCAGAAGGCCACCGCGCCGCGGACGAACTCCCGCAGGTCTGTCTCAAAGTCTCCTGACCGTGGCAATCCGGTTGTGCCACTGTCGGTTCCGAACGCCGCTTCGAAGACCACATGAGCCTTGGATGGCCAGCGCCGGTAAATGGTGGGGCGGCTGACGCCGGCGGCGCGTGCGATCGATTCCATCGACACCTGGTCGTATCCGACGTCGGTGAGCAACCGACGGGTGGCCGCCATGATGTCGGAGTCGGTGCGCGGGTTCCTGGGCCGGCCGCGGACCGGCTCCGGGCGTACCGCCGTCAGGCGGCGATCCGGTGCTGTCACCCGAATTATGTTCCGTTACGTCACGTAAACTGTCAACGCCCGATTGAACCAGGAGGCCTCGGGTAACCGTGATACCTAGAGCGGTCCGCTCTGACGGCCAGGAGGTCATGCCATGAAACGCTGGATCCGAACATTGGCCGTGGTGATGGCCACGCTCACCGTTGGAGTTGCCGCGTCACCGGCGGCCCTCGCCGACGATCAGTTGGCGTTCACCGGCACCACGCTGAGTGGTGCCCCCTTCAACGGCGCCAGCCTGCAGGGCAAACCGGCGGTGCTGTGGTTTTGGACCCCATGGTGCCCGTTCTGCAATCAGGAGGCCCCGAACGTCAGTCAGGTCGCGGCGGCGAATCCGAAAGTCACCTTCGTCGGCGTGGCCGCACGCTCCGATGTCGGCCAGATGCAGGGCTTCGTGTCGCGGTACAACCTGAATTTCACCAACCTCAACGATGCCGACGGATCCATTTGGGCGCGGTTCAACGTGCCGTGGCAGCCCGCGTATGTGTTCCTCCGTCCCGACGGGACGTCGACGTTCGTCAACAACCCGACCTCGGCGATGTCGGAGCAGGAGCTCAGCGACCGGGTGCGCGCGTTGGTGTCCTGAGCCGGTGGATGCAAACCTGACCGGACTGGCGCTAGCCGCGGGGATGGTCGCAGCCTTCAACCCGTGCGGCTTCGCCATGCTGCCGGCCTACCTGACGCTTGTCGTCCGCGGCGAGGGTGCAGATCCGGGCCGCACCGCGGCGGTAGGACGCGCGCTGGCGGCGACCGCAGCCATGGCCTTGGGCTTCCTCGCGGTGTTCGGTTTGTTCGGGCTGTTGACGGTGCCGGTCGCCGGCGTCGTGCAGCGCTATCTGCCGTACGCAACCGTCGTCATCGGTATCAGCCTTGTCGCACTGGGCATGTGGCTGATTGCCGGTCGTGAACTGAATTGGAATCCGGCGGGCCTCGGTGGGCGGTGGGCTCCGACGGCGCGACTGGGCTCGATGTTCGGCTACGGGGTGGGCTATGCCATGGCGTCGTTGTCGTGCACCATCGGGCCGTTCCTGGCGGTCACCGGCAGTACGCTGCGCACCGGCTCGTTGGCCGCCGGCGTTCTGGTCTATGCGGCCTATGCCGCAGGCCTGGCGTTGGTGGTGGGCGTGCTCGCCGTCGGCATCGCCTTGACCAGCACCGCGCTCGTCGACCGGATGCGCTCGCTGTTGCCCTACGTCAACCGGATCAGCGGCGCGGTGCTGATCGCGGTCGGGCTCTATGTCGGCTACTACGGCCTCTACGAGATCCGGTTGTTCAGTGCTGGCGGAAATCCCGCCGATCCGGTCATCGCGGCGGCCGGCCGACTGCAGGGCGCGGTCGCCGGATGGGTGTACCGCAGCAGTGCCTGGCCGTGGGTCGTGGTGCTGGCGGTGCTGATTGCGGCTGCCGCGGTGGTCAGGCTGCGACGCACCCGCCGCGACCGGCCCTAGTTTCGGGGCTGCCGCATAGCAAGCGTCGGTATAGTCCGCTGCACGTCCGAGGCAGGATCCGATGCAGGGGAGTGAAAGCCGATGAAACGACATCCGGTGCGAACCTGGGGGATCGCCGGGGCGGTAGTGCTGGCCCTGAGCGGCGCGCCCGCGGCCTTTGTGACCATCCAGCCCAGCGGACAGGCCCACGCCGATGTGTGCGCCAGCGCCGGCCGGCGAGTCACGGTCAGTGGCTGCGCCGACCTCTCCGACGTGATGGCACCCTATGTGCCGCCGCCGGCGTACTACGCTCCGCTGCCCGAGGACTATCCACCGCCCCCACCACCGCCACCGCCGCCGCCAGTGAGCGGCTGCATCGGCTACAACGGCCGCTGGGTCAGCGCGGGCGGCTGCCGCTAGCCCGCAAGCAGAGCAAAAAGGAAACCCCGCGGGCAATGCCCGCGGGGTTTCGCTTACTGCCGAAGATCAGACGTCGAACCGGTCGGCGTCCATCACCTTGGCCCAGGCAGCGACGAAGTCCTTGACGAACCGCTCCTTGTTGTCGTCCTGGGCGTAGACCTCAACCAACGCACGCAGCACCGAGTTCGATCCGAACACCAAGTCGGCGGCGGTCGCCGTCCACTTGGCCGCACCGGTCACCCGGTCGGTGCCCTCGTAGACGTTCTCAGAGGTCTCCGACGGCTTCCACACCGTGCTCATGTCGAGCAGATTGTTGAAGAAGTCGGTCGAGAGCACGCCCACCTTGTCGGTGAATACGCCGTGCTTGCTGCCACCGTGGTTGGCACCCAGCACCCGCAGGCCACCGATGAGCACTGTCAGCTCCGGAGCGGTGACAGCGTTGAGGTAGGCCTTCTCGATCAGAAGCTGCTCCAACGGAGCCTTCTCGCCGGCCCGCGCGTAGTTGCGGAATCCGTCGGCGCGCGGCTCGAGAACCGCGAACGACTCCACATCGGTGTCCTCCTGCGAGGCATCACCGCGGCCCGGGGTGAACGGCACGGTGACGTCGACACCGCCGTCCTTGGCCGCCTTCTCGATCGCGGCGTTGCCCGCGAGCACGATGACGTCGGCCAGCGAGACCTGCTTGCCACCCGCGGCGTTGAAGTCGGACTGGATCTTCTCCAGCACCGGCAGCACCTTGGCCAGTTCGGACGGCTCGTTGGCCTCCCAATTCTTCTGCGGCTCAAGGCGAACCCGCGCACCGTTGGCGCCACCGCGCTTATCTGTGGCGCGGTAGCTGGACGCCGACGCCCACGCTGTCTTCACCAACTGCGGCACCGACAGACCCGAATCCAGCACCGCGCTCTTGATCTTTGCGGCATCGGCGTCGTCGATCACTTGGCCCGCGGGCACCGGGTCCTGCCACAGCTGCGGCTCAGCGACCCACGGCCCCAGGTAGCGGCTGATCGGACCGAGGTCACGGTGCAGCAGCTTGTACCACGCCTTGGCGAACGCCTCGTTGAGCTCCTCGGGGTGATCCAGCCAGCGGCGGGTGATCGCCCCGAATTCCGGATCCACCCGCATCGAGACGTCGGTGACCAGCATCGTCGGTTTGCGGTTCGGGCCGCCGAACGGATCAGGGATGATCGCCTCGGCGTCCTTGGCCTGGAACTGCCATGCGTCGGCCGGGCTCTTGACCAGCTCCCACTCATAGCCGTAGAGGATCTCCAGGAAGGAGTTGCTCCACTTGGTCGGCGTTGGTGTCCACACCACCTCGAGACCGCTCGTGACGGTGTTCCCGGTCTTGCCGCCCGCGAACGGGCACTGCCAGCCGAGGCCTTGCGCCTCGATCGCGGCACCCTCGGGCTCCGGGCCCACCAGGTCAGCGACGTCACCGGCGCCGTGGGTCTTGCCCAGGGTGTGGCCGCCGACGATCAGGGCAGCGGTCTCCTCGACGTTCATCGCCATCCGGCCGAACGTTTCCTTGATATCGATGGCCGCCAACAGCGGATCCGGATTGGCTTCGGGCCCTTCGGGATTGACGTAGATCAGGCCCATTGTGGTGGCGCCGTACGGCTCGGCCAACTCGCGCTCACCGGAGTAGCGCTTGTTGGTGCCCATCCATTCGTCTTCTTCGCCGAACAGGACCTCTTCGGGCTCCCACACATCGGGGCGGCCGAAGGCGAAGCCGAAGGTCTTGAATCCGGCCGACTCCAGAGCGACGTTTCCGGCCAATACCAGCAGGTCGGCCCAGGAGAGCTTGTTGCCGTATTTCTTCTTGACGGGCCACAGCAGGCGACGCGCCTTGTCCAGGTTGGCGTTGTCCGGCCAGCTGTTGAGTGGAGCAAAGCGCTGCAGGCCCTGCCCGGCGCCGCCGCGGCCGTCGAAGATGCGGTACGTGCCGGCGGCATGCCAGCTCAGCCGGATGAACAGGCCGGCGTAGCTGCCGTAGTCGGCGGGCCACCAGTCCTGCGAGGTCGTGATTACCGACAGGACGTCGGCCTTGACCGCCTCGGGATCGAGCTTGGCGAACTCCTTGGCGTAGTCGAAATCGTCGCCGAGCGGGTTGGAGTACGGCGAGTGCGGATGCAACTTGGAGACGTCGACCTGATCCGGCCACCAGTCCTGGTTGGTCCGCGGCCCGTGGCTCTTCGGCTGCGGCGCGTCAATGACCGGATTTTCACTCTCGGACACTTTTTCCCTTTCCATTCCATACATCAATCGGGTGATTGGGCTGTGATCACTTGTGTGATCAGGGACGTTCTTGCGAACTGCAATCGGGGCACAGGCCCCAATAGACGACCTCTGCTTCGTCGAGGACGAAACCGTTGTAATCAGACGGCGTCAAACATGGCGCGTCGCCGACGGCGCAGTCGACGTCACCGATAACGCCACACGAGCGGCAGACGACGTGGTGATGGTTGTCGCCGACACGGGACTCATACCGAGCCACTGAACCGGACGGCTGGATACGCCGCACCAGACCGGCAGCGGTCAGCGCGTGCAGGACGTCGTAGACGGCTTGGCGCGACACCTCGGGGAGGCCGCTGCGGACGGCTCCGAAGATTGTGTCGGTGTCGGCGTGCGGGTGGGCGTGCACCGCCTCGAGAACCGCTACGCGGGGGCGGGTGACCCGCAGCTGCACGGAACGCAGCTGGTCGGCAATATCCGACATAGGGGTCACGGTGAAATAGTCGTCCCTTTTCTGGAATGAGTCAAGAGTTGACCTGAAGACACCGTTCAGGGGTGTGTCGTCTGTGCGTTCGTCGGGTTGACGGTCGGGTTCAGCGGCGCGATCGGCGCCGGGCTGAAGTTGTTCGGACCTGGGAACGTGGCCTTGCTGGTGGGCTGTAGCGACGGACTCGAGCCGGTGGTCGGCGCCGGCTCGTTGCTCTTGGCTCCGCACGCTGTGAATGCGACGACCCCGACGCCGGCCAACACCACCAGACCCGCCGCGCGAATTCGACTAGGACTCCTGATCACTGACCCCTCGGATCTGACTCGCCACCCTTGCGGTGGCACTCGAAGCTACCTTCTCATCGATGCGCGCAACACGCTTTACACCGCACACCTCGGAGCGACGGAAGGCCACGACCGCACTATCTGTATGGTGATCGGCGGATCGCGTCCGGCGGCCATCCCGGCTCGCACCCCCAGGGACCCAGTCGTCTTGTCAGGAGCAGTTTCGTGCCCCTCAACACCGTCGCGCTCGAACTCGTGCCGCCCAATACCGATCGCACTCCGGAAGAGGTTCTGGAGGAGGCGCGCAAGGTGGTGCAGTTCTCCGCGGAGACCGGGCTGGCGGGCCGGATCGGGCACGTGATGATCCCGGGGATGATCGAAGAGGACGACGACCGTCCGGTCGAGATGAAGCCCAAACTCGACGTGCTGGACTATTGGTCGCGGATCTCTCCGGAATTGCCCGGCGTGCGCGGCCTGTGCACCCAGGTGACGGCGTTCATGAACGAGCAGACGCTGGGTGGGCGGCTGACCCAGCTGCTCGACGCCGGAATGGAAGGCATTGTCTTCGTCGGTGTTCCGCGCACCATGAACGACGGCGAGGGTGCCGGCGTGGCGCCCACCGATGCGCTGACGATCTACCGCGACCTCGTCCCCAATCGGGGAGCGATCCTGATCCCGACGCGGGCCGGCGAAGCCGGCCGATTCGGATTCAAGTGCGGCCAGGGCGCCACCTACGGCATGACCCAGCTGCTCTATTCCGACGCCATCGTCGGGTTCCTCACCGAATTCGCGGCCACCACCGATTTCCGCCCGGAGATCTTGCTGTCGTTCGGCTTCGTGCCGAAGGTAGAGAGCCGCGTCGGGCTGATCAACTGGCTGATCCAGGACCCGGGCAATCCCGCGGTCGTTCCTGAGCAGGAATTCGTGGCCACGCTGGCGGGTAGCGATCCGGACATCAAGCGGCGGCTGCTCGTCGATCTGTACAAGCGGGTCATCGACGGCGTTGCCGATCTCGGTTTCCCGTTGAGCATCCATTTCGAAGCCACCTACGGCATGGCCCGGCCGGCCTTCGAGACCTTCGCCGAGATGCTGGCCTACTGGTCGCCGGCGGGGTCCGTCTCGTAGTCCCGTGAAGGCACTGATCGACTTCGACGGCGCGCCGGTCTTTGCCATCCCGGCCCGCGACGGGTACCGCGGCGTCAACGCCTGCGAGGGAATGCTGATCGAAGGCCCCCAAGGCTGGGGCGAGTTCTGCCCCCCGCCCGCGAGCAGCGATCTGGTGGCGGCGCGCTGGCTGACATCGGCCATCGAGGGCGGCACAGTGGGCTGGCCAGACCCGGTGCGCGGCCGGGTGGCCGTCTCGGTACCGGTACCAGCGGTGAGCCCGGACGACGCCGGCACCATGGTCGGCCGCAGCGGGTGTCGCGCGGCCGACGTGCGCGTGACTGGGGGTGCCGATGCCCTCGCCGAGGATCTCGCCCGCCTCGAAGCGGTGCGCGCGGCGCTCGGGCCGGCCGGATCGATCCGCTGCTCGGTCGAGCGGTTGTGGGATGTCGATACCGCGGCCGGCGTGATCCCGGTTATGAACTCCGCAGCAGGCGGACTGGAGTTTGTGCAGCAGCCGTGTGCGACGGCCGCCGAGTTGGCGGCGCTACGGCGTCGCATCGACGTGCGGGTGGCTGTCGAGGTGGCGAGCCTCGGGCCGGACAGGCCGCCAGCCTCGCAGGTCGCCGACATCGCCGTGCTGGCAGTCGGCCCGCTCGGCGGCGTGCGGCGGGCGTTGCGGTTCGCCGAACACGAAGGTCTGCCGTGCATTGTGTCGGCAGCGCCGGGAGCGGCCGAGTCCAGCATCGGACTGGCCGGGGGACTGGCATTGGCCGGTGTGCTGCCGGATGTTCCATTCGCCTGCGGGCTGGGCACTGCGACGCTGTTGGCCGGCGACGTGGTCTCTGCAGGACGCGCGTTGCTCCCGGTCGAGGGGTATCTGCCCGTATCTCCGATGGCCCCCGGCCCCGATCCTGACCGTGTCGCCGAGTTTTCCCTCGACGACGCCGAACGCGTCGCCTGGTGGCGCGGGCGACTACGAGCCGTGCGCGAACTTCTCTAGGAAGCGGTTTGAAGATCGGGCTGATGGGTACAGAGCGGCCGATGAGTTCTGAGCCGGCCGAGCAGCCCGTAGCACCGCAGTCGATGTCCCCGTTCGAGTCGAGGCGAACCACGATCGTCGTGCTGTGGGCGACCTATGTCGTTGCCGCGATCATCCTGGTTCTGTACTGGGTGTACGCCGCCTAGCGGCGCGGGCGCCAGGCCCAGACGGCCAGACCAAGCCCCACCAGGGCGATGATCGGACCGAGCACCGACCACGTGGTGGTGTTGCTCATCGGGCTGCCCTGAACCACACCAAAGCCCTGCAGCGTGAACAACGATCCGAACAGTGCGGCCAGGACACCCAGCACACCGACGACATGACGCATGGTCAACTCCTCTTCCCGGCGGGCATCGCCGCTGACACCGCCCTCATGACGGCGCGCTTTACCTTCGTCGCACCCGATCCTGTGGTGGCTCCAAACGCCGCGCGGTTGGGTGGATCCAGTTGCAGCACATCGCCTTCCGTGATGTGTCCCGCCCGGGTGATGTTGCCGTAGACACCGAGGCAGCGCCGTGAGTGCGCGGCGATGGTGCGGGTGATCTCCTTGTCCCGCTTGAGCTCGGGTTGCTCGTGAGACGGCATGACGCAGCGGATGGTCGGTATCAGCGGCTGCAGCTCGGCGTTCGGGGCGCGCAGTCTGCCGCCGCACCAGTCCCACTCAGGCTGAGCCGACGCGCCGGGGGAGTCCACGACGATCGTCGGGCGGAACCGCCGGGCGTCGAAATCGGAATCCGGCGCCAGCGTGGTCATGGTGGCCAGGCTCTGCTCGGTGATGATGTGGACAGGATAGGCGTCGACATAGCTGCCGACCGGCGTGGCGTAGCGGCTGATCTCGGCGAGCTTGCGGACCGGGAACATCGACAGGTCGGGCAGCGGTTCGCCGTCCTCGAGGCCGAAGATCGTGCGCAGGTCGGTTTTGGTGGCCATCGGTCCGCGGTACTGGTCGCGCCGAGCCATCGGCGGCAGCGGCCGAAGTTCCACCTCGTGGTCGAGATAGCGCGAAAGCGCTTGGTGCACAACAGGGTCAGAGCTCGTCACCTCGGTGCCGTCAGGGAACGCGATGGCGACTTCGGGCGCGTGCCCCGGCCCGGCTTCTGGCGGTGGGGCCTGTGTGTAGCGCGCCGTCAGCCAGAGCAGCCCGGGCAGCCGCTTGGCGCTGGTGGTCACATCGAGTTCGACGTCACGCACGGCCCAGGTGCGATCGGCGTGCAGGCCAAGCTCGCCGATCTCGGCCTGCCTGAGCTGCTCGCCCAGCATCGACTTGACCGGATAGCGCCAGATCGACGTGATGCGGCCGGCTGGGATCATCTCCCCAGACTAGGACTTCACTGCGCCGGCGAGCGATGCAGCGTGCGTGACGCGACGATCAGCGCGGCCAGTCCGGCCACCAGCCACACCCCGAGCACGATGAACGGCAGTGTCCGCTGGTTTTGCGGGAAGTACGTCGCCGCGTGGATCGCCGAGACCGTCGCGCCGCTGGGCAGCGCGTGGTTGAAGAACGCGAACGGTTGCGGCAATAGCGTCGCGGACACCGCCCCGCCCGACGACGTGTTGCCGAGCAGGATGAACACCAGCCAGGTTGGGATGATGGCCCACCGGTGGATCAGCACCAGCATGGCCGAGTTGAACAATGCGGCGACTGCGATCTGCACCGAGGTCAGCAGCCACAGTTGCGGGAACGGCGTGCTGAGCGCGCCCAGGACCGGGCCGGTGACGCTTGCCAACGCCGCCCCGCCGACCACGGCGAGCACCACCAGGCAGACCAGCCAGCGCCCCAGACTGAGCGTCTTGACGTTGGCCCGCAGCTGAAACATCGTGATGAAACCCAGGATCGTGGCGGCGATGACCAGATAGAACGTGGCCAGCCCGGCTGGATCGGACGGCGGCAGCGGATGCAGGTCGACGATCGGCAGGATGAACTGTCCGGGCTGAGTCTGGTCCAGCTGGATCAATGCGCGCGTGCCCGAGGGGTCGCTGGCGCTGGACAACAACAGCAGGGGCGGTGTTGCGGTGGCGTCGATAGCGGCGGTGATGCGCTGCTGGTTGATCGCTGCGACCGCGTCGTCGCGAGTCGAGTACTGATGGACGTCGAACTCGTTTTTGTTGCTGTGCAACGCATTCACGAACGGCGCGACTGCAGCCGTCGACCCGACGACACCGACTGGCAGGTTGCGGGGAGCGGGGCGTCCGAGCGCGACGGTGTAGGCGGCGGCGAAGCTTGAGGCCAAGACGATCGCGATCGCGATGACGGTTGCGGCCTTGCGGATCTCCGGCGGGATGCGCCGAAACCCGCGAGGGGGAGCGTCCGGCGATTCGTCGGTCACTGCAGCCACAGCACTCCTCGTCATCTGATCGCAGATCAACGTACCTCGGTTTCGACTCGGCCTGCGCCGGCGCCGTAGACGTCTGACGTACAAAAGACCAAGTGCCCGCGGCGGCCATCCGTGACGGGCGCGGCTCCGAATCACTGATGCCTGCTCAATGCAGCCCGGGCGCAGCTTCGGAGGATCCTCACAATGAAATCACCCGCCATGCTGGCCGCATCCCTAGGCGATGCGATCGATTCCCGCTACCACCCGTCCGGCGCAGTCCGGCGGCAATTGAACAAGGTTTTTCCGACCCATTGGTCGTTCCTGCTGGGCGAGATCGCGCTGTACAGCTTCATCGTCCTGCTGCTCACGGGCGTGTATCTGACGTTGTTCTTCGACCCCTCGATGACGGAGATCACCTACCACGGCGTGTATCAGCCTCTGCGTGGCATCGAGATGTCCCGGGCGTACGCCTCCACTCTGGACATCACCTTCGAAGTGCGCGGCGGCTTGTTCGTCCGCCAGATTCACCACTGGGCGGCGCTGCTTTTCGCTGCAGCGATCATGGTGCACCTTGCGCGGATCTTCTTCACCGGGGCCTTCCGCCGCCCCCGCGAGGCCAACTGGGTGATCGGTTCGCTGCTGTTGATCCTGGCCATGTTCGAAGGGTTCTTCGGCTACTCGCTGCCCGACGATCTGCTATCGGGTACGGGGATCCGGGCTGCGCTGTCCTCGATCACACTCGGGATTCCGGTGGTCGGCACTTGGCTGCACTGGGCGCTGTTCGGCGGCGATTTCCCGGGCGACGTCCTGATCCCACGGCTTTACGCCATCCACATCCTGATCTTTCCCGGAATCATGTTGGCGCTCATCGGTCTTCATCTGGCGCTGGTGTGGTTCCAGAAGCACACCCAGTTCCCCGGTCCCGGCCGCACCGAGAAGAACGTCGTCGGCGTGCGGGTCATGCCGGTGTTCGCGGTGAAGTCGGGTGCGTTCTTCGCAATGACGGTCGCCATCCTGGGGGTGATGGGGGGCCTGTTGCAGATCAACCCAATCTGGCAGATCGGCCCGTACAAGCCCGCGCAGGTGTCGGCGGGAAGCCAGCCCGACTTCTACCTCATGTGGACCGACGGGCTGATCCGGTTGTGGCCGGCGTGGGAGATCTATCTCGGCCACCACACCATCCCGGCGGCGGTGGCGGTCGCCGTGCTGATGGGCGTGATCTTCGTGGCGCTCATCGCCTACCCATGGATCGAGAAGCGGTTCACCGGCGACTCGGAAAGGCCAGGGGCGCACCACAACCTGCTGCAGCGGCCACGGGACGCTCCCGTGCGAACAGGCATCGGCGCGATGGCGATCGCCTTCTACATCGTGCTGACCTACAGCGCCATGAACGACATCATCGCCTACACCTTCCACATTTCGCTGAACGCGACGACCTGGATCGGCCGCATCGGGATGGTGGTGCTGCCGCCGCTGGTCTACTTCATCACCTACCGCTGGGCGATCGCGCTGCAGCGCAGCGACCGCGAGGTGCTCGAGCACGGCGTTGAGACCGGCATCCTCAAGCGGCTGCCGCACGGCGCATACGTCGAGCTGCATCAACCGTTGGGTCCGGTCGACGCCGACGGCCACCCGATCGCGCTGGAATACCAGGGCGCATCGGTACCCAAGCGGATGAACAAGCTCGGTTCTGGCGGTGCACCCGGCCGCGGCAGCTTCCTCACCGCCGACCCTCCCGACGAGGACGCCGCGCTCACCGAGGCGGCGCACGCCGCCGATAAGCGGGCACGCACCGCGCTCACGGAGCGTCAGGCCCTCGATGGGTCCTCGCGCGGCCGGTGACGACGCAGCCGGTCAAGCCCACTTCGACGGGGCGCTGACTGCGGGCGATCGCCGGATCGGGACAATCGACGGATGATGCGCGCTGTCCGCTCGATCCAGGGGTCAGCCACCGTCGTCGAGGTCGACGAGCCCCCTGGTGACTGGCCGATCCTCGAGGTTGGATCGGCCAGCATCTGCGGCAGTGACCTCGGCATGCTGTCGTTTGGCCTGCCGGTGACGATTGGTCACGAGATCGCCGGCACGGTGGACGGGCGCACGTACTGTGTCGAACCGACCGTGGGCTGCGGCCAGTGCGATCAATGCCGCGGCGGGTCACCTCAGCGGTGCCGGGGAAGCGCGCCGCACGGACTGCTCGGGGTCGCTTTCGACGGCGGGCTCGCCGACCGGGTCCGGGTGCCCGCCCAGTGCCTTGTCCCGCTGCCGGACAGCCTGCCCGTAACCGACGCCTGCCTGGTGGAACCCCTTGCCGTCTCCTGGCATGCGTTGCGCAAGGTCGGCGCCGAGGCAACCGACCGCGTCCTGGTCGTCGGTGGCGGAAGCGTCGGGTTGCTGGCCGTCGCCGCGGCCCGCGCCATGGGTCTCGACGTCGACCTGCAAGCCCGCCACCCGCATCAGATCGAAGCGGCCGAGCGACTCGGCGCCGGAACCCCGGAAGGGGAGTATGACGTCGTCATCGAGGCGGTGGGCTCCGACGAGGCGCTGGCCGACTGCGTGCGGCGTGCCGCTCCGGGCGGCCAAATCGCGGTCGTCGGTGTGTCGCACGGCGACCGAGCGGTTCCCGGCATTCCGTGGATGCTCAAGGAACTGACGCTGACCGCCTCGATGTGCTACGACCGCGGGCGTGATGACCGCGAATTCATCGATGCGGCAGCGGCATTGGCCGCAGATCCGGAAATTGCGGCCACCGTCGTCACTCACCGCTTCCCGCTGTCCGACGCGGCAGAGGCGTTCCGGGTTGCGGGCGACCGGCGAAGCGGAGCCATCAAGGTCGTGCTGGAGCCCTAGCTACCGCCGGGGTTCCCGGCACAATATGGGACGAGTCCGAGTGCTCGAGCGACCTACAGCTTCACCGGCATCGCGCCGACATGCCAGATCTCGTCGCAGTACTCGGCAATCGCGCGGTCAGACGAGAACTTGCCGCTGCGCGCCGCGTTCAGGATGGACATCCGCGACCAGGCGTCCGAATCGTGCCAGGCAGCACTGACTCTGGCCTGGCAGTCGATGTAGGAGCGGTAGTCGGCCAGCACCAGGAACGGATCATGCTGCAGCAGGTTGTCGACCAGGGGCCGCAGCACCTCGGTATCACCGTGGGTGAAAGCACCCTGCGCGATCAGTTCGAGCACCTCGGCCAGCTCTGGATCGCGCTCCACGAAGCTCGTCGGCCGGTAGCCCTGCGCCTTGAGCTCCTCCACCTCATCGACGGTCAGTCCGAACAGGAAGAAGTTCTCCGGGCCGGCCTCTTCAAGGATCTCGACGTTGGCGCCGTCGAGCGTCCCGATGGTCAGAGCGCCGTTGATCATGAACTTCATGTTCCCGGTGCCGGAAGCTTCCTTACCCGCGGTGGAGATCTGCTCGGACAGGTTGGCCGCCGGGTAGATCAGGTGGGCGTTCTTGACGTTGAAGTTCGGCAGGAACACCACCCGCATGTACCGGTTGACATCCGGATCGTTGTTGATGGTGGCGCCAACAGCGGTGATCAACCTGATAATCCGCTTGGCGATGAAGTAGCCGGGCGCAGCCTTGCCGCCGAAGATGAACGCACGCGGCGCGATCCCCAATCCGGGGTTGCGCTTGAGCCGGTTGTACAGGGTGATGATGTGCAGCACGTTGAGGTGCTGACGCTTGTATTCGTGGATCCGCTTGACCTGGACGTCGAACATCCACGTCGGGTCAAGCTCGATGCCGGTCGCGGAGTGCACGTACTCGGCAAGACGACTCTTGTTGGCACGCTTCATGTTTCGCCAACGCTCCCGGAAGGCCGGGTCGTCCACGTAGGACTCGAGGCTGCGCAGCTGTTCCAGGTCGGTCAGCCAGCCGTCGCCGACGGTGTCGTCGAGCAGGCTGCGCAATCCCGGATTGGACAACGCCAGGAAACGTCGTGGCGTGACTCCGTTGGTGACGTTGCCGAACCGCTCCGGCCACATTTCGTAAAAGTCTTTCAGCACACTGGCTTTCAGCAGCTCGGAGTGCAGTGCGGCGACACCGTTGACGGCGTGGCTGCCGACTGTGGCCAGGTGGGCCATGCGCACGCTCTTGCCGCCGTCCTCACCGATCAGCGACATCCGCCGCGCCCGGTCCTCATCACCGGGGAATTTGGCCTTCACCTCGTCGAGGAAGCGCTCGTTGATCTCGTAGATGATCTCCAGGTGCCGGGGCAACGATTCACCGAAGATGCCCAGCGGCCAGGTCTCGAGCGCCTCGGGCAACAGGGTGTGGTTGGTGTAGGCGAAGGTCCCGACGGTGATCTCCCAGGCTTCGTCCCAGGCCATGTGGTGCTCGTCGATGAGCAGCCGCATCAGTTCGGCCACCGCGATCGACGGGTGGGTGTCGTTGAGCTGGATGGCCCATTTGTCCGGCAATGCCGTCAGCGGCAGTCGGGCCCGCTCGACGTGGATCCGCAGGATGTCCTGCAGCGATGAGCTGACGAAGAAGTACTGCTGCTGCAGCCGCAGCCGCTTGCCCGCCTCGGGTTCGTCGTTGGGGTAGAGGACCTTTGAGATCTTCTCCGAGAGAACCTCGTCCTCGACGGCCTTGTAGAAGTCGCCGGTGTTGAAGGCGTCCAGCGCGAACGACGACATCGACCGGGCACTCCACAGGGTCAGCGTGTTGCAGGTGTTCACGCCGTAACCCTGGATCGGGGTGTCGTAGGACACGCCCTTGATCACCCGGCGGGGAATCCAGCGCACTCGGTGGTTGCCGGCAACATCCTCGTACTGTTCGGTGTAGCCGCCCCAGTTCACCAGGTAGCTGGCGTCGGGCTTGTCGATCTCCCACGGATTACCGGCGACGAGCCAGTTGTCGGTCTTCTCGACCTGCCAGCCGTCTTGGATCTCCTGGTCGAAAATGCCGAACTCATAACGGATTCCGTAGCCGATGGACGGCCGCTGCAGGGTGGCCAGCGAGTCCAGATAGCAGGCAGCCAGGCGGCCCAGGCCGCCGTTGCCCAGGCCGGGCTCCTCCTCACACGCGAGGATCACGTCGAGGTCCTGGCCGAGTGCGGCCAGCGCTTCGCGGGCCTGCTCCTCGATGCGCAAGTTGAGCAGGTTGTTGCCGAGCTGTGGGCCCATCAGGAATTCGGCGGACAAGTAACACGTCACTTTGGCGGGGCCGTGCAACAGATCCTGGGTGGTGGCCATCCAGCGCTGCTGCATGCGGTCGCGCACCGCCAGCGCCAGCGCCCGGTAGTAGTGCTCGGTGGTCAGCACGCTCGGCGGCCGGGCGATGGAGTACACCAGATGGTCGGCGATCGCGCGGCGCAGCGCGTCCGCCGACAGTCCGGTGCGGCTGTGCTCGTGCGGTCGTGCAGCTGCCTCGCCGGCTACATCCCCCGAGGCGTTACTCACCACATCCGTCATTGTCTTCTCCTGCTCCCAGACCAGACCGCTTCTCGATCACCTGCGGGGACCCGAAGTCTCGCACCGTTGTATTTCGGTGAAGCGAGGTGAACGAGTCTCTCCCGTGAACTATCGCGCATCAACGTGTGCACCGCGCGCCGAGCAAATGCCCCTGTCCGACGCCGGTTCTGCGGTCCCGATCATGGGTGCGCCGCCGCCGGAGCAGGTTATCGCCCCACATCAATCCGTATCGGGGCCAGCAGTCGGCGCTGCGGCGCAGGGCGTCGATATCAGCAGCCGATGAGGTTGCCCGGTAATCGCCTCGCTCGCCGACTCGGCGCTATACAATTTTCCGAAAGTGTTCACTGCGCAAATTTGTTCACGGCCGTGGATTGCCGCGAGAACAGGACCGGGAAAAGACAATGACGTCGACAGTTCAATCGGGGGACCAGGTCGTCGGGCTGGCGCGGGGGATGCGCGATCTGGTGGTGGCGCAGGCCGGTGAATCAGAGCGGCTGCGCACCATCGCGCCGGCCGTCGTCGACGAGATGTGGGCCAGCGGGCTGATGCAGTCGTTCAATCCGGTCGCCGCGGGCGGCGTCGAGCCGTCCTTCGAGCAGATGATCGAGGCCTGGATCGAGATGGCCTGGCAGGACGGCTCGTTCGGGTGGATCGGGATCGCGAACCTGCCGTCGTCGTTCGCCGCGGCGGCCTATCTGCCCGACGACGGTTTCGCCGAGGTGTTCACCGCTAACGACAACCGGGTCACGATGGGCGGACAGTTCTTCCCCAACGGGCAGGGCACCGCGGTCGACGGTGGCTACCGGGTGAGCGGCTCCTGGAGTTTCGGGTCGGGCACCGGGCATGCCGAGTACGTCTGTGCCGGGTTCTTCCCGATGGACAACGGCGAGATGCGCTGGGCGCTGGAAGGCCCCGAGGGCATTCCCGAGATGTTGGTCGCGGTGATACCCCGGGCCGAGATCGCCTTCAAGGACGGCTGGCACGTCCAGGGGCTGAAGGGAACCGGCTCCTACGACTACGGCGTCGACGACGTCTTCGTGCCCGCCAGCCGGACCTTCCCACTGTTCTCCCGTGTCCCGTACCGGGGCAGCTCACCGGCCACCCGGATGGGGCTGATGCCGGTGACGGCGGCCGGTCACGCGTCCTGGGCGCTCGGGATTGCCAAGAGCATGCTCGACGACGTCGAGGAGCTGGCAGCCACCAAGTTCCGGATGAGCGATATGGCGTCGCTGGCCAGCCGGCCGACCTTCCAGAAGGATCTGGCCCATCACGTCGCGGCGTGGCGGGCGGCGCGACTGTTGGTGCTGGACGCCTTCACTACCGCTGAGGCGGCAGTGGCCGGCGGAGATGACCTCACCCCGGCGCTGCGCGCAGACATGCGGGTGGCCGCCGTGTATGCGACCGACGTGTCCCGCCAGGCCGCCGAGTGGGCGCACCTGGCCGCGGGCACCACCTCGATCCGGGAGGGCAGCCGCCTGGAGCGCGGCTTCCGCGACATCTACACCGGAACCCAGCACGCCTTCATCAGCGAGAAGGTGGCCATGGATGTCGCCCAGATCTGGCTGGGCATCATCGAGGACCAGCCCGGTCTGTGAGCGGTGCGCGGCGCGTCGGCATTTCGCGCGCGATCCGGGCCGGGCGGGATTAGAGTCCGAAGGTTATGACGGCCTGGCCCGATCCGGTGCTTCCGAGCAGTCAGTCGACCAATCCCCGACAGCTCAAGCGGTTGAGCCGCACCTTCGCCGGTGTCGGCGTCGGCATCCCGCCGGAGCGTCTGCAACAGATAGCCATGGGCGAGCAGGCCACCGAAGACGAACTGGTCGACGTCACGTTCGCGATTGCCGCAACTGCGCTGATCAGCGAGAAACGGCGGTCCAAAGTCAGCCGCGCACAACGACGTTGTGTCCACGGCGTCATCGTCGGGGTCGCGATTCTGATCGCGATCAACGTCCTGCTGTGTCTGGGACTGGCGCTGTTCGTCCTGACCCAGCACACATCGCCGTATTAAGCCGTGTTAAGCGGTCACGTATCCGTCGGCGACGTCGAGCGCCGTGTCCAGGATCGCCAGACCCTCGGCCACCTCGGCATCGGTGACGTTGCAGGCCGGCACCGCGTGGATCCGGTTGAAGTTGGCGAACGGCAACAGGCCCCCTGACTTACAGGCGGCCAGCACCTCATTCATCGCCGGGCTGGAACCCCCATAGGGTGCCAGCGGTTCGCGGGTCTGCGGGTTGGCTACCAACTCGATCGCCCAGAACACGCCAAGGCCGCGGACCTCACCGACCGACGGGTGCCGCGCGGCCAGCTCCCGCAGGCCGGGGCCCAGAACCTGGTCACCGATCCGGGCGGCGTTGGCCACCATGCCCTCGTCTTCCATTGCGTTGATTGTCGCCACCGCCGCACCGCAGGCCAGCGGGTGCCCTGAATAGGTCAGTCCGCCCGGGTAAGCGCGGTCGGCGAAGGTTGAGTAGATCGCGTCGTTGATGGCCACGCCGCCGAGCGGTACGTACCCCGATGTCACGCCCTTGGCGAAGGTCATGAGGTCGGGTAGGACGTCGAAATTGTCGATGGCGAACCACTTTCCGGTCCGGCCGAAGCCAGCCATCACCTCATCGGCGATGAACACGATGCCGTGGCGATCGCAGATCTCCCGCACCCCGGCCATATACCCCGGCGGTGGAACCATGATGCCCGCGGTGCCCGGCACGGATTCCAGGATGATTGCGGCGATAGACGCCGGGCCCTCATGGTGGATCAGGCGCTCGAGGTAGTCGAGGGCACGGTCGGATTCCTGCTCTTCATTCTCGGCGAAGAACGAGGAGCGGTACAGGAACGGGCCGTTGAAGTGGACGACGCCCGCGCTGGCGTAGTCGTTGGGGTAGCGGCGCGGGTCACCGGTCAGATTGATCGCGGTATCGGTGCCACCGTGGTACGAGCGGTAGCGGGAGAGCACCTTGTAGCGCCCGGTGTGCAGACGGGCCATCCGGACCGCGTGCTCGACGGCGTCGGCACCGCCGTTGGTGAAGAACACGTGGTTGAGGTCACCGGGGGTGCGCTCGGCGATCAGCCGGGCGGCCTCGGACCGAGCGGCGTTGGCGTGCTGCGGCGCGATCGTGCACAGCTTCGCCGCCTGCTCGGCGATGGCGGCGACGACCTTGGGATGCTGATGGCCGATGTTGGTGAACACCAGCTGGGAGGAGAAGTCGAGCAGCTTGTTGCCGTCGCCGTCCCAGACGTAGGAGCCTTCCGCCGCGACGATCGTCATCGGCTTGATCTGCGCCTGCGCCGACCACGAGTGGAAGACGTGCGCGCGGTCCAGCTCGTAGGCGCGGGCCGCTTCGACCCGGGCGGTGTCGAGATCTTGGCCGTTGGGCAGCAGGTGCGGAGCAGTTGTCGTCATGCGTTCCTCTTTCGAGCTCAGTCGTTCTGCGGGAAGCCGAGGTTGATGCCGCCGTGGGAGGGGTCGAGCCACCGCGTGGTGACCACTTTGCCACGGGTGAAGAAGTGCACGCCCTCGGTTCCGTGCGCGTGGGTGTCGCCGAACAGCGAGCTCTTCCAGCCGCCGAAGCTGTAGTAGGCGGTCGGAACCGGAATCGGCACGTTGATGCCGACCATGCCGACCTCGACTTCATTCTGGAAACGCCGGGCGGCGCCCCCGTCGTTGGTGAAGATCGCGGTGCCGTTGCCGTACGGGTTGGAGTTGATCAGTTCCAACGCCTCGTCATAGGAATCGACTCGCACCACCGAGAGCACCGGGCCGAAGATCTCGTCGGTGTAGACGCTCATTTCGGGGGTGACGTTGTCGATGAGCGTGGGGCCCAGCCAGAAACCCCGGGAATTGAGGCCTTCGCCGTCAACTTCGGTCTTGCGGCCGTCGACGACGATGGTGGCGCCCGCGGCTTCGCCGGCGTCGATGTAGGAGGCCACCTTGTCGCGATGGGCCTTGGTGACCAGCGGACCCATATCGGTGTTGCGGGTGCCGTCTCCGACCTTCAAAGAGGTTGTGCGCTCGGCGATCTTGGCGACCAGTTCGTCGGCGATCGGACCGACGGCCACCGCCGCACTGATGGCCATGCAGCGCTCACCGGCCGACCCGAAGCCCGCGTTCACCATCGCATCAGCAGCCAGGTCGAGGTCGGCGTCGGGCAGGATCACTGCGTGGTTCTTGGCGCCGCCGAGGGCCTGCACCCGCTTGCCGTGCAGCGTGCCGGTGGAGTAGACGTACTGGGCGATCGGTGTGGAGCCGACGAACGAGACAGCCTTGATGGCCTTGTTGGTCAGCAGCTCGTCGACAGCGACCTTGTCACCCTGCAATACGTTGAAGACGCCGGCCGGCAGGCCGGCCTCCGCCCATAGGTTGGCGATCCACAAAGCCGCCGACGGGTCCTTCTCAGAAGGCTTGAGCACCACGGTGTTTCCAGCGGCGATGGCGATGGGGAAGAACCACATCGGCACCATCGCGGGGAAGTTGAACGGGCTGATGACGGCTACCGGGCCCAGTGGCTGGCGGATCGAGGCGACGTCGACGTTGGTCGAGGCGTTCTCGGTCATGCCACCTTTGAGTAGATGCGCTATCCCGCAGGCGAATTCGACGACCTCCTGACCGCGGCTGACCTCGCCGAGGGCATCGGAGAGCACCTTGCCATGCTCGGCGGTGATGATCGCCGCTAGCTCTTCCTTGCGTGCGTTGAGCAGCTCCCTGAACTGGAACAGCACCGTGGTCCGCTTGGCCAGGGAGGTGTCACGCCAGGCCGGGAACGCCGCGACCGCGGCATCGATGACCGTGCGCGCGTCGGTGACGTCGGCCAGTGCGACCTGACCGGTGATCTGTCCGGTGGCCGGGTTGGTCACGGGGGCGGTGCGGTCACTGTCACCGGCGAAGCTCTTGCCGCCGGCCCAGTGGGCGATGGAGCGGACGCGGGTATTCGGAGCGGTGAGAGTCATACCCGCGATCTTGCCCGCCGCAGGCACCTGATCTGTCCGACGAGTCGTAACAATTAATCGCTTTGCCTTTACACTGTGTCAATGCAGCTGACGCTCTCCGACATCCTCGAGCTGCCGTCCATGAGCCGCGGGGAGCCCGAGGTGGTGTGTCCCGGGCCGATGGATCAACCCGTGCGCTGGGTTCACGTCAGC
Source organism: Mycolicibacterium sphagni (assembly GCF_002250655.1). Taxonomy (GTDB): domain Bacteria; phylum Actinomycetota; class Actinomycetes; order Mycobacteriales; family Mycobacteriaceae; genus Mycobacterium; species Mycobacterium sphagni. The sequence goes on from NZ_NOZR01000021.1 coordinate 34,690, forward strand.
GACCTGGCCGACCTGTCGGGCCTGCTGACCGGCGGGGAACTGGTCCTGACAACGGGCCAGGCGCTGGCCGATCCGGCTCGCCGCGACGCCTATCTGCCGGGTTTGGCCGACGCCGGCGCCACCGGTGTGGTGATCGAACTCGGGCTGCACATCGACGCGCTTCCGGAATCGGTTCGCAAGATCGGCGCCGCGCTGTCGCTACCGGTAATCGTCCTGCACCGGCCGGTGCGCTTCATCGACGTCACCGAGGAGGTGCACCGCAGGATCGTCGCTGACCAGTATGCCGAGGTGGCCTACGGGCAGCGGGTGCACGAAGAGTTCACCGCGCTGAGCATGCGCCGGGCCTCGGTCGATCAGATCGTCAGTGCCACGGCCGAAATGCTCGATACACCAGTGGTATTGGAAGACCTCAACCGCCAGGTACTCGCGTTCGACGGATGGGGTATCGCCGCGGCAGTGCTGCTGGCGGACTGGGAACGGCGCTCAAGGCTGACCGCCGCGGACGCGTGGACGGCGTGCCCGGTCGGCCCGTACCGGGAAGAGTGGGGCCGGTTGATAGCGCCTCGGATCGCCGCGGCGGACGGGCGCGCGTTGATGACATTGGAACGCGCAGCCCAGGCGCTGGCCCTGCACCGGATGGTCGAGCAGAACCGCAGCTCGCTGGAGCTTCGCGCCCAAAGCGGTCTGGTCGACGATCTGCGGCGCGGCCGCGTCACCGATGAGGCCGAGGCAACCGCCCGCGCACACGCACTGGGCCTGCGGCCGGCCCTGACCTATGTGCCCATGGCGATCCGGCTGCGCGAGAGCGCCGGAGCCGATCAGGTCGCGGTCGCGCAGCGACGGGTCCGCACGCTCGACGCGATCATGCATACGGTGCGCGCTACCGCTCATACGGGCCTGGCCGCCACGCGCGACGACGGCCAGATCGACCTGGTGCTTGCTCCGCAGCGGATCAGCAGCGGCGCATACTCGCTTGATGCCATGCTCGTTGACGTATGTTCGGCGATCCGCAGGGCGGTGAGCCGCCTGGACGGGGTGAGCGATTGCACCATCGGGGTGGGGCCGGAGTCGAGCCGTCTGGTCGACGCGGTGGGCGGCCTGCGCGAGGCCGGACATGTCGCCGAGGTGGCTATGTCGATGCCGTTGCGCGCCTTGCCCTTTCATCGAGCCCCGGACGTTCGGTTGCGCGGGTTGCTCTCGTTGATCCGGACTGAACCGCGTGTCCAGGCCTTCGCCGAGACGGAATTGGCCGGACTGCTGGCGCACCGCGCCAAACATGGAGACGAGATGTTCGAATTGCTGCGGCACTTCCTGCAGGCCGGCGGCAATAAAGCGGAGTTGGCCAGAACGCTACATATGTCGCGGCCGACGTTGTATTCGCGCCTGGACGCGCTCGAACGCATCGTCGGCCTTGACCTCGACGACGCGGAGTCCAGGACGTCGCTGCACGTGGCGATGCTGATCCTCAACCCGGCGGGGGACTAGTACTCACATCTGTTGCCCGCCTTCGAGCGACAATCCTTGTCAGGCTTCAGCTTCCGCGCTTTCCCGCTCGTCTTTCAGACGCTCCTTACTGCGCAGCAGCCGCAGCAGCGTCACCAAAACCAATCCGCCGGCCATATTGCCGACCAGCGTGTACCAGAACCAGCCCAGCCAGTCGAGATAACCGAACGGCGCCTGGCCCGTAGCCAGCGCCCCAAAGATCAGCAGCGAATCCAGGATCGAGTGGAACAACTGAAGCCCGGCGAGCAGAAAAGCCCCTGCCACCGCAGCGGCGATCTTGCCGGGGACCGAGTCGGTACCGTGCTGCATGCGCGTCATCAACGTGATCGCCATCCCGCCCAGCACCGCCAACGCCAGGCTCTGCAACGACAGTGGTGCGGTGACGTAATGCGCTGCGGACTCGATCGTTTGCGCCCTCAGCTTCGGGAACGCGACCACTATCAGTGCCATGATCAACCAGCCACCGATGAGGTTGGCGACCAGCGTGCCGCTCCACAGTTTGGCCAGCTGACCGACACTGGCGCGTTTGGCGACGACCGTCGTGACCGGCACCAGAAAGCCCTCGGTGAACAACTCACTGCGGCCCAGCAGGAGCGCCAGAAATCCGATCGCGAACGCTACGCCGGCCAGCAGCTGATTGTGGGTTTCGTTTAGTACGGACAGATACGCGAGGACTCCCATTGCCACCTCGGTACCGCCAAAGAAGCCGGTGACCAGGACTTCGCGCCAGGTGCGATGCAGTCGCTGGGTACCCTCGTCGACCATCCGATTGAAGGCCGATTCGAGCTCGTCCTCGATAGGACTATCGGATTCGCCGAGTTGGCGCTGGCTTGTCGAACTCACGATTGGGGGTACCCATCGCCGCCATGGCCGAAGCGCCAAGCCGCTGAGCAGTTGCTCAACGCGCCGCCATAGACTGGCCCACCGTGGGCATTCTCGTTGGCTTTGCGCCGTGGATCGTCTATTGGGTACTCGTCGGCAACGCGCCCTTCAAGGCGGCCGTGCTGGTCGCGCTCGGCATCGCCATCATCGGACTGGTCATCGGCCGCATCAAGAAGGCACCCGGGTTGACCTTCGAGATCGGCGCTGTTGCAACGTTCTCGGTGCTGGCTGTCCTGACGTTCGTCCTCGACCAGGCGTTCATGGAGCAATGGATGCAGCCGCTGAGCAATGCCGGGATCTTCCTGGTGGCACTGGCGGGTGCATTGACCGGAAAGCCGTTCGTGCGGGAGTTCGCCGCGGCTGGCCGTTCCGACGAGGTGATCAAGAGTGATCTGTTCAAACGGATCACCTCGCTGCTGACCTGGATCTGGGTCGCGGCGTTCGCAGGGATGACGGTGTCCTCGGCGATCCCGCCGACCGTGCAGGGCGATTCGACGATTCTTGACACGAAGACCCCGCTGTCGTTCCTCTGCTACTGGGTCATCCCGTTCACCTTGATGGGCCTGGCCGCCCTTGCCTCACGCATCGTGCCCGACAAAATGACCATCAGTGACGACGTAGTGCGCGAGACGTCGTTCGTCGCCTATACCGAGGCCGCGATCGACGAGCTGTACTACTTGGCGCAGGAGCACGCCAACCGCGAGGTGGGCGCGGGCAAGGAGGCCTACGACGTAAAGGTCGGGGGAATGGGCATAGCCCTCACCGGTGACGAATCCCGCAAGTCGTGGCCGTCCACCTACCGGGTACGCGACCGACGGCGCTAACGCCGTCATGGGTTGCTGGCGCACTCGCCCGATCACAACCAATCGGGCAAGGATGCACACCACTTCGGACACTGTTACATCACGGTTTGACTAAATGCCCTGCTCGCGCTTGAAGCCTGGTCAACGCTTGTCAGCCATTTGCTGTAGAAGTTACAGAAGTGACCTCTGTTAACAGAATGGGGTTTTGCTCAGAGGTGTAAGGAGAGGTGGAAACGATGATGAGAAAGCGCCTATACGCACTCGCGCTCGGCTTGGTCATGCTGCTGGGTCTGCCCGGCCTGCTGGCCCCTGCGGCAACAGCCGCACCGGCCGGACCGGTGAGCCGCGATCAGTACGTCCAGCTGGTGATCCAGCGCGGACTCGCCCAACGAGGCGTGCCCTACGCCTGGGCCGGCGGCGACATCAATGGACCCACTCTGGGCAAGGGGCCAAGCGCCGCCGTGGTCGGATTCGACTCGTCGGGCCTCATCCAATACATCTTCGCCGGCGTCGGCGCCAAGCTGCCACGCTCCTCGGGCGACATGTACAAGGTGGGCCAGCGCGTCACGCCCGACCAAGCCCTGCCGGGTGACCTGATCTTCTACGGACCTGACGGCACCCAGAGCGTCGCGATGTTCCTCGGCAACAACCAGATGCTCGAGGTCACCGACACGGTTGTCGCAGTGTCCGCGGTACGTGCCAAGGACATGGCGCCCTACCTGGTCCGCGTCATCGCCTAAGCCAGCCCCTGGGGTGTGCCGTTGATCGTGTCGGCGATGAGTCGGCGAGCGGCACGCCCCTCCGGGATGGGCAGCAGCGGATAGACGTGCACCATGCCCTCGCCCTGCACGTAGTCGACATCGACGCCGGCGGCCCCGGCCTTACCGGCCAGCAGACGGGCGTCGGGGTTGAGAATGTCGCGCGTACCGCTGAAGATCGTCAGCGCCGTCAGCCCTTCCAGCGTCGCGGCCAGCGGGCTGACCATCGGGTCGTCCAGTTCCAGTTGTCCGCGCCAATGCTGCGCGTAGACATGCACACCGGCGGGGGACAACCACGGATCCGTGGGCTCCACCGCGGCGATCGCGGGGTTGGTCATGGTGGCGTCCAGCACGGGCGCGATGAGAAACGCCCGGCGAGGTTGCTCAGAGCTGTTGTCGCGCAAGCAGATCAGCGACGACAAGGCGATCTGAGCGCCAGCTGAATCACCGAGTACGAAGGTGTTGCCTGCTCCAGCCTCGGCGATGTCAGCGGTGATCAGATCCGCGACTCTCGGAACGACGTCGGCGGCCGTGCCCCACGGCACCAAGGGGTAGATCGGAACCCGCACCGAGGTCTGCGTCTCGGCGACCAGCCCCGCGACGAAGCGCCAGTGTGCGGGCTCGATCTCGTTGACCCAACCGCCACCGTGCACATAAACGGCCCGATGACGGGCGCGGTGACCCGCGGGGGACACCGTGTAGACCGGCCAGCTGTCGTGGACCACCGTCACATCGACGTCGTCACGAAGCCGACGGGGCGGCCCAAAAAGGCGGGGCCGCAACGCCCGTTCGGCGATGCGCTGACGGGCAGCAGCTGGATCAGAGAGTGGCCTTCCCCGGCCGGTGGCGCGCAGGATCACCGGGACCAGTCGGCTTCCTAGACTCGCCATCCGACCATTGTGGCCGGAACAGGGGAGAAGTTAGGCGCAGTCGGAGCAGGTCATGCTCGCGGCGTCAGCCAACCGGCTGCGGTGGTGCACCAGAAAGCAGCTGGTGCAGGTGAACTCGTCAGCCTGCTTGGGGATTACCCGGACAGTCAGTTCCTCATCGGACAGATCCGCGCCGGGAAGTTCGAAGGAGTCAGCGGCTTCAGCCTCGTCCACATCGATCACGGCCGTGGCCGTGTCCTTGCGCCGGCCCGCCAAATCCTCCAGGGACTCTTCCTCAGGCTCGGCTTGGGTACGGCGGGGAGCGTCGTAGTCAACCGTCATGGTCCGTGCCTTTCGTTCGTTCCGCACCCGACGTCGCGTCAACGCGGTCGAATGCGGGTTTGTTCCCATTGTCGGACTCGGCTAAACACCTTTGTTCCCAGCCGGCCGTGCGGTTGTCCCAACCCGGTCGCCACCGTCGAGTTCCTATGTACTAGGAACGCAAAAGTGGGCGCTCAGGTTCGCCAAAGTGATTCCTGGGCGACACTGGCGACCAGGGTACCGTCACCTCGGTGAATCGACCCCCGCGCCAAGCCGCGCGCGTCGCTGTGACTTACTGCGATGGCGTCGTAGAGGTGCCAGAGGTGCGGGTCGGTGGGGCGGTGTAGCCACAGGGCGTGGTCGAGGCTGGCCGCGCCGCCGGGGCCGGGGCGGCCCCCTCCCGGCGGTCGGGCCGAGGACACCAGGCCCAGGTCAGAGATGAATGTCAACGCGCAGGCCCGCAGCACCGGGTCGTCTTCGACAGGTTCGCGGGTCCGGAACCAGAACGGTTGAACCGGCCAGTCGTCGTGACCATGTTGCCCGGGAGCAACCCGGACCTCGAAGTGATCGGCCCACTTCACCGGAAGCATTGTGACGATTGTCGCGTCGGACAATTCCACCGCGAGGGGCTCAGGGCGTTGCCAATCCGTGGTGATCTCCGGTTGATGGAACGACGCCATCATCTCGAAGATCGCCGCCCCGTCCTGCACCGCGGTGACGCGGCGGGTATTGAACGAACGTCCGTCGCGGGTGATCTCGACGCTGAATTCGATGTCGACGCCGATCTGCCCGCCCTTGATGAAATAAGCGTGCAGCGACTGCGGGATTCGCGCGGCATCGACGGTGGCCGCCGCCGCGGCCAACGCCTGGGCGGCGATCAACCCACCGAACAACCGGGGACCCACTCCGGACGTCGCCGAGGTGTGAAAGGTCTGCCCGCTGCGGTCGAGTTGGACCAGCTCGGCGATCCAGCTCGGCATGCTCTCCCCGCGGTTGTAGTGGTCGAAATCGCCCTCACCATAAACTGCCGTGATGGATCGCGGCCACATCGGGTGTACTAACTACATGCGGCCGTTGAGCTTTGGCGCACTGAGTCTGGTCGCTGCCGTCGCACTGTCCGGCGCCGTGGCGCCGAACGCCGTTGCCGGCGGCGGTACGGCGGCACTGAAGGTCTGCACCACCGGCGATTACCCACCCCTGACCTACCGTGAGCCCGAGACCGGGGAGTACACCGGCGTCGACATCGACATGGCCACCGACCTGGCCGCCCACCTCGGGCGCGCGCCGGTTTTCGTCGCCACCACGTGGCCGACCCTGATGGCGGACCTGACCTCACCCGGCAAGTGCGATATCGCGATGGGCGGCATCACCGACACGCCGGAGCGACGCCGCGTCGCCGACGTCACCGGTCCGTACCTGTCCAGCGGAAAGGTGCCGTTGGTCGCCGCCGGCAATGCCGACCGACTGTCCTCACTCGACCAGATCGACCAGCCCGGCGTGCGGGTGATCGAAAACAGCGGCGGCACCAACGAACAATTCGCCCGCAAGAACCTCCCCGACGCTCAGCTCGCGATCTGGCGGGACAACACGACCATCTTCGACCAACTCGCGTCAGGCAACGCCGACGTCATGATCACCGACGCCGTGGAAGCCATCTACCAGTCGTCGCTGCACCCCGGGCTGGTGGCGCTGCACCCCGAGCAACCGTTCACCTCGGAGGTCAAGATCTACCTGCTGCCCAAAGGGAGCCCGATCGCCGCGCAAAGCGAGTCGTGGCTGACGGGCGCACTTCATGACGGCACGTTCGCCGGGTTCTACCAGCGCTGGCTGCATGCACCGGCGCCAGAGGCTCCGCAGTAGGGCCTCAGCGGCCCCTCCACTGCGGCCTGCGCTTCTCTCGCCACGCTTGCAGGCCTTCGCCGACATCCTCGGTGGCACCGGCCACCTTGCGCATCACTTCACCGAAGCGCACAGACTCGATCCAGCCCATGTCAGCCGTGCGCCAGGCCACCTCTTTGGTGGCCCGCTGCGCCAACGGCGCGGCCTCGGCGAGGGTCTGTGCCCACGCCTGTGCTTCGGACTGGAGGTCCTCGGGTTCGACCAGCTTCCACACCAATCCGATTTCTTTGGCGCGCTCCGCGCTGATCGGCTTGCCGGTCAGCAGCAGCTCCATTGCGTTAGCCCAACCGACACGATGTGGCAATCGGATTGCACCGACGATGGTCGGCACACCGAGCGACACCTCGGGGTAGCTGAAAGTGGCTGCGGTTGAGGCGATTACGAAGTCGCAGAACAAGACTCCGGTCAGCCCGTAGCCGACACAGGGTCCGTGCACGGCGGCGATTGTGGGCTTGAACAACTCCATGCCCGATTCGAAACTGTTGATGGTGGGTTTCTCCCAAAAGGTCCCGCCGAAGGTGCCGACCGACCCTTCGCCGTCCTTGAGGTCGCCACCGGCACAGAACACGTCACCGTTGGCGGTCAGGACCCCAACCCAAGCCTCTTGCTGGTCACGGAATCGGTCCCACGCGGCGTTGATCTCCTGCCGTAGTTGACCGTTGATCGCATTACGCGCCTCGGGCCGGTTGAGGGTGATGGTGGCAACGTGATCATCCAGCTGATAGGTGACGAGGCTCATTGCTGCACTCTAATGAGCGCCCAGCGCCGATCACCCGCCGATATTCATACGGGTTGCGGGATTGGCCATCGCGGTGACCATGCTGCGGCCGAACGCGCCGCTGTCGTCGAACAGGGTCGCGCTACCGACTGACACCCCGTTTTCGGAGAAGTTGGTGTCCGCCTGAACACCGATGAACACCCCGCGAGGCAGCCGCGACAACGCCACCGTGAGATCGCCGTTGATGTAGCCGATTCCGCTGGCGCCCAAGTCGGTCACCAGGTTGGCAGCTGCCTCGGCCACGACCGCTGCGCGGACGAATGGCGTTGCCGCCAGGCCGGCCACCGCATCCAGACCGCCGTAGTAGGCGCGCTTACGTCCAGTGTCCTGGTGGCGCATACCCATTGGGGTCCAGCCGGTTCCGTCGCTCTGGACGTGCAGTTGATGTTGCCCGGCGCTGTCCGGGGCGAGCACGCTCATCGCCGACTCCCAGTGCTCGTCTGCCGGTGCGTGAGATTCGCGGTACTGCAACAGCGTCGCCCGTGCCACGATCCAGTCATCTTGGATGATGTCGCACTCAGCGGTGCGCATCCGATGCCCGTGCCGAATCAGCCGGGTCTGCGTATAGGTCGGGACAGCTCGAGCAGGCTTGAGCAGATCCAGGGTGAGCCGGGCAGGCAGGTAGCCGACAGCGCCGTACTTGCGCTCCAGCGTCGAGGCCGCTAGGCCGGCGATCGCCTGGCCGCTGAGCACACCGTCGCTCCAGGAGGCCGCGGCAGAGGTCGTCGGCCGGAAACTGCCGTTGCTCTGCTGGACGAAGTACGCCGGGCGGATACCGACAGCGCTGGATGCCGCTGCCGTGCGCTCTGACAAATCCATGCTGCTGTTCACCATTGCCATCCTTTGTGTGGGGGAGCCGCCGCTTGCTTGACGGCTCACCACGCAACTATGACGCGCGGCAACGATTCGTACGTCCACCGATCGGCTGGACTACGGGATGAATCGGGGGGTCCACCGATTGGGGGACATCGGGCTGAGAGTCAGGCCTCCAGCCTGGCACGAACGACTGAAAGTCGTTGCTGCAGTTCCTCTTCGGTGATAACCCCTCTGGACAGCAGCGAATGCGCCAGCGAAACCAGCTGACTTTCCGGATAGGGGACCTCAGAGTAGACGGTGGCCGAGAGGGCATCTTCCTCGTCGCGCCGCTCCTTGAATGTCGGAACGGCGGCATCGCATGCCGCGTGATCGAGGGCATCGCACAGGCCGTCCAGGCTTGTCTTCCACGGCGGTACCGGATTCTCAACACCGTATTTGGCCGCCATCACTGACCAGATCTGGTTGCGTTCGACGATCTGCTTCAAAGGGGTCGGTTCAGTCACCTCGAGCTCATTCCCCGGCCGGATGCAAGGCGGGACGGGTGTCGGTGATGACATTGGTCGTCACGCCCGGCTTCGGCAACGCCACCCCGATCAGGCAGTCGCGAGTGATGATCTCGGTCAACTGGTCCTCGGTCCAACCGTCGGTCCCCGCGGGCCGCATCGGCATGACCATGAACCGGTGTTTCTGGTTGGAATCCTGGACCCGGACCTCGATGTCGTCGCCCAGATAGAGGCCGAACTCCGACAGCACCTGGCGGGGCCAACGGACCAGGCGGCGACGGTAATTGGGGGTTCGATACCACTCGGGCGAGTTGCCGAGGATCGGTCGTGGGTAGCACGAACACAGCGCGCACACGATCACGTTGTGCACGGTCGGGGTGTCCTCGAGGATCTGGAAAGCGGTGAAATCGCTGGGCGTGCCGAAGCCGGTCGGCTCCAGCCAGTCGACGCCCACCTCCTTGCTGGCCGTCATCGGCTCGGCGAGGGCCAGCGCTTTGAAGTCCGGGTCCAGCCACGCGCGGGCGACCAGCCGCGCGGCCGGGGTCGGGCCGATCTGCTCAGCGAACTCGGTGAACAGACGGTGTTCCTCGGCGGTGAAAATACCTTTCTCGATGCACAATTCGCGCAATGCGATCTCGAGCACTTCGAAGTCTGTGATCTCGTCGACCATCGGCTTGACTGTCCGGTCGTGATCGTGGTCGTGCGCGTGATCGTGGTCGTGTCCAGACATGTTCTTCCGTTCGTGAGATGTTGGGCTCAGTTGGCGGCTTGGAGCCAGTGCTCGGGAATCTCGGTCCGGAGGCTGTCGGCCTCCGGCCCGTTGAAGTCGTTCCACAGCTCAGACATGCTGAATTTCACGACGTAGAACCATTCGGGCTTGGCGTCGGGGATGTCCCACGTTTCGTCCTCGGCGGCCGGGCTTTCGTAGGCCACCGCGTCGATGACACCCCGTGCGCCGCGGACGTACTCCGGGGTACGTGTGTAGAACAGCACCGGAAGTTCCCGGACGACGACGGGGTCACCGACCTTGAACTTCGCCTCGCCCGCTTTGCCCGCGTAGACCTGCGGATCGCCCTTGCCCTGTGCGTGCACGATGTGACTGTTGCGCTTGACCTGCGATCCGTCGCCTTCGAACTTGGGCTTGGCCGCCAGCGTCTTGCCCTCCAGTCCGCCGGCGTAGCGGTCTTTGACTTCCGCCATCCGCTCGGTGAGTTCGGTCAGGCCGATGTGATGCTTCTCGATCAGCACCCGCGCCACGGACAGCAGCCAGCGGCCGTAGTACGGGAATCCGAGATAGACGGCGCGCTGGACGTCAACGTTGCCGATTCGGCGCCGTTCCTCGGACAACCAGATACCGCGCCATGCGAGGACCTCGCACATGACATACGTCATGTGCTCCCAGTACTCGTAGTCCTTGTTCTCGTACTTCATCGGAACGTCGGGCTCGCCCCCGACGTCGTGTACAGGCTTCATATAGGCGACAAACTTGGCGTGGTCAAGCAGATCCGGCGTGGGCGCGTCCGGCAACTCCGGATAGGCCGACTTGAGACGGGCCACCAACGCCAGCTGGTCGGCGCGTTCGGCAGCAGTGCTCATGGATGGCCCCTTTGTCGTTGATGGCCCCTTTGTCGTTGATGGCCCCTTTGTCGTTGATGGCCCCTTTGTCGCGACAGTGCACAACTCCAACGGGTGCCAACCTAACACCGAATATGTCCGAAAGCGCTTGCAATCAACCGCTTCTTACCCGCCCGCTATTTTCAGTATTTCTTCAGGTGTATCCCAGCGCGACGTTCTCGGCATGGATGCGCACCGTGAGTACCAAGGCGTTGGCGACGCTGAACACGATGGCGGTCACCCAGGCAGAGTGCACCAGCGGCAGTGCGGCGACCTCCGCGGCCACCGCCGTGTAGTTGGGGTGGTGCACCCATCGATACGGGCCCCGGCGAACCAAGGGAGCGCCCTTGATCACGATCAGCCGCGGGTTCCAGTGCTTGCCAAGTACCGAGACGCACCACCAGCGCACTGCCGTGCTGATCACCACCACCGCCACCATTGGCCAGCCGAGCCAGGGTAGGAAGGGCCGATGCATCGACGCCACCTCGACAATGCAGGACACCAACAGCAGCGTGTGCATCCCGACCATCACCGGGTAATGCCCGCGGCCGAATTCCCGGCCGCCGTGGGCAAAAGACCATGCCGCGTTGCGGCGCGAGACCACCAACTCAACCAGGCGCTCGGCGCCGATCAGGCCGATGAACGAGTAGTAGATCATCGGATCTCATTCACCAGCCCAGCAGCAACAGTTCGAAGCTGAAGCCCGGCCCCATCGCCAGCATCAGTCCCAGTGAGCCCTCCGGCGGTGTCGCGGCGACGGTCCGGTTGAGGACGTCGAGGACTGATACCGACGAGATGTTTCCGTTGTCGCGCATCGACTCCCAGCTGTGCCGCAGCCTGTCCGACGGTATGCCGACCGCGTTGGTGATCGCGTCGAGCACCTTGGGTCCGCCGGGATGACACACCCACGTCGCGATGTCAGCGGTGGTCAACCCGTGATCGGCAAGAAATGAGCGGACCTCGCCGCCCAGATGGTCGTCGGCCATCTTCGGCACGTCGCGCGACATCACCAGCTGGAAGCCGCTCGAGCTGACGTTCCAGCCCATGACGTCGACGGTGTCGGGGAACAACGTGCTGCGCGTGGCCAGCACCCGGGGGCCACGAGGTACGGGGAGACCCGCGGGGATCCGGTTGGCGCCGGCGCCGACCACGGCCGCCGCTCCGTCGCCGAACAGACACACTCCGATCAGCGCGGGTATCGACGTGTCGTCACGCTGCAGTGTCAGCGAACATAGTTCGACCGAGAGCAGCACGGCCACGTGGTCCGGGAAACCACGCAGGTAGTCGTGCATCCGCGCCAGGCCGGCGGCGCCGGCCACACATCCCAGGCCGAACAGCGGGATGCGTTTGACGTCGGGACGCAGCCCGATCTTCGAGGCGATCCGGGCGTCGATGGTAGGCACGGCCACCCCGGTGCTGGACACGGTCACGATGGCATCGACTTCGCCTGGCCGCACGTGCGCGGCGTCCAGGGCCCGGCGCACCGCCTGCTCTCCGAGTTCGACAGCCACCTCCAGGTAGGCCGCATTGGCTTCGGTGAAGCCGCTCATCGTCGGGTAGCGATCCAACGGCAGCGCGAGGTTGCGGTGCTCGACTCCGCTGGTGTTGGCGAAGCGCATAAAGCCTGGTTCGGCGAATTCGGTGAGCGCCTCCGCCACCTCGCGCTGGTCGTAGCGATGCTCCGTGAACGCGACGGCAGTACCGGCGATGCGCGGGGCGCCCCGCTGAGGCACGCCAATTATGTTCCGGGAGTTGAAAAAGGCGGTATCTGTCATGCGGGTTGCAACACGACAGAGGCTCCGAAAGAATTCCGTATTTGCCGTCACGTGAAATATCACACAGACGCATGAAATGTCATTACCGTATCGGTATAAGCACCACCGAGTACTGAAAAGTGTAGCTGCACAAGATAAATGGCGCCTGATACTTCTCAGGAATGTGGGCAAATCTGATATTCAATTGCTTATAGGCTGCCAACAGGCTGGCAATCGGCCATACCGGTGAACCGTTTACCCGCATGCTTCGTGCACTGTTTCCAACTACGAAAAGAGTTGCAGGAGTTGGCCGGACAACTCAACCCCTGCGCAAGCTACCGGCCGAATCCGGCGTCACGTAGAGCCTGGGCCATCGAACCGGAGGACCGCTTGTCGTCGCGCTGGTTGTTCTCATTTCCGCGGGCGGGTTGCCTGCGCTCGCCTCGGCTGGGGATGCCGCCACCGCCACTACGCTCAGTTCGCTTGGCCTGGTTGTTCTTTGGCGCATCACCCAGCCGCAGACTCAACCCGATCCGCTGGCGATCCACATCGACCTCGAGGACCTTGACCCGCACCACCTGGCCCGAGCGAACCACCTCGTGTGGGTCGGAGACGAAGCGGTCCGACATCGCCGATACGTGCACGAGACCGTCTTGGTGCACACCGATATCCACGAATGCGCCGAAGGCCGCGACATTGGTCACGACGCCTTCGAGCACCATGCCGACCTTGAGGTCGGTTACCTTCTCCACGCCGGCGGCGAACGTCGCCGTGGAAAAAGCCGGCCGAGGATCGCGTCCGGGCTTCTCCAGCTCAGCGAGGATATCGGTCACCGTCGGCACACCGAACCGGTCATCGGCGAAGTCGGCGGGCCGCAGCGCTCGCAACGACCGTTCGTTACCGATGAGCTCGGCCAGTGCAATCCCCGAACGGTCCAGGATGCGCCGGACCACCGGATAGGCCTCCGGGTGCACGCCAGAGGCATCGAGCGCATCGTCGCCGCCACGGATCCGCAGGAATCCCGCGCATTGCTCAAAAGCCTTGGGACCCAAACGCGCGACGTCCAACAGAGCACTCCGGCTGCGGAACGGACCAGTCTTCTCCCGGTGGGCGACGATGGCCTCGGCCAAAGATTCAGTGACACCGGACACCCGGGCCAGCAGCGGGACAGAGGCGGTGTTGAGGTCGACACCGACAGCGTTGACCGCATCCTCCACCACCGCATCGAGACTGCGGGCGAGTGTGCCAGGGGTGACATCGTGCTGATATTGGCCGACGCCGATCGACTTCGGCTCGATCTTCACCAGTTCGGCGAGCGGATCCTGCAGACGCCGCGCGATCGATACCGCGCCACGCACCGTCACGTCCAGGCTCGGCAGCTCGCGGGCGGCATAGGCCGACGCCGAGTAAACCGACGCCCCAGCTTCGCTGACCATGGCCTTCACTGGTGCTGCCGCACCGGCGGCACGGATGTCTGCGATCAATTCGGTTGCCAGTGCATCGGTCTCCCGTGACGCGGTGCCGTTGCCGATAGCGATCAGCTCGACGCCGTGCCGCGCGACCAGGGCCGCCAGAGTTGCCTTCGCCGAATCCCATTGGCGCTGTGGCTGATGCGGGTACACCGCGCAGGTATCGAGCACCTTGCCGGTGCTATCGACGACCGCGACCTTGACTCCGGTGCGGAAGCCTGGATCCAGCCCGAGGGTGGTGCGAGTGCCGGCCGGAGCCGCCAGCAGAAGGTCCTTCAGGTTCTTGGCGAACACTGCGACCGCGTCGTCCTCGGCGCGCTGGCGCAGCCGCATCCGCGCGTCGACCGCACCGGAGATCATCAGCCTGGTGCGCCACGCCAACCGGACGGTGGTGGCCAGCCACGGCGTCGCCGCCGCCTTGGCCGCCAGGTCGATGCCCAGCGCGCTGGCGACCATCACTTCGTACGCGTCGTCGGTGCCGCCGTCGAATCGCAGCGCGAGCGCCTGTTCCTTCTCGCCTCGCATCACCGCCAGCACCCGGTGCGACGGCATGTCCTCCAGCCGCTCGGTGAACTCGAAGTAGTCGCGGAACTTCTGTGCCGCCGCAGTTTTCGCGGCCTCCTCGGAATGTGGCGTGGTCCGCAGCGAGCCCTCGGCCCAGAACTTGGTCCGGACGGCACCGACGAGCTCGGCATCTTCGGCCGCGCGCTCGATGAGGATATGCCGCGCGCCGTCGAGTGCCGCCGCGGCGTCAGCGACGTCGGCGCCGACGAACTCGGCAGCCACGGCTTCAGGGGTGGCTGCAGGGTCGGCGAGCAATCGATCGGCGAGTGGCTCCAGACCGGCTTCGCGCGCGATCTGAGCTTTGGTGCGCCGCTTGGGTTTGTACGGGAGGTAGATGTCCTCGACCCGGGATTTGGTATCGGCCGTGATCAGTGCGATTCTCAGCTCGTCGGTCAGCTTGCCCTGCTCCTCGATGGAGGCCAGCACCGCATCGCGCCGCTCGTCGAGCTCCCGCAGGTAGCGCAGCCGCTCCTCGAGGTCGCGCAGTTGTCCGTCGTCGAGGCTACCGGTGACTTCCTTGCGGTAGCGGGCGATGAACGGAACCGTCGAACCCTCGTCGAGCAGCCGCACAGCGGCGGCCACCTGAATCTCGGCAACAGCGAGTTCTTCAGCAAGACGGGCATTTACAGATTTCACGGTTGGGCTCGAAGTCACGCCGAGACCCTACCGAACCTCGCCGACAATCTGGCCAACGGCCGAGGGATGTCGCAAGAGTTCGGGTCTGCCTTCGCAAAAGGATTGGGCAACGCGCGCGTCGGCGGCACAGTCGATCCATGACGACTACCCCTGACACGGCGACCCAGGCACGTATCTCCCGGCTCGACGTTCCCGACGTCGACGCGCTGAGCAACCCCGCGGTGAAGGGCTTCTTCACCCATCAGCAACGCGAAGAGGGCCTGACCTCGAACTGGTTCCGCGCGCTTTCACTCAACGAGGACGATCTCGGCCGGCTCAACGGGTACCTTCTGCCGTTGCTGGGCACAGACGGACGCGGCGGCCTGACAGCGCGCGAGCGGGAAGTGATCGCGACGGTCGTCTCGGGGGAAAACCGGTGCGCGTACTGCCACACCAATCACGCCAACAAGCTGGGCAAGGTGGCCGGTGACTGGTCCTTCGGTCAACGGGTGGCAATCGACCACCACCAGGTGCACGAGCTGACCGATCGCGAGCGGGCGCTGGCCGATCTCGCCGTCGCGGTGAACAACAACCCGCAGTCCATCCGGGATGACGATTTTGACGGGCTACGCCGTCTGGGGCTGGACGATCATCTGATCCTCGAGGCGATTTCGATCGCGGCGTTCATTGGCGCCACCAACCGGATCGGCATCGCGCTGTCGGTGCCACCGAACCCCGAATACACCGGGGTGCCGCAGCACTAGACGCCGCCAGGAATAGTGCTGCGCAGGGACAGGTTTGGCGCTGTATGCCCAAAGAACTGACCGAATCCGAGCGTCAGGAGTTCCTGAGCGCCAAGCACGTCGCGGTGCTGTCCGTCGCGTCCACCGACGGCCGGCCGCCGGCCAGCGTCCCGATCTGGTACGACTACGCACCGGGCGGCAACATCCGGGTCAACACGGGTGCGTCGCGGCGAAAGGCGCGGCTGATTGAGCAGGCCGGGGTGGTGACTCTGGTCGTCCAGCACGAGGAGCCGCCGTACCAGTACGTCGTGGTGGAGGGGACCGTCGTCGACGTCACGACACCCACTCCGCTGGAGGTACGAGAGGCCATCGCGGTGCGGTACCTGGGCGCGGAGGCCGGCCGGCAGTTCGTGCAGAGCATGGAAGGGCAGGACACCGTGCTTTTCACCATCCGTCCCGATCGATGGTTAACCGCCGACTTCTCCGAATGAGTTGGGATCGGTAGCCGATCCCCGGTTCTTCACTTGCCCGCAGCGGCGCCACCAAGGCGGCGGGAAACGAGAGGAAGAACCAATGAAGATCGTGCCGACTCCCATCGCGCAGCAGATCGATCGCGTCGATCGCCAGTACAGCCTGGCCATCGGCATCAGCACCGGCCTGTTGGCGTTCTGGTCCATCTACCGCGTGATCTGGTCGCTGTACTTGGCGGTCTCCTACAACTTCATTTTCGGCGCGCTGGTGTTCCCGATCGTGTTGTGGGGTGTCATCGGTGTAGTGGCCGCAATCACGTCGATCGGCTTTTTCACCCGCCACCTCAAGGGATCAGCCACCGGCTTAAATGAAACCAACCAGGTCTGAGCTGCGTCCCCTGGTGCCGGCGGCCTTCGCAGGGCACCGGGGGAGCGCTGAAACGCCGTGCAGCGCGCGGGCGATAGGACGGAAGTACGCGGCATTTGCCGCTTGCGCACCAGTCGTCGATGTGTGCGACGATGCCCCTACCCCGGGGCAACAGAAAGGACTGCCGGATTCATGACTGACGGGCACCGCACCGCGCCATTCGTCCGCGCAATCCTCTTCGCCGGCATGGCCGTCGGCGCCGCACTCGCCGGGGCAGCCACCGCCACGGCCGATCCGATGACGCCAACGCCCACCCCGGTCGTAGGAGATCCGGCAGCAGCCGCACCTGGCCAGCCGGTGTCGGTGCCCGTCGACCCCGCTGCCGCGCCTGCACCTGCACCTCCGCCGCCAGGTGCGCCGCCCTCAGTCCCCGAGATCGCCAACCCGACCTACGGCTCACAAAACGGCGGCGGCGTCCTGGGCAGTCTCAAAGATCTCTGGCATCAGGCCCGCGACCCCTATTACGGCCCCCAGGACGACGCAGCGGCCAGCGGCTCGGTCGCGCCACCCCCGGGAGCCGGCCCGGCGCCGGCGCTGCCGCCGGGATTCAAGTCGTACACCGCGCCCGGTTCGGAGGCGCCCCCAAGCGACTCCGGCCCGGGTAAACCGCCGCCGGCGGGGACTCCCGCCCTGCCGCCCGGCTACTACTCGATTAGCGGGCCGCCACCGCCCGGCTACGAATTCAATGGATCCGGGCCGGCGGCACCGTCCACACCGGCACCTGCGCCCACGCCCTAGCCGGCCGGCCGGCAGGCTCGATTCGCGCCGCAGCCGGGGGTAACGGATTGCTCGTGCCGTCTTCTGGTTATATTTGCTAAGTATCCGGATGACGTCTGAACGTTGGAGTCGTGCTCATGCCCCTGATCAAAACCGCTGTGACCGCGCTGCTGGTCGCCATCGGACTTGCGGTCGGCGTCGCGCCGGCCAGCGCGGACCCGCCGCCGCCGGACCAGAACGTCGGCGAGGTCGCACCCGACTGGGCCCCGCGCAAGCCGGCCGAGGCGTGGGACGGCCGTCCGGTGGTGTGGACTCATATGTGGGGTGGCCGCTGGGGGGTCTGGATCAACGATCAGTTCATCACGCTGTCGTCGAACCCGGTCACCAATGGCGGCTGACACTTTCGGCCACGAAAGTCTCAACCGTCACAACAGCTGTGGCACGCCGACCTAGGGTGGATACTGCGATGCGGACCGCTATATAGTTAGTCCGCTTAATGGTTTAGGGATCGCGCCTCTTCGGCGGCACCCGACCGATTTATGGGGTAGGAGAACGATGACCGGATTGATGAGCCGCGCGAAGCTGGCTGGAATTGCGCTGAGTGCGATGGCGGCCGCTGGTCTCATCTCGGCCGGCCCCGCGGGCGCCGACGCCAGCGACGACTTTCCGATCCCGCACCGGATCATCATCACCCAGTGCGATGTCGAGCAGTACATGGCCGCCGCGCGCGACACCAGCCCGGTGTACTTCGAGCGCTACATGATCGACCGCAGCAACCGGCCCGCAGACGTCCAGCAGCTCGCCTTCGACCGCATTCATTGGTTCTTCTCGCTCGACGAGGCCGGTCGCCGTCAGTACTCCGAGGACACCGCGACCAACGTCTACTACGAGTTCGTCGCGACCCGCTGGGGCAACTGGGCCAAGCTGTTCTTCAACAACAAGGGCGTCGTCGCCAAAGCCACCGACGTCTGCATGAACTACCCGCCCGGCGACATGTCGGTGTGGAACTGGGTTTCCAGCTAATTTTCGGTCGGCAGTAACACAGCCGTCAATTCCACCTATATACAGGCATCAATACAGATGCCGGATATGCAGGTGGACGATGAAGCAAACTCGACAGACAGTAGCTAACTCAGCGCGTCTCGGTTACGCCCTCGCAGCGGTGCTGACATGCGCCTCTTTCGGCCTCGCGTCGTCCGCTGCCGCCGACACGGTGCGCGTGCCCTGCGGTGTGCTCGGCCAGATTCGCGAAAGCCTCGACGACGACATCAACGCGGGCATCGGCGGTGTGCGAATCGTCATCAGCTCGCCCTACGCGAGTGGGGCTGCGCAGCAGCGCGACACCAACGTGAAGCTCGCGATGATCAGTCATGGCGTCCATTACATGGAGGACGTCAATGGGCCCGGCATCATCCCGGGTCTGGCCCCGGCTCTGGTCGACCTTCACCGAGCCACCGACGACATGAGAGACGCCGTCGGGGCGCTCTTCGTGGTTTCCACCAGCTACGGATCCGGCTTCGCGTACGGGGGCTATCCGACGGTGTCCAATGCCTGGCCGCAACCGTCGACCTGGACCGCCATCGACTACGCCGACCAGAAGAAGGACGCCATCTACGCGCTGGTGAACGGCCTTCAGCCCACCTGCGCGCCCTAGACGGTCAGTTCGCGCTGAGGATCTTGATGGCGAACACCAGCGTGTCGCCGGGCAGAATCCCCGCCCGGGGCTGACCTTGCGGGTAGCCGTCGGCGGAGACCATGGCGACCGCGACCGTCGAGCCCACCGTCTGGCCCGCGATGGCCTTCTGGAAGCCCGGCACCACACCGTCGAGCGAGAAGTCAGCCGGTTCGCCGCGCTGATAGCTGCTGTCGAACACGGTTCCGTCGCGACCGTTCACACCCATGTAGCAGACCGAAACCGAGGCCGTCGGCGCGACAACGGGCCCTGTACCGGCCTGCAGCGTGTGCACCTGAGTCGCGGTGACGCTGAACGGCGCGGTGACCGTGACGACCGGCGCAGCCGTATCGGTGGATCCGGTGACCGCGACGCTGCCGGTCGCACCGGGCAAGGTCCACTGGGGAGTTCCCGGGTTCGCCGGAGGCGCGGTCGGGCAAGTGGCATCAGGGCCGGCCGCCTGGGTCACCGAGGACGCGACGGCCGAGGCAGAGGAGTTCTTGCCGGCCGTCGGAGCAGCGGTATCAGAGCCGCACGCAGCCAGAGTCATGGCGAATGCCGTGGCACACGCGCCGGCGGCGACGGCAGAAGACACGCGAGAGAAGTTCACCGCCTTAAGCTACAGGCGAACGCGCCAGCAAAAGTCTTGGGTTGCACCGAACTGTTTCTCAGCAAAGCTTCAGACGCCAAAGGCAAACTTTCCTCAGGCGCCACACGGCGCACACGTGTCTCGTGACGAGAAAGAGAAACTGAACGCGATGAACTACAGGCCAGAGAACTTGCCGCCGGAGAACCATTACCAGTGGCAGTCAAACGACCATTCTGATCAGGATAAATCGCGTCAGTGGAGCCAGTGGGGCCAGACCGGTTATCAGCCGCACTACACCCCTTCCGGCGGCGAGCAAATGTACCCGCCGCCTTACGAATCTCGCACGAAGTCGGGGAGACCTGCATCACAGCAAATGACTCGGCAACGGACGAAGTCGCGGGTGGGCGTGTTGGTGTGCGGCACCGCGGCAATCGCGATGGTCGCGGGCGCCGCCGGTGCGGTTGCCCTGGTCGATCACTCGGGCGCCACCGTGCCCAGCGCTCAACCCGCACCCGTCGGGACAGGATCGCCATTGGCGAAGACAGGACCCGTCTCGAACCAGCCATCCACCGCTGCACCCGCAGGGACGGTCGAACAGGTGTCGGCCAAGGTGCTGCCCAGTGTCGTGAAGATCCAGATCACCACCGGACAGGGACGCGAGGAAGGATCGGGCATCATCCTGAGCGCCGACGGACTGATCCTGACCAACAACCACGTGGTGGCCGCGGCCGCGCAGGGCAGCCAGCAGCCGATGGCGTCGCAGGCCGGGCCCGGCGGTCAGTTCCCGGGCTTGCCGCGTGGCATGTTCCCCGGCGGCCAGCTGCCGGGTCAGATGGACGGACCCGACGCCCAGGATCCGAGTGACGGCCCAAGCGCCGGCCCGTCGGGTCAGAGCGCCGGCGGAATGAAGGCCACCGTGACGTTCTCCGACGGCCGCACGGTGCCGTTCACGGTCGTCGGCGCCGATCCCGCCGACGATATCGCGGTGGTTCGGGCGCAGAACGTCTCCGGCCTCACCCCGATCAGCATCGGTTCGTCGCAGGATCTGAAGGTCGGTCAGAACGTCGTCGCGATCGGCTCGCCGTTGGGCCTGCAGGGCACCGTGACGACGGGCATCATCAGCTCGCTCGATCGCCCGGTCGCGACTGGCGACGACCAGACCGGCCAGCATTCGGTGATGAGTGCCATCCAGACCGACGCGGCGATCAACCCCGGTAACTCCGGTGGAGCGTTGGTGGACATGAACGGCAATCTGATCGGCGTGAACTCCGCGATCGCATCCCTTGGCGGCGGCCAGGATTCGCAGGGCGGCAGTCAGGCCGGTTCGATCGGCCTCGGCTTCGCCATCCCGGTAGATCAGGCCAAACGCATTGCCGATGAACTGATCTCCACCGGCACCGTCCAGCACGCCTCGCTCGGAGTCCAGCTCAGCTCGGACGACAGCAACCAGGGCGCGCTCGTCGCAGGAGTCGCCGATGGCAGCCCGGCCGCGACAGCGGGCGTGCCGAAGGGTGCGGTGATCACCAAGGTCGACAGCAAGCTGATCGACGGACCGGAATCGCTTGTCGCCGCGATTCATTCCAAGGCGCCGGGTGACAACGTCGCCGTGACCTTCAACGACCCGTCAGGCGCCTCGCACACCGTGCAGGTCACCCTGGGCCAGATGCAGTCCTGAAACACTCTGGTACTCAGGTAATTCGGGTCGCGTTCCCTGATCCGAAACGGGCGGTAGCTATAGTCCCTCAGCTACCGCCCGTTTTTGCGACAGCAGGGAGACCGCTCATGAACCGCACCGCCCGCCGGCTCGGCGCCGCCGTCGTACTCGCAGGCGTTGCCGCCGTGAGCCTGCCGGGCTGCTCGCCGTCCGGGTCGTCCACGAGCGCGTCCTCCACCACGACGACGGCGACGACGAACGCACCGGCGTCCTCGGCGACGGCGCCGGTAGCCGACTGCACCAAGGCGGGTCTGGCTGACGCCGCCACCAAAGCCGTTCAGGCGGTGGCCAAGGACAATCTCTACCGGATCGACGACGTGAAGTGCGCCGACGCTTGGGCGGTGACCAGTGGGTTGTGGTCCAGCAAGGCCAATCCCGACATGGGCGCACCCAGCACACTGGTGTTCCAGCAACAGGGCACCCAGTGGGTCGGCCAGGACAAGCAGAAGGTCTGTGGCACAAACGCATCGACCACGCCGGCGCCCGCAGACGCCAAGATTCCCGCCGCGCTCTACGAATTCGGCTGTCTCACCGGATAACCGGGCCCCATTTGCCACAGCGCGGGCGGACTTCGATCAGACTGTGGACAACAGTCAGTGGTCCCAGTCGACGCCGGATGGGAACGCACCCAGCTCTGCCCTGATTTCCCGCATCCACGCGGGCAGCAGGCCGTACGGCGCCCGTCAGCGGGCAGGCAGGAACACGTCGTTCAGGGTGACGGTCCGCAGGCTGCGCGCGCGGATGATGTCGACGAGCTGTCCGTAGACATGAGTCACCGGCAGGTGGTTGAGGTGGCCCAGGACGATCATCTGGGGCGTGAAGTATTGGTCGGCCATCTTGACGATGTAGTCCTCGGTGATCACCGTGGAGTCGGCCAACGATCCCGACCACAGTGTCGGAACGGTGTAGCCCAGGTCGGCCGCGACGGCAGCCACCGTCGAATTGTGCCTGCCGTACGGCGGCCGGAAGTAGGGCGCGGCATCGACCCCGTAGGTGTTCTTCACGAAGTGATCGTTGCGGGCCAGTTCGTCGCGGATGGTCGACGTCGACACCTTGGTGAGGTCGGGATGCGACCACGTGTGGTTGCCGAGCTGGATCTGCCCTGAATCGACCAGCGGACGCAGTTGGTCGCGGTTGTCGGTCCAGGAGCGGTACACGCCGTTGAGGAAGAACGTCAGTCGAACACCGGTGTCGCGCGAGAACCGGATGTAGAGCGCCACCACCTCGCTGCTCACGCCGTCATCGACGGTGAGAGCCATCGTGTTGCCGTGCGCCGGCAGCTGGCTCAGCACACCCCCGCCGGGTAGGCGCACGCGTTGGCTGCGGTCGGGAGGCGGCAGCAGAGCCGGCGTCGGTGTCGCGGCTGCCAGCACGGGGGAAGGCGACGGTGGGGCCGGAGAGATGCCGGCGAATGGGCGCACCGGCCGGTCATAGATCCAGTCTGCTGCGGTGAGAGTTCCGCCGGCCACCACGGTCGCGGCGAGCAACAACAACCGACGCCGGCTCACGTCGCCCATGCTCATCGCCCTCGTCATGGCCTTTCTGCGCCGCACGTGGCGTGCGGTGGCGGCGTGCACGCTAGCAGGCCAAGGCAAACATCTGCGGGTTCTCTTGCCGCGTGACGTTCAGACCAGCAGCTGGCTGCGCAAAAATCACCGGGAACCAAAGGCAAGATGCATGCTGGGGATAAGTTGGGCGGCAGTGAACGCAAAGGAGCGTGGTGGTCATGCAGGTCTCTATGTTCGGGCAACTGAGCGGATCGGGCTTTGAGTCACCGATCGACGCGACGATCGCCAACCTCGCGATGTTGCGCGACGAGGGCTTCAAACGGGTATGGATGAGCCAATTGCCTTACGAGCCAGACCTTCTCACGGTGTTGGCGATCGCATTACATGAGGTCGACACGATCGAGGTGGCCAGCGCGGTAGTACCCATCCAGAACCTGCATCCGATGCTGATGGCGCAGCGCGCACTCACACTGAGCCTCGCCTCCGGTGGCCGGTTCATTCTCGGACTGGGTATGACGCATCAGGCGGTGACGGAGGGCATGTGGGGCATTCCGTGGGACAAGCCGGTGCGCCGGCTGAACGAATACCTCGACGGACTGCTGCCGCTGCTGGCCGGTGAACCCGTCAATGCGGCGGGGGAGACGGCCACCACGCGCGGAGCACTGATGATCCCTGGGGCGCCGGCGCCCCAGGTCTACATCGCGGCACTGGGTCCGCAATTGCTCAGGATCGCGGGCCGCCGTACGGCGGGCACCTGCACGTGGATGACCGGACCGAAAACGCTCGCAGAGCACGTGGGACCAGCGCTGCGGCAGGCGGCAGCCGACGCCGGACGGGAGGGCGCCGTGCGCGTTGCGGCGTCACTGCCGATCAGCGTCACCGACGATGTCGACGCCGCACGAAAGCAGGCGGCCGAGCAGTTCGCCATGTACGGACAGTTGCCGTCGTACCGCGCAATGCTCGATCGCGAGGGCTATGCGGGGCCGGAGGATGCCGCCATCATCGGCGACGAGGACACCGTCCGGGGACGCCTCGACGAGCTGCGAGATGCGGGTGTCGACGAGTATGTGGCCGCGCCGTTCGATCCATCCCCCGAGGGCCGGTCCCGCACACGGACGTTGCTCCGAGCGTACGACTCCTAGGCGAGCGCTGCCCTGCGCCATCGTCCCGGACTCATCCCGGTCGAGGCGGCGAAACTTCGCGTGAAATGGCTCTGGTCGCAGAAGCCACACGTCAAGGCGATTTCGGCGAGCGAGACCTCGTCGTCACGGAGGAGAGCTTTCGCCCGCTCGATCCGCTGACGGATCAGCCATCGGTGCGGTGCCTCGCCGACGCTGGCACGAAAAGCCCTGCTGAACCGTGAGGGAGACAATCCGCACTCCCGCGCGATATCTGCGAGCCGAATGCTTCCCGAAAGGTCGCTCACCAGAAGCTCTTTAGCGCGTTGCGTCTGCCGCCGCGTGAGTCCATGGATGGTCGGAGCCTGCGAGCGAGCCAGCCCACCATAGGTGGAGGCGACGTGATGCCCAACCGCCAGCATGAGGTGGTCGATGACGACCTGACTCACGCGGGCGGGCGCCGTGAACAGCGGAAGCAGTGCCTCAGCCATGCTGCGCAGGAACCTGTCCGCATGGCTGACGCCTGGCTGATAACGGAGCTCCTGAATCCGCGGAACCTCGGCGTCATCGGCGAGTGTATGAAGAGCGCTTGTCGGCAGGTAGAAGTGAACCGAATGGAACGCGCTGTTGAGGTGGAACGTGGGCTTGCGCTTGACGTCGTAGATGATGGTGTCGCCAGGGCGCAGGGTGGAAACCGGTGCGGCTCTGCCATTCTCCCAGTATTCGTAGCGCTCGAACAGTTGGAAGTGCACGCCAAGCACGAAGGCATCCTCTTCCGCGGGCGGCGTGGACAGAACAAACTCTGGTTCGTCGTAGCGCAATTCGGTCACCGCGAGGGTGGACTTGGGCAGCGCTTGCGATGCGAACGAACTCGCTTGCGCCTTCAATCGCCTGCCGAATGCGTCGCCGTAGCTGTCGCTGTTTGACATCCGCAACCTTCAGGTTCCCTGGGAACTGTTCCCGCCTGGCGCCGTTGATGCGCTCGCCGGCAGTTTTGTCCAAATCCTAGTCGTTTCGTAAAAGACCGCACGGGGACCGCAGGAGATATTCGATCCGTGCCAGCCTGTCGCTGTGCGCGACTCATCGCTGCTACCTCGAAAGTGCCTGCTATGTCTGATCTCAACGGCAAGGTAGCCCTCGTCACGGGAGCCTCCCGCGGCATCGGCGCCGCTATTGCCAAGCGTCTCGCCTCTGACGGCGCCACCGTGGCGATCACCTATTCCAAGGGGGCCGAGGGCGCCGCTCGCGTCGTAAACGACATCGAGTCGGGTGGAGGCACTGCCATCGCAATCCAGGCCGACGCAACCGATGCCGCCGCCGTGCGGGCGGCGGTGGAGACCATCATCTCGGCCTTCGGGAAGCTCGACATTCTGGTCAACAACGCCGGCACTGCGATTCCGAAACCGTTCGAGGAAGCCACGCTGGAGGAACTCGACAGGGTCATCGATGTGAACGTGCGCGGCGTGTTCATCGCGACGCAAGCCGCGCTCAAACATCTCTCGCAGGGCGGCCGGATCATCTCGATCGGATCGTGCGTCGGCGAGAGAATGATGACTCCCGGCCTGGTGGCGTATTCGGCGACAAAGGGAGCGGTCAAAATGTTCACCCAAGGGCTGGCCCGTGAAGTGGGCCCGCGCGGCATCACCGTGAACAACATCCAGCCAGGTCCCATCGACACGGACCTCAATCCGGCGTCGGACGAGTGGGCCGAACCACAGCTCGCGGCGACAGCCCTCCAGCGCTACGGGCATGTCGACGACATTGCGCCGTTGGTCAGCTTCATCGCGGGACCCGAGTCGAGCTACATCACAGGCGCGAACCTCACCGTGGACGGCGGCACCAACGCCTGACGGCGCCGGTCCGCGTCCAGGTTCCCGGAGTCATCTACCCCGGAAGGTTGACCGTCCGGCAGGGACCGTTGGGAACACAAGCGACTCCGCCGCCGGGGCCGGCAACAGCCCAGGGCCCACCGGGGACTCCGGCAGAAACCTGGCCATTGGAGCCGGCTTGGGCTCCCGGTCCACCGGGGACCTCCGCTCCGGCTCCCTGGGGGCCTGCGGAGGGACTGCACGGCGTGCCATCCGGGTTGTAACAGCCCGGTGCAGGATCGGCAAAAGCCTTGGGTGCGGCTGCAATTCCAGCGGCAGCAACACTCGCCGACAGAACTGGTGTGAGCTTCGAGAGCATTGCTTTCAGGCAGATCGACTACCCCCGCCCGCCCAGTGGATTGTTAAACCGACCTAAGTGAATCTCTTTGCGCCCAATTGTGTACTCCCACAAGCTCTTCACTGATCGGCGGGTCGACGTGGGTGTCGATCAGGGCAAGGCTCACGCCGTGCGCGATACTGCGACGAAGCCCGAAACTCAATCAAACGGCTGCGAAAACAATTCCCGTCGACCGCGTTTTCCGCCGGTGAGATAGATCACTTGACATTGGTGGAATCGCAGGTAGGGAAGTCCAGCTTGTAGCTGGTATGAGCACATCACTGCTGGGCCGCACCACCCAAGCCGCATTCACCGCATTGGCCGCGGTGGGTATCGCCGCAGGCTTGGCCACCGGCCCCGCCGGAGTCGCGAACGCCGCCCAGGATTCCTGCGCCGCGGTCGAGGTCGTGTTTGCGCGCGGCACCTTCGAGGCACCCGGCGTAGGCGCGACTGGGCAAGCGTTCGTCGACGCCTTGAGCGCGCGACTCCCGGGCAAGACGGTCGATTCCTACGGGGTCAACTACCCGGCGTCATTGAACTTCGGGCAGGCGGTGGACGGCGTTGCGGACGCCGCCAACAAGATTGAGTCGGTCGCGGCACAATGTCCCGCGACCAAGATCGTGATCGGCGGCTATTCGCAAGGGGCAGCGGTTGCCGGGTACACGACCGCGAGCGCCGTGCCGGCCGGGTTTACATTGCCCGCTGGGATCTCCGGCCCGATGCCCGCATCCGTCGCCTCCCATGTCGCTGCCGTCGCGCTATTCGGAACCCCGGACGACTGGTTCCTGGGCTTGGCCGATCGCAGTGCGCCGCCGATCAGCATCGGCGATCTGTACGCCGGCAAGACGATCCAGCTGTGCGCGACGGGCGACCCGGTTTGCTACCCAGGTGGACTTGATCGCTCCGCCCACAGCTCGTACAAAACCAACGGTATGGCCGACCAGGCAGCCGATTTCGTAGCCGGCAAGCTCGCTGGCTCGGCACCCGCGACCGCGGTGCTGGTGCAGACCGCCGCGCAGGTTGATCCCGGCAACTGATCGCCGTTACGCAAGGACCCAGGGGTCGCGGGAGAAGATCTCTTCGACCATCGGGTGGAAGAATTCCAGCGGCCGGTGCACGAAGTGCGCATCGAAGCAGTTCTGGTCGTACTTCTCGCAGAACTCGACGGCATCGTCGAACCACGCATGGCCGCGATACCGCTCCCGGGCATCCCGAACCCCGCCCATGTAGGGCGCGTAGTAGTACTGCTGAAACTCGGGGTGCACCTTCACAATCCACGCCATACGTTCCGACACATACGGTGCGATCACCGCTGCCGCGAACGCCCCGTGTGCGTGGGGCGCGTACGTGTCGCCGATGTCATGAAGAAGTGCGGCGACGATGTACTCGGTCGCGCGGCCGTCGTCGTGCGCTCGGGTTGCCGCCTGCAGTGAGTGCTCCAGCCGGCTGACCGGGTATGCCTGCTCACCATCGGCGAGGGCTTCGACGAGTTTGAGGACACGGGGGACCAGTCCCGCGTTGTTGGCGGCCTCTGCCCGATCGATGAGCGCATAGTCTGCGGCGGTGCCCTCGGCCATGGTGCGGTAGGTCGCCCGTGTTTGCGTGCCCATCGCCGACTCCTCCCGATATGTTCCCGGCCCAAGGTAGTCGGGGGTTGTTTCGGCTGCGTATCGGCAAGGGACCGGACGAGCCTCCCGTCGGTTTGAGAATTTCCCGGACTGGGCAGGCTGAGGTCATGGTGAAACTCATCCGTCGTTCAACAATCCTGACGGCCGCGTTCGCCCCCATCGCCGCTCTGTCTCTTGTGGCGCCCGCACCCGGTTCGGCGGACCCGCTCAATTGCCAGAACGGCGAGTGGTGGGACCCAGTCACCAACGTGTGCCAACCGCCGGTATCGCCGGTGCCCTTGGGCTGCACGAACGGTAACTGGTGGGACCCGGTCAGCAACTCCTGCAAGCCGCCGCTGGCGCCGTTCCCGCCGAACTGCGGGGACGGGCAGTACTGGAACCCTGCGTCCAATGCCTGCCGGCCGCTGGGCCAGGTCTAGCTAGAGCTACCCGCTCGACCTGCGGATATGGTATTCTCGTTTTTAGATAATCTCATATCCGCTGGGTGCGGGTGGCCAACGGGGAGGCGGCCGCCAGCGGGAACGGCACAAGACCGTCCAGGGGAAGCTATGAGCGACGACACTGTTGATCTCGACGAGACTGCCAAATGGGACCCTGCACTGACCGCGCAGGTGAGCAATGTGGTGTCACCGATCGTCCGGCGATATTTTCGCGCCGAGGTGCGCGGCATCGACAACATGCCGGCCGTCGGCGGCGCCTTGGTTGTGTCCAACCATTCCGGCGGCATGCTGACGCCCGACGTGCTCATATTCGCCCCGGAGTACTACCGCCGTTTCGGCTACGACCGCCCGCTCTACACCTTGGCTCACTACGGGGTGTTACTAGGACCGTTGGGCGGCTGGTTTCGGCGCCTGGGCGTCATCGAAGCCAGCCGGGAGAACGCCGCCACGGCACTGCATTCCGGTGCCGCCGTGTTGGTGTTTCCCGGCGGCGACTACGACGCTTACCGACCGACGTTCACGCAGAACAAGATCGACTTCAACGGCCGCACCGGCTATGTCCGCACCGCATTGGAGACGGGGGTGCCGTTGGTCCCGACCGTGTCGATCGGGGCCCAGGAAACCCAGCTGTTCCTCACGCGGGGCAACTGGTTGGCCAAACGCCTGGGACTGACCAAGGCGCGCCTGGACATCTTGCCAGTGAGCGTAGGTTTTCCGTTCGGCTTGAGCGTTATCGCGCCGCCGAACCTGCCACTGCCGGCGAAGATCGTCACTGAGGTGCTCGAGCCCATCGACATCGTCGCCCAGTTCGGGCCCGATCCCGACGTCGCCGAGGTCGACGCACATGTGCGATCGGTGATGGGTGACGCGCTCAAACGGCTTGCGCGCCAACGGCGCCTACCGATCCTGGGCTAGCCGATGACGGTGAAGATCGGCGACCCCGCCGTTATTGCCGCGCTGGCGCGGCCCGGCCACATGTGCTCAGTGCGATGAGTTTTCGGCCGTACCGGCCGCCCCGAGCCCGGTTCCCTGGCCGCGGGACTCGGGTGCATTGCCTTGGATCTGCGCACGCCTTCCGTGGCGATACTCACAGCCAACGCCAACTGGGATTTGTTGCAGCACTTTGCGAACCGGGCCAAGCACTGCTCACGATGCTGTGAACCGTCTGGCAATGCCCTATCCCTGCATCGACGTCGCGAAGGCGGGGTTTTCGCTGGCATCGTTCATCGACTTGACGGCATCACTGGCGAACAACGCGCTCCTCGCCGAAAACCATTGCAGTCCTTGCAAATCAGGGCACAGGGGAGAAGGCGCCACGGGTGCGGCCGAATAGCCGGAATGCACATATGACCTCCCCGTCGGGTGAGAGCGATCGGCGTCAACGCGATGCATCGAGGTGACGCGAACACAACCTCCCGACTCTTCACAGCGATCTAGCAGTCGCGTCAATGGGTCAAGCCCTTACAGCTATGCACCGACGCGGCGAAACTCCTTATCCCACGTTAGTTCTCACTTGACTTATCTCGATATCGGGTTCACTATAGGTCCCGGTTAGCACCTTGCTAGGTGAGGCTCCTATGTGAACACAGGCCACTGATCTGACGACGTCGAGAGACGCCTAAGGTTAGGACAGATCTTCCCGGATTAAGGGATGATCCAAAGTGGCTCCCCGCGGCAGCGGGGTTACGTCCCATAGTGCCGAAGCCCTGACGAGAGGGGTGCCCCGTCGGCAATGTGCGCCGGCGAACCTCCCTCTCGTTACTTTGGTGCTGCGATGGAACAGGCGCGCCACGCGTCGCGACCGTGAAGGAGGTGACGGACAACCAGATGAGTCCCAGCGATAGTCCCTATGCCCATCTGAATCCAACGTTGTTCCCGATCTCGCCACGGCGTGGCGATCACTGAATCCCTGACACCCCGCATCTGAACAACGCTGGCCGCAAATCTGCGATTAGCTCAGTGATGTTGAGGCGCAGTATCATTCGGTTGATTTACGTCGCGGTCTGCAGCCACTCGAGGAGTCCGTGATGACCATCACCCAGCCCGGCGCCGCTGCGCCCCGTATCGCCGCGACCGCCAGGATCCGCCTCGCATTGCGGCAATTCGCCGTTCGGAGTCGCCCCACCGCCCAGGAGCGGGCCATCCTCTACACCGCCGCTCCGCGGCCCGCAGTGTTCACGGCCGCGCTGGGTGGGCACCCGCAGTCACCCACCACGAGGTGGTGAACAGGCATCCGCTGTTCACCCTGATGTCGACCGCTGTCCCTATTCTTCGGCCCTCCCCGCGCTTGCGCGCGGCACTGAATCAAAGGAGTCCTTGTGAGCAAGAAAACCCCCCGCGACGGCGATGCCGGCACCAACGGCGCACCGGTCATCCACCTCTCCGAGCTGCTGAAAGCGCCGGTGGTGTCGCGATCTGGCGAGCCTGTCGGCAAGGTCGACGATGTCATCGTCCGGCTCGGTGATGGCGAGGAGTATCCGTCCGTGACAGGCCTTGTGGTCGGTGTCGGTGGTCGGCAGGTGTTCGTATCCGCCGACAATGTGCGATCGCTGGCTGAGCACCAGGTGGACCTGACGAAGAACAAGGTCGATCTGCGCTCGTTTGGTCGCCGCGACGGTGAATACCTGCTCAAGGCCGACGTGCTTGATCACCGATTCATCGACGTGCCGAACGCGGAACTGGTGCATGCCTACGACATTGAGCTGGAAGACACCGGCAGAGGCTGGGTGTTGGCCCGGCTGGACACACGTCGTCCGGCCCGACTTTTCGGTCTGATCAAGTCCGGCGGCGGGCACGCCGGCCGGGACTGGAAGGCATTCGAACCATTGATAGGGCACAACCAGTCCATGTTGCTTCGTCGTGTCGGTGGTCGGGTGCACACCCTAAGGCCCGCCCAGATTGCCGACCTTCTCGAAGATGCGACGAAGGCCGAAGGCGGGGAGATTCTCGAGCGGGTGCGCTCCAACCCAGAGTTGGAAGCAGATGTGTTCGAAGAATTGGACCCTGACAAGGCCAGCAAGTTGTTCGACGACATGTCGGACAACGACGTCGCCGCTGTGCTGAGTCGCATGCGCGCCGACGACGCCGCCGATGCCGTGTTCGATCTGCGCCAATCACGGCGTCGTGTGGTCCTGAATCTGCTGCCGGCGCCCCAGCGCACCAAGGTCACCACC
Organism: Mycolicibacterium sphagni; assembly: GCF_002250655.1. Classification (GTDB taxonomy): domain Bacteria; phylum Actinomycetota; class Actinomycetes; order Mycobacteriales; family Mycobacteriaceae; genus Mycobacterium; species Mycobacterium sphagni. The sequence goes on from NZ_NOZR01000021.1 coordinate 66,242, forward strand.
CTGATGAGTTTCAACCGCGACTCCGCGGGCGGCCTGATGAATATCGACATCGTCACCTGCCAACTAGAAAGCACTGCCGCGCAGGCACTCTCGATCATCTCCGCGGCACGGACGCTGCAGCCGGAAGCACTGCTGAAGATGCATGTGCTCAACCCGAGCGGCCAGCTAGCAGGTGTCGTGTCAGTGATCGTGCTGCTTCAGGCGGACCCGGCCGCCAGCGTCACCGAATTGATGGACGCCGACCCGGTGCGGGTTGCGCCGAACGCCGACCTGACCGACATCGCGTTACTAATGTCGGATTTCAATCTGGCGACGGTGCCAGTGGTCGACGATCGGGACATGGTGCTGGGCGTCGTGACCTACGACGACGTTCTCGAAGCGCTGATCCCCGAGGACTGGCGACGCCGCGAACCCGCGCCCCGCCCCATCCGCGACATCGGAACCGCGTCCGACGGGACGCAGCCATGACCGATGAGCGGCAAAAGCAGCAAAGCGCGGTTCTGGATTCGGCGCACCTTGGCGATATCGAGGGTGCGTTCGGCCGCATCAGCATCAGCGACTCCGATACCGGCTCCACTCTAAAGACCCGGCTGCTCACACTGCTGGCGATCGTTGGCCCGGGCATCATCGTGATGGTCGGCGACAATGATGCCGGCGGCGTGGCCACCTACGCCCAAGCCGGGCAGAGCTACGGCTACAGCCTGCTGTGGACGTTGTTGTTGTTGATTCCGGTGCTGATCGTGAATCAGGAGATGGTTGTGCGCCTCGGCGCCGTCACGGGCGTCGGGCATGCGCGGCTGATCAACGAACGGTTTGGGCGCGGTTGGGGTTGGTTTTCGGTGGGGGACCTGTTCCTGTTGAACTTCCTGACCCTCGTCACCGAGTTCATCGGAATCGCTTTGGCGGCGGACTACTTCAACGTATCGAAGTACATTGTGGTGCCCACCGCCGCTGTCGCGTTGATCGCGATCATGGCCAGTGGCAGTTTCCGACGGTGGGAACGGGCCATGTTCGTGTTCATCGCGATCACCGTGCTGCAACTGCCAATGCTGTTGATGGCTCAGCCTCGGTGGGGAGAAGCCGCCAGATCGTTTGTGACACCGAGTATTTCCGGCGGCGTGACGTCAGATGCGGTGCTGTTGATCATCGCGATCGTGGGCACCACGGTGGCGCCGTGGCAGCTGTTCTTTCAGCAATCCAACATCGTGGACAAGCGCATTACTCCGCGGTTCATCGGATACGAACGCGCCGACACCGTAATCGGGGCCTTCGTCGTCGTCATCGGCGCCGCAGCTCTGGTGATGGTGGGCGACTTCGCCGCGCGGGTATCGGGCAAGACCGACTTCATCGACGCCGGCGACGTCGCTCATCTGTTGGGCGCACACAGCCATGCACTCGGTTCGATCTTCGCGATCGTGCTGATCGACGCCTCCATCGTCGGGGCCGCGGCAGTCACTCTCGCGACGAGTTACGCATTCGGCGATGTGTTCGGGCTGAAGCACTCCCTGCACCGCGGATTCAAAGACGCCAAGGCGTTTTATGTGTCCTACTGCGCCATGATCGCGCTGGCGGCGGCGATTGTGCTCATCCCAGGGGCGCCGCTGGGGTTGATCACCACCGCTGTGCAAGCACTCGCGGGATTGTTACTGCCCAGCGCCACCGTATTCCTGCTGCTGTTGTGCAACGATCGGGAAGTACTGGGGCCCTGGGTGAATCGTCCCTGGCTGAATGCCGTTGCCGCGCTTATCGTCGGGGTACTGCTGCTGTTGTCTGGAATATTGATGGCGACCACGCTGTTCAGCAATCTCGACGTGGTCGCGGTGACCGAGTATCTTGCCGGTGGTTTGGTAGCGGGTGCCGCGATCGGAATGGTCGCACTGCGCTGGCTGTCGCGTCGTCAACCAGCGACCGCGCAAACGAAACCGGTGGTCACTCGACCCCGCGAAACATGGCGGATGCCACCCTTGGCGTTGTTGGAGCCGGTCCGATGGAACGCAGGAACCCGACTTGGCATGATTGCCCTGCGCGGCTATCTGGTCATTGGGGCAATCCTGTTAGTAGTCAAAGCAATTCAGCTTGGGCGTGGCGCCTGAGCCGGCGCCCAGGCCGCGATGACTTCAGTCCGGGCCTCGGCGAGCGCTGGTCCCGGAGCGCGAGGGGATCGTACGGGCCGGCGTGCGGCATCAGAGACACGCAACACGATCGCCAGGAGCACATAGTTGGCCACCAGTGACGATCCGCCGTAGGACAGCCACGGTGTGGTCAAACCGGTCTGGGGCAGCAGATTGGTGACGCCGCCGACGGTGAGGAAGACCTGTAGTCCAAGTGTGGTTGCCAGACCGGCGCTGAGTAGCTTGCCGAAGCTGTCCCGAACAGCGATAGCAGTACGCAGTCCGCGCAGTGTGAGGATGCCGTACAACAACACCACTGCGGACAAGCCGACGAGGCCGAGTTCCTCACCAAAGGCAGCCGTGATGAAGTCGGATGACGCGACCGGGATGAGTTCGGGTTGGCCCTGGCCCAAGCCCGTGCCCATCAGTCCGCCGGTGGCGAAGCTGAACATCGACTGGACCATCTGATAGCCAGTGTTATCGGGGTCCGCGAACGGATCTACCCAGTTATGCACTCTGATCTGGACGTGGCGGAATATGTGATAGGCCACAACGCTGGCGGCGGCGAACACCCCAATCCCGATCAGAACCCAGCCCACCCGCGCGGTAGCGATGTAAACCATGGTGAGGAACGTCAGATAGACCAGCAGCGCTGCACCCAGGTCGGTCTCGAAAACCATCACGATCATGGCGATGATCAACGCCGCGGCCAGCGGTGCCAGATCCCGCGGTCTGGGCAAGTTCAGGAATGCCGCTCTGGTGCCCGCGTATTCGAACAGGTCGCGTTTGGCTACCAGGACGGCGCTCATGAAGATGATCAGCAAGATCTTTGCAAACTCGGCCGGCTCGATCGACAGGCCCCACAGCCGAATCCACAACTTGGCGCCGTTCTGCTCGGCGACCGCCGCGGGCAAGACAGCCGGTATCGCCAGTAGTAGCAGGCCGGCGCTACCGCAAAGATAGCCGTAGCGGGCGAATATCTGGTGGTCACGAACCGCGATCAGTACGCCGCAGAATGCGCCGATCCCGACTACAGTCCACATCAGTTGCGCCAAGCCGGGATTGAGCAGTGTCGTGTCCTCTTGGCTAACGCCGAGCCGGTAGATCATCACCAGCCCCAGGCCATTGAGCAGCGCGGCGACTGGAAGCAGCACCGGGTCGGCGTCGGGTGCGAACCGCCTCACTGTGCCGTGGGCGCACAGCAACGCCGCGGCCAAAACGACGATCGCCCCCACCGCAGGACGGCCGGGGCTCTGCAAGGTTGAGGTGACGATAGTCAGGCCTGCAGCCGTCACTGCGATTGCATAACCCAGAAGTGCCAGTTCAGATCGGCGTGCTCGAGCGGGAGCGTTGCCGAGTTCGCCGACGGCATCCTGCCGCCGAAACGTCGCACGATCGCCACGCGTCCAGAGAAAATCCATGATCCGTTCGGCTATCGCGCGAGCAGCATCTTGTACTGGGCGGCCGTCTGCTCGCGCGCGCCAGTTGGGTCGGCACTATGAACCTCGAATGCGAAGGTGTCGACGGAAGCAAAGCAATAGTATTCCGATGTAGTTGCAGCAGCCGGGCTTTCGCCTTGGATGCAGCGGCTGGCAGGCATGAAATCCACCCCGTTGATCGGGGCGCCTTGCTGCGTGCGCATCGCGATGTCGGCCAAATCATCAGCTAACTGGGCGGCCGCGGTCGGATCGTGCGCTTGGAAGACGGTGGTGGTGTAGTAGGACACTGCTTGAACGCCCGCGCTCGACAAGGCGCCCGCAACGTCAGGCGGGGCATCCTGAAAATGCAGTGCGCCGCGCGGCGGATACACACCGACGTTCGGGTTGGGCGGTGCCGGACGCTCTCCGGGCCACAAAGGCGGCGGCAAGGTATGCGCCAGTAGGCCGGTCGGGTCGGCGGCCAGGCTAGCGAAGTCGGCCGGGTCGGTTGGGACGAATTGGTCAATCAACGGCACCTGGAGGTCGAGGGTGCGAGCGATCAGGGCTGTTGCCGTGTCGAGATTGGGGGCGTGGGCGATCTGGCACAGCACATATGCGCCATGGGGGGTATACGAGTAGACCGTGACGGGTTGATCGGCGCCGGCGTCCAACGACGAGCTGACAGCGGATGCCTGGGCGTCGGTGTAGCCGGGAATGAGGACGGCAGGTGCGGTCGCGTCGGTCTGCTGGCTGCGCGATGCGGCCGCCATGTCCTGGACAGCTGCTGCCGCCGACTGGGGGTCGGGGAACCGAAGCACCGCATTGACCAGTCGCCCTTGACCGCCGTCCTGCCGGTCTGAAGCGAATCCATTGATCAGGTTGTGAGCTCGCACGGCGTTGGCCACCTCTAACGGCTCGATAAGACCAACCGAGGCGGCGTCCTTCAGCGTGATCGCACGGTTGGCGCCGGGAACCACTAATGCCGGGTCAACCTGCCATGGCCCGACGACGTCGTCCGCCATCCGCCGGGCGTCGATCAGCGCTCCGACGGAAGCTGTAGCGGCGAGGCCCAGCGAAGGCAATGGTTGGGTCGGGAATGTTCCAGTGCTCAAGAGTTCAACGTCGACCGCACCGGGCCGCGGGCCACCAGGAGCTTTTACGGCAATGCCCGTTTCGTTATGCGCACAGCCGCCTATCACAACCAACATGCCAGCACCGAGCACAACGACTGCCCGTCTGCCTAACCACCACATATGTTGTTGCCTCCAGCGCCAGCGACTGATCGCGGAACCTACACCGCCATGCCGTGGTCTAGCTGTGAGAAAGCGCCGAACCCCCTCCGCGTTGGTTGTGCGAAAAATGCTGGACGGCAACGATACCCACGGCCCTACGTGAATCCGTTTAGCGCAATCGATGACAGCGATCGGCGGCGCTCGGTGCAACTCTCTGCGCCGCGTTAAGAAATCGTCAAAATCATGCGCGTGGCATGGAAATGAGTTGACGTGAACTCGCCGCGTCAGCACTATTGCGGCCGTGCGGACTTCGCGACGCCTAGCCTCTGTGCGGGTCTGAGCGACTGATCCATTTGTCTCGATTCAGCTCGTGCACATTGACTTTGGCTGACTGCATCATCGGGAAAGCGGCGAGTCGGGCGCAGATTGGTGATTCCGTATGAGCACGGGTAACCGATGGGGTCGAGCTCTGCCGGCCGCCGCGTTTGTGGTCGCACGCAAATTCATCGACGCGATGGTGGGCTAGTCAGGCCAAGAAATCCTCAGCGCCGCAGGTTTCGCCAAGCCCTGACCAGCATGCGGCCGTACGCGAACCAATCGCCAACCGCGGCGGCGGTTTGCGAATACTAATGTGACCGATGTGATTCACGCGAAACCTGACCGCCCACAGCAGCGAGCGCGCTACCACGCAGATCAGTCCGTCAAGCCGGGCATGCTCGACTTCGCGGTGAACGTACGACAAGGCGGCCCGCCTGATTGGCTGTTGGAGCGCCTCGCCGCACGGCTGCGTGAACTCGGGCAATATCCCACTGCTGACGACCACGGAGCGGCTGTCTCCACAGTCGCCGCTCGGCATGCGATTCCCCCCGACAATGTGCTGCTCTTGGCAGGGGGTGCGGAGGCGTTTGCTCTACTACCCGCCTTGAATCCCCGGCTCGCTGCGCTGATTGCCCCGTCGTTTACCGAGCCCGAGGCCGTGCTGACTACGGCGGGTATCGCCATACAGCATGTCGTGCTGCCAAGACCATTCGACCTCCAAGCTGCCCGAGTGCCAGACGATGCAGACCTTGTCGTCATTGGTAATCCGACCAACCCGACCGGTGTCCTGCATTCCCGGGAGGCGGTTCTCGGACTTCGGAGATCGGGGCGCGTTCTTGTCGTCGACGAGGCGTTTGCCGACGCCGTGCCCGGCGAGCCCGAGTCACTCGCCGGGCTGGGCCTACCTGACGTAATTGTGGTGCGGAGCTTGACCAAAACGTGGTCCTTGGCCGGACTTCGCGTTGGCTACGCGCTCGGCGATCCTGCCGTCCTTGCGTGCTTGTCAGCTCGGCGACCCCACTGGCCGCTGGGAACGCTTCAGCTGGAGGCGATCACAGCATGTTGCGCGCCAGGCGCGGTGGCTGCGGCGTCGGCCGAGGCTGAAAGACTCGCACAGATACGTCTCGAGATGAGCGCTGCGCTGACGTCATTGGGCCTTGACGTCGTCGACGGGCGTGCACCGTTTCTCCTGGTCGGTGTTCCGGACGCGGAATTGGTTCGAATGTACCTTCACGACAATGGTATAGCCGTGCGCCGTTGCGACACCTTTGTCGGATTGGGCGACAATTATCTGCGCGTTGCGGTACGTGACGACTGGCAGCTGCTGCACGCCGCCCTTGCGCACGCCCTGAGGGATGTCGTTGTCTAACAACCCCGCTCGTAGAGCGGGATCCACCGGCTTTGGTACAAAAATCCCCACTGCTGCATATTCGGATCGAAGACGGGAGTCACCGTCTGATCCAAATACTGAAACGGCGGCGGAGCCTGCTCGTCGCGGCGAAGCGGCTGCGGCTGGCAGGAGGGCTCGACGTCTGGGGTGTCGACGTCCGGTAGCTGCCACCACCACCAGGATGGTTCCGCGGTGGGCGGAGGCTGGTGCCATGGTCCGCGGCCGCCTGGGCCGCCTCCCGGCCCACCGGGGGGCCCACCTTGGGGAGGGCCGCCGCCAGGTCCACCCGGAGGCCCACCTTTGGGAGGGCCACCGCCAGGTCCACCCGGAGGCCCACCATCAGGTGGGCCACCAGGACCGCGCGGTGGCGGGCCTTGATCAGACATACCGCTGTCGGTGGGCGAACCACCGGGCCCGGGGCCCGGCTGGCTCACGCTGGGAGCGGGCGTGGAGCCTTCGGGCGCGCTGACCGCAGGTTCGCCGCCGGTGCTCGGTGGCGACGGCGCCGCGCTACCTGCCGAATCGGACGGCGCCTGAGCCGAAGCGACGCCGCCACCCGTCGATGATGACGTCCCGGAATCGCTGGGCAGAATCGGTGACGACACCGAAGAACCCGAGTCACTCGAACTGCTGGAACTACTTGAGCTGCTGGACGACGAACTCGAGTCGCTCGGCGACAGCGGTGCCGGCCCCTCGGGCAGGGGAGTGCCCGCGCTCGCTATTCCCGCTGCGCCCCAGAACAATCCAAAACTGAGCCCTGACGCAAGTGCTGCTTTGACGACTCGTTGTCGACCTATCACAGGACGCCTCCCTGCACGACGCCCACAATGCACAGCGGCAACTGATTGGGCGCATCTCCACTGCCTTTATGCGGCCGTTGACGCCAGCGTAAGGCGGGCAGCTAGTTATGCGCTCTGTTGGTGTTATGCGTCTGCTATGAACGTCGTCAGGCCGCGGACTTCTCCAAAATGTGGACACCGCAGGCTGATCCGAGGCCGATGACGTGCGCCAAACCCACCTTGGCATTTTCGATCTGGCGATCGCCAGCCTCACCACGCAGGTGGTGACAGATCTCCCAGATGTTCGCGATGCCCGTCGCGGCGATCGGGTGTCCCTTGGACTGCAGACCGCCGGAGACGTTGACCGGCGTCGAGCCATCTCGCCAGGTGGCACCGGAGTTGAAGAAGTCAGCGGCACCGCCCTGCTCGCACAGCATCAGGTTGTCATAGTGGACCAACTCGGCCGTCGCGAAGCAATCGTGCAGTTCGACCAGGTCGAGGTCGCCTGGCCCAACGCCAGCCTGCTCGTAGGCGGTGGCGGCGGCATTGCGCGTCAGTGTGTTGACATTCGGCAGCACTTGACAACCCGCTTCGTAGGGATCGGTGGTCAGCACCGAGGCCGACACCTTCACCGCACGCCGACGCTGTTCGAGCGACAAGGATTTCAGCGTCTCACCGTTGCACACGATCGCGGCGGCCGCGCCATCGCAGTTGGCCGAACACATCGGCCGGGTGTTGGGGTAGGCGATCATGACGTCGTTCATGATCTGCTCGAGCGTGAACCGCTTCTGGTAGGCGGCCAGCGGGTTCAATGTCGAATGAGCATGGTTCTTTTCGCTGATTTTTGCGAAAAGTTCGAAACTGGTGCCGCCGTACTTGTGGCCGTACTCGGTACCGATCTGGGCGAACACACCGGGCATTGCCTCGGTGCCGATCCGCCCGTCGATCGGTGCGACGGCACCGAAGCGGCCCGACGGTGACCAGACATCCGAGTCGTCCTTGGGCCGGCCGCCAGCGCCGAGAAGTCCAGCACCAGAGAGCTTTTCGACGCCAACAGCCATGCCGTAGCGCACCTCGCCGGATTTGACTGCCATGATCGCGGTCCGCAATGCGGTGGCTCCGGTGGCGCACGCGTTAGCGACGTTGTACACCGGGATGCCGGTCTGGCCGATCTGCTTCTGCAACTGCTGGCCGATCCCAGCACTGGCGTTCATCAGGTTGCCCGCGGCCAGCACGCCAATGTCGGCCATGGTCAGACCGGCATCGGCGAGCGCCGCCGTCGCGGCCTCGGCAGCCAGATCGACAGTGTCCTTGTCGGCGTGCTTGCCGAACTTCGTCATCCGGATACCGACGATCCAAATCTCGTCACTGGCACTCATGGCATCTCCTTGGGAAACTTCAGATGGCGGCGGATCACGCGAAGGGCTCGAAGCCGAAACCGATCGCCTCGGTCCCGTTCGTGTCGGCGCCAAGCGAGTAGGTACTCAGACGCACCTTCATCCCGTCGCGAACGTGCTCGGGATCGGGTTCGACGTTGACGAGGTTGGCGCGGACCTGTGTGCCGTCGCAGTCGACGATGGAGGCGACGAAGGGGACGGGCACACCGGGAGCGGCGAAGGTGACGATGGTGAACGTTCGCACCGTGCCCTCGGTTGCCACCGGAGCGACAGCGAAATCAGTGGCGAAGCAGTTCGCGCAGGCGTTACGCCGGTCGAAGAAACGCGCACCGCAGGCCCTGCACTCATGCGCGACGAGGTGGGGTTCACCATCGTCGAGCACCAGATAGTCGACCATCGGGATCCGCTCGGCCATGTGAACCTCCGTTCGTATGTCTACGTGACGCTAGCGAGCCCTCACCTTCGACCCCAGAGCGGGGTGGAGTTCGCGATTCGATGAGTTTCGATGGGTTGCGATGAAAGTAAAGAGGAATTCGAGTAGCCGACTACGCGCGCCGTGGGAACGGCGCCACCCTAGAGTTCCCGCAGCTGTCGGCATACGTTGGGATGTCCGACCCCGGCCTGTCATCGATCAAAGGGGAGCCTGGTGTCCGATGAACGCCGCGATGGCGTGGCGAGCTCGACCGGCGCGAGCGCATCGGGTAACCGGGACACGGCGCGACGTCTACTGACGGCGGCCGCGAACAGTGACGCCGTTGTCAGCGCCCTCATCCGCGAAATCTCCGGCGATGAGAGCACGATCGGCAGTCTCCTCGCCGCAGCGATCAACGACCCGGACCGGCTGGCCGCACTGCGTCGAACCCGGCTCCTGGATTCCGGGCCAAGCTCTGCGCTCGACAACTTCGCCGCGTTGACCGCCGAAGCGGTGGGGGCACCGTACGCGGCCATCTCCTTGGTCGACAAGGACACACAGACATTCGCCGGATGCACTGTCACCGATGGGTCCCTACCGCGCCAGTTTGGCCTGGAGTATTCGGTCTGCAAGTTCACCGTTGCCGTGGGCAATTTGTTGGTGGTCGATGATGCGGCGACGCATCCGCTATTGGCCGATCATCCGATGGTTCGCGGTGGTGTGATCCGCGCGTACATCGGGGTGCCGCTGGCCGACGGCCGCGGCCATGCGGTGGGAACGCTGTGTTGTAGCGACAATCAGCCTCACCACTGGACCACCGGGCAGATTCAGATCCTCCGGGACCTGGGCCACGTCCTCGCTTCGAGAATCTTCGACCCGCATGCCAATGAGGCAGGCTAGACAACGAAATGGATCAGCCAGTGGGCGACGGAGAAGCGATCTCCGTCCCTGATCTGGCCCCGATCTACCTTCGCACGTGCCGACGGCCCTCAGCCGTACGCGGTATCCAAGAATCGGCTCCGCACTTCGGCTGACGGAATCGGGCACGTGTCGTGCCTGCCTCCGATGCGATAGCGCACCCTCGCGAACCGTTCGTACAGCCAATCACGCACAAACGGCGGGATCGCATAGGCCGCATACCCCAGTCGCCACCAGCCGCCGAGATACCCCGCGACCTGCAGCAGAGCCGTCGAGCGGATATATACCGACTCGGTAGGTTGTCCGGTATTGCGCACGAAGACGGCGGAATCCAGGCCGATGAGCTCGGGATGGCGAGAGGCCATCTCGCGGGCGAAGTCACTGTCGAGGGCAGCGAACCGCAGGCTTCCTTCACGGTCGTATCGAAGAATCGTGCGTACCGCGCTGTTGCAGACGCCGCATACACCGTCGTAGAGCAGAACGGGCGCGCTCACAAGTCACCTCCCACAAACAGCTATCGCACCTTCAGCATCGCAAATCGGGTCGGGGCGCGGACCCAACTGTTCCTATCGTCACAGTTCGTGTTGCCGGTCATCCACACATCGACGGCATCGCACACTTGGGTCCAGCTGGCGCCGGTGCCGGACGCGGCTCGGGAGCTGGCCGCGGGGCCGGAGCCGGCGCCTCATGCACTGGCGGTGCCTGACGGGCGGGCTGCTCGGGAGCGGGTTCCTGCGGCCGAGGAGCCTGTGCTTCATGGACGGGCGGCGCCTGCCGGACTGGCGCCTGTGGGGCCGGAGCCTCGGCCCGGGGTGCTGGGGCCTCCACCTTTGGCGCGGGAGCTTGCGCCTTGGAGGTCGGGACCTCCGGCTCGGGCGAGTCCGGCGCGGTCCGCTGCTGCGGTGAATCTTGCGGCGGTGTCGCCGTGCGGTCTCGCGGCTGCGACTCCGAATCCTGCGGAAGAGGATTCGCTTGTTGCGGCACCGAGTCGTCGGGTCCAGGAGCCACAGGCTCGGGGGGAGTCCCTGGCCTCTGGTCGGTGGACGGCGCCACGGCCGGGTTCGGTGAATCAGCCTTCGGCGGGACCATTATCGATCCCGAGGAAGGATTGGGTTCCTTTCCGGGCGTGACGTTGGCCGGCGCGGGTTCTGATTTCCGCTGTGGTTGTTCAGCTTTCGGCGGAGTGTAGACGGGCACCGGCGCAACCTTGGGTGCGGTAAACCCGGGTGACACCTTCGATGGCGGCGCGGTTGGCGCGGGCGCAGTCAAAGCTGGTGGCGCAAAGGATGTTTGATGATCCGTCGTGGGCTTGGGAAGTTGCTGCCCCAGCGGCGAGGGGGGCTGCAGCCCGGTGGACATCGGGATGACCCGCGGACCGAGTTCGTTGGTGAAGTCTCGGGTTGACTTGTTCGCGAGGTCCTTCATCGACGGCCCCTGATTTCTCGTCTGGCCAGTGGAAATAAACTGTGTCAGAGAGGCATTCAGATTCACCACCGGGGACGAGACGTGGACGTTGACGGCGGTGGAGTTCGAGACGGTGGGCAGCGGTGCCCAGTCGCGATTGCGCGGATTGTGCCAGTCCCGGTTCATGTTCCAGTTCTGATAGAGGTTCGGGTTGAATCCGCGGGCCTGATCCCATTGCGTGCGGTCGTAGACCGGGTCGCTGTCCTGGAACTTCCACTGGTAGTACTGCTCATACGGATGGTGGCCGTTGTACCAGTTTTGGTCGCGCGGATCACCGGGATGGTCTCGGCGCTGGCCCCAGTCGTTGCGGCCGTCGCGATCCCAACCGTTGCGGTCATAGCCGGCCCAGTTGTAGCCGGCCCAGTTGTAGCCGCGACGGTCATAGCCCCACCGGTCGTAACCCCAGCGGTCGTAGCCCCAACGGTCGAAGCCCAGGAAGTCGTAGCCGTACTGGTTGTAGCCGCTGAGGTCGTAGTTGTACCAATCGGTGGGGTCATAGCCGTAGAGCTGGCCCCACGAGGGGTCGTAATACCCGAGGTCATCGAGGTTGGGTGTCAACGGAGGCGCGTAGGGCTGCGGCCAATCGGCCAGCGGGGCATCCGGAACCCCGGCGGGCGGTGGGCCGTCATCATCGGGCGCCAGGCTGCCTGCCTCGTCGGAAATCGGGTATCCCCAGCTCGGCGCGGACGCACTGGTCAGCGCCACATCCGGCGTCTGGGACGGATCACCCGGATCGGCAACGGGTGGCACAGGCAAAGCAGGAAGTTGTTGTACTGCGTCGGGGGTGTACTGCAGAAGTTGTTGCGTCAGTTGTAAATACAGGTTCTGCAGGCTGGTCCGCTGGGTTGATGCCGACAGGTAATCCAAGTCCTGTTTGGCCTGATTGAGCGAGGTGCGGGCCTCTGTCAGCTGGTCGGCCGTGGGCTGCTGCCCGCCGCCGAGGATGTCCTGCGCCTGCTTGAGATCGTTGACGACTGCGGTCAAAGCGACGTCTTGTGAATGCTCGGGAAAGACCGTCTTCTCTACGCCCCACAGGGTGCCTCCTGGCGAGGTCTCCCATGTTGCGCCGAGTACACCCGCGACGAGTACGACGGCCAAACCACCGGCTGTGGCGATCTTCGCGCGGCGTGAGCTGGGGATGAGCCTGCGCCATCGCGACCGCGGCTCAGAGAATTGGTAAACGTTCTCCCGCAGGGGCGGGGGACTCAGAGTCGTCATGGCGATCTCCTGATAGCGACCTTTAGCCGCTGGTTGCGTCGCTCCCGACCACGCGATATTGGCTATTAGATGCGTGCTGGCCAGTGTGTATACGGATACCCGCCACACTTACTAAGCACAACTAAAATCTACCCAGCTGAGCCCAGCATGCCCAGCGTCGCCACGGAACTCATCACCAAGGCACAGCTCGCACAAAGGGACGCAAAGAAAGCGCTACATCAGGGGTGCAGATTCCATTGGCCGACATCGGAGGCCAATGCGTCGTTGACATCGACTTCGAGTCCACCGACCAGAGGGCCGGGGTTTGACGCGGTGCTCACCACGCGCTGATAGAGAACGGCGCCGGGGTGGACCTGGTTGCCTGACCAGGCTTTCGTTTGCCACGCCCACCAGCGGCCGGGTGTGCTTGACCGCCCGATGACGCCGTCGGCCGCGGCCCACTCACATGCGTCGATACCCGCATAGATCCCGGTGCGCTGAACTCCGAGCACGGAATTGATTCCGCGAAACCACTGCAGCGCGACGTTGTTCCACGTGTCGCGGTTGATGTCCTCGTCGATGGTGAAGAAGATCGGTGCACTCTGGCCGCCCCCTGCCGCGGTGTGCAGCTGCCAGGCGGTGCGCGCGTCGGCGATGCCGCCCGCGTAGCCTCTCGTGAAATCGGACGGGGCCGTCCCTCCGGGCTTGCCGTATTGATAGTTGCTCACGATCACCAAGCCAGCGGCCGTCAGTGACTGGGCGTAAGGCCGAGTGATCGGCTTGGCGCCAAACGACGAGCCGGGCCGCGACAGCGAGACGTAATTGACCACCCCGGCGTGGCCGGCAGCGCGGATGTCCTGTGCGGGGATCTGTTTGGCGGCGAAATCGATCAGCGTGGGAGCGGCGGCGGCCGCCGTGGGGATGCCGCCACCAAGTGATACCGCCCCCAGACCCGCCAACGCCGTGGCGTAGCGCAGCGCGTCTCGCCGGCTAACCGTACTCGTTCGCCGAAGGCCGGTCCCCAGGGGCAAATCCTGCATCGCGCGATGGTAACGGTGCGAATGTTGTTAACGACGTAGCGACTCAGGCCGAGATCAGTTTGGTGTCAGACCGATACCGCATGTTTGGGCGGGGTCAGAGCCGCCGGCATGTGCTTTAAACGAGCTGGCCCGTTGGGCGAGATCAACCTCACAATTTTTGACAGGTGTCAACAGTGAGCGGCAAACTTTCGTGCATGGGTCAGAACAATGAACAAGCCCGCATCGCTCAACTCATCGAGCGGCTTGCTGATGCGCACTCCGATGTGCCATCTGAGCAGATCACATTGACTGTCCATGATGTGTTGGCCGGCTTCAGCGGGGCGTCGGTCCGCGAGTTTGTGCCTCTTCTTGTTGAGCGGCGCGTCCGCCAGCAGCTAGCGCAGATGCAGCCCATCTGACGTACCCCGCTCGCGTGTGGCGGGCGGGCGGGGGATTGGTGATCGTGGACTGGTTGGGCCTGGCACTTTGCGGGCATTCACCACGAGCTACCGCGGCGAGCGGGGCAGCTGACCTAGGAGGACAGCATGTTCCGATCCCCGATCGTCGCACATGTCGCCAAAGCCCTGGGCCTGAGATCATCGGCAGGTGCGCAGCCTCGTTGTCTCTCCGAGGACGACGCCGCAGCAGTCGCCTACGGGCTGACAAGGAGTTCAGCCGGTGCGATCAACGGCATCGACATTCGCGTACAGATCAGCATGATCACCGGCGAACTACCCACTCCGAGTGAGGTACGCCGCGTGAAACATCTTCTGACCGCCGCTGATTGGCTCGTGGCAGACCAGTTCGACTCTCCCGAAGGGTGATGCGTTCGCCCATGGGTCCGTTGGCACGGGTTACCGTGGCAGTAGTCGGGCCCGGAGCCGGGAGTGGCTGACAACCCCGGCCGTAGTCGGCGTAGACATCACTGGCATTTGGCGCCCGACCGAACCCTGGGACTTGAGTTTCCACCCGCGATTGCAGTGGCGACCCGAGCCAGGACGGGACAGCGCCGCAATCGGTGCGCAAAACGCGCATGCCTGAAGTATTGCAGTAGAACCTATTTCGGGTGGCGCGAGCACGGCACGCGGTCGCAGGCTTCGAGATCAACGTTGCAACGCAATGAGCCTGGTACTGGCGACCGCATCGCATTCCGGGGGCAAACAGTTTATGAACGGCAGCGTAAATTCCTGGCGGCCGTCGCGCAGCGGTGTTGGCGGTTGGCTACGGTTGGCAGGTTGGCCTGCCAACCGTACGCTGTGAGGAGTCCCGGATGAATGGGTGGTCCAGAATCGCTTGCTGCGGATGGGGTTTGGCAGCAACGGCAGGCTTGGCCATGGCCTCAGGCCCCGGAGCCGGGCTCGCCGGTGCCACGCCTGGTACGCCGGGTACGCCGGGTACTGCTTCGTCGGCTTCTGGGGCCACCTCGACTTCATCATCGAGCCCATCGACTCCGATACCGCCCGCTCGCTCGACGGCCAAATCCCGACGTTTGTCCACACTGGCGGCAGCCACACCACCGATTGGGCCAGCCACCACATTAATCGGGGTCAACGATACGCCCCGCCGCAACGGAAGCATCGCCCCCAATTCCGCTGCGGCGGTTGCGAGTACCGCCCCAAGATCGTCTGCCGATGTCGGGGGACTGCTGACATCCAGACACTCATTGGCGCCCTTGGCTGCCATCAGCCCAGCACTCGCGGGGGCAACCACCACAGCAGCAGGGCTGGCTCCCGCCGCATCCGCCTCGGTCGCCGCTCCCACACCGATGGCCACCACCATTGCGTCAGGCGCAAGCACACCGCTGCAACGGCTTTCGACATTGGTGACCAAGATTCTCGCGTTGATAGGCCTGTCGTCGTCGCAGCCGACCGCGCCCGCGGGTGCACCACTGTTGTGGGGGTTGTTGGCCTTCGTGCGCCGCGAGGCGGCCAGCGTCATGTCGGACGGCGAACTCAGCGCAAGCCCGGTGCAGATCAGCCAAAGCCTCACAGGGGTGGTAATAGGCTCGGTCAATCTCACTAACCCTTACACCGACCCCGTCAAGTACACGGTTACCGACCAGCCGGCCAACGGCACCGTGGTGATCAACCCCAACGGCACCTATACCTACACCCCCGATGCGGAGATGCAGGGATCCGGTGGCCTCGATCAATTCACTGTCAGAATCAGCGACACCGGATTTCACCTCTTCGACAACTCCAGCATCACCGTGAAGGTGTCGGTGGCGGTGACCCCACCATCAACCGCGATCACCAATCCCGAAGGCACCGGCGCCAAGTCGATCGTGCTGAGCAGCAACGGCCAACGCGCGTTCGTGCTCAACACCGATAACACCATCTCAGTGATCGACACCAACCCCTCCAGCGCCACCAAAAACCAGGTCATCGACGTTATTCCGGTTACGACAACCGTCACCGACCCCGGCACCGGGCAGACCTCAACGTTCGTTCCCACCGTGACTGCACTGGCCACCGATTCCACCGGCAGCACGATCTACCTCACCACCAGCGCTACCTACCAGCCCAGCGATACGGACGCGGCACCCATCACCACCAACACCCTGACCAAGATCACGATCGCCGCCGGGATCGACGGGGCACTGGCCAACACGATCGCCGGCGTCATCGACACCAGCGAAGCCGCCACCGCGGTGGCAGTCTCGTCTGACGGCAGCCGGGTGTACCTGTTGAGCACCGATGGCACGACCAACAATGCCGGCACCGTGTCGGTGATCGACCCCACCCAGATCAGTGGTATCGACACAAGCCCCGGCGCAATTCTCAGCACAGTCGCTGTCGGCAACGGCGGGTCGGCGATCCAAGTGGACGCCGGCGGGAAGGTCTACGTCGCCAACACCTCCGATGACACGGTGTCGATCATCAACCCCGTCACCAGCACCGTCAGCACCGTCGCAGTGGGCGGGGAACCCGACGCTATCGCGTTCGGACCCGGTCCCGGCGGCACCGGCAGTCGCGCCTACGTCGCGAATTATCTGAGCAACAGCGTCTCAGTGATCGATACCAACCCCGCCGATTCGACCTACGACACCGTCATCGCCAACATCACGACCGGCGGGGAGCCCAGCGCGATCACCGTCAGCCCCGATGGCACGCATGTGTATGTGGCCGAGTCCTACACCAACTCTGTGGCGATCATCGACACCGTCACCAACACCGTGACCACTCGGCTGGACACGAGCGCCGATGGCGGGCCCAGCGGCATCGCCTTGAGTCCCGGCGGTACGACCGCCTTGGTGACGAATCTGGCCAGCAGCATCATCGACCAGGTGGCGCTGACCCCGACATTGACCCCCGGATCGACGTCGTCCAGCCAGCTTCTGGGCTCTACCAAGGGATTTCAGGTCTACAACTTCGCCGGCGAAGCCGCCACGCTCGGCGGGTATCTCGGGAAGGGCACGTTACAGAGTCCGGCGCCCGCACCCGGCACGGTAGTCGCTCCCGGTTCTTACATCGACTTCGAAGTCGTGATCTACAGCGGCCACAACAACACCGTGCAACCCTATTTCTTACTGCCGCAGCCCAACGGCGGCCCTTTGAGCACGAGCCTTTCGGTCGTGCTCAAGAACGTAAACGTCACCCGGCACATCGCGAGCTGCGGTGTCCACGATGGTGATCAGTGCAAGGCCATTCCGGGCTACAAGGTCGCCCTGCTCGATCCGCCCGGCACCGTGGTCAACCTCGATGCGAGCCAAAGCGCTGACGCCCAGCAGATTTCCCAGACACTGAAGGACCTGTGCGACAACAATGCACTGGGGACCTGCGACTTCACCGCCGACCCCAATCGGCAACAAGTACTGCTGTCCAAACCCAAGATCGTGGGCGCGATCATCTACAACAACACCGGATCGCCGGAGACGGTGTCTAGCAGCTACAGTGCGGCGAAGTCCCAAACCAATAGCATCAGTTTCGAATTCAGTGCGAACTTCACCGTCATCAAGGACAAAATCAACCTCGGCATCAAAGCTACTTACGGCCACGTGTGGACCAACACCTACACCTTCACGCAAACCGTCACCTATCAGCTTCAGCCCAGTCAGTGGGGGTGGGTGGACGCGGAGGTACCGGTGTACCGCGATTGGGGGAATTTCACCATCGACCTGGGCAACACCACCTGGAACATCACCAACGTGTACTTCGACAGCCCGGATGACTCTGGTAATAGCTTCTGGTCTCCCACTACCAGCTCATCGCCGCCGACGTCTGACGCGCTCGACACAGCCTGAAATCACCCGCAATATCCGGGTCCTCATCGAGTGCAAATCGGACTCATGGTCATCGCATAGCAATCTCATAGCAGGAGCCGGGATCGTTGGGGACGTGACAAATCCAACGCCGAACGTTGCCACGACGTCCTTACTCGCCGACCCCGTCGCCGCGCCGAACGCCGGATATCAGCACGGGCTCTCGCTGCTGCACGGTTGGCTGCCGCCGGTCGTGGAGGCCGTCGCCGTCGTCGTTCTCGTCGTCGCGATCGGCTGGAGGTCACGTCGCTGGCGGTTGGTCTGGCTGCCCGTGGCCCTCGTGCTCGGCATTGCCGTTGCCGCCGGGGCGCACTGGTACATGGATTCTCAGGGGCTGGCGGGCGACCCCGCACCACGCGCGCTCTGGATCTGGATCGGCCTGAGCGGGCTGGCCCTGGGCGTCCTCGTGCTGGGGTGGCGGAGTGCTCGGTGGTGGCGTCGCGGTGTCTCGTTGTTGGCCGTGCCGCTGTCGATTCTGAGCGCGGGACTCGCGCTGAATCTGTGGGTCGGATACTTCCCGACCGTGCAGGCCGCGTGGGGGGAGGTCACCGCGGGCCCGCTGCCTGATCAGACCGACCTCGCGACGGCAATGAGCATGCAGCAAAAGGGGCAGGTCCCGACGCACGGCGAAGTGGTCCCGGTCAGCACACCCGACGATGCGTCCCAGTTCAAACATCGCACCGAGTACGTGTACCTGCCCCCGGCATGGTTCGCGAGCAATCCGGCGCCCAAACTTCCGACGGTGATGATGATCGCCGGCGAATTCAACACCCCCGCGGACTGGGCGCGTACCGGCAACGCGATCTCCACCATCGACAACTTCGCCGCGGCGCACCACGGAGACGCGCCCGTCTTCGTGTTCGTCGATTCGGGCGGATCGTTCAACAACGACACCGAGTGCGTCAACGGCACCAGAGGCAACGTTGCCGATCACCTCACCAAAGACGTTGTCCCGTATGTCGACTCGCAGTTCGGCGTGAGCGCCAGTCCGGCAAACTGGGGCATCGTCGGTTGGTCGATGGGCGGCACCTGCGCCGTCGACCTCACTGTCATGCACCCAGAACTGTTCAGCAGCTTCGTGGACATCGCCGGCGATATGGGACCCAACGCGGGCACTAAGGATCAGACCATCGCGCGACTCTACGGCGGGAACGCAGCCGAGTGGGCCGCATTCGATCCCAGCACAGTCATCACCAAACACGGCGCCTACCAGGGTGTCTCAGGCTGGTTCTCGATTTCGGGGGATGCGCCGCAACCCCGAAAGAACGCCAACGCCGCAGCGAGCAATGACGCTGTCGGGTTGGGCGGCCGAGATGCGGCCGGCAATCCGGGCGACCAGACCGAAGCGGCCAATTCTCTGTGCGCACTGGGCCAGGCCAACGGGATCAACTGCGCCGTGGTCGCCGCGCCTGGCAAGCACAGCTGGACGTTTGCGGCTCAGGTGTTCACCGCAGCGCTCCCGTGGCTTGCCGGACAGATCGGCACCCCTGGAGTTCCTCAGATTCCCTTGCCGACTGCGCCCCCCACCGCGCCCAACGCGCTGGCGTCGGCACCGGCGGCGAGCCCGTCTGCCGTTGCACCCAGTCATTCTGCCTGAACTCGGACCGGCTGCATGCCTGGCATCGTCATGTCTGGGGCCTGTGGACTTGCTGGCGCGGAACGTTCATAGCGGGCTCGTAGCAACGACTCACATCCAGCACAAGGACGGCCCCGAAGATAGGTGTCATGACTGAGACGATGGTCGCCACCGCCGACACTGACTTCGACATCACACCGCGCCTGAGCCACGCACATCGGCCCAACGCCGCGACAATCGCAAGGCAGCATGGCGTGCCCGTGCTCGACGTCGTCATCCCGGTCTACAACGAGCAAGTAGCGTTGGCCGGCTCGGTCCGCCGCTTGCATCGCTATCTCGAAGACAACTTCCCGTATTCGGCGCGCATCACCATCGCGGACAACGCCAGCATCGACGACACCCCGCGAATCGGTGTCGAGCTGGCTGACGAACTACCCGGTGTTCGTTTCGTCAGGATGGAGCAGAAGGGCCGGGGACGCGCACTGAACGCGGTGTGGTCGGCATCGGATTCTCCTGTGCTGGCCTACATGGACGTCGACCTGTCGACAGACCTGGCCGGGCTCGGGCCACTGGTGGCGCCGCTGATCTCGGGTCACTCCGACCTGGCGATCGGTACCCGTCTCGACCGGTCCTCTCGCGTCGTGCGCGGCCCGAAGCGCGAGTTCATCTCCCGCAGCTACAACCTCATCTTGAAATCGACACTGGCCGCACGCTTCTCGGACGCCCAGTGCGGCTTCAAAGCTATCCGCCGCGAGGTCGCACAGCGGCTCCTACCCTACGTAGAGGACACCGGCTGGTTCTTCGACACCGAACTGCTCGTGCTCGCCGAACGCAGCGGCCTGCGCATCCACGAAGTGCCCGTCGACTGGATCGACGACCCCGACAGCCGGGTCGACATCGTGGCGACCGCCACGGCCGATCTCAAAGGCGTCGCACGCATGCGCAGGGACCTCCGCCGGGGGTTCATCCCGGTCGAAACGATCGCGACCGATCTGGCACCTTCCGTCAGTGGCCCCGTTCCGGTCTCGGGTCTGAACCAGGTGCTGCGGTTCGGAGCTATCGGGATTGCCAGCACCGCAGCGTATCTGGTTCTGTTTGTGCTGCTGCACGGACTACTCGGCGCCCAGGGGGCAAATCTGGCAGCGCTGCTCATCACCGCGATCGCGAACACGGCCGCCAACCGCCGATTCACGTTCGGGGTGCGGGGGAGTGCCAACGCGGCGCGGCACCAGCTTCAGGGCCTGGTCGTCTTCGCGATAACACTCGCGATCACCAGCGGTGCCCTCGATGCTCTGCACGCTCTCGTGGTATCACCCTCGCGGACAGTGGAAGTCGCGATGCTGGTGGTCGCAAATCTGGCGGCCACTCTGATCCGCTTCGTATTGCTCCGGGTCTGGGTCTTCGGACCACGGCGACCGCGCTGAATCGATCACATACCTGAAACCCGAACGGCACCGCTGCAGCTCAGTGCGCAGCGGTGCCGTTCAACGTTTGCGGTCGGCGTCACTTCGGGCAGTCGACATCGACGTAGGCCGTGACTATGTCGGTCGTGTTGATGTTGTCGACCGTGCACTGCGACAAGCCGACACCGTAGGAGCCGTTGACCCAGTTCAATTGGACGTTGTAGCCGAGATTTCGCAAGTCGCGCACGGTCGCAGCAGCGGACTCCGAGCCCGCTGTCGGCACCGCCGATGCGTCGGCGCTCGCCAGTGGTACAGCGACCAGCGCTGCCATCAGGCCGCCCGCCACCAGGAACGTACAGTTGCGCAGCCATTTCGTCATAGCGCCTCCTCGTGCAGAACCCCTACGTCAATTACGCCTCAGTTTCCTTGGGCGACGACGTTTGTTCACTGCGCGTTAACTGTGGGGAGGTGCGCCGACGCGGTCTACAGCAACAGCAGAGCCGGTTGGCGACGTGCTAGAACCAGACTTTTCGGCCACCGACCGGACGGCCGACTGCACCCAAGATCCACAACACGACGCCGACCAAAACAAGGAGCCCGCCGATGGTGTACAGGATCGAGATGCCGGTGAAGTAGCCGATCAAGAGAAGGACGATGCCGAGAACGATCATGATCAATCCGATCCGTAATGGGTCACTGGGTTATTGCTGCATAGGGAGAATTACCGAGCTTGTCAGTTTCAAACCGAATGGCCGTGATTACGCGTCCGAGGTGCTAATTTGTGGCACGGCTACGACAGCGGGTGTGACACGAGCAGTGGTGGTTCGGGCGGTCACCGGCGGCTCATGGGCTGACCGGCTCGCGCGGCAATGCCGCCTTCTCTGTGTACCAAAGGTTTTCGGTGAACCCGTTCTTCACCACAGTCGGCGGTGCTCTCAACCGGGGCGACGCTGTGTCGAAAATGGGTGCGCACCGGCGAATCGACGGGGACCGTCATCAAAGTGAAGTCGGTCCGCGGCCCCCCCGATTTCGCACTGGTGTGGTCTGACATGACGCAGCTGCCCGGGGACTCCGGCGGACCGTGGTACACCCCGGGTCCCACCGTCGTCGGCATGAGCTCCAGCACCGACGACGGGAACGAACCAGGCGGCGTCCAGGGCAGTCAGGCGCAGCCGATCGACCCGGTCATCGATATGATCCGCGCGAACCCCACGGTGTGGGGCAACGACTTCAAGGTATGGCTGGTGCAGTGAGATTGGCCGCCATCAGCCCGAGGATCGCCACCAGGTCGGCCATTGACGTTATGCCCCAGCCCTTCTCATAGTCGTAGACCTCCCGCAGCGGAGACTTCGATCCAACGCCCTCGAGGATGTCCAGGTCGTCAACCCAAATCGAGCCGGGACGGATTCTTGCAGTCCACGCCCTGCGGGATTCCCCGGATCTCGACGATCTCGGCTGTCACTTTCACACCAGTAAGCATGCCCCCGAGACCGGGCTTGGCTCTTTGACTGAGGTTGATCTCGATCGCCTTGATTAGTTTCTAGCCGCCAAACCGTCAGTCATCGTCAAGAAAGACGCGAGGCGAAACGTCGGATCACACGACCGATCCGGGCGGACAACACGTTGCTGGTCGTGGGAAGGTGGGCGAGTGGAACCCAAAAGCCAGCTCGACGGCTCGCGACGAGACGCCATCGTGCAAGCGGCGTTGGAGGTTCTCGCCGCCCGTGGGTCGGCAGATTCCAGTCTGCAGATCATTGCGAAAGCCGCCGGGGTGTCTGTTGGCCTGATCCAGCACTACTTCGGTTCCAAGGACGGCTTGATCGAAGCCGTGGACAGCTACGCGCTGCGCATCATTGGTACGGCCATGGCCGAGCCCACGCCGCCATCGGCCACCGAGTCGATTCCCGAGGTGGGCCGGCGAGTAACGGCATTGTTTGGCGATCACTTACCGGTTCTGGACTATGTGGCTCGACAAGTGGTCGAGGGCACCGCGGCAGGCAAGGCGTTTTTCGACGCCGTGGCCTCCTTGGGCATCCAACGGTGGGACGACCTCTCGCGTGGTGGTGCCACCATAGATGACCTCGACACCGTCTGGGCCGGTCTCAATCCTTTGATTTTGACGCTGGGCGCCATCACCTTTCGCCGACACGTGGACCGCTATCTTCCTGAGGCCTTCACCAGCCCCGGCCAGCTCAGCCGGTGGGAGCAGGCGGTCAACACCCTCATCGGAGGCCAGCTCAACAGATAGAGCGCCAGCGAGGAGCCGCTGGCAAATTACTGAGCGTCCAATACGATCGTATTGGAGCAATACGATCGTATTGTTAGGCTCTCATGATGGTCGCGGGGGCGCCCTTACCCAGGGGCGATATGAGCACGGCTCAGCTTGCCCGAGCGTTGGGCACTCTCGATGAGTCGGCGAAGGCCGCGGTGACCGCTGCCCACTACGAGGCCTATCGCTACGGGAGTGGCTTCCTCGGATCGGTGCATCTCCTGTTGGGGCTGCTCGCAGACACCGGAGAGCCCATGACGTCTTCCCTGACCAGGAACGGAGCGGCGCCCGAGATAATTCGGAGCCATTTCGAGCAGGTCTACGGGGCGCAATCCCATGACCCTCCTCACGTGATGCATTTGCCCTACAACCTGCACGCCAAAGCCATCCTGATCAACGCGGCCAATTGCTCGTGCGGCTGCGGCACGAGCCACACCGGGACCGACGATTTGTGGCGAGCCCTCGCCGATGCCGTGGGTTCGGTCGCCACGCGCGTGCTGGCCGAACTGGGTCAACTCGGCCATGTGCACCGTGGACTCCCAGAGAGAGCAAAAGGGTGCCGGCCAAGCCAACGTTGACACGCGGGTGCCCTCTAGGTTGACGACCGCGGATAGCCTCGTCGCACGGCGCGTTCGAGGATGCCCAACGTCGCGCGCAATGCCGGCTCGCCGATGATCGGGAAAATCTTGGCGTCGCGCCAGTGCTGATCGATCTCGGACCAGTCGTAAAACGACGTGACCGCCGTTCCGCCGTCCGTGGGATCTAATCGGTAGCCATACACGTGCCCGATGTTCGGCTTCAGCTGGCCGAAGATCGTCCAAGCGATGAGCCGGTCCTGTTCGAACTGCGTGATCGACACTGTGACGTCGTATTTGCCCAATGGATAATCGTTGAGCGATTCGCGGTTCATGTGTACGACAAAGGTGTCGCCTTGGGCACGCACCGGCTGCCCGTCGGCGTCCTGCAGCATGCCGGTGGCGTCGATCGCAACGTGACCTTGCGGATCGCACAGGACCGCGAAGACGTCCGCAGCCGGAGCGGAGATGACTCGTTGAACCTCGATACGTTCATCCACGTCTACATCCTGGCACGGATGATCCGCGACATGGTTCGCCTTCGCTGACGGGTCGGGAAGTGCCAATTCAGGAGCCAAGCTCTGGGCACCGAAAACTGAGTTGGAATGTCGTAAAAAGTCATACGCCCGCACCTAAGCCGAGCGGGGGACCGCGAAGGTGAACACAGCACCGTCACCCGGCTCCGAGGCCACGGTGACGTCGCCTCCGTGGGCTTGGGCGATCTCGCGCACCAATGCCAGCCCGATGCCGTGCGATTCGCGGCCGTTGGCGGTGTGCTTGGTACCCGGAGAGAACCGGGTAAACAGGGTGCTCATGGTCTCTGGGTCGATACCGACGCCGTTGTCTTTCACCACAAAGCTCACCGCTGAGTCGTTGCGACTTGTTGTCACATCGACTGTGCCGCCGGGATGTTCGTGACCTAGCGCGTTGTCAATCAGTGACGTCAATGCGCGCCGCAGTGCCGTCTCTGATCCCGTCACCTCGAATTCTGCCGCAGTATCGCCATTTTCGAGTTGATTGCGCAGTGTTACGCCCTGGGATTCGGCGAAGGGCGCCATACTCGCGCAGACGGACTCGGCGATGGCCGACATGTCCACCCGCTCGGAAGCCGGCCGGCGTGCCGTCATCGTCGCCGACGCCAGCAGGTCACCCACGATTTCGCCCAGCGCCCGGGTGTCGGCGACCACGGCATCGACCTCGCCTCTGAGGGCAGGATCGACCCGATGCGCCAGCAGCTGGACTCGGGTAAACAGCACTGTCAGCGGCGCGCGCAATTCGTGAGATGCGTCGGCGACGAAGCGGCGCTGCAGTGCCAGCGCCTGAACAAGCGGTTGCACCGACCGGCGGGTGAACAACACAACAGCGGCACCTGAGGCGGCGATGCCGGCCAACTCGGCGACGGCAAGCGACAACAGCAGTCGGTCGCGGGCAGCATGATAGGGGGCGAGATCCATCATCGCCACGATCCGCGCGGACGGCCGGTCCACCACCAGCGTGCGGTAGCGTCGGCCCTCAGTGTCGAGGTTGCTGAATCCTGTTGGGCCCGAAAGGAGTGCCACCCCCGGGAGGCCACCGTCGCTGTGGGACACTTTCCCACTGCGGGTCCGTATCGCCAGTTCCATGTCCGGTGGGGCATCGTCCGCGTCATCGGCAATGCTGGCCACTCTTTGCAGTTCGGCGGTCATCTGGCGGTTCTGTGCCCTGGCGTCGACGATGTACACGACAATTCCGACGACGAAGAGCACCAGCGCAAGAGCCAGCGAGGCCCGGATTGCCATGAATCGTGCGGCCCGGCGGACTAACGCCAGATCGCTGGCCGGGGTATGTGATTCATGTTGGACGATCCCAATCGACCGGTGTCGCAGCCTCATTCCAGCCCAAACCGATAACCCGCGCGATGAACCGTGGACACCACCTGCCGGCCCAATTTTCGGCGCAGATAATGCACGTAAAGATCGACCGCCCCGGTGGATTGCACTCCGAGGAACACAGTGTCGAGAAGCTGCGCACGCGTGAACACCCGCTTGGGTGCGGCCATCAGAATACCCAGCAGGCGCGCCTCCCGTTCCGACAATTCCACCTCGACTCCTGCCGGAGTGTTGCCTGAGACAGTGCGCGCGACACGGTCCAAGCGCAGCCCGCCCGCGCAAATTATGGCTGCGGCGCTATCGGTGCGCCGGACCAGCGCTCGGATCCGCGCTAACAGCTCGGGGATTTCAAATGGCTTGACGAGGTAGTCCTGAGCGCCCGCGTCAAGACCGTCGACACGGTCCTCGACCGATCCCCGCGCAGTCAAGATCAGCGCGGGGGTAGTAACGCCTTGTGACCTAAGCAACGCAACGAGATCCGATCCGTCCATCACCGGCAGGCCACGGTCAACGACCAGCGCCTGGTAGGTCCCGGTCAGGCCGCGATGCAGTCCCTGCTGCGCGTCATACGCGGCGTCGACGCGATAGCCCTGATCGGCAAACAAGTCGGCGAGCATTGCGCTGAGCACCCGGTCGTCCTCGACGACCAACAGCGCGGCGCCGCTCTCGGACGTGGTCACGTAGCGAGAGTGCCATAGCGGTGCCACATAGAGCCCGCAATGCGCCTAGGCACGCACTCGCCACAGTCAAAGGTGCCCTCAGTAGCCCTGGACTAGCCTCTAACAACTGGCAGTACGTCGCCGTCATAACGTGACAGCACGAGGTCGAGGCGAGACACCCGTTGGGTGAGATCACCGCGGAACCGGCGTACGTCGCCGACCACGTTGGGCCACAGATAGCGCCACGCTGCGTAACTGTTCGGCAGGGTGTAGACGTGGAATCCGGCATCGACGAACGGCCTCAGCACATCGATCGGTCGCAGTTGACGGTCAGGCCACCAGTCAGGAGACAATTCGACGACGATCTCGGCATCCGACCGCAGAGAACCTATCAAATTCACCATCCCCGCCAAGACGTCGGGTTCGGCGCCTTCGACGTCGACCTTGATGATCCGCGCCGCAGTGACTTCATCGAACGTCAAGAGCTGATCGAGCGGTATCGCATCGACGGTCGACTCGACGCGGAGGCCGCGGGTCGGCAGAGTCGTCGACATCCCCTCATTGTGTGCGGGACCGGCGAAGATCGTGAGCGTTCCTGTTTTCGCCGCAGCAGCCGCATTCACCTGACGGATCCGATCGCCGAACGCATCGGCTCGGGCATTTCGATCCAACTCGTTGAACATTGTCGGGGATGCCTCTACCGCGACCACGCCACCGCAAGGACCGACCGACCGCGCCGCCAGCAGCGAGTAATAACCGATGTTGGCGCCGACGTCGACGAACACGTCCCCCTCATCGAGTCGAGTGGCAATGAAGCGAGTCAGGTCCGGTTCCCACACCCCGAAGACCCAGATATAAGTCGCGATCAGGTCAGGAAGCCGGCACGTGAGGGTGGCTCCGAAATTGGTTATCCCGAAAAGGCGGGTCAAATGTCTCCGACCGGCCGAAAACCTGAGCAGCAATGACAATGCCGTGAAGGGAGGCACCACCAAAGCCCCTCGAAGCGCCCTCTCGGCCAACGGAACCGAGCTGTCGACCGTTCGTAACCGCCGAACCGCGGATCTCAAAAAGCGGGCCCAAACCGACGCTACGGATTCGAGCTTCGTGTACGTCTGTTTCTGAGTTCTGGTTCGGGCCGTCAGCATGCGGGCGATCCTGCGGGCGACTTCTTTGAAGCACGAAAGAAACCCACCGTGGGCAGGCGCAGGCTGACCACTCCCGCGCATGCACTCTGCGTTTGATTCTCACTCACCTCGGCAAATACCCGCCGCGACACTCAGTTGATTCACCACCGGCATCCAGGAAATTGACAGGCGGAGTTCGAAATGCCCCTGACACCGACGAGCCATGCCGGGTGGCACCATGGGCCGCCTCCAACCGCCGTCTACGTAGCGGGTGTTACGTCACTGCCCGAGCCTTTGACCGAAGCCTTGGCGCGACTCTGTGGCTGCACAGCCCTCTTGCCGCGGATAAACCCGCTGGCGGAGACCGCCACCGACAGAAGCGCCTGTTCGCCGTTGACGAACGGGTGGAAGCCGACCCCGGCGCCGCCGCGGCCCTTTACCGGGATGTCGGCGACTTCGGTGACCTTCCAGCCCTTTTCCGAGGTCGACAGGATCGCTTCGCCGTTCTGACACGTGAGCGGTAACGCAGCGATGACGGCGTCGTCGTCCCCGCTGAGCTTCACTCCGGCGACACCGTTGCCTGCCGCGCCCTGCGGATTCACCGCGGCGGGGTCGATGCGCAGCACCTTCCCGCGACGCGTCACCAGCGCCAAGTGGTGGCCCTCGGTCAGCACGCCTGACCGCACCAGTCCGGTGATGTCCGGCGCTACCGGGATGTCGCGGATCTTGAACGGCAGACCACTTCCGTTGGTGAACTTCACCCGCCCGTCGGACCAGACCGCCCACCCCAGGCCGGATGTCAGCAGCTCACCGTGACTGTCGGAGAACACTCCGCGATCATCAAGTCGCCACGCGGCGTTGGTCTTTCGCTCGCGGGCGCCGTCCTCGTCCGAACTGGAGGTCACCGGCACCGCTGCGAAGTCCAGCACGGTGCGCCGGTCGAACTCGGGGCCTTTGAACAGCTTGGCGGTCTCGACGAGTTCCTTGTCGATAACCACCCGGCGCGCGTCGGGGTTGCCCACCAACTCGGTCAGCTCGGCGAACTCGGCGTCCAGCTTCTCCGCTTCGGCCTGCAGTTCGATGACGTCGAGTTTCGTCAGACGCCGAAGTTGCAGCGCCAGAACGTAATCGGCCTGAACGGCATCGATCGCGAATCGCTCCTGCAGCCCGGTGCGGGCTTCATCGACGGTGTCGGAACCGCGGATCACGGCCACTGCGGCGTCGATATCCAGATGGATGGTCATCAGGCCGGTCACCAGATGGCGCCGGTCGGTGACCTTGTCCAGCCGATACTCGCTGCGCCGCAGCACCACTGAATCGCGCAGGTGCAGGAAAGCGCTGATCAGCTCGCGGACGGTCCACCAGCGCGGCACCCGGTCCTCGTCGAGCGCGACCAGGCTCGCCGCGAACGTCGACTCCAGTGGTGTCAGGGCGAGCAGCTGGTCGCGGATCTGCTCGGCACTGTGGCCGCGTTTGGCGGTGACAACGATGCGCAGCCCGTTGCGGCGGTCGGTCAGATCCGACATGTCGGCCACCCCGGACATCTCTCCGGATTCGACCAGCGCCCGGATCCGTTCTTGCACAGTGTTGCTCGCGACTCCGGGCGGCAACTCGGTGATGACGACGTTCTTCCCGTCCACCGACACCGTGCCGCGGACCGTAAGCTGACCCCGCCCGGTGGTGATGTACTCCCGCAGCCCGGCCGTGCCCACCACGGTGGACCCGCAACCCCAGTCGGGGCCGGGGATGAGTTTCATCAACCTGTCGTCGGTCATGTTCGGGGTCTTCAGCAGCGCCCGGCAGGCGGCCATGATCTCGCGCGGGTTGTGCGCGGGCACCTTGGTGGCCCAGCCTTCGGCGATGCCGACGGCACCGTTGCACAGCAGCACCGGCCATTGGGCGGGCAGTACCGTGGGCTCGATCCATTCACCGTCGAACGTCGAGACCATCGGCACGGCGTGGTCGTTGAGTTCGGCGGTCAGTGCGGCACCGGGTGCCGACAGCCGCATTTCGGTGTAGCGATCAGCGGCGGGGATGTCGCCTTGGATGCGAGGGAAAGCCCCTTGTCCGTCAATGACTTTCACGCGCTGGAACTCGGCAGCCATCAGTGCCGCCGCCCCGTACATCGACGCGCCTCCGTGCGGGTGCAGGTTGCCCGTTACGGCTGAGCAGACCTTGGAGGACTTCTGCGGCTTGTTTCCTGGCAGCAGTCGGGAGTCGTGCATCTGGTAGAGCAGCCGACGCTGGCCCGGCTTGAGCCCGTCGAACGCGGACGGGATGGCACGGTCACTGACGCTGTAGAGCGCGAAGGTCAGCTGGTAGTGGTTCCAGTAGTCGTCAGCGCTCTGATCGAGCACCAGATCCGGATTCTGCTCAGGAACATCCAGGGTGGCGGTCACGGGTTCTCCTAGCTGAGGTCGAGAGCAAGGGTGTCGACGCGGGAGGCGACATCGGCCATCCACGTGCGCCGGCCCTCCGGCGGTCCGCCGAACAGAGTGTGGTGCAGTTTTGGATCGCCGTCGTCGAGGTGCACCCGAATCACGGTGCGCCGCTGCGGATCCAGCACGGTGTTCCAGAAGTCGTCGGCGTCCATCTCGCCAAGACCCTTATTGCGCTGCACCTCCACCTTGCGCTTGGAGGTGGCTTTCATCTGGGCTACCGCGGCGTCACGCTCGGACTCGTCCTGGCAGTAGATCCGCTCCTGGCCGTCCTTGACCACGAACAGGGGCGGCAACGTCACATAGACCATGCCGGCCTTGACCAGCGGGCGGTAGAAATCGAGGAACATCGAGATGAGGCTCGAGTTGATGTTGCCGCCGTCGGGGTCGGCGTCGGAGGCGAACAAGATCCGGTCGTACCGACACGACTCCGGATCGCAGTTATCCCGCACACCGCACCCCAGGATGCGTTCAATCGAATCGAATTCGTCCTTGACCCGGGCTTTGCTCACGGTGAAGCCATAGACGTTGGGCGGCTTGCCTTTCAGCGGGAATGCTGCTTGGAAGGTGGCGTCGCGCGCCGCCTTGATGGTGCCAAGTGCTGAGTCGCCCTCGCACAGAAACAACTCCGCACCCGAGCCGCGACCACTTTCCCGGCTGGGCAGCAGCTTGGGCGGCAGTGACAGGTTCGTCCCCAGCCCCTTGGCTTTCGACGCCGCACGGGAGCGGGCTTTGGCACCCTCGGCACTGCGCCGTGCCCTGGCGGCCTCCAGCGCCAGCGTGGTCCACATCGACACGGCGTCCGCGTTGCCGGGGTTGGCGGCCCAGATGTTGACGCTGCGCGCCACTTCGGGGGCCATCGCCACGTTCAAGGACCGCGACGACACCGCAGTCTTGGCTTGGGAATCCCACGCGACGTCCGGCGCACGAGTGTCCACGGCCAGCGCGGTCACCGCCGCGAAGTCCTGAGGCTCCGGACCGTCCTCGCCTTTGGCCAGGCCCAGGTCTCGGATTCGGGAGGCGCGATCGGCCAGCGCCTCCGACAGGCCCTTGACCGCGGCCGTCAGATGAGATCCGCCACCCGGGGTGCGCACGGTGTTGCAGAAAGCGGCGACAGTAGCCGGCTCGGCGGGGCCGGCCGTCAATGACCACCGGAACGGGGTCGGGCCGCGGCCGGTCGTGTATTCGCCCCGGCCTTCTACCACGGCACGGACGCCGGGCGCAGGGGTGCCCGCGGCGGCGCACATGAGGTCGAGCAGAGTATCGGTGCCCCACGGGCCATTGAACGGTTCGAGCAATTCGGGCCGGACCTCGTCGCCCGGCCAGCCTTCGTCGGTGACGATCAGCTGCACGCCCGGGGACATCCGCGCAGCCGCGTGGGCTCGCAGTAGTACCTCGTTGACATCCACGCTGGAATCGGGCACCACGGCCGGGTCGAACAGGATGCGCACTTCTGTGCCGTGTGCATCCGGCTTCCGGTTGCTCAAGCCGCGCAGTTTCTGCGTGTCGGAGCGCGTGAACGGAGCGTCTGGGTCGAACTCCTCGCCGTCGAACGTGCCAGGATAGCCACGGCCGAAACTCTGCAGGTACGTCTTGCCGGCGCGGCGCACCGTCACATCGGTCCGCGCCGAGATGAAAACCGCTGCGGCAGCGCCGATCCCGTTCAACCCGGCCCCGGTGCTCGTGGCATCAGAGTGAGCGGAGAACTTGCCACCCGCCCGGGCGGTGCCCAGTGTCTTGACGATGCCGTTCTTCCCGGTCACGGGGTCGGAGTCGACGGGCAGACCACGACCGTCGTCGGCGACGCTGACCGATCCGTCAGCGTGCAAGGTGATGGTCACGCATGCCCCACCGTGGCTCGGATCGGCAACCTCTTCGACCGCATTGTCAACCAACTCACGCAGCGCGGTGTTGAGCACGTCCAACCCGAGGTTCACCGCCGGCCGCAGGCGTGTGTGCTGGACATCGTCGAGTTCGGTGATGTCAGCCGCGGTGTAACTCACTGCTCGTCCTTTCCATCAAGGCCTGGGAAAAGAGGACCGAAGCGCGCAGCGCCCCGGCCGGCGATCCACTCGGCAAGCACGGGTATGCCGCCGAAATGGTAGTCCGCAGGGCGGACATCTTCGCGCAGCCTCGGCGGTGCACGGGCAGACTCTGTGGCCGATGTAACTGAGACACCGTCGCGATACACCCGAACCGGATGGTCGGTCTTGGTCTTGTCGCCATCCGTCAGCTGGGCAAATGCTACTTCACTGACCGTCGCCATGCGGCACGCGTCTCGGCATTTGACAGCGTTCGCAGATCCATCTATCGACACGTGCGCCAATTGTCGGACGCGCACAGCTGGACTCATGACACGAAACCTTTGCGGGTGAAGTCCCCAGATTCATTGGATAGCCCTCTCGCGATGCGATTCCGCGCATTACGACGTTGGCGGGGAGGTTAGCTATCGGTGACAGGATTCGTAGGCGTCGAGGAGTGTGAGTTCGGCTGGGGAGGGCAGGTAGACCAGCGGGTCATATTTGGTGCAGCCGCCCACGGTGATCGCAACTGGGCCGCGAGCGTTGCCGGCGCCGCCGATGTGGCCCGATATTTGATCAGAGGCGGTGTAGAGGACCGGGCCGGGCAGCGTAGCGACGGCGGGTAAGTGTTTGCGGGCGAGATCGAGCGCGACGGCGACGTCGTGGGAATGAATTGTCTTCTCCGCAAACCAGATCGGCGGACTAACCGGACCGTTGATGGTGAGTCGATCGACGTGGGGGATGGCTTGATCGGAGTTGAGCGCATCCCAAACGCCGAGCTCAGCTGGCGTGGGATAGCGGGCCGAGGTTCTGATCTGTGCCGAGTGCAGCTTGCCGGCGCTGACGTCCCAGTCCATACCCGCAAGAGCCGAGAATCTGGAACACAGTGCCGTCAGGACCGTGGCGACGTCACGGTAGTCTGCCGTGTCCGCCATGGTAATGGTCGCTCTGTTCGACCGGCCGGCCTCCTGGGGGGCGAGCTGGCCGCCGGGGTGTTTGATGGTGGCGCGGAAGCGGACTGTGGCATGGGGGAATTCGCCTCGCAACGCGATCCAGTCACGAGATTGGTCGACGATCTGTCGATCATTAGCGATCGGGAGCCAGCCGCTATCGACGGCGAACAAGTCCCACCCGTGAGTGAGATCAAGTTCGGCTCGGTATCCCGTCAAGGCTGCGGTCCGCAGATCACGCAAATACCGGGATGTGACCTCCGCGACCTGATCACTACTGATTCCATCAGCCAACTCGGCCGTGATGGTGAAATTGATGAGCCCTTGCGCCGGGCTGTACGAGGTGCGGGTGTTGACTGCTGAAACACCAGGCAGGGAGCCGAGTTGGGCACCGAGGCGATCGATGTCATCGTGGCGATCGGGGGGCGTGGCCTGACAGCCGGTCAACAACAGCATCACTGCGGTGACCAACAGGGCAAGGGTGACGCGTTCGCGTCGGATCGGCATCGCGTCGCTGGGCCGAGAAACATTTGCGACGCTGGCGTCCGGCCCCTCGGTGGCGACCGCCGCTTCGAGTAGTCGATCGTCGGCGCTCACTCGAGTCCGATACCGGTCGTCGCGCGCCCGCTGTAGGAGCCGGAATTGCCGGTCGCACCAGACGAAGACAGACCTCGCTTCGAAGCAGTTCAAAACTCGCGTTCTCCATGGACGACTGACTCACTGCGTGCCGCCGGCGTCGCTCGTCGTTGTCACCGCGACGAGGGACTCCGCTGGTGGGACGGCACTCTGCCGTGCCCGAATGCTAACAACCTGCAATAGTTGCGAGCCCGCAACGAACCCGGGTAGGACCAAATTATGCGACGACAATCAGGAGGTCCTCAGGAGGTTGACGGCCAGACGAGGGCGGAGCATTCTCCCTGATCTACGGCTAAGAATCCCAACGGGTTTGGCTGCAGCACTTAGGCGGCGCCTGCACCCTGGTTGACGTGACCCGCTCCTGGGCATTCCGTGAGGCATGCGTCGTCTTTCGGCCACCGGCTGTTCCAGCCTGATCGGCATTGCCCTGGTCGCCTGTGGCGCTGGGCCCGGTTCGCCGGCCGCATCCTCGTCGAGCAGCATGGCGCCGTCGAGTTCAATGGCGCAGGTTTTCACCCCCACTCGCGCTCCTGCCGCCGAGCCGGGAAGCGCCGGGCCGCCATCCGTGCCGGCGGCCGGCATGGTGGTACCGATCGGCAACGCACCGGAGGGAATCGTGATCGGCGCATCGGGCGTCGGGGCGGTCGCAGTACGTGACCCCGACGGTGTCGAGTTCTTCGATGCCACCACCGGCGCTGTGCGCCAAACGATTCCGACGAACGGCGCGGCCCGGCACCTCGAGCTGGCCGGACCCGACGGGCCCGTCCTGGTACCACTGGAGCAGTCCAACGAGCTCGATGACCTGTCCCTGCCTGACGGAAAGGTGCTCTCCAGGGTGACGAGCGTCGGCCGCCAACCACACGACGCCGCGCGCACCTCCGGGGGCACCGTCGTGGTGACCAACGAGGTGGGCGGCGGGGTGATCTTCGTGCGGGACGACGCCGTTGTCGGGTCGCTACCTGCGGGCCCCCTCCAGCCGGGAGGAGTTGCCGCCGTGGGCGATTACGCCGCCGTCGCCGACGTTGAGGGCAACGGAGTCTGGGTCTATGACGGCACTACCCGACAGCAGGTCGCCCAGGCACCGGTCGGGGTGAAGCTGACCCACGCGTTGGGGCTATCGGATCAGCTGGCGGCGTTCGCCGACACCGACGGCGGCGCGGTACTGATCGAGCGTGTCGATCCCCAGATCAGCCAGGTCGCCACAGTGGACGCCCCCGGCAAACCCTACGGCTTGGCATATGATGCCGCACGGCACCGGCTGTTCGTCACCCTGACCGCGTCGAACGTGCTGCGCGTCGTCGACCTCGCCGATCCGGCGACGCCACGGGTGCTCGGCGACGTCCCCACCGTGCAGCAGGCCAATTCGGTCGCTGTCGACCCCCGCACCGGCGGTGTCGTGGTTACCGGCAGCGCCCCCGGCAGCAGCAGCTTGCAGCTCATCGGACCCGAGCTACTACCCGCCGGCTGACGGCGTCACCGGCCCTTTCTGCGGTGGCGCTTGCATTTGGCGGGAAGTCGATCGCTGACCCGTCTGCCACTGGCAGCGGACCCGGTTAACCAGGTTCAGGGTCGAGCAGGTGGCGGCGGCCAGCGCTTCACGCCCCGGCCCGTCGATGGTGCCGCACACCCAGTCCCAGTGGGCGGCAACCGTCGCACCCGGCGCCGGTCGCGGGGCCAGTGACACCCCGTCGTGGCGGCGCCAACGGACCCGTTCGGGCACCGGGTCGCCGAGCACGAGGAGGCCACGGTCGTAGCGGACCGGCGGTGAGGTTATGAAGACATGGTCATCATCGACGGAATCTACGACGCCCCAGCGGATCCGGCAGGACTGCAGAATCCGGAGAGGATGACCGGGATCGGTATCGAGGAAACGCACCCACGGATACACCGCGAACACGTGGAAACTGTGGTGAGCCAACACCGGTGAATGGTCGTCGATGTCCGCGAGCAGGCCGGTGGGCTGGCCGGGCAGCGCCGATCGCAACCGGTTCAGCATGCGGTGCCCGTCCACCCGCGCAAGCAGCGGGCCACCGACCCAGTAAGCCCGAACCACCTCGGAGTCCAGCGGGTCGTCGCGGCCGGACGCTGCCGCGATCTCCTCGAGATAGGGCCAGGCGCCGTCGAAGCCCTTGGCGTGCCGGTCGATGGCGGCCGGGCCGCGACCGTTGATCAGTACCGACGAATCAGGTGGTCCGCAATAGCCCAGCTCGTTGGGTGGAAAGGCGTAGCTGGCGAACAACTCACGGCCGGGCAGTGGAGTGTTGGACACCGTGGTCACGGCTGACCCTTACCGGGTTCGTCGAGGCCCGATCCCATCAGCCGCAGGCCGGCCATCGCCTCGTCCGCGCCTGCCCTATCGGTCTTCTCGACCACGAAACCCATGTGGATGATCACCCAGTCGCCCGGGCAGAAAGTCTCTTCGGGCAGCATGCCGATGTTGACCTTGCGGTTCTCGCCCGCGACATCGACCAGTGCCAGCTGATCGCCGTAACCATCCAGCATCCGGATCACCTGTCCTGGAATTCCGAGGCACATCGCTCAGCCCTCCCGCAGCATCGTCACCACTGTCTGCACTGCCAGCACGGCTTCGGGCACCGCGGCGTTGACCGCGTCGCTCAACCCGATTCCGTCTGCGACGGTCTGCACTTCGCAGCCGATCACCACAGTCCGGGGCGCGGTGCCGCCGAGGGCGGCCAGGCTGGCGAACACCGCGCCGGGATCCATGCTGTGGGCATCGAACCCGTTTGGAGTCGACAGTGTTTCGTGATCGGCCTCGAAAACCCGGACGGTCCCGGGGGCGCCGCAGTCGGGGATGGCATCGACGAGCACCAGCGCGTCCCAGTCGTCGAGCAGGTCATAGGCCAAGTGCATGCCGCGGATGCCGTAATCGGTGACCCGGACCCGTTCGTCGGCCGGCTGAGCTGCCACATGCCGCAGCACCTCGGGACCGAATCCGTCGTCTCCGAGGAAGATGTTGCCGATGCCGGCGACGAGTATGCGCGACGTGGGTTACATGCTCCGCATCTTGAGGTAGCGGCGGATGTCGGGGACGGATATCACGCCCACCACCACGCCGCCGACGATGATGGCGCCAACCGCGGCCGTCGCTATCCACCCTATTGTTGCCATGTCGAGCTCCTCTCGGTGTGTGTCTCCAGGCTTGACTTCAACGGCTCGAGTTCATCGGGTGCGAAATACAGATATCGCCCATACCAGTCGTGCAGTTCGGCGGCCGGGTCGTCGTCGACCGTCACCCCGACCTGCTGATCTCCGTCGACGGTCTCGTGCACCGAAGTGACGGTGGCGAGCCTGCCCGCGAAGAACATGTCCTGTGCGTCGGCCCGCCGCGACGGCCGCAGCCGTACCTTGCTGCCGCGCGCCACCCGGACTCCGTTGACCAGGACGGCGTCGATGTCGGGGGCAACAGCGTTGTCGGCGATCGGGTCCCACCAGTCGACTCCGTCGGGGATCTCGGGGATCAGCCCGGGGTGCGGGTCGCGAAGGACACCGTGCAGCCGCTGCATCGCCTCGGGCGTCATCGCATCGCAGCGGTCGATGATCTGGGCGGCCAGCGGGTCGGTGGCGCGGGCCTGTGCCTTCTCCTCGTCGGTCATCGTCATCACCCGCAGCGTGAGGATCTCGTCGATCTCGGTCGAGTCGTAGAGGGCGCCCTCGCTCTGTTCGGCGATCTCGGGGTGGTCATAGAGGATGATCGGCGAGATCAGCAGGAGCGCATCGTCACCCGGCGGTCCGGCCAGCACCGGGAAGCAGCGGTGCTGGTGGCACTCGGCCACCGCAGCTGCCGCCGAGTCGGGCGGGTCGAGCAGTGAGACCAGTTGCCCTCCTCTCACTTCGGCGATGAGATGGGTGCCGATCATCGACGCGGCGATAATGGCGTCCTTATCGCAGGCGAGATCGTCTGCGACCCTGGTGGTGTTGTGCAGCGCGGTGGTGACCCGCCACAGTCCGTGGTCGGATTCAGCTGTCACCGTGAGGCGTCCATGCACGGCGCGACGGGAACGGACGAGCCGGCCGCCATCGACCTCGTCGATGGCGCTGGCCGCCGGCGCCGCCACCTGGTACGTCCACGACTGCGCGCCGTCACCGAGATCGAGCGGACCGAAGGTCAGCTCGGACTCCACCGCCTCATCCCAGGTCAGCCAGGACGTTCCCGCACCGGTCAATTCGTCGACCGGCTCGTAACGACCGTCTTCGGTGCGCTTCTCGACCGCACGCCGCTGCAGGTGCAGGAACCTGACCACCAGTGTGATCGTCGCGTCGCCGTCGATCAGGAACTGCGCCGAAAGGGTGTCGTCCTCGCCGAGCGCCGTCTCCGCCGCTCCTGGCGGCCCCAAAACCCCGAATTGCCAACGGGACTGGTTCTTGGCGGACGACGCGCGGTACGGGTATAGCAGATAGCCCTCGTAAAGCACTGCGTCGGCGATGGTGCGGGCCCGGTCCCAGCCCGTGCTCACCGGAGCTCTCCGGCCCGCACGCCCGCCAACAGCGAGGTGACCGCCTCGTCGATGTCGAGCATGCCCCGCTCGGATTTGTAGGAGGTCAGCGCTGTCACCGTGTCATGGCCAAGCCGCACCCAGCCGCTGTTGGGGTAATGCTGTTGGATGAGGTCGTGCCAGACACTGACTGGCAGGTCGTATTGAGCTTCCTGGTCCCACGGCACCTGCTGCACGGCGAATCCTCGTTGGCCGTTCGCCAGGGGTGGGCGGAAAATGGTTCCGCTGAACAGGAATTGCAGCGGGATGGCGCCCTCGCGTAGCGCGTGCAGGTACTTCGCACCGGTCACCTCGAAGTCGTAGGTGCATTCCAGCGGCAGCGCCACCTGGGTGCTGCCGGTGAAACCCTGCACCATTGCCGCGGTGTGCTGCCACAGAAAGGTGCGCTGGGTGTTGGCCCACCGTTCGCGCGGGCCGAACATGTCGGTGAGCCCGGCGGCCTCGTCATCGCGGTACGGCCGGCGAAGGGGTTCGATGCGCACCTGGCAGCGCAACGCGATGGCATGCACGGGATCGTCTGCCACCACGGCGATTTGCGCGGTGAGCGCAGGGCTCACCGCGTACGGTTCGGGGGCCACGTCGAGTACGGCGAAAGTCACCTCTGTCACGACGCGCGTTCCCTGCTGACTTCCCGGCAGCGCGCGGTGATCTGGTCGAAGAACTCGTCGATGTAGCTGCGCGCTTGCTGGCCGCCGTCGAAACCGCGCCACAGCATCCGCAACCTGCCGACGAACTCGTAGCAGGCGTCTATCGGCACCAGATAGCACTCGGGGTCACCGTCCCGGCCTGAGTTGTCGGGCACCCGCACCAGCAGCGCCTCCACGTCATCGGTCAGCATCGTCAGCCTGGCGTCCGCGGTGGTGATCAGCGACCACGCGTCGAGGTCCAATTCCGATTCGGTGGCACCGGCCGGGCCGGGATAGAAGCCGACTGTCTTGTCCAGCGCCGAGTTACGAAAGAAGAACGCCAGCCCGACAGGGATTTGCAGGGCCTCCCACTCCAGGCGGCCCAGTGCGAGATCGGGGAAGTGCAGATAGCGATCGGGCACCGAACGGTACCGCAGCTGGGCGGTGCTGTCGGTGAACAACAAATAACAGCCGCGGCAGACGCACATCAGCTGTCTGCCTTCGACGTTCACGACGTGCTGGTGTTCGTCGGCGATATCCTCCGAACACATCTCACAGCGTTCCCCGGCCGGCTGGGGCGCCTTGGTGGCCCGGATGCGGGCCAGCACGTCGTACGCACTGTCCATCACGGCACCGCCGTGGTTGTCGCGTGGACCGCCATCGACAAGACGCCGTCGCGCACCAGCAGGGGGATGGGATCAAGGTGCACAGCGGTGCCCAGCTCG
This sequence comes from Mycolicibacterium sphagni, assembly GCF_002250655.1. Taxonomy (GTDB): domain Bacteria; phylum Actinomycetota; class Actinomycetes; order Mycobacteriales; family Mycobacteriaceae; genus Mycobacterium; species Mycobacterium sphagni. The sequence continues at coordinate 105,542 of NZ_NOZR01000021.1, forward strand.
GCGTCGACGGCGGCGCCCGCGTGGATGACGTCGAAGTGGGCGCGGCAGCGCGGGCACCTCAGCACGGGTCCGCCGGTTGCCCCGCCCATTCGCCGGTGCAGCGCGGCGCCGGCCAACGAAGCGTCGCAGCTGCCGCACCGGTCGTGATAGGCGAACAATTCGTCGCCGATCCGGCAGGCGAGAACGGAGGTTCCCGCCACCATGAAACCGCCGACCTCACCGTTGTGCAGATCGGCCAGATCGGGCACCGGGTGCCAGCTCGCACCGCCGTGGCTTTCCGAGTGCACCCGGCTGAGCAGGGATTCGACCGGGATGACGGTCGAGGCCGGAGCCGGTTCAGCCGCAACGACTTCGATCTCGCTGATCTCGGGAGCGGCGCTGCGCACGGCGTCCTCCACCGTCAGCTCCAGTGTCACCGCGGACGAGGCGCAACTTTTGCAGCTGCCGGCAAACCTGAGCCGCGCCGTGCCACCGATGATCTCGAGCAGCTCGACATCGCCGCCGTGCGAACCGAGATACGGTCGGACGCTGTCGAGGGCGTCGGCGACACGGCGGTGCACGTCGTGCGGATGCAAGCCGTGCACGAGCATCAGGCTGGCCACCAAATCGTCGGTGGCGCAGTGTTCCACGACTGCGGGATCGTGTTGCGCCGCAATCTGCAGTACCCGTGCCAGCCCCGCGCCGTAGAGGTCGACCACTTCGCGGACCAGCTGTTCGGCCCGCTCACGAGCCACGGGACCGCCTGTGGCGCTGGCCTCGAGAAGGGTCTGCATGCGATCACCCGCGGTGCGCCAACGCGCCTCGTCGTTCACTCCCCGGTGACCGACTGGGTCGGCGAATGCAGCCTGTCGAGGGACTTGCCGTCTCCGAGGTACATGTGCACACCGCATGGCAGGCAGGGATCGAAACTTCGCACCGTGCGCATGATGTCGATGCCCTTGAAGTTCTCCCGGTCATTCTCCTCGAAGATCGGCTGGCCCTGCACCGCATCTTCATACGGTCCCGGTGTGCCGTAGGTGTCGCGCGGATTGGCGTTCCACGGGGTGGGCGGGTACGGGTGGTAGTTCGCTATCTTGCCGTCCCTGATGACCATGTGATGGCTCAGAACTCCACGGACCGCCTCAGTGAATCCGCAGCCGATGGCCTCGTCGGGCACGTCGAACTTCTCCCACGTCTTGGTCCGTCCGGCGCGGATCTCCACCAATGCCTTCTCGGCAAAATGCAGCGCACACGCTGCCGCGTACGCCTGGAAGTAGGTGCGGGCGCGGTTGCGCTCCAACGTATTGCTGCCGTGCTCGGGGATTTTCCACTCCAGCTCGACCGGCCCTTTGAGAATGGTCTTGGGCAGGTTGATCTTCACGCTGTGACCGGTGGCCTGCACGTAGCCGATGTCCACCAGGCCGGCCAGCGCGGTCGACCACAACCGGGCCAGCGGTCCGCCGCCGGTGTCGAGCGCCAGGTGGTCGGTGCCGTCGAACCAGCGTGGTGACATCACCCAGCTGTACTTGTCGTCCATATCGCGCTTCTGCGGGCGGGGATTGGTGTGCTGGTTCCACGGATGCCTGCGGTCAACCGGGTTACCCAGCGGATCGGTCTTGACGAACATTTCCTGATCGGTCCAGTCGTCGTAATACGAACTGCCCAAAAGGATCCGGATGCCGAGGTTGATGTCCACCAGGGAATGCGTAACCAGCTTGCCGTCGACGACGACACCGGGGGTGACGAACATGGCGTTGCCCCACTTCTCCATGTCCTTATAGGCGAAGTTGCAGACGTCGGGGTCCTGGAAGGAGCCCCAACAGCCGAGCAACGTGCGGCGCAGCCCGACCTTCTCGTACCCGGGGAGCGCGTCGTAGAAGAAGTCGAAGAGGTCGTCGTGCATGGGCACGACCTTCTTCATGAACTCGACATAGCGCATCAGCCGAGTCATATAGTCCGTCATCAGCTGGATCGTCGCGACGGTCCCGACTCCGCCGGGATAGAGTGTCGACGGGTGGACGTGCCGGCCCTCCATGAGGCAGAACATCTCTCGGGTCCACCGGCTGACCTGCAGCGCTTCGCGGTAGAACTCGCCGGTGAAGGGGTTGAGGGAGCGCATGATGTCGGCGATGGTCCGGTACCCGTGCGCGGCGGAGTGGGGCGCGAGGGTGTTCTCGGCTTTCGCCAGAACACTCGGGTTGGTCTCGGCCACCATCTTCTCGCAATAGTCAACCCCGACCAAGTTCTCCTGAAAGATGTTGTGGTCGAACATGTATTCGGCCGCCTCGCCGAGGTTGACGATCCATTCGCCGAGGTTCGGGGGTTTGACGCCATACGCCATGTTCTGCGCATAGCACGAGCAGGTGGCGTGGTTGTCACCGCAGATCCCGCAGATGCGGCTGGTGATGAAGTGAGCGTCGCGCGGATCCTTACCCTTCATGAAGATCGAGTAGCCGCGGAAGATCGACGAGGTGCTGTGACACTCAACTACCTCGCGGTTCTCGAAATCGATCTTCGTGTAGATGCCGAGGCTGCCGACGATCCTGGTGATCGGATCCCACGCCATTTCGACCAGGGAACCGGGATCCCGCTTTACTTGCGACGGTTCGGGGATGATCGTTGTCATCAGACTTCGCTCTCTAATTGACTACTGAAATACCGCTGGCGCGCGGCAATTCCATTGACACCGACTACCAGGTGCGTTGCGCGCCGGTGGTGAGTTCGCGGCCTTTGTGACGCCACTTGGGCTCTTTGTCCACCGTCCGCCCCGTCACCTGGCGCAGGTTGCGGATCACCGACCCGTACAGTCCCGACGCTGTGGTGGAGATCTTGCCGCCCGGCGGCTCATCCATGAACGGCATGAACTTGTCGGGGAATCCCGGCATCGTGCAGCCGATGCAGATGCCGCCGACGTTGGGGCAGCCACCGATACCGTTGATCCAACCACGTTTGGGCACATTGCATTTCACCACCGGTCCCCAGCAGCCCAGCTTGACGATGCACTTCGGCGATCCGTACTCGGTCGCGAAGTCACCCTGCTCGTAGTAGCCGGCCCGGTCGCAGCCCTCGTGAACCGTCCTCCCGAACAACCACTTCGGGCGCAGGGCTTCGTCGAGCGGGATCATCGGCGCTTGGCCGGTAGCCATGTACAGCAGGTAGGTCAGCGTCTCCGCCATATTGTCGGGATGTGCGGGGCAGCCCGGCACACAGACAATCGGTATGCCCGCCTTACTCTTCCACTCCCAGCCGAGGTAGTCCGGAACACCCATCGCACCGGTCGGGTTGCCCGCCATGGCATGGATTCCACCGTAGGTGGCGCAGGTTCCGACAGCGACGATCGCGGTGGCTTTCGGCGCCAGTCGATCGAGCCACTCACTGGTGGTCATCGGCTGTCCGGTCGCGGGATCGTTACCGAATCCGCACCAATAGCCTTCGTTGTGCAGCTGTTCGTTGGGTATCGACCCCTCGACGACGAGCACAAACGGTTCCAACTCCCCGCGGTCGGCCTTGAAGAACCATTCGAGGAAATCGTCGGCTCCACCATTGGGTCCGCATTCGAAGTCGATCAGCGGCCAGTGCACGGCGATCTGGGGGAGACCGGGGAGGGCGCCGAGCGCGATCTCCTCGATGCTGGGCTGCGTGGCGGCGGTCAGTGCGACCGAGTCGCCGTCACAACTGAGTCCGGCGTTGATCCAGAGAACGTGGATCAATGTCTGTTCGGCTTTGACTGCTGCTTCCGTGAGCATGCTGAAGCTTCCCGGGACCGGGCTGGGATCCCTGCGGCGCAGGAGTCGCCCTTCGGCCCACTTGCGCGTCGCTAGACCCAGCGTGGCCCAGATCACACGTTGTTGTCAACGGATTCGAGGTGACAGGTACGAAGGTCTAACTGTCCTCTCAGGAGCCGCCGGCTGATATCGGCGCGACAGCCATTTCACAGGCACCCTGGTCGCAGCGGTATCCCTAAGGTGGACAGCGGATTTCGCTCAAGTTAGGGCACTGTCGACAAATCGTCTCAGCCAACCAAACCACTCCTGCATCCCAGAGCCGGTGCGTGCGCTGACGGGCAGGATGGTCGCGGTGGGATTGACCTCGCGAACGTGGGCGATGCACTGGTCGATGTCCACGTCGAGATAAGGCACCAGGTCGATCTTGTTCAGCAGGACTACGTCGACCGACCGGAACATCACCGGGTACTTCAATGGTTTGTCCTCACCCTCGGTGACCGAATAAACCATCGCCTTGGCGTGCTCGCCCACATCGAACTCGGCGGGGCAAACCAGATTGCCGACGTTCTCGATGATGACCAGGTCCAGCGCGGGCAGGTCGAGGCCCTGCAGCGCCCGGTTGACCATCGGCGCGTCGAGATGGCACTCTCCGCCGAAGCCGTTGCTGGTGTTCAGCAACGATATCTGCGCGCCCCGGCCGGCCAGCTTGGTTGCGTCCAGGTCGGTAGCGATATCACCCTCGATGATCCCGACCGCGAGCTGCCCGGCGAGCTCGTCGAGCGTGGCACCCAGCACGGTGGTCTTGCCGGAACCGGGTGAGCTCATGAGATTCAGCGACCGAATACCGTTGGCCTCGAACGCTTCTCGGTTGACTTTTGCCCTGACATCGTTCTCGGCGAAGATCGATTCCAGTACGTCGACCCGCAGCGTACCGGTCGAGTAGCCGGTGTGGTCGCCGTGGTCGTGGCTGCTGCCGGTGTGCTCGTGGCTGTGCGCAGCGCCGTCGTCGTGACGATGGAATCTGCCCATCGTGAGACCTTTCGCTCGGTCAGGTGACGTCTAGTGACGTCACCAGAAACTCCTTGCCGCGCACGACCTCGACATCGGCGCTGTCGCACAGCGGACACAGCACCGACCATTTCGACGTGATCTCACAGCGTTGTCCGCAAGACCGGCAGACCACCTCGGCCGCGATGAACTCGAGTTCCAGTTTGGCATCGGGCATGCCCTCGTGTTCCCGCAGCAGCGACCAGCAGAACTCCAGCGACTCTGGTACCACCTGGCGCAGGGCGCCTACCTGGACCCGCACGATATCGACGTGCCTGCCGACCGCGTGCGGCCTGACTACACCAGCGATGGCCTGACACAATGAGAGTTCGTGCACACTGCCATGGTGCTCCCATTCTGTTCCTAATGGTGATTGTCGTCGTAGTTTGCCAGGTCTAGCCTGAGGTGACCGGCCCGTGTCGGCAGCCCATCGGGCACAGCCGGCCAACGCTGCTCAGGAGGTCCATGAGGAGCAGTCCGAGCGTATCTGTACCGAGCGTGCGACTCCGGCTCGAGATCACCGGCGTCGTTCAGGGCGTCGGGTTCCGGCCCGCCGTCGCCCGCGCGGCGATCGAGCACGGCGTAGGTGGATTCGTCTACAACGACGCGGGTGCGGTGCACTGCGAGTTGGAAGGTGCGGCCGGTGCGGTTGACGCCGTCGTCACCATGATCCGCAATCGCCCGCCGCCGATGGCACGCATCGACGAGCTGGCGGTGACAAGGCTGGCGCCGAAAGGGGACTCAGGCTTTGCGATCGTCGAAAGCCGCCGCGTTCCCGGCGATCGGCGCACGCTCGTGCCGCCTGATATAGCGATCTGTGACGACTGCCTGCGTGAGTTGCGTGCACCCGGCGACCGGCGCTACGGCCACCCGTTCATTACCTGCACTAACTGCGGGCCGCGGTACACCGTGATCACCGACCTGCCCTATGACCGGCCGGCAACGACGATGGCGAAGTTCCCGATGTGCGTGAGATGCGCCGCCGAGTATCACGACCCGGCCGACCGCCGGTTCCATGCCCAGACCATCGCCTGCCACGACTGCGGTCCCACGTTGTCCTGGTCGGGGCCAGGCGCGGGCGAACCACTGGCCGCTGCGGCGGCGGCCCTTGCAGACGGTTTGATCGTCGCGGTCAAGGGCATCGGTGGCTATCACCTGGCGTGCCGCGCCCACAACGCCGTCGCCGTCGCGGACCTGCGCCGGCGAAAGAGCCGACCCGTCAAGCCATTCGCTGTGATGGTCGCCGACCTCGCTGCAGCCAGCCGGATCGCGGTGATCAATGATGTAGCAGCGCGGCAGCTTTCATCGCCCTGCGCACCGATCGTGCTCGTGCCTGCACGAGACGAGGCAGTAATGGCGGCCGTCGCACCCGGGCTTGGGGAGATCGGGTTGATGCTGGCCTATTCGCCCCTGCACCACCTGTTGTTCGACCGACTGGGCCCCCAACCGTTGGTGATGACGTCGGCTAACCTCGGTGGATCACCGATCGTGTTCCGTGACGACGATAGCGACTGGATCGACGGACTGGCCGACGGAGTGATCGCCCACGACCGCCCGATCCACGTCCCGTGCGAAGACTCGGTAGTGGCGCTGGCCGGCGACGGCGCCGCGGTCCCCATTCGGCGTTCGCGGGGTTACGCACCGCTGCCCGTCACGGTGCGCGGTGTCCGGACGCAGGCGGTGGTCCTGGCGACCGGGGGAGACCTGAAGACCACCTTCTGCCTGATGTCCGCCGACGGTCGCGCACATCTTTCGTCCCACCTTGGCGATATGTCCGATCCGCGCACCCAGTCTTGTTTCGAGTCGGCATATGACCATCTGGCGTCCATGACCCATCGGCAGCCCGATCTGATCGCCTGCGATATGCATCCGTCCTACGCGACCACGAAATGGGCAATGCGCCAGGGTCAGACCGTCATGCGGGTGCAGCATCACCACGCCCATGCGGTATCGCTGCTGGCGGAGCATGACCGCCTAGGTGCGCCGATCCTCGCCGTCGCCTACGACGGGACGGGTTACGGTACAGACGGAACCATCTGGGGCGGTGAGTTTCTCACGATCACCGATCCATCCGTGTTCACTAGGGTCGGCCACGTCAAGCCGTTTGCGCTGCCCGGCGGTGACGAAGCTGTTCGTCACCCCGCACGGATCGCGCTGGATCTTCTGGACCGTGCGGGGATCGAATGGGATGCCAGGCTGCCCGCGGTGAGAGCAGTCGGCGAATCCGGTATCCACATTCTGCGTCAACAGCTTCCCCGAGGCCTGGGATGTGTGCCAACCAGCAGCATGGGGCGCCTGTTCGACGCGGTGGCCAGCCTTATCGGCGTCTGTCAGCTGGTGACGTACGAGGGTCAGGCCGCCGTCCAACTCGAGCATGCGGCCCGCACCGGCAGGGCGGTGCCGTTGGACTTCGGCGTCGAGGCCGGTGTTCTGGATCCTGCCCCCGTTATCGCCGGTCTCGTCGACGGTTTGCGCGCGGGGGCCGAGGTGGCCGATCTCGCGGCCGGTTTCCACCACGCGGTGATCCGAGCGACGGCGGTGGCGGTGACCGACTGCGCGCGACGGGCCGATATCGGCACCGTGGGGCTCACTGGCGGCGTGTTCGTCAACCGCCTCCTCCTCGCCGGGCTCGGGGAGACGCTGACCACCACTGGGTTCGAAGTGCTGACGCATGCGGTACTGCCGTGCAACGACGGCGGGCTGGCGTTGGGGCAGGCCGTCATCGCGGCGGCCTGGAACCCCGGACAGAAAGAGAGCGGCAGATGTGCCTAGGAATTCCCGGGAAGGTGGTGCAGATCTGGGACGAGTCCGGCACCAAGATGTCGACCGTCGATTTCGGCGGCACTACGAAGACGGTGTGCCTCGCCTATCTACCGGACATGCAAATCGGTGAATACGCGATCGTGCATGCGGGTTTCGCAATCACGCGCCTCGACGAAGCATCGGCCAACGAGACGCTCAAAATGTTCGAACGCCTCGGGGTGCTCGACGAGGAACTCGCCGGATCAGAAGGACAGAGTAGGACCCAGACCGGGAGGACTCCGGCATGAGGTATCTAGATGAATTCCGCGACCCGCTGGCCGCGCGGACTTTGGTCGAACACATCAAGCGCCGCGCCTCCCGGACCTGGACGATAATGGAAGTCTGTGGTGGACAGACACATTCGATAATCCGCAACGGTATCGATCAACTGCTCGGCGATGCCGTCGAGTTCATCCATGGCCCCGGCTGTCCCGTCTGCGTCACTCCGTTGGAAATGATCGACCGCGCACTGGAGATCGCGTCCCGTGATGACGTGATCTTCTGCTCGTTCGGGGATATGCTCCGCGTGCCGGGCAGCCATCAGGACCTGTTCAGCGTTCGGGCGCGCGGCGGAGACGTGCGTATCGTCTATTCGCCGTTGGATGCCACCAGGATAGCCGCTGACAATCCCGACAAGAAGGTGGTGTTCTTCGGCGTCGGCTTCGAGACCACCGCACCGGCCAACGCGATGTCTGTTGTTCACGCGCAGCGACTCGGCCTGACGAACTTCTACCTGCTGGTCTCCCATGTGCTGGTGCCACCCGCCATGACGGCCATCCTGAGTTCGCCGACCAACCGGGTGCAGGGTTTCCTCGGCGCGGGCCACGTCTGCACGGTAATGGGGACCTCGGAATACGCTCCGCTGGTGCAGAAGTACGGCGTGCCGATCGTAGTGTCGGGCTTCGAGCCGCTCGACCTGCTGGAAGGAGTGCGCCAATTGGTCGACCTGCTCGAGGACGGCAAGGCCGAACTGCGCAACGCCTATCCACGTGCCGTGAACAACGCGGGCAACGTGGTCGCGCAACAGACGCTGGACGACGTTTTCATAGTCACCGACCGACCCTGGCGCGGTATCGGGATGATTCCGAAATCGGGCTGGAAGCTCTCACCCCGGTACACGGCGTTCGATGCGGAGCGAGAGTTCGGTGTCGGGCACCTGGAGGTCGAAGAGTCCGCCGAGTGTCACAGCGGTGAGGTGCTCCAGGGATTGCTCAAGCCCAACGAGTGTCCGGCCTTCGGAAAGTCCTGCACGCCACGTACTCCGCTGGGCGCGACGATGGTGTCCAGCGAGGGTGCATGCGCCGCCTATTACCAGTTCCGTCGGCTGGGGGCACCGGCACATGCCTGAGGCGCCCATGACCATTGACCCGGCGAACTGGGTATGCCCGCTGCCGCTGCGCGAGACGAAACGGATCATGCTCGGCCACGGCGGGGGCGGTGTGCTCTCCGAAGAACTCATCGAGAATCTGTTCTTGCCTGCCTTCGGATCCACGGGGAAGCCGGGCCGCGATTCGGCGCTGCTGGATGTGCCTGCCGGCCGAATCGCCGTAACCACCGATTCCTATGTCGTGCAGCCGTTGTTCTTCCCGGGCGGCAACATCGGCGACCTCGCCGTTAACGGCACGATCAACGACCTGGCGTGCAGCGGCGCCGTGCCGATCGGACTCACCGCGGGCTTCATCGTAGAAGAGGGGCTGGAACTGGTCGTGCTCGGAGCCGTCGCACAGACCATGGGCAAGGCCGCGGCAAAGGCCGGGGTCACGATTGTCACCGGGGACACCAAGGTCGTCGGGAAAGGCAGTGCCGACCAGCTTTTCATCAACACCGCCGGCGTAGGCGTCGTCCCGCCAGGTGTGGAGATCGGACCTGAGCGGGCGCGCCCCGGCGACCACATCATCGTATCGGGCAATATCGGCGAGCACGGGGTGGCGATCATGAGCGTGCGCGAAGGCATCGACTTCGGCACCGTCGTCACCACCGACAGCGCGCCCCTACACCGACTCGTCGCGGCGATGCTGGCGGCTTGCGCGGCATCGGGTGCGCCGGGCGCTGTGCATGCGTTGCGGGACCCGACGCGTGGCGGACTGGTCGCCTCGGTCGTGGAGATCGCCAAGGCGGCGTCGGTGGGGGTCGAACTGGACGAGGCCACAATCCCAGTGCCGGAGACAGTTTCGTCGGCATGCTCGTTCCTCGGGCTTGATCCCCTACAGGTCGCCAACGAAGGGAAAATCGTGGCCTTCGTCGATCCGTCGCAAAGCGCCACGGTACTCGCCGCGATGCGTGCCCGGCCAGAAGGGGTGAACGCCACGATCATCGGCCGTGTCGTCGCCGAGCACTCCGGCATGGCCGTGACCAACACACCGTTCGGCACAACCCGCGTCATCGATCGCGAACTCGGGGAGCAGCTCCCGCGCATCTGTTGACCGATCTGCGGGATCGCCGAAATCTCATCGGCGATGAGTGCCGTCTAGACGGTATGGGGGCTGACTCGGGGCCGAAGGCCTCGGGCTGCAATCGGACGTGGGTTGCCGGTGTCGAGTGAAC
>NZ_NOZR01000022.1 GCF_002250655.1 Mycolicibacterium sphagni
AACCTCGGGGTGATGGTCTCCAGCTGCGGGACGGTCTTGGTGGCATTGGCAAGCTGCCGGGCGGCAAGCGCGCCAAGTGCCTGCGATTCGTTCTCGGCCGACGTCATCCAGGTCTCCTCCACTTCTCGGGGTGGGGCCAATCATCGTTGCTCTCTCGCGGGCGTGCACAGGTTTGGAAGTCAGCGTGATGCGAACTCGGTTACAAGTTTGTCTCCGCCGTGCCGTATGGTATTGGCATGCAACACCACGCACAGCCGCGCTTTGGTTTCACGCGCTGCCTCGACGTGCGTTTCTGTTGTTGTTGATTCTTCTGACGCCGTAATTCCTTGCGCTCAGCCCGCCGCCTTCTTGGCGCGATGGCCTGCGCTCTTCGACGCACTCAGAGAGATCAACCCGATGCCAACCGTGTCATTGCTCACATCTGCACCCTCGCGTGTGGCCGCCCGCCGGCGCACCCAGCCGGTCGCGGCCACCAACCTTTCGCGGATGACCCGTTACCGCGCCGGCACGTACTCGCACACCGTCGACACCATCGTTTTCACCGACGGCACGTCCGCGCGTACTGACCTGATCCGCCTCAATCCCAACATCGAGGCCTACTCGCTGGACTTTGCCGGGGTCGCGCCGACCAGGCCGTCGCACTACCGCGCCGACACCTGGTCGGCGGTGCCACATCTGCAGGCCCGTGCCTATGAGGCCGAGGTCGCCTGGATCCTGCGTAACTCCTTCCCGGCGCTCTCGACCACCGAACTCAGCCGTGACCTGCGCGCCGCCGGATATGCACTGGGGTCCCGCAACATCAACGAGCACGAGGCGATCGCCGGAACCCAGGCCGCCATCTGGTACCTGACCAACGGGCTCGAGCTCGACAACCGTCCGCTGAACATCCCGGCCCGGACCATCGAGCGCGCTGGGGAGCTGCGCGTCGAGTTCGACGGGGAGCGCCAGCTGGGGGGCTACTCGGCGGATGTCGTCACGCTCGCCGGCGCGGTGCTCACGTTGCAGAAGTCCCGCGACGGCAAGGTATGGCAGGACGTGGCGGCCTCCAGGGTCACGGTGCCTGCCGGCGGTGGCCGGGTCAGCAAGTCACTGGGTGTGGGCAGCACGGTCGCCCATCACCGCTACGGCCGCACGGGCGGCGGCTACCCCCACTACCGACTGCTCGTCGACGGTGACGCCACCATCGCCGACGTGAGCTTCCGGCTTGCCGGCTCGGGTCTGTACCGCAACACCGCACCCGTTGTGCACCTCTACGACTATCTGTTGGCCGGCGCCCGCGCGGCGCGACGCGCTGCCGTCGCCCCGGCGCTGATCGCATCCGAGGCGGTGGTGGCCCACGGAGACATCGTCGGGCCGTTCCAGCTGGTCACCGCGGACGCCGCGAAGGTCGTGGCCGGCGACGGGTACGCGATTGTCGATGCCGACGGCGCCACGATCACGAAAGCGGTTGCGCCGCATCAGCAGTTCTTCCTGCGAGTGGCCTCCGGCGCCGGTGTCACCACGCTGACCGTCGAGATCCCTGGCGATCCACGGGGTTTCGGTGGGCGAGTAGTGACCGGGGTGGCCCGCGACGAGGTTGCCGGCACGTTCACCCCACTGGCCCTGGCGGTTCCGGTCGCCCAGGTGGTCGAATTCGAGATCGAGTGGGCCGGCTCAGATAGCTGATTTCAGGGTGTGAGTCCTGGCGGTCATGTCGCTTCGGTCGCCGCGGCTTTGACGGCCCGGCTGACTTCCTGGCGCAGCCGGGTGTATTCGGTGCTGCGACGCAGCTCGTCGGCGTCGACGCCGGTGCGGGGCAGGTCGACGGAGAGGTCCAGGGCGACCGTGCCGGGCCGGTGGGTCAGCACCACGATGCGCGATCCGAGGAAAGCCGCCTCGTCGGCACTGTGGGTGACGAACACCGTGGTCCGTCCCGACTCCGCACTGACTTCGCGGATATCCTCCTGCAGCCGCTCCATGGTCAGCGCGTCCAGCGCGGCGAACGGCTCGTCGAGCAGCAGCAGCGATGTCTCCGGGCGCTCGGATGCCAGGGCCCGCGCGATCGCAACGCGTTGCTGCTGACCGCCGCTGATCTCCCAGATCTTGCGGTGCGCAATATCTTTCAATCCGACACGGTGGAGCAGCTCGTCGCGGCGCCGGGCCCGGTGCTCACGGGGAGTGCCGGCGTACTTGAGCGCCAGTTCGACATTGCCACCGACGGACCGCCACGGGAACAGCCGGGGCTGCTGGAACACCACACCCGCGGTCTGTCCGGGAACAGGCTGTCGACCCGACACCCTGATCTCACCGTCGCTCGGCGACTCGAACCCGGCGATCAGGCGCAACAAGGTGCTCTTGCCGCACCCCGATGCGCCGACCAGGACCAGAAACGAGCCGGGTTCCACGTCGAGATCAACCGGTCCCAGTGCAGTCGTCGTACCGTAGCGGTGCTCGACACGGCGGATCTGGATGCCGCCGTCGTTGTGCGCCGCCGAGGACGGGGCCACTTCGGATGCGTCCGCCTTACTGGGTGATGACATCAGGCAAGCCCTGGGTGTAGATGGCGTCCTGGAACGTCTTCAACGGTGCGGCCGAGGGAATCTGCTTCTGGTCGGAGAGGAACTGCGACGCGCTTTGCAGGTTGATCGCGATGTTGCCGGGGCTGCCCTGGCTGCCCAGCCACTGCGGGGATGCCACCTCCTGCGGCGTCAGATACACGCCCTGCCTCAGCTGGCCCTCGACATCGGCTGGCGACAGACCGATTTCGGCGGCGATTGCCTTGGCCGCCGCAGCGGGGTCGTTGTGGATGACGGTCAGTGCCCTGGCTTCCTGCTTACGCCAGACGTCGACGACCTCGGGGTGGTCCTTGGCGAACGAGTTGGACACCGCGGCCAGATCCAGAGTCGGCTTGCCGTCCTTGGCCAGCTGCCGGCTGGTGATGAGGTCCTTGCCGGTCTTACGCAGCTGATCCAGGGTCGGCAACCAGGTATAGGCGGCCTCGATGTCACCGCGCTCCCAGGCCGCCAGGATAGCCTGTGGCTGCAGGTCGATCAGCTGAACGTCGCTGGGCGACAATCCATTCTGAGCCAAGGCGGCGAGCAGACTGTAATGCGCGGTCGAGGCGAACGGAGTGGCCACCCGCTTACCCCTGAGGTCGGCGATCGAGTTGATACCGCTGCCGTTGCGAGCCACCAGTGCCTCGTTGTCACCGGCCACGTCGAGCAGGAAGGCGACGCTGTAGGGAATGTTCAGCGGGGCCGAGAGTCCGCGGGCGACCGGGCTGGAGCCCAAGGACCCGAAGTCGAGTTCCTTGGCGATGAACGCGGTGTTGACGTCGGCACCGGAGTCGAACTTGACCCACTTGATGTTGTAGTCCGGCAACGCATCTTCCAGCCACCGATTGTTCTTCACGATCAGGTCGCCGCTGGGGAAGGTCTGGTACCCGATGCGAAGCGTGGGCTTGCCCGCCTCCGACTTGGAGTGATCAACCGAGCAGCCGGCCATGCCGATCACGGTGATGGCGGCGGCAGCCAGGGTTACGAGCTTCTTCAGGGTCATGCCTTTCCTCTCCAGGGGACGGTGCGACGCTCGACAGCGCGCAACAGACCGTCGATCACGAGCCCCGAGATACCGATCGCGAAAATGCCGACCAGCACCACGGGGGTGTTGTTGTAATTGCTGGCGTCCTTGACCAGGCCGCCGATACCGGGGACGCCGTTGAACAACTCGGCGGCGACCACCGAGGAGTACGCCATGCCGTCGGCCAGCCGGATCCCGGTGAACGTCTCGGGAAGTGCTGACGGAATCACGATGTCGCGCAAGGCATCACGCCGGGACGCGCCCAGTGCCCTGGCCGCCTCGACCAGGCTGACCGGCACGGCCACGACGGCCGCGGTGGTGGCTACCGCGGCAGGCGGCAGAGCCGCCAGTGCCAGCAGGGTCACCTTCGGTGCCTCGTCAATGCCCAGCCAGATCACCAGCAGGAAGAAGTACGCCAGCGGAGGCAGCGCCCGCAAAAAGGTCAGCCAGGGCTCCAGCACGCTGCGGACCCACGGGATCGAGCCCATCAATAAGCCGAGCGCGAGGCCGCCGGCCACACCGATGACAACGCCGGCGAAGACCCGGCGCAGTGTCATGTACAGGTGTTCCCACAACAGGTAGCCGGCGTAGCCGCGGACACCGTCATGGGTGGTCGACACGTCGATGAACGCTCGCCATACCGTGCTCGGGTAGGGCACGAAGGTCTGATTCCAGATCCCGCTCGCCGCCGCCAGCTGCCAGACGGTGAAGAACACCAGCAGAGACAACAGGGGAAGAGCGACGCGGGCCAACCACCCTGGAAATCTCGTCCCACCGGGCGGACGGGTGGCGTCGGGCGGCGCGACGTCGACGAATACAGACACGCGGAACACCTTTGCTTGCTGTTAACCAGCTGTGAATGTCTACGCTCAGTGCGAGTCGAATTCTCCGCAGGTAGTTGCGCTCACGCCGACGCTAAACCTATCTCCGCTGTGAGCCCGCGAGGGAGGGTGATGGCCACCCGTCCCAATTCTCACGCCCCAGGAGGCCCTCGCTGTGACGCAGGTGGAAGATCCCGAGTCCGAGCTGCTACGCCGCCTGCACGACGGCTCGCTGACCGAGATCGAGGTGGCCTGGAGCGACCCCTTCGGCCATGCGGCCGGGAAGCGAATACCCGCAAAGCAATTCATCGACCGCGCCAAGCACGGCTTCGCATTCTGCGAGGCGGCGCTGGGCTGGAACACCGACGGAACGGTGATCGACGGGCTGCGGCTGACCAACTGGGACGACGGATATCCCGATGTGCAGGCCATCCCGGACTTCTCGACGTACAAACCGCTGCCGTGGCGTGCCGGTGTGGGCCACGTGATTTCGGACATCGTGCGCCCGGATGGCTCGCCGTCGCTGCTCGACCCGCGTGGCGTGCTGCGGCGGGTCATTGCGCGGCTGGCGTCGCTGGGCTTCACCGCGAAGGTCGGCGTCGAGTTCGAGTTCTATCTGCTGCAGCCGGACGGCTCGCCGATCCAGGAGGAAATCCAGGCCTACTCGCTGCAGAACGCCAACGGCCTGGATCCGCTCCTGTCGGACCTGCACGACACCCTCGGCGCGTTCACCCGCCTGGAAGGAGTCCAGACCGAGTACGGGCCGGGTCAGGTGGAGACCAACCTGGTGTACACCGACGCGCTTGCCGCCGCTGACGACGGCGCACGGTTGAAGTACGCCGCCAAAGAGGTTGCGCGCAAGCACGGCAAGGTGGCCAGCTTCATGCCCAAGCCGTTCTCGGAACACTCGGGAAGCTCAGCGCACTTGCATATTTCGTTGTGGCGCGGCGACGATCCGGCCTTCGCCGCGGCCGGCGGCGAGGAGGGGGAGCTGACTCTGCTGGCGATCGCCGGTCTGCTCGAACACCTCTCAGCGATCACTGTGTTCGGGGCGCACTCGGTCAACGCCTATCGGCGCTACACCCCGGACTCGTTCGCCCCCGATACCGTGAACTGGAGCCGGGACAACCGCAGCGCGGCGATCCGGTCGCTGGTGGAGGAGTCGCCGAGTGCGTCGCGTATCGAATTGCGTTCGGGTGCTTCGGATGCCAACCCATACTGGCTGATCGCCTCGGCGCTGGCCGCGGTGGTGGCGGGGCTGGAAGCCGGACGCCCGCCTGCAGCCGCCGGAAAGGGCAACCTGTACGGCAAGGGCACACCGTTGCCGGACTCGCTGGGCACTGCGCTGGCGTTGACCGAGCAGGACGACACGATCCTGGAGATCCTGGGCCGGGACTCGGTGCTCGATTTCCTCGCGATCGCTCGCAGCGAGTGGCAGGCGTACACCGGTCACGTCAGCGACTGGGAGCGCCGACGCTACCTGACCACGTCGTGAGTGGGCCACGCTTCGGGGTGTGGGCCCCGGTGTACGGCAACCACGGTGCCCGTCTGCACCCCGACGATCTGCCGGACGCCAGCTACCGGCGCACCCGTGATCTGCTGGTGCACGCCGAGAACCGTGGTTACGACGCGACTTTGGTAGCCCAGCATGTGATCCATCCCAGCGACACCGAAAACGATGTCCTGGAAACCTGGTCCACCCTAGCAGGATTGGCTGAGGCGACCGAGCGTATCGAGCTGATCGGCGCTATCAAACCGCTGCTGTTCAATCCGCTGGTCTTCGCCAAGGTCGCCGCGAACATCGCCGACATCTCCGGCGGCCGGTTGTCGATCAACGTAGTCAGCGGCTGGTTCCTGCCCGAACTCGAAGCGCTGGGCATCGATCCGCTGGCCCATGACGATCGCTACGCCTACACCCAGGAGTGGTTGCAGACCGTTCTGGACCTCTGGAGCGGTCAGCACGTCGACATCGGTGGCCACGGCGGACCACCGGGCAGACAGCAGGCCTTGGTGCGGCCCGTCCCGAAGCACGTCCCACCGGTATACGTCGGCGGGGAGTCAGAGCCGGGCCGCGCGCTGGGCGCCTCGCACGGCGACGTGTACTTCATCAACGGCAGGCCCCTTGCCGATACCACCGCGCTGATCGAGGACCTACGGGCGCGGCCTCGCGACCGTGGGCCGTTGCGATTCGGTTTGTCGGCCTTCGTGATTGCGCGCGAGACCGAGGCCGAGGCCAAGGCGGAGGAAGCGCACCTGCAGGCGTTGATCGACGCGGAGTCGCGTCCCGAGATCTCCAGCGGTACCGATCCCAACACCGCCATGTACAAGGTGCTCGCGGGGACCCAGCGCATCGGCTCCAACGGTGGCACGCTGGCCGGCCTGGTCGGCAGCTACGACCAGGTGATCGAACGGATCGACGCCTTCCACGCGGCCGGGATCGAGTTGTTCATGCTGCAGTTCCAGCCGATCGAGTCGGAACTGGACCGCTTCGCCGACCACATCATCAGCCATTACCGCTGAAAGGCTTTCGTCACGTATGACCGCGCAAACTTCTGAAGCGTCCTCCCCGGTCGCTCCGCGCCCCGGGTTCACCAGTGAGCCCCTGGGCGGCACGGTAGCCGAGCGGCTCGACCGGCTGACCGCGGTCGTCGACGATCTGCGGCACAGCGATCCTGCCGCCGAACGCGGCCGGGTGCTGCAATACGACGCCGTCGAGGCCATCCGTCGCACCGGGGTGCTCACCCTTCGGGTGCCGGCTCAGTACGGGGGACCGGGCGGTTCGGTGCGTGACGTGCTGACCGCGGTCATCCGCATCGCACGCGGCAGTTCCAATGTGGCTCAAGCACTTCGGCCGCACTTCGGCTTCGCCGAGCGGTTGCTGAGCAACCGGGCCACCGAAGCGGAACGGGAGGAATGGTTCCCGCGGGTCAACACCGGAGTGATCATCGGCAACGCGATCACCGACGCGAAAGGCAAGACGCCTGCCGGAGCCGATACCACGCTGCTGGCCGACGGTGACGGCGTGCTGCGGCTCAATGGCTACAAGTTCTATTCCACCGGAACGCTTTTCGCCGACTTGATCGCGGTATCGGCGAGCGACTCCGAAGGTCGGGACCTTCAGGCGATAGTGCCTGCCGGGCGCGAGGGTGTGGAACTCTTCGACGACTGGGAGGGTTTCGGCCAGCGCACCACCGCCAGCGGTGGCACCCGCTTCACCAACGTGGAGGTCCAACCGCACGAGGTGACCACCGTGTCCGACGGTAAGCATCTGGGCCACAGCACCGCGTTTCTGCAGCTGTATCTGGCCGCGGTCGCTGCTGGGATCGCGGCGGCCGCCCGTGACGACGCTGTCTGGTACGTGCAGACCAAGGCGCGTCCCGCGTCGCACTCGCTGGCCGACACGGCCGCCCGTGATCCGTTCACTCTGCAGGCCGTCGGCGAGATCTCGGCGAATGCCTCCGCGGCCGAGGCGCTGGTGCTCGGTGCCGCTGACGCACTCGACGCGGTGGTGGACTCCGGTCGCATCGCCGACGCCGATGAACTGGCCCGGGTGGCGATCGTCGTCGCCGAAGCCCAGCTGATCGCCGAGCGGCTGACCCTGGCCGCCGCCGAGCGGCTCTTCGACACTGGTGGGGCCTCGGCCACAGCCCGTGCGCTCAACCTCGACCGGCACTGGCGCAACGTCCGCACGGTCGCCACCCACAACCCGCTGGCCTACAAGGCTCACGCCTCAGGCAACTACCTGGTCAACGGTGTCTGGCCGCCGGCGAACGGCTACTTCTGATCCAGGCTGCCCAGGTCGTCTGGCACGTCGACGGCATACTCCTGCAATGTCTCCAGGGGCACCACATCCAGCGTCCGTTCGTGGGTGCACGCCAGCACCACCGGTGCGGCATGCCCGTCGGTGTGGGCGCGTAGCCAGTTCAGCGCGGTGACGCACCACCGGTCGCCGGGCGTCAGGCCGGGAAACCTGTACTGCGGCATCGGGGTCGACAGGTCGTTGCCGATCGAACGCTGGTGCTCGAGGAACTCGGCGGTCACCACCGCGCAGATCGTATGCCTGCCGGCGTCTTCAGGCCCCGTCGAACAGCAGCCGTCGCGGTAGAAACCCGTCATCGGGTCAGTCCCGCACGGTTCGAGGGGACCGCCCAGCACGTTGCGATCAGCCATCGTGTCAGTATCGCGTGACGCGGGAAGCGACGCGGCCCCTCAGCCGTTATTAACGTCGATGGTTAATGTGCTGAGGGGCCGAGACGGCGAATTGGCCGGCGTGGCGACACTGCTGCGGCGGGCCAGCGGCGAGGGCCGAGGCGCGTTGATCTGCCTGCGCGGTGAAGCGGGCATGGGCAAGACTGCCTTGGTGCAGGCCATCGCCGCCGAGGCGGTCGACGCTGGTTTCGCCGTCGGATTGGGCAAGGCCGAGGAACTCCATCAGATCGCGGCGGGGGCGCCGCTGCTGGTCGCGCTGCGGTCAGGGCCGAACCCGCTACTCGACGCCGACAGCTTTGCCGCGCTCGCGCCCCTGCATCACCAGCCGTTGTGGCTCGTCGACCGCATCGCGTCGCTGCTGGCCGATCTCTCCGCACGCACACCCGTACTGATCGTGATCGACGACGCGCAGTGGGCCGACCCGGTGACCCGCTTTGCGCTCGACACACTGCCGAGCAGGCTGGCCGGATCCCCGGTGGTATGGCTCGTCGCGAGCCGCGACATTGCCGCCGACGTCATGGACACCGTCGACAACGTCGAGCGGCATCGGCTGGTGCTGGGCCCGCTGAGCGACGCCACCCTCGATGTGCTCGCCCGCGACTACCTCGGTGGCCCGGCCGAAGGGTTGACCCGTCGCCGCCTGTACGCCGTCGGCGGCAATCCCTTCCTGGCCGTACAGCTGCTGGCGGGTGCGGCTAAGGCCCGCGAGGCTGGGGACAGCGCCGACGACATTCCGGCCTCCTTCGCCGCCGCGATCGACGGTCGCCTGCGTTCGCTCAGTGCGCGCACGGGCGAGTTGGTCGAGCTCGCGGCGGTCTGGGGCCGGCCGCTCGACCTCTCCGATGCGGCCGAATTGCTCAGCGAACCCGCCGTCATGGTGATCGCGGCCTTACGCAGGGAGGCCCATGCACACGGCCTGCTGGCCGACGACCGCGACCACATCGTCTTCGCGCACGATCTGATCCGCGAAGCGGCCTACCAGAACGTGCCCGCCGCGGCGCGGCGTGAGTTGCATCTGCGCTGTGCCAAGTATCTGGTGGCATCGGGCAAGGGCGTGGTGGCCGCGGCGCCGCACGCGCGCGTCGGGGCGAGGTTCGGTGATCTCGAGGTGGTCGAGATTCTTCGCGGGGCCGCCGCCCAGACCTCGCTGACCATGCCCGCGGTGGCCGCGCCGCTGATCGTCGAGGCCTTCGGACTGCTCGGCCCGGACCACAGCCAGCGAGCGGAGATCGGCGAGCAGTGCGCCGAGATCCTGATCCGCGCTCAGCGCGGCAACGATGCGGTGGCGGTCATCGACACGCTGCTCGCCGCGACATCGGAGACCGACGACCGAGCCCATCTGCAATCACTTGCTGCCCAAGCGCTTTGGTTGACGGGTCAGCTGGGTGAGATCGACCGGCGCCTTGTCGATGCGCGGACCCGGCCTGACTTGTCGCCGCGTTTTCAGGCCCGTCTCGCCGCGGTCGAGGCCCTGGTGCTCACCCGTGCCGGGACCGCGCAGAGGGCCATCGAGGCCGCCGAGGCGGCGCTGTCGCGGGGGCGCGCGCTCGGTGACGAATGCACGCAACTTCTGGCCTTGCAGGCGCTGGCCGAGGCGGGCACCGCAGAGGGTAGGCATGCGTCGGCACGCGGGCACTACCGGGCGCTGCGCGCGTTGGGCGGCACCACGTATCTGGCCGGTGAGATCTTGGCGCTGCAGCAGTTGGACCGCTTCGCAGAAGCCGAAGAGCTGCTGACCCGGGCCCATCATGGGGACCAGGGGCGTCCCGGCGAGCACAGCCTGCCGTCGCTGGTGTTCGCTCAACTGTTGCAGGACTTCAAGCTCGGGCGGCTGGCCGAAGCGGAGGTCGGCGCGCTGACGGTGGTCCGCCTCTGCGACGAGATCGGCACCTACGTCCACAAATTCGAGGCGTGGCTGATCGCCAGCATCGTCGCGGTCATCCGCGGCGATCTGGCACTGGCCCGCGAACGGTTGCAGTCGGCCGAGGAGACGGGCCTCACCGACGATGCCGTGCGGCAGCCGCCGGTGCTGTTGATCAAGGGTCGAATCGCCGGTGCGGAAGGGCGATTCGACGAGAGTGTACGAATCTTCAAGCCGCTCATGGCATCACTGGCACAGTCCCGGTCGTGGTGGCCGAGGAACCCTGAGCTGCTGCGGGTGCAGGCCGGTATCGCCGTCGCGGCTGCCGACCACGAATTCGCCCGCGAGACAGTTGAACGCGCGAAGCTCGCGGCCGAACGCAACCCCGGTGTCGCCAGTTTCGAGGGGGTGGCGCTCCAGGTCGAAGGATTCGTCTCACGCGACGCGGCCACCCTGCGCAGCGCGGTCAAGATCCTGCGCGAGTCACCGCGATCCCTCCTGTTGGCCGGTGCGCTGGCCGATTACGGCGCCGTGCTGGTCGACAAGGGCGACCGGCACACCGGCGTCGGTGTGTTGTCCGAGGCACACGATTTGTTCGCCGGGCTCGGCGCGAACCACTACCTGCGCGGTGTGGAGCGGGATCTGCGCCGGGCGGGCGCGCCCGCCGACGAGCGCGAGGCCCTGACCAAGGCGGAAGAGCGGGTGGCACAGCTGGTGAGCGAGGGTCACACCAACCAATCCGTAGCCTCCGCTCTCGGCGTCTCGGTCCACACCGTCAACACCCATTTACGTGCGGTTTTCCGCAAAATGGGGGTCCGGTCGCGGGTCCAGCTCGCCAATGCGATGAGCACCAGAACGTCCCGACGCCACTGATTCCGTAGCCGCAAAGCGGCGGGGTAGCCCTGACGATCTCATCAATTTGTGCGATGGTCACCCAAACTTACTCAGCAGTAGGTTCCCGATTGTCAGTACATACCTCAACATTTCGGGACCCCTCATGCAACGTGCAGTTCGTTCTTCCGTCACGGCTGGTGTGGCGCTCCTCGGTGCCGGCGTCATCGCCGCCTCGCCGATCGCGCCACCGGTGCCTGATATCCACCTGCCGGCGATCCACGTCGACGCGACGACCCTCGCGGCGGCGGTAAGCCCGATCGACACCTACAAGCAGGTCTTCGAGACCGCGAGGGCCAACCTGCAGGCTTTGGTCGACGCCGCTGAACCCGGTGCGGTGCTCAAGCAGATCCTTGCCAACCAGGCAGCCAGCTTCACCGCACTGGGTGACGCGTTGGGCACGAGCGGCGGCGAGTTGTTCACCGCCCTCACCCGGACGGCGCCTGAGCAGCTGCAGAACGCACTGACCGCGCTTGCGGCAGGCAATGTTGAAGCGGCCACCAACGCCCTGCTGTTCGTCCCGCTGGCCGTCGGCCAGCCGCTCATCAACCTGCTGCCAGCGATTCAGACGTTCACTGCCCAGCCGATCCAGAGCCTGCTCAACGTGGGCAAGATCTTCGACGATCCGGTCTACGACGCCCTGGTGGTCGTCGGCCTGCTCGGTCCCGTGATCACCGGCCTCGGCGCCACCGGGGCCGCCATACAGAACGTGATCGACGCGGTGCACACGGGCGATCCACAGCAGGTCGTCAATGCCATCCTCACCGGCCCGGCGACGATCATCGACGGCGTGCTCAACGGCGGGTACGGCCCCGACCTCGACCCGCTGGTCGGTATCGGCGTCAAAGTGCAGGCTGGTGGTCTGTTCAGCCCCGGCGGGTTCGACTTCACGAACGGCACCGTGCTCAACATCGCCGGCCCGATCGGAACCCTGGAGACGCTGGCCCAACAGATCGTCAGGGCGCTGAAGCCTTCCGCGGCAGTCACCGCGGCGGTCCTCCCCAAGGCGCTGCCCGCCGCATCAACGACGACCGAGACCACGCCCAAGGCGTCGGCAAAGCCGGTGGGGCACACGCCGCCGGCGCCCTCGGCGACGAAGAACGGCAACGGCAACGGTGACTCGGCCAGCGGCTCGACGCACGAGCACAAGGCCACCGGCCGCGGCCACAGCGCGCGCTAGACGGCGGCCGGGTCCCTCCTCACTCGGTGGGGAGGGACCCGTCGTTGTTCCGGCCACGCCGACGCCATCCGCGATATCCACGGTGTGCGGCGAACGCTCCGATGATCGCGGTGATGCACCACACCGCGACCGCGGCGTAGGCCAGCGGTGAGGATAGATCTGAGATCGACGCTCCCAGTGCGGTGTACACGAACGCCCGGGGTGCGGATCCGATGAACGCTCCGATTGCCATCTGCCACAACGGTATTCCGAAAGCGCCGAATGCGTACGACGCCATGGCGTCGGAAATGCCCGGAACGAACCGCTGACCCACGACCGCCCACAACCCGCGGCGCTGGATCTGGGCGTCGATGCGCGCAGACCAGTCGGGCCCGAGTAGGACCCGGGCGCTGTCGCGTCCGGCTCGCCGGCCGAGCAGGGCGGCGATGATCGCCGTGGTCGCCGTCGAGCCCAGCGTCACGAACGTGCCGAGCAGCGGCCCGAACAACACGCCGCTGCCGGCGGCCAGCAGTGCACCGGGGACGAACACCGCGGCCAGCAGCGCCGAAACCGTCAGATAGACCAGGGGAGCCAGCGGGCCGGTCGCGGCTACCGCATCACGAATCTGCCCCACGTCGATCAGCCGGGACACCGCCACCAGATAGAACATGCCCAGCAGGAACGCGAGGAACAGCCCGAGTCGCAGGACATGCGGCCACCGGCGGGCTACCGGGGGATCGGTGTTGTCGGCCATTCACTCTTTGTAGTAGACGATCTGGTGACTGGTCGCCAACAGCGTCCCGTCCCGGCCCCAAATCTGTGCGGTCTGGTCGAAATAACCGCGGGCAAACCGCTGGGCGAGCGCACTCGCGAGGACGTAGTCCGTGCCTTGTTTTCCAAGTTCGGCACCGTCGACATGGAAGTACGTGGTCAGCGAGATCGTGCCGGCCGGCAGCATGCGTCCGCGGCGGAGAAACACCCGCGGATAGAACACGTCGCTGAGCGCAGTGAGCGCGGCGAAGTCGAGCTCGCGGGCCGGACGTTGACGTACCCACAGCGTTGTCGTGGACGACGCGCTTTCCGCCGGCTCGGTCGGCACACCGCCCTCGACGTAGTGCATATCGTAGTTGCGCATCCAGGGCACCGGCCCGGGAACCGTTGTGTGCAGCAGACTTTCGGGATCGGGTGCCTCCGGCATCGTGGCCTCGGTGTCGGACCAGACGTCGCGGCGGACACCGAAGACGGCGGTGGCGGTCGTCGTCAGACCATGCTCCTGACGCACTTCGGCGGTCCAGTGCTGATTGGTCCGGTTGGTCCGCGCCGCACGCACGACGACATCGAAGGGGCCGTCGTTGACCGGGGCGAGATAGTTGACCGTCAAGGCGACGGGTTCACCGATCCGGTCCGGGTGGGACTCGATCGCACGCACGATCGCGGCCGCCGTCACTCCGCCGAACGGGCCGACCATGTTGGCGAACTCCGGGGTGGTCTGGCCGGTGTAACGACCGGTGCCGTTGTCGGCCAGGCTGATTGCGCTGTCAAATGCGTGCAGGGTGGTGGTCATCGGATCGTCTTTCTGGTCTTGGCGGGACGGGCGCCGGGGCCCGGTCGCGGCTCGGTGTCGAAGGCGGTCAGCGGAGTCTGGTGGGAGCGGCATCGCAGGCTCAGTTCGACGGGGTGGCCGCAGTCCCGGTGCACGACCTCGACCGGCGGCCCGTCGGAGTCGGCCTCCCACTTGTCGCCCCACTGCATCAGTGCGATCACGGCGGGCAGCAGATCGCGGCCCTTCTCCGTCAGCCGATACTCGTGGCGTTCACGGTGACCGGGCTCCTGATACGGCACCCGTCGCAGCACTCCTGCCGCGACCAGGGTGCTCAGCCGGTCGGTCAACACCTGGCGGGGACAGCCGATACGGGCCTGGAACCGCTCGAAGCGCCGCGCACCGTAGAACGCTTCGCGCAGGACCAGAAGTGTCCACTTTTCGCCGACGACATCCAGAGCCCGCTTGACCGAACAGTTTTCGGTACTGATCGAGTCGCGGTCGACGGACATGATCGCCACCCTAGCAGAGTCTGAATAATGAACTCAGATCGTGCGGCGAATGTCACTCACGGGTCGGGATAGGAGCTTAGTCGGGATAGGAGCTACGTCGTGGTGGTCAGCGAGGCTTTCAACGAGGCCAGGTTTGTCGACATCAGGATGACGTTGTAGTTGCCCCAGATCGACATGTCCCAGTACAGGTTGCTGACGTCTGGATCGCCGTTGTTATCGACCAGTTGCCCGGTTCCCGACCACGGGTGGATCATCGGCGCATACAGACCCGGGTACTGCGCCGAGGTCGCCACCGTTATCGGCGCGGACCACTGGCCGTTGGGCTCGTCGGCATAGCGCAGCACCACGTTGTTCTGGCTGTTGGTGTACATCATCACGTACTTGCCCAGGTAATCGTTGTACTGGACCGACATCTCGCTGACGTTGCCGCCGGTCTTGGCGCCGAAGAGGCCGCCGAGGTAGCCGCCCAGCACCTTCGGGTTGTTGGCCCAGTCGATGATGGGGCCGAAAAGCCCTGTGGAATGGGTGGAATCGCCGATGATCGCCACAGCGGCAACGGGTTTGTCGGTGACCCAGTCGGTTCCGTTCCAGTACTGATATTGGGACAGGTCGGTGACGTCGCCGACCGGCACCCGCGACAGGTAGGCAGAGCCGGCCCGGCCCGACGGCGTGCCGAAGGCGTAGAGATACTGGGTGCCGCCGGGGGCGACCTGGTCAGCGGGTTCCAGCACGTAGGCCGCCTGCTGGAAGTTCTGGTCGCCCGGGACGTAGGGAGTCGACGAACCGAACCAGCTCGCGGATCGGATCGTCGAGGTCACCAGGTTCCATGTGTTGGTCGCCTGGTTGTACATCGAGATCGCGGAGTAGTTGGTGGTCCACCGGCCGGGGGAGTCCCAGGATTTGACCGACATGTAGTTCACGTACTGCTGATCCAGGACGGAGATGGCCGAGGTCGGGATGATCGTCACCTCGGAACCGATGAATGGGAACAGCGCGCTGGGAACACTCGCGATGAATTGATAGGCGTAGCCGGTCTGCAGCAGGGTCATACCGTTGCTCAGATTGTTGTCGATACTCAAGAGCAAGACGTTCGACCGCCAGGTACCGGTCTGATTGGGCCCACTGAAGGTGTCGCCGAACGCGATCTGGATCTTGCCGGTCAGCCCGTTCTCCCAGATGATCCCGAGGTCGGTGCCGTAGATACCGAAACCGCTGGTGTTGTTGGTCTGCGGCCAGGTGCCGTTGACCTGGCCGGTCACCCAGCCGATCGGGTTCGAGGTCAGGGAGCTCACCGAGGAGTTCACCGAGGCCGCGGCCCGTGTCATGGTGGTGGACGCGGCCGCCGCGAACGCGCGGATCGACGATGCGACGTGCTCGAGATCCCGCCGGGCTGTCGCCAGCAATGCGGTCGCGTCGGGAACGGGCAGTGCGGGGGAGTTGCTCGTACCGGTGCGGGCGACAGCGGTGGTGGCGGCAGTGGCGCTGGCCGTCGATCGGATGGTGCTGCTCACCGTTTCACTTGTCGCCGCGGGGCTGATTGCGGCCGCGCCGGTCGAGCTGGTCGAAGCGCCCCCCGACGTGGATGCCGCGGCGCGGTTGGAATTCGCCTTACCCGCGGCGCGCGCAGAGGAGGCCGCCGGCTTGCTGGCCTTGGCCGGCGAAGAGCCGGTGCCCGACGAGCTGTGCGTCGATGAGCCAGAATCGCCGGATCCGGCCGTCTCGGCCCAAGCCGCACCGGCGCCGGCGAGGATCGCCACGCCCACTCCGAGACCGACCGCCAGGCCGCCGATACGACCCACATACGCCGAGGCATTCATCGAAGGACCCATAACTTCTCCCCTTGCTCAGAGCAGACGGTACCGCACCTGGCAAACCTCATGGGCCACTCTGGACACGCGTCGCGCAAACAAATTCCCCGGTCAAACGATTGTGAGAAGCCAGTCAGCGTTGGCGATCACGATGCACGGAACAAATTGTTGGCGAACCTTGACGCGACCGTGACACCGCTGTGAGGAAACGTCGCGGCTGTCGGGGGTGCTCGCCCCTTCTCGAGTGGCAGGGTCCCGCGCTTGAACAGGCATTCAGACCTACCTGAGGCCCCTCCGACGATCATCGCGCCGCCCGCCCCGACCGAGTCGGGCGGCAACCACCATCACGGGCTCAACGGGATTTCGTAAGCTCCTTCGCGATCGCCGCGTGATAGCGATCGATGTTGGCCGGGTTGACGATTCGGAAGAAACCGTCAGGCATCGGCGCGTCTTTCGGTGCCTCGATGGTCATCGTCCGTGTGAACAACGTGATGCCCTCGCCGGGCGTCGTGAAGTGATACTGGACGGTGATCCGGCCATCCATCCCGCCGTTGCCCTCCCGGTCGTGGCCGAGGCGGCCCACCGAGTTGAACACCCACAGCTTGGGCCGCACGGCGATCGCCAGGTGCCAGGTGAATATGCGGTCACCGTCGGGGCCGCCCTCTTCCCAGGTGTCGCCGACGGCCAGCGGCAACGCGTCGAGCTTGCCCACGTAATTGCTGCCGGGATAGGTCTTCGTCCAGTTCGCCGGATTGGTGACGAAGTCGTAGAGCGTCTCCGGTGACTGGCTGAAGGCTGTCTCCGAACTCGTGGTCACGATGCCCAATTGCGTTGCCTTTCTTGAGTGCTATGCGCGCAGTTTACATTTTTACGTGAATTTGTAACTGTACCGCCCGTGCCGGCGGTATGGTCCAACGGTGCGTTCGGTTGTGCGCTTCGGCGCCCATGTTGGTCGCGGTGTGCGGCGCCTTGCCCTTGACAGTGCTCTCGGCGGCAGGAGGCCGTTCCCGCGGCGGATAGCCGATCTCACACCCGCGACGCTGTCGGAGATCCTCGGGCGACCCGTCGAGTCGGTGTCCCACCTGGACGGTGCGGCAGGCACTTCCAGCCGCGCTCGGCTCGGGCTCACCGGCGACGGCCTGCCGTCTTCGGTGTTCGTGAAGATGCCTGCTGTCGGCGCGGGCATCAGGATGCTGGGCGAGCTGGCCGGGCTGGGGGAGACCGAAGCACGCTTCTACCGCGAGCTGGCGCCGGAGCTCGGTGCCGGGGTTCCGCGCACGTACGGGTCGGCGTTCGACGGGCTGACCGGTCGGTACGTGGTCGTCCTCGAGGACATGTCCACCTCGCCGTGCCAGTTCCCGGACACTCTGCATCCGCTATCGACTGAACAGATGGCCCAACTGGTCGAGGTGCTGGCCGGCCTGCACGGCACGTTTTGGGGTCGGTTGCCGGAAAAGCCTGGCGGCGGTGGGAAATTCGGCTGGCTCGTGGCGCCCTCGGGCGACCCGGCCAACCTCATGACGCCGTCGGTGATGCGGATGTCGGCTCGCCGGCTCGCCGGGTCGACGTCGATACCGGTGTATGCGGGCCGCGACATCTGGGAAAACTTTCCCGCTGCCGTCGCCGCGATCGACAGCGGGCCGCACACCGTCTTGCACGGTGACTCCCATCCCGGCAATACCTACTTCCGGGACGGGCGAGCCGGACTGCTGGACTGGCAGGTTGTGCGGCGCGGCCATCCCTCCCGCGATCTTGCCTACGCGATCGTCCTCGGCACGCCCGTCAGTGAGCGGGCCGGGGTCGAACGCGACTTGCTGGACACCTATCGCAGCGCGCTGGCCACCCACGGCGGCCCGCAGCTCAACCGCGACGAGTTGTGGACGCGCTACCGGCAAGCCGTTGTGCACCCGTATTTTTCGGGTCTGGCGACCGCCGGCCTCGGTGGAATGCAGGACGACGGTATCGCCATGGAAGGCTTGCGGCGTGCAGTGACGGCGCTCGAGGAACTCGACACCGTCGGGGCGTTACGCCGAGCGCGCTGAGGCTACTTGGAGCAGTTGATGGTGACGTACGCGATGGCCTGGCTGCCCGCGGTCCCTTGGGTGTTGATGTCGGTCACGGTGCACGCCGACAGTCCACCGTTGGGGACGCCGTTTTCGTACTGCAGCGAGACGTCGTAGCCCGCGGCGTCGAGGTCACGAATAGTGGCGGCAGCCGACTCAGAGCCCGGCTCGGGGATGCTGGGTGGGTCAGCAACGGCCAACGGGGCCAGCACAATCGACGCGCCGACACCAAGCAGCAGCGGTGCGACGTAGCGCAGTTCGAGCGACATCAGAGTCCTTCCTGGACGGCCGGCCAACAGGGCTGCCGTCAAGGATGACAGCAAAGTCATGGCCGGACTTGCCACTGTGCGAACGGCAGCTGAACAGGTTTCTAACAGCCGACGACTCGTCAGATCAGACTAGCCGTACCGGTCACGCCGAGTCACTAGGCGCACTTGCGCCCACCGATGGCCGATCTGTCGATTCCTTGGGTGAGGGCCACGCTTCCGGCAGTGGTCGCTGACGCACCCGCTGCGGCCACCAGAACCACTTCCCGAGAAGTGCAGCGATAGACGGCGTCATGAAGGACCGGATCACCAGGGTGTCGAACAGCAGGCCCAGGGCGATCGTGGTACCGACCTGACCGCCGACCCTCAGTGGGCTGACCGCCATCGAGGCCATGGTGAACGCGAACACCAAACCGGCCGACGTCACCACCGAACCACTGCCGGCCATCGCCCGAATGATGCCGGTGTTCAGCCCGGCATGGATCTCTTCCTTGAAGCGCGCCACCAACAGCAGGTTGTAGTCCGAACCCACCGCGAGCAGGATGATCACCGCCATCGCGAGAACCAGCCAGTGCAAGGGCTGGCCCAGGATGTGTTGCCAGAGCAGCACCGAGAGTCCGAACGACGCGCCCAGTGACAGCACCACCGTGCCCACGATAACCCCGGCTGCCACCACGCTTCGCGTGATCACCAGCATGATGACGAAGATCAGGCACAGCGCCGCGACCCCGGCGATCAACAGGTCATAGTCGGCGCCGTGCTGCATGTCCTTGTAGACCGATGCGGTGCCGCCCAGATAGACCTTGGAGCCTTCCAGCGGGGTGCCCTTGATGGCCTCGAATGCGGCGTTCTTGATCTTGTCGATGTGCGAGATGCCTTCCGGCGTCGCGGGGTCCCCCTCGTGAGAGATGATGAACCGCACCGCTTTTCCGTCCGGAGAGACGAACATCTTCAGGCCGCGCTTGAAGTCCGGGTTGTCGAATACCTCCGGCGGCAGATAGAACGAGTCGTCGTTCTTCGATGCGTCGTAGGCCTGTCCCAGTGCGGTCGCGTTCTGTTGCATCGCGTCCATCTGGTTCTGCAGGCCGCTCATCGTCGACTGCATCGTCAGCATGGTTTGTTGCATGGCCTTCATGGTCGCAATCATCGGCGGCATGACCTGGATCATCTTCGGCATCAGGACGTCGAGTTTGTCCATGTCGACGACCAGCGAGCCGAGATCGTCACTGAGAGTGTCGATTCCGTCCAGCGCGTCGAAGATCGATCGCAGCGACTGGCAGACCGGGATGTCGTAGCAGTGCGGCTCCCAGTAGAGGTAATTGCGGATCGGCCGGAAGAAATCGTCGAAATTGGCGATCTGGTCCCGGATTTGGTTGGTGTCGGCCACCATCTGCTTGGTCTTGGTCACCATGCTGTGGGTGATGCCGACCATGTCCTTGGTCAGCGCCAGCATGCGCTCCATCGTGTCGATGGTGACCTGAAGCTCGTCACCCATCTTCAGCATGTCCTTCATGCGGTCCTGAAGATAGGACATGTTCATCGTCTGGTTGGTGCCCTGCATGCTGATGATGAACGGGATCGACGTGTGCTCGATCGGGGTGCCGAGCGGCCGGGTGATGGTTTGCACGCGCCCGATACCCGGTATGTGGAAGATCGACTTGGCGATCCGGTCGATGACAAGCATGTTGGCCGGGTTGCGCACATCGTGATCGGTTTCGATGAGCAGCAGCTCGGGATTCATCCGGGCTTGCGGGAAGTGCCGGTCGGCGGCCGCGTAGCCCTGGTTGGCGGGAATGCTGCCGGGCAGGTAGTAGCGGTCGTTGTAGTTGGTCTTGTACGAGGGCAGCGCGAGCAGTCCGACCAGGGACAGTGCGATCGACGCGACGAGAATCGGTCCGGGCCAGCGGACCACCGACGTGCCGACGCGGCGCCACATGCGGGTGTTCATCTTCCGCTTGGGCTCGAAGAGCCCGAACCTGCTGCCGATCGAGATGATGGCGGCGCCCAGCGTCAGAGCGGCGACCACCACGACGAGCATCCCGATGGCCAGCGGGAAGCCCAACGACTGGAAGTAGGGCATGCGCGTGAAGTGCAGACAGAAGGTCGCACCGGCGATGGTCAGGCCCGAGCCCAGAATCACGTGGGAAGTGCCGTGATACATCGTGTAATAGGCGGTCTCGCGGTCTTCGCCGGACTGTCTGGCCTCGTGATATCGCCCGATCAGGAATATCGCGTAATCGGTGGCGGCCGCAATCGCCAGGGTCGCCAGTAGGTTCACCGCGAATGTCGACAAGCCGATGAGCTCGAAGTGGCCGAGGAAGGCGATGACCTGCCTGGCGGCGGTGAGTTCGGTGAACACCATGACCAGCACCAGGATCACCGTGGTGATGGAGCGGTAGACCAACAGCAACATCACGAAGATAACCGCGATGGTCAGGGCCTCGATGAGCTTGACGGCGGAGTCGCCGGCGTTGTGCTGATCGTGACTCAACGCTGTCGGGCCGGTGACGTAGACCTTCATCCCGGCCGGGGGCGGATTGTCTTTGACGATCTTGCTGATCGCGTCGATCGACTCGTTGGCCAGGCTCTCGCCCTGGTTGCCGGCCAGATACAGCTGGACGTACGCGGCCTTGCCGTCGGCGCTCTGTGATCCGGCGGCGGTCAGGGGATCGCCCCAGAAGTCCTGGATGTGCTCGACGTGCTTTTTGTCCGCAGCGAGCTTCTTCATCAAGTCGTCGTAGTAGTGGTGCGCCTCGGCGCCCAGCTGCTGATCGCTTTCCAGCAGGACCATCGCGCTGCTGTTCGAGTCGAACTCCTGGAAGTCCTTGCCGACCCGCTTCATGGCCTGCATCGACGGCGCGTCCTCGGGCGCCAGCGACACCGTGTGCTCCTGGCTCACCTGTTCCAGCGACGGCACTGCGACGCTGAGGAGCACGACGAGCCCGATCCAGAACAGCACGATCGGCACCGAGAACATCCGGACGAACCGGGCGATGAACGGGCGCTTCTGAGTATGGAGGTCGGTCATGCGGACTTCACCAGGCAGAAGGTCTGGGCGTTGACACCGGTCGAGGTCTTCTCATCCTTGAGTTCGCCGTTGACCAGGATGCGGCAGCCGATGGTATCGGTGTCGCCCTGGGCCACGATATTGGCGCTGGCGGCTGGGGCGGTCGTGGTGAGTGTGAGCGTCCACGGCAGCGTGATGTCGCGGGCGATCTGCGGCTGCGCGTCGAGGTCGAGGTAGTTGATGGTTGCCACCGCGCCTTCTGGGCCGAAGATCTGATACGTCACCTGCTTGGGGTTGAACGGTTTGGTGTCGTTGGCCAGGCCGCTGCCGGGACGGGTGAGCTCGGTCTTTCCGAAGACGCCGTGCAGCCGGAAAACGCCGAACCCGGCGATGGCCACCACGATCAGAATGACGAGCGGGATCCATGCCCGCCTCAATGCTTTGACCATTGGAATCCCCGATGAGATTACGACACCCACACGGACAGCGCGGTGACTCCTTCTGCGCTGCTCGTGAGTGCGGCCGTCCGTCTCATCTCAACCCCGTATTTCTTCGCGTCGCGTCGCGACAGCTTAGCTGATTTAACTGAGAGATTAGCTCACTTAACTGTTCGGACGATACCCCCCGGCAGCTCCCGCGATCGATTCCCCTCGGCCATTCGTGCCCGAGGTCACATCATCGGCCAAATGAGATTCGGGTGTCGCTGTCGGCAATTGTGCGGGATGCCTCTTGCGACGGTGTTTAGCTGTCCTACAATCTTGCCCATGAACGTTACGAGGCTTGCCATGGCCGCCATTGCGGCCGTCGCGGCGCCGATCGTCTTGGCCGCGCCGTCGCACGCCGATCCCGACACCGACTTCGCGAACCAGCTGCACACCTTCGGGATCTACGGGCCTCGTGACTACAACGCGTGGATCGGCAAGATCACCTGCAAGCGTCTGGCCACCGGCGTCGACAAGGACGCGTACGCATCCGCCAAGTTCCTGCTGACCAACCTCCCGCTGGGCACCAACCAGGGTCAGGCGATTCAGTTCCTGGGCGCCGCGATCGGCACGTACTGCCCGGATCAGGTCGGCGTGTTGCAGGCAGTCGCTGTCCAGTAGGTCGCCATGGCCGGCCCTGTCGATCGGGTGGTCGGTGAGGACGTGCCCGGCGCGCCCGACGACGTCCGTGCCCACTACGTCGATCTCAACAACATCAAGCACGTCCACCCGTTGGTGGTCTCTGTCGAAAGCCTGTCGCGCACCGACACCGGCGACGGATACGTCCAGGTTTACCGCGTGCGCGATCGCATCCCGCTGGGTGCTCTGACCCTGCCGATCACCTATACGGCGAGGCTGGAGGTGCCATCGACCGGACCGGTGCTGACCCAGGCCCGTCAGTTCCCGGCGGTCCGGC
Source organism: Mycolicibacterium sphagni (assembly GCF_002250655.1). Lineage (GTDB taxonomy): Bacteria > Actinomycetota > Actinomycetes > Mycobacteriales > Mycobacteriaceae > Mycobacterium > Mycobacterium sphagni. The sequence continues at coordinate 23,094 of NZ_NOZR01000022.1, forward strand.
TCGACTCGGAGGTCTCCTTCGAGGCGATACCGGGCGGAACCCGGTTGACCGAGCGGATCCGCTTCACCGCGCCGCGCCCGTTGCTGGCGATGACCGTCCGTCAGGCGGTGGAAGCCCACAAGGAGATGCTGGCCGGCATCCGCCGCCACTTCGAGGCGAAGAACCAAGAGGCGAAGAACTAACCGGCTGTCTTGCCGTTGTCGACGTTGTAGACGGCGCCGTGGACGGTGACCGCGTCGTCACTGGCCAGGAACGCGATCACCTTCGCCACGTCGACCGGCGCCATCATCCCGCGGGGAGCAGCGATCCGCATGATCAAGTTCCAGTCCGCGTCGTCGGGGGTCTTGAATTCGGTCACCTGCGGGGTGAGCATCCCACCCGGGCAGATCACGTTCACCCGCAACTGTTCCTTGGTGTATTCGATCGCCAGTGCCTTGGTCATGCCGACCAGTCCGTGTTTGGCCGCGCAGTACGCCGCCGAGTAGACCTCGCCCTCGATGCCGGCGATGGAGGCGACGTTGACGATGTTGCCGGCCACGCCGAGAAGGTGTGGCAGCGCCGCCCGGATCAGGTAGAACGGGCCGTTCAGGTTGACCGCGAGGTCGTAGTTCCAGTCTTCATCGGTGACCGACGTGGTATTCCGCATCTGATGAAATCCTGCCGCGTTCACCAGCACATCGAGCCGGCCGAACCGTTCGACGCACAGGGCAACCGCGTCCCGGCAGGCCTGCGCACTGGTGATGTCCACCGACGCGTAGGCGCCGCCGGGAACCGATTCGAACACCGTCGCCATCCGTTCGCTATCGCGCGCGATACCGAACACCGTGGCGCCCCGTTCGGCGAACAACTGCGCCGTCGCGGCCCCCAGGCCCGACGACGCACCCGTCACCAGTGCGACTTTCCCGTCCAGCTGCGTCATAGCCCGACCCTTTCTCAGGGCCTAGGCGTGTACGTCCCGGAGCCCTACCGCATTGCGTAGTCCCGAGCAGTTGTAGCACCCGACGCACCCGACGCAGTCTTTGCATCGGGCGCAGCCCACGCAGCCCGCGCACCGGCGGCACGCGAAGCAGGCAAGGCACGCCACACACCCACGCAACCGGACCGACAAGACGGTGAGTGCGCTACCCGCGATGAGGGCACTGCCCGCGGTGGCGACCGACCCGACGATCGCGGCGCTGCCGGCGGTGGCGATCGAGCCGACGATCGCGGCGCTGCCGGCGGTGGCGATCGAGCCGACGATCGCGGCGCTGCCGGCGGTGGCGATGGATCCGGCGACCGCCGCGCTGCTCACAGTGGCGATGGATCCGGCAACCACTGCGCTGCGCACGGTGGAGATCGAACCGGCCACCATTGGAGACTCCGGTGGGCTCATCACGGCAATTGTCTTCACCCGACGAGCATCTCAGTTCGCGCGCGGTCGCGCCGGTGGTACGGCGGCAAGCAGTGTGCGGGTGTAGTCCTGCGCGGGTGCGGCGAGTAGCTCAGCGGCGGGCCGGTATTCGACCACCGCACCGTCGCGCGGCACCGGTATATCGTGACTCACCTGCTCCACCACCGAGCTCACGCTGCAGATCCGCGAGCAGATCGAGGATGCGAGCCTGGACCGAGACGTCCAGCAACTCCGCCACCCCATCTTCTCGTGCCTGCCGCCCACGGCGGATGCGGTGCACCACAAGGAGTTCAGCCACCGCCGCGCCGACGCGAGATCGCGGCTCCCGCGCGGCGAACGGGACCTGGAGGACCAGGCTGATGCGCCGCCGCAGCGCCTTTTTGGCCGGGGTCACCAATCCGGTCCATCACCGCCGCCCCGAAATCGCGCGGTAGGTCCTTCATGAGTTCGACGATCTGGGCCTGTGTCGTCACACGCAGCGCCGTGGTCGGTTCTTCGGCGACCAGCAGTTCGGGGTTTCAGGCCGACGCAATCGCCACCATCACCCGTTGCCGTTGCCCGCCCGCCAGTTGATGGGGTTAGCTGTCCAGCCGTCGCTGGGCATCGGACAGCCCGACCGCCTCGAGTAGCTCACCGGACCGCTGCCTGGCCTGCCTACGCGTCAGGTTGCGTTGTGCCCGTAGCGATTCAGTGCGATCGCCGCGGTCAAATTGCCCGCCGACTGCCCGCCCAGGTCCACCCGATGACCGGTCGAGCATGCGACCAGCAGCATGGCGACCATGAGGACAGCGGTGAGTGCCGCTGGTCGTTTCATCGGCGAACGAGTTTCCCGAACCGTTGATAGGTAAACGCCGAGCTGCGATAATCGGCGCGGGTAAAGGAGCGGAGGGGACATGGTCACCGTTATTCGCTCGCTGGCGATCCCCGCAGCCGCTGATCAGCCCCGCGCTAAAACTCGTGCGACCAACCCGACATATCTCTTCTGATTGCAAAGGCGTCAGGTGGGGTAAGTGACGGGAGTGCTCGGCCTGGGCGAACAAAGCCCTTGCGGGGAGAGGAGCGACTGATGCGGACAGTGCCGGGCGCCACGAAGCACGTCGTGGTGGTCGGCGCGGGCCTGTCAGGGCTGTCGGCCGCGCTGCAACTGGCCGGTCGTGGACGCTCGGTCACCGTTGTCGAACGCCACCCGTCCCCGGGCGGGCGCATGGGCCAGGCCGATATCGCCGGGTACCGGATTGACACCGGCCCCACCGTGCTGACCATGCCGGACATCATCGACGAGTCATTCGCGGCGGTGGGCGCCTCGATGGCCGATCACCTCGAGCTCATGCCGGTCGGACCGGCCTACCGTGCGACGTTCGCCGACGGACACTCGCTGGACGTGCACACCGAGCCCACTGCGATGGCCGCCGCGATCGAAGAGTTCGCCGGACCCGAGCAAGCCGCGGGTTATCTGCGGCTGCGGGCCTGGCTCACCCGGCTCTATCAGCTGGAATTCGACGGCTTCATCGCCGCGAACTTCTCCTCGCCGTTGTCGCTGCTGACACCGCAGCTCGCCCGGCTCGCCGCGATCGGTGGCTTCCGCGGCTGGGAACGGATGGTCAGCAGCTTCATCACCGACGAACGTGTGCAGCGGATCTTCACCTTCCAGGCGCTCTACGCCGGTGTCCCGCCCCGGCAGGCGCTTGCTGCCTACGCGGTGATCGCCTACATGGATACCGTTGCCGGCGTGTACTTTCCGCGCGGCGGCATGCGCGCGGTGCCCGAGGCGATGGCCGCCGCCGCCACCGGAGCCGGGGTGCAGTTCCGCTATGGGTCCACGGTGACCGGGCTGGAACGCCGCGGTTCGCGGGTGACCGCCGTGCACACCGAGGATGGTGACCGAATCACCTGCGATGCAATCGTTCTGACCACCGAACTGCCCCTGACCTACGCGCTGCTCGCGCGCACCCCGCGGCGCCCCGTCCAGATCCGTCCGGCCCCCTCGGCAGTCGTCGTTCACGTCGGTGTCCCCGCGGTAGGGGAGCGTTTGGCGCATCACAACATCAGCTTCGGACAGAAATGGGCGGGCACGTTCGACGAGATCATCCGCGACGGGGTGCCGATGAGCGATCCGTCGCTGCTGGTGACCAGGCCTACCGCGGGGGACCCGAGCCTTGCCCCACCGGGACGCGATCTGCTCTACGTTTTGGCGCCGGCACCGAATCTTCAAGTAGGCAAGGTCGATTGGGACTCGATCGGACAGGATTACGCTCATCAGATGGTGGCCACCGCCGCGGCGCGGCTGATGCCGGGTCTCGACGATGACGCGCAGATCCTCGAAATCGTCACGCCCGCCGACTGGGGCCGCCAGGGTATGGCCGCGGGCACACCATTCGCATTGGCGCACACCTTCGCCCAGACCGGCCCGTTCCGGCCCGCCAACACGGTTCGCGGTATCGACAACGCCGTGCTGGCCGGCGGGTCGACCGTGCCGGGAGTTGGCGTGCCGACGGCCCTGTTGTCCGGGAGGCTGGCTGCCGATCGCATTACCGGAGCCGACAACGACCCTTCGAGAAAGCCCACCATCGTCAGTTCCGGAAGCAGGTAGTGATGATCCATGCCGAGTTGCACGCCGCTGGCATCGAGGACTCCCGACTGGCCGAGTCCTACCGTTACTGCCGGCGCCTCAACGCCGAGCACGGCCGGACCTACTTCCTGGCCACCCGGCTGCTGACGCCGTCTCAGCGGCCGGCGGTGCACGCACTGTACGGGTTTGCCCGGTACGCCGACGACATCCTCGACGACATGGACGACGACGCCAGTGCGGCCGAGCGTGAACAGCGACTGGATCGGTTGTCGGCCAAGTTCTTCAGTGGCACCGCCGACGAGTCGGAGCCGGTGCTGCCCGCCGTGCTGCACACCGCCCGCACCTATCGCATCCCGCTGGACCTGTTCGACGATTTCCTGACGTCGATGCGGATGGATCTGACCGTGACCGATTATCCGGACCGCGCAGCGCTGAACCGCTACATGCGCGGTTCGGCTGCCGTCATCGGCTTGGAGATGCTGCCGATCCTCGGCACCGTCGGGCCCCCCGGAGAAGCGGCGCCCTACGCCGAGGCCCTGGGCCGGGCATTTCAGCTGACCAACTTCCTGCGCGACGTCGACGAGGATCTGGAACGCAACCGCGTCTACCTGCCCGCCGACGAACTGGCGGAGTTCGGCGTGGACCGCGACGTATTGATGTGGTGCCATGAGCACCGGCAGACCGACCTGAAAGTCCGCCGGGCATTGTCGGCTCAACACGAGGTCACCCGCACGGTATACCGGGAGGCCCGCAAAGGGATCGCGTTGCTCGCGCCCCAGTCCAGACCCTGTGTGGCAACGGCGTTCACGCTGTACTCGGGGATCCTCGACCGCATCGAGGCCATCGATTTCGCGGTGTTCAGTCAGCGTGCCTCGGTGGGAACGGGGCGCCGGCTGCGGGTCTTCGTCTCCGGTTTGGTTCGGGCCCGGCGCGCCCGCGGATACGGCGCGGCGTGATGGATCGCTGGCAGTACCTGATCGTGCTGGGCGCGTGCTTGCTGATCACCTTGCCCCTGGAGGCATTCGGATCCGGGGTCTACCGGCAGCCCGTGCGATTGCTGCGGGCCGTTGTTCCGGTGGCGGCAGTGTTCGTGGTCTGGGACGCGATCGCGATCGCCGGGCACGTGTGGACCTACAACCCGCGCTATATTAGCGGCATCGACGTCGGATTCTCGGTCCCGCTCGAGGAATTGCTGTTCTTCATCGTGATACCGGTGTGCGGCCTGCTGACCTATTCGGCGGTGAGCGCGATCCTCGGCATCCTGCGGGGTCGCCGATGAGCGGGCTCGGATACACCCTGCCGGCGGTGGTCGCGGTGGTCGCGGTCGTCGCGCTGGAGTTGGCGGTCTTGCGCACCGGGCTGTTCGGCAAGATCGAATACTGGATTTCGATGGGCATCGTGGTGGCATTCCAGGTGATTGTCGATGGCTGGCTGACCAAGTTGTCGGCGCCGATCGTCGTCTACAACGAGCACCACAGCACTGGTGTGCGGTTCCCGTGGGACATCCCGGTGGAGGACTTCCTGTTCGGCTGGGCGATGGTGACTGCCGTGCTGCTCTTGTGGGAGAAGCAGCGCCCACGCCGTGATGGGGGAGGTGAGTGCCGATGATCGACGTTCCCGGCGCCTTCGATGTCGGAGCGCACGCCTACGACAGTCTGGTGGGTGCCAACCCCGGTTATCACGATCATCTGCGGATCTCCGCGCGGCGTATGCGAATTGCCGACGGTGGCCGTGGCCTGCGGCTGCTGGACGCCGGCTGCGGGACGGGCTTGTCGACGGCCGCACTGCTCACCGCGGCGCCGCACGCCGAGGTCATCGCCGTGGACGCGTCGGCGGGCATGCTGGCCGAGGCGGCCGCGAAGTCCTGGCCCGAGACGGTCCGGTTTGTGCACAGCCCGATCGAAGACATCGCCGATGCTGGGGTGCACGGGCCGTTCGACGGGATCTTCGCCGCATATCTGTTGCGGAACCTGACCGATCCGGACGCTCAGCTGCGGCGGTTTCGCGAGATGCTGCGGCCGGGCGCGACGCTGGCCGTGCACGAGTATTCGGTGCGTGATTCCCGCGCTGCCAAAGCGATCTGGAACGTCGTCTGCTGGGGGATCATCGTTCCGTCCGGCTGGCTACAGACCCGGGACAGCACTCTCTACCGTCACCTGTGGCGCAGCGTGAATGGCTTCGATGGCGCCGCGGCCTTCCAACGTCGTTTGGCCGCAGCGGGTTTCGCGGGCGTACACAGCGAGACGATGCCCGGCTGGCAACGCGATATCGTGCACACCTTTCTGGCGGACGTACCGCGATGATGGATCTGCGCCGCGTCACCCACCCGGCACCAGACGGGGCGCCGAACGTCAATGCGCTGCCAAGCAGGCCGCATGTTGTGGTCGTGGGGGCCGGCATCGCAGGTCTGGCCGCGGCTACCGGTCTTGCCGAACGCGGTGTCTCCGTGGAGGTTCTGGAACGTCAGGAGTATCTCGGTGGACGCGTCGGCGGCTGGACCGACCAGCTCGGTGACGGCACCGCGGTGTCGAACAATCGCGGCTTCCACGCCTTCTTCCGGCAGTACTACAACCTGCGCACGCTGCTACGCCGCGCCGACCCCGATCTCGAGCGGCTGCGGGAGGTCGAGGACTATCCGCTGGTCGACGGCGAGGGGCGTCGCGATACCTTCCGGGGACTGCCGAAGACTCCGCCGTGGAACGCGCTGGCGTTCGCTCTGCGCAGCCCGACGTTTCGAATCCGGGACCTGGTACGGCTCAACGCCGTTGCGGCCGCCCCGCTGGCCGCGGTTTCGGTTCCCGAGATATACGAACTGCTGGACGACCGCGACGCCGGAACGTTCCTGTCCGACATCAACTTTCCGATCGCCGCCCGCCACCTCGCCTTCGAGGTGTTCGCACGCAGTTTCTTCGCCCGGCCCGATCGATTGTCGGCGGCTGAACTGGCGACAATGTTCCACATCTACTTTCTGGGCTCCAGCGAGGGGCTGGTGTTCGACGTCGCGGAGTCCAACTTCGACACCGCGCTGTGGGAACCGCTGGGCCAGTATTTGATCGGCCAGCGGGTGCGGTTTCGCACCGAAGTGTCCGCTGAGTCGGTCAGCGTCGGCGGAACCAGGGTGCTGCAAGTCCATGACTCGACCGGCAGGACGATCGACGCCGACGGCGTCGTACTGGCCACCGATGTCGCCGCGCTGCAACAGATCGTGGCCGCCTCACCCGGGCTGGGCGACGACCGTTGGCGCGGTCAGGTCGATCAGTTGCGCACCGCACCGCCGTTCGCGGTGCTTCGGTTGTGGCTGAACCGACCTGTCGGCACGGACCGTCCGGCCTTCCTGGGCACTGGGGGGCTGGCGCCAATCGACAACATCAGCGTGGTCAGCCGCTATGAACTACAGGCTGCGGATTGGGCACGCGCACATCATGGTTCGGTGCTCGAAGTGCACTCCTATTCGGTGGCTGACCAGCCGGATACCTCCGGACTGCGTCAGCGCATGCTCGACCGGCTCCACCAGCTCTACCCGGAGACCGCCGGAGCCGGCATTGTGGGGGAGACGCTGCTGATTCGCGACGACTGTCCGCTGTTCTACCCAGGTGCCTTCGCCGACCGGCCGACGGTGAATACCCCGGTCAACGGTTTGATGCTGGCCGGCGACGGAATCCGCATCGACCTGCCGGTGGCGTTGATGGAGCGGGCCGCCACCACCGGATGGTCGGCGGCCAACGGATTGCTGGCCGGTTGGGGCGTCGGTGGGCATACGCTGCACACCGTCCCGGTGCGCGGCCGATCGCCGGTGCTGCGACGGCTGGCCGGTCGACAGAGGCGGGTTTCATGAGTCTGCGATCGCGGATGAAAAACATTCCGCTGCAAGTTATCCCGAAGGTAGACTGGGCGGGTCAACGGCCCACTTACCAGGATGCGGAGCCCGCGCTGATCAACGCGGCGCTCAAGCGTGCCGAGGCTCGTCCCAGCGGCAACTGGTACGTCTTCGCCGCCAGCACCGATATCCGCACCGACCGGCCGTTCGGCACCCGCGTAGGCGGCATCGAGATAGTGGCGTGGCGCGATCAGCAGCAGGCGTTGCACGTCGGGCCCGCTGCCTGCCCCCACCTGGGTGCGGACCTGAGTACCGGAAAAGTGATGTCCGGCGCCCTGATCTGCCCATGGCACGGCCTTCGTCTGGACGGCCGGCGCGAATTCGGTTGGAAGCCATGGCCTGCCGTCGACGATGGCGTGCTCGCTTGGGTCCGGCTCGACCGGCTCGGCGGAGAGCCCGCACTTGATGCACCGGTGATCCCGGGCCGCCCCATCGGAGCCCGGCTGGCGGCGGTCGCCCGGCTGGAAGGAGTGTGCGAGCCGTCGGACATCCTCGCCAATCGGCTCGACCCCTGGCACGGAGGATGGTTTCATCCGTATTCGTTCACCCAGCTGGAGGTGCTCAGCGCACCGCAGGTCGACGCCACCGACGAGGCTGACCGGTTCCTGGTCGCGGTGACGTTCCGGATGGGGCGCCTCGGCGTTCCGGTGGTCGCCGAATTCACCGCGCCTGAACCGCGAACCATCGTCATGCGGATCGTCGACGGCGAGGGCACCGGCAGCGTCGTCGAGACCCATGCGACCCCGGTGGGAGCCGGCCCTGACGGGCGGCCGCGGACCGCGGTGATCGAAGCCGTCGTCGCGCAGTCCGACCGCAGGGGCTTTCACCAGTCACTGCGGGTGGCACCGTTGATCACCCCGTTGATGCGCGTGGCCGCGGCTCGGTTGTGGCGTGACGACTTGGCCTACGCGGAACGCCGATTCGCTCTGCGCGCCGGCGGTTCCGGCTAATCGGTGGGTTTCAGGATCGTCTCACCGGGCAGGCGGCTCGAATCGGCGGCGTTGTGCACGGCAGCGATGTCAGACAGCGAACGCCGGTCTGCCAACCACTGAGACAACCGCTCTACCTCGAGCGACACCGCGCCTAGGCTGCAGCCATGGCGAAGCGAATCGTGATCTGGGGTACTGGTTTTGTCGGCCGCATGGTCATTCCCGAAGTCTTGAAGCACCCCGAGTTCGAGCTGGTCGGAGTCGGTGTCAGCAACCCCACCAAGGTCGGCGTCGACGTAGGGGAGATCTGCGGAATCCCCGCGGTCGGTCTTGCCGCCACCGACGACGTCGACGCGCTGATCGCGCTGAAGCCCGACGCGCTGGTGCACTACGGACCGACTGCAGCGCATGCCGATGCCAACATCGACCTGATCTCGCGGTTCCTTCGGGCCGGCATTGACGTGTGCTCTACGGCGATGACGCCATGGGTGTGGCCGAAGATGCATCTCAACCCGCCGAACTGGATCGACCCGATCACTCAGGCGTGTGAGGCCGGCCAGTCGTCCTGCTTCACCACCGGGATCGACCCCGGTTTTGCCAACGACCTGTTCCCGATGACGCTGATGGGCCTGGCCTCCGAGGTGCGTCAGGTCCGTGCCTCCGAGCTACTGGACTACACGAACTACGAGGGCGACTACGAGTTCGAGATGGGCATCGGGCGCGAGCCCGACTTCAAACCGCTGCTGGAGAACCCGGACATCCTGGTGTTCGCCTGGGGTGCGACGGTGCCGATGATCGCCTACGCCGCCGGCATCGAGCTCGACGAAATCACCACCACCTGGGAGAAGTGGGTGACTCCGACCGAGCGCAAGACCGTCAAGGGTGTCATCCCCGCCGGGAACGTCGCCGCCGTGCGGTTCACCATCAACGGCATCTACCAGGGCGAAACCCGCATCCAGCTGGAGCACGTCAACCGCATCGGTCAGGATGCTGCGCCGGACTGGCCCTCGGGCACTCAGGACGACGTCTACCGCGTCGATATCCAGGGCACGCCGAGCATCTTCCAGGAGACCGCGTTCCGGTTCACCGACGGCTCCGGGCGCGACGCCGCCACCGCCGGCTGCCTGTCGACAGGTTTGCGCGCCCTCAACGCGGTCCCGGCCGTGAATGACCTGCCTGCGGGCTGGGTAACCCCGTTGGATCTGCCCCTGATCCCGGGCCGGGGCACTATTCGCTGAGGTAACGTCGCGCTCGTCCTGACCGACAACTTTGGTGAATCCGAAGACGGCGCTGGGGCTACCCGCATGCCTCCTTTGTGAGCTGGGGCAGCCCGGATTGGACGAGATGACAGACCCCACGAGGCCGGCGATCGGCCTGGCGGTCGGCGCGACCACATTGGCCGCGGTGACCCCGGATCGTTCGGTCAGCAGTCCCTCCCTGATCACCTTGCCCGGCGGCGTGGTGATCACCGATTTCGTCGACCGTGTCGGCGACCCGGTCGGCATCGTGGCATCCGACAGCTCGGTGCACTACGCGGAGACTTTGCTGGCAGACGCGTTGCGCAGGCTCGCCTACGAGGCCACGTCGGGGCGGCAGCTGCCGCCGACCGCCGCGATCACGTACCCGGCGCACTGGCGGCCGGCCGCCGTCGAGGCGCTGCGGCGGGCGATCCGGCAGGTGCCCGAATGGTCGACCCACGAGCCGCTGCTCATCCCCGACACCACGGCGGCGCTGACCGCGCTGGCCGCCAATCCCGGGCTACCGACCCGTGGCGTGGTCGCCCTCTGCGATTTCGGTGGCAGCGGGACATCCCTCACGCTGGTCGACGGGAATCGTCCGATCGCGCCCACGCAGCGGCACCTCGATTTCTCCGGCGACCTGATCGACCAGGGGCTGCTGGCCTACGTGATCGCGGAACTGTCGGCAGGCGGAACTCTGGACGTCACCGGCACCTCGGCGATCGGGTCGCTGACCCGACTGCGATCCCAGTGCCGGGCCGCCAAGGAGCGACTGTCCACCGTCACGGTCACCGCCCTGCCGGCTGAACTGCCCAACTTCCGCGGTGACGTCCGGCTCACCCGGAACGAGCTGGACGATGCGATGGGACGCCCCCTGGCCGAGTTCGTCGCCGTTCTGCAGGACAGCTTGGCCAGGGCCGGGGTACGGCCCGCCGACCTGGCTGCCGTGGCGTCGATCGGTGGCGCCGCCGCCATCCCGGTGATCACCACCACGCTGTCCGAGCATCTGCGGGTTCCGGTCATCACCACGCCGCGCCCCGGTCTCACCGGCGCGATCGGCGCAGCGCTGCGGGCCGCTCGGGGACCGGTCGACGACAGCGCGACTGCACTCGCACCGGCACCCGTCGTACGCGCGGCTCCGGTTGCACCGATCGAACAGGCCCCCGCGACGGGTGTTGCGCTGGCCTGGTCCGCGGTGGATGACGTCCCCGACATCGCGCCGCCGGTGGCCGAAGAACCTGCGCCGCGACCGATTGCCCGCCCGGTCATGGACTTCGAGCGCGAGCCCGAGCCGCCGAACTCCAAGCCGGCCGCAGTGGCGTGGTACCGCCGCCCCATACCGGTGGTGGCGGCCGCTGTCGGTGTGATCGTTCTTGCCGGTGCCGGGACGGCCGTGGCGCTCAGCACCGACAGTTCCGTCGCCCCCGCCGCGCCGACGCCGAGCATCACCACCACGCCGCAAGCCGCGCCCGCTCCTGCCGCACCGACCGGTGAGCCGTCCTCGGCGCCCGTTCAGAACCAGGTGGTGCAGCAGGCGCCCCAGCAGGCACCCCAGGCACCCGCGCCGGTCACCCAAACCCAGATCGTCCAGGCACCGCCCCCGCCCACGGTCACCGCCGAGGCGCCACCGCCGGTCACCGAGACGCAGACGCAGACCGTCGTCAGCACCGAAGTGTCGACACCGCCGCCGGTGACCGAAACCCAAACGGTCGCACCGTCGTACACGCCGCCGGCTCAGCAGCCGCGGTTCATTCCGACGATCCCGCCGATTCCCGGACTCCCGCAGATCTTCCAGCCGCAGTCAGGCTGACCGGCGCCGCTTGGACAGGACCACCAGGGCCAGCGGGATGGACATTGGCTCAGGTGCCGCCGCCAGCTGATCGGCGACCGATGCCACCAGCTGCTCCACGAACTGCCGCCGCCGCGGGCTACGCCGATCCCGGCCCCGGGTTCCGTCGGCTTCGGAGTCCACCGCGGCGGCCAGTATGGGAAACATCGAAGCACGAAGGAATTCAGCCCAATTCGCGCCGAAGGCCTGCGCGTCCTTGTCGCTCTGAAACTGCGACCAGAACCGATCTTCGCCGCTGATCATCTCCAGGTGCTCGATTTCGAGGCCCTCGAACCGTCCTGACGGGGCGAACGGCGCCCGAAAGTCTTTCTCGCCGCGGCCCATCGACGGGATGGACATGTTCCGCACCTCGTTGGCGGTGATCAGGCCGTCGTCGACGAATTGAGCCAGTGCCGACATGATCGCGTCGAAGGCGGTCGCGAAGCCCGATCGTCCGTCGGGTTCCAGGCCGACGGTCAGCACCACCAGCCGGCCCCCGGGCGCCAGCTCGCGGCCACGGAAGGCGACGAAATCGCGCCAGTCCTCGGCGGCCTGGCGGGTATAACCGCGGCGCGCTTCCTCGTCGGCGCTGTAGGAGATCTCCACGTGATCGGGTATCGGCATCGGCATTCTGCGCAGCCATTGGGTGGCCCATGAGCTCCAGCCCAGCGCAATGCTGTCCGACGGCAGGATCTGGGTGTAGAACGAACGACCCACCGCCGAGGCGTAGGTAGCGGAGTCCTTCGTCAGATAGCTGTCCTGATCGTCGCTCAGAGTGGAGAACAGCGTGGAGAAGTCGTTGCTGGGCACATCGGTGTGGGCGACCAGGATTGCGTGGTCGGTGCGAGTGCGCTTGCGGATGATGGCGATTGCCGCGCTGATCGGCAGCAGTGAGTTGTAGCCGATCGCCGCACCGTAGTCGGCGATGGCGATGGGCTGCGGTGCTCGCGGGATGGGCACGTTGCGGGCGGCCTCTTCGAAAAGGCTTGTGGCATGACGCAAGCCAGCCGCCTGCAGGCGCGATGATTCGGTATAGGTGTGGCTGCCGATCGGTAGCGGGCGAACCACGATGCTGGACTCCCGCATGTCAGCTCCTGCGGCGGCGATGCACCAACAGCCCGACCACGATGCCGATGATCAGCATTGCGGTGAGCAAGAGCCACATCGGGTATTCCACGGTGATCCACAGAACGTGCACCCGCTGTCGCGCACGGTTCTGGGCGATGAATATCGCCGCCAGCACCACCAGGGCGATGGCTAGCCAGTAGCGCAGGGCGAAGCGCCGCACCGCGCCGCCGGTGGGCTTGAGGACTTCGTCTCCGGCCATGGCAACCTCCCGTTGTGTCTGGAGGTTGACGCTAGTCGTTGTCGGCTAATTCGTCGGATAACTGACACCGGTGAGCTGTTCGGACAATTGCCACAGCCGTCGGCAATCCTCGGAGTTGGCGGCCCGGTCGGGGATCTTCGCCTCGACGACCCCGCCGCCGGCCAGTTCCTGAAATCCGCGCGGGCCGTAGAACTCGGACCCATGGGCCTTCGGGTCGGCGGCGGCGTACAGCACGGGCACGATCCCGTCGTCGACCTCCTGCCACATGAACGGCATGTAGCGCCAGCTGAACTGGTAGAACCGGGCCATCGCTGTCGGCTTCTCCCGGCCGTGCGACGGCCCGCTGATCTGCAGGTTGGTCTTGCACAGGCCAGGATGGGCGGCGTTCGACATCAGCCCCCACCCGAGCCGACGGCTCAGCCGGTCGAGTTCGAGGGCGAACATCAGCGTCGCGATCTTGGACTGGCCGTAGGACAGGTTGGCCGAGTAGGTGCGCTCGAAGTTGGGATCGTCGAAGTTGATCCGGCCGAAGCGGGCGGCCAGGCTGCTCAGCGACACCACGCGGGGATTTTCGGCGGCGCGCAGCAGCGGCAGCAGATGTGCGGTCAGCGCGAAGTGGCCGAGGTGGTTGCTCCCGAATTGCAGCTCGAAGCCGTCGGATGTGATGTCGCGCTGGGGCGGCTGCATGACGCCGGCGTTGTTGACCAGCATGTCGATCGGCCTGCCCTCAGAGGTGAGTTCCTCACCGAGCGCGGCGACGCTGGCCAGCGACGACAGGTCGAGATTCTTGATGGTGAGCTTGGCGTCGGGGACCTGCGCGCGGATTTCGGCGATCGCCGTTTCGCCCTTGGTGCGGTTGCGGATCGCCATCACGACGTCAGCGCCGGCCGCGGACAGGCGCTTGGTGACACCGAGTCCCAGGCCACTGTTGGAGCCGGTGACGACGGCGAGTCTTCCGGAGAGGTCGGGGATGGCGAGGGCCAGATCTGTCATGGCGGCGACGTTAACAGAACGACGGTCTGATAACAAGAGAACGATGTTCTGCTAAATTGTGACCCGTGACCTCCACGTTCCGGCGCGCCCGACGGCCCGAACAGCTGGCCGAGCGACGCTCGGCGATTCTGGCGGCGGCCCGTGACGCGTTGTCCGAACGGGGCGTCGACGAGGTCACCCTGCGCGACATCAGCGAGCGGGTAGGCCTGGCGAAGTCCAATGTGCTGCGCTACTTCGACACCCGCGAAGCGATCTTCTTGGAGGTGCTGGCCCAGGAGAGCCAGGACTGGCTCGCTGACCTGGAGAACCGGCTGGGCCCACCGCGGGCACGAAAGGCCGGATTCACCAACGAGATTCGGTTCGCCGGCATCATCACCGATACCCTGGTGGAACGGCGGCTGCTGTGCGAGCTACTCGGCGCGATGGCCGGTGTGCTGGAGCGCAATATCTCGGGGGACTTCGCCCGCGACTTCAAGGTCCGGGCCATGCAGAGCATCGCGGCGGTGTCCGAGCTGGCCGGCAGGCAGCTGCCGTGGTTGTCCGAGGAGTTCGTGGCGTTCTTCGGCGAGGGCGCGTTGAGCCTGGTGGCGGGCATGTACCCGTTCTCGGTGCCCACCGAAGCAGTGCGCCAGGTGATCGGGGAGCTCGGCTTTCCCGATCCTCATGTGCGGTTCGTCGACGGTCTGCGGACCGGACTGGCGACCTGGCTTATAGGAGCCGCAGCGCAAAGCCCGGCGTGACACACTTTTGGCCATGGCCGCCGCCAAGACTGTCTCCCGCATACTGACGATCTCCGGGATTCTGATGATGGTGGTTGGCGGGGTCGGCTTCATCGTCGTGATGGCCCTCAACGCTTTCGTGCTCGACGAGTTCGACGCCTACGGCGAGGTGCCGATTCCGGGATCGGGTGAGCTGCAGTTGCCGGCCGGGCAGGCGCAGATCAGCTTCCACACCTCGGTGACCGGCTCGCCGTCGAGCGGGTTCCCGCTGCCGTCCCTCAAACTCAGCATCATCCCGCCGGAGGGCGTCGCTGATCCGGTGCTGACCGAAAACCACGGCACCCTAACGACTGTCAACAGCGACACCCACATCCGGGTGTGGACCGCCGAGATCCCCGCGGCCGGCACCTACAAGATCCGCGCGGACGGCCAGGTGAACGGCTACATCAACCCACAGATCGCATTCGGCCACGAGAGTGACTACGGCTACCTGCAGTGGGTCTTCGCGGCGGTGTTCGGGCTCGGACTGGTGGACCTGATCGGGTCGCTGGTTCTGCGCAAAGCGTCCCATGGCAACCAGCCGGTCGCACTCATCACGGCCCCGCCGCTCGATTCGGACGCGTCGCATCCGTCCTATGTGCCGACCGATCAGGGTGTGCGCCTCGAGCAGCTGAAAACCCTGTCCGCCCTGCGGGATTCCGGCGCGCTGACGCAAGCCGAATTCGATGCGGAGAAGCGCCGGATCCTCGGCGAGTAGGAGCAGACGTGAAGGCTGTGAGTTGCGCGCACGGAGCGCTGTCGGTCGTCGATGTTCCCGCACCAGAACCCGGCGACGGCCAGCTGGTGCTGAACGTCGCCTATTGCGGGATCTGCGGAACCGATCTGCACGCCAAGGATCATGCCGACGAACTCGCCGAGGTCTTCGACGAAGTCGGCTACCGCGACGGGATGCGCACCGCCACACCGACCGTGATGGGTCACGAATTCTCCGGGGAGGTGGCTGAGCCGGGTCGAAAGGTGCCCAAGGAATTCAAGGCCGGAACGCGCGTGGTGTCCTTCCCGATGGTGCGGTTGCACGGGGCGGTGCAGATGACGGGTTTGTCGCCGCTGGCCCCAGGCGGGTTCGCCGAGCAGGTCCTTACCGAGGCTGCCATGACCTTCGCGGTGCCCAATGGTCTGTCCCTGGACATCGCCGCGCTGACCGAACCGATGGCGGTCGGACTGCATGCCGTACGGCGCAGCGAGATCAAGAAGCGCGACACCGCGATCGTGATCGGCTGCGGGCCGGTCGGCCTCGCGGTGATCTGTCAGCTCAAGACGCTGGGCGTGAAAACCATTGTCGCCAGTGACTTTTCCCGGGCCGACGCGCCCTCGCCACGCGGTGCGGTGCCGATGTCGTGGTCGACCCCGCCGGGCCCAAACGGCCGGTGATCTTTGAATGCGTTGGTGTGCCGGGAATGATCGACGGCATCGTCTCTGCCGCGCCGCTGAATTCGCGGGTGGTGGTCGTCGGTGTATGCATGGGATCCGACCAGCTGCGGCCGTCGATGGCGCTCGGCAAAGAGATCGACATGCGATTCGTATTCGCTTACACACCATTGGAATTCCGCGACACCCTGTACATGCTGGCCGATGGCAAGCTCGATGCGTCGCCGGTGGTCACCGGCAAGGTCGGGCTCGCCGGGGTGGCGACGGCCTTCGAGGCGCTGGGCGATCCGGGACGACACGCGAAGATCCTCGTCGATCCGCTTAGCGCGGCAACCTCGCTGTAGCGGCGTTCAGTCAGCGGTGGGCAGATGCACGTACATCGACTGGATCCCGACACGTCCCGGACCGGTAAATCTGTTGAAGACCAAGCTGGTTCCGCCGAACGCGCCAGTCTTGAGGCCGTACATCTTGATCTCCATCTGGACGGATGCGTCCCGGTAGATCCAGCCGCCTGGCTCGACGTCGATTTGCTCACCCGGTGCAAGCACCTTCTCGAAGACGTTGCCGTACCCGTGCAGCCAGACCACCCCTTCGCTGGTGGTTGCGGCGAAGCGATCGACAAAGAAGCCACTGCCGCCGAACAGCATGTTGGCTACGCCGCGTTGCCGGGCGAAGCCGTAGTCGAGATTGCCGGTCGCGGCGAGGTATTGATGCTCGCGTACTTCAATCGCCATCCCAGGGGTCAGGTGCAGCGGGAAGACGTGGCCCGCGCCGTCGCGGGAGAAGGCGATCTCGCCGGCGCTCTGCGTTTCGGTCAGGAGGATGGGCATTCCCGCCACAACGCGCTTGAACGCGCCACGCAGCTGGTGGATACCGATCTGAAGATCCGGGTTCTTCCACAGAACGACGTGGTGCTCGAAAAATACTGGAACGCTGCCGTTCAGCCGGACGTGTAATACGGGCACCAGTTCGCCTTGAATGGCGTAGCCGACGCCCGGCGCCTGCCCACTGGTCACGGTTGTGGGCTGTAGCTGCGGCGGCGGGAAGGGCTGATTCATGAGGGGCAACATTGTCAGACAACACCGTTGACCTAGCTGCCAATCGGCTGTCAGTCAGCTCCCGATCGGTTGGCAACCGGGCCTGGCTGTGTCACGGTGTGGCGATGTGCCACACAGTCCTATGTCACCAGGGCGCGGAGTGGCTGCGCGCATATCCCGTGGCAGTCGGGGCCGTTGCGGTCTTCACTGTTTTGTTGATGATCAGGGAGGTTCGACGCGGCAGGGTGCTCCCTGTCGTTATGGTGCTCTTGATTTGGGCGATCGCCGTGCCCGCGGTCCTCTTTTTGGGCTGACCCATCGTCAGCTGCCGCGTGCCACCCAGTCGTCGTAGTTCACCAGCTCGTCGCCGATGCGGGTGGTGTCGCCATGGCCGGTGTAGACGACGGTGTCGGCGGGCAGCTTGCCGAGCTTGTCCTTGATCGACCCGAGGATCGTCGGGAAATCGGAGAACGAGCGGCCGGTCGCGCCGGGGCCGCCCTGGAACAGAGTGTCGCCGGAGAACACCGCGCCCAGCGCCGGGGCGTAGAGGCAGGTGGAGCCGGGGGAGTGACCCGGGGTGGCGATGGCGTGCAACTCGATCCCGTCGGCTTTGAGTACCTGGCCGTCCTCGATGGTGCGGAACTGCTTGTCGCCATGGGTCATTCGCCACAGCATGTCGTCGGCCGGATTCAGCAGGACCGGGGCGTCGAGGTCGGCCGACAGCTGCGGTGCGACCGTGATGTGGTCGTTGTGCCCGTGGGTGCACACCACCGCGACGACGTGGCGGTTGCCGACCGCGTCCTCGATGGCCTTGGCATCGTGGGCGGCGTCGATCACGATCACCTCGGACTCGTCGCCGACGATCCAGATGTTGTTGTCGACTTCCCAACTGCCGCCGTCGAGTTCGAAGGTACCGCTGGTGACCACCCGCTCGATGCCGCTCACAGGATCACGACCGAGCGGAGTACCTCGCCGGCGTGCATGCGATGGAATGCCGACTCGACGTCTTCTAACCCGATGCGTTCGGAGACGAACTTCTCCAGTGGCAGGCGGCCCTGGCGGTAGAGGCTGATCAGGGTGGGGAAATCCCGCTCGGGCAGGCAGTCGCCGTACCAGGAGGACTTCAGCGATCCGCCGCGGGAGAAGAAGTCCACCAGTGGCATGTCCAGGCGCATGTCCGGGGTCGGAACACCAACCAGCACAACGGTTCCGGCTAGGTCGCGGGCGTAGAAGGCCTGCTTCCAGGTTTCCGGGCGGCCCACCGCGTCGATCACCACGTCCGCACCGAACCCGTCGGTCAGGTCCTGAATGGTTGCGACGGCGTCGAATTCTTTGGCGTTCACGGTGTGGGTGGCCCCGAACTCGCGGGCCCAGTCGAGCTTCTTGTTGTCGGTGTCGACGGCGATGATCTTCTTCGCGCCGACCAGGGCGGCCCCGGCGATCGCCGCGTCACCGACACCGCCGCAGCCGATCACCGCGACGGTGTCGTCGCGGCCGACAGCGCCAGTGTTGACCGCGGCGCCGAGCCCGGCCATCACGCCGCAGCCGAGCAGTCCGGCCACGGCGGGGTCGGCCTCGGGATCGACCTTGGTGCACTGCCCTTCGTGGACCAGGGTCTTGTCGGCGAATGCACCGATGCCCAGTGCGGGCGTCAGCTCGGTGCCGTCGGTCAGCGTCATCTTCTGGGTGGCGTTGTGGGTGTCGAAGCAGTACCACGGGCGTCCGCGCTTGCAGGCCCGGCACTGACCACAGACCGCGCGCCAGTTGAGGATCACGAAGTCACCCGGCTCGACATTGGTGACGCCCGCGCCGACGGTTTCGACGGTGCCGGCGGCCTCGTGGCCGAGCAGGAAGGGGTACTCGTCGTTGATGCCGCCTTCGCGGTAGGTCAGGTCCGTGTGGCAGACCCCGCACGCGATGACCTTGACCACCACTTCGCCGGGACCGGGGTCGGGGATGACGATGTCGACCAATTCGACGGGTTGCTTCTTTGACCGAGAGATCACACCGCGCACTGTCTGGCTCATTTGCCAAACATTAGCGTGACCGTCGCGGAACGGCCGTGGCTGTCCCGGTCGAGCGATACGGTGGAGTCTTGCTTACCGCGAGAGTTGAAACCCAGACTGACCTGCTGGTCACGGCCCGTGCCGCCTACCGCGGCGGCGACTTCGAAACCAGCTACGCGGCGTTCTCGCGTGCGGGTGCGGTGGGGCCGCTGGCCGTCGACGATCTCGACGCGATGGCGACTGCCGCGGGGCGGCTTGGACACGGCCGGGAGGCCACCCGGGTCGGCGAGCTCGTGTACGTCCGGTTGACCCGCACCGACCCCAACGCCGCGGCGGGTAAGGCGGTCGAACTCGGTTCGGCCTGGCTCTCGCGCGGTGAGTGGGCTATCGGTCTGAGCTGGATCCGCCGGGCGCGGGGGTTGCTTGCCGGCGCCCCCGATGGGCCGGTGCTGGGGAGGCTGACCTACCTGGAAACCGTCGTGGCGGTGCTCAGCGACGAGGCCGATCTGGCTGCCGAACGGTCGGCGGTGCTGCGGGAGATGTCGTTGCGGGTAGCGCAACCGGCGGTGGCCGGCGAGGCGTACTACCAGCTGGGTGAGGTGCGTCGGCGCCGAGGTGACGTCGACGGAGCATTCGCGGCGTACGCCAGGGCGCAGGAGTTGGGCGTTGCGCCGCAGCCGGGTGAGGCGCTGTTGCGATGTGTGCTTGGCGATGTCGACACTGCCCGCGCCCAGGTGCGGGCCGCGATGGCCGTGGCCAACTCGAGGGACCTGCCGCGCCTGCTGCGCGGAGCGATCCAAATAGCCTTGGCAGCAGGCGATCTCGAAGAAGCCGAACATCACCTGCGCGAGCTGGAGTCCGCTGATGCCGACGACCTCGCGCTGCGTGGGGCAGTGCTGGTGCGGCGCGGTCGCTACCGCGAGGCCCTGACGGTGTTGCGTATCGCGCTGCGGGAGCGTCGGGAGTCAGCGTACGAATCCGCGCAACTGCATCAGTGGATCGACGAGGCTTACCGCGGTCTGGGAACCCGGTAGCCTGCTCTGGATGTCCATGCCACTCGACTTGATCGCCGACTGGCCTGTTCCGACCGCAGCCGCTGTGGTGGTGGGCAGTGCCGGGGTGATCGCCGAGTATGGAGACACCGGCCATCAGTTCCGGCTGGCGTCGGTGACCAAACCCCTCGCGGCGCGCGCCGCCCAGGTCGCGATCGAAGAGGGCGTGGTGGAACTGGACACCCCGGCGGGTCCGCCCGGCAGCACGGTCCGGCATCTGTTGGCGCACGCCTCGGGGCTGGCCATGCATTCCGCCGAGGTGATGGCCCAGCCGGGCAAGCGGCGGATCTACTCCAACTACGGGTTTCAGGTGCTGGCCGAGGCGGTCGAAGACGGCGCGGGGATTGAATTCGGCCAGTATCTGGCCGAGGCGGTGTTCGAGCCGTTGGGCATGACTGCCTCGCGGCTGGACGGTGGAGGGGCAGCAGCCGGCCACGGCGGGGTGTCCACCGTGGCTGACCTCGCGGTTTTCGCCGGCGACTTGCTGATCCCGCGGACGGTGTCAGGGCAGCTGCATGAGTGCGCGACCTCTGTGCAGTTCCCAGGCCTGAGCGGGGTATTGCCCGGTTTCGGGGTCCAGCGCCCGAATGACTGGGGCCTGGGGTTCGAGATTCGCGACGGAAAGTCGCCGCACTGGACCGGCTTTGCCAACTCTGCGCGCACCTTCGGTCATTTCGGCCAGACCGGCACCTTCTTGTGGGTGGACCCCGATCGGGCATTGTCGCTGGTAGTGCTCACGGACCGGGACTTTGACGAGTGGGCCAGGCCGTTGTGGCCGGCAATCTCTGATGAAGTTCTGAGAGTGTACGGAGCGAACTAGCGCAACATAGGCCTCACAAGGCACAATAGACACGCACGACACAATCGCAATCTTCGGAAACACCAGGTCGTTGGGGAAGACGTCCCTCGTGGAACCGAAGGAGCAAGGTGATGCGTGCGTCGAACCAGTTCGCCGATGCGACGACTGGCGTGGTGTACATCCACGCCTCTCCCGCAGCGGTGTGCCCACACGTTGAGTGGGCACTGTCGTCGACCCTGAATGCCAGGGCGAATTTGAAGTGGACCCCTCAGCCTGCCATGCCTGGGCAGCTGCGTGCGGTGACCAACTGGATTGGTCCCGTTGGCACTGGTGCCCGGCTGGCCAATGCGCTGCGCTCATGGTCGGTCCTGCGGTTCGAGGTCACCGAAGATCCAAGCGCGGGCGTGGATGGCGAGCGGTTCTGCCATACGCCGCAGCTGGGCCTGTGGAGCGGTGCCATGAGTGCCAACGGCGACATCATGGTCGGCGAGATGCGGTTGCGCACGCTGATGTCCTCGGGTGCCGACACGTTGGCCGCCGAACTCGACACGGTGCTCGGCACCGCGTGGGACGAGGCGCTCGAGCCGTACCGCGACGGCGGTGACAGCGGCGAGGTCAGCTGGCTGAGCCGAGGAGTCGGCTAAGCGGGTTTCGCGATGAGTTCGTCGGCGACCCAGCGAGCTACGCCGCCCCGATAGGGATCCGATAGTCCGAGCACAAGGTGTTCGAAGCCGGCCTCGATGGCTTGCCCGATCGCATCGCGGGTCGCCTCGGGCTGGTCGTAGGAAACCGGGATGTGCATCGAGCGGACGATGCTGCCGGGGTCCCGGCCGAGTTCGTCGCAATATCGGTCGAGCAGGGCGCTACGCGACTTCGCATCCTCGATATCGCCGCCCGGGATGTTCCACACGTCGGCGTGCTTGGCGGTAATCCGCAGCAGCCGCGCGGACCGGCCGCCGGTGACGATCGGCGGGCAGGGCCTCTGAACGGGCTTCGGATTGCCGAACGCGCCGGCGAGGTGAATGTGGTTGCCGTCGAAGTCGAACGGTTCGTCCGCAGTCCACAACCGGCGGATCACGGTCAGCGCTTCATCGAGGGCACCCATGGAGTCGGCGAAGTTGTCGTAGGGCAGCCCGTGAGCTTGGTACTCCCGGCGGGCGATCGGCAGGCTTGGGCGAGAGCCCGCGCCGATCCCGAAGTCCAGGCGCCCATTGGCGACGATGTCGACGGTGGTGGCGATCTTGGCGAGCATGGCCGGCGGGCGGAAGCGATTGCTGGTGACGAGTAGTCCCAGCCGCAGTCGATCGGTTTGGGCGGCCAATGCCGAAAGCAATGTCCAGCCTTCGAATATCGGACCGTCGCGGTCGCCGAAGATGGGCAGCAGGTGATCGAAGAGCCACGCATGTTCGATTTCGGGGATGGCGTCGGCTTCTCGCCAGAGCGTCACGATGTCGTCGTAGCTGACCTGCGATTGTGCCGTCATGATCCCGAACCGTGGCCGTGGTGTGCGCGTCATATGAACCCTTGGATCTACACTTCATTAACCGGAACAATGTTCCATCTCGACGTTACGGAACACTGTTCCGCTTTGCAACAGGAGGTGCGGCCTTGGCGGGATCTGGCGCGTCGTCGCCTCGCAAGCGTTCGGACGCGCGCCGCAATGAGGCGAACCTGCTTTCTGCTGCGGCCGCGAGCTTCGTCGATGCCGGGGTCGATGTGCCGGTGCGCGATATCGCTGCCCGCGCCGGCGTGGGGGTTGGGACGATCTACCGACACTTCCCGACCCGCGCCGACCTCCTCGTGGCGGTATACCGCCATCAGGTTGAGGCGTGTGCTGAGGCCGGACCCACTCTGCTCGACCAGAAGACTTCACCTCTTGCGGCACTGGCGGATTGGATCGACCTGTTTATCGATTTCCTGGTGACCAAGCATGGCCTTGCGGGCGCGATGCAGTCCGATGCGGCGGCCTTCGGAACGCTGCACGCCTATTTTCTGGATCGACTGGTGCCCGTGTGCGCACAGTTACTCGGCGCGGCCGCCAGCGCGGGCGAGATCGTTCCCGACGTCGACGCGTACGGATTCATGCGCGCCATCGGCAATCTGTGCATCGGTGCCGAGAGTGATCCGAACTACGACGCCCGCCGAATGGTCGGGCTGATGATGGCAGGTCTTCGCCCGCAATAGATTTCAGTCAAAACGGTGGTGGTTTGTTTCGTTCGGTGACGCGGTCGTCGTTGAGTTTGCGTTCGGTGGTGATGCGGTGGGCGCGTTGGGCGGCGCGGGTTTTTCGTCGGGTGGGCATCATGATGCCGAGGGTCGGTGGGGGTTGGCCTACCGGTGGGGGCAGGGTCGCGGTGGTGACGTTCCAGTGCGGGATCAGCAGTCGGCTACCCGGTTGAGTCGTATAGGTGTGGCCAGTCGGTGAGGTCCACACGATCGTGCCGTCGGGGTGTTGGCGGTCGCGCCAGCCGGCCCAGAAAGTCTTGAGCAGGTGGTGCTTTCGGCACACGCAGGCCAGGTTGGAGGCGTGGGTGGGTCCCCACGGCCAGGGGATGGTGTGGTCGATATCGCAGTACTCGGCGGGCTTATCGCAGTTGGGGAAGCGGCACGTCATGTCGCGCATCCGGACGAACTCATCCAAGGCCGTCGAGGGGCGATAGCCGGGTTCGGGCTCGTCACCCGGTCGACGCAGCTCGCGCACTTTCGCCCCGGACTCGATCAACTCGGCCAGGACTGGGGCCGGCACGATCCCTCGGTTGCCGGTGATGATCCCCGTCGCGGGCCGTGGGCTGCTCGGCTCGGCCTCGGCCACGACGTGCACAACCACATTGGCCGCACGGGAATCAGGCTCAGCGGCCGGGCAGTCCGGGCCGCCGCAGGTGCATGCCAGCCGATCCGACCCCGCACCGATCGCGCCCAGAGCGTCGGAGCGCAGTTCGCCGACAGAGCGCGGATCACCCTCACACACCCCACGCACCATCTCGGCCAACCGCCGATCCATGACGGTGGCGTCGGTGACCAGCAGTGTTCCCCGAATCTCGACGACTCCGTGCTGCGCATTACGCAGGTCGACGACCACATCGCGGCCCTGGGTCCGCGACCGGGTTCGGCGCACCGCACCAGGGTCGTAGCGGTCCACCCAGAAATCAATGGCGCGTTGCAGTTTCATCGTCGATAGCGGACCCCACGTCACCGCATCGTCCGCGATGGCGCGATCCACCAGCGCCAGTGTCGCGCGATCGCGGATCAGGTCGGTGCGGTCCACGATTGCCTCACAGACCCGATAGCCCAGGGTCCCTTGCGAGAACAGCGCCGCAACCTTGTGCAGCCGATGCCGCAGCGACAACGCCAAATGCATCTCACTGGAAGCCCGACCGTGTGTCACCCCCAGGATCGCCGACACCTCGGCAGCCGCGGCATCCCACTCATCACACGCCCAGTGGGCGTGCTCATCATCAGCACAGCGACGGGCCGCCAACTCCCCGATGGCCGCCACCCGCCGCGCCGCGTCCTGGTTCTCCGCACGAGCCGAGTCCCCGATCACGGCCACCACTGCCGCATCGCTCGAGAACCCCAATCCACCATCGAACACATGTTCGATTATGCCATCGCGGGGCGACACGTTTCGATGCCCGTTGATCCCTTGATCGTGACGAACGGCCTTCCCGCGGCGGATATCCCTGCCGGAACGGAGAACATGAGTGCCGTGCACGTGAAAAGCAAGCATAGACAACCCGGGAAGGCATTCGAATACTTCGCTGCGGCCACCGCCTAACCTGAAGCCATGGTCACTCTCCACGTCGAGAAGACGATCGCCGCGCCGCCCGACAAGGTCTTCGCCTGGCTCGCCGACCCGGTCAACCTGAAGTCCGCTCCGTTGATCGTCACCGCGGATTGGGCGAAGGATTCGCCGCCTCCCGGCCTCGGTGCCGTCCGCACCGGCTTCGCGATCGGCCTGTGGTTTCGGGAGAAGATCGTCGCCTACGACCCGCCCCACAGCTATACCTACCTGATCGTCGGATCGGTTCCGGCCTTCGACCACGAAGGCGGCACGCTGACCTTCACTCCGGACAGCGACGGCACCCGCGTCGACTGGGCCAGCACCTACACCCATCCGGTCCGTGGCGGCGGCAAGGCGATGGAGGCTCTCAGCGCCAAGCTGCTGCCGTGGAATTTCCGTGCGGTTCTCGACGGTTGCGCGAAGGCACTGGAACGCTAAACCGGCTTCGGGACAATAATTTTCAGTGCACCCGGAACTGCTGAGATCTCGGCGGGCAGCGGGCAGGCGTAGTCGCCGTCGGCGTAGGCATTGATGCCGGGGGAGTCGACGGTGACGGTCCGCGCCCGGGCGGTGCTGACCTGGGGCAGGTTCACGTGCGTGCCTTTGAAGACCGTCGGGAACAACCGGACCAGCTTCGTACGCGAGGACGAGTGCACCATGGTGATGTCGAGCATGCCGTCGCAGTGACTGGCCCCCGGCGTGATCAACATGCCGCCGCCGTAGCTGCGGGTGTTGCCGAATGCCGCCAGGGTGAGATCGGCGACGATCTCCCGCTCACCGTCGAGCACCAGCCGAAACGGCAACGGCCGCAACTGGGATATCTCGGCGACCAGTGCGACGTTGTAACGCATCCGTCCGTGTGGCCAGCTCATTCGGTTGACGCGATCGCTGACCAGCGAATCGAACCCAGTCGCAGCGACCGTGCCGAACCAGGTGCTGGTCCCGTCGGCGCCTTTGATGTTCCCGAGGTCGACGGTCTCGGTGTATCCGGCGGCGATCACGTCGACTGCGGCCACCGGATCGGCTTGGGGCAGTCCGTATTCGCGGGCATGGTCGTTGCCGGTGCCGGCCGGCACGATGCCCAGGGGAATGCCGGTGCGCGCCAGCGCCTGAAGCGCCAGTCGAATGACCCCGTCACCGCCCACGACGACCAGCGCATCGGTTTCCCGGGTCAAGGCCTCGTCGACCAGTTCACGGGCGTGGGCGGCATCGCGGCCGATGATCCCGGTCACGTTGATCCCGAGCTCCTGGAAGCGAGACACCGCCCGCTCGCCGGCGTGCGGCGCGTTGCCGTGACCCGACTTCGGGTTCGTCAGGACGGTGACGTGGGAAATCATGGAATCAGCTTGCCGGGGTTCAGGATTCCCGCAGGGTCGACAGTCTGCTTGACGGCCTGCAGCACCTTCACGCCGAGCTCGCCGATCTCCGCGCTCATCCACGGGCGGTGGTCAACCCCGACCGCGTGGTGGTGGGAGATGGTGCCACCGGTGCGCGAAATGGCATCGGAGGCAGCGACTTTGGCGGTGTGCCACTGCGTGGCGGCGTCGCCGCGTTGTCCTGCGACGACGGTGAAGTAGAGGGACGCCCCGGTGGGATACACATGCGAAATGTGGCACATCACCAATGCCGGTGTGCCGCTTTCGGCGAGCGAGTTCGTCAGCGCCTCGGTGACCGCCGCCTTCAGGGCCGGCAGGTTGGACCACGTCGTCGCCGTCTCCAGCGTCTCGCACAGTGCCCCGGCCGCCAGCAGCGAATCCCGCAGATAGGGCGCGTCGAAACGGCCGTGTTCCCAGGCCCGCGCCGGGGCCTCGCCCAGCGAGGTGCCGCCCTGAGCTTCCAGCACCGCGCGGGTTTCGGCGTGCCGGCTCTCGGTGTGCGCAGCGCTTCCCTCGAAGAGGGTGATCGCCAAGCAGCCGCCGGTGACGCTCTGCTCGCCGATGTTGCCGGTAGTGGCCAGGTTGACGCCGGTCTCGGCCTCGTCGGACAACCGCAACACGGTCGGTCCGGTGCCGATCTGGGTGACGGCGCGAAGTGCGGCAGCGCCGGTGGCGAAGTCGGGGAACGACCACGCTTCGTAGCGGACGGTTTCGGGGGTCGGATGTACGCGAAGGCGAACCCGGGTGATGACACCGAAGACGCCCTCAGACCCTGAGAACAGCTCGCGCAAATCGGGGCCTGCCGCGGTCTCCGGCGCCCGGCCAAGATCCAGCACGCCGACCGGGGTGACCACCGTCAGGCCCCTGATCATGTCGTTGAAGCGGCCGTAACCTGCGGAATCCTGCCCGGAGGAGCGGGTGGCCGCGTAACCGCCGATGGTGGCGAACATGAAGCTCTGCGGGAAGTGGCCCAATGAGAAGCCGTGTTCGCCCAGAAGTCGTTCGGCGTCCGGCCCGGTGACGCCGGCGCCCAGCTCGGCCTGCATCGACGTTTCGTCGAGCGAATGCAGTGCGTCGAGCCGGCGCAGGTCCAGCGAGATGACGGCGGCGAAATCGCCGCGGATGGGGTCGAGGCCGCCGACCACGCTGGTGCCACCGCCGAAGGGCACCACGGCGATGCCGTGTTGCGAGCAGTAACGCAATACGGTCGCGATCTCGTCCTCGCCGCCAGGAAGCAGTATCGCATCGGGTGCATTCTGATGAGTCTGTTTGCGGCGCAACAGGTCTGGGGTCGATTTGCCGCCCGCATACCGCAGCCGGTCGCGATCCTCGGTCCGGACGTAGTCGGCTCCCACGATCGCAACGAGCGCGTCGCGGTGGACATCGGCCAGCGCCGACGGTTGCACCTGAACTTCATCGATGGACGGGGCGGGGATCTCGGTCGCTTTCACGCCCAGCGCCTGCTCGAGCAGGGCGCGGATCCCGTCGGACAGCGGCTTGGCGGCCTCGGGATCACCCCAGGCATTCCAGGCCATCGGAGGAAGCAGAGTGCGGGCGTCATTGCTCATGCGTTACAGTATTACAGATGTTGTCAATCAGTAACGATGAATCGGTACACGTCGGCGACCGGATCATGGCCGCCGCGGCCAGCTGCGTCCGCGACTTCGGAGTCGAACGGGTCACGTTGGCCGAGATCGCCCGCCGCGCGGGCGTCAGCCGCCCGACGGTGTATCGCCGCTGGCCTGACACCCGCACGATCGTCGCCGCGCTGCTGACCGAGCGCATCACCGGCACCTGGCGCGCGGTCCCGGCGACCCAGCCCGGTCGCGCCGGCCTGGTCGAGCGCATCGTGGAGGTGGCTCGTCGCCTGCGCGACGACGACCTCATCACTTCGGTGCTGCGGTCCACCCCCGACCTGGCGATGGTCTACATCGCGGGGCGCCTCGGCACCAGCCAGCAGATCCTGATCGACCTGTTCGTGGACGCGCTGCGGGCGGCCCAAGCCGACGGCAGCGTCCGCGCCGGCGACGTCCGCCAGATGTCGGCGATGGTGCTGCTCATCGGGCAGTCCGCCATCCAGTCCGCCCAAATCGTCGAACCCATCCTCGACGGCGACGCCTTGAGCGCCGAGCTGTCCCGCGCCCTGAACGGATACCTAGCTCCATGAGTGACCTCACTGCTCTCAACGCCACCCGGCGATCCGCCGACCTCACCGAGCTCGGTGACGACGGCCGCGTCGACGTCGTCGTCATCGGCGGCGGTATCACCGGCACCGGCATCGCGCTCGATGCCGCCAGCCGCGGTCTGTCGGTGCTGCTTGTCGAGAAACACGACCTTGCCTTCGGCACCAGCCGCTGGAGCTCCAAGCTTGTCCACGGCGGCCTGCGCTACCTGGCCACCGGCAATGTCGGCATCGCCCGGCGCAGTGCTGTCGAGCGCGGCATCCTGATGACCCGCAACGCACCGCATCTGGTGAGCCCGATGCCGCAGCTGGTTCCGCTGCTGCCGTCCATGGGCCGCACCCAACGTGCTTTGGTGCGAACCGGTTTCGTCGCCGGTGACGCGCTGCGTATCTTGGCCGGCACCACATCCTCGACGCTGCCGCGGTCGCGGCGCATCGGTGTTCCGCAGTCCGTGGCGATGGTGCCGATCGTACGCCGCGAGGGCCTCGACGGCGGCCTGCTCGCCTACGATGGCCAGCTGATCGACGACGCCAGATTGGTTGCCGCCGTTGCCCGCACCGCCGCGCAGCACGGCGCGCGAATTCTTACCCGGGTGTCCGCGGTCGCCGCCACCGGAACGTCGGTGCGGCTGCACGACGAGCTGAGCGGCGAGACCCTTGAGGTGACGGCCCGCACCGTGATCAATGCGACCGGCGTGTGGGCAGGCGAAGTGGATACCGCCATCAAGCTTCGTCCCAGCCGTGGTACGCACCTGGTGTTCGACGCCGCGTCGTTCGGCAATCCGACTGCCGCGCTGACCATTCCGATCCCCGGCGAGATCAACCGGTTCGTTTTCGCGATGCCCGAACAGCTCGGCCGCGTCTATCTCGGGCTGACCGACGAGGACGCGCCCGGCCCGATCCCCGATGTGCCGGAACCGACTCCCGCCGAGGTCAGCTTCCTTCTCGACACGGTCAACACCGCGCTCGGGACCGCGTTGACGACCGCAGATGTCACGGGCGCCTACGCGGGACTGCGTCCGCTGATCGACACCGGCGAAGGCCGCACCTCGGACCTCTCTCGTGAGCACGCCGTCATTGAGTCGGACTCCGGGGTGTTCAGCATCGTCGGCGGCAAGCTCACCGAATATCGGCACATGGCCGAAGATGCGGTCGACCGCGCACTGGCCGCCCGGTTCATCACGGCCCAGCCTTGCCGCACCCGCAATCTGCCTCTGGTTGGCGCCCCCGCCAATCCCGTTGCCACCCTGCGCACTACGAGCCACCTGCCAAGCTCGCTGGTCGCCCGGTATGGCGCGGAGGCGCCCAATGTCATCGCCTCTGCGCGCTGCGACCGGCCGACTGACCGGGTTGCCGACGGAATCGACGTCACCCGAGCGGAATTCGAGTTCGCAGTGACCCACGAAGGCGCCTTGACGCCCGACGACATCGTTGATCGCCGCACCCGCATCGGGCTGGTCCAGGCCGACCGTGAGCGGGCGCTGACCGCGGCCGAGGAACTGCTGGCCCGCGCCTGACTCACGCCGCCGAGATCGTCAGTGCTACAGGGGGATGTTCTTGTGCCGTCCGCGCCGGGCCGGGGCCTCGGCCAGCGCCTGAGTCAGCTTGCTTCGGGTGTGCGCCGGATCGATCTTCTCGTCGACCACACCGATCTCCACCGCGCTGTCTACACCGCCGGCGATCCGCTCGTGCTCGGCGGCCAGCTCCTCGTGCAGCGCGTCGCGTTCATGATCCGCGGCGGCGGCCAGCTTCTTCTTGTGCAAAATGCCGACCGCGGCCTTCGCGCCCATGACCGCGACCTCGGCGTCCGGCCACGCGAACACCTTGGTTGCGCCCAGTGACCGCGAGTTCATCGCAATGTAGGCCCCGCCGTATATCTTTCGCGTCACCAGGGTGACCCGGGGAACGGTTGCCTCACCGAAGGCGTGCAGCAACTTGGCGCCCCGTCGCACGACACCGCCCCACTCCTGGTCCACGCCGGGCAGATACCCGGGCACGTCGACGACGACGACGAGCGGAATCCCGAAGGCATCGCACAACCGCACGAAACGTGCTGACTTCTCCGCACTTTCGGAGTTCAGGCAGCCGCCGAGTCGCAGCGGGTTGTTGGCGATGACGCCGACGGTGCGCCCCGACAGCCGGCCGAGGCCGACGACGATAGACGGCGCCCACTTGCCTTGGAATTCCTCGAACGGGGTGTCCGCATCCAACAGCGCCTCCACCAGCGGATGCACGTCATAGGCGCGACGGGGCGACTCGGGCAGCAGTGCGTGCAGGTCGGAGTCACCGGCCTCGGCCTTGCTGCGGTCGAAATGGCCCTGCTGGGAGAACAATCCGATCAACCGGCGACCGCGCGCGTAGGCGTCGAGCTCGTCGGTGGCAACGATGTGGCAGACACCGGACTTCTTGTGGTGGGTGTCCGGGCCGCCGAGGGACGCCATGTCGACGTCCTCGCCGGTCACGCTACGCACCACGTCGGGGCCGGTGACGAAGACGCGGCCCTCGGCCGCCATGATGACGATGTCGGTCAGGGCGGGACCGTAGGCGGCACCGCCCGCGGCAAAGCCGACCACGACCGAGATCTGCGGGATGTAACCCGATGCACGGATCATGGCCTCGAAAACCAGCCCCACGGCATGCAGCGCACGCACACCCTCGGCCAACCGGGCGCCGCCGGAGTGCCAGATACCCACAATCGGGCTCTGCTCCTCGATGGCGGTGTCGTAGGCGTCGACGATGTGCTGGCAGCCCTCGACTCCCATGGCGCCACCCATGACAGTGCCGTCGGTGCAGAAGGCGATGGTGCGCAGACCGTTGACGGTGCCGGCCGCGGCCAGCACACCCGACCGGTCACGCTCATGCAGCAGCTGAACGCTGCCGTCGTCGAAAAACGTGGAGAGCCGCAGAAGCGGGTCCCGTGGGTCGAGCGATTCACCGATTGACTCAGGGGCCATGGTTGTCATCTAAACCTCCTATGTGCGCGCTGGATATCAATCGGCACCGTCGACACGCGTCGTGTCTTCAGTACTTCCCGAAGGCGATCGCGACGTTGTGACCACCGAATCCGAACGAGTTGTTGATCGCGTACTGGTAGTTGCCTGGCCGGGGTTCGCCGGCCACCACGTCCAGATCGATCTCCGGATCGAGGTTGCGCAGGTTGAGCGTGGCCGGCACGACGCCGTCCCGCAGCGCCAGCACAGTGAGGATCGACTCCACCGCACCGACGGCGCCCACCGAGTGGCCCAGCGCCGATTTGGGCGCGTAGACCGCTGGCCGATGGGTGCCGAGCGCATTGTTGATCGCTTTGCCTTCCGCGACGTCGCCCACCTGGGTGCCTGTCGCATGGGCGTTGATGTGATCAATATCGGAAGGTTGCAGACCCGCGAGCTGGATTGCCCGCGTGATCGCGTGACCAGCTTGTTCACCGTTCGGGTCGGGCGCCACGATGTGGTACCCGTCCGAGGTGATGCCCGCCCCCATGATGCGGGCCAGGATGTTGGCCCCGCGGGCCTTGGCGTGCTCCTCGGTCTCGATGATCATCATCGCGCCACCCTCACCGAAGACGAACCCGTTGCGATCCTTGTCGAACGGGCGGCACGCACCTGCCGGGTCATCGTTGGTGGTGGACAAGACAATTCGCATCTGAGCGAAGCCTGCGATGGGCACGGCCTCGATCTTGGTTTCGACGCCGCCGCATATCGCCATGTCGGCTTCGCCGAGAACGATCTGACGCCATGCCTGCGCGATGGCCTCCGAGCCCGAGGCGCAAGCCGAGACCGGGGTGATGACCCCGGCTTTCGCCTTGAGCTCAAGCCCGACGGCCGCCGCGGCAGCGTTGGGCATGTACATCTGGACTGCCAGCGGTGACACCGCTCGCAGGCCTTTTGCGCGCATCGCCTCGTAGGCGTACAGCAATTCCTCGGACGAGCCGATCCCGGTGCCGAGCGCCACCATCAACCGTTTGGGATCCACTTCGGGTGAACCGGCGTTCTGCCAGGCCCGTCGCCCGATGACGGTGGCCATTTTCTGCAGATACGACATCCTGCGGAGCTCGACCCGCGTCAACTCACCGTCGAAGTCCTCGAGTAGGTGCCCGCCGATGCGGACCGGAAGGTCATACAGTTCGACGAACTCGTCGTTGAGAAGTCGAATCCCGCTTTGACCGTCCAACACCCGCTTCCAGGTGCCTTCGGCGTCGGATGCCAGGGCGGTCGTCATCGCAACTCCGGTGACGACCACGTTGGGGAAGCCATTCCCCGTTGACAATTGTGTCAACCCTGCCATTGCTTCCTGCCAGTCCTTTCCCCCCGGAACGGTCAGTAGCGCCCGAACGCAAGCGCTACGTTGTGTCCTCCGAACCCGAATGAGTTGTTGATCGCGTACTGGTAGTCGCCATAGCGCGGTTCGCCCGCGACGACGTCCAGATCGATCTCGGGGTCGGGTGTCTCGTAATTCAGTGTGGGCGGGATGACGCCGTCACGCAGGGTGAGCACCGTGAGGATCGACTCCAGCGCACCGACCGCACCGATCGAGTGGCCGAGCGCACCCTTGGGGGCATACACCGCGGCCTCCCCGACACCGGCGACCCGAAGCGCGTTGGCTTCGGCGGTGTCACCGATGGGCGTGGCTGTTGCGTGGGCGTTGACGTGGCTGATGTCCTTGGCGGACAGGCCCGCCGTCTCCATCGCACGCTTCATGGCCGCTCCGGCCCGGAGGCCGTCCGGCGCCGGCGCCACCATGTGGAAACCGTCCGACGAGATGCCCGCGCCAAGCAACCGGGCCAGCGGCTTGGCGCCGCGGGCCTTGGCGTGCTCCTCGAGCTCGATAACCATCATGGCGCCGGCTTCGCCGAACACGAATCCGTCCCGGTTCTTGTCGAACGGGCGGGACGCGCCTTCGGGATCGTCGTTGTTGGTCGACATGGCGCGCATCATCGAGAACGCCGCGATTGGCAGCGCCTCGATGACACCTTCCACACCACCACAAACGGCGAAATCGGCGTCACCCATGACGATCTGACGCCACGCGTGAGCGATGGCCTCCGACCCTGACGAGCATGCGGACACCGGGGTGATGACCCCGGCGCGGGCGCCCAGCTCAAGGCCGACGACCGCGGCGGCACCGTTGGGCATGACCATCTGAACGGCAAGTGGGGATACCTTGCGGGGCCCACCCTCGTTCATGGCGTCGTACATTTCGACGATTTTCTCGCCACCGCCGATACCGGTGCCGATCACGACCGAGAACCTGTCCGGATCCACGTCGGGCGTGCCCGCAGCTTCCCAGATTCGCTTGCTCAGGTACTTGCCCATCCGTTGGACATACGACATGCGTCGCAGGTCCAACCTGGTCATCTCGTCATCGATGGGCTCCTTGAGGTGTCCACCGATTTTCGCGGCCAGGTCCCACTTGTGAACGAATTCGTCATCGAGTGCGCGGATACCGCTTTCGCCCGCGAGCAGACCCTTCCACGTGCTCTCGATATCCGACGCGATGGAAGTCGTCGCCGTAACGGCCGTGACTACGACGCTGGGGAAATTGCCGTTAGCCGTGGAAGGCCTGCTCATTCGCCCGCGAACTTCTCACGAAGGGCGGCAGCAGCCTCCGGGTTCTCTTCTTCCAGCTTCTGGATGTAGGAGACGACGTCACCGACGGTGCGCAGGCCGGCGAGATCCTCGTCGGGGATCTTCACGCCGTACTTGTCCTCGGTCTGCACGGCGATTTCCACCATCGACAGCGAGTCGATGTCCAGGTCGTCGACGAACGACTTGTCCGGGGTCACCTCGGAAGGCTCGATACCGGTGACTTCTTCGATGATCTCGGCGAGGCCGGCAATGATTTCATCCTGTGAGGCGGGCACTGTGGCTCCTTCATAATTGGTTGTGATACTTCGTACGTAATTGGTTGTGTTACTTCGTACGTGGTTGGTTGTGTTACTTCGTACGTAATTGGTTGTGTTACTTCGTAACGTGCGTTTTATGCGGTTGTACCGGGCGGACGCCGGCTCGGTCAGAGCTCGGTGAGTCCGTCCAGATCTGCGGGTGTTTTGACGGCATGCGTCGCGACCCCCCGAAGTTCCCGTTTCGCGATGCCGGCCAGAGTGCCCGCGGGCGGGAACTCCACGATCGCCGAGCCCTCTGCGTTTTCAAAGAGCTGCCGCATGCTTTCGGTGCACAGATCCCAGCGCACCGGGCGGGTCAATTGCGCGACGAGCTTCTCCATCGCGTCTTGAGCTGAAGCTACCGGTTGGCCGTCGGCGTTGCTCAGCAGTGTGGTGGTCGGCTCAGCGATGGCGACCTCGGCGGCTGCGGCCGCGTAGCCGTCGAGAGCGGAGGCCATGTAGTGCGTGTGGAAGGCGCCTGCGGTGGCCAGCTGGCGCACCCGGGCCTTGGCCGGCGGGTCCTCGGCCAGCTTCTCCAGGGCCGCGACCGCTCCGGCGGCCACGATCTGGCCTGCGGCGTTGCGGTTGGCGGGGATCAAGTCAAGAGCATCGAGGCGGGCCAGTACCTCGGCCTCGTCGCCGCCCAGGATCGCTGACATGCCGGTCGGCTCGATGGCGCAGGCCTTGGCCATCTCGGCGCCGCGGACGGCGGCCAGCTTCACCGCGTCGTCGGGGGAGATGACACCGGCGATCGCGTAGGCCGCGATCTCACCGACGGAGTGGCCTGCGACGACGGTCTTCCTGCCGGCCCAGATGCTCCCCGAGTCGCTGCGCTCCTGCCCGCCGGAAAGGCCGCGCTTCACCAGCTCGGCGTTGGCGAGCAGGGTGGCCGCCACGACGAGGGGCTGGGTGACCGCGGTGTCGGTGATCTCGTCAGCGGTCGCGGTGGTGCCCAACCGGGCCAGGTCCAAGCCGGCGATGTCGGACCAGATGGAGATCTGGTCGGCAGCGCCGGGCAGCTCGAGCCAATCGGTGAGCATGCCTGGAGTCTGGGATCCCTGGCCGGGAGCCAGCACAGCGATCACGGGTTCATGAGGCACTCTTTAAGAGAACATTGTGAAACCGGATTTGCACGGTGTAAGAGATTATGAACCTGGTCTTATGTTTTTGTGGGGTCTCCACAAAAGTGCATGTGATGCGACTCCGCTGATATCTCGCCGCGATCTACCTGCGGGCTCAATTGTTCCCCGTGGTACCGACCAGTGGGGGTGTGAGCTGAGCAACAGAACT
Source organism: Mycolicibacterium sphagni (assembly GCF_002250655.1). Classification (GTDB taxonomy): domain Bacteria; phylum Actinomycetota; class Actinomycetes; order Mycobacteriales; family Mycobacteriaceae; genus Mycobacterium; species Mycobacterium sphagni. Next base: position 58,796 of record NZ_NOZR01000022.1, read on the forward strand.
ATTTGCCGTGGTGTGAGTAGTTGCTGGATAACCCAGACGGCCCACGGTAGATGCCACTCGCAGGACGTAGGCATCACGCGGCAGCATGGGATCACGCCCGGTGAAGTCGGCGATCCGGCGCAGGCGGTAGCGGACCGTATTTGGATGAACGAACAGTTTTCTGGCACAGGCTTCGATCGCGCCGCCGCTGTCGAGGAAGGCGTCCAAGGTCTCGGTGAGCGCCGGCCCGGCATCGGCAAGCGGTCGCATGATCTCGGTGTGCAGCGCGGTGACCGCCGAGGGGTCGCCCAGAAGTGCTCGCTCGGGCAACAACTCTCGAGCCAGAACGGGTCGCGGTGCGCCGGTCCAGCCGGCGACGGCGTTCATCCCCGATATCGCCTCACTGGCGCTGTGGTGGGCCGCGCTGAGCATGGGCGCGGTCGGTCCGATCACCACGGGGCTGTCGGCGAAAGCATTGATCAGGTCGTTGAAGAACCGGTCGGTGGGCCCGAGCGGACCGGAGATGATGCCGATGAGCCAGGTGCCGTGGACATCGGCCAAGGCGCCGCGGCCGTGCCGCGCGGCGATCTCGCGGACGTCCTCGCTGGCCAATTCCGCCCGTCCCGGGGGCGGTGTGCCCACCACGACCGTCGCCGGGGCGGTGGTGTCCCAGTTGAGCGCGGCGGCCCGGGACAGGAGCTCCTGCCCGGTGTCGCCGCGGACGACGGCGTCGACGACGCTGGCCTCCATCCGGCTGTCCCAGGCGCCGCGGGCCTCGGCGGCGTCGGCGTAGGACGAAGCCGCGGCGAAGGCCAGGTCGCGGCTGTAGCGCAGGATGCCGACGGACAGGGCGACGCGCTGCTCCTCGTTGCGGCCCAGGGCGGGCACGGCGGCCTCGAAGTACTCCATGCTCACGCGCACCATGTCGACGGTCTGGGCCAGCGCGATGCGGCGGGTGAGCTCCTGCGGGACCAGCGCGAACGCCTCGGCGGTGTAGCCGACGTTGCTCAGCGGGTCACGCACCCACTCGGCGAAGTTGACCACTGCGGTCTGCAGCACCAGCTGGACGCTGGCGCGTTGGGAGGCTTCCAGTTCGCCGAAGAACGGGAGGTGCTCGGTCATGGCCTGCACCGCCTGGGTGGCCAGCCGGCCGGAATGCTGCTTCAGCCGGCGCAGCGTCGACTCCGGGACGGTCTCGAGCAGCACCAGGGGGGAGCGCACCTCAAGCGACTCGTTGTCAGTCACCCCTAAAAGCTACGCCGATTTTCTGGTTGTTCCCACCAAACGTGCTGACCTATGCGCTGCCAGTGTCAACGTAGGAGACCTTGGCGGCCATCACGTCGTCGATCTGGTACTCCCGGGCCGCGGCGATCGCCACCGACGGGTCGATCTCCCCGTCGCGGGCCAGCGCCTCCAGCACGGCCACCACCACCGACTCGGCGTCGGTGTTGTAGTAGCGGCGTGCCGCGGGTCGGGTGTCGGAGAAGCCGAACCCGTCGGTGCCGAGCGTGACGTAGGTGTTGGGCACCCACGGCCGGATCTGCTCGGGCACCGCGCGCATCCAGTCCGACACCGCGATGGCCGGGCCTGCGGTGTCGGCGAGGGCCTGCGTCACGTAGGGCACCCTGGCCGGGTGGTCGGGGTGACGCAGCAGTTCCTTCTCCACGGACACCCCGTCGCGGTTGAGCTCACCCCAGCTGGTCACCGACCAGACGTCGGCGGCGACGTCCCAGCGTTCGGCCAGCAGGTCCGCGGCCCGCAGCGCTTCGGGCATCGACACCCCGGAGGCCAGGATCTGCGCGACGCTGGAGCGCTTCTGGCCGGCCGCGCGGTAGCGGTAGATGCCTCGCAGTAGCCCTTCTGGGTCGAAGTTCTCGGGCTCGGCCGGCTGGGCGTAGGGCTCGTTGTAGATCGTCATATAGAAGTAGATGTTCTCGGGGTCCTCCCCGTACATCCGCGCCAGACCACTTTCGATGATGTAGGCGATCTCGTAGGCGAACGCCGGGTCGTAGGCCACCACAGCGGGATTCGTCGACGCCAGCAGTAGTGAGTGGCCGTCGGCGTGTTGCAACCCCTCCCCGGTCAGCGTGGTGCGGCCCGCCGTCGCGCCGAGGACGAAACCACGCGCCATCTGGTCGGCCGCGGCCCAGAGCCCGTCGCCGGTGCGCTGGAACCCGAACATCGAATAGAAGATGTAGATCGGGATCATCGGCTCGTTGTGGGTGGAATACGAGGTGCCGACAGCGGTGAACGACGCCGTCGAGCCCGCTTCGTTGATGCCCTCGTGCAGGATCTGGCCGATTTCACTTTCCTTGTAGGCCAGCATCAGTTCGGCGTCGACGGCGGTGTAGAGCTGGCCGTTGCGGTTGTAGATCTTCAGGCTCGGGAACCACGAGTCCATGCCGAACGTGCGTGCCTCGTCGGGGATGATCGGGACGATCCGGTGTCCGATCTCCTTGTCTCGCAACAGTTCCTTGAACGTGCGCACCGTGGCCATGGTGGTCGCGACCTGCTGCTGGCCGGACCCCTTCTTGAGTGCCTTGTACACATCGCGCGGCGGAAGGGTCAGCACCTTGGACTTGGTGCGCCGCTCGGGCAGGAAGCCGCCGAGCGCCCGGCGCCGGTCGATCAGGTAGCGGATCTCGGGTGCCTCCGGGCCGGGGTGGTAGTACGGCGGCAGGTAGGGGTTCTCCTCGAGCTGGGCGTCGCTGACCGGGATCCGAATGGCGTCACGGAAATCCTGGAGATCTTGCAGCGCAAGCTTTTTCATCTGGTGGGTGGCGTTGCGGCCCTGGAAGTGGGCGCCCAGCGAGTAGCCCTTGATGGTCTTGGCCAGGATCACCGTCGGCTGGCCTTTGTGCTCCATCGCGGCCCGGTAGGCCGCATACACCTTGCGGTAGTCGTGGCCGCCTCGCTTGAGGTTCCAGATCTCGCTGTCGGTCATGGGCTCGACGAGCGCCTTGGTGCGTGGGTCGCGGCCGAAGAAATGGTCGCGCACGTAAGCGCCGTCGTTGGCCTTGTAGGTCTGGTAGTCCCCGTCGGGCGTGGTGTTCATCAGGTTCACCAGCGCGCCGTCCTTGTCGGCGTGCAGCAGGGCGTCCCATTCGCGGCCCCAGACCACCTTGATGACGTTCCAGCCGGCACCGCGGAAGAAGGACTCCAGCTCCTGGATGATCTTGCCGTTGCCGCGCACCGGCCCGTCGAGGCGTTGCAGGTTGCAGTTGACGACGAACGTCAGGTTGTCCAGGCCCTCGTTGGCCCCCACCTGGATCAGGCCGCGGCTTTCCGGCTCGTCCATCTCGCCGTCGCCGAGGAACGCCCACACGTGCTGATCGGAGGTGTCCTTGATGCCGCGGTCGTGCAGGTAGTGGTTGAACCGTGCCTGATAGATCGCGTTCATCGGGCCCAGGCCCATCGACACCGTGGGGAATTCCCAGAAGTCGGGCATCAGTCGCGGGTGCGGGTAGGAGGGCAGGCCCCCGCCGGGGTGGCTGTGCTCCTGGCGGAAGCCGTCGAGCTGATCGGCGGTGAGCCGGCCCTCGAGGAAGGCGCGAGCATAGATGCCGGGGGAGGCGTGACCCTGGATGAAGATCTGGTCGCCGCCGCCGGGGTGGGCCTTGCCGCGGAAGAAGTGGTTGAAGCCGACCTCGTAGAGTGCGGCCGAGGACGCGTAGGTGGAGATGTGGCCGCCCACGCCGACGCCAGGGCGCTGGGCGCGGTGCACCATGATCGCGGCGTTCCACCGGATCCAGGCACGATAGCGGCGCTCGACGTCCTCATCGCCGGGGAACCAGGGCTCCAGCTCGGTGGGAATGGTGTTGACGTAGTCGGTGGACGTCAGTGCGGGGATAGCGACGCGCTGTTCACCGGCACGCTCCAGCAGTCGCAGCATCAGGTAGCGCGCCCGGGCCGGGCCGGATCGGGCCAAAAGGTCGTCGAACGACTCAAGCCACTCCGAGGTCTCCTCGGCGTCGATGTCGGGCAGATACGACGCGACACCCTCGCGGATCACCCGTACTCGATCGGATTCATTTGGGCTGCTTGAGTTTTGGGCCAGATCGTGGCGCGCGAACTCGGTGGTCAACTTCAGCTCCTTAGTAGCTGGTGCAGGTTTTGCACCCTCTGCCCCCTATCGTGCCGCACTTGGGCCCGTACCGACGAGTAGTCAAAGTCGGGGGGTCGGTGAATTTCTCGCAGTGCGCCGAGCAGGGGCGTTAGCCGGTAACCTGCGGCTGTGCTGATCAGAAGTGCCCGCGGGCTGCGGATCGGCGGTCTGCTGGTCGGCAGCGCCGCCGCGGTGCTGGCCGCCGTGGTCGGCTGCACCAGCGTCACCGAGGGCCACGGGGGGGTCAACGCTGAGGACGCGCCGGCGTATCGGACGTCGATGTCGGTGTCGGTCTCGGAGTCGGCCGCCTCCTCCAGCGCCCGCGAGTCCGAACACCAGGCGTCGTTGACCACACAGGCCGTGCACGACACCTGCGAGACGCTGTCCACGTCGAGCGCCGACGCGATCGACGCGGTGAATGCCTACGTCAGTGCTTTCAATTCGGGCGCGACCGACGTCTCGGGTACCGAGGACCCAGCGGTGAATGCCCTCAACAAGAGCGCCGACGCCGTCGCAGGCAGCGTCACCGATGCGATCCCGGACCAGCTGAAGACCGCCTTCCAGGACTGGGTCGACGGCGCCCACCGCACAGCACAGGCGATCACCGCGCACGCGGCGCCCGGAGACTTCAACCAGACCATCCAAGACCTCAACGACACCAGGTCGAATGCGCTGAGCTTGTGCGACGCGACGTATTGATTCCGACCGCAGGGCGAGTAATCGCCGGTGTCGTGCGACGATAGGCCTAGACAGCCGACCCTGATTTGAAGGAGGTTCCGACGGTGGTCCCGGAGGGTGGCCCCTCGAGCTACGGACAAAAGCTGGGCATCCAAAAAGATCATGTCGTGCAGGAGCTGGGCTGGGATGAGGACAGTGACGACGACATCCGTGCCGACGTCGAGGACGCCAGCGGCGGGGAACTGCTCGACGAGGATGCCGACGAAGTCGTCGATGTGGTGCTGCTGTGGTGGCGCGACGGTGACGGTGACCTGGTAGATCGGCTGATGGACGCGATCGCGCCGCTGGCCGACGACGGCATCATCTGGGTACTCACGCCCAAGACCGGAAAGCCTGGCCATGTACTTCCCGCCGAGATCGCCGAATCGGCGCCGACCGCGGGTTTGATGCAGACTTCCTCGGCGAATCTGGGTGACTGGAGCGCCAGCCGGTTGGTGCAGCCGAAATCGAAGGCGGCCGGGAGGCACTCGTGAGCGTTGGGGTCGGATCGCCCGCCCCTGACTTCACGCTGAAAGACCAGAACGGTCAGCCCGTCACGCTCAGTGACTTCCGCGGTCGCAAGAACGTGTTGCTGGTGTTTTTCCCACTGGCGTTCACCGGCATCTGCCAGGGCGAACTCGACGAGATTCGCGATCACCCGGCGGTCTACTCCAATGACGGCACCGCGACGCTGACGATCTCGGTCGGCCCGCCCCCGACACACAAGGTGTGGGCGACCCAGAGCAATTTCGCATTCCCGGTGCTTTCCGATTTCTGGCCGCACGGTGCGGTCGCGCAGGCGTACGGGGTGTTCAACGACGCCGCCGGCATTGCCAACCGCGGCACCTTCGTGATCGACCGGGACGGGATCGTCCGCTTCGCGGAGTGCAAGGAGCCTGGCGAGGCGCGCGATCAGGCGGTCTGGACTCAGGCGCTGGCCGCGCTGGCGGTCTGAGCAGGATTTCCCTGCACCGGCGCCCGCCGTGTAACCTGCCCGGGCACGGGCGCGTAGCTCAGTGGTAGAGCTCTGGTTTTACACACCAGCGGTCGGCGGTTCGATACCGTCCGCGCCCACCAAGAAGGTCATCGCCGCGGCGAGTGACTACACCGCGATGAGCGGGCGAGTGATCGTGTCCTCGTCGACTGGCTGGTACGGACCTGGCTTGGGAGCAGGCCTGCCGCCAGGAAAGGCCAGCCGCACGATGGTGCGCTGAACCGAGCCGAGCTGCCGGCCGAACCTGCCGCTGTTGTAGGGCAGTCCGTAGCGTTCGCAGAGGTCTTTGACCTTGGGTGCGATCTGGGCGTAGCGGCTCGACGGCATGTCCGGGAAGAGGTGGTGTTCGACCTGGTAACCAAGATTCCCGGACAGCACGTGAAACAGCGGCGAGCCTTCGATGTTGGCGGCACCGAGCAGTTGTCGCAGGTAGAAGTGGCCGCTGGTCTCGTCTTCGACCTCGTCCTTGCTGAAGGTGTAGGTCTGGTCGGGAAAGTGGCCGCAGAAGATGATCGAGTACGACCACACGTTGCGGATGATGTTGGCGGTGAAATTCGCTTTCAGGGTCGACTTGAAACCCCTACGGCCGGACAGCGCAGGAAAGGCGATGTAGTCCTTGACGATCTGGCGCCACGCCTTGTGCCCCATACCGCGGAGTTCGCGGCGGACCTGTTCCTTGCTCTTGTCGCCGGCCCTGATGGCCTTGTAGTCCAGGTCGTGGGCGGCGACGCCCCACTCGAAGAACGCGGCGAGAATCAGGTTGTATATCGGCTGGAAAAGATAGACAGGATGCCACTTTTGATGCGGGTCGATCCGCATGATCTCGTAGCCGAGATCCTTGTCCTTGCCGCGAATATTGGTGAAGGTGTGGTGGACGTAGTTGTGCGAGTGCTTCCACGCCTCTGGGGTCGACGCGCTGTCCCAGTCCCACGACGCGGAGTTGATGTTGGGGTCTTGCATCCAGTCCCACTGGCCGTGCATCACGTTGTGTCCGATCTCCATGTTCTCCAAGATCTTCGCGATGGAGAGCACGGCAGTGCCCAGCAGCCAGGCGGGCCGATAACGGGAGCCGAGCAGGATCCCGCGCGAGAGCAGTGCCAGTTGGCGGTGCAACGCGATGATGGTGCGGATGTAGTGCGCGTCGCGGTCGCCGAGGCTGTTGAAGACCTCGTCGTGGATTGCGTCGAACTCCTTGCCGATCGCCTCGATCTGTTCCTCGCTGAGGTGTGCGATCGGGCTGTCAATCATCGATTCGGGCATTCGAGGCTCCTAGAGGTCGAGGGTGATGTCGCCGTCGGGGGAATTCACGCAGGTTCGAATCTCGGTACCCGCGCGGGTGACGTCCCCGGTCCGCAGGTCGCGTACCGAGCCGTTAGTGAGCATGCCCGTACAGGTGTGGCAGATCCCCATCCGGCAGCCGTAGGGCAGAACGGCGCCCGCGTTCTCGCCTGCGACGAGAATTGCTGTTGCGCCGTCACATTCGGCGCTGATGTCACTGCCGGCGAAGGTGATGGTGCCGCCCTGGCCGATCGCCCCGGTCAGCAGCATGTGCTCGAAAGACTCCATGTGAAGCCGTTCCGGCACGCCTGCGGCATTGAAGTGCTCTTGGAGCGCGTCCAGCATCCCGCCAGGACCGCACGCGTAGGTTTCGCGCTCTCGCCAGTCCGGACACACCTCGTCGAGGGATGCGGGCAGCAAGCGGCCCTCTTCGCTGGTCGCTCGCTGGATGACCCGGTAGCCGTCGTGCCGCTCGGCGAGTGCGGCCAGGTCGGCGGCGAAGATCGCCTCGGAATGTGTTCGCGCAGAGTGAATGTGCAGCGCGTCCGGAAAGTCGCCACGGCGGCTGAGCGAACGCAGCATCGCCATGACCGGCGTGACACCGCTACCGGCGGTGAGAAACAGCAGCTTCGCCGGCGCGGCCGGCAGCGTGAACTCGCCTTCGACGCTGCCGAGCGTCACGATCGACCCGGCGGCCTGCGAGCTGCTGAGAAACCTCGAGACGACCCCGTTTTCGGTGCGTTTGACGGTGATCGTGATCTGTCCGTCCGGGCGCGCGGCATCGCTGCTCAACGAGTAGGCGCGCCACTGCCGCTTACCCTCGACATCGAAGCCGATCCGCACGTACTGCCCAGCCTTGTGGCCCACCCACCGGAACCCCGGGGTGATGAACACCGTCACGGCATCCTCGGTCTCCCGGTGGACGCGTTCGATGCGGCCGCGCCGTTCCACGACCGACCACAGGGGGGTGATGAGCTCGAGATAGTCATCGATCTTGAGCGGCCACGTGAAGTACCCGAGTCCGCGGACGGCAAGTCGGGCCAGTCTTGGCAACACAACTTCGGATCCGCGCTCCGGCATGGTGGAGCCTTTCGTGATCGGGTGTCTGTTAGCGAGCGTCCCTGAGCAAGAAAGTGCGCTGCGTCACACTTCTACCCGACGAGATGGAAGGCCAAACACGCGACACGGGTATGCGTGGGATGAGCCGAACGACCGCGGCCTCGACATTTGGGAAAGCGCTGATCGCACCCATCACTGTGGTGCATCGTGGAGTGATGGTTAATCGGCGATGGAATGGGTCCGACGAGGCCAAGAGCGGCTACGTCAACGAGCTGTTCTCGGCACTCGCTCCGCGTTATGACGCAATGACCGATGTGTGGACGTTCGGGCTCCATCGGTTGTGGAAGCGCCAAGCCATGGAGCTGTGCCCGCCGAAACCTGGCGAACGAGTGTTGGACGTCGCGAGCGGGACGGGAGATCTGGCGTTCGCGGAGGCCGCGGCGGTCGGCCCGGGAGGTCAGGTCGTCGGCGTGGATGCGTGCGCCGCGATGTTGGATGTCGCCCGACGGCGAGGGCGAGGTCCGGTGGAGTTCCAGGAGGGCGATGCCACGGATCTTCAGTTCCCGGATGAAACATTCGACGTTGTCACGATCGGCTACGGGCTGCGCAACGTCGCCGACCGGCCGAAGGCGCTGCGTGAATTCCATCGCGTCCTGCGGCCGGGTGGCCGGCTGATGGTGCTCGATTTCAGCACGCCGACCTCCAAGCCGCTGAAGGGACTCCACGACTTTTTCTACTTCGGCGCGATGCCGAAGGTCGGCCGCGTCGTCGCGTGGCATCGCGACGCACACCACTACACCGCCGACTCGATCCGAACCTGGCTGTCACGAGACGAGCTGCGCGCGATGATGCGCGAAGCGGGCTTCGCCGACGCCCGCTATGTCTCGCTGACCACCGGGTTTTCCACCGTCCATCTGGGCTCGCGCGCCGATTAATTCGGTTGCGGCAGTTCGCCAATCAGCTCGTCGAGGAAATTCCCGGCTTCGTGGCCGGCTCGGTCGACGTCTTGGTCAATGATGGCCTCGATCAGTTCTGTGTGGTCGACATGTCTGTGTGAAACCGCAACACTGTCGGCCACTGCCTCGGTTAGCCCGCGGTACAGCTCGATGAGCACCTCGTTGTGCGATGCCCGCACCACCGCGAAGTGCAACCGCGCATCTTCGCGGGAGAACTCGGCCCGGTCTGCTTTGACATGCTGGGCGTTGCGGCGCGCGAGCAGGTCATGAAGCTCAGTGAGGTCGTCGTCGGTGCGGGCGACGGCCGCAAGGCGCGCCGCTTCGACCTCCAGGCAGCGGCGGACCTGAAGCACCTCACGGAGCCGCGAGCCACACATCCGGTTGAGCGCCCCCGAGATCTCGCTGGTGGCCCGGACGTACGTCCCGTCGCCACGCCGGACCTCGAGGATCCCGCTGTGTGCCAGCGCGCGCACCGCTTCCCGCACGGTATTGCGGCCGACCCCCAGCGCCGTAGCCAAGCCGGGCTCGGTCGGGATACGCGAGCCCACCGGCCATTCGCCCGAGGCAATCGTCTGTCGTAGCTGGTCGATGGCGTGGTCGACCAGCCCGGTGTGGCGCGCGGCGGCTAGCGGCATCCAAACATCCTTTTCATCCGATCATAGGATGTATGGCAGGATAGCGCGGTGAGCCGCTACGAGCACGACCTGACCCTGGAATTGGACGGCGCCGTCGAGTTGCCCGTCGGTGGGCGGGTCGCTGCCGGCGCGGTGCTGATCGTCGCGGTGGTGCTCACCGCACTCAACCTGCGGCCCGCGGTCACCAGCGTCGGGCCGGTGCTCGGCGACATGCAGCGCGCGCTGGGCGCCTCTGCCATCTGGGCCGGCGTGCTGACCACCCTGCCCGGATTGTGCTTTGCGGGTGCGGGTTTGGCGGCGGCCAAGCTGTCGCGCCGGTTCGGCTTGGGTCGATCCATCACCTTCGCACTGATCACGTTGATCGTCGGGCTGCTGGTGCGTGTGCTCGACGGCCCCTATGTGGTCATCGGTGGAACCTTGGTGGCGACCGCGGGTATTGCCGTCATCAACGTCCTGATCCCAGTGGTGATCAAGCAGTCGTTCCCTGCCCAACTCGGTGTGATGACCGGCATTTACACGGCGGCGCTGCAGGGCGGTGGCGCCTTGGGGTCGGCTGTCACCCCACCGCTGGAGAATGTCTTCGGCGGTTGGCGGCCGGCGTTGGTCAGCTGGACGGTCCTGGCAGCGGTGGCGCTACTGGCCTGGCTCTTCGCCGCCCGCGGGGTCGACGGCCGCGCCAACGACTCAACGGGATCAGTCGAACACCGGTCACTGTTGCGAAATCCGTTGGCGTGGATCATCACACTGTTCTTCGGGACGCAGTCGATGCTGGCCTACATCATGATGGGCTGGCTGCCCGAAGTATTCATCGACCACGGGGTGAGCAAGACCTCCGCCGGCCTGCTCGTCGGACTGCTGTCGGTGATCGCCGTGCCCGTCAGCCTCGTCCTCGCACCGATGGCGGCGCGTTCGACTCACCAGAGTGGCTGGATCGCCGCCCTCGGCGTGACGGGATTCGCCGGCGTGGTGGGTCTGCTGGTCGCTCCGGATGCCAGCCCGCTACTGTGGAGTGTGCTCGTCGGCTTCGGCATGAGCGTGTTTTCGTTGGCCGTCACCGTCATCGCCTTGCGGGCGCGCACCGCCGAGGACACCGTCCAGCTGTCCGCCATGGCGCAGGGATTCGGTTACCTTCTGGCCGGCATCGGTCCGTTTTTGTTCGGAACGCTGCACGATGTGACCGGCGGCTGGACAGCGCCGTTCATCATGGTGCTGGCGGTTTACGTCGTGCAAATCGCGCTCGGTGTGTTCGCCGGCCGGAATCGCTACGTCTGAGCGCTGGCGACCGTACGCTACAGCGATGCCCGGATCGCGGAACGCTGTGTGTTCGTATGCCCGGTGGGTAGCCAGAGCCAAGCCAGGTGACTACGTGATCGCCCTGGGTGCGGCGTCCGCGTCGCTGCCACTGGTCGGGCGTCACCTTGAGGTACTCGGTGGCTTCGCGGCGCTCGGTATCGGAGGGCGGCGTTACGTCTCGAGCATCGGCGCCCGGATGGCGCGGGGGTTGGTACGAAATGCCAAGGAAGCGTTCACACCTGACGTCTTGACCGAGGCGTTGGGCGGTGTGGTTGCCGCCGAGCAGCTCGCCCAGCCGTGGCCGACACACCGGGATCGCGCGCCATTTCTGAAGGCCGCCGGTCAGCGGCGGTATGTGTACCGCTCGTCGGTGCGTTATGGCGACCGCCCCGGTCAGCTGCTCGACGTCTGGCGAAGTCCGGAGACAATCCAGGAACCGGCGCCGGTGCTCGTCTTCGTCCCCGGCGGCGCCTGGGTATTCGGCCGCCGAGAGCTCCAGGGCCACGCGCTGATGGCGCACTTGGCGCGGCGAGGCTGGGTGTGCCTGTCAGTTCAGTACGGGTCCAGCCCTCGCCATCGCTGGCCGCGCCAGATAACCGATGTCAAAGCTGCGATCGCCTGGGCACGGGCCAATGCCGCGAAGTTCGGGGGCGATCCGAATTTCGTTGCCGTCGCCGGGTGTTCGGCAGGTGGTCACCTGGCCACCCTGGCCGGACTGACGAACGGCGACCCGCAGTGGCAAACCGATCTTCCTGCGGACGCCGATACGTCGGTCGATGCTGTGGTCAGCGTGTACGGCCTTTACGACTGGCACGACCGCAGCACGCCCGAGCGCGACCGCTTCCTGGAGTTCCTCGAACGTGTGGTGGTGCAGCGTTCGCAGGCTCGTCGTCCAGAGGTCTTTCGTGCGGCGTCGCCGATGGAGCGAGTGCACTCGTCAGCGCCACCCTTCTTGGCGATCCACGGGAGTGATGACGGCTTGATCCCCGTCGACGAGGCTCGCAGTTTCGTGGAACGCCTGCGGTCGGTGTCCGAGTCACCCGTGTGCTACATCGAATTGCCAGGCGTGGGACACGGTTTCGACCTCGTCGACGGCACGCGCACGGCGCCGGTGGTGGCCGCGATCGGCCGCTTCCTTCACCACGTTCACCAGGACCAACTCCATGGCAGGACCACGTCGGCGGTCTGAACAGACGTGTTGTCTTCCGAGTGGACCCGGTCGATCGGTATCGACGCGCCGATCGTCAACGCCCCGATGGGTGGTGTTGCCGTGGGAGCCCTGGCCGCGGCGGTGTCGCGGGCTGGCGGTCTCGGCATGATCGGCATGGGAAGCTCGGCTACTGCCGAGCGGCTCCGAGCGGAGCTCCCACACGTTTCAAACCTGCCTTATCCCTTTGGCATTGGTCTCGTGGACTGGGTGGCCGCGTGCACACGACTCCGGCGTGATCGCCGCGACATAGGTGAGTGATCTGGCGAGCGCCGAACGAGCTGTCGCCGCAGGCATCGACGTGGTGGTCGCCGCGGGGCCGAGGGCGGCGGTCATGGGGAGCCGCTCATCGGCACGCTACCGCTGTTGACCGCGCTGCTCTGGCGGCCGACGGCACCCATACCGTCACGACTCGGGTGTTCGACATCGCGCAGGGCTATCCGTGGCCAGCCCAGCTACCAGAACGCTTGCTGCGCAACAGTTTCAGCGATCGCTGGGACGGCGAGGAAGACGCGCTGAGCGTCGATCCCGGCGCGGCTGCGGAATTGGCCCAGGCCATCGCCGTCGAGGACTATACCTACGCGCCGATCAACGCGGGCCAGGGTGTCGGGGAGCTCACGGAGGTTCGGTCAGTTGGTGAGGTGATCAGTCAGCTGAGTTCGGATGCCGATGAGTACCGCGTCGGCCACCTTTCGGGTCACCGGGAACTGGTATCGTCCAAGCCGTGTCAATGGGTTCGGCGGTGGTCCTGACTCTGTTCCTGCGTCCGGTTCGAGTCAGCCGCACGACAGTCGGTACCGCAGCGTGAGCTCCCATCTCAGCTATCTCGAGGCGTTCGTCGTCGGCGCATTCCAAGGGGTCACCGAACTCTTCCCGGTATCCAGCCTCGGTCATTCGATCCTGGTGCCGGCGCTGATCGGCGGCAGTTGGGCACGCGACCTCGACGTATCGGCTCCAGAATCGCCCTATCTGGCCTTCATCGTCGGCCTGCATGTCGCGACCGCACTGGCCCTGCTGGTGTTCTTCTGGCGGGATTGGGTGGCGATCATCGGTGGCTTCGCAACGTCGCTACGGCACCGGCGGATCACGACGCCGGCCGAGCGGCTGGCCTGGCTGATCATCGTCGGGACAATCCCGGTTGGCATCTGCGGATTGGCGTTGGAGCACCTGTTTCGAACCACTCTTGGCCGGCCGATACCGGCCGCGAGCTTCCTGATCGCCAACGGCGTCGTTCTCTTTGTGGGAGAACGGCTTCGAAGACGTGCCGACGCCGTCGCACAGGCGGGTCAGGCCGCCGACGCCGTCGACGCCCGGATCGCTGACATGCCTCTGGTTGGGGGATTGGTTGTGGGGTCAGCCCAGGTGCTGGCACTCTTGCCGGGCATCAGCCGCTCCGGCGTGACGATGGTTGCCGGCTTGTTGCGGGGCCTCTCGCATGAAGACGCCGCGCGGTTCTCATTCCTTCTTGCGACGCCCGTGATTTTTCTCGCGGGCATCCTGAAGATCCCAGACCTGTTCGGTCCGCTCGGCGACGGGATTCACGGTCAAATACTTGTGGGCAGCCTGGCCTCGTTCGGTGCGGCCTATCTCGCGGTGCGGTTTCTCACCCGCTACTTCGAAACCCGAACGCTCACACCCTTTGCCGTCTACTGCACACTGGCAGGACTCGGCAGCCTGCTATGGCTGACATTGCGCTGAGCGCTCGCACGTCGACGCAACCTAATAGTTGATCCGCGACGTAACAGTTGCCGAATGCGGTGGTGAAGGCCGCCGCGATCGCATGCCGTTACCTGGAGCGGGTCGGCTTCGTTGACGCGGTATCGGGGACTGGGTATGGTCCGAACAAACGTTAGGTTCTAACGACGACGGGCGCGGAGCGAATTGGTGACTGATTTCGACACGGTGGACTTCTTCACCGAGGCGACGCTCGTACCCGACCCGTATCCCTACTTCGATCACCTGCGGTCGAAGTGCCCGGTGACGAATGCGACCCCGTTCAACGTGCTGGCCGTCACCGGATACGACGCGGCGCTGAGCGTCTACAAGAATCCGGCGTTCTCGTCGTGCGTATCGGTGGCCGGACCGTTCGCGGGCATGCCGATCACCCCCGGCGACAGCGATGACGTCAGCGAGCTGATCGCGCAACACAGCGCGAACGTTCCAATGGCCGAACACATCACGTCCCAAGACCCGCCACTGCACACCCGTACTCGCAGCCTGATGAACACGCTCATCACGCCCAAGCGGCTGAAGGAAAACGAAGACTTCATGTGGCGGCTGGCCGACCAGCAGCTGGACACCTTCGTCACTACGGGGCAGTGCGAGTTCCTCGCCGATTACGCCAAACCCTTCTCACTGCTGGTGATCGCCGACCTGCTGGGGGTGCCTGCCGAGGACCATGAAGAGTTCACCGCGGTCTTCGCGGGCCAGACGGTCGGTGAACTCGGTGCGGACGCGCCCACCTCCCACAACCCGCTGGAATGGCTCAACGAGCGGTTCTACCGCTACCTCGATGATCGTCGTCGCGCACCGCGCGACGACGTGCTCACCGGGCTCGCGCTGGCCAAGTACGACGACGGATCGACGCCGGACCTGGCCGACGTGGTGAACCTGTCGACGTTCCTGTTCGCCGCCGGCAGCGAGACCACCACCAAACTGGTGAGCTCGGCGGTGCGGTTCATCGGCGACAACCCGAAACTCGAAGGCGAACTGCGCGATGACCGCAGCAAGATCCCCGCCTTCCTCGAGGAAACATTGCGCATGGAGAGTCCGGTCAAGTCGCATTTCCGGATGGCGCGCACGACCACCACGATTGGGGATGTGACGGTGCCGGCCGGCACCACGGTGATGCTCCTGCCCGGCGCATGCAATCGTGACGCCCAGAAGTTCGAGCAGCCCAACGAGTTTCGCGCGGACCGACCGAACGTGCGCGAGCACATCGCGTTCATCCGCGGCGCCCACTCATGCCCGGGCGCGCCGTTGGCCAGGGCCGAGGGCCGGATATCGCTGAACCGGATCCTGGACCGGATGACCGACATCACGATCTCCGAATCTGATCACGGTCCGGCCGGCGACCGCCACTATGAGTACGAGCCGACGTTCATCATGCGCGGGCTCAGCGAGCTGCACATCACGTTCACGCCGGTCGGCTGACCAGGCCCGAGAGAAGGAGTCGCATGACCGGAAAGCTCGAAGGCAAGGTGGCTTTCATCACGGGCGCCGCCCGCGGGCAGGGCCGGGCGCACGCTATCGCGATGGCCAAAGAAGGTGCCGACATCATCGCCGTCGACATCTGCCGCGACATTCCGTCGAATCCTTACCCGCTGGCCACGCCCGAGGATCTTGCTGAAACCGAGCGCTCCATCAAGGAGCTCGACCGTCAGGTCCTGGCTCGGGTCGCCGATGTCCGTGAGCGCCACGAACTGCGGGACGCGGTCGAAGCCGGCGTGGCCAACTTCGGCAAGATCGACATCGTCGTCGCCAATGCGGGGATCCTGCCGATGGCCATGGGCCGGGCGCACGACGCGATGTCGTTCGTCGACGCCAGCGATGTGGACCTGCTCGGTGTGATGAACACCGTCGCCGTCACCGTTCCGCACCTGCCCAACGGGTCATCGGTCATCGTCACCGGTTCGACGGCCGGCATGATCCGGGGGACCACCGACAACCCGAACATGGGGCCCGGCGGTCGCGGGTACGGCTGGAGCAAGCGGGTGATCATCGAGTACGTCGAGGAGATGTCGCTGGCGCTGGCCGATCGCATGATCCGCGTCAACGCGATCCACCCGACCAACTGCAACACGCATCTGCTGCAGAACGACGGCATGTACAGCATGTTCCGGCCCGACCTGACCCAGCAGGGCAAGCAGGCCAGCCGTGAAGACGCAGAGCCGTTGTTCACCCTGTTCCAGGCGATGCCGATCCCGTACATCGAGCCCGAGGATATGGCCAATCTCGGCGTGTTCCTGGCCAGCGACGACAGCCGCTACATCACCGGGCAGCAGATTCGGGTGGACGGCGGCTCGCTGCTCAAATGGCCGAACGGCCCCGGGGGATAACGGGATTCACTTCGGGCGGTGCAGGAACCCGTGCAGGGTGGCCTGCACCAGCTCGTCGATGATCGCCTCTCGCGACGGCGGCCGGTTGCCGAAGAAGGTCGACCGCAAGGCGACCATGCCGACGATCATCGCCACGGTCGAATGCGCGGGCAGATCCGGCTGGTCCGACTGCATTCCGCGCAGGCTCATGCCCTCGGCGCTGATCTGGCCGAGCACGGACAGCGCTCGCCGGATGTCGGCGATCCCGGCAGCCTCGATCTCGTCCTCACTGAGCCCGTCCGACGCGACCAACGTGAGCAGGAGACCCTGATGGCGGACCAGGACGTCGTAGAGGGGGCCGATGAATTGCCGCGACAGCTCTTCCTCGTCGGTGTCCTCGGGAACGACGGACTGCCAGGTCTGGCGGAATTCGTCGAGGGTGCTCGTGAACGGGACGACGAGTGCCTCCCGGAACAGGCCGGCCTTGGAGCCGAAGTGGCGGAAGAGCAGGTACTCGGTGACGCCGGCGGCCTCGGCGATCTCCCGCGTGGTGGTCGCGCGATAGTCCCTGCGCGCGAACAGATCCCGTGCCGCATCCAGCAGAAGTCGACGTGCTTCACCGGGCGCCCGGCGGACGGCCGGGGCCCGCGCGGTGCGCTCTTTCGGGGAGATCTTCTGCTGGGGCACTGGTTTTCACCATAGCCGGGTCTCGACGGTCCTCGGAGTAATAGTATCCACTATTACTAGCTGTGGAATGGAGCTGAGGTGGGAGCAGTAATCATGCTCGGCACGCTTTTCGGGCTGATCGTGTTGATCTTCGGCCTGGTCGTCTACTTCGATCCGGAGGCGCGGAAGAAATGAACACCGGTCTGACGCCGGTGATGATCGCCGGCCTGTCGTTCGCCTACATCGGCGGCGTCGTGCTGCTGGCGGTCGGTGTGTACCTCAGCGTTCGCCGCGGACGCATTCATCCGCTGCTGCTGGTCTCGATCTCGGCGATCTCCTTCTCGTGGATCGAGGCGCCCTACGACTGGGCGATGTATGCGCAGTTCCCGCCGGCGCTTCCGCGCATGCCGTCGTGGTGGCCGATGAACGTGACCTGGGGCGGCGGGCTGCCCTCCGCGGTTCCGATCGGTTACATCTCGTACTTCGTATTCCCTGCGCTGATCGGCGCCGCCATCGGCCGGTGGCTGGTGAGGCGGCTCGGCTGGCGGCGACCGCAGACTCTGCTGATCGCCGGCTTCGGCGTCGGGTTCTGCTGGGCGCTGTTCTTCAACGCGGTCGTCGGCGCCCAGCTCGGAGTCTTCTACTACGGCTACGTGATTCCCGGGCTGGCGATCTTCGAAGGCACCAGACATCAATATCCGATCTACGACTCCGTCGCGATGGGCATCCAGATGATGGTGTTCGCGTACCTGCTCGGCCGGGTGGATGATCAGGGGCGCAACGTCATCGAGGTGTGGGCCGACAGGCGGTCGTCGAGCAAGGTGGGCGCCGGGGTGCTGTCCATCGTGGCGGTCGTCATCGTGGGGCATCTGTTGTACGGCGCGGTCTTCGCGCCGCACCTCGCGACGAAGCTGGGCGGCTACGTGACCGTCGGCCCTACCGAGCAACTGTTCCCCGGCGTGCCGAACCAACCGAGATAGGCCCTGATGAACACCGTCGAGTTGTACTACGACCCTTACGATTACGCGATCGATGACGATCCGTACCCGGTGTGGCGGCGGATGCGCGAAGAGGCCCCGCTCTATGTCAACGACAAGTACGGCTTCTACGCGTTGAGCCGCTACGACGACGTGGCCCGTGCGCTGCCGGACTGGGAGACCTACCGCTCCGGCCGGGGCACGACGCTGGACATCTTGTCCAGCGGGATCGAGGTGCCGCCGGGGGTGATCCTGTTCGAAGACCCGCCGGCCCACGACCTGCACCGCCGCCTGTTGTCGCGGGTCTTCACCCCGCGCCGCATGCTCGCCGTCGAAGACATGGTGCGTGATTTCTGTGCGGGCGCACTCGATCCGCTGAGGGACGGCGACGGTTTCGACTTCGTCGCTGACCTCGGTGCGTTCATGCCGATGCGGACGATCGGTTATCTCCTAGGCATTCCCGAAGACGCTCAGCAGGCCATTCGCGACCGCAACGACAGCCTCATCACTGTGGACTCGGAGCTGGGAGATGTCAGCCCGACCGTCTTCCAGGACGCGATCGCGATGTTCGCCGAGTACATCGAGTGGCGCGCGACCCATCCCTCGGATGATCTGATGACCGACCTGCTCAACGCCGAGGTCGAGGAGCCCGATGGGACACGGCGCCGGCTGGAGCGCGGCGAGGTGCTCGGGTACACCGCCACGATCGCCGGTGCGGGCAATGAAACCACTGCCCGGCTGATCGGGGCTTTGGGTCAACTTCTCGGCGAACATCCCGACCAGCGCCACGAACTCGTGGCGGACCCGTCGCTGATCCCGTCGGCGATCGAAGAGGCGCTGCGCTTCGAGCCTCCGTCGCCGGTGCAGGCGCGCTATGTGGCGCGAGACGTCGAACTGCACGGGCAGACGGTGGCCGAAGGGTCGCACATGCTGCTGCTCAACGCGTCGGCGAACCGGGACGACTCGCGATTCACCGACCCGGACCGCTTCGACATCCACCGCACAGGCGGGCATCTGAGCTTCGGGCAGGGGCTGCACTTCTGCCTGGGCTCGGCGCTGGCGCGGCTCGAAGCGCGGGTCGCGATCGAGGAGGTCCTCAAGAGGTGGACAGACTGGGACGTGGATTACGAGAATGCCAGCCGGGGAAGGACATCCAGTGTGCGCGGCTGGGCACGGTTGCCGGTCAAGACGCGCTAGCCGGGTGATAGATCGACTTGGGCTCCAGGTACACGGCCAGCCTCTCGGGCCCGAGTTCGCGCCCCAACCCGCTGCCCTTCACGCCTCTCCCCGGACATGAACCCGCCCGGGCTGTGTGGCCCGGGCGGGTTGCGTATGACGTTGTGCGGTGGTGTTAGGGGACGTAGCAGCGCTCGTCGCCGTTGATGTTGATCCAGCAGTTCGGGCTGATGAAGTGCGCGTCGGGCCCAGGTACGTTCAGCACGCAGGTGGGGCCTTCGAGGTGATAGCCGATTCCGCAGCCGTCGGCTGCGCTTGCGGTGGGGGCGAAGCTCAGGCCCAAGGTCAGCGCGCCGGCGGCGGCGACGCTGGCGAAAAGTCCTGCGGCACGCTTCGAGATTGGTGCAGTCATGATGTCCTCCAAATTTTTGGGCCCGCCCTGGTTGAGCGAGGCACGTAAGGAATGGTGCGCCTGGCCGAACCGGCCGTCTGTCCGCTAAGCGGAGGTTGTGCGGGACGAATTGTGGTTCCACCGTTTGGGGGACAGTCGCTCGAAAAGGATGGTGTGGCAGGTAAAAATCCCGCCCGGGCCGTGTGGCTCGGGCGGGATTGGGGGAGTCGGGTTGGCGCTGGCTGCTTTAACAGCAGCGCTGATCGCCGTTGTCGTTGATCCAGCAGTTCGGGTGGCCGGGGTCGACCTGGGCGCCGGGGCCGGGCAGGTTGACGACGCAGCTGCCACCCGCCAGGTGGTAGCCGTAGCCGCAGTCCTGTGCGGCGCTTGCGACGGGGGCGAAGCTCAGGCCCAGGGTCAGTGCGCCGGCGGCGACCGCACTGGCGAAGAGTCCTGCGGCACGCTTGGTGATCTGTGCAGTCATGGTGTCCTCCGAGTTTTTGGGCCTGTCCTGGTTGGGCGAGGCACGAAATGAATAGTGCGCTCGCTCACGTGGCGTGTCTGTCCGCCAAGCGGACCGTGTGCCGGGCGAATTGCGCATCCACCGATTAGGGGACGCCGTAACATATTCGACGGGCAACAGACGGGGGCGGCCATGCGTACAGCGGCGTATATCGGGGGATTCGCGGTGTCACTGGGTGTGGGGGCCGCGATCTCTTCGGCCTGCGCGGTGGCCTCGGCTGACTCCGCGTCGTCGGCTGCGCACTCGAGCACGCACTCGACTTCTGGTCATTCGGCGCGGCCCAAGTCAACGACAGCAAAAGCACTACCCGCCAACAAAACCCCAGCGCCACAGACCGTTGCCGCGGCGGTCGCCTCCTCACCCGTCACCACCAAGGTCGGCTGGGTCACCGGACCGAACACCCTGACGCCCAGCCGGTTCGGTATCGACGGCACCGACGTCGGCGTCATGTGGGACAACGGCATGACTGGAGTCAACCGGCAGGTGCTGATGATCTTCGGCGACACCTTCAGCGGGCCGAACATGACCGGAGCGTGGCGCTCCAACGTGCTGCTGCGCACAACCGATCCGATCGCCGGCGTGTTCGCCCCCGGTTCGACCACCAACCCGTTCGCCGGATCGCCGCTGAGTTCGCCGGGGATGTCCAAGCAGGTGATCGCGGGCAGCGCACGCAATCTCGGCGTGTTCGGCTCTCAGGTGACGGTCATCCCCACCGCGGCGATCTCGGTGCCCTACGACAACCAGTACGGCGCAAGGCAATACGTGAACTTCATGTCGGTGCGGTCGTGGGACTTCAGTGGCGCGTGGACCACCAACTACTCCGCGATCGCGTATTCCGACGACAACGGGCAGACCTGGACCGTCGCGCCGCAGACCATCCGGGCGGCCAGTTGGCTGCGGTCGAGCACTCCTTTCGTCTACGGAAACCAGAACTTTCAGCAGGGCGCGTTCGTCAAACCGCCAGACGATTCCCCTGATGCCGGATACGTCTACTCCTACGGCACCCCGTCGGGCCGGCTCGGATCGGCGTATGTCTCCCGGGTGAAAGAGGCAGACATCCTCGATCTGTCGAAATACGAGTACTGGAATGGCGACACGTGGGTGGCCGGTAAGCCGGGTGCCGCGGTTCCCATCCTGCCGGCGACCAAGTCCAACCAGTACGCGGGCGGATTCCTCGGCCAGCTGGGCCTGGTCTTCGGCAGCTTTGTGGCCGGGCTGTTCGGGGTGGGCGGCCCCAGCGGGCACGTCAGTGAGATGTCGGTGCAGTACAACACGTATCTGAACAAATACGTCGCGATGTACACCAGCAGCACCGGCAGCGTCATCCTGCGCACCGCCGACTCCCCGGAGGGCACCTGGTCGGCGGCGACCACCCTGGTGACATCCGTGCAATATCCGGGCCTGTACGCGCCGATGATGGATCCGTGGTCGACCGGCCAGGACATCTACTGGAATCTGTCGATCTGGGGCAACTACAACGTCCAGTTGATGAAGACCACGCTGGCTCAAGCCGGGGCGGCTGGTATTCGATAAAGATGACGGTTGCCTTGAACGGGTAGACGAACGAGCTCTTGGCCCTGATGTCGCCGCATTGGAGCACATTGGAGATCGTTGCGAACTTCTCATCGCGGATGGCGTGGTGACGGTTGTCCTCGGCGTCGCATCGTGGGGCGAGCTAGCAGAAGAGCCGCTTGACCAACTCCTCAGGCGAGCTTGGTGAGGTCCATCGTTACGCCTGCCTTGGGAAGGCGAGCGAGAAGGGCGTCGCCCATGGCTGCAGCAGGTGTCAGTACACCACGCTGATCGGAGAGCTTGTCGCGGTCCAGCGCCAGCGCGAGGGTGCTTTCGGCGAGAAGCAGCGAAGTCGAGTCATAGCCTGGGTCGCCGTCCTGGGACATCGAGGCCCGGTAGCGGGCACCGCCCGTCGTGGTCGTGTAGGTCTCCACGTGGTAACTGCCCTCCGCGCGCTCCTCGGCGCTCGGGCCGCTGCCAGACTTGGGAATGAACTTGTCGATCAGCTCTCGCGGCACCCGGTACAGAAAGCGGTCCCCGAGCGCGGTCATCGCCGACATCGCCCCGGTTATCGCCGCGGCCCTCACCGCGGCGATCGGCGAAGACCCCATGTCCATGCATTCCGAGTAACGGAACGTGCGGCCGTAGGCCCAGTCCTGTAAGGCATTGCTGCGGCGCACGATCCGAGTGTTTCCAACCGCCATCACGAACGCCCCGGCCCAGATGCCGTCGAGTTCCGGAGCGATGTGTCCACCACGGCGAAAGATCATGTCCGGTTGCCGACCAAGGTCGGGTTCGGCGGCTCGATCAGTGGAGGACGTGTACGGGTCGTTGACCGCTCGCCGCAACTCTCGATTGCGGGATGTCTCGCGCATGACTTCCACGACGGTGTTGGCACTTCCTCCGGACATCGTGAGGGTGAAGGTGCGCGCCACCTGCACGGTGTCGGTCAGTGTGCCGACGTCGTCGGACTGGGCTTGGCGATGCAGCGCAAAGACGTTCATATCGGAGGGAATTGAATCGGCACCGCAAGCATGAACGATGCGCGCTCCCGTCTCTGCCGCCAGATTGTGATACTGCGCCGCGCTGCGGTGCACGAAGATGGCCTCGCCGCACAGGTCCGTGTAATCGGTACCGGCCGCGGCACACGACGCCACCAACGGCATGCCCGACTTCACGTAGGGCCCTACGGTCGTGGCTACCACCCGCGCGCGTGCCGCAACGTCGGCCAGGGTCGGGGGTTCCTCCGCGTCGGCACGCATCAGGCTCCACGATTGCGCGCTCTCGCCGATGCCGTCCCGCACCGCCTCGAGGCGATCCATCGAGCGGCCGGCGAGCGCGATCCGCGCCCCGCCATTGCCGGCGGCAAGACGCGCAGCCGTCAACTGCCCCACGAAGCCGGTCGCCCCGTACAGGACGATGTCGAACTCGCGCTCGTCACTCATGATCGCCGGCTCTCGCTCTCGTGCACAGCAAAGGTGGGGCGGGAGTACGCGACGGCGATGTTGTGCGGAAGTCGGTCACTGGGACTGAGGAATTCGGCGACCATCGCCGGGTCCGCCGCCGTTCCGAGCGAGGTGAAGGCCGCCCGGTTGTAGGAGCGCAACCAGCTGATGCGGCCGTCGTGGATGAAGGCGCGCGCCTTTGATCGTGGTGACGTGAGCGCCCCGATCAGTAGTGCTCCGGCCGAAATCAGAGCCAAGGGGATCGCGGACGGTCTCTTGATGTCGATCACCAGGAACTTCCGGCCCACGCGGGTCGCCTCGGCGATCGCGCGAGAGGCGACCTTTGGAGGGAGATGGTGGAAGGACGAAGCGAAGACTACCAGGTCATAGCTATCGTCGGGCTCCGAGATCGCGCTTGCATCAATAACTTTCGTTCGGACGCGCGTGTTCGCCCCCAACACGCCGCCGGCGATGTTGTGCACCGAGGTCGGGTCCAGGTCGGAGACCGTCACCTGTGCGGAGCGGTGCATCTGGACGATCTGCTCCGACAGTCGTCCGTGGCCGGCGCCGAGTTCGAGGATTCTCGGTGCATCGATACCGGACACGAGACTCAGTGCCATGTGCGCGTTCTTCTCGTGCAGACCCCGTACGGAGCCCAGGTGGTCCAGTGAGTCGATGACCCGCTGCTTGAGCTCATCCGGTACGTCGTAGCGATCGGTGTACTCCAACACGTCTGTTTGCAGGTGGCGGTTGAGCCACGACGCGTTGTAGCCGCCGCGCGGCATGTGCTCGATTCCGCTAGTTCCGGGGGTCGATTGCTCCATGAGTGTCTCCTTGCTGCGAGCTATGAGAATAAATTGCACAAAGGTGTGCAATAATGAGCAAGTATGCACGCAACAGTCATGGGGTGCAAGCAAGAGCCAGGGCCGCAATGAAAGTGGAAGGTGGAGCTGATGGGACAGGTGGATCACCAAGTCGCACAGACCGCGTCACCGACGCGTGAGCGAAACCGCGCGCGGATCGTCGATGCGGCGCGCCGGCTGTGGACCTACGACCCCGACACCAGCATGGACGACGTCGCGCGCGAAGCCGGCGTGGTGCGCCGAACGCTGTATGGGCACTTCAGCCATCGCGATGAGCTGATCATGGCCGTGTTGGCCCAGACGGCCGATGTGCTCGCCGAGGTCGCGGGTCGATCGTCCCGTCCGGGTATGAACGCGTCGGAGGAGCTCGCCAGGCTGACGTTGGAGGTGTGGTCGTTCGCCCACGATTGGCACCTGCTGACGACGTTGATCCAACAGATTGACGCCGCTTCGATGGAGCGAGCTGCCGCCCCGATCGATGCCGTGTTCGAGGCCATCGTTCGCAAAGGTCAACGCAGTGGGCAGTTTTCACGCCACCTGCCGGCCGAGGTGATGGTCCAGATCCTCCGTGTACAAGCGATCAAACTTCACGAGGCGTCGAATGATCGCAGCTGGAGCGGCGGGGCCGAGGACGCGGCCCTGGCTGCCCTCATCACCGTCGGGGTCGACCGCTTCGCCGCTGAGAGCATCGTTGAAACCGCGAAGGTCTCCGCAGTAGCGCAATGAGCTACCGCCTCACCGCCGGCAGATTCATTCGATCACTGCCGAAGCACGGCAACGGATTCGAATCACTAAGGAGCTAGGCAATGACCGAAATGATCTCCGGCATCCAGGCGTTACGCCGACCTGCGACCCGGCCCGATGCACCGGGTGGGACGTATCCGGGGCTGCGTCCCGGACGGGAGGTGCATGCCCGCGGTTCGGTCATCGATGGCGGGCGCGCGTTGGGTTGTGACGTCGTCGTCGACCGTGACGTGGCGATCCCGTTGCGTGACGGGGTGATCGTCTACACCGACATCGTGCGTCCGGCGGACCGCGACGCTGATCTGCCGGTCCTGGTGGCGTGGAGTCCTTACGGCAAGCAAGATACCGGCTCACTGTTGGACATGATTCCGGGCCGAGCCGGCATCGCCACGGACGCGTTGTCGAATCTGCAGAAGTGGGAGGGTCCAGATCCTGGCTACTGGTGTGCCTATGGCTACGCGGTGGCCAATGTCGATCCGCGTGGAGTGAACTCTTCCGGTGGGGACGCGCAGTTCTGGAGTGAGTCTGAGGGCCGGGATGCGTTCGACGTGATCGAATGGCTGGCCATCCAATCGTGGAGCAACGGAAAAGTCGCGATGGCAGGCAACTCGTGGCTGGCGGTGTCGCAGTGGTTCACTGCTGCCGAACGGCCGCCGCATCTGGCGGCGATCGCGCCCTGGGAAGGGATGAGCGACTACTACCGCGACATGGCTATTCGTGGCGGGATCCCGACCGGTGACGCATTCTGCAATTTCGTTCTCACCAACTCCGTGCGTGGCAACGGCACGGTGGAAGATATCCCGGCGATGATCACCGAACACCCGCTGTTCGACGATTACTGGGCGACCAAGCGGGCTGCGGTCGAAAAGATTGTGGTGCCGGCGTATGTGGTGGCCAGCTGGACGCAGCTGCACTCATCCCGGACCCTTGATGCCTTCCGCCGCCTCTCGGGGGATAAGTGGCTGCGGGTACACAACACCCATGAATGGCCTGACTTCTACAGCGACGTCTACACCGAGGACCTGCGGCGGTTCTTCGACCACTACCTGCTCGGTGTCGACAATGGTTGGGAGACAACACCAGCGGTTCGTCTGTCGATCCTCGACCCCGGTGGCACCGATGTGGTCGACCTTCCGGAACCCCAATGGCCCATCGCCACGGCGCTGCATCAGCCGCTGTATCTCGACTTCTCGGCCGGCGAGCTGACCGCCGCGCCGCCGCAGCAGGAGAGCGAGCACAGCTACGCCGCCGTGGACGGTCAGGTGGTGCTCAGCTACCGCTTCGATCACGACACCGATCTGATCGGATACTCCAAACTGCGGCTCTGGGTGCAGGCCGACGGCAATGACGACATGGACCTGTTCGTGCGACTGGACAAGCTGGGCATTGACGGCGCAGTACTCTCGCCAGTGGTGCTCGACCAGCCTGTGCAGGCCACCTCAGGACAGCTGCGCGTCTCGCACCGTCGGTGCGACCCGCAAGTGTCAACCCCGTCCGAACCGTTTCTGACCCACACCCACGAGGAGCTGCTTCACCCGGGTGACATCGTTCCCGTCGATATCGGCTTGTGGGCCACCGCAATTCGGTTCCACGCCGGGGAAAGCCTCGCCGTCACCATATCGGGCGCGCGCCTGATCCCCGCCGAGCTAAACCAGATCAGCAAGGCTCCACTCCGCAACCACGGGGCTCACATCCTCCGTGCCGGCGGACGCTACGACTCCCACGTCCTACTTCCGCTCATGTCCGGACCGAACGACGCGTAACGGCGGGGCAAGCTGACCATGCCCGCGTCGACGCCATCGGCAAACCCCCGATCGGGCGGTGCCGACGATTGCCTGGCCGAGGTGGTCGGCAAAAGTGGCATATGTGAAGGTTCACGTGAGGGGCAGGGGTATCCGGCCGATTTGGGGCCCGATGGCAGCAACGCGCCGCGGATCTTGTATCAATTCGGCAGTTCCTACCCCGCGGGCTCGTCGTGGCCGCATAACGCCTGGCGCTGCCGACGATTAGCGCCTCGCGTCAACAGCAGGTGTGCCTGGGTTGCTCGGCCAGCTGCTGATGCTCGTTGGGATCGGTGCCGCCGATCGCGCCGACGAACGCGGTCAGGTCGATGCGCTCGCCGCCCAGCCATGTGCCGCTCACTTGCGCCTTTTCCGCGAGCTGAGCGGGATCCACCGCGTATGGGTCGGCGGTCAGCTCGGTGAAATCGGCCAGCTTGCCGACTTCCAATGATCCGATCAGCTTGTCCCGGTGCAAGGTTCGGGCGGCGTTGATGGTGTGTGCCCGCAGAGCCTGATCGAGGGTGATGCATTGATCGGCGCCGTGCACATTGCCGGCCCGCGTCCGTCGCGTCACCGCCGTCTGGATGTTGAGCACCGGCGTCGGCGGTGACACCGATCCGTCGTTGTGCAACGACACCACCGCTCCGGAGGCCTGCGCGTCGGCGAAGCGCCCCCATTGGCTGCCGTGCTCGTGGTCGAAGATCTCACCATCCAGCAGCTCACCCCAGTAGTAGTACTGGAAGGGCGCCATCGACGCGTGTACACCGAGCCGCGCGGCCCGGTCGAAGAGCCTGCGGGTACCGGCCCCGAGATGTTCCAGGCGCCAACGATGGTCGGTGCCTATTAGGTTGTACCGCTGCAGCGCCGCCTCGTAGGCGTCCAGGGCCAACTCGATGGCCAGGTCACCGTTGGCGTGAAACGCCATCTGCCAGCCCGCGGGAGCCGCGACGTCGAGGATCGCGTCGAGCTGCTCGCGGCTGTAGTTCATCGACTGCGGTCCGCCGGCAACTGCCGGGTCGATACCGGCGGTCCTGGTGGTCTCCGTGCTCAGATACGGGAACGACACCGCAATGTTGCCAATCCACGGGGAGCCGTCGGTCCAGAGTTTGACGCCCTGCTTGACCAGGAAAGCCTCTGCAGCGCTGAAGGTTTCAGGGTTATTGTAGGTGTCGCTGGTCGACATCTCCCACATGCTCACGCGCAGCGGGCACGATGGCGCGGCGGCCAGCGCTTCGTAGGCGCCCTTCAGGCTCGGGTCGTAAGCCATGTCCGAGGTCGACGTGTAGCCCCCGCGAGACATCCACGCGTAGTACTCGGCGGCACTGACCAAGGGGTTTCCGAGCTCGGCCAGGATCGGCGCGGCGACGCTGATCAGGACCGGGGTTTCGAATCCCTGTCCGTCCAGGCTGCCGTCGGCATTGCGGCCGAAGTGACCGCCGACCGGCTCGACAGGCGGGTTGACGTCCCAGCCGTTGCGTTTCATCACCGCGGTGTTGAAATACACTCCGTGGCCGGAGTTGTCGGTGACCACCGCGACCCGGTTGCCGAAGATCCGATCGAGTTCGGGCGCTTTCGGTGACGGTCGCTTGTGCAACAGCGCGTCGAACCCGGCGAACAACAGTGGAGTATTTGGGTCGGTGTGTGCGAGTGCGTCGGCGAAGATCGCCTCGACATCCGACCAGGACGGGGCGTCCCACGGTGCGATGGAACGGGCGGGTGGCTGGGTGGCTACCCCGCTCATCACCGGATGGCTATGCGGTTCAACAAATCCCGGTAAAAGGGCGGCGGCGCCGGTAGCGATCACCTCCGCGTCGGGATAAGCGGCCCGGCACTCCGCGACCGAGCCCACGGTGGCAATCCGGCCCTCCGACACCGCGACGGCTTCCGCTCGCGGCTGGGCCGGATCCATCGTGATGACAGTTCCGGCCGTGAGAATATTCGTCGACATATTGCCCCTCGCAAACGATTTCAGACGATCCGGTGTCCACGGCGGGCCCTTGCCCGCATGTCCCATAGATAGAGTTGATAGCCAAGGATCCAGGCCCGGTGCGGGATCAGCTTGTCCGCCAGCCGCAACGAAGCCAGCAGCCATTCGAAGCGACGCTGCTGGCTGGCACCCCACGGCAGTCGCATCATCGAGCGGAACTCCGGCGGCAGGAAACCGGTGGTGGCGAACAGGTTGAACCGACCGAGCGTCTCACGCACCGGCCAGGGCATGAAAGCCATGGCCGCAACGCCTTTGAGATGCTCACGCACCGGCGGGTCGATGCTCAGGTCCTCAAGCGATCGCTTCCAGTACTCGTCGAAGGCCGCACGGTCGGCCGGCCACATACTCTGACGCACTTGCAGCGTGGTGCCCAGCCGGCTGGCGTCGGCGTAGACCGCATCCGCCGCGGCGTCATCGAGCGGCCCGTAGAGGAATTCGTGCTGGTCGACGTAGTAGCGATACAGGCAGGCTGCCACCCACAGTTGCAGCTGCGGATCGAACGCGCGGTACGACACCGGACTGCTTCGCCCTGAGCGGACCTGCGCGTGCGCGGTGTCGACCGCGGCGCGAATCAGGGCGCGGTCGGAGTCGGTTCCAATGGTGGCGGCCGCCAGATACGTGCCGGTGGTGCGGGCCCGCTTGATCGGATGCTTGTAGACATTGCCGCTGTCGACCGGGCTCTCGAGAACGCCGTAGCCGACACCGGGATGGGCCAGCTGCATGATCACATTGGCCGCCGGCGCCAACACCGCGGCCGGGTTGAGCAGGTCGCTGACCCTTCTCGGATGTCGCGTCATCGCGGCCTCATGGGGGCAGTACACCACGTGTGAGAGAGTGCCGGGGTGTTTGCGCGCAGACGGTGGCGGGGTGTCGGCATCCTTGCGGCCCAGCTGGCTGATGTTGTTTTCGGTGATCCGGCACGTGGGCATCCGGTGGCGGGGTTCGGTTGGTGTGCAGCCGCACTGGAAAAGCTGACCTACCGTGACAGCCGGGGCGCCGGCGTGCTCCATACCGGCGTGCTGCTGGGCGGGCTGGCGGTCGCCGGTGTCCTGACGCAACGCAGCACCCGCGGTCCGGCCCGTGCCGCGGTGACGGCCGCCGCCACGTGGGCGTCGCTGGGCGGAACCACGTTGGGGCGGACCGGTTCCGCCGTCGCCGACCTGCTGGCCGCCGGCGACATCGACGGCGCCAGGGATCTGTTGCCCTCGCTGTGCGGCCGTGACCCGTCGGCGCTGGACGTCGACGGGCTGGTCAGGGCGGCCCTGGAATCGGTGGCCGAGAACACCTCAGATGCCCACGTCGCACCCCTGTTGTGGGCGGCCGCCGGGGGAGTGCCCGGTGTGCTGGTTTACCGCGGCCTCAACACACTGGACGCGATGATCGGGTACCGCTCGCCGCGCTACGCCCGATTCGGCTGGGCGGCAGCACGTTTGGACGACGCGGCTAACTATCTGGCGGCCCGGGTAGGTGGCGCATTGGTGGTGGTGTGCGCGCCGCTGGTCGGCGGTTCCCCGGTCGGTGCACTGCGGGCGTGGCGCCGTGACGCTGCGCGGCACCCCAGTCCCAACGCCGGGGTGGTGGAGGCGGCCTTCGCCGGAGCGCTGGGTGTGCGCCTCGGAGGCCCGACCCAGTACCGCCATCAGCTGGAGATCCGGCCCACCCTCGGCGACGGCCACATCCCCGGCGTCGCCGACCTTCGCCGGGCGGTCGAACTATCGCGCGCCGTTCAGTTCGCCGCGGCTTTCCTGGCGATTGGCTTGGCTAGCGCCGGCCGTAGCGGTCGGCGAGCTTGTCCTCGACGGTGACCGGGGCCGACGGCGCGCCGGTGGCGGCCGCGTTCTCGCGGCGGCGGGCCTTGATCTCCGAATACACGAAGTAGCCCAGGCCGATCGGCGCCACGATGCCGAACGCGATCCACTGGATGCCGTACGACAGGAACGGCCCGGCATCCAGATGCGGCAGTTCGGCGACTCCGAGCACGCCGGGCTGATTCTCCACCAACTGCAGGTATGAGCCGGCCACCGTCACCCCGGTGGTCGCAGAGAACTCTGCGGTGTCGATGGCATAGAGCTGGGTGATGCCGCCCTGGCGAAGGGGTGGCTTGTCGGCCGGTGCGGTCTCCGAATCGCGCAGGCGCGCGGTAATCGTCACCGTTCCGGACGGCACCGGCGCGAACTCGGGCACCGTGGATCCCTGGATGGGAAGTACATACCCGCGGTCGACGAGCACCACCGGTCCGCCGTCGACGGTGAACGGCACCAGTACCTCGAAGGCGGGAGTTCCACCTACCACCCGTAGCCGGGCCAGTACCTGAGCGGTGGGCACGTAGTGCCCGGTGGCCGTCACGCGTCGCCACTGCGCGTCGGGTGCGGACGAATCCTGCTGCGGCAGAAGCGTTGTCACCGCCACCGGCTCGGCATTGAGCGACGCGGCGATCTGGTTGTTCTCCCGGTTGGTCCTGCTGTTCTTGCCCAGCTGCCACGGCGCCAGCACGGTGAAGCAGAGGTAGGCGAAGGCGACGACCACCAACGCCAGGGCTATCCAGCCCGGGCGCAGCAGGAACGGCAAGCGCTTCATCAGCCGGCCCGGTCGTCGGCTGCCAGCCGCTCGTCGACCCAGGCGTGCAGACCGGGCAGGGCCGCCTCGATCACGCTGAAGGTCTCCTCGAAATCGGTGTGGCTGCCGTAGTAGGGGTCCTCGACGTCGTCGGCGTGCTTGCCCGATCGCGGGTCGAAAGACCGCAATAGCCGCACCCGCTCGGGCTCCACCCCGAGATGGGTGAGCATCCGCGCATGGTTCCGGCCCAGCGCGATCACCAGATCGGCCGCGAGGTGGTCGTCGTCCACCTGGGCCGCGGAGTGCTCAGTCGGATACCCGTGCTGCCGCAGGACGGTGTTGGCGCGCTCGTCGGCCCCGTCCCCGACGTGCCAGTTGCCGGTGCCGGCGCTACTCACCCGCACCATGTCCGACAGACCGCGCTGGTCGATCTGGTGGGCGAACATCTTCTCCGCCATTGGCGAGCGGCAGATATTGCCGGAGCACACGAACGTCACGTGCAAAAGCTGATCCCCGGGTCGCTGCGCTCCTGCCCACTGGTCAGACACCGAGCACCTCCCGCAGCGCAGCGACCGTCGGGACATGAGCGGCCGCCGCCTGGGCGGTGTGCGGCTCGAGGAAATCGGTCGCGCCGTAGCCCCAACCCACCACGACCGTGTCGATGCCGTGCTCGGCGGCGCCCTCGACGTCGTGGGCGCGGTCACCGACCATCAGCACCCGCTCGGGCAGCGGATGCAGCTGGCTCAATGCGTGCGCCACCACGTCGGCCTTACTGGACCGGGAACCGTCGACACTGGCGCCGGCGATCACGTCGAAGTGGCCGGCTAATTCGAAGTGCTCCAGGATCCGCCGGGCGGTGGGCTCGGCCTTGGAGGTCGCCACCGCCAGCCGCACCCCGGCCGCCCGCAGGTCGTCCAGCAGCTGCGGAATGCCGTCGAAAAGGCTGTTCATCGCCCAGCCCCGGCTGGTGTAGTCGGCGCGATAGGCCGCGATCGCCTCGTCGGCGCGCTCGCCCAGGCCCAGCCCGGAAAGGGTCACGTGCATGGGCGGGCCGACGATGCGGCCGGTCAGATCACCCTCGGGCGCCTCGGCGCCGATCGCGGCCAGCGCGTGCCGGAAGCTGGCCACGATGCCGTCAGCCGAGTCGGTGAGGGTGCCGTCGAGATCGAAGATCACCAACTGGGGGCGGGTGTCAGAGGCCGTGCTGGTCACCGCTCCATTGTTGCTGATCGCCGCGCACTACTGTTCTTGGCGTGGTGGATGGTGGTGCGGCGATGAGCGCTTGCGCGGAGTGCAGAGGGCGATGAGCGTGAAACTGGCTGACGTCATCGCCGTGCTCGATGCCGCCTACCCGCCCGGTCTGGCGCAGAGCTGGGACTCGGTCGGCCTGGTGTGCGGCGATCCGGACGAGGCGGTCGAATCGGTGACCGTGGCCGTCGACGCCACCGCCGACGTCGCCGCTACTGTCGGCCCGCGCGGGCTGCTGCTGGCGCACCACCCGCTGCTGTTGCGCGGGGTGGACACCGTGGCGGTCAGCACCCCGAAGGGCGGGTTGATCCACCAGCTCATTCGGGCCGGTGCGGCGCTGTTCACCGCCCACACCAACGCCGACTCGGCCAACCCCGGCGTATCCGACGCCCTGGCCGAGGTGCTGGGCCTGACGGTCGAGGCCGTGCTCGACCCGATCGCCGCCCGCCAGGACACCGACAAATGGGTGATCTTCGTCCCGGCCGCCGACGCCGAGGCCGTCCGCGCGGCGGTGTTCGCCGCCGGCGCGGGCCACATCGGCGATTACTCGCACTGCAGCTGGAGCGTCGCGGGCACTGGACAGTTCCTGCCACTCGACGGCGCGTCACCGGCGATCGGGACGGTCGGGGCGATCGAGCGGGTCAGCGAGGACCGCGTCGAGGTGGTGGCGCCGGCCCGGCTGCGCGGCCAGGTGCTCGCGGCCATTCGCGCCGCCCATCCCTACGAGGAACCGGCGTTCGATGTGGTGTCGCTGGCATCACCGCCCGACGGCGTGGGGATCGGACGGATCGGATCATTGCCCGAACCGCTGCCGTTCGTCGACTTCGTGGCCCGGGTCAACGCAGTGCTGCCGCAGACCACCTGGGGTGTGCGCGCGGCGGGCGACCCGGACGCTCCGGTGTCGCGAGTCGCGGTGTGCGGCGGCGCGGGCGATTCGCTGCTCGGCGCGGCTGCCGCTGCGGGTGTGGATGCCTACCTGACCGCCGACCTGCGTCACCACCCTGCCGACGAGCACCGGCGGGCCAGCGGCGTCGCCCTGATCGACGTCGCACACTGGGCCAGCGAGTATCCGTGGTGCACCCAAGCCGCCACGCTGCTACGGAATCACTTCGGCGGGGCGCTGCCGGTCACCGTGTGTGAGCGGCGCACCGACCCGTGGAATATCGAACTTTCGAAAGGTATGCCGTGAAAGCTGAACTGGCACAGCAACGTTCGCTCCTGGAGCTGGCCGAGCTGGACGCCGAGCTGGCCCGGCTGGCCCATCGCGCGGCCAACCTGCCCGAGCAACAGAGTCTTATCGCGGCGCAGGCCGACCATCGCGAGGCGGGCGACCGCCTGGCTGCGTTGGCCATCGCACTCGAGGATGTCGACGCGCAGGTGGCGCGGTTCGAGAGCGAGATCGACGGTGTGCGTCAACGCGAGGACCGGGACCGCAAACTGCTCGACTCCGGCACCGTCAACCCCAAACAGCTCGAGGAGCTTCAGCACGAACTGGAGACCCTGGAGCGCAGGCAGTCCAGCCTGGAGGACTCGCTGCTCGAAGTGATGGAACGTCTTGAACAACTGAGCAGCGACCAGTCTGCAGAACGTACGAAACTTGAAGGGCTACATGCCGATCTGACGACGGCGGGGCACAATCGCGATGCGGCGCAGGAGGAGATCGAGAAGTTGCGCGGCCAACACGCCGCCCGGCGAGAGGCGATCGTGGCCGGGCTGGATTCCGTGTTGGTGCAGCTTTACGAGCGGCAGCGCGCCTCGTCGGGCGTAGGCGCGGCGCGACTGCTGGGCCGGCGCTGCGGTGCCTGCCGCATCGAGCTCGATCGCGGTGAGCTGGCCCGGATTTCGGCCGCACCCGAGGACGAGGTGGTTCGCTGCCCCGAGTGCCAGGCGATCCTGTTGCGCCTCGGCGGGGCGTAGTCGTGAAAGTACTCGTCGAGGCTGACGGGGGATCGCGGGGCAACCCGGGCCCGGCTGGCTACGGCTGTGTGGTCTGGTCGGCCGATCACCAGACGGTGCTGGCCGAGCAGGGCCAGGCTATCGGGGTTGCCACCAATAATGTCGCCGAATACCGGGGACTGATCGCGGGGCTGGAGCAGGCCCGCCGCGTCGGTGCCAATGAGGTTGGCGTGTCGATGGATTCGAAGCTCGTGGTGGAACAGATGGCCGGCCGTTGGAAGGTCAAGCATCCCGCGATGGCCGAGCTGCAACAGCAGGCGCGTGCGCTGGCATCGACGTTCGACTCGGTGACCTATGAGTGGATTCCGCGCGAGCGGAACGCATATGCCGACCGGCTGGCCAACGAGGCCATGGATGCCGCCGCGAAGCCGGGTGAGGCGGTTGCGGTTCCGCCCGCGGTCTGGACCGGCAACCAGGGCGCACCGACCCGCCTGCTGCTGCTGCGTCACGGACAGACCGAATTCTCCCGCCAGCGCCGCTATTCCGGCCGTGGCAACCCCGAACTGACCGACACCGGCCGCAGCCAGGCCGACGCTGCCGCGCGCTACCTGGCCCAGCTGGGTGGCATCGACGCGGTGATCACCTCGCCACTGCGGCGGGCACATGACACCGCGTCGGCCGCGGCCAAGGCGCTCGGCCTGGATGTGACAGTCGACGACGAGCTGATCGAAACGGATTTCGGTGCCTGGGAAGGGTTGACCTTCGCCGAGGCCCGCGAGCGCGATCCGGAGCTGCACGGCAACTGGCTGCGGGACACCAGCCTGCGCCCACCGGGCGGGGAGAGTTTCGACGACGTCCAAGACAGGGTGCAGCGGCTGCGGGCGCGGATCATCGCCGAGCATCCGGGCAACACCGTGCTGGTGGTCTCGCACGTCACGCCTATCAAGACGCTGCTGCGGCTCGCGCTGGACGCTGGCACCAGCATCCTGCACCGGCTGCACCTGGATTTGGCGTCGCTGAGCATCGCCGAGTTCTATCCCGACGGCAATGCCTCGGTGCGGCTGGTGAATCAGACGTCGTATCTCGGGTAGCGCTACGGCTTCAGGTGCACGCGCTCGCCGTGCGGGCCGAACAGGGTGATGGCTTCGACCGGGCCGTCGACGGCGCCGAACCAGTGCGGTGTCCAGGTGCTGAACTCCACGGCTTCACCGGGTTCGATGACGTAGTGCTGGTCCGCCAAAATCAGTTGCAGGCGGCCGGAGAGCACGTACAGCCACTCCTGACCTTCGTGGGTCGGCAATTCGTCGGGTGGGGTGCGCCGCCGCGCACTGATCCGGATCTTGAAGGCCTGCAGCCCGCCCGCGCCGCCTTGGCGGGTCAGCGGCCAGAACGTGATCAGGTGCTTGGTGTGCGAGGCGGCATGCACCCGTGGGTCGATGGTCGGGGTTGCGCCGAGCAGCTCGTCGG
The DNA here is from genome assembly GCF_002250655.1 of Mycolicibacterium sphagni. Taxonomy (GTDB): domain Bacteria; phylum Actinomycetota; class Actinomycetes; order Mycobacteriales; family Mycobacteriaceae; genus Mycobacterium; species Mycobacterium sphagni. The sequence goes on from NZ_NOZR01000022.1 coordinate 94,288, forward strand.
TGCTGACCGACAGTGCCGCGGCCAGTCTGGGCAGGTGGTCCAGGGCAAGACGACGCTTGCCCGATTCCAGCCTGCTCAGCGTGGAGACGTCGATGCCGGCCCGGGTCGCGACGTCCTCGAGCGTCAGCCCGAGTCGCCCGCGCAGCTCGCGCAATCGCCGTCGCACCCGCAGATCGACATCCTCATTTGCCTGCATGGCAAAAAATGTTGCCAGTATGGCCGGGCGTCGGCAAGCTCGAGGGATGGAAACCGATCACCACGCCCACTGGGAAGCGCGCTACGCGGAGAAGGCTCGAATCTGGAGTGGTCGCCCCAACGCCAGGCTCGCCGAGATCGTCGGCGGGCTGACCGGCTCGCGCGCTCTGGACTTGGGCTGCGGTGAGGGCGGCGACGCCATGTGGCTCGCCGAGCACGGCTGGCAGGTCGTTGCCGTCGATGTGTCGACCACCGCGCTGGCGCGCGCTGCCGAAGACGCCGAAGCGCGAGGAGTGTTGGCGCACATCGACTTCCAGCAACACGACCTGACCAAGACGCTGCCCGACGGGCCGTTCGATCTGGTGTCGGCGCACTTCTTTCACACCACTGTCGAGATGGACCGACTCGCGATCCTGCGCCGGGCCGCCGCCACCGTGACACCTGGCGGGACACTGCTGATCGTCGACCACGGCAGCGCCCCGGCCTGGGCGCCCGAAGAGGTTCACCACCATGAGTTCCCGCCCGCCGACGAGGTGCTGGCCGACCTGGCTCTCGACGACACCCAATGGGAGACGGTGCGGCTCGGCCCTGTCGAGCGCGACGCCGTCGGTCCCGATGGCCAACAGGCCACCATCGCCGACAACGTCATCCAGCTGCGACGCAAATAAGCTACTTTGTTCAGGCGAACGAGTTGGCCGGGCGGCTGCGGCTCCTTTGAGTCGAGGAAAGTCCGGACTTCACAGAGCAGGGTGATTGCTAACGGCAATCCGAGGTGACTCGCGGGACAGTGCCACAGAAAACAGACCGCCGCCCGCAAGGGCGGTAAGGGTGAAACGGTGCGGTAAGAGCGCACCAGCATTCCGGGTGACCGGAATGGCTTGGTAAACCCCACCCGAAGCAAGGCCAAGAGGCCGCACCTGGTGCGGCTGCGCAGGCGTCCGAGGGCTGCTCGCCCGAGCCTGCGGGTAGGCCGCTCGAGGCACCCGGCGACGGTGTGCCCAGATGGATGGTCGCCGCCGCCCTGCCACGGTCAACCGGGGCAGGGCGGGACAGAATCCGGCTTACAGGCCAACTCGTTCGCGCTGACCTGACCACCACAGCAAATCTGAATCCAGCATCAAGATCATTATTGGGCTGCGTAAAGAGTTACACCTGTGGGTCTCCTGCTAATTTTCGTGCGGTCCTATGCAAACCGGTCTTTTATCGTGTGCGATTTGACGCAGCCGCAAATTTGGCCCCAGGGGGTACGACATGGCTCGTCGGGATCGCAGCGTCGCAGCGTCACGAGGCAAGACGACGAGCCGTCGCCGGCGGCGCGAGCCGTATGCCTGGTTGGGGGCAGGCGCTATCACACTTGGCGTTGGTGCAGCTTTGGCTAGCGGAGCAGCGACGGCCCAAGCTGATGTAGGCCATTCCCCTTCTTCGTCAACATTCGGCCATAAGAACTCCTCGCCATCCGCTGAGTCAGCAGCCAATGAGTCAGGCAAGCAGCCGGGAGCGCCGAAATTATCGAATTTGAGTCTCGCCACGGCGCCGACCGCGACCGCGATTCGAAGCACTTCGGCGCCCAATTCTCAGCAGGGCGCGCTGGCGGCGGTCGTGGCATCCCTCGTCCTCACAGGCCCAAAGGCGGCCGCCACTACTGACCCCGGCACGGCTCAGTATCGAGAGGCGGTTACTTCAGCTGGTCAAAAGCTGGCGTCCGCCCTCGGCACAGCGGGCGAAATCATCCACGCCTATGACGAGTACGTCCCCGAGGACGTGCAGAACGTCGTCGGCGGCTGGGCCAACGGCATTGGGACCGGCCTCAATGAAATCCGCGCCGGGATCACCAACGCAAACGTCCTAAAAGTGTGGGACGGCGCCGGCACTCTTGCCAGTGACTCGTTCAAGGCAGTCGGGGCACTGGGCAGCGTGTTCTCGTTGGCCGCGGTGCCAGGCGAGATCGACGAATTGAAGACAGAGACAACGGAACTCGGCCAGTTCCAAGACGAATTAGAGATCGCCGGGGGCCTGGCTCCGGCCGTCTGGGGCTACTCGGGCGCCAAGGCCATGTACGACCTCGCCGACTACGACACCTCTCAACTCGTTAAAGTCGGCTACCTGAGTCCTGGCGTGGCTACCTTTATCGACGACGCATACGGCACAGTCGGCGGCCTCGCAGGCTGGTCTTTCGGTGCTGCGGTCAGTACGAACCTGTTTTTCATCAACGTTGGCAGCCACATCGGAGATGCGCTCGTGACGGGGGTGGCGCATCTGGTAGATCCTGGATCGTTCGGGTTAGCGCCCGATACACCTGGGGTAGGCATTCCAGACGCCAATGGGGTGGTGACGGGCTACGTGGTGTTCTCCGAACCCACCAAGGACCTCTTCTTCGTCGTATCAGATGCCCCCACCCAAGGAACCGCGACAGTCAATGATGCCGGCGTATTCACCTACACCCCGACGCCGGCCGCCCAACAGGCCGCCGAAGTAGAGGGCGAAGACGGCACTGACACCTTCACCGTGACCGCCACCAACCTCAAAACCGGGGAAACCGCCGACGAGACCGTCGATGTCCCTGTGGACCCGGGAACCCCCCGGGCCGGCACCCCGGCTGTTGGTACCCCCGACCCGACCACTGGGGCGGTGACCGGAACCGCGGTGTTCACCGACCCCTCCGGCGGCCAGCTGACTTACAGCGTGACCACCAATCCCACCCAGGGATCAATCACCCAATTCGACACCGCCACGGGCGCGTTCACCTATACACCCCCTGCAGGTACCGCAGGCACGCCGGTGCCCGGCACCCCGACCGTCGGCATCGCCGACCCAGTCACCGGGGTAGTGACCGGTACCGCGGTGTTTACCACCAACGCCGCCCAGACCACCACCGATACCTTCACCGTCACTGCCGACAACAACGTGCATCAGGCTGGCGAAGTCGTGACCGTCCCGGTGGCCCCGAACGCGACCGGCGCACTCACCTACAGCCTCACAACCGCCCCGACCCAGGGCACCGTCACAGTTGACAGCACCACTGGCGCGTTCACCTACACCCCTAACGAGGCCGCCCGCGTCACCGCCGTCACCACCCCCACCACCGATACGTTCACCGTGACCGCCGACAGCGGCCTGAACAGCGGCACCGAAACGATCACCGTCCCGGTCAGCCCGGACCCGATTATCGGGAATTGGAACGTGACCTACGGCTCGCCGGGGACGGTCACGATGACCCTGGCGGGCGGTTCCTACACTGAAACAGTGTTGGCCGCAGGATCGGTCATAGGCGGTTCCTGCGTTGTGCCGGTCGGCACCAATGTGGCGACCTTCACGCAAACCGGGCCCGGTACCTATGGCGGGCAGCACAGCCTATTTGACACCAGCACCTGCGCGCTCGCCTCCCAGACCAGCCTGACGCTGAGCCTCAGCAGCGACGCACAAACGTTGACCGGGAACATTGGTAACACCTGGACGGTGACCTTCACTAAAATCCCGAGCAGCGCGGCGGCCCGAACAGGCTCCTCAGCCGCGGCCGCACGCGTCTGAGGTGATCGCATTCTGCTAGCACTTGAAACCGGGTGGGCGTCAAGGCGCGATTAGCCATCCGGAGATGCGTCATTCTGTCGGCCGACGCCGCTACTATCCGCACCCTCCGCCATCTCACGCCCCGGCCGCCAGCGACCCCGAATCCACGTCGACGCGACAATCGACTCCGTTGCCTTAACCATCTATCTGACGTGCACCTTTGTTTGCCAGCCGACGCAGCTCGCACATCCAAACGCCAGATAACAATCTCCGGCTTACCGGCCAACTCGTTCGCCCCGCCACGCTAGTGCGCCTGTTTGAACGCCTTCCGCAGCGCGCTCAGCGCATCGTCGAGTTGGTCGCGACACCGGTTGGCCAGGTCGTCCTCTTGCTGATAGAGCAGGCCGTAGGTGAACGTGTCCTCGCCGGCGGCGTACGCAACCAGAGACTGCTGAGCAAGGTGCGTGCGGCTGACCACACTGTCCTGGTGGTCGCCGAGCACGGTCTGGATGATCTTGGCCCGATCTGACACCTTGGGCTCACCGGTGGCGGCCGCCACATAGCGAAGGCGCTTGGCGCCCTTGCGGATTCGGTGCAGCGCTTCGTCGCGGTCCTCGGTGGCCTCCGCGGCGTTCTTGGCAGCCTTGGCCACCCGCTTATAGGCCGAGTCGATGCTCACAGGCTTCGGCTCTTCACCAGGGGCGGCCTCCGGTGGCTGCGCGGCCACCAATCCCTCCAGCGCGTCCAGTAGACGGAAGTAGCGGGGCGAGCGCATTGCGAGCAGCGATCGCCGCAGGCCCGACTGGTAATTGCGCTGCGCCCCCTCGACCAGCCGCTCGTAGACCGGACCGCGGATCAGCTCGGGCGGCAAGGATTTCAGGGCGGCCTCGTAACGTTCGGCGAGCACCTCGGCATCGCGCGCCACGCCCAGCACACCGGCCAGCTGACGCAACTCGTCGAGGATCCACGCGTCGTCGGTCAGCCCGAACGAATCCTCGGAGGCTTGCAGCAGGCTGCGGATCTTGCGTGTAGTCACCCGCATCTGGTGGACCGAGTCATAGGCGTCGGCCCGCACGGCGCGGTCCCAGACCAGCAGCTCGTCGACCTGCTCGGCGACCGCCCGGTGCACCGGGTCCGACGACTCGGGCTCGTCGGGTGCCTCGGGAATCGAGCCCGCGGTGTCGAGGACCTTCGCCAGCTTGGATCCGTGGCCGGCGGGCACCGCACCGGCGTCCAGAAGCCGGTTGCCGAGCCGCTTGAGCAGGTCCCTGCCGCCGTCGAGCTCGCCGTCGGCCAGTTCCAGCTCCCACTCGTGCCAGCGCTGTTCCTCGCCGGCCTCGCCGTCGCCGGCCCCGAGAGCCCACGCGGTGACCTCGTCGTCGCAGAACTCGGCGAGCGGCGCTCCGTCGCTGCCGTAGATCATCACCACATTGCGGGTCGTCGCGATCCGCGCCACGGGCGCCAGCGGGCGGTCCCGCACGATCGCCAGCACGATGTCGAGCAGCTCCTCGGGCACCGCCGCGTCGGTGGCGTCGGCGGAGGTATCCAGGGGCGCGTGGACTTCGGTCCGCGCGTCAGGCCCCGCGGGCAGCTTCAGATGCCAGCCCGCGTCAGGCCCACCCGTGCGACGGCGAAGCGTGATCCGGTTCAAGGCCAGGTCGCGTCCAGGTGTGTCGAAGTACACCGCGTCCAGCGACTGTGCAGGTTGCCGCTCGGACCGGGCCACCGTGGTCAGTCCGTCGAAGGACGGGAACACCGTGCCCCCGGGAACGTCGAACTTCTTCTCCACCTCGACGTGGCGGTTGCCAGAACCCATTTTCACCTTCGCTCGCGACGATCATCAGCTGTATGCGGTGCCAAACAGGGTGTCATATCCAAGTGAACACGACGCTCCACCTGGGTGGAGCGTCGTGGCAGAACTGATCGGGCAGGATCGGAGAAACGCGACCCCGGTGGCCGCTCGTACGGCGATGACATGACGGTCACGGTCGCCACCATGTTCGGTCAGGATCTCGACGTCGTGCTGTCCCAGCCGCACGGCGGTGCTCAAGGTCGGGACCCGGCCGCGCCGTCAACCGGCCAACTGAGCGGCGAACGGGCCCGTTGGAAATCATTCGCCGCCAACGGCTTTGCCGCTGAGCCTGTGAGCTGCCTGTTATTTCCGGCGCGGGCACGTGGCCGTTGGGTACTATTCGGGCGTCGTTCTGACCGCGCTGTGACTCTGGGAGGTGATCACCGATGCTTGGTGAACCTCCAAGTACCAACCGTCGCTGACCACGGGCCCTGTGCCCAGCTGTCCACGTATTCCGGTGTGTCTTTCTTGAAGTTCGCCGTTGCCATGCACGAGCGTCCATGGCTGCCGTCGAGGCTCGTCTTCCGGTAGCCGGGCTGACCGTGCCGGCTCGGCGCTCTGTCAGCAGGAGGTCGAGATGTCCGATGCGGTAGGGGCTTTGAACGGCCCGGTAAACGGGTTGCGCAGGCGGGGGGCTGTGCGCGCAGAACGGTTGTCGAAACGCCGGGGCGTGCAGCAGTCCTTGGTGTCGGTCGCCGGTTTGATGAGGGCGCGGGTGTCCAACCAGTCCGGGCAGCGGGTCGGCGCCGTTGTCGACCTGATCGCGCGCATGCAGCCCGAGGACGACTATCCGCCGCTGACGGGTTTGTTGATCCGGGTGGGGTCGCGGCGCAGTTTCCTGCCCGCGGATGCGATAGGTGAGATCACCCCGCGCGCCGTGCGGTTGCGCACCGCGCGGATGGATCTGCGTGACTTTTCCCGGCGCCCCGGTGAGGTGCTGTTGGCCGAAGACGTTCTCGATCATCAGCTCATCGATTTGGAGGGCCGTCAGGTCCTGCGCGCAGCCGATCTGTATCTCGCTCGGATGGGCGACCAGTTCCGGCTGGTGGGCTTGGACGTCAGCTTCGCGTCCCTGGTGCGTCGCCTGGGGCCGCGGGTCTGGCGGGGCCTGCCGACGCCGGAGCGAGTCATCGACTGGGCGGCGGTGGCGCCGTTCGGCGAGGTGACCGCTTCGCCGGCAGCGGTGCATCTGCGCACCACGGACGAACAACTGCGCCGCCTTGCCCCGGCAGACCTGGCCGATCTGCTCGAGGACCTTGCCCGGCCGGCGCGGCAGCAGCTGCTGGATCGTCTGGGTCCCGACGCTGCCGCTGATGCACTGGAAGAGATGGACCCCGAGGAACTGGAAGCGCTACTGCGAGAAGCCCCGCGCGAGCAGGCTGCCGTTCTGGTGGCCGCGATGGAGCCCGACGAAGCCGTCGATGCGTTGCGAGATCTGTCCAGCGGTGAGCGTGAAGAGATCCTGGACCGCATGCCCGAGGAGGCGGCGCAGGAATTGACCGCGCTGCTGACGTACCCGGAGGACACCGCGGGCGGATTCATGACAAGCGTCCTGGCGCGCGCGTCGGTCAGCAACACCATCGGCGAGGTGGAACGAATCGTCGCCGGGCACCGTGAGCACCGTGCCGAGATCGACGGAGTCCTGATCTACGACACCGATGGCTTCCTGGTCGCTGACCTTCCGCTGTTCGATTTGATCGCCTATCCCGACGACAAAACGATTGCCCAGGTCCTAGACGCCGAAGGTCACCCGCCGCCGCTGACGGTCTCCGCGGACGCGAACGTCGGCGAAGTCGCCCAGCAATTGGTGAAAACCCGACGCGCATCGCTGTTGGTCGTCGATGACGATGAGCGCCCGATCGGACGGATCCTGGCCGACGACGTACTGGACGCGCTGCTACCCGAACGCGGCCGGTTCCACTTCCCGCGGTTGTTGTCATGACTGCCAAGGACACCGAGGCGGTCGCCGTGCCCCTGCCACCGGCCACCGGCGCCGAAGGTGGTTGGCGACAGCGCGGCACGAGCCTCATCTCCCGTCTGCCCGGGGGAGCCAGGACGCTGGGCTACCTGGCGATCGCGGGGCCCGGTCTGATTGCGGCGAATGCCGGAAACGACGCCGCCGGGATCGCGACGTACTCCAGTGCAGGCTCGCAATACGTCTATCGCACATTGTTTTTCATGGTCCTGGTGACGGTGGCCTTGGTGTTGGTGCAGGAAATGTCGGTGCGACTGGGCACGTTCACCGGCAAGGGCATCGCGGCGCTGATCCGCGAACAGTTCTCGTTGCGGCTGACCGCGGTAGCGCTCTTCTGCATCCTGCTGGCCAACACCGGCCTTGTGGTCAGTGAATTCGCCGGAATCGGTGCGGCCTTCGAACTCGTGGGCGTGAGCCGCTATTGGGTCGTTCCGGTTGCCGCGGTGCTCATCTGGGGACTGGTGCTCTTCGGTTCGTACCGATATGCCGAGCGGATCTTCCTTGTCCTTTCCCTGGCGTTCTTCGCCTATCCGGTGGCAGCTATTCTTGCGCACCCGAATTGGAGCGATGTCGCGACGAGCCTCGTCGTTCCACATTTCGAGATGTCCAGCGACTTCCTGCTGTTGGGGGTCGCTCTGATCGGCACCACTGTCTCGCCGTACATGCAGTTCTACGCCGCTGCAGGTGTGGTGGACCGCGGTATCGGACCGGACAACTTCCGCTCCGCACGCGTTGATGCGGTCTCCGGCGCGGTGTTCGCCTGCATCATCTCCATCACGATCATCATCGCCACCGGTGCCACCATCGGTGGACGCGGACCGCTGGATTCGGCCCAGGAAGCCGCCGAAGCGTTGCGCCCGGTGGCGGGCAACGGCGCAGTGGCTCTGTTCGCCATCGGCCTTCTGGGCGCCAGTGCGCTGGCCGGGGCAGTGGTGCCGTTGTCGAGTAGCTACGCCATCAGTGAAGCCGTCGGAGTCGAACGCTCGGTGTCGCGGCGTTTCACCGAAGCGCCACTGTTCCTGGGACTGTTCACCTTTCAGATTTTGTTGGGTGCGGCGATCGCGCTGACGCCGGTGAACCTGATCAGCCTGCTCATCGGGACCCAGGTGCTGCAGGGAATCATCACCCCAGTCGTGCTGGTCTATATCCTGGTGCTGACCAATCGGCGCTCGGTGCTCGGTGACGCGGTCAACAAGCCGGTATTCCGGGTCGTTGCCACGGTTGCGGTGGTCGCCGTCAGCGCCATGTCCCTGCTGCTGCTCGTCTGGACCGTGCTGGGCTGGTTCGGCCTGCCCTGATCTCGCTCAGCTGGCCAACTGACCGGCGAACTCGCCGGCCTGGTCCCATGCGCGGCGCTCGGCGGCGAACGCCGCGGCCTGCTGGGCACGGAATTCGGCGATGCCGTCGGCATTCTGGACCAGGAACTGTTCGTAGCCGGCCATCGAGAAGTCGCCGTCGGTGATGTCGACGTCGCCGCGACCGGCGGCCATGTCGGCACGCAGATCCAGCAGTTCCTCGGCGCTCACCGGATAGAAGCCGATCCGGTCGAAGTAGCGCAGCAGCCACGGGGTTCCAGGCTCGAAAGAGCGGGAGTCGCAGGGGTGCCGGTGGTTCCACACCTGTGTGGTGCGCCCGACGAACTGGTAGCCGCCCGGCCCCTCCATACCGTAGATGCACAGATAGGCGCCGCCGATCCCGACGGCGTTCTCCGGTGTCCACGTGCGCGCCGGGTTGTACTTGGTGGTCACCAGCCGGTGGCGAGGGTCGAGGGGAGTGGCCACCGGTGCGCCGAGGTACACGTCGCCGAGCCCCAACACCAGGTATTGCGCGTCGAAGACAATGTTCTGCACCTGCTCGACATCGGTCAAACCGTTGATCCGCCGGATGAATTCGATGTTCCACGGGCACCACGGGGCGTCGGCGCGAACCCCGTGGATGTAGCGCTGGATCGCTTCGTGGGTGGCCGGATCGTCCCAGGACAGCGGCAGGCGCACGGTGCGGCTGGGCACCACGAGTTGATCGGTGGCCGGTAGCGACTCCTCGGTGCGGGCCAGCATGTCCACCAACTCGGCTGTGGTCACGACGGCGGGATCAAACTGCACCTGCAGTGAGCGCACGCCGGGGGTCAGTTCGGTCACGCCGGGAACCGCGCTGGCCGAGAGAGATTCGTAGAGGACATGGACCCGGGCGCGCATCGCCAGGTCCAGCACCATGGGGCCGTATTCGACGAGGACGCCACCGTCGCCGGCGCGGCGCACCGTCACGTCGGTGCCCTCGGCACCCACGAATCGGGTCAGCACACCGTCGTCGGCATCACTGGAGGTCGAGATCACCAACGGCATCGAGGCCCGCCGGGTGGCGTCGATGCTGCCGAGTGACGGGGCGCGGTCGGCGCGTACCGGCACGAATCGCACGGTGTCGCCGGGCGCCATCTGCCCGAGCTTCCAGCGGTCGCCGCGCACCACGGTGACCGGGCAGACGAATCCGCCCAGGCTCGGTCCGTCGGGACCCAGCAGGATCGGGGTGTCGCCGGTGAAGTCCAAAGTTCCTACGCAGTAAGCGTTGTCGTGAATGTTCGACGGATGCAGGCCGGCCTCGCCGCCGTCGGTGCGGGCCCATTGCGGCTTGGGGCCCATCAGTCGCACGCCGGTGCGATCGGAGTTGAAGTGCACGATGTAGTCCGTGCCGATGATGGTCTCGATGTCGGCGCGGGTGAAGAATTCCGGTGCGGCGTGCGGGCCCTCGGTGACCGCGACCTGCCAGCGGTGGCCGATCGCCGGCTGTTCCTCGATGGTGGCGCGGGCCGGCCGGGCCGAGGCCGGGCCAGGATCCACGCCCACGGCGAGGACATCACCGTCACGCAGCGGGCGCCCGTCGTGACCGCCGAAGCAGCCCAGGGTGAACGTCGCTGCGCTCCCTAGATATTCGAGCTCTTGCAGACCGCCCGCGATCAGCACGTAGCAGCGCATACCCGGTCCGGGGACCATGCCGACGTCCAGCACGCCACCGGCGGGGACCGTGACTGACTGCCACATCGGCACCGGTGTGCCGTCCAGGGTGACCGGGGCGGCCGCGCCGGCGACGCAGACCCGAGCACTGTCGGGAAAGCGCAGTGCCGGACCGGCTTTCGTGCATTCCAGACCGGCAGCTCCCTCGGAGTTGCCCAGCACCCGGTTACCGATGCGGAAGGACAGGTCGTCCATCGGGCCCGATGGCGGCACGCCGACATGCCAGTAGCCGACACGGCCGGGCCAGTCCTGAACGGTGGTCAGCATCCCCGGCCGTATCACCTCGATGGTTGTCACGGAGCGTCCGGGCTCGCGACATCAGACGGAGGTGCGGTGATCACCATCCGTACCGGGGTGGGGTCGAATCCGTTGCACGGGTTGTTGATCTGCGGGCAGTTGGATACCAGCACCAGGGTGTCGGTGTCGGCGCGCACGGTCAGCGATTTACCGGGCGCCGAGAGCCCGTCGACAATGCCCAGCGTGCCGTCGGCCTCGACCGGCACGTTCATGAAGAAGTTGATGTTGGAGACGATGTCGCGCTTGCTCATTCCCCACTTGGCGGCTTCGGCGAGGAAGTTCTCCGCGCACGCGTGCTGATGAACGGTGTGGTGGCCGTAGCGCAGCGTGTTGGATTCCTTGGAGCAGGCGCCTGCCAGCGTGTCGTGGTTGCCGACGTCGTCGGCGACGATCGTGACCAGCGCCCTGCCGTCGGCGGCACGCAACACCGATCCCGTCGTCAGGAAGATGTTGCGCTGCGCGGCAACCGTAACCTGTGCGCTGTAGCGCCCGGCCGGATCAACCCTGTCGCCGGTGACGGCATAGAACAGGGTGTCCACCGCCTGGTTGCCGTGCAGGTCAATGATCTGCAGTGACTGACCGGCACGCAGGATGGCCGACCACGGCGCGCGTGCCTCGACGATGTCGTCGGAAATCATTGTGCCGCCGCCCATGTCGCCTCGGTGTTGAACAGGGCGCGGGAGTATTCCGGATCGGTGTTGATCGGTGTGCTCAATTCTTCGTCGGCGCGCCAGGCCAGGATGTCCAGCCCGGTTGTGGCGGGTTCGGGGTCCAGCGGGTGTGCGGCGTTGACCACCGCGACGACCACCGGCAGGTGGATCAGCAGGTCGACGAACGCGCCCGGCCCCGCCGAGCCGGTGAAGGTCAGCGCGCCGGAGTGCTCGACGCGCACACCCTTGAACAGGGTCGCAGACGGCGCGACATCGCGAATATCCATGCCGTGCTTGCCAACTGCCAGCAGCATCGTGCTCTGGGCGGCAGGCGGCAAACCGCATAGCAGGTCGTGCCTGCCGGAGCTGTCGGCGACGACGGTCGCCAGCAGGCGCCCCTGATCGGACAGCAGCGGATGACCCACCCCGAGGTAGGCCTGCCACGGCACCTTCATGGTGTCGGCGACATTGAGGCGTTCCCAGGACGCATCGGCCCGGAACAGCAGCAGGTGCGCGCAGGCGCCGCCGTCGGGATCGGCCAGGCGCAGGCGGGTGCCCCGCCCGAGTACCCGGGAGACGTAGGACTCGGCCGGGACGGCCTCGGCCCAGACCAGCCGTGAGTCGTCCACGCCCTCGGGCAGTATGGGCACGCGCAAGGCCGCGCTGCTCGCCTGGGATCGCGCGTGCGAGCGGGCGCCGTCGGTCGACGCGGTGGTCATGTGTCACTCCTTGTCCGGGCTTCGACGCCCGATTAACTGTCAAGTGAAAGTTTTCCCAGGTGCCGTTCCCATGGGGTGTCGCCGGTGTAACGACTGGGTTGACTGTATTTCTATCAAATGACAGGTATTTGCGCTGGCCGTGAATGCGACAATGGCCTATGCGCAGCGCGGGCCATGAGGGGCGTGGCCGTCCTCGGCTCGAACAATCCCGTCGACCGGGCAACACCGCGCGCGAGGAGATCCTGGATGCCGCCGCCGAGCTGTTCACCACGATCGGGTACGCCGGAACCTCGACCCGCCGGATCGCCGACGCGGTCGGCATGCGTCAGGCCTCGCTGTACCACCACTTCGCCACCAAGGACGACATCCTCGACGCGTTGTTGGCCGGAACCGTCGACGAAGCCCTTCAGTTCGCCGGGGAGCTGCTCGCCCAGCCGGGCCCGGCCACGAGCAGGCTGCACGCCCTGGTGGTCGCGGACTGCTCGCAGTTGTGCGGCAGTCGCTGGAACCTCGGCGCGCTGTATCTACTTCCGGAGCTGCGCACCGACCGGTTCGCGCAGTTCCGGGCCAATCGCGAGGAGCTGCGCCGCCGCTACCGCCAGCTGGCGGCTCAGGTGATCGCGGAGTGCGACGGGATCCCCGACGCCGACGACCTTCCGTTCCGCCTCGTGGAGTCGGTGATCAACCGCCGCTCCGACAACGAGGAGTGCACACCCGAGACGCCGACGGTGATCGCCGATGCCGCCCTGCGGATCCTGGGCTGCCATTGCTAACGTTCCGGCCGTGAGCGACTACCAGACTTTGACCTTCGAGCAGGCCGGCCCGATCGCACGGATCGTGCTGGACCGACCCGACGCCGCCAACGGTATGAACGACGTGATGACGCGCGAGCTCGCGCAGGTCGCGGCCCGCTGCGATGTCGCAGAGGTCAAGGCCGTCGTGCTCACCGGAGCCGGCCGGTTCTTCTGCGCCGGGGGAGACCTCAAGGCGATGGCGGCGTCGCCGCTGGGCCCGGGCCGCTTCGTCAAAGGCATCGCCGACGATCTGCACCGGGCGATCTCGACGCTGGCCCGGATGGATGCCGTGCTGATCACCGCGGTCAACGGGGTGGCCGCCGGCGCCGGCTTCAGCCTGGCCGTCGCGGGTGATCTGGTGCTGGCCGCCGACACCGCGTCGTTCACCATGGCCTACACCAAGGCCGGGCTGAGTCCGGACGGGAGCTCGTCGTACTTCCTTCCGCGGATCATCGGCGTGCGCCGCACCCAGGAACTGATGCTGACCAACCGCACCCTGAAGGCGGCCGAGGCCGCCGACTGGGGACTGGTCAACGAGGTGCTGCCCGCCGCGGAGCTGGAGACCAAAGCGCAGCAGCTGGCCGAACAGATCGCTTCTGCGGCAAAGGGTTCCAGCGGTGCGGTGAAGAAGCTGATGCTGGCCACGTTCGGCAGCGGGCTCGAAGAGCAGATGGAACTGGAAGCCCGGCTCATCGCGGCGTGCGCTGACAGCGCCGACGGACGCGAAGGGATCGATGCGTTCCTGGGTAAGCGCACGCCCAAGTTCGCCTAGAAGCTGTGCTCCTCGGCCGGGAACGCGCCGGTCGCCACCTCTTCAGCGTATTGCATTGCCGCACGGCGTAATTCGCCGCCGACGTCACCGAATCGCTTGACGAACTTGGCGGTCTTGCCACTGGTGAGCCCGGCCATGTCCTGCCAGACCAGCACCTGGGCATCGCAATTGGGCCCGGCGCCGATACCGACGGTCGGAATCGTCAGCTTGCCGGTGATCTGGGTGGCCAACTCGGCGGGCACCATCTCCATCACTACGGCGATGGCGCCGGCCTCTTGGACCGCGATTGCGTCGTGAATGGTCTGCTCGGCAGCATCACCGCGGCCCTGGACGCGGAACCCGCCAAGGCCGTTGACGCTCTGCGGGGTGAAGCCGATGTGAGCCACCACCGGGATGCCCGCGGAGCTCAGTGTCGCGATCTGCTCGGCGACCCGCTCGCCGCCCTCGAGTTTGACGGCGTGCGCGCCGGTTTCCTTCATGAAGCGGGTGGCCGTCTGCAGGGCTTGGCGGGGGCTTTCTTCATAGCTGCCGAACGGGAGGTCGGCCACGACCAGCGCATGCTCGGCGCCGCGGACCACTCCGCGGACCAGCGGGATCAGCTCGTCGACCGAGATCGGCACGGTGGTGTCGTAGCCGTAGACGACGTTGGCGGCGGAATCGCCGACCAGAAGAACCGGAATCCCGGCCTCGTCGAAGGCCCGGGCGGTGGAGTAGTCGTAGACCGTCAGCATGGCCCACTTGTGGCCTTCGGACTTCCACTTCAGCAGATGGTGGGTACGAACCTTGGTGCGCGAAACAGCGGGCGTGGTACAGCCGCCATAGACAGTCTGCTCAGACATCTTTGTCCCTAGATTTCGTCTCTGTCGATCCTCGTGGCCCATCCGGGTCCCCGGGTTCGTCTGACGTGTACAAGTGTGCCACCGCGGCTGGCAAAGGTGAACGAACAGTGAAGTGGACTTTCTCACACCGGCTGACATGCCGCCGACATACCATCGGCGGCATGGTGCAACACCTGCAGCGACTCAGTGGACTCGACGCCAGCTTTCTCTATCTCGAAACACCTTCGCAGCCACTGCATGTGTGTTCGGTCCTGGAGCTCGACGCCTCCACGATCCCGGGCGGCTACACCTTCGAGCGACTTCGTGACGCACTGGCCTTGCGGGTCAAGGCAATGCCGAGCTTCCGCGAACGACTCGCCAACAGCTTCCTGAACCTCGACCATCCGGTGTGGGTGGAAGACGAGCACTTCGACATCGACCGCCATCTGCACCGCATCGGGCTACCCGCGCCGGGCGGGCGCGCGGAGCTCGGCGAGATCTGCGGTCACCTGGCCTCGCTGCCACTGGATCGTCGCTACCCGCTGTGGGAGACCTGGGTCATCGAAGGCGTCGGCGGCACCGATGCCCGCAACGGCGGACAGCTGGCCGTGCTCACCAAGGTCCACCACGCCGCCGTCGACGGGGTGACCGGCGCCAACCTGATGTCGCAGCTGTGCAGCACCGAACCCGACTCGCCGCCACCGGACCCGGTCGACGACGAGTTCGGCGCCACCAATCAGCTGCGCATCGCGCTGGGCGGACTGGGCCGGTTCGCCACCCGGCCGTTGCACCTGGCCACCAAGGTGATTCCCTCGACGGTGACCACCGTCGTCGACACCGTGCAGCGCGCGATCGGCGGGCGGGCGATGGCCGCGCCGTTCGCGGCGCCGCAGACCAAGTTCAACGCCAGCATCACCGCCCACCGCAATGTCGCGTTCGCCCAGCTGGACCTCGAGGACATCAAGACGGTCAAGAACCACTTCGGGGTCAAGGTCAACGACGTGGTGATGGCCCTCGTCGCCGGGGTGTTGCGGCATTACCTGCTGGACCGCGACGAGCTGCCCGAGTCGTCGTTGGTGGCCATGGTCCCGGTCTCGGTGCATGACCGCTCCGACCGTCCCGGCCGCAACCAGGTCTCGGGCATGTTCTCCAAGCTGGAGACCCAGATCGAGGATCCGGGCGAACGGCTCAAGGCCATCGCCGCGGCGAATACCACCGCCAAGGAACACAGTTCAGCCATCGGGGCGACCCTGCTGCAGGACTGGAGTCAATTCGCCGGCCCGGCCATCTTCGGTGTGGCCATGCGCGTGTACGCCCGAAGCCGGCTGACCGAGGCGCGGCCGGTGCACAACCTGGTGATCTCCAATGTGCCCGGACCGCAGATCCCGCTGTACTTCCTGGGCGCCGAGGTGACCGCGATGTATCCGCTGGGCCCGATCTTCCACGGCTCGGGTCTCAACATCACCGTGATGTCACTGAACGGCAAACTCGACGTGGGCCTGATCGCGTGCCCGGAACTGTTGCCGGACCTCTGGGATCTTGCCGACGACTTCGCGGTGGGGATGAAGGAACTGCTCGACGCCACCAAATGACCGGCCCCGGCGGGTCGGTGCGCGAGGCACCCCCGCCGAACATGGCAGCATGTTTGCCATGAGGCTCCTCCACCGACCACGCGCTATCCGCACTGCAGTGGTGCTCCCCGCCGTGGCCGCACTCGTCGTGAGCGCCGGCTGCAGCACCACGGTGGGAGGAATGGCCGTGATCTCCGGACCCCAGATCGGGCAACCGGTGCAGTGGGGTCCCTGCCGGGTCGCCGGCGGCGGCGGTGGTAATTCGCTGCCGATTCCGGCAGGCGCAGAGTGCGGCAAGATCGCAGTGCCGGTCGACTATTCGAAGCCGGATGGCGGTGTCGCCGTGCTGGCGCTGATTCGCTTCCCGGCGACCGGCCAGAAGATCGGCTCGCTGATCATCAACCCCGGCGGCCCCGGCGAGTCGGGGATCGAAGCGGCCACCAGCGTCGTCGAGAACTTGCCCGCAACGGTGCGGCAGAGCTTCGATATGGTCGGTTTCGACCCGCGCGGGGTTGGTTCTTCCACTCCGGCCCTGTGGTGCAACTCCGATGCCGACAACGACCGGATCCGGGCCGACCCGCAGGTGGACTACAGCCCGGAGGGCGTTGCCCACATCGAGGGTGAGACCAAGGCCTTCGTCCAGCGCTGTGTGGACAAGATGGGTAAGGACTTCCTGGCCAACGTGGGCACCGTCAACGTCGCCAAGGACTTGGATGCGCTGCGGGCAGGGGTCGGCGACGACAAGCTGACCTACCTCGGCTACTCCTACGGCACCCGGATCGGTTCGGCCTACGCCGAGGCCTATCCGGACAAGGTGCGGGCGATGATCCTTGACGGCGCCGTTGATCCGAACGCCGATCCGATCCAGGCGGACATCGACCAAGCCGCCGCCTTCCAGCAGGCCTTCAACGATTACGCAGCCGACTGCGCCAAGGACCCGAGCTGCCCGCTGGGCACCGACCCCGCCAAGGCCGTCGACGTGTACCGCAGTCTGGTCGACCCGTTGGTCGACAAGCCGCTGCCGACCCAGGACCCGCGCGGCCTCGGTTACAGCGACTCGATCATCGGCACGATCATGGCGCTGTACTCGCCGAACCTGTGGCGGCATCTGACGCAGGGCCTGACCGAAATGAGCAACGGCCGGGGCGACACCATGCTGGCGCTGGCCGATATGTACATGCGCCGCGACTCGCAGGGCCACTACACCAACGCCACCGATGCGCGGATCGCAGTCAACTGCGTAGACCAGCCGCCGATCACCGACCGTGACAAGGTGATCGCGGAAGACAAGAAAATGCGAGAGGTCGCGCCGTTCATGAGCTACGGCGACTTCACCGGCCACGCCCCGTTGAGCACGTGCGCGTTCTGGCCGGTGCCCGCGACCAGCACCCCGCACTCGATCTCCGCGACGGGGCTGCCGCCGGTGCTCGTGGTGTCGACGACCAACGATCCGGCCACTCCTTACCAGGCGGGTGTGGATCTGGCCAAACAGCTCGGCGGAGCGCTGCTGACGTTCAAGGGAACGCAGCACACTGTCGTGTTCCAAGGCAACACGTGTGTCGACAATTACGCGGCCGCCTACCTCGTCGATCTGAAGCTGCCCCCGGCCGGCGCCACCTGCTGACACGAAATGCCCAGCGCCACAACACTTCTACGCTGGCGTCAACATCTGTTACCGAGGCGGTCTGCATCCGAGATCGGAGTGTGACCGCCTCGCCGCCGCGTCGGCCCTGCGGCCATGCGACCATTGCAGCCATGGGACGCGCGAGTCGAACCGGCTCCGCCGTGTCAATTTGGTCCATCTGCCTTTCCCTTGCCATCGGTGTCACGGCCCCGCCCGCCGTTGCCACGCCCAGCCTTGGGCCCGGGCAGACATCGGCGCCGCAGGTCACGTGGGGGAGTTGCCAACGCTTCCTCGGTGACGGCGCCCACGACATTCCCACCGCGCAGTGCGCGACCGTGCCCGTCCCGATCAGCGACGCGGATCCCACTGGGCCACAAGCACAGTTGGCCGTCATCAAGATCCCGGCTAGCGGCCAGCGCATCGGCGCCCTGTTCGTCAATCCCGGCGGCCCGGGCGCATCGGCGGTGGACGCCGCTGCGGGCATGGGCTATGCACTGACCGGGAGTCCGATTGCCGAACACTTCGACATCGTCGCGTTCGACCCGCGTGGCGTGGGCTACTCGACGCCGGCGGTCCGCTGCCGCACCGACGCCGAGTTCGACGCATGGCGGCGCAACCCGATGGTTGACTACAGTCCTGCCGGGGTGGCCGCGATCGAACAGATCAACCGCGACTACGCCAAGGAATGCGCGGACAAGATGGGCACTGCCTTTCTCGCCAGCGTCGGAACCGATTCGGCCGCAAGGGATATGGACACCGTCCGCCAGGTGCTCGGCGACGACAAGATCAACTACCTCGGGTTCAGCTACGGCACCGAACTGGGCACCACGTATCTGGAGAAGTTCCCGGACCGGGTTCGCGCGATGGTGCTCGACGGGGCGATCGACCCCGCGCAGAACACGGTGGACTCGGTGATCCAGCAGATGACCGGCTTCCAGGTGGTGTTCAACGACTACGCCGCGGACTGCGCGAAATCGGCAGGCTGCCCACTGGGCACCGACCCTGCGCACTGGGTGGACCGCTTCCATCAGTTGGTGGATCCGCTGGTGACCAAGCCCGGCCCGACGTCCGATCCGCGCGGTCTCGGCTATTCAGATGCCCTCACCGGCACGTTCAACGCGCTGTACACGCCCCAGTATTGGAAGTTCCTCACCAGCGGCCTGCTCGGCTTGGCGCGCCAGACTGACGCCGGCGACCTGCTGATGCTGGCCGACGAGTACGACGGCCGCAATCCCTACGGGCACTACAGCAACGGGCAGGACGCGTTCAACGCCGTCCGCTGCGTCGACTCGCCGTCGCCCACCGACCCGGCGGTGTGGGCCGACATCGACAAGCGCACCCGCGAACTGGCGCCGTTCCAGGCCTACGGGCAGTTCACCGGATTCGCGCCGCGCGACATGTGCGCGTTCTGGCCGGTGCCGGCCACGTCGACACCGCACCCCGCGGCCCCCGCCC
>NZ_NOZR01000023.1 GCF_002250655.1 Mycolicibacterium sphagni
TGGGCATACTGACATCCTCTCAGCCCGCCCCCACGGGGCAAGCCAACTCAGATGTCACCTATTCGTGCAGCAGACCCAACCGTTGATATGAAACCTGCGTACTGCTGATGGGCTTGCGCTTGCCGCCGAGCCTGCACGTCACCCACGATGTTCGGTGCTGTCGATTTCAAGAGCTCCTCAAGCGCGTGGTACGCCGCGAGCGCGTGTAGATGGAGTCTTCGAAGGCGGTCTACTCGGTCAGTGAGTATGTCGATGTCACTCACCGAATATCTCCTCTACTGGTAAAAAGATCGTGCAGATGCGTGAACATCAATTCTGTCATCGACACCGAGATCCCTGCCGCGGTTTGGTTGTTCTGGGCTATCGCGCAAGCAGCTACGGTGGGCCTTTGTCGCCAACTTGAGAGCTGATTCACTCTTCTGATTGATCTCTGGATTCGACTTGTGGCAGCTCTCTGGGGTATTGACTCGTTGTTGTTGACAACACGGGTGCGCTATGCGTGAATGCGTAGACGTTACGAGGGCTACGGGGGCCACAAATAATGCGTCGCATGCTGATCCTGATCGGATGCGCTCTTAGCGCGATCCTGGTGGCGGTCGCGATCTTCCGCCGGGACGCCACGCATGTGCATACGATATCGATTGCACTCATGGCGGTAATTAGCCGGCATGGACTGGTATTTGCGATGATAGTACTCATCGCTATCGCAGCGTTCATTGTTATTACGATCAGGCTAGATGTCACTAAGATCCGAAGCCGCATGATACCTCCCGATAGCATGCGGCTCGACCTAGGTTCTTTGAATGTGTCTTCTCGCGGAAGTCACCAGTCTTTCCCCGATCTTATTGATGAACTGAATCTCATAGCCGATCTGAGGTTTCCCGGTGGATCAGGAGCCACGGCTCGTCTCAGCCTGGAACATCCCGCAGATATTTCCCCACGTGGCCGCCTGAGGGTCTCGGTCGATTCGTCGTGCGCGACTTTTGATGCAGTGCGCAGGATCGATCATTTCGGTCCGCCCGATGAAGAGCTAATAGTGTGTGTCGCGCGGTACCGGAAGGACCGTATCCTCCAGGACTTCCAGGTCCTATTAAACGGATCGAAATGGACGACCCTGCATTCCGAAGAGGGTAAGGCGCTGACGTTGCAGATACTGGAATCTCAGTACGCAGGCCTCTCAACTTCCGAGCAGGCCAATAGGGTATTCGTAACTGCACTGGAAATGGTCCTTTCTGATCACTCACAATGGCCCGAAGAGCCCGTGCGCTTCCGCACAACTAAAATCCCGATGTACCCACACGATGTTTTATCCGAGCTGCGGAGACTGCTGAATGCGTTAGACAATTCCAAGTCCGATGTGCATCGATTCATGCGAATGCTCGAGGATATGTGCTCGTACCGCCCCATCTGGATCAGCCTCGGACTCAAGCACTCACCTATATGGACCGTCGCCGGTGATTCAACGTGGGCGCGGGTAGAATGCAAATACTCGTTGCCCGTTCCAACTAGTCGAACGATCGCCGAGAAGATCAGGACCGGACTTTTTGGTCTTGCAGCACGAGAGCTCGTCCTCCCTATGTATGGCGCGCTGGAATCTCGGAGCTGGCATTTCTCTTATTTACTTCCAGAGGGCTGTTATGTGTATGCCGCCGGGATCGTTCCGCACCCCTCTGAACATCGTCGCTGGTTTAGCAAAAAGGGACGTGCACGCGCTTCGCTGGCGTCTGAAGGGAAGTCGCAGATCGATTTTGAGAGTAGTAGTTCGCGTCTCGACGGTCCTAGTTCCCGACGCGAAGCACTCAAGGATGTAGCGATTAGCTGGTTTGGAGATTCGCAACCCCACGCGCGACTGTCGGGTGTTGGATCGAACCGACTAAACGTATACCTCCGTGACTATGCAAAAATTGCGATTTCTCCAAAACCTAGGGACGCAAATTCAAAACCGCCGGCGCCCAGCGTTCTTATTCCCACTATTCCGACTCTTTATGTGGACGCTCGCGAACGGCCACCAGGCATTTTATTGCCAACCGTGGTTGTAGCTTCGTACTCCCTTATCATTTCGACGCTCTTATCGTTTTGGCCGCCTAGCTTTGCTAGCGGGGTTTCCGACAGATGGTGGACGGTCACCGTATTCGGTCTACCGCCAGTGATATCTGCATGGGTATTAAGTCAGCTTAGGCGCAGCACCTTCGACCGAGCATCGTTGGTCGTGATGGTGTGTGCATGCTGGGGAATTGTAAATCCGTTGCTATTGCTTATCGCATGCTTTGTGAATGTGGCCAGATCAAAGCCGTTCGAGCTTCATGGCGGCATCCCCGGAATTGTTCCACGGTTGGTAGAGTCCTCGGACCTCTTGCTTTCTTTTGCGACGCTTAGCTCGCTTTCCAATGTGATTCTCTGTGTTGCATTGCTCACAGCACGCGCGGCCCGTTTCATTGGCGCGCTCAGGTGGGAATCGGAAAGGAGGAGAACCTCGGAGCTGTGATCTTCAAGGCGGTGCCTTGAATAGCCGAATATGGATGTGGTATATTTTAATCACGATGTCGCGTATTCGATAGTGGATCCGCGGCGCATCGAAAGGAGGATCGCGTGGGCCTGGATAAGCAGAGCGACCGCGGCGCCGATAGTGAGCATTTGAATATTCAACGATACTTCGAACACGTGTATGACGACACTCCGGGGGACGTAATCTACGAAGCTTCGGTGGAGGCCGTGGCTCCAAAGGCGTCAACAATTGTCATTGGCGGAGGTGCGTCTGCGTTTATAGATCAGACCGACCGCACTTTTTCTCGTGGCGAGGTTCTCTCCCGATACCGTAGGGAACGTGAAGCGCTGAGGCGGATCGGCAGTGTTACAGTCCGCCTTGGTGTAGTCGAAAATGAATCGTGATCGTCCCTTAATTTGAGCTTACCTGAGGCAGCCGGCGACCTCGCTATGATTCTCGGTTGCGGAGTCTAGGGGCTTGAGCGTTGTACGCTTCACTCCCTAGTGCTAGCACTACCACGCTCGATGGTATGCCCCGCCACATGGGGATGCGTCGGTAGGCGAAATCCAAACGTGCTGCCTTTATTCTCCTCGGAGTGGAAGATGAGTGATCCGTGATGCGAGGCGATGACCTTTTGGGCCAGAAAGAGACCAACGCCCGTGCCGTCTGGCCGCTGGGTGCGTGCATTTTTCGCTCTAAAGAACTTCTTGAACAGCCGTGCTTGCTCTGCTTTGGGAACGCCGATCCCTGTATCGACGACGGTCAGCATCGCGGCGCCTTTGGTCCTGACGAGATTGATAGTGATGGTGCTGTTGGGGTGCGAGTAATAGATGGCGTTGTCGACGAAGTTCATCACGACTTGACGGAGTTTCGATTCGTCGGCGGTGACGGCGAAGTCATCTCCATCTACGTTGAACTGCAACGTCATCTGGTGCGTGGCTGCGATCGGTTTCAGCAGGTCAATCTCCTCCTTAACGGCCGCGTGAAGGTCGAACGGAGCCTTTTCAATCACGAACTTGCCGGTCTGGATGCGCGAGACGTTCAAGAAGTCGGAGACCAGTCCGGCCATACGGTCGCTTGAGGTGAAGGCCTGTCGTAGTACCTGCTCTTGCTTCGGGAACAACGGACCCATATCGCCTTCCAGCACCATACTGAGATTGCCCTTGACGCCGGCCAATGGTGTTCGTAACTGGTGGCTAGCCATGCTCATGAACTCGTCTTTGACCTCGTCGAGGTGTCGGAGCTTGGCATTGGAGCGCCGAAGTTGTTTCGTTGCAAGGGCAATACGTTCTTCGAGCGTGGCGTTGATCGCTTTCACCTCGCGAAGAGACAACGCGTTCTGGATGGCGATGACGAGTTCGTTGGTAGCGCCGGCGAGCGTGTCACGGTCACGATCGGTGTAGGTTCCACTGAGCCGGTTGCCGAGTGCGACATAGCCAAAGGTCGTGTCTCTATGCCGCAGCGGCATGACGACAGCAATTCCGTTCTGATGGAGGAGCTTCCGGAGTGCTCGGTGCTGATCGCCGAGCAACTCGGGGTTGACGAGGCTTGTCGATGCACCGGCCGCATAGTCGTCCAACATTGCGATATCACGGGACGTCAACGTCGGGTGGCCCGGAGTGCCGGCCGCGAGGTGGCGCTCAATAACGCCTTCTTCGGGGTGAAGCCAGAAAAATACTTGGTCCAGCTTCAATGTCGTTGCGAGTTCTGTTGCGGCACTTTGGAGGAGATTGCGAAGATCATCGGTGGTGGTCAACACCTCTCCGAACCGAGCGAAGAAGTCCTCGACTTTGTATTGGTCGCGATAAAAGATGCCGTCGGTGACCGTGTCGAAGAAGCGCTTGGTCGGTTGGAAAGCGAGTGCAAACGCGAACCCGACGACGAGAATGATGGCGATGGGGTTGACGTCGACGACCTTGGTGATGTCGCCGTTGAGCACCGTCGCCGATATCAGATAGGCGATGGAGTAGAAGACGACGGACAGGGTCAGCAAGCTGGCGGCGTAGCTGAGTGTCCTGACGGTCGCCGATCGGATATCGAATAGGCCGCGGCGCGCGATCAGGTAGCTGATCGCGCCAACCAGGATCACAGTGGCGAGTGGGCTGAAGCGCGTTGCACCCCAACCAAGGCCGACGAGCGGCAGTAGTCCGTTGGTGATCATCACCAGGGCCGCGGTGAGCAGAAAGGCGACGAGAACGCTGTGTGCCTGGGCACTTTCCCTCTTGTCCCGGTCGTGCCGAGCGCTGAGATTCCACGCAATGAATCCGAAAAAGAACAGCGCCCCCACCACGTACAGCCACAACAAGGGGCCGACTGAAAAATCAAGGACACCGCCAGGTTGCTGAATGACCGTTCCCGTCACTGCGTCAGTCGCCGAGAAGAGGAGCGCGATGACCGCGACTGAGCTAAGGACCCAGGCGCGACGTCGCGATATGTCCCGCCGATGTGGAAAGAAGAAAGTGAACAACACTGCGCTCAGAAGGATGCTGTAGGCGCTGACGAACGCAAGCTTGTTCGCGGCCACGTTTATAGCTATATCGAGCGCGTGGTTCGTGATGAAATTGGCGACAAGCCAAATATCGATAAACACGCACAGCAAGATAAAACTACGCGCCATGCCGCTCTTAGCATCTCGCAGGAGAACTAAGAGTCCTAGCATGAAATTCGCGAAAAATGTTGCAATAAGGATGAAAAGATCCATCCTTTTTAGGATAACGCATGCGGCGCATTAATGACAGATTATTCGCCGACGCGAAGGAACTCGTCCTCGGAGTCGTCTTTCAAACTTTGAATCGCTCGCCGTGCAGCCAATCGGCGAGGTGTCAGCATCCGTAACCCGGACATTCTGTCGGCGAATTCCGGGTAGTAACAGTACATCGGATAGCTCTGCTGTGAGCCGAGGTATTCCATTGCTTCGAGGCCGGCAAGGGGTGTGTACGGAATCCCAAGATATTTTGTGGCCTGGTCTTTGAATCGTTTGTCCAGAATCGTAAACACGTGATGCAGGCCGTTTTCCATGCCGTACAGATAGGACGACCTGGTGAGGTATCGCATGATCCCGACATACTTGCCGGTGCCACGATAGATTTTCCGAACCGCGATCGTCGCCCCGTCCCAACATGTAGCTGGGTCCGTGATCCCGTAATACGAAAAGATCTGTTCTGATGCTATTGTCTGGGATGATTTTCGAGGGTCCGAGAGGTCATTCAGCGTCTTAAATCCCGCTGCGTTGTTCTGGATCATGCGCATGACCCCAGTTGGCGCTCCTTTCGCCCTGTCCACTGATATGAAGAACGTGGATGCGCCGGGCACGTCGTACGGCCCATACTCGCGATTCATGACAGCCGAGTCGTTACCGAAATGCTCGTCAAAGACTTCTCGCTCGATATGGCGGCCGATATTCGCGAACCTGCTGCCGCCGTCAACGCGGTAACAGACGTACGGTTGAGTATCCGCCGGTACGGCAAGTGGATAGGCTGCAATAAGGCTCCGTGTTAGATGGTCCAGTTCGTGCTGATCCAACTCGTAGCTGGCGTGGGCAGGAGCGCGTGGGATATCAGGGCCGCTGTCCATTGTTCACGATCCCCTGGCGGCTATCTGGGAGGCGCTGAAATAGTCGCCGGTGAAGTCGACGGCCACCTGTGGGTCGAACGGCTTGCAGGTGTAGATGTCGACACTGAAGAAGAGCAATGGCTGCTCCCAGGCATAGAAGTGCGCGCCTGACGTTTCCCAGTGGATCCAGCCGGCCCAGCCGTAGGTTTCGCTGCGGTGCGTCACCGGCTCGATGAGTTCCTTCATATCGAGCTTGGTCGACAGCTGGGAAAGGAACTGCTTTATGTCGTCGTCGGTGATCGGCGCTTTTGGATAGCCCTCGATCACCAGGCGTTGGCGGTGAATCGATGGAGCCAAATCGCGAAACTGGCTCAGAGAGAAGCCAATTGGCGCGTTGGTTGCCCTCGCCTTACCGAGGGTCACGTCGGTCAAACCGTCTCCATTGCAAACGACGCCGGAACACTCTGATGACCCCTCCGGTCTCTGGCAAACGGCCAAGTGGATGGCAGGACGGCCGTTGGTCGCGCCGGGGCGACGAATCCGCCCTTTTGCCCGCCCGCTGGTACGGCAAATATACCAGGATTCAAAGTATCGGGATTCATTGTCTCTGGATTGATAGTCATGCTACCTATGGGCTTGGGGGCATGCCTGCGCCGTCCCAGTCGCCGATCTCGGATGCGACCCGAGAATTTGGTCGTCGGGTGGTGCAGCGGCGCAATGAACTCGGGCTCAGTCAGGAGAAAGCTGCCGAGTCCATCGGACTGCATTGGACCTACCTGGGCCAGGTCGAGCGGGGACGGCGGAACCTGACGCTGCACAACATTCTAAAGATCGCCAAAGGTCTAAAGATCGATGCAGGAGTCCTGGTAAGCGGATTGCCGGCCCCTATCGATTGAGCGACTTGCGGTACCTGCGTTGATCAAGGACCAGGACCACGCCAGGACCACGCTGCGTCGTTTCGCCCGCGCGAGCGTTCAGCTTCCGTACAACCGAGCGATAGCTACGCGTATATCCGAAGTACGTCGCGCTTGGTTCGGACGCAAGGGCCGAAACTTGTCGGTGGTTACTGCTAAACCGGTACCGAAAGGTGAACTATCAGCAGAAACGGAGCTTGTCGGATGCGCTATCAAATAATCGCGCGGCGAATGTCACCGCCCGCCAGCCGCGAATACACCCATATCGCTGCGGTTCAATACCGAAGTGGTGCCGTCGCGACCTGCACCCGTGAGGAGATGGTTCTCCTACTGGAGCTCGGCAATACGGCTTTTGTCCAAGGCGCAAACCACCAGTCGGAGGTCGCCGTCTTCGAGGTCAACGGTGTGAAATACCTGCGTACCCATGCCGACGGCTACTGGGACGACAACCTTCTTTCCCTGCCAACGTTCTAATTCAAGTGACACCCGGAGGGTGACTGGCACCCCTCTGCCGTCACTGGTATCCATAAACCAGCAGGTCTGAAGGGGGACGAGATGTCGCTTCGGGTCAACATCGAGCATTTGGCCGCATCAGGCATTGCGGTCACCGGCCACGTCGAGAACGTCGCGGCCAAACATGCAGCAGCGGCCGGCCGGATCGACGCCGCCCAAGCAGGTTGGCAAGGCGCTTCGGCCGCCGCGATGGCGCTGTTATCCGAGCAGTGGGTGGCGACCACCAGCGCCCTCGTCACGCGCCTAAGCGATCACGCTCAAGGCCTGCATGCCAGCGCGCTCGGTTTCACCGAAATGGAGCACCAGAACAGCCAGGCGTTGGAACAACCAGCGCAGGCAGCGAACGCCATCGCCAGCCAGACGAAAATGTGAGCCCTGGTGACATTGACCGTCCTCGATATCGAGCGCTGGAACGCCGGCGATGTGCGCGAGGTGTTCCACGCCGCGTCGAGTCGCGCGCAGGCAGCCAAAGATGCTGCCGATGGCCTTGCAACATTGCCAGCCTTCGAGACATGGGGCGGTCACGCTGCCGACGCTGCCAACGACGCGATCGGCAAAACACGCCAGGATCTCGACGCCCACAGTGACGAAGCACTCGTCGTCGCCACCGCTGCCCGCAATGCCGCCGACGAGATCGAGCGCATCAAGTCCGAGCTGGCCACGCTGAAGGGCGACGCCGCATCGCTCGGCATGGAGATCGACCCGGTAGCGGGCACCGTCGTGCCGGGGCCATCGGTTCGTAACCCGATGGAAGCGGAACTCATAGAGATGCAGCTGCAGCCGCGGCTGGACAAAATTGTCGCCGAGGCCAACATGGTCGACATCGCACTGGCGAACGCCATCAATATGGCGAGCGGCAAGACGCCGATCCCGCCAACGCTGCATGCCAGTGACCCCGAAGTCCAGGACGTCCTCAACGGCGGTCCGCTGCCGGACGACCCCAAGCAGTTCCACGACTTATGGGAGAAGTTGTCCAAGGAGGACCGCGACTTGCTGTACAGCCGCGATCACAACATTGGCAATCACCCGGGCATGAATTGGGACCAAGATGCGAACGGAGGTGGCAAGGACTACTACAACCGGTTGCATCTGGACGACCTTCAGCAGACGAACCAAGCGAACCTCGACAGGCTTCGGGCCGCACATCCCGATTGGGCACGAGGTGATGCGCCCTTCCTGCTGTCGGACGAATATAAAGATTGGAAAGCCCAGTGGGACAGTGCGAATCAGCATCAGTCCGAGTACTCGCAGGTGCGTCAGGGACTTAACTCACCAGACGGACTGCCGCGACTGCTGGGCCTCCTCGATGACAAGGGCCACGCCGCTATTGCCATCAACAACCCGGATACCGCCAGGCGGACCGCTACCTTCGTCCCGGGTACCGGCCAGGACTTGAGCCGGCTTGAATTCAGCACCAGCAAGTCGCAGCAGATGCTCCAATCTGCCCTGCGCGCCGACCCGACTCTGAAGCCAGGCGATGTTTCGGTGACGACATGGATGGGCTATGACCGTCCGATGAGCGTCATTACCGATGCGCCATCGACGAGCTACGCCCATAACGGTGCCCAGGCCCTTGATGACTTCCAGGCCGGCTTGCGTGCCTCGCACAACGATATGGCCACCGGCGGCGCATCGATCAACACGGTGATCGGACATAGCTACGGGTCAACGTTGGTCGGCGCGGCTGGGCTCGACGGCCACACGCTCGATGCGAATAATGTTGTCGCAGTGGGTAGCCCCGGCGTGCTGGCTGGACATGCTAGCGACCTCAGCCTCGCACCCGGCGCGCACGTCTTCGCCACCCGCGCCCAGAACGACATCATCGGTATCGCCACCTACGCCACGCTGGGCGCCGACCCTATGTCGTCGAGCTTCGGAGGCATCCCGTTCGAGGCCGCTCCAGGTCCTGCCGGGCCGTTGGGTCTGCCGACTATCGACGCGCACAGCAGTTATTGGAGCGCCGGTAACCCGGCGCTCGATAACATGGGGCGCATTATTGCCGGCCAAACGAACGTCACCCCGCCAAGGTTTACCCCATGACCGCCTGGCACGCCTCCACTGCTGCCGCGCTAGTGCTGGTCGCCGCGGCGCTGGTGGCCTGCTCGTCGTCGCCTTCACTCGGACCGCCCTCGCCGACCGGTGCTACTGCCATTCCAGGAGGCCCCATGGAGTCAATACCTGTTCCTGCCTCACCGAAGATTCCGACGAGCCAGCAGGAGGCGCAGGACACGTTGACTGCCTATCTGCAGAAGACGGTCGACGCACTGCCGAAGGGCACGAGCCTCGACGGCACGCGCTACATCGTGGGTGACGGCACTGCCTACTGCGAGGACAACCCCAGCGGCCCGGACGCGCCGGTCCATGTCGAGGACTGGCGAGACATGAACCTCCCGCCGGGCACCGACTTCAACGCAATCATCAGCCAGACTGGCGACATCTGGAAACAGTGGGGCTGGAAGGTCATTGAGCGCGACGGATTCACTAAACCCAACCGCTTCGGCTATGGGCCCGATGGCTACATCTTGCAAATCGAGGCACGTCCAGATCCCAAGTTCCCGCCGTCACTGGTTGGATCGTCGCCGTGCTTTTCAGGAAACCTTAAGAGCAATAGGGTCACGAAGCCGTCGCTCATACAGCAGGCGCCCCAGCAGTAGGCACTCGGGGCAACTATTCGCGGCTCAATCCCATAGCGGATTGACCCGGGCAAGACCTTCGGCCTTCTGCGCATCGTATTCTGCTCGGAAAAGAGCGTTCAACTCTCGCTCCACGTCATCGAGAGATTCCGATTGGAATAGTTCGTCCGGGTTGATGCCGTCGTTCGGACCGACGTAGTAGCCGTGGATCTTCAAGATATCGTCGAACTGTGCGAGACGACCTGCCAGGTAATTGGATACTGCTTTAGATATAGGTCGTTCGCTGCGCCAACGGATCTCCCGAGCGCCAACATTAATTAGCTGATCGCGGAGTTCGTTAATTGCCGCCTCCCAGTCTTGGCGAAATGCTTGGTACTTGTTGGCTTCAACAAGGCGAGTGGTCGTCGGGAGCTGTTGATAAGAGGCCGTTTTGGCGTGATCTTTGAGGCCCTTGCTCATCGAAGCTGCTATTACCGCAAGGGCGGCCTGAAGTTGCCCTTCGGCGGCGGTCTGAAGCCTCAGCAGCTCTGGTTCAGCGGCCGCCAGCTGTTTCGCAGCCGTAACATCCATCGGCTTGATCAGTTCCGACACGGGCGATTCGGCAGGAGTCGTTTTCGTTGCAGTCGGTGGTGCTACCAACGGCGAAGCAGGTGGCGGTGTCGTGCCTGTTTGAGCGATTCGCTGATTATCGGCCGTGCGTTGAGTAACCGGTGGTGTCAGGACATTGGAAAGTTCGCCCTCAACACTGCCCAACTTCTGTCGTATCTCGTCGTCCGAGGCCGATTTGTCCGCACGGATAGTCGCGAGTACCGTAATCGCATTTGCTGCTGCATTTCGCAACTTATCGTAGGCGCTGTCGACTTGTTCGCTGGCCCAATGTTCAACGACTCTCTTGAGGTCGTCATCGTGTAGCCGCTGCGCATTCCGTATGAGATACCGAAAGATGTCCTTTCGGTGCTCGTCTGGCAAGAAATCCACTCGCTCAGGGTCGGCCAACCAGATGAATCGACTCCATATATCGTTTATTCGATCATTTGTCCATTTGTCGTGAACAGTCTTCCACACACCGCTGAGAGCCACGATCGCAACAAAAATAGTCATGCCTGCCGCAACCAAGGCAGCCCTCGGCGCTGTTAGCCCGGCCTCGTGCGCAGGCTTGAGTTGGTCAAACGTGGTGTCGGGAATAGCAATATCAAATGTTCGTTCGTCATGGTTACTGGGGTGTTCTGGGTTAAAGGGAATCGTGACGCTGATGGTTTGTGACGCTGGCGTTGTTGATGCTGCGTTGGAAGCTGAATGCTGCTTACTGTCGTCCGATTGTCCAATCACTGGCTCGATTAAGCCGACCTTCCAGGGAAAGATACCGAGGCCCAGCATCACCAGCCAGGCGCCAAGAGCTGCGGCTACTACGAGGCTGCTAACCGTGAGTGTTGTCTTCAACCCGGCCTTCAGCTTCAAGATTGTTTTTTCGTACCGTTCTGCGCATGAAGGCGACACTGCTTTCCCACGGCCTTGGTCGGAGGGAGAATTAGACGAAGCGGTAGCCTGCGTTGGCACGCGGATGAACCCCCGACCATATGACACGAGGTAGAGAGTAATTCTCTGGTTGGACATGGTATCCGAAGAAGGGTGGTCGCCCAACTACAAGTACTACGGAACGTTGCAAAGAACTCACGTCCCGGCGCTCTCTCAGAGACGAATTCATCTGGCCCGGCTGGATGTGCCCTTCTGAGGTGAAGATCGCGCTGTTATGCCACCTGAGGCTCGAAGTAGCCTGTTGGCCAGCACATTTTCGATTCGTGTCTATTGATAGAGGTATCTGTGCGATGCGGGGCGCCCATGTTGGGCTTGCCTTGCACAGGGTATTCTCTGCGACGGAAAGGTTCTTGGTCTCATCTTCGATGATCTCGGCCGCCACAGCGGTAGGGTTGCCGTAAGTCGGGTTATGACGGAGGAGAATTGATATGGCCGAACGCATTGTGCGACAATTGATCGACGACATTGACGGGACAGAGATCGCGGAAGGTGCTGGTGAGCGCATCGAGTTTTCGTACCGCGGCATCGACTATCACATTGATCTTTCGTCAGCGAACGTTGCGAAGTTGGATAAAGCTTTAAAGCCGTACGTTGATGCTGCTGCCAAGGTTCGCGGCAACGGCCGAGTGCGGCGTTTTAAGGTCGCTGCTGGCGGAAAGGCGTCGCCGGAACACCTGGCCGCGATCCGCGAGTGGGCTCGTAAGAATGGGCACGAGGTGGCGGACCGCGGACGAATCAAGGCCGAGATCGTGGATGCGTTCGAGGCAGCTCACTGAGGCCTCTGCTCTTACCGTCAATCAAGAGTCGGCATGGATACGATCAGCGAATGGTGGCCACAGTTGCACGAAGAGATTCGTCGGTGGCTGGTCAACAATTTCTGGTCGCCGGTGGCACCGTTTTCGCAAGGTGAGATTGCGCGCCTTGGTGGTCCGGCTGAGGACGACAGCTCCTTTTGGGAACGGCGTGACGGTGAGGCCTACCTGCGCCAGGAGGCAGTCATGTGGATCGTCAAAAGCCCCGACTTCAAGCGATTCAATGCGCCGAAAGAGCCAGATCCGCGAGCAGCTTATTTCCGGCGAGGCTGGCCCCGGCGTCAGCCGTAGGTCTGAACGGCGTTGAAGGACTTCGAGCGTGGGAAGTCTCGTTGCGACACGCGGCTACACCCAGATCCATCGGATCAACTTCATATCCAGGGCAGACGCAGTTATCCCTGTAGCCGTCGACGTGGCAGCCGGTGCTGTCGTGGTCGGTGGCGGGATGCTCGCACGCCGAGCAACAAAGGGCATGCGTGGGCGTCTGCGGTCCGACATCGGGACCATGCTGGATCACGGGGATCCCGGCGATGCGCGCTCGCGTCGTGCAGTCGATCGATCCGCGGGACTCCTGGTCCGATGAACGCGAGACACAGATCGGCGCCCCGGTCGACCATGCGCTGATTGCGCGCCGGGACGCCATCAACGCTGTCCGCATTCACGTCGACCGGATAGATCTCCTCACATTCACGCATTATGCGCAGGTTCCCCGACATCGCAACACGGGAGACCGCAGCAAGGATCTTCGATAGATAGCCATTCGTGAGTCAATGCATCGACGCCCACGAGTAATCCACCGTGGACGAGGATGAATGGACGTGCTCTCGGACCTGCTCCGAGAGCACGCCCAAGACGGTGTGATCGTCGGCCCAATAGCGGGCACCTGTCACCAAGACGACTCGCATAAGTTGCCATGCTGATCGTGTTCGTCGCCGACCTAATGAACGTCGTCGCGGAGGGTGTGTGGTCTCCAGCCTTGGCTGAGGCCCTTGACCGCCACCACCGAAGCGCCAAGCCGCCCACGCATGCTCCGCTGGCTCGGTGAGTCGTCACGTGGCGACACCGGCGAAAGCTTATGGGCAACAGGCAAAGAGCGACAGAATGGCCCCTAGACGGTTCGTTGATCACAGGTGTTTGCGGATGGTCGATCGCAGGGCGTGCCCGTAACGAGGTGACAGCGTCCGCCGCATTCGAGTCGACCGACCAGCCGTGCATCACTGGCGCGAACCCTCAGTTGTTGGTCGGCCCGCAGCGGAGTCTCCCGGAGAGTTTGCACACTCGCTACAGAACTCTCAGCCGGCCGTCGGGTTAGCCATGAAACTCAGGCGCACAAGAGAGACGTTGCTGCACAACAAAATATGCAACTCACCTACGTAAACTAACGTTGCCAAAACCTTGTCATCGGGTTCGAACAATTGTACGATCTCTAGATCCGACGTGTCCATGTTTTCCATCCCCAGCGACGCGTGCGGTTCCTCCGATTCCGGTTCCGAAAGGTCGTCCCTTGATGTCTATGCGCACACCCATCCGCCACGGCGAGATCCTGCTGCTTCCCGTCGCGACGGTACCTTCTGGTGAAAGTGAGCAGGTCACCAGTTGCATTGTCGGGCATAGTGAATCAGGCCACCATCACGTGCTCGAAAGTGACCAGGTCTTCGCGCAAATTGTCGCGATGAACGGCGATCTGTTCGTTGACCTGCCTACCGAAACCCCGCTTCGGCATCACAAGAACCACCAGCAGCACCGCGAGCTGACGGTCCCGGCCGGCACATGGAAGGTTGTCCGCAAGACCGAGTTCGATATCCGCTCGACGGTTGCACCGCGCCGGTTCGTCGCCGACTAACGATGCGTTTTCACCATGACCGGGTGATCGAGCTGGTCACCGATTTCTACCGTGCCCACGGTGCTGACGAGGGCACCAGGTACGAGGTCGTATCGAATCTCGATGATGCGCTGTGCCTGGCAGTCGTTCACGGCGCAGACATGCGCCTCACGAATGCGTCCCTACGAAGAGCGGCAACGGCGATACAGGATCTCGACAATGATCGTCACGTCGTCATTGGGGTGCATGACCTGGTGTTCGACCATGCCGTGCGGCGGGAAGCGACACGGCGGCGCTTTCGGACGGGTGACGTATTCGTCCTCTCGGCGGATGCGATTGCGACGCTGCGCGGAGATCTGCGCGCAGCCTGCCGTGACGGTCTTGGCTGGCTCATTGCCGCAGACCACATAGCGATCATCGTGCCCAGCCCGCTTGTGCGGTTTGCCGAGGGACGGCCAGGTGTGCTCCACGACGACAACGGGCGGATGGCGGTCGTCTGGCCCGACGGCCACGGCTACTACTTTCTGCACGGCGTGGAGTTCGATAAGCGGCTCTATTTTCAGGTCATCGATCACGAACTGCTCGTTCAGGACATCGCTGCCCTCGACAATGCCGATCGTCGGGCGATTGCGCTGCAGTACTTGACCTTTGAGCAATTGGCGCTCGACTCCGACGCCGAACTACTGGACCGCGGTGTGCGGGGCACTGCGCTCTATCGGCTGGAACTGCCGCCACGGTTGGCCCGGGATCGCAAACCCGACTACGGCCGCTACGACTACTTTATCCATATGCGTGACGCCAGCCATCCTGAACGCGAGTTCATCGAGTGGGTTGATCCGCAGATCGGGCGGCAGCGCAGCGCCGAACTCTGCCAGGCCTATGCCTTCGGGATCACGCTCGACGACTGGCTATCAATTGAGCACGAGGGAGAGGCACCGCGGGGGTCATGATCTTGCCCACCTCGAGGTGCGCGCCACTGGCGGTAATCGCGACAAACGAGTCGCATTCGCGTTCCAGGGTTCTGCACCACCAACTGCCGAACTATCGGACCATGACGGCAGCGAGGGTTCGGAACTCCCAGTAGTCACTGACAAAGTTGCCCGCCTGCAGTTGTGTCAGCAGCAGCATGAAGCCCTCCGGAACCAACCGACTCCTTACGCAACTCGTGGGCGCGAACGCTCAACGTTGCACCGAATGCCAGTGCACACAGATTGCGATATGTTCGCCGATCCGGGTTGGCTCGCCCGATAGCAGTCGATGAACTACTAGACGCGTTAGAGCCCCGGCGTCCGGCAGCAGGCAGTGAAGGCGCGCCTCCGGCATGGACGTGCCCTCCCAACAGCCACCGCACGGGCTGTCATTTAAGCCGTCGAGAGACTGTCTCCGAGTATCCGATTGACGGGTTCACCGACGCTGGCTCAACTCGTCGTGACCGACGGAGGCGATTTAGGAATCTTCAGCCATCGGCCGCCTAAGCTGAGGGGAATGAGGGCCCGCAATGTTGGGAACTGTGCACGTGGCATCTGAGGACGCGTTCGAGTCAATAGATGCGATGGCTGCGGCGGCCGGCTTCGTCGGCTTGCCATCAGACGGCGGAATCGTCATTTTGAACGCGGTCGGGGAGATCATGGCCGCATCCGCAGGAGCGCAAGACATTCTAGGGCTTTCCCTGGCCCAGCTGCGCGGCCGGACGTCGCAGGATCCGCGGTGGGCGGTCGTTGACGAGCTAGGCCAGCTCGTTGAGGGCGCGCATGCACCGGCAGCGATCGCCCTGCGTACGCGGACCGCGGTGCGTGGCCGGATCCTCGGTGTGCACCGGCCGCGCAGCGATCCAGCTGGTTACTATGCCTGGGTACACGTTGATGCCGTGCCGCTGGTCCACGCTAGCGGGCCCGCACCCTGGGCAGTCGTGATTGCTGTGAGGCCTGTGCGGGGCGAGCAACGACAGGCTTTGGAATTGCGCGCTTCCGAGCGGCTCTTTCGGATGATTGCCGAACACAGCTCCGACATGGTGGCCTGGCAGTTGCTGCCTGACACCACCTTCCTGTGGGTATCGCCTGCCGCGCGCACGGTACTGGGCGTCGACCCGGACTTCATCATCGGCACTGCTTGCATCGGGCTCGTCCATCCCGATGATCGCGCTGGGCTGGCCAAGTCTTGGTGCGCCGCGGCGGATGTCCCACCGAAGCCAACCGTGCGCATGCAGCACGCCGACGGCTCCTATCGATGGGTCGAGATCACTGCCCATGTCCTTCCTCATCTAAACCGCAAACCGCAACAGATGATCACGGCGTATCGCGACGTCAGTGACCGTGTGATCGCCGAACGAGCTCGCGATGCCGCGGTGCGCAGTTTCGAGTTGGCAATGAGCAGCTCCACCATCGGTGTCGCGTGGCCCCGGCGTAACGGCACATTGGGGCGGGTTAACCCTGCCCTATCCAGGATCCTGGGCCGTAGCGTCGACGAACTGCTTGGACACTCCTTGCGAGAATTCGCCGCGGACGATGATTGGGGTCTGGACGACCCTCTTGTCATTGTGCAGACCGAATCACTCGGCTATCACGAGAGCGAGCGGCGCTTTGTTCGGCCAGATGGGACAGAGGTCTGGTGCCAGTACACCGTGATCGGATTGCGCGACGAGTCCGACGCCATCACTAATTGCCTTCTGCAACTGCAGGACATCACAGCTCAGAAAACGGCAACAGCCCAGCTTGAACAGCTGGCGGTCACCGATCCTCTCACCGGATTGCCCAACCGCACGGTCCTCGGGGATCGCCTTACTCGCGCCCTGGACGAGGCTCGCAACACCGGGACATCCGTCGGAGTGCTGTTCATCGATCTCGACCGGTTCAAGGATGTAAACGACACGTTGGGCCATGACGCTGGCGACGGCCTATTATGTGAAGTTGGCATACGGCTCACCACCGTGGTGCGACACACCGATACTGTCGTCCGCCTCGGCGGGGACGAGTTCGTCGTCGTGCGTGAGCAACTGTCCTCGGCCACTGAGTTGGACGATCTTGCCGACCGGATTAACGACATCTTTGCTGCGCCGTTCGTAATCAATGGCAACCCGCTGCGCGTCTACGCCAGCATCGGTCGTGTCGCCGCCGGTGGCACGTTCACCGCCGACCAACTGCTTTCTGAAGCAGATGAAGCAATGTACCGAGCCAAACGCAGTGGTCGGCCGCGCTAACAGCCGAGGCGACTTTTCTCCAGCTCGATCTCGTCGATGCATCTATTGTCAACCTATGCGAGGCGATCCAGA
The DNA here is from genome assembly GCF_002250655.1 of Mycolicibacterium sphagni. Lineage (GTDB taxonomy): Bacteria > Actinomycetota > Actinomycetes > Mycobacteriales > Mycobacteriaceae > Mycobacterium > Mycobacterium sphagni. The sequence goes on from NZ_NOZR01000023.1 coordinate 17,536, forward strand.
TTACGAAGGCGGCAAGCGGAAAATGAAGACCACAGCCAGTTCCAGGCAAAGGGCCGCTTCTGAGGAACAACACAATTCCAGTGGGGGCTGATAGTCATCGGCCGATATGCCCGCGCCTGTGTAGCATGACGGGCTCAATGCTGTAGTCGACAAGATTCTGCGCCGATGGAACCGAGCTCAACGAAGGGTGACCAGGTGTGGCAGCGCTGAAGGACAAGCGACTTGATTTGAGCGGCAGGGGTTTCCATGTCCCGGTACTTGAGTCCGAGCCGCACGTCGGCGGCGAACGCTGATCATCGGCATAGAGGGCTGATTGATTGTCTGCGCTGCGTCCATGCATTTCAACGCCTGCAAGTGCGCTGTTGAGTCTTATCGACGAGGGTGATCGAGGTGGCCGGATTTCAGCCGACCGCGGGGAGTGCGCGGCGCCCGCCCCCCTGAGGTCCAGCCGTCGGCGGCGGAGACCGAATCCAGATCTACCACAGCTTCTTCGTCCATTCTGGCGGTGAGGCCGTCGCGCCGGACTTGTGGGGGAACCTTCGAACCGCCGGGCACCATCGTCGCCTGGCTAGTGGCGCAACAGTTGCCTTGCCCGTCCTCGATCACCACCTCGACGAACTTGATCCGACGACCGCTGCGCAATGACGTTGCGCGAAGCGTGACCGGCGCAAATGCTGGTCGGTGGAATTCGATATGCAGAGAGCCAGTCGCGGGCAGCTGCCTGGAGTCACACAGCCGCACGGCTAGAGCAGCCATCGCCTGATCTGCCGCAGCAGCCAACATCCCCTCGGCGATCGCACCATCGCGACTGGGGGACAGCGGAGCTCGCTCTAACTGAAAGGACGCCCATGTCTCGCCAAATTCGACGCACCGCAAGCCAATGTCCCGACAGAATGGCAACTTGTTGACCCATTCGAGCCAATCGGCAGTCTCGCCGGCCATTGGATACCACTCATGCTGAGCGCCTGGATCTCGGTTGGCAGCGATCGCCACAGAAAATTCTGCGGGTTCGACGTCGCGTGTCGGTCGGTTAGCCATGACCTCGACCGGAAGCCGCGGGTCGCGGGCGACATCGTCGCGGATCCGGGATGCAGGTGTTTCTCTGATTTCCACAACCGCATTGGCGCCGAGGTCTGCCACGGGCGTGTGGTGTGCGCTCGTATCGAGGCGTGGGCTGGGGCTCATGACATTGCTGCGGCGATCCGCGCGTAGTGAAAGTTCGGTCCGCCAAAGAGATGTTGCGACGATTTGGCGCGACGCAAGTACAGGTGCGCGTCGTGCTCCCACGTGAAACCCATGCCGCCATGAACCTGGATGCAAGCTGACGCCGCGTGAACCAGCGCTTCGGAGGCGGTGATCGCAGCGATGCCGGCGGCGACCGACAGTTCTGTTTCATCGCCTACCTCGTAGTGGCTGGCAAAATCCACTGCGGCCCTAGCTGATTCGATTGAGATCAGCATGTCGGCACACTTGTGTTGCACAGCTTGAAACGAACCGATCGGCCGGCCGAACTGTTTACGGGCCCTCGCGTACTCCACAGCCGTGTCCAGACAGGCTTGTGCGGCTCCCAGTTGTTCAGCGGCAAGCGCGATTCGCGATTCGTCGAGAGTGCGCGCGAGAGTTGACCTTCCCTGGTTTGGCGCACCGATCATGCGTGCGCACGCCTGATCCAGTCGCAGTCGTCCTAGCCTGCGCGTGCGATCGAACGGTTCACGGGGAAGGCATTCAATTTCCGCCTGAGACGTATCGGCAGCAAAGATCGTCGGACCATCCTCCGTCGTGGCGACGACGAGCACAAAATCAGCTGAACACGCATCGAGAACAATGTCGTCGCTACCGGTGACCGTCCAGCACCCCGGTGTGCTGCCGGGGTGGGCCTGGAAGTCACCATCGCCGCCGATTCCCGCAGCTGCGCTATAAGCCACAGTCGCGGTTCGTTCGCCAGAGAGGAGGCTGGGCAGCAGCTCGCGTTGAGCGTCGTGGTCGCCGGAATGGAGCAACAAACGTGCCGCCAGGACCGCGGTGGCTAGATACGGCGAACTAAACAGCGCGCGCCCCATCTCTTCCATCGTGATGCACAGCTCGACTAAGCCTGCCCCGGAACCGCCGTACCACTCAGGCAACGCAAGCCCAGGCAGTTCCATCTGCTGTGCAACGAGTCGCCAAACTTCCCAGTCATAGCTATCGGATTCGGAGATGCGGCGCACCTGTGGGCTAGTCGAGTGCTCCTGCATTAGGGCGCGTGCCGCAGCTCGCAACTCGATCTGCTCCGGTGAAGGCAACAACCTCATTTGGCGCCTGAAGAGCTGACAAACATAGACATAACCCTAGCATCTGGACCAAACGATTGGTTGTATAGATTGGGGCCAGGGACGGATGCTGGTCTGGAGGCGAAGTCTGACGCACCGAACGAACTGCGAGCCAGAACGTCCGGTGCGGTTATCTCTGGTCACGACCGACATGCGCGACGCTCCTTCGTGCATTCCAAACCGAAGAGGTGCGTATGCCAAATCCCGCTCGTGCGTTTGCGCAAGCTCACTGCCTGTCGGAGGAACAGGTCAGTGCCGCGGAACTGGCGGGGCGTATTGCCGCAGGCTATGAGGCGAAGTCGTTCGGAGACCGCGACGCCGTTCGCGAGCTTTGGTCCAAACTGGTAAACGCTGGTTTTGCTGGGATGTCGCTGCCCGAAAAGTATGGTGGCGCAGGGTCGGGCCTACTTGAACTCTGCCTGGTGATGGAGCGTACGTCCGCTGCCGGATTTCCTGCGGCGAAGCTCATTCTATCGCAGGGGATCGTCGGTCCAATCCTTTTGCGCAGCGGTTCATCTGAGCAGTGTGACCGTTGGCTTCCACCAGTCGCTGCTGGAGATATCGAGTTCAGCTTTGCACTGACTGAGGCCGATGCTGGATCGAACCCTAGTCGTATGCGCACCGTCGCCGAGCCGGTTGGGGATGGCTCTTGGCGACTCCGTGGTGAAAAGTGTTACATCACGGCCGTGGACGACTCAGCTGCGATGTTGGTCGCGGCTCAGACGCCATCAGCGGATGGCCTGACGCTGTTCATTGTTGAGGAACCCGTCCAGCGGCTGGGTCTTACCAGGATGAACATCGACATCTCGTTGTTCGAATCGCAGTTTGTGGTTCATTTCGACGACGTAGTGGTCGGGCCCGACGCCATTGTCGGCGAGCCGGGGAACGGCTTGTCGGCGTTGTTCCATGGGCTGAATCCTGAACGGCTTCTCACAGGTTCGCAGGCGGTGGGCCTAGGCAGGTGGGGTCTGGACCGTGCCTGTCGGTACGCCAACTCGCGCGCTGTCTTCGCACACCTCATCGGGGCGCATCAGGCGGTGCAGCACCCGCTCGCGGAATCCTGGCTTCAGCTCGAGGCGGCCTGGGGTCTGATGATCGCTGCGGCGCGGGGATACGATCGCGGCGAAGCCGTTGGTGTCGAGTGCAATGCCGCGAAAGTCCTTGCCTGCGACGCCGGTTGGCTGGCACTCGACCGGGCTCTCCAGACCTACGCAGGCAGCGGATTCGTGGCAGACCATCGCCTCATCGAACGCCTGATGGTGGCGCGGCTGTTCAAGATTGCGCCGGTTACCCGGGAAATGGCGTTGAACCACATCGCAGCGGAAGGCTTGGGGCTTCCAAAGTCTTACTAGTACAACGCCTTTGCCCAGATTTGCGGGGCAATCGGCTGCAATGAATACCATACCGAGCGAATCGATACCGACGGGCGTCCCAATTCGGCCGACGCTCGTGTCACCTCGATCTGAGCGACGGCGATGTCTCGCACGTGCGGCCAAGCTGACCAGCGCGCCTACCTCACCTGGTGGTTTGACCGACGGAAGAAGCTCAGTAGTATGACAACCAAACGATCGGTTGTAACGGAAGAGATTCGGTGAAACTGCCCCTTGACATCAGCAGTGTGCTCGAATTCGAGGACACCATAGCGAGGGCCGCGTTTCGAGACGAGTTCCGCTGCTGGCTTGCCGATGCCTTGCCCACGGGATGGCGCGCCGCCCAAATGCAGGGCGATCGTGGCCGCATGCGGGCATACCGCAAGGTCTGGGACGAGGTCGCCTGGCACCAGACCATGGGCGAAGCAGGGTATCTGGCGGTCCACTGGCCGACTGAATACGGGGGCCGGGGCCTGAGTCTGGCGGAACACTTCGCCGTGCAGGATGAGGTCGCACGCGCCGGGGTTCCGATGATGGGCCTTGCCATCCTCGCAGTGGGCCTCTGTGGCCCAACCATCATGGAGTGGGGAACCGACGAGCAGAAGAATGTCTACCTGCCGGGGATCGCGAGCGGTCGAGACATCTGGTGTCAGCTGTTCTCAGAGCCAGGCGCTGGTAGCGATCTGGCGTCGGTGACAACACGCGCCGATCGAAGAAGCGATGGCGGATTTGCGGTACGTGGACAAAAGGTTTGGACCTCGTTGGCCCAACATGCGCGGTACGGCATGTTGCTTGCCCGGACCGATGCCGCCGCGGATAAACACCACGGCTTGTCGTGGATGATCGCTTCGCTTCGTGACGACGAAGCGCATCCACGCCCGGGCTACACCATCAGGCCGTTGCGGATGATCACTGGCGAGGCACATTTCAACGAGGTATTTCTCGACGGCCTGTTGGTCGGCCAAGACGAGGTACTCGGGCCTGTGGACGCAGGTTGGCGTGTGGTGCGCACGACGCTGCTCAACGAACGTATGGCGATTTCCGGCGCTTCGTTCGATCAGGGAGACAACCTGGCGGATATCCTGCGCGCGGTGACCGAACGGGGTATCGGCACCGACCCGTATGTCCGTCGCGCACTGGCGGGACTGTTTGTCGACCAGTCGATTCGCGATATTCTGGCGCACCGATCGCTGGAGCGCAAGCTTGCTGGAGCTCCGCCGGGCCCCGAGGAATCAATCAACAAGATTCTGATGGCCAGGTTCAATCAAGCGCGCACTGAACTCAACCTGGACCTGGCGGGCATCGAGGGCGTTGTTGTCGATCATGATGGCCCGCAGCCGTCCGCAGATCTCCACTTTGGTTATCTACGAGCCCGTGCGAATTCCATCGAGGGTGGGACGGTTGAAGTTCTGCGCAACGTAATAGCTGAACGGCTGTTGGGTCTCCCTAAAAGTCTCTGAGTTGCTGGGGCATTCGGTCCCGTGAAAGAGGAATTGTTATGAGAAGGACCATCTTTGACTCCGACCACGAACAATTCCGCCAGACGGTCATGGCGGCGCTCGAACGCGACATTGCGCCTCGCGTTGAGGCGTTTGAGCGGCAGGGGCATATCGACCGTGATGTGTTTGTACAGCTCGGCGAACTGGGGATCATCGGCATTCAAGTACCCGAACACTTCGGAGGCGGTGGCCAGCGGAGTTTCAAGTTCAATGCGGTGATTTTCGAGGCCAGTGCACACACGCGGATCCCCTTGGGAGCGCTGCAGGTACACATGAACGTGGTGATGCCGTACTTCCTAAAATACAGCACACCAGCGCAGCAGCAACGATGGTTCCCCGGCCTCGCTTCGGGTGAGACTTTGACTGCGATTGCGATGACCGAGCCTGGTGCCGGATCTGACCTTGCGGGAATAGCCGCCGCAGCGACTCCGCGTGGCGATGGCGGCTATCTGCTTTCGGGAAGTAAGACTTTTATCACCGGCGGTTACAACGCCGACCTGGTCGTCGTCGTGGCGCGAACTTCAGCGGAGGAAAACAGGCGCTCGGGAATGAGTTTGCTGGTCGTCGAAGAAGGCATGACCGGTTTCGCCCGCGGACGCAAGCTGTCCAAACTCGGGCTCGGCACTCAAGATACGGTTGAACTCTTCTTCGACGAGGTCTATATTCCTCCGGACAATGTGCTTGGTGAGACAGGCGCAGCCTTCACGCTGCTTGCGTCCAATCTGCCCCAGGAGCGGCTATCCATTGCGCTCAGCGCGGTCGCGATGTCGGAAGCCGCACTCACGGAGACGATCGCCTATACCAAGGGCCGCAACGTTTTCGGCAAGCCTTTGAGCACCTTCCAAAATTCGAAGTTCGAGTTGGCCGATATGGGCGCTTCAGTGACGGCAGCGCGGGTACTGGTCGATCATGCTTTAGAGGCCCTCGATGCGGGCGCTTTGACTCCTGCGGACGCAGCGCGAGTTAAGCTGTTCACGACCGAGCTTCAGGGCCGGGTCGTAGATCGATGTCTGCAGTTGCACGGCGGATACGGCTACATGCGTGAGCAACCGATTACACGCATGTACGCCGATGCGCGGGTGTCCCGCATCTATGGCGGGTCCAGCGAGGTGATGAAACTCATCATCAGCAAGGACATGGGTCTGTAAATCGGACCAGCAACGCCAGCTGAATCAGTTCGTCGTTCCTACCGAACGCCTTTCGGCTGAGCGGGCCGGCCGGGCGTCGCCCGGACTGCTGCACGTTGCGCGGCCCGTAACACCTGCTCGAGATCGACGTCTTGATCGACATTGTGTGCAAGGTCCGCTTCGTGATCAGGCATTAACGGTGACCCGAGCGTTCTCTTGTGTCCCGTCCGGTGTTGCCGAGGTTCGCAGACCACACCGCCAAGAATCAAGTCAGCGAACTGATCTCCCAGCGCCTCTGGACTGATACTGCCCTCGGGGCTGTACCAGCGATACATCCAATTCATCATGCCGAAGATGCCCATACTGACCGACTTTGCGTCGAGGTCGGGGCAGACGACCCCTTCGGCCTGCCCTTGGCGCAGCAGTGTCCGCAGGTAGCCGTCGTAGACGTCGCGTTCGGCAACGATCACCTGGCGCCGCGCCGCGCTCAAGGAGCGGAAATCGTGGATGAAGACTGAGGCGAAGGTGAAGTTCTCCACGAAATGGGCGACATGGCCCTTGATGAACATCCGCAGTTTGAGGTGGACGCTACCGTCGACCGGCTGCCATCGCACCATGTTGGCCAATGAGGTTTGATGAACCTTGTCGATGATCGCAAACAGGAGATCATCCTTGGTCGTGATGTAATGGTAGAGGCTGCCCTTGAGCATGCCGATACGTGACGCCAGTTCGGTGAGGCCGGTTGCATCGTAACTCTTTTCGACAAACAGCTGCGCCGCTGCGTCCACGATCTCTTGCCCTTTCGGAGTGGCGAGAGCGGCGAGTAAGCGAGAGGTCTCATCGCGTTCCGCCGCAGCGAGCACGGGTTGCTCAGCACCCGATTCCGCCGCTTCATCCGCCACCGTCTCCACCTCTCGGGGTCTGGCCAAGGTAGTTGAACCCTTCTTCTCCGTACCGCGTCAGCGGGTCGATCGACCTGCCAAACAGTCGTTAGCCTACCCCGAAACCGACGAGTCGACTGTCGGCCCGGTTTGGTCACGGCCGAAACAGTCTTTAGGCGCGCACTTTCCGGTAACGACCCCTGAATCGCGCGGTAAGCGATGGCACGGTTCGTTGACAGAGAAGTGATCGCGCCGCATACTTACAACCAAACGATCGGTTGAGGAGCGAAGCTGTGCGATTCGGTATTTTTACCACTCTGGAAGACGCGGGGTTGGCGCACGATGCGGGGTATGAGGAGTTCTTGGATCAGGCCGTGCTCGCAGAAGAGCTGGGCTATGACAGCGTCTGGCTAGCCGAGCACCACGGGTCGGCCTACGGCACGATCCCGCGACCGAGTATTTTCGCGACGGCAGTGGCGATGCGCACCAGCCGAATAAGGATAGGGACGCTGGTGACGATCCTGCCGTTCTGCAACCCCGTGCGCACCGCGGAGGACTGGGCGATGGTCGACGTGCTCAGCGGTGGCCGAGTGGATCTAGGGGTGGGTCGGGGCTATCAACCGTCAGAATTCGCGCTGATGGGTGCCGATCCGACCTTCAGTCGGGAGGTATTTTCCGAAGGTCTCGAAGTGCTTCTGGGGCTGTGGCGTAACGAATCGTTCAGCTTCACCGGCAAGCATTTCACATTGCGTGATGCGCAAGTGTTCCCGAGGCCGATCCAGTCCGGCGGGCCACCTGTGTGGGTAGGGGCCCTAAGCCCGGAAGGCTTCGCAGTCGTGGCCAAACATGGACTCAACCTGGCCATGCAACCGACGATGATGCCGATGCCAGTGCTCAAAGATGCGGCTGTAGAGGCTGCGCGCACTCTCATCGACCATGGGCGCCGTCCGGAATCAATCGACTTCCCGCTGCAGATGATGGTGCACATCGCCCCAACCAAGGCCAAAGCTCGCGAGATCGCCCATGAGCCAATCAATTGGTTCTTCGACCGCGTTCTGACCAAAGTGCCGGGGGCACAGGGCCCCGCGGCCGCCAGCTACGAGTTCTACAAACAAGTCGCCGATCAAATGAGTGGAGCCGTAAGCCTTGCCAGCCTCGAAGAAGCCGGCATCGTTATGGTTTGCGATCCTGATCAGGCGATCGAGACCCTGACTCAACTGCAAACTGATATCGGTACTAAACAGTTCTCAGCCTGGATGCGCTTTGGCGGCCTAGCCGATGAACACGTGCGCAACTCGATGAAGCTCTTTGCCGCCGAGGTCATGCCACATATCCCGACCGACTCGCCAACACCGGCAGCCTTCACCAATAGTGAAATCGAACCGTTCACCACATCAGTCTGACGGTGGCCATGAAGTTCCAACCGCCGACGACGGGGGTCGCTGAACGCATCGCCCCCGACGACGAAACTCTGTTGTTGCGAAGCAGTTTGGGCAAACTACTGCGCGATGCGGCTCGTAGGTGGCCAGACCGCGAAGCAGTCGTTTATTCCACGCAGCCTGACGTGGACGCGGTCCGGTGGACATTCGGCGAGCTCGACGCCCAGGCCACGGATCTCGCGGCGGGCCTCTGTGCCGCGGGGTATCAACCTGGTGAGCACATCGCCGTGTGGGCGCCCAATTATCCCGAGTGGATTCTGCTGGAGTGGGCCGCTGCTCGAGCGGGCCTGGTGTTGGTAGCTCTTAACCCGCTGTACCGCGCCGCGGAGTTGGCGTTCGCGCTCCGGGTCACCGCTACAGTGGCGATCTTCGTGGTCGACGAACTGAAAGGTATGCGGCCTGCTGAGCTGGTGGCCACAGTCCGTGAGCAGGTTCCGAGTCTGCGCGACGTTTATCAGCTGCGTTCGGATCTGCCCGCTCTAGCGAGGCGAGGGGGCGCTGTTGAACTCTCTTGCCGCACTGTGGACCCGACACAGCCAATGATGGTCCAATTTACTTCGGGCACTACTGGGGTCCCGAAAGCAGCTCAGCTAACCCACCAAGGTCTCGCAACTACTGGGCGCGACCTTCTGCGGCGACTGGGCGTGCAACCGGGAGATCGAATCGCACATGGGTTTCCGCTGTTCCACGTGGGCGGCTCGGGCGTCCTGACTCCTGCGACAGCATCGGTGGGATACACCACTTTGCCGTTGGTCATCTTCGAGGCGGGCCGGGCCCTGGACCTGTTGGAGTCCGAGAGGTGTACGGGATTCTTCGGGGTTCCAACGATGTTGCTGGCGATGCTTGAGCATCCTTCTCTGCCCGAACGGGATCTGTCCTCCTTACGGTTGATCGTTGTCGGTGGAGCAGTCTTGCCGGTCGACCTTGTTCGGAAAGTAGAGCAGGCGTTTGGCGTCGGCGTGCTCAACGTGTACGGACAGACCGAGTGCTCAGGAGTCATGGCCTCGGCGTTGGCCACCGACAGCGCCGAATTGAAAGCTGAATCTGTTGGAGTGCCACTGCCTGGAGTGTCGGTCAAGATCGTCGACACAGAAGGCGCGGTCGTCGCCTGCGGAGTAGCGGGCGAGCTCCTGTATCGCGGGCCAGGCGCGATGGCTGGGTATCTCAATCCCGAATCGTCGGATACCGATTCGGCCCCAGTCGGGTCGGATAGCTGGCTCGCTACCGGCGACATAGCATCCATGGATGACTCTGGCTACCTGAGGATCTCGGGCAGGGTCAAGGAGATGGTGATCCGAGGTGGCGAGAATCTGTCGCCCGCCGAGATCGAGGGCGTACTTCTTGGCCATCCCGACATCGCAGAAGTCGCCGTTGTCGGGGTGCCGGATAGGTATTACGGCGAAGAATTGTGTGCGGTAGTGCGTACCGTCAGCGGAGCCGACGTGGACCAGGACTCAGTCCGGCAATGGTGCTCAGATCGTGTCTCACGTTGGAAGGTGCCGCGCTACGTCGTGACGGTGCACGAGTTTCCGATGACTCCAGCGGGCAAGATTCGGAAGTTTTTGGTCGCAGAGCAGATGGCCGTTCAACTGGGCCTCGACACGGTTGTTAATGGCTAGGTCACGTTCATCCCCCAACATCTCGCAGCGTTGTGGCGACCTATCAGGTAGCAGCACCGTCGGCGGGGCGCCCTCGTGCCCGATCTCTTCTGGAGCCGTTATTGTCGCCGGTCTTAGCTTCAGGGGTGAGACTAGCGGGCAACCGGTGGCGAGGCTGTCGGCAGTTTTGCTTGACACACCGCCGGGGGCATTTCTCGCTGCGGCTACTCTCAAACGCTGGCCGGCGATCCGCGAACAGGTCGGATTCTGCATCACAGTCGATACCCGCTGCCAAGTGCCGCGCAGTTACTTCCTTCGGTCTTGCCGGGGAGACGTCCGTCGAAGTGGCTCAGCCACCGTCTGTCTTGACCGTAAGGCCTCGACTGGCAGGGTGCGCTCATGGATGGAACGCGCAGTGCACCAAGAGATCGAGGTAGCCGACCACACCACGGTGGTCGGCCGCGCGGAGTTGTTGGAAGCCAAGGGTTCGTGTGGCCCGGGGGTGCATCTCCGGGTCGGAGATCACCTCCTGTCGAGCACGACCTTCCACGACCCCCCACCACTCGCTGGCGATCGGCCACCGAACTCACCGAATGGGAGAAATGGATGTCCGTTAGGACGACAATCTACGTCGACGGCCAGTGGGCATCGTCCGTTAGGGGGTCAGTGATTGACGTTGAGAATCCGGCCACCGGTGAGATCATCGCTCGTGTGCCGGCCGGAACCTCAGCTGATGTGGACGCCGCGGTCACAGCGGCCCGCCGTGCCTTCGACTCGTGGTCGCAGACGTCCTACGCCGAGCGGGCCGAGATGTTGAAGGGTCTGGGCGCTGCGCTGATAGCCAGATCCAAAGACATGGCGGCCACCATAACCGCCGAAATGGGCTGCCCGATAACGACGTCCACGCGCCTGCAAGTTTCGTTGCCGCAGATGATTCTGAGCAGCTACGTCGACATACTCGAGTATTTCCGCTTTGACGAGCAGGTAGGAAATACCCTCGTTACTCGAGAACCAGTCGGTGTGGTCGGCGCCATCACGCCGTGGAACTATCCGCTTCATCAGATCGTCTGCAAGTTGGCCCCCGCCCTCGCCGCGGGTTGCACAGTCGTCGTCAAGTCCAGCGAGCTTGCGCCTACCGTCGCCTATGAGCTGTTTGATGCACTACACGAGGTGGGCTTCCCCGCCGGCGTGGTGAACTTGGTGCCGGGTTATGGAACCGAGGCCGGCGAGGCGCTTGCATCGCACCCGGGCATCGATATGGTGTCGTTCACCGGGTCCCGGCGCGCAGGTGTCCGCGTCGCGGAACTGGCTGCGCCCAACGTCACAAGAGTGACGTTGGAGCTAGGCGGGAAGTCGGCGAATGTCATCCTTCCTGACGCGGATCTCGGCACGGCGGTCAAGGCGGGAGTTGCCTCGGCGTTTCTTAACGGTGGCCAGACGTGTACGGCCTGGACACGGATGCTTGTTCACGCCGATGTCTATGACGAAGCGGTTGAACACGCGGCTGCTCTGAGCACACGCTACGCACCTGGCGACCCGACGCAGCCCGACACGAGGCTGGGACCGCTGATCAGCGCGACACAGCGCGACCGGGTGCGAGGACTGATCCGCCAGGCCGTCGATGAAGGAGCGCGGATCGCGGCGGGGGGCACTGCAGTGCCCGATGGGTGCGACGCCGGCTACTTTATCGCTCCAACGGTATTGGCGGATGTTGATCCGAATTCCACAGTGGCTCAGGAAGAAGTCTTCGGCCCGGTTCTCAGCGTGCTGCGGTACACCAACGAACAGCAGGCATTGGACATCGCCAACAACTCCCGTTACGGACTGTCGGGGGCGGTGTGGTCAGCGGACGAGGCGCGCGCATTGAAGTTTGCACGTCGCGTGCGCACTGGATCTGTTGACATCAACGGCGGTAGATACAACCCCGTTGCGCCCTTCGGTGGTTACAAACAGTCGGGTGTAGGCCGGGAGAACGGGGTTGAAGGGCTGCGAGAATATCTGGAAATCAAGGCAATTCAGCGATGACGATACGTTCTGGCAATGGCGGCGCTGCGCTGCGCCGCGCTGCCGTCGTGATGCCCGTGCGCACTCCCGTGGGCAAGTTCGGCGGATCCCTTCGGACAGTGCCAGTCGAAGACCTCGCTGCCACCGTTGTCCGTGAGGTCGCGCGTCGCTCCGGCATCGATCCCGAGCGCATCGATGACATCTGCTTCGCGCAGGCCTACGCGAATTCTGAAACCCCGTGCATTGGCCGCTGGGCTGGCTTACACGCTGGCTTACCGGTCGGTGTTCCCGGATTTCACACGGACCGACGTTGCGGCGGGGGACTGCAGGCGATTGTCACCGCGGCCATGATGGTTCAGACCGCCACGGCCGATGCTGTACTCGCTGGCGGTGTCGAAAGCATGAGCAACATCGAGTTCTACAGCACCTCGGCCCGCTGGGGTGCGAGGTCAGGTACTCAGCCGCTATACGACCGTCTCGATCGTGGTCGCGAGCGATCGCAACCCGAAGCGCGCTTTGGGCCTATATCAGGGATGGTGCAGACCGCGGAGAACCTGGCGGCACAGTTCGGCATATCTCGCGATTCGGCCGACGAATACGCGGCGCGCAGCCATCAGCGAGCCGCCGCGGCGTGGCAGGCGGGACATTTCGACGGCGAAGTCGTGACGGTTACAGTGCCCCCGCACGGTCGCAGCCCAGCCTCGCTGGTTGCGCGCGACGAAGGAATACGCGCAGACTCGACTGCCGCGGCGCTAGCGGACCTTCCGCCGCTGCAGCCGTCAGGCACGGTTACTGCAGGCAACTCCAGTCAACAAAACGATGCTGCGGCTGCGTGTTTGATCGTGGCCGACGATAAGCTCGACGTACTGGGGCTGGAGCCAATCGGTTATCTCATCGGGTGGGCGAGCACCGGTTGCGAGCCCGCGGCAATGGGCTTGGGCCCCGTTTCAGCCGTGGCGAAGCTCTTCGAGAGAACCGGTATGACCTGGGACAAGGTCGACTTGGTCGAACTTAACGAAGCTTTCGCTGTGCAGGTGCTGGCCGTGCTGGCCGGCTGGGGATGGAACGAACCCGACAAACTCAACGTCAACGGATCAGGCATCTCACTTGGTCACCCGATCGGGGCCACCGGTGCCCGGATGCTCGCAACAGGCCTTCACGAGCTCAACCGTCGCGGCGGTCGCTACTTGCTGGTCACCATGTGTATCGGCGGTGGCCAGGGCATGGCGGCGTTGTTCGAATCGGCCTAGTTGGAGAGAGGTATTTCATGACAGTCGCCTCCGAAGGACCAGAGCACTGATGGACAACGAATCATTTCAGCAGGTGCTCTCCGCAGTCCGCCATTTGGTGCGAACCGAGGTGATTCCCTGCGAGGACGAAATTGAGGAGACTGACGCGATACCGCCGCGCGTGCGGACGCTTGCCACCGACATGGGTCTATTCGGGTACGCGCTGCCGGCCGAACACGGAGGCCTGGGACTGTCGCTGTCCGAGGACATCCGTCTGGCTTTCGAATTCGGTTATACCGTTCCCGCGTTTCGATCGATGTTCGGCACTAACAACGGCATTGCTGGCCAGGTGATCGCGAAGTTCGGCACCGAACAGCAACGTCAGCTTTATCTCCCGCGGTTGGCGGCCGGTGCGATCGCCTCGTTCGCTCTCACCGAAGCCGAAGCGGGTTCTGATCCTGCGGGGCTACGCGCCACCGCGCGCCGTCAGGGCTCTGACTGGGTAATCAACGGCCGCAAACGCTTCATTACGAATGCAGCACTGGCCGATCTGCTCGTCGTGTTCGCGCGCACTGACCCCAACGCGAAGGGCGCAAAGGGCATCTCAGCCTTTATCGTTGATACCACGACTCCTGGAGTTGCGATTGGGCCCAAAGACCGCAAGATGGGTCAAGCTGGGGCATGGACATCCGAGGTGTCCTTTGACGATGTCCGAGTAGACGCGTCCCGGCTCCTCGGCGGGGCCGAGGGCGGCGGATTCGCCGCGGCATTGACGGTGCTGTCGCGCGGTCGGGTGCACGTTGCGGCCCTGTGTGTCGGTCTTGCTCAACGTATCTGCGACGAATCGGTGGCCTATGCGGCAATGAACAAGCAAGGCGGCCGTCCGATCGGCGAGTACCAGCTGGTCCAAGCGATGCTCGCCGAGTCGCATGCCGAACTGCTGGCGGGTCGAGCATTGGTTGTTGACGTTGCCACGCGCTATGACGCGGGCGAGGACACTACGGTCGGACCATCGTCAGCGAAACTCTTCTGCAGTGAGATGGTCAATCGCGTCGCTGACCGCGGCGTACAGGTCCACGGCGGCATGGGTTATATGCGGACGACTCCGGTTGAGCGATTTTTCCGCGACGCCCGGCTCTACCGAATATACGAGGGGACCAGTGAGATTCAGAAACTCGTCATCGGTCGAGAGCTAGTGCGCAAAAGGCAGAGCTCCACTGAGGGCCGCTGACCCTTCTCTTCCGCGGCGCGGAATACTTCGCAGCCGGTGACGCGGTGCTGGCCGCTTTGGAGCCAGCTAATTAGCCGCCAGGGATCCAGACGCTGAAGGTTGCAGCGGTGCAATCCGCGGCATCCGCCGGCGAGTGGGAGGCAGGAACCGACGAAGGTGGAAGGCTCGCCGACGAGGTCGCTGCGGGGAGGCGTGCTCGTTGCTGATCTTTCGGAGCTCCATGATTGGCCGCTGCGCTTATGGTTGGCCATAGGATTCCATCGGTTCGGGCCCCGCCCGACACGTGGCGTTTAGATGTCCAGCACAAGCCGCGCAGACTTAGCCCGGCTCACACAGATCATCATTGTGGTGTTGGTTGCTCGCTCGTCCTCATCGAGCACCTTGTCGCGATGATCGACCACACCGTCCAGAACGCGCGTCTCGCAGGTACCGCAAAATCCGACCTGGCAATCGAATTGCACCTCAGGTCGAACTTCGCGCACCGCAGCGAGAATGGAGCGATCAGCAGGCACAGAAATCGTTGTGCCAGATCGGTGCAGTTTCACTTCGAACGCCGAATCATCCATTCTGCTGACGTGTTCTGCCTCCGGATCGGCAACGAACCGTTCCAGTCGGAGGCTTTCGGTACGTCCCGCCCGCGCGCATTCGCGTTCGGTCGCACTCAACAGGCCTGGGGGCCCGCACGCATATATCTTCCATGTCTCGGAGATATCCATGATTTCGCCGTGGATGTCTGGGAACCCTTGCTCATCCTGCGGCACGTAGACAATGTTGCCGCCCACCATCTCGCCGAGTTCGCGAATGAATGCCAACGACTTCAATGTTCGTCCCCCATAGACCAACCGCCAGTCCCGCCGGGCTCGTTGAGCCATTCGGATCATCGGCAGGATAGGGGTAATGCCGATACCTCCGGCGATGAACAGATATCCCGGCGCCTCGACGAGCGGAAAAAGATTGCTCGGTCCTCCTACCCATAGTGTGTCGCCTTCGCGGACAGTCTTGTGAATCTCTGCTGAACCACCGCGCCCAGACTTCTCTAACAACACTGAGATGCGATATTGGGTGAGGTTGACGGGATCGTTGGACAGCGAATACTGGCGGATCAACCCAGACGGCAGTTCGCCGTGTACATGGGCGCCGGCCGACCAAGGCTGGAGAACTGCCCCGTCAGTGGGTTCCAGGTAGAGCGAACGGATTTCGTCAGTCTCGTGCTCAGTCTTGGTTACTACGAGGTCCATGCGTTCCGGCGTCACCGACGCTTCGCATCTCTGGGTGGCCGCGGTTGGCGGAACAATGGGAGAACTCCGGCGTCATTGCGCGGATGTTGCGGCGTTAAAGCTGTCATGCAAAAGGTGTAGCGCAGGCTCGTTGCGGCCGAACACCAGTGCGGACGGCGTGCCTGCCCGCAATGACCGAAAGACCCTTTCGGAAAGTGGATAGTCCTCGGTGTCTACGAGACTGAAGTTGTAGTCGAGGCCAGCGACGATCATCGACTTGAGATCGTCGTCGGCGGCACCGGTGACGATCTGATGGTCGGTTGTCGTGGACTCACCGACGACTGCTCCAGGCAGAACTTGATATGCGGACGCGCCGAAGTCTGTGGTCACTACCGCCACGTTAGGAAAAATAATGTAAACGATGAACATGTGCTGCCCGAGGACTGCTTGTGCCAATTCGCCGTCAGGCCTACCTCGCAGCTCATCGATGGGACCGAACGGGTATGTCATCCGGATGTGATGACCGAAATTGTCGACTTCCATCGTGTTCGGGATCGCGGTCGGGAGGGAATTGGTGTGCACATAGGGGAAGTGGTACGCCTCGCAATAGGTATCCATCGCGAGCTTGTAGTTCGACGCACACGATATCGTCCTCGTGTTTCCGGCAGTGAAGTTCGCCCAGCCGTGCGCGCCAAGTTCGGGCCCGAGGCCCGAAAGGTGGTCGTCGAGATCGAATTGCCCGTCGGGATCGGCGCAGGCAAAGATCATCCCGTATTTCTCCTGGACCGGAATAGCGGTCAATCCCCGTTGGGACCGGTCCAGGGGCGCGAAACCCTGATCGTGGGGTATGCCGGTGAGCTTGCCGTCGTGGTCGAACGACCACGCGTGGTACGGGCATACGATCCTGCGACCGATACACCCGGTGCCCTCTGGCAGCAGAGTCGCGCCGCGGTGTGTGCAGGAATTTCTGAAACCTCGCACCGATCCGTCTTTGCCGCGAAGGAAAATCATTGGCACTTGGGCGATTTCAATCGCCTTGTAGTCGCCGGCGTTGGGTAGTTCGGCAGACCACGCTACCCACAGTGGTGAGCGACGGAAGAGTTTGTCGACCTCGCCAGCAAACTGGTCGGGGTCGATATAGCCGCGGGCTGGCTCGAAGTAGACGTTGTCGGCTAGGCGAGTGGACTTAGCGTCCAGATGGCCAAGCAAACGCCGGACCAAGTCGGCGCGATCGACTCCTGCGGCGGGTTGGACTGCCGTGTCCATGAAGCGACTCCTCTGCGGTAGAACATGGAGAGCATAAGGCGCGTAGCAGCTCAGGGTCAACCAATCGATCGGTTTAATCCGGTCAGGTTTGGACGGCTTGACGACTCGACCTGCGTTGTCATCGTAGTCGGAGTAAAAGATGCGAAATCCTTGACGCCGCTGTCGCGTAGCCAATAGCATCGTAACCAATCGATCGGTTGGTCGAATTGATCCTCAAGGATGCGGAGGAATTCGGTGGTGGTGGCAGACCGGTCGGAGTTCTTCATCGGCGGCGGATGGGTGCGGCCGAGCACCTCGGACGTGATTGAGGTGATATCGCCAATCACCGAGAAGGTCCTCGCCGTCGCACCTGCGGGCAGCACGGCCGACATTGACGCCGCGGTCGCCGCCGCGCGAACAGCGTTCGCCTCCGGGCCTTGGCCGCGCATGACCGCAGCTGAGCGCGCCGACGTGTTGGATCGACTGGTCGCAGCCATCGCGGAGCGCAGCGCAGACTTCGCCATGACCATCACCGAGGAAAACGGGTCGCCGTTGGCTTTCTCCGAACTGGGACAAGTCGGGCTAGCCACCATGGCGCTGGCGTACTTTGCTGCCCTGGCACGTCATTTCGCTTTCGAGGAAGAGCGTGAGGGCCTGATGAGTCGGGCTCGGGTCATCAGATCACCGGTTGGCGTGGTGGGCGCCATCGTCCCGTGGAACATCCCGCTGTTGAGCATCGTCATGAAACTGGGCCCGGCATTAGCCGCTGGATGCACGGTAGTCGTGAAGCCCTCGCCCGAGACGCCGCTGGACAGCTACATTTTGGCTGAATGTCTTCTGCAGGCTGGCATTCCAGATGGGGTCGTTAACATCGTGCCCGGTGGGCGCGAAACGGGTGAACACCTCGTGAGCCACCCGGGCGTGGACAAGATCTCGTTCACAGGATCTGTAACCGCGGGTCAACAAATCGGGGCGCGCTGCGGTCGACTCCTGCGCCCTGTCACGTTGGAGCTCGGCGGCAAGTCGGCGGCGGTACTTTGTGAGGACGTCGATCTGTCCGCGACGATTCCTGCGCTCATCCCATCGATCATGGGCAACAACGGCCAGATGTGTGTAGCGCAGACCCGTGTGCTGGCCCCCCGCGCGCGTTACCACGATGTCGTGGAAGCGCTGGCGGCTGAAGTTTCAGCGCTATCAATTGGTGATCCCCGCGATAAGGCCACCGATGTTGGGCCGTTGGTATCTCAGCGCCAGCGCGACCGCGTCGAGAGTTACCTTCGGCTGGGTCGAAGCGAGGGTGCCAGGGTCGCGGCCGGTGGCGGTCGGCCAGATGCCAGTCCCATCGGCTGGTTCATCGAACCCACCGTGTTCGCTGACGTGGACAACGGGATGCGGATCGCGCAAGAGGAAATCTTTGGGCCGGTGGTAGCAGTCATTCCGTACGAGTCGTCCGCAGATGCGGTGCGGATCGCCAATGATTCGGTGTACGGATTGTCGGGGTCGGTGTGGGGAACCGATATCGACCAAGCCACCGCGATCGCACGTCAGGTCCGCACCGGCACGATCACCGTTAACGGCTTCGCTTTTGAATTTAACTGCCCGTTCGGCGGCGTCAAGTCCTCAGGGATCGGTCGCGAGTTTGGACCGGAGGGCCTGAGCGCGTTTCTTGAAGACAAGACGCTATGCGTCGCGAATACGACGTCGGCCATCTACACCTAGACCCAGACTTCGGTCTTCACCATCCTTGTACATACGACATCCCGATCACTCGAGAATTGAAAAAGGGCCAGATCATGCCAATGAAAGCTGCGGTTGTGCGCGAGCACGGGACCGTAAAGATCGAGGAAGTGCAGATCCCGGAGCCGGGTCGTGGTGAAGTGCGCGTTCGAATGGTCGCCACCGGACTGTGCCAAACCGATGTGATGGTTTGTGAGGGCGGCTTTCCCGCAACGTTGCCTGTGGTACTTGGCCACGAAGGCGCGGGCGTCGTCGACTCTGTCGGGCCCGGGGTAACCGGCCTCGCGATCGGCGACAAGGTTCTCATGACGATCGTGATGTGCTGCGGTTACTGCTTTCAATGTGAACGCGGTGATGGAGAGCTATGTGAAACACTGGCGCCGATGGCGATGACCAGCGCCATGCTCGACGGCACCGTACGATTGCATGACTCTGCCGGTGTTGAACTTCATCACTCGTTCTGTCAGTCGTCGCTGGCCGAATTTGCCGTCGTGCCACAAGAAGTCGTGACCAAGGTCCGCGACGACGCCCCTTTGGACCTGCTCTGCGTACTGGCCTGCGGGGCTACCACGGGGATCGGAGCGGTGCTGCGCCGCGCGAAGATCGAAGCCGGCGCTCATGTCCTGGTTGTCGGGGCTGGCGGTGTCGGTCTTGCCGCTGTGGCCGCGGCTAGACTGGCGGGCGCATCGACGATTCTGGTCTCCGATCCCGAAGTCCATCGCCGTGACGTAGCTATCAATATGGGCGCGACCCACACCATCGATCCACTCGAGAATGACCTGGTCGCCAAAGCTTTCGAGCTGACCGGGCGCGGCATGGACTACGCTTTCGATGCGGCTGGTGCTGCCAGCACTTTCGATCAATCTCTTGCCGCTATTCGTGCTGGCGGTGAAGTCGTCCTCCTCGCGATACACGCACTGACGGATGCGGTTTCGGTTCCGGTGCTAGCCATGCTGTTACAGAAGCGGGTCACCGGTTCGTCGCAAGGTTCGATCAAACCGCACACAGATCTACCAATCCTCGTCGATCTCGTGATGAGCGGCAAGCTTGCGCTGGAGCCTCTCATTGCTCGGCGTGTCGGTCTCGACGAACTCCCCGGCGCGATGAGCGATATGCAAAAGCATCCAGGCCGCACCGTGGTCGTGTTCCCACCCGCTGACGTCTGATTGTTTAGATCGGTGCGTTGACACGGGCGGCGGCGCAGCACATACTACGAAACCAAACGATCGGTTGGGAGACGAAGAGTGTGGGATCATCGCGATTGCCGAAGCTCGATGAAACTCGTCGCCGCCAGGTACTTCATCCGTCGATCGTTCGTCAGCGCACCGGTCCAGCTCCGCACAGCGACGACGGCCCAGTCGGATGTGTGCAATGGAACGGAGAAGTAACGAATGCCGACCAGAGTCGTTCGTGGGACCAGCCTGCATTACGCGGATCACGGTCGCGGAGACGTGGTACTGCTCATCCACGGCTACTGTATGAACTTGCATCTGTGGGATGCCCAGGTCGTGGAGCTGTCAAAGACCCATCGGGTTATCGCCCTCGACATGCCAGGGCATGGCAAGTCTGAGCCCTTGCAGCCAGGTTTCAGCTTCGAAGATGTCGGGCAGCTGTTCCTCGCGTTCCTCGACGCGCTCGAGGTCAACGAGTTTCACGTGGCTGGGATGTCGCAAGGCGGCTTTACCGCACTTCGGATGGCCCTGGCCGCACCTCAGCGGGTTCGTAGCCTTGTTCTCGTCGCCAGTGCGCCCAGAGGCAAGGTTAACGAGGCGTTTTCGGGGATGGTCCAAGGTTTTCGAGACGGCCAACGCGACACCATCATCCCGATGGTGGTGACGTTGCAGATGGAACCAGGTACCGCTGATCGTGACCCCGACCTGATCAAGAAGCAGATCGCGGCGATCGACCATGAACTCTCGGATGAGTCTCTCATCGCGTTCGGGGAGGCGGTACTCACTCAGACCGACGTGACTGATCGGTTGCCGGACATCAGCGTGCCTGTCCTGCTAATCCATGGCGATGCCGACAGCGGCATTCCCGTGAGTGAAGCACGGGAAGCCGCCAAGCTGTTTCCGAACGTTCGTTTAATCGAGATCGCCGGAGGCGGTCACAACATCAACATCCAGAGTGCGAGCGAGGTGTCTGCAGCCTTGTCAAGTTTCTATCGCAGCTTCTGAAATCCATTGAAAGCAAGAGAAAGACACGAATCTATGACCGCAACAGAAGACCGAGCGGCGTCGGTCTCTTCTGGGCCTCTGCCGACGCTTCCACCGACGATTACCTACGAGCCGCGTGGGCATATCGTGATCATCACGATCAACCGTCCCGAAGCACTCAACGCACTGAGCATTGACATGATGGCGGGAATCGACGCCGCGTTTGCGGCCTTCAACGCCGATCCCGATCTCTGGGTTGCCGTCTTCACCGCAGCGGGTGAGAAATCGTTTTGCGCCGGTGGCGATCTCGACGAAACCATTAATTTGTTGACCAGCAATCAGCGTAATCAACTGATCCCCGACGACACCAAGCGCTTCTTTTCCGATGTGTTCAAGCCGATTGTGGCGGCGGTCAACGGCTACTGCATCGCGGGTGGCCTGGAAATGCTTCAGGGCACCGATATCCGAATTGCTGCCCCGCATGCCAGTTTCGGGTTAGGGGAAGTCCGCTGGGGCCTAGTGCCAGGAGGCGGCTCTCACATCAGGCTGCCACGGCAGATCCCCTGGGCGGTCGCGATGGAGATCCTGTTGCTGGGCCGCACAATCGACGCCGCCCGAGCACGCGAAGTCGGCCTGATCAACGAAATTGTGCCGATGGACCAACTCCTTGACCGCGCGATCGCGATCGCTGAACTGCTCTGCACCAATGGACCGGTGGCGGTACGCACTGCAAAAGAGATCAGCGTGCGAGCAATGAACCTCGAGCCGGGGTTCGTGCTGGAAGGTGCGTTGTCGGAAAAGGCTTTCGCGAGTGACGACGCCAAGGAAGGTCCGCGTGCATTTCTTGAGAAGCGGCGGCCCGAATTCAAAGGGCGGTGAATTGACTATGGCCAGCGCGGCCACGACACTCCGGGGCAGGGCGTGCGTCACCGGAATCGGAACGACTGAATACACCCGCGGCAAGGGATCGATGGTCTCGAACTTGCTGCTTTTGTTGCGCGCGTCAGTGGCGGCGATCAACGATGCCGGGCTGCTGCCCACAGAGATCGACGGAATCATAGCTCCGATTACTGGCGGATCAGTGCGCGAACTCGCGGCGAATCTGGGAACGACAGACCTGCGCTTCTCGGGAAAGATTGACAACGGTGGTGCCAGCGCGGTTTCCGCGCTGCGGATGGCCGGGTTGGCCGTAGCCACTGGAGCGGCCCGCCACGTTCTGGTGCCGGTCGGGTGGAATGGATACTCATCCTTTCGTGCACGCGAGGCAGAGGAACTCGGCATCCTTCCAGGCGCTGTGGCCCGGGACTACTACATGCCCACCGGGGCCACGGCGCCGCCGCAGTGGTTTGCGATGCTTGCTCGAAGACACATGCACGACTATGCCTTGCGCTCTGAGGCACTCGGTGAGATCGCGGTCGCATTCCGCGCGCACGCGCAGCTCAACCCGCAAGCCGTCATGCGCGGAAAGCCGATGACGCTCGACGATTACTTGGCGGCGCCTATCATTTCCGATCCCTACCGACTACTGGACTGCAGCCTCGAAACCGACGGTGCCGCAGCCATCGTCGTTAGCGCCCGCGAACGCGCAGAAGATCTCCCGTCGCGGCCGGTTCATATAGCCGGTGCGGCCGAGGGCCACCCCTTCCCGGCTGACTGTTACCTCAACCGATCCGACACACATCATATCGGTCTACACACGGCGGCACCCGAGGCGTTCGCCATGGCGGAACTGACACCCAAAGACGTGGATTTCGCTGAGATCTATGACTGTTTCACCTTCGAGGCATTGCAACAGATCGAGGCCGCGGGGTTCTGTCCCGCAGGAGAAGGCCAAGATTTCATCGCCGACGGCGCGATCCGCCTCGGGGGCGCACTTCCGGTCAACACACACGGCGGACTTCTTTCGGAAGCGCACATTCTCGGGATGAATCACATCGTCGAGGCCATACGCCAACTCCGTGGCGACGCTGGCGATCGGCAAGTCGACGATGCCCAGGTGGGTATCGTGACTGGTTTCGGCGATTTCGGTGAGGGCAGTATTGCCGTACTTACACGGAGTGCACCATGACTGTCGAACAGGTCGCCGTTGGCCGTCCACTGCCTGAATTGCATGGTTTGACAAAGCAATTCTATGCCGCGCTGGGCGAAGGCAGACTCGATTTCCAGCGCTGCACGACGTGTCAGCGGTGGCAGTTTCCTCCCCGCGAGATGTGCCCGCGATGCACCACCGAGACTCTGGCATGGGAAGCGTCACCTCAGACTGGTGTGGTCTTCACTTACACCGTCGTCCATAGGCCCTTGCATCCGGCTTTCGCTGCTGTTCCGTATGTCGTTGTCGGCGTGCAGTTCGATTCTGGCCCAAGGCTGATGGGTCGCCTGATCGGTGTGAGCGTCGACGAGGTGGAAATCGGGATGCCCATCAGGCTGGCAACCAGAATCGACTCCGACGGCGTTCCCCAGATCGAGTTCGAAAGGACCTCGCGATGACACCCCGTCATTGGGCCGGCCCGCTAGACCGGGGATCGTCATGGAGGGGCTGACAGTAGCGGACGTATGCCGACACTATGGCCGAAGCAGCCGCACCGCTGATCGATCGGCGCTCGTGCTCGCCAACGGGAGTGTTGCCTGGAGCCAAATCGATAGGCATTCAACGCACCTGGCCTTGGCCTTGCTCTCGATCGGGCTGGAGCCCGGCGACAAAGTTGCAGTGCTGATGGCCAACGACGGCATCTACTTGGAGGCGATGTACGGGATCGCTAAGGCGGGCCTTGTCATCGTTCCGCTCAACGCGCGATCCGTGGCCCGCGAAATCGCCTATTTCTTGAGCCGATCCGACGCGAAGGCGGTGATCGTCCACTCGTCCCTCACACAGACCTTGGCTGAAGCGCTGCCTGAGCTCGCGCCGCCTCCAGCGTTCGTCTTCGTGGTAGGGGAGGAATCCCAACTCGGTGTCTCGTACGCCGAGTTGATTTCCACAGCAACGGCTTCGGCGGCAGAACTACCTTCCGTCGACCCTGACGACCCTTACTGGCTGTCTTTCACCTCTGGGACCACCGGGCCGCCGAAAGCCGCGTTGGTAACTCACCGCAGGCTGCTCGACACCTGGAACACTTTTGTTCGGGAATTCGAATTGACGAGTCGCGACAAGATTCTGCTGGCGGCCCCGATCTACGCGGGTATTGGCTTCAACTTCGCGCTTGCCGCCCTCTACGGAGGGGGGCAGCTGGTGATGCAGCCGGCATTTGACGCTGCGGCCGCGATCGCTGCGATCGATGAGCACCAGGTGACGATGCTGCCCATGGTGCCCACGATGTACGAGTCGATGATGAATCACCCTGCGGCAACTGACGCCGACCTAAGCTCGGTCCGGGTCGTGCTCTCACTTGGGTCTCCCCTGCTCAATAACACCAAGAAAGGGCTTCTTGCGCTCTTTCCACACGGGGGAATCTATGAATTCTACGGGTCCACCGAACTGGGTGCCACCGCGCTGATCCACCCCGTTGATCAGCTACGCAAGGATCGTTCCGTCGGTCAAGCAGTGATGGGAGTGCAAATCAGGCTGCTCGACGAGGACGGCAACGACGTTCCCGTCGGCGAAATCGGCGAGATCTACAAACGTGGCCTAACCATGGGCAGTGCCTATTACCGCAACCCACAAGAGACCGCGTCCATGCACCGTGGGGAGTGGATAACGTCCGGCGACATGGGCCGCTTCGACGACGAAGGCTATCTCTACGTCGTCGATCGTAAGAAGGACATGATCGTCAGCGGCGGATTCAACGTCTATCCCGCGGAGGTTGAGGACGTAATCGCCGCGATGGCCGGGGTGCGCGGGGTTGCAGTGATCGGTGCACCCGACAGTCATTGGGGTGAAATCGTTTGCGCGGTAGTCGTTCTCGATGATGGCGTCACCGCAGAAGACGTCTCAGGGCACGTTAGTCGGGAACTGAGTGACTACAAGCGCCCCAAGCGTTACGTCACTGTTGAGTCGTTGCCTCTGAGCGCAGCCGGAAAAGTTCTCAAGACCACGTTACGTCAGCAACTCGCAAGCGACGATAGCTAGGTAGTGGCGTCCAATCCCCCGCATGAACGTCGCAGACGCACAGCAGTTTTAACAAACAAGGATAGGAAATTGGATGATGACTGGAGATAAAACCAGCGAGTATCACACGATCCTGACCTCGGTTCGCGATGGCGTTGCGGAACTGAGATTCAACCGCCCAGAACATATGAACGCGTTGAACTCTGAGCTATTCGGCGAAGCGATCGACTGCCTGAGTGGCTGGAGTCGCGACCCATCAGTGGCTGTGATCGTACTGACCGGTGGCAACACCGCGTTCGCAGCCGGACTCGACCTCGATGAGCTCGTCCATCACAACGCTGACGACCAGGATCTGTACAACGAGACCACCTACGCGTTCTATAAAATGATCTTCGAGTACCCCAAGCCCACGATTGCTTCCATCGCAGGGCCGGCGATCGGCGGCGGCGCTGACATCGTCGGCTTCTGCGATATCCGGATCGGTGCGACCAGTTCGATCTACTCGTGGCCGCAGGTCAAATTCGGGATGACCACCTTCATCGATCCTCTGTCGAGCATCGTGGGGCTTGGACAGGCCAAGCGCTTGCTGTTCACCGGGGAGACGATCGACGCCGCCGAAGCGTCGCGGATCGGACTATTAGAGTTGCTGGTTGCCGACGATGCACTCGACGCTCGGACCCAGAAATTGGCCCGTGCGATCGCGCGCAACGGCATCAAGACGTTACGCGTGTTCAAGGAACAAGCGTTGCGCAGCCCGGCGATGGACCCGTTGGCCGGTTTCGTTTATGCGCACGCGTTGTACCGAGATGTGTCCCGCGATGCGCAGGTGCAGGCCAATATCCGGGACATGGCGGACAGGCTGAAAGCTAAGACCTCGTGAAGCGGGCGACGTCATGATCGTCACAGTGAGCGGCAAGGCACCCGCCGTGGTCTCACTGAGGGACCCCCAGACGTTCACAGAGTTTCACATCGTCGCGGTAGGAGACCGAAATGCCGAAGCATTGTCCGCAGCGTTGGAGTCTGCTGACGTGGGGTTTGCGTCTGGTCCCGACCAGGCCTATATCACTGCCGCCGCAGTGATCAGGCTCGTAGGGCCGGCCTCAGAGACACCCGATTGGCAGCGTCAATTCGACCAGATGGTCGAGTACGCGACCACCAGGGGATGGTATGACACCGCTTCGGGTGCGATAGCGGCGCACGTCGAGTGGCGCGCGCGGGATTCGGAGCTTCCTAACGAATTCGAATCGCAGAACTAAAAAGAGGGTTCGCCAAGATGCGGTCGACCGGCGCAACAACGAATAGCCGATTGGTTAGTGATATGCCAGAGAGACCTACGGCCAGGCCAACTCACGTTATGTGCGCGACACCCCCCGGCGTTTCTTTGACGATGTTGTGAACGGTATTTGATTTGCACACCAATCGAATGGCCGGTCGATCGGTGGAGCTCTGGTCCATTCGTAACTGAGGTCAGCTCCACGGCCGACTGGATGAAGGTGAAGGTCCACCCATGCGTATCGAGATCCCCTCAATTCTGCCTTGGCAACCCGGGACCTCCCTCGGTCCCCAGCAACCGCCCGTGGAAATGGTCATGCCGCACACCGCACAGGTGGTGTGCACTATTGCGGTGGCGGTTGTCTCAGTGCTCGCGGTGATCGCGGTTTCGCTGGCTTGGCGGCGCACGAGATCCTCGGTCTACCCGTTGATCATGCTGGGCGGCCTCGCCTGCGTATTCAACGAGCCGATTGTCGATCTGCTTGGGTTGTGCTGGCATCCACGGACGGGGCAATGGCGGTTATTCGAGACATTCGGTCGGCCGATCCCAGTTTGGGCGGCGCTGGGCTACATGCTCGTGTTCGGCATCATGAGTGCCGTTCTGTTCGGGCTGCTGAGCCGTGGCGCAGGCTATCGGCGGTTGTGGGCTGGAGTGGTCGTGTTCTGGTTGGTCGACCTCGCCGTCGAACTGCCCCTCTTGCGGCAGGGCATTTACATCTACTACGGGGACCAACCGTTGCGTGTCGGTGGGTTTCCGCTCACGTGGCTGCTGATCAATGGTCTCGGTGGACTGCTCATCGCTGTCGGGATCGCGCGACTACCTGGCCTGTTTGGGGGCCGTCGGCGGTGGTTGATCGTGCCGTTCATGCCGGCCATGCAACTGCTGGCCGCATCAATTGCGATCCCTGCGTTCTCGGTCCTCAACGCGGATGTCTCGAGCGGCTGGCGATGGGTCGGCGTGCTCGCCACTGCCGTGATCGGCGTAGCGCTGATAGACGGTCTGATCCGCTTCGCGGTCAGCGGCCGGGAACTGATTGCGGTGCCCGTCCGAGCCGCTCAGGCGCTCCAGCCGGAGGTCACCAGTGCGCGCTGACGTCGAATTCGACCATTATCTGCTCAGTGCGGCAGCCGATCCGCATCCTGAAGTAGCCCGGCTGCGTGAACAGTGCCCCGTCGCCCACACCGACGCTCACGACGGTTATTGGGTGCTGTCGACGTATGACAACGTGTGGGCGGCGGCGCTAGACACCGCAACGTTCTCTTCGTCGTCCGGCGCCTCGATTCCCCCGTCGGGGCTTGGGATTCCATTGATTCCCCTCGAGGTCGATCCGCCGCGACACACCGGCTACCGCCGGGTGTTGGGTCGCTACCTGCTCTCGAAGGCCCTGGCCAGATTTGAGGAACCGATCCGGGCGCACGTCCGTGGCGCGATCGACACATTTGCCCCGAAGGGCAGCTGCGACATCTCGACCGAACTGCTGTTCCCGATGGCGACCTACGCACTAGGCCTGGTGTTCGGTCTGCCAGCCGAGCGCGGTCCAGAACTTGAGCAAATCGCGACCAGTTTGATCCGGCTCGGCGATACCAGCGCGGCGATGCGCCTCTACACGGTCTTCGCCGAGGTCATCGCTGACCGTAAGGCCAATCCGGCCGACGACCTGCCCAGCGGGTTGGTGTCATCGACGGTTGGAGGCGTCGCGCTGACCGACGAAGAGATCGTGCTGTGCTGTTTCACGATTTTCGGCGCGGGCCTGGAGACAGTAGCCAGTGCCGGGGCGCACATGCTGGCAATCCTGGCTGAGCACCCCGCCGACCGCGAGGTCCTGTGCGCCGAGCCGACGCGCATCCCGCAGGCCGTCGAGGAGCTGCTTCGGCTGGTCAGCCCCCTGCCGGCGATGTCACGAACAGCCACCAAGGACGTTGTCGTAGGTGATCACCAGATCAGCGCCGGCGAACGCGTCTTACTAATGTGGATCGCCGCCAACCGCGACCCCGAAGTCTTCGCGGACCCGGGTCGACTCAACTTCGACCGGGACAAGGCCAGCGTCGCGTTTGGCGTTGGACCCCACCGATGCATCGGTGCGCATCTGGCACGCCTCGAGCTACGCATCATGCTCGAGGAGCTACTAAACACAATGCCCGATTACCGAATTACCGATCCCGACCAAGTGGTGCGGTTCGCCGGAGCTGCCCGCGGGGTGGCGTCCATGCCGATTTCTTTCACTGCGTCCTCACCGTCGAGGGGGAGATGAGAGTTTATGCCGGGATGGACCCCGCGTTGCCGCTGCGGGAAGTGGCCACCTACACGCGGCGGGTTGAGGCACTCGGATTCGACGGCATCCGCATTCCGGAATCCATCCATGACGCGTTGATGGTGGCCACGTTGGTGGTCGAACATAGCGTGAAACTGCAAGTAGGAACCGGGGTGATGTTGGCGTTTCCCCGCAGCCCGATGGTCGTGGCTCTAGCCGCGTGGGATCTGCAAGCTCTCTCGGGAGGGCGGTTCGTATTGGGGCTAGGGTCCCAGGTGCGCGGCAACATGATCGGTCGATTCAGCGGATCCTGGGCCCCACCGGTGCCGCGCATGCGGGACTACATCGCGTCGCTGCGCGCCATCTGGGCGGCCTTCCAAAGTGGATCACCGCTCACACACCGCAGCGAGCACTACACATTCACCCGACTCCAACCGCTCTTCAATCCGGGACCGATCGAATTTCCACACATCCCCATCGCCCTGGGCGCGGTGAACCCAGGGATGTGCCGGCTGGCTGGCGGATCCGTTGAGGAACTCATCACCCATCCGACGAACTCCAGTAGGGACTACCTGCAAAAGGTCGTGTTGCCAAGCTTGCGGGAGGGCAGCGCCGACGCCGTGGCCGCCTCGGTGTCGCTTACCGCGATGGTGCCATTGATAACCGCGTCCAGTCTGCAGCAACTCGACCTGGAACGGGGCCGGCAGCGGCGGCTATTTGCCCAGCTGTTTTCCACTCCGAATTACGGGTTCACGCTGAAGGCACTCGGATGGCAAGAAGTCGGTGAGCGGCTGCACCAGCTCAGCAAGCGGGGTTGCTGGGCGGAAATGGAGGCACTGATCACCGACGAGATGCTGGATGCGATCGCACCTGCCGCCCTGCACGACGAGATCGCAGATGCCCTGCTGCACCGCTACGTCAATACGGCCGATGCTCTTCTGTTGATGCCGCCTGACACACCGATTCATGATGATGCGCTGCGCGCCGTAATCGCAGCGCTGCGCGCAGGCTGACTTCTCGGCATCCGGGGTCACGGCGGCACGGTCGAGGTGCCAACCAGCCACGTCGGGTAATAGCCGGAGTTCGTCGGCGGCGTTTCGAGGAACCGCATAGCCCGGCTCGGCGAGGATCTGCGCCTGGCTATCTCGAACGGTCTCGATTGTCGGTTCGCGCAGGACGGCGCCTGGTCCAATCGCGGTGAAGGCGCGGGCGACGGGGCCGCCGAACGCGCTGAGGATTTCCCCGTTCAATGCGCAGGTCTCATGAATGAGCCACACCGCCACCGGGGCGACCAGCGCGGGGTCCAAGCGATCGGCATAGGGGCCGAGTAGCGACTCTGTCGTCGCTGTGCGGGCCACTGGCGCTAACACATTGGCGGTGATTCCTTGCCGGCCTCGCTCGGATCACGGGCGCTCTCCGCACCAGAAGACGTCACCAGATCCACGCGGAGTTTCTGGACTGCGAGCCCTCGACGTCGGCTACTGCAGTGTGACGATCGAACTCTGAAGGGTGCGCGAGTTCGGGGCGTCGACGAGCCAGCCGAGTCTCGCCGGGGTGACCGCGTTCGTTGAGGAAGTGACCCTAGGTTTGGTCGGGGGAGTGGGCCATCGAGGAACGCATGCTGACCCGGCTGGTGAGCGCGACGCGGCGATGGTATCCGTACACTCTTTCATAATTTACAACTTACAAGAACAGATAATTGTAAAATTCTGTGAGTTGCAGGCCGTGGTCGGGCCTCGCCATGATCGACAGGAGACAATATGGCTCGCCGACGGGGCGGCACTGGGCTCAGTCTCGTCGCCGACGAGGCGCGGCAGCAGATTCTAGGCGCGGCTGAGCAGGTCATTCTGAGGTACGGCGTCGACAAGACCACGATGGACGATATCGGCAGGGCAGTTGGCGTATCTCGACCGACGGTCTACCGGTACTTCGGCGACCGCGACGCGTTGTTGGGTGCCCTCATCGAGCGACGGGCGCGGATGCTGTTCGAACGCGCCCGCATTTTCATCGCCAGTCACGACACATTTGCCGAGCAGCTTGTCGAGGGCTTGATCTATCTGGTCGACCACGGACGCCGGGATCCGATCGTCCGCATCCTGGTCAGCCCTGAACATGTGGAACTGGCCGGAGGGGTCGGCTTGGCGGCTGCGCTGACCGGCGAGATGTGGGCGCCGATCCTTCAGGCGGCAGCCGAACGCGGCGAGATTCGCGATGATCTCGCGATGACCGATATCACGGAATGGTTGGCCTTGGTTCAGCTCATCCTCGTCGGCCGTCTCGATTTTTCACGGGTCGACGACCCAGGCCACCGCACTCTGTTGCGTTCGTTCGTGCTGCCGGCGTTCCTGCCTGCCGGAGTCAGCGCACCCGCGGTGTAAGGGCGAGGCGGCTAAATCTTCCATTATCGAGGCGATTCGAATCGTGATAGAGGTCATCTACGACCACCCGACGATGCTGCCGTGATCGACGGGACCGGATCCCGATTCTGATCGATTCGGATTGGCCCGGTCCTGAAGAACATCGCGATGGTGACTGGGCTCGCGATGACCAATGCGAAGGCTCGACGTCAATTCGACTGCCGTATGCCTATCTGTGTTCGCCCCAACCTCGGCGTGGTTTGCGTGGGTCGGGTCGTTGACGCCATTCGTGCTCGAGGTGGTGTCCTGGATCAGGCAATTGCCGTCGGTCGTCGCGAATACCGGCCGAACGGGCGACACGGGACTCGGCCGGCCCTGGTCAGCTCCGGAGCTGCCGCGATTGTGTTCTCTGGGAGTGCCTCAAGCCGACGTGGGGTGACCCTTGTATCTGGGCATCAGGTTGTTAGCGCTGCCCGTGGCGACGACAGTGTTAATCTTTGCGGCGCCGATCGGGGCCCAGCACACCTGGTGTTTGGGTGCTTGGTTACGGTGTGGTTCCATGGTGGGCCCGTGGCAACCTTCTGCGTACTGTTCTTCGGTATCTGGCGGGCGTCACGGCCTGCGGCATGTGTGTATTGGTGCTGGTCCTAGTGTGTGACGTTGCGCAACGGCACCCCGTCCCTGGGTCCATCCGGGATTTAGGGGCGCCCGGCCTCTAAAATCGACGTAATGACCGTACCGGGCGCTGGACCGGCACATTCTCCCGTCCAATGAGGTGCTGATGTCAACCGATGCGAATGACGGTCGTGCTTCTCGGTCCAGGGGGCGTCCGAGACTGGAGATCGATCGGGACGCGGTCGCTAACGCGGTGGCCGAGCTGTTCGCCGAAGGTGGCATCGACGCGGTGTCGATCGCCGAGACCGCCGAGAAGCTGGCTGTCTCGCGGGCCACGCTCTACCGCGCCGTGCCCACCAAAGAAGAGCTGCTAGGAATTCTGTTCGAACGCAGCACGCGCGAACTCACCGAGCGCACCGATGCCGTGCTGGCCGCCTCTTCGGAACCCAGCGATCAGCTTGTCGAATTGATCAAGTTGCAGGCCGAAGCAGCGATTCGGATGCGCAGCTATATGCCGGTGTTCTTCGGTGGTGGCGGCCTGCCGTCCGACGTCTTCATGCGGTGGCGAAACTGGAGCCGGCAGTTTGAAAAGCGGTGGTCGGTGGTCGTAATGGCTTGTATGGACGCGGGCGTTCTCGACAAGACCGACCCCGTGGTGGCCACCCGGCTGATCCTCGGCATGATCATCTGGGTGTCCCGCTGGTACCGGCCGAGTGAGAAGATCACGGGCGAGGAGATTGCCGATTCTGCCATCACCTTGTTGCGGCTGCGACTGCCCGAGGTCGAGGCCTGACACCCCGCTCACCAGTCTCCCCGCAGCATGACCGCCTAAAACCGACACCTGGTCTCACTGAGTTAATTCCGGCGCTCTTGATCGATTATCGCACGGCAAGGGATCTCGTCGGAGGATTGCGCGCCGTCCACCCCGCAGAAATATTGAGATCAGCGGGTGCAAAAATGTGGCGACCGGGTCGGGGTCGCGACGTCGTGAAGGTTGGGGTCATGCACACGTCTTATCCGGCGCCCTCGGCAGCGCCTCGGAAATTGGTCCATGCGATCCGCGAAGCTTTGGCAGACGGCAACATCCCCACGCTGCTGATGGTGCTGCGCCACCTGACCGGCAATCCAAAATGACTGCTGAGCCGTATCGGCCGCGGCGCCGCAAACCGCTGACTCCGGCCATGACGGCCTCTTCGACCGCGGTGCGTAGATGTTCGCCGGGGTCGGCGTTTAGCACGGTGACCACCTCGTCGTCATCGCCGATGTCGAAGACCTCAGGCGCGGCGACCATGCACTCACCGTGAAGTTCGCAACGGTCGGTGTGAACGAAGACCCGCATGGGACGTTACGCTCCAGTGATCGTCACCGGAAGCTGATACACGCCGCGGGAATACGCGTCCCGGACGTAGACGATGTCGCCAGCTGGCTCGATGGTCTTGGTCCGCCGCAGCAGCTCTTCGAGAAGTATCTTCATCTCCAGCGACGCGACGTGCTTACCGACAAACTGGTGCCGACCGTGGCCGAAGCTAACGTGAGGGTTCTTTTCCCGCGACAAGTCGAAGGTGTTCGGGTCGGTGAACGCGCGCTCGTCGAAGTTACCCGCGGCAAAATGCATCAGCACCTTGTCGTTCTCCTTGATTTCTTTACCGTGCAACTCGTGGTCGGTGGTCGCCGTACGGACCAGATGGGTGAACGGGGAGGCGATCCGGACGATCTCCTGGATCGCGGAATCGGGTATGTCGTCGGCACGGGCCCGCAACCATGCCATCTGCTCGGGGTTGCGCATCAGCTCGTGCATGCCGTGCGACAGCGCCGTGCGAGTGCTTTCGGCGGCGCCGCCGGCCAGCAACGCAACGTTGCCCCTCAGCTCGTCGTCGGAGGTCACGTCGGCACCGGTCAGGACCAGCTGGGTGATCACGTCGTCATCGGGCTCGCGGCGCTCGAGATCGCCGAACTCGTCGGCGTAGTTGAACAGGTTCACGATCGACAGGACCACCTCGTCGAAAGACGCGGTGATCCTGGTGTCGAACGGTGCGGCGAACTTGTCGACCCACTCGAAGAATTTCGCCCGATCGCCGGCCGGCACACCGAGGACGTCGCCGACCGCCTCCATCGGCATGGCGTTGCCGATATCGTCGACGAAGTTAAAGGTGCCCTTCTCCAGCGCCTCGTCGACGATGTTGACCGCGTACCCGCGGAACTTCTCCTCGAGACAGCGGACAAATCCCGGCGTGAACGCCTTGCTCATCACCGCGCGCTCTTCGCGATGCTTGTCGCCGTCCATCGTGAGCGTGGCCGACTTGCCGCCCGCTTCGGCGTCCAGCGGCGTCACTCGCCACATGTTCACCCCCCCGCGGACGGTGGTGTACAGCTCGGCGTTGCGGTCGACGGCCCAGATGTCGGCGTTGCGGCTCACGACCCAGGCCCGGTCGATGAGCATCGGGTCGTCAAAGTCCTGCAGGAAGCACGGTTCGTTGTCGCGTAACCAGGCGTACTGATCGAGCGGCAGCCCGAAGGTGGTCGGGTCGCCGTTCGCATACGTCTCGGCGTCGAGTACCCGGATGTCGGGCTGCTGTGTGACCGTCATTTCCTGCTCCTCACCGAAGGTGACGCTGACCCGGGTGCATTCCCCAAAACGGAGGTGGCTGGTAGCGCCCTAGACAATATGAGGCAATCAATCTCAATTATTAAAGGACGCTCTTTCCAGAGTCAAGCATGACGGCCTCGCAAGAGGCGCTTTCACCGACTCGAAGGCAGAAGCCCGAATGTCGAGGAGACGACGTCGCGCTGGATCTCGTTGGTGCCGGCATAGATCGTCGGCGCGATGCTGATTCGCAGGTGGTGTTCCATGCCGAATTCGGAGGAGTAGCCGGAGGATCGCGTCCTTGTTCGGAAAATGCCGGTAGATCGCCGAGACGCCGGTGCGCCGACCGCCTTGGTGGTCAATCGGGGCAGAAGGCACCGGTCACACCGGATCCTGGCCGATGATGGCCTTCATGATTTCGGTGTACCCGCCTGCGCGGCTTCGCCTGACTGGTCGCCAGCCATGAGCGGCTGGTCGCGATCTGGATGCGTGAACAGCGTTCGCTGGCAAAGCAATACCGCGACCAGCGCGACCGCAGGCACAAGCGAGTGATCGAACGCTGCGTGAGCTGCCCGCAGCGCTGTCATCCCGGTGCGTCGACAGATGAACTCGTCACCGAGGCTTTTCGGCCGCTGGGCGCGCGCGGCTCCTCACGCGCGGGAACTGCTCGTGGAGCTAGGCCTATGGGGTGCTGGAGACGCTGGGCTAGGCCTTGAGGAAACCGCTGAGTACTTTGTCGAATGCCTCGGGTGCCTCCAGCATCGGGAAGTGCCCGCAGTCGAGTTCGACCATCGTCGAATCCGACAACTGCGATTTCAGCCAGTGTGCGCTCTTGGTCGAGCGCACTCGGTCGGCAGTGCCGTTGATTTGCAGGACAGGCTGCTCCACGTCGGGAATCTCGTCGAGCAGATCGGTTCGCAGCAGCGTGTTGTAGCAGGCGATGGCCGACCACGTCGGCATTCGCAACCAGGTGCTCATCAGCCAGTCGACCACTCGGGGATCCGGTTCGGCCGCGAAGTTCGTCTGGATCAGTTGGTATCTGGCGGCCACCCGGTCGGTCTCTTCAGCCTTGACCATCTGTGCGACGACGTCGTCGGGCGGTGCGCCGAACGGGAAGTCTGCACTTCGGCTGGCCCGCACGGCATTGGAACTGACGAGCACCAGCCGTGAAACGATATGCGGTGCCAGCGCAGCGGTGTGGAACGCCACCTGCCCCCCGAACGAATGGCCGACTATCACCGCCGAGCCGACTCTGAGGGTCGCAAGGACGCTGAGCACGTCAGTACTGAGCCGGTCGATGTCGTAGCCGTGCAGCGGGTGATCGGAGTGGCTGTGGCCGCGTTGCGTAATGCAGACGGTGCGGTAGCCGGCTTCAGTCAGCACCCGCACCTGACGATCCCAGAGTTCATGATCGAGCCCGAAGCCAGAGATGAACACTACCGCGGGACCACTGCCGAGATCCTGAACATGCACGCGCACTTGGTCTTCCACGTTGATCATGGGCATTGGTCGGGGCCACCTCCGTTCGTCAATAATGATACTATTCGTCCTAATATTAAGGAAGGGTTTGCGGATGGGCCCGGAATTCCGTGGCTTGGCGCTGACGGCCCCGCGGTGCCGGGTATGCGAGTTCACATTGGCCGCCCCGAACTGCGCAACCGCTTCGACAAAGCGCTCCAGGTCGAACTCGCCACCGCGCTTCGCCGGCTCAGCGACCACGATGCCGGTTTGGGCAATCGTTCTGGCATCTACCGGGCCGGCGTTCTCGGCGGTGGTGACTTCGCGGTGATGCAGGCGGCTCACGACGACGCGACGATGCTCCGCTATACGGTGGCGTTGGGCCGGGATCTGTTGCACGCCTTTCTCGGTTTGCGCCAGCCGATTATCGGGGGATGAACCGGCGAGCGGTCTCCCGGAAGGCCGGACGGTCGGACGTCAGGTTCGGCTGGAGTGCCAGTGTTGTCACAGTCGTTCGATCACCGTGGCATTGGCCATTCCGCCGGCCTCGCACATCGACTGCAGCCCGTACCGCCCACCGGAGCTCTCCAGCGCGTTGAGCATGGTCGTCAACAGCCGAGCGCCGGATGCACCGAGCGGGTGGCCAAGGGCGATCGCCCCGCCCCGCGGGTTGAGCTTGTCCGGGTCGGCGCCGAAGTGCTGTGCCCAGGCCATGGGCACCGGCGCGAACGCCTCGTTGATCTCGTAGTGATCGATG
This sequence comes from Mycolicibacterium sphagni, assembly GCF_002250655.1. Classification (GTDB taxonomy): domain Bacteria; phylum Actinomycetota; class Actinomycetes; order Mycobacteriales; family Mycobacteriaceae; genus Mycobacterium; species Mycobacterium sphagni. Next base: position 53,915 of record NZ_NOZR01000023.1, read on the forward strand.
TCGTCGATCGTCAAGCCGGTACGGCGGAGCACCTTCTCGGTTGCCGGCAGGGGACCGGTCAGCATCATCAGTGGGTCGTCTCCGGCTAGCCCGAAGCCACAGAACCGCGCCCGGGGAACCAGCCCGAGCCGCTCGGCGGTGTCGTCGGACATGATGAGTACCGCCGCCGCGCCGTCGGCCAGCTGGGACGAGTTACCAGCCGTTATCGACCATTCCGTAATATCTGGGAAGCGGGTGGCCATGTCCTCGGTGTAGAACGAGGACTTCAGGGCGCCGAGGCGGTCGACCGTGGTGGCGGCCCGGATCGTCTCGTCGATGGTCACCAGACCCTCTGGCGTGGTGATACCGACGATCTCGGCGCTGAAATCGGCTGCCGCGGCATTGCGGTGCGACCGGGCCGAGAATTCGTCGAGTGCCTCGCGGTCCAGCTTCCAGCGCGCCGCGATTAGTTCGGCCGAAACACCCTGTGGGATAAGCCCGGGAGCGTACCGATTGGCGACCGATGGGCCGTAGGGGTCCATGCCGATGCGGGCGGTGAACATCGGGATCCGGCTCATCGACTCCACCCCGGCCGCGATCACGATGTCGCAGGCGCCTGCGATCACTGCCTGAGCGGCGAAGTCGGCCGCTTGCTGGCTCGACCCGCACGCCCGGTGGACTGCGACCGATGGCACCGTCTCGGGCAACCCGGCCGCTAGCCAGGCCCACCGGCCGATCGGGCCGGACTGCTCGCCGACCTGACTGACGCACCCGGCGATGACATCGTCGACGGTTGCCGGATCGAGCCCGGTCCGCTCGATCAGCGCCCCGATGACCTGCCCGAGCAGCTCGACCGGGTGAACCCCGGACAGTGAGCCGCCGGGCTTACTGTCTTTGGGCGCCTTGCCTTTCCCGATCGGGGAGCGGACGGCGTCGATGATGACGGCCTGTCGGGTCATGGTTTCTCCTTCGGATCAATGCGGTCAAGTCAGGCGTGCTGCGGGGTCGAGATCGCACCGGTATCCCAATGGAACGCTCGGATCTCCGGTACCAGACCGTCGAAGAACCGCCACAGCTCCAACGCTTGATTGGGCACAGGGGCGGTACTTCCCGGGTTGCAGCCAGTCGAAGGTGATCCGGGCGACCACCTCGTCGCCGTCCCCTATCGCGCTGACCAGCTCGAGGTTCCTGGTGCCCGCCGGCGCATCGGTATTAGCCGACGCGGAGAACACCGCACGCCGCCGCCGGGCGCCCTCTACCCGGCCACCGTGCGGCAGTGACGGAGGCCATTCCACCACGGCGTTCTCGACAAATCGGGTCTCGATGTTGTGCACGATCGTTTCGGTATCGGCAGCAGAGAGTGCGCTGTAGAAATCCGCGACGAGCTGGTGCGGGTTGGCCGCTGGTTCAGGCATATTCCCTCGGGCTCGTGGCGATATAATTTTAGAAATTTATCGTCTCACTATTTAAAGGTCAAGCCGGGTTCAGTCGAGCCGAACGGCAGAGGAGCCCCCGGCGACCATCGTGCCCTGGCTGGTCGCGCACCGATTGCCGGTGGCGTCCTCAACCACCACTTCGATGAACTTCATCCGCCTGCCGCCGCCAAGGGGGCTCGCCCGAAACAGCAGTGGGGCCAGTGCTGGCCGGTGGAACTGGATGTGAAGGGAGCCGGTGGCCGGGAGTTGGCCGGGATCGCTGATCCGCATGGCCATCGCGGCCATCGCCTGATCGGCCGCCGCGACGACGATGCCGCCGTTGACCGCGCCGTTGGGGTTGGGCGTCAAGGTTGGTCGCGCCATGCGAAAGCGGGCGACGTCGCGGGTGAACTCCTCGCACTGCAGGCCGAGATCCCCGCAGAACGGCAACGCGTTTGCCCAGGACAGCCAATGCTTATCGGTGTCGCCAGTGGGTAGCCACCAGGGTTCGGGGTGCTCGGCGCGTCTGGGCATGTCCTCAGGTTAGCGGTCGGGATAACGATCGTTGTCACGATAGATAGCTTGTGAGCGTTGACACATACCGCACGAACAGGTAATTATGAGACGAAACGACTTAAAAAATAGGCCGCGCGAAGGAGATCAGGTCATGGGGCTGGCCGAGGGAAAGGCCGCATTCATTTCAGGGGTGGTACGTGGGCAGGGACGTTCCCACGCCATACGCCTCGCCGAAGAGGGTGCCGACATCATTGGGTTCGATATTTGTGCTGACGACGACGCCGTCGAATACCCGCTGGCGACCCCGGCCGATCTCAGCGAGACCAGAGCGCTGATCGAAAATTTGGGCCGCACAGCGTCCTTGGAAATCGCCGACGGCCGTGAGTATGACGTGGTCAAGAGCGTCGCCGCCTCCGGTGTCGCACGGTTCGTGCAGGAATATCCCGACGTAGCGGCCATCATGCAGAATCCGTTCCCGCTGCCCAACGGGCTGCTGGAGCCCGAGGGCGTGACCAACTCAATCCTGCACTTGGTCTCCGATGCGGGCCAGTTCATCACCGGAACCGAGTTCCGCGTCGCCGCCGGGTTCTCCAGCCGGGCCTGAGTACCAACACGATTTGCGCCGATCCGGTAAAACACTGCCGGATCGGCGTGTCGTTGGCGGGCGACTCAATCACAATGAAACGAAAGGCATTACATGAACATTGACGGCGCATCTGCAGTCGTAACGGGCGGGGCATCGGGCTTAGGCCTGGCTACCGTCAAACGACTGCTCGACCATGGTGCACATGTCGTGATTGCGGACCTGCCCACGTCGGCGGGGGAGTCCATAGCCGCTGAGCTCGGGCTGCGCGCGCAGTTCGCTGCCACAGACGTCCGCAGCGCGGACGAGGTCAGCGCGGCGCTGGACCTCGCCGCCCAGGCGGGACCAATTCGTGCGGTCGTGCACTGCGCCGGTCGGGGTGGGCCAGTCCGAGTCGTCGACAAGAACGGCGAACCCGGTTCGCTCGAGCTCTACACCGAGATCGTGACAACGAACCTGATCGGGTCGTTCAACGTGCTTCGGCTTGGGGCTGCACGGATGGTGGGCAACGAACCCCTGGACGGTGACCGCGGGGTCGTGATACTCACCGCATCGGTGGCAGCGTTCGAAGGCCAGATCGGCCAGACTCCCTACGCCTCGTCGAAGGCCGGCGTGGTCGGAATGACCATCGTTGCGGCACGTGACTTGGCGGGCAAGCAGATTCGAGTGAACACCATCGCCCCGGGTACTTTCGACACCCCCTTATTGGCCCGATTGTCCGAAGAGGTGCGGTCCTCGCTCGCCGCGACCGTCCCGCACCCCAGCAGGCTCGGCGATCCCGCTGAGTACGCGCACCTGGCATTGGCTATCATCGAGAACGGCATGCTCAACGGTGAGACCATCCGGCTGGATGGGGCGATCCGGATGGCGCCCCGATGAATGTCGAGATCGCCATCGTCGACAAGGTCGGCGTTCTGGCGATCAATCGGCCCGCTGTGCGCAATGCGATCGACCTCCCCACGGCCGAGGAAATCGCCGCCGCCCTCGATGATTTCGAAGCCCGGTCGGAGATCCGGGCGATCGTCATAACCGGGCGCGGCGGCTTCTTCAGTGCAGGGATGGACCTCAAGGCGCTGACCGCGACCAACCAGCGGCCCATCACGGCCTCCCGGGGTGCCTTCGGGGTGGTCGAGCGGCCGCCGGCCAAACCGATGATCGCCGCAGTCGAGGGGGCCGCGCTTGGGGGAGGCCTGGAGATCGCCCTGGCGGCCGACGTCATCGTCATTGCCGAGAACGCCAGGCTTGGCCTGCCAGAGGTAGCCCGGGGGTTGGTCGCAACGGCCGGTGGCGTATTGCGGCTGCCGAACAGAGTGCCGCGGGCGGTGGCGCTGGAGATGATCATGACGGGTGTGCCGATCTCGGCCCAGCGTGCCTATGAGGTCGGGTTGGTCAACCACGTCGTATCCGAGGGCAGTGTATTGACCAGTGCCGTCGAGCTCGCTCAAACGATTGCCGCCAATGCGCCGATGGCTGTGCGCGCCGCCAAGGCGGTGGCGCTCAATGCCGTTCACTGGAGTGGCTCCGATGGGTTCATGCTGCAGCGTCGGTACACCGATCCGGTGCGCGAATCGGCTGACGCGGCTGAGGGCGCCCGGGCGTTCGTGGAGAAGCGTCCGCCCGTCTGGCAGGATGCCTGAGCGTACGGCGGCAATGCGTCATCTATTCTGCGTCCAGGAGTCTCCGATTAGATGCAGGAGGTCCAACCATGTCGGGGCAACACTCTGAGGACACGCCTACGCATAATCCGCGCCCCCGGGGCCGGCCCCGCACAGTGATCGACCTCGATGCGGTGGCCGACGCGGTCGCGGAACTGGTCATCGACGGGGGCGAGAACGCGATCTCGATTGTCGGCGCGGCGGAACGACTCGATATCTCGCGGGCCACCCTGTACCGTCTTGTGCCGACCAAAGAGGATCTGGTCGGAATCATGTTCGAACGGGCTACGCGGCAGCAGACCGAGGTCCTGTCTGAGGTCGTCGAATCCGGAATCCCCGTGCGGGACAGGCTGATCCGCCTCATTCGCATGCAGGTCGAGACCGCCATCAGGCTGCGCGGCTACATGCCCATCTTCTTCGGCAGCGACGGCCTGCCCGCGGACGTCTTCCAGCGCTGGCATGCGTGGAGCCGGGAATTCGAAGCGACGTGGCACGACTGCGTCGAAGACGCGATGGCCGAGGGAGTGCTCGAACAGGCGGACGTGGGGACAACCACCCGGCTGGTGCTCGGGATGTGTCTGTGGGTGTCGCGCTGGTACCGTGCCGAGGACGGCATCGGGACCGAACACATTGCGCGGGTTGCGTTATCGCTGATCCTGCCCGAGGGTTCCTGACGGAACGACCGGATTGACCGTTCTAACACCCATGATTCGTATTTGCGACCAATAAACCCAAAATAGTTTGGGGGTGCTAATGACTACCGATCTCGGTATTGAAGCGCTGTCGGATGGCGTCGGCCTGTTGGAGATCCGGCGGCCCGCCCAACAACTATTCCGACGCCGACCTCAGCGAGGCGATCGCAGATCTTCATCACCGCTGGTGACTTCGACTGCCCTGGCCGAGAATTCGCGAGCGCCTCGTCAAGGTCCTCTTCTTCGGCGAGGCCCACGGATCGATCTGCTCCTGGAATTCTTCGCAGCATTGGACCATGGCCATCTCTATCAACTGACCGCGGCTGGATACGGTGCAATACATACCTCGGGTCAATATAGCGACAGTATGCACTGACATCAATAACTAAACGAAAGCGTTGGTTGCGATACTCGCACTCTATTTCTCCTGTTCAAGCTCATAAAAGCTATATACGAGACGAATGAGCTGATAAATTGGGGCTGCGCTGCCGATCAGGAATGCCGGTGAGCGATGCCGTCGACGATCAGTCGCGCCATCTCGCGGACCATCCGGGTCCGCCCAGGAGTACGCCGGTTCGCCGGATATGCCCAGTCGCCCAAAAGCACTGAGCCGATGATCATGCTGGCGACCGCCCCGATGGTGGCTGGCGGGTCGACGTAGACCAGCTCCTTGGCCCGCGCGATGTCGACCCCGACGTCGAGCACGGCACAGAAACCCTCCCGGAACTGGGCGCTGATCGCGACCGCGGATTGGTGGAGTGTCGACTGCGGGTCGGAACGCGCGACCATCAGCTCGCGGAGGATCCTGCGGTCCTCCCACACCAGCGTGTACAGGCCGTCCACGAGGTTCTCGGCGAGTTCCTCGAGGGTGATCTCGGTAGGCATGTCGGCCCATGACCGCGTCCACTCGTCCACGACCTCGTTGAACGGCTCGAGGATGCTGGCTTCGAACAGCTCAACCTTGGAGCCGAAATGACGAAAGACCGTCGGCTCGGCGACGCGAGCCCGCGCACTGATCTCCCTCGTGGTGGTCGACTGGTAGCCCTGCTTGGTGAACAGGTCGTGCGCGGCCTTCAGCGTGCGGGCGCGAACGTTCCCGCCACTGTCGGAACGAGGGGCGACCACGGCTCACACACTACTGAATGACCTGCTAGATTCCGGCGTCGGCTGTTTCCAGTCGCTAAACGGCAAGATTATGGGCACCTCTTATCCCGCTACGGTCCCCGGTGGATATCCAGCAACGCCCGCGGGTGGCGGTTGGCGGGATGTCCCTCTCAGCTGGACGCTGGTTAAGGGCGCCCTTGCCATCGATCTCTGTCTGTTGTCCGTCACGGGCACGTTGTTGTGGGGTGCGCCGTTGGCCGCTGCGTTGCTGGGTCGCCGGCCCAACGATCGCGGCATTCCATGCTGGAATGGATCTGTTACAGCGTTATGGCCGTGTGCTATTCGATCGTCTGGATCGTGTTCTCCGCTGGCGGGTTCTTCATTCGTGGCCGTAGGTCGCGTCGCGTCGCGGCATGGGTATGGCGCTTCGCCGGGCATCGACGTTATCTTCGTTGCCCGGCGGCGGGGGTACCGTTCGCGTCTTGGACTCCTCCGCCAGGCCACTCAGGTTCTGGCGCAATGACATTCAGTATGCGCCAGCGTGGGTTCAGCTTGGTTGGCTGGCGTTCAATTTGGGTGACTGCCTGCCTGCGGCGACCGGCTGGCGGTTAGGCGCCAGCCACTCCAGACCGGACATCGCCATCCCCGTCAACAGGTTGTCGAGCGCGGACAACTTCAACGACTGCGTCGGCCAGAACGCGGTGGAGTCGATCAGACCGTGGGTCGCGTGCACGGCGCTGACCAGGAGATCGCGGGGGTTACCCGGGTAGCACGCGTCGAGGGTGTCGACCCAACGGTCGATATAGCGGTTGATGCGGTAGCGCAGCCGTGACCGGTACTTCTTGGGAATCGAATTGCGTTCCTTGGTCCAGACGCTCATCAATTCGCGCTCTTCTAATGCCCGTTGTACGTGCCCGCGGATGAGGTGTTCGAGTTCGTCGCGCGGATTGCCGAACTCGCCACCGGTCGACATCATTACCCGGTCGATGGCTTCATCGACCAAGGTGATCAGGATTTCGTCCTTGCCGCTGAAGTAACGGTAGATAGCAGGTCCCGACATTCCTGCCCGTTCTCCGATCAGATCGACGCCGACGCCATCGAAGCCGCGTTCGTAGAACAGGTGCATAGCTGCCCGAAGGATCCGCTCGGAACGTTCGTTTCGGGTGATAGCCACCCGGCAACGGTACCGCAGTCGGCAGGTCGGCAGCTGAGTCAGCACTACCGAAGCGCGCAGCGGCGCGCAATCGTCACGATAGCGATGGGTTAAGCCTCTCACCTGGGGATCACATTCACTTCACTCATCGTTGCGAGATGCCTTCGGGCCTGACCGACGGGGGTTAGTCGAGCTATCTGGGACTGATCAGTGATATGGGCTGCGTAGTCAGCGATACGACACGTCCGCGGTGACGGACTGGTGCGCGCCGGCAAGGTTATCGACATCGATCCGGACGGTCACTGCATCTATCGTTCACTTCGGTGCTGTCCAACGGTGCCTGCTGCGATCAGCGATCGATATCGCATCACCGATCTCGCACGCGACAGTTCACAATAATTGCGAGTGGTCGTTCACTGAGTGAGGCATCGCGGACCCGCTTAACGGGCTAGGCCCAGCTATATATGTCAATCTCGAATCCAATGGCGTCTGTGGACGGCGTGCCTCAGCGTTCAATATCGTTGGCGATCGTTTACATACTCTCCTTGCCCACTAGCATCGACGCCATCGGCGTTCCGTACGGGCTTCCCGAATCATTCGACGAACAGGACAGCGCCATGAGCTACGCGATTCGGGACTCGGTGACCACCAATGGGCCGTTCGCACCATTTCGGTCCTGGGCACGCCTGCTAGCCCATGTTAGCCCGCAGGCGGGGTCAGCATCGACTGCCAGGTCTGAGGCCGCGGCGCGTTCTGGCCGAGATTGATTTGGGTGTAGGGCTTTCCGTCTGGACCGATGTAGGTCCCGGTCGCGGGGTCATAGGGTGTCGCGGTGATCGACTGGGTTGCCGGTTGGGGTGGTGGCGCCGATTCCGGGGTGCTCCCGACGATCGGCTGGGGTATGGCCTGGCCCGACAGCGTTGCGTTCGGGTCGCCTTTCCAGTTCTCGCCGTCGTTGAGCGGAACGTATTGTTCGTCGCTTTCGCACATCTTGGCGGTCGGGGCCCGCTTTCCTGGCTTCGTCGGACACGGAGTGTTCTTCACTCCGCGGACGCCGAACCGTGCATCCTGCGGGGTGCGGCAGTACATATCGCCGGGCGGGCGCTCCGGGAAGTCGAGCTGGTCGGGCGTGCGCTGCTGCTGAACGGGCATATACCCCGTGGTGCATGGTGGCGGCATGTTGATGTTCAGGTTGAAACTGAGGTAGAGCCCGCGCAGCGGTTGTTTGGTGTTGGCGTTGGGTACCGCGAGCGCGGCTTCGATCGCGAGGCCCTGCGGGACGAGCACCAAAACCTGTTCCAGGCTTGCGTTGTAGGTCAGGGCAACATCGGCGATGCCCGAGAGGTTCGCGAGGATGGTCGGCAGCGTCGCGTCTAGGCGGTCGAACAGTTGTTGAGCCTGCGCGGCCGCGGGGCCGGCATTGTCGATGAGACCGGCGACCGCGTGGTCCTGAGTCTTGAGTTGGGTGGTGATGTCAGCGACCTGAGACGCCCATGCGGAGATTGGGCCGGAGGTGTCGGCCTGGGTATCCAGAAGCGGCTTTGCTCCGTCGATGAGAGTTGTCAGCGAATCGAGATTCGCCCTGGCATCAATGGCCAGTGCCGTCGATCCCTTAACGATGCGGGACAGCTCGGGACCCAAACCGCCGATGGCCGTGTAGCTTTCGTCCACAACTGTGCTCAGTGAATCGCCGGGTATCGCGTCAAGCCCGGTGTTAGCCGAGTCGAGCAGGCTGTTGATATCCGGCGGTACCGAGGTGTCCTCCACGGGTATCACGTCACCGTCTTTAAGTGGCGCTCCGTTCGCGCTGCGCGGTATGAGGGCGACGTACTGCTCGCCGACGGCCGAGACGCTGTGCACTTCGGCTTTGACATCGGACGGGATATCGATACCGGACTTAAGTGACAACGTTGCTGCAACGCCGTCGGGGGTGATCTTCACACTGTCGATGCGGCCGACTTCGACCCCGCGGTAGGTGACGTTTCCCGTGGCGTAAAGGCCGCCGGAGCGCGGCAGATCCACGGTGACGGTGTAGCGGCCGATGCCGAAAAGCAAGACCGGCAGCTTGATATAGACGAACACCATGATGAGCGCGGCGATCAGGCTCACGACGCTGAAGATGGCTAATTGGATCTTGATGCCTTTGGACAGGTGCATCTACGGTCCCTGGTCGAAGTGGTAGGGCGCGACCAGCGGGTTGCCGGCGGTGTACGGGCTTGGCATCTGTCCGATCGTGCGGCCCCATTGCATCTCGAGTTCGGTGAGGTTGCCCTCCCAGCGGGTGCCGGTGAAGACCGACGCATCGATCCGGCTCAGGGTCAAGTCGATGATGGCAGTGAGGTTGGCGTAGTCACCACGGAACCAGTTGAGTAGGGTCTCTTTCGGCCACGGGTAGGTCGCCAGCAGCCCGAGGGACTTGGTCATGTCGGGTCCGGCGTCGGCGAGTGACTTGAGGACCGGTGCGATATTGCGCAGGTTGGCAACCAGGCTGTCGCGGGTCTGGCGGGACACGTCAGCGGCCAGCGCGCTGAACTTGCCGAACTTGTCGATGGCCTCGACGAGGTTGTCGCGCTGCTTGCTGAGCTCGGCCAGCGCATCCGGAATGGCACTTAAGGCATTGTCCAGTACCGGCTTCTGTTCGGCGATCTGCCCGATCAGGCTGTTGAGACTGGTGTTTGCCTCGATGATGTCGGTGGTCTGCTCGCTGAGCTTGCCGATGAAAACGTCCAGTTGGGTGATAAAGCTTCGGAGGTCCTGTTCACGACCCTTGAACGCCGTTGCGAAAGCTTTTGTGATGTCCTGCAGTTGGCCTATCCCGCCGCCGTTCAAAAACAGCGACAGCGATCCGAGAGTCTGTTCGGTGGTGGGATAGGAGCCCGAAGAGGCGAGGGGAATCAACGACCCCTGGTGCAGGTGCCCGCGCGGTGGTTGGGTTGTCGGCGCGGCCAGCTCGACATGCAGGGTGCCCAGCAGGCTCGTCATGCCCACTTTGGCGGTGGCGTTCTCCGGCAGGTCGACGTTGCCTGCGAGGCGCATCGTCACCACGGCGTGCCATCCCTGGCGTTCAATATCGGTGATATGCCCGACGGTGACATCGCCGACCCGAACACGCTGGTTCCGTTGGATATTCGTGACATCCGGCATCTCGGCGCGGACTTCGAAGGACCCGGGGCCGTTGCCCTCCGTGCCCGGCAGGGGCAGGGAATTGGCCCCCTCCCACTTCGAGCATCCGGAGACGGTGCAGGCGGCTGCGGAGATCAGGACGGCGGCGACGACCGTCGCGACGCGGGGCCTCACGAGCCACCTGCCGACGGGGTCATCATGCCGCTCAGACCGGCGCCCGGATTGGTTGCAACCGCCTCGGCCGGTAACGCAGCTGGGTTGTTCGCAGGGGGTCCCGGTCCGTCGGTGGGCGGCGGTGCTGAGTTGTCCGGTGCTGGTGTCGGCCGATAGTCGGGGCGTAGCCAATCTTCGCTGTAGGTCAGCTCATTGGGACGTGCGGACGCACCGACGAAGGGGTTAATACCGAACGGCAGGAAGTTGAACTGCCGGTTCTTGATGATCGGGGCAAGGTACTGAACGCACAGCTTCGCCGACTGTTCGGCGCCCAGCCGGGACGCGGCCTGTATGGCTCCGCACAGGAACGAGACGGGGTTGGCGAAGTTGTTCAGGCCGAGCACACCGGTCAGCGCATCCTGCGCCGGCTGATAGATATTGATGAAGTTCTGCACCGTGGTCGGTGCCACGTGCAGGAACTGCTCGATGTCGTCGTGGCTTTCGCCTAGTGCCTTGGCCACTCCCGCGAGCTGATCTGAGGTTGTCCCGATCGCGTCGGTGTTTTCGGTGAGAAATCCGCGGACGTCGGTGACGGCGGTGTTGAGATCGCCCATCGCTTGGCCGATTTCGTTGGGTGCGTTCACGAACAGCCCGCTCACTGCGTCCAAGTTCCTGTTGAGTAAGCGCATCACGTCGGTGCTGGCTTGCAGCGCGGTCACCAGGGTTGCCAGGTTTTTGACGGTTCCGAAGATGTCCTTGCTGTGGTCGCCTAGGGCCGAGAACGCTTGCGCCATCGTGATGATGGCCTGGCGGATGTCGGCGCCCCGGCCGCGCAGGTTGTCGGCGGTGGTGTTGATGAACGCGCCCAGTGGGCTCACGCCGCCCGGTGTGCTGGGTTGCAATGTCTGCGTGAGCTTCTCGAGTTGCTCGCGCAGGTCGTCCCATTCGACCGGCACGATGGTGCGGTTCAGCGGGATCACCGCGCCGGTCTTGATGACCGGGCCCCCGGTGTAGGCGGGCGTGAGCTGGATAGCGCGGGCGGTGACTAGGGATGGCGACAGGATCGCGGCTTGGACATCGGCGGGGATCTTGTATTTCTTGTCCACCCAGAACGCCACCTTGACCCCTTGCGGCTGGGGTTGGATGGTGTCGATCTGGCCTACCGGAACGCCGAGGATCCTGATCTCGTCACCGGGGAAGATGCCGTTGCTGTTGTCGAAATACGCGGTCAGGTGCAGGCGGTTCGCGGTGAGAACGGATCGCAGGACCAGTCCACTGCCTGCGACCAGCGTCAGCACCAGTGTGATGGCTACGGCCAGTGTGAGGGTGCGTCTGTTCATGGTTGGCCTGGTTCGACGACGAATGGTTGCGGTGTCGGCGTAGGTGACAAGACGGCCGGCGGGCCCGGTGGCGGCCCACCGGGCGGGGGAGCGGGCAGCGGCGGCCGGTACGGGTAGCGGGGGTCACCGGGATTGCCGGTGATGGCGGCAGGGAGCGACGTGTTCGGATCGCCACCCTGACCGGTTCGGGGGAATGGCGATGGCAAGGGCGGCGTAGCCGGCTGGCCGACCTGGGGGTCGGCCAGCTGTGATGGCAGCAGCACGTTTGGATCGAGACCCAGATCGGAGAATGCAGCGTCGATGAACGGCTGAACGAATTGTCCGGGAAGCAGATTGGCGAGGTAGGCCTTGAAGAACGGGCCCGACGACAACGTCTCCCCAAATGACATCAGGTAGGAGTTCAGCAACTTGATCGATTTCTGCGCGTTGTCCTTGTACTTGTTGACCAACGCCAGCACGCCGTTGAGTTTGTCGAGGGCGGGTTTTAGCTTGCCGCGGTTGTCGGCGACGAAACCCGACAACTGCCTGGAGACCGCCGACAGATGGCCCGAGATGGCCTCGAGTGAGCCGCTTTGGCTCCGCAGGCTGGCCAGCAATGCGTTGGTCTCGTTGATCAGGCTCGACACGTCGGAACTGCGTTGCGCAAGAACGGTGGTCGCCTTCTCGGCGTTGGCGAGCAGGCTGCGTAGTTCCTCGTCGCGCTTACCCAACGTGTCGGAGAACTTCGTCACACCGGCCACGGCGACCTGCAGATCCGGCGGGGTGTCTTTGAAGGTTTCGGCCAGCGTCGACAACGAATCGGACAGTTGGTTGGTGTTCAGTCCACTGATCGCGGTGGCGACATCGCCGAGGGCATCGGGAAGCTGGTAGGGCGCGGTGGTGCGGTCCACCGGGATGGGCCCGTCGAGCCTGCCCTGGCCGCGGGGGCTGACCTCGAGGATCTTGGAACCCAGCAAGGTCCGGGTCTTGATCGCGGCCTCGGTGCGATCCCCCAGCGGCATATCCTTGTCGACCTCGAATGTGACGAGTACGCGATTGCCGTCCAGTTCAAGGTCGGTCACCTGGCCGACCTTGAATCCCGAGATCTGCACCGGGGAATCGACTGCCAGGCCACCGGTTTCACTGAAGTACGCGGAGTAGGACTTGCCGCTGTCGAAGAACGGCAGGCTCTTATACTGCAGGGCTGCCACCATCAGGACTGCGAGCACGGCGATGCCGATGGCGCCGACGATCAGCGGATTGCGCTCGGAGAACATTTTCACTTGGGCGTGCACCTCCCAGTGTCCTGGCCGGCGAGCTTGACGTAAACCGGTTGTCCGCCTTTGCCATTCAGCTTGAGGAACAGATCGCACAGGTAGAAGCTGAAGAAGTCGCCATAGACGCCTTGCCTGGCCAGCGCGTGGTAGGCGTCGGGCAGGGTGGCCAGCAGATTGTCGAGGTAGTCGTGGTCGGCCATGGCCAACCCCGACACCCGGTCCGTCTGTTCGATGGTGTTCTGCAGCGGGGGACGGGCCGCGGCCATTAAGTCGGCGATCGACCCCGCTGCGGCATCGGTATAGGCCAGCCCTTTGGCGATGTCGTCGCGCCGAGCCGACAGTCCCTTCACCAGTTCGGTCACCGACGACACCGCCTTGTCGAATTGCTTGTTCTGGTCGGCGAGTGACCCGAGGACGACATTCAGATTGTGGATGACCTGCCCGATGAGGTCGTCGCGGTCGGCCAGCGTGCTGGTGAACTGTGCAGTTTCGTTCAGGAACGAATTGATGGTGCCCCCTTGTCCCTGAAACGCCTGGATCAGTTGTCCGGTGAGGGCATTGACCTGATCGGGGTCCAGTGCCCGGAACAATGGACGGAACCCGCCGATGAGTGCGTCTAGGTCGACTGAGGGCTCGGTTTGGGCGACCGGAATGGTCTGCCCCGGCATCAGCCGTTTGGCGTCACCAGCGCCTTCCTGGAGTTCGAGATAGCGATCACCGAGGGGATTGTCCCATCGGATTACCGCTCGCGAACCGTGTGTCAAGACAACCGACTGGTCGGTGGTGAAAGCGACCGTGACGATGGTGTCCGGGCGGATCGAAATGTCGCTCACCTTACCCACTTCCACGCCGGCGATCCGGACGAAGTCGCCTGACTTCAACCCAGTGATATCGGTGAATTCAGCCCGGTAGGTGTCCTCGTCCTGGAATCGCAGCTGCGCGAAGATTGCGAAGATCGCGAAGATCCCCACCACGCAGACCACCACGAAGACGGCGAGCCGCCACACGGCGCCTGCCAGGTTATCTCGCACCGAAATTCTCCTTGGTATGAGCTTCGTGACTGGTTGGTTCAGGATCCTGGGGGAGGGGGATAGAGCGGTGTGCCGTCGGGCCCGTAGAGGGGAGCACCGTACGGCGGCGCACCCAGATACGGCACCGGGCCGATCGCCGGCGGGCCGTCATGGTGGTCCACGGGAGGCTGCGGCATGCCCTTGGTGACGGTGAACCAGTTGTACAACCAGGGATGGCCGATACCCGGGTTCGGGCGCCAGTCCAGCCCAGTGCCCCACCCGGTGTTCGTGACCAGCTGGCGCACGGGGAAGTTCTTGCTCGGGTCGGGCAGCGATCCGCACGAGGGTTTCCCGCCGGGGCCGCCTTTCGCCGCGACGATCGGCAGGTTTTCCGGATACTGGTACGGATCATCCCCTGCCAGCAGCGCGGCGTCGAGGATCACTGACTTCCCGTTGCCGCCCATCGCGTCCAAACCGCCATTCTTGAGGAACCACACGGCACCCTGCAGCGTGCAGGTGTACGTCGGGTCGTACTTGTGCAGCAGATCCGTCGTGGGCACCAGCGTGTCCATGAGGTGCACCAGATCGTCGGCATTGCGACCAAGGACGTTAGTGCCGCTCTGCGCGAAACCGATGCTGTTGAGCAGGGCGCTATTCAGTTGCGCGGCATGGTCGGTGATCGTCGTGCTGGTGACCGTGGCTGAATCCAGGATCTTCATGATGTCGGGTGCGGCCGCACTGTACGCGTCGGAGAAGCCTTTGAGCGCCCGCCAGTCCGCGGCGACAGTGTCCATCCGCGGATTGATCGCGAGCAGAACCTCGTTGGCGTCGACCGTGGCCTGGCCGATCCGCTCACCCTGCCCGCGCACCCCGTCGGCGAGTGCGGTCAGCGTCGCGTTGAGTTTCATCGGGTCGAGCTTGGCGATGAACTTGCTCAGGTTATCGAAGACCGTGTTGACCTCGGTACTGACATTGCGCGACTTCAATACCGTCCCGGCCGAAAGCCGTTGAGGGCTGGGATTGTCTGGGTAGATCAAGTCAACGTACTTGGCGCCGAATACGGTGGTGGCCTTGATCTGCGCACCGACGTTCTCCGGGATCTCGACGGCTGCGTCGGGATAGATGTTCAATCGCACGGTGACATTTCGGCCCGTTCCCGTCACCGAGTCGATACGGCCGACCTGGACGCCACGCATCTTGACTTTGCCGCCGGACTCCAGGATCAGACCCGAGCGGTCCGAGGTCAGCGTGACCGGGACGAATGTACGGAAAGCGCCGGTGAACAACGCCATCGTCATCAGAATCATGCCCACGATGAGTGCCAGCAGAATGGCCGTCCACCAGGCTGGCTTGATACGCATGTCCTTACCGTCGTCGAACATCACTTACCCAGAAAGGTCGAAGTTGCCGGACTGCCCGTACACCGACAGCGTGATGATGACCGAGACGAATGCGGCCGCGATGAGGGAGGTGCGCACCGCGCGGCCAACCGCCTCGCCCACTCCGGCCGGGCCGCCGGTGGCCGTGTACCCGTAGTAGGTATGCACGAGCATGACGACGATGCCGATCATCACGGCCTGGAAGAACGACCAGATTAGATCGGTCGAGTGCAAGAAGGTATTGAAGTAGTGGTCGTAGACGCCGGTGGACTGTCCGTAGCCGAAGGTGGTCCCCATTCGCGCGGCGAAAAATGAAGCGAGTACCGCGATGCAGTACAACGGCATGACAACGATGATTCCGGCCACCACCCGGGTGGAGGCCAGGTAGGCGATCGAGCGAATGCCCATTACTTCGAGAGCGTCGATCTCCTCGCTGATCCGCATCGCGCCGAGCTGGGCGGTGGCGCCGGCTCCAATCGTCGCGGCCAGGCCGATCCCGGCGACTACGGGGGCGATGATCCGGACGTTGACGTAGGCCGAGATGAAGCCGGTGAGTGCCTCCACGCCGATGCCGGCCAGTGAATTGTAGCCCTGGACGGCTATGATCGCTCCCGCCGATAACGTGAGAAATCCGATGATCACCACGGTTCCGCCGATGACGGCCAGCGCGCCGGTTCCGAGACTCATCTGTGCGATGAGTCGGATGATCTCAATTTTGTAGTGCACGAACGCGTTTCGGATCTCGGCCATCGTTCTGGTGTAGAAGGCCATCTGGAGCCCGACGGACTCCCAGCCCTTCCCCAACTCTTTAGCGGTGCCGCTCAGCCGGCCCAGTCGCTTACTTGGTCGAGCCGTTGTCATTTGGCTGCCTCTACGCCGATGGCTGTCGCGATGACGTTGATGAAGAACAGCGCCATGAAGGAGAGCACCACCGTCTCGTTGACCGCGTTGCCGACACCTGCGGGGCCGCCGTCGACCGAGATGCCCTTGTAGCAGGCGATGAGACTGGCGGCCAGGCCGAAGATCGCGGCCTTGCACAGGGCAACGATTACCTCGACGGGTCCGGTCAGGATCGTCATCCCGGCGGCGAACGCGCCCGGCGTCACGTGTTGTACGAAGACCGAGAACAGGAAGCCGCCGCCCAGGCCGATCACCGACACGATCGAATTCAGCAGTAGGGCGACGAGAGTCGCGGCGAGCACCCGGGGTACGACGAGCGATTGGATGGGGTTGATACCGAGCACTCGCAGTGCGTCGAGCTCCTCGCGAATGGTTCGTGCCCCGAGATCCGCGCACATGGCGGTGGCGCCGGCGCCGGCCACTACGAGCACCGTGACCACTGGGCCGATCTGGGTGATGGCGCCCAGTGCGGTGCCGGTGCCCGAGTAGTCGGCGGCGCCGAACTCGATCAGCAGAACATTCAGGACGAAAACCGTCAGCACGGTGAACGGAATCGACAGCATGATGGTCGGCACGAGGGACACGCGTGCGACGAACCAGCTCTGCAACAGAAACTCACGCCAGGCGAACGGCGGCTTGAACATCAAGACGAATGTGTCGAGGGACATTGCGAAAAATCCGCCCACCGCCGCGGCTGGCTTCAACGCCGTCAACACCGCGCCGCGGGTCAGGCTCCGCTGAGGCGTTGCCGGAGCAACTTGCCCCATCTTGACCTCCGATCGTGGATTGATCTGCGGGCTTCGGACAGTGTGACGCAGGTCTCTATTACAGAGTACGAAGAACGTACATCATATTTTGTCCATAATGCAATGCTCAAAGATACGCTGACCACTCCGCGCCTGACGCGGCGCCCAGCAACGAACCACTATTTAGAGTTAAATCGTCTCATAAACATACCCAGTCGGCCCGATCAGTGACGCTCGCGAAGGGTTCCCACGTGCTCGAAGTGCACGGTCTTAGCGGTTCATAAATCTATTGGTGCATCTCGTGGCTCGTCACGCCAACGGGCTGTGTCGGATCGCTGTTCGGATCCGACTTCGACGGGGTCGGGAAACCACCACAGCATTGGCGATGCGCAAGCTGGTCGACTACCCGCTCGCCCGGGTCCTACTCGATCTGCGAGACTGATCGTCGCCGCGTGGTCAGGCCGGTTGGCCGTAGACCGCCACCAGGACCGAGCGGTCCAGGCTGTTCACTGACCAGACTCCGATCGCGGTGTTGGCGCAGTCCGACATGATCGCGAAATCAGCGGGGTCGTAATACCACTGGTTGATGACGTCAAGGTTGTTGATGGCCAGGGCGGGGTTGATGGCCACCGTCTGGGCGACCTTACCTGTGAAACCAGCTGCGGCAGCGCGGCTCTGCGGCGTGGAGCCGTCCGATCCGAGATCACCGTCCAGGGCCCGATTGTTGAGGACGTCGTTGGCGTGCCATTCGGCCGCTTGGGTGAGGGCGGGGTCCTTCTTGATGTTCGTCGAGCACCCCGCCTGATGCTGGACGGTATAGACGTTGGCGACCACGCCATTGTTGAGGCGAGTGTTGTCGGCATGCGCGGCGGGCGCACCGGCGACGGCAAGCAGAGTCGCCGCGCCGGCCGCGGTAGCTGCGTGAATAGCTTTGTTTCCCAACGTCTTTCCTTACTACACGGATGGGACGTAGCCAGCCGCGGACCGGCGCAGTTGCCAGATCGCGGCGGGGCACAGCTCCTGAGCGGACTGGCTGATCAGGTACGATGCCTGGAACTCGTCGGTGGTGGCGAAGGCGGACTTGATGGTGTTGACTAGCTGGCCGTAACTCACCCCGGAATTGATCTGATCGCAGATGCCGTGGCCGTAGGCCAGCGCGGCGTCGGCATTGGGGAAGTTGTATCCCGGCCGGACCGTGACGTTGACGAGGTAGCCGATGTTGTCGGCGTGTGCGGGCTGCGCCGTGGTCAGGACACCGACGGTGCCTAGTGCGGCGACGGTGCCGGCGATCAGCAGGCGGGTTGCGGGGGTGCGCATGTCGCTATTGTGCTCCATAAGTGATCGGTGCGGGTCGGGGAGCGCTGGGCATCGGCTGCAATAGACGTCGACGCATTCCGTGGTGATCTACTGTCCGCTGTGATCCACCATCCCTTGGGCCATAATCTCTCAGTGGACTCATCCCCTGGTGTGGAGGCCATCGCGGCGTGGCTCGAGCAGTCTGCCCTACTCAACATTCGCCAACTCGCGGACCGCAGTGAATTCAATGTCACGGCATTGGATGTCCTGCACAGGTTGGATACCGCGGGTCCTGTCCGCCTGACTGCGCTGGCCGCCGCTGCTGGCGTCAGTCAACCATCGATGTCCCAGCTGATTCGGCGGCTCGAGTGTCGTGGGATGACCCAACGCACGACTGACACCAGTGATGGACGGGCAACCTTGGTGACAATTACCGACGTTGGCCGCGACATGGTCCGGCAGCGTCGGCGAGACCTCGCAGAGCGATTGGCTGCCCTCCTTGCGACGCTCCCCATCAATGATCGAGCCGGACTTGAATTAGCGGCCCGGGTCGCGCTGCCGCTTATCACCCGATTGACCGCCGTTGAAGCGTCGAATGCCGCTCAGCGGGTTCCCCGTTGAGGGAGTGCTGAGCAGCGGATCCTGCCCGACCAGGGCTTGTCGCCGGACCGTGACGCTGAGTTCCCGCCGCGATCCGCCCGATGACGTCTTTTCCGTGTTGGGCTCACATGAGCACGGCATGGAGTCCTGATTTACGGCGTCAAGGCTGCGCAATCTCACGTCACAACAGCGGCCCTAGACTAAGCGGCGTTGTCGCACTTGCAACGAGCCCAAGAAGGTTGAGTCCACCGTGTTACGCCGGTGCGCGCGATACACGCCAGGTGAGCAATCTGATGGTTTCGGTAATTTCCTGTTTTGGCGGGCAGCAGCGCACGGCCCTGACTCAATACGGAGGCGAAATACGTTGCCAACGTTTATATTAGGCGTCCTTGTCGGCACTCTTCTGCGTCGGACCTCCGTCGGGCGGGGAAGTCACAATTGTCAGCCTGCGGGTTGACCGTGAAGCTTTCGGCTCGACCTAGAGCCAGGCGCACGATTGCTGCGCTTGAGGACAGCTCGCAGCAGCACGCGCACCGCCATTCTCAGCGGATAGCACAGGAGATCTCGGTGCCGTTTTTGCCTGGCGCAACAGATAGCTTGCCGAACGGCAACCCTGACTAAGCCCGCGGGGTACAGCGCGGTGAGTGAGGCGACGCGGCTCGATCCGGCCGGGCTTGATGACAGCGGATGTACGGGTGCTCCGGTCAGGGTGATAGCGGCTCCCCGAGAGCCCATGGTGTCGTGCACGATCAGCGTGTCCACCGTGGTTTCGACGGGCAACTCGAAGTTGACGGTGGTGTCGAGCGTCTCGCCTTTGGCGATGTCTTGTGTGGGGTGTTCGTTCGGTAGCGCGACTGCGGCGAGCCCGTGTGACCATGGTGGTCGCGACGCCCCAGCGCCACCTTTAGCGCGGTGGTGACCATGGCAGTGTCCTTGGTCTTGGCGACCTGCCAGCCCATGATGGCCCGCGAGAAACAATCGATGACCAGTGCGACGTAGACGAAGCCCGACCAGGTCGGCACGTAGGTGAAGTTGGTGACCCAGTTGCGGTAGGTCCGTGGGTCGACCTGCACACCGTTCTCGGTGAGAAAGCGGCAGATCGACTCGACCCGGTATCCGGCCACCCGCGTGTGGTCGTTGAATCCGCAGATCAGCGATGGAGCGGGTCGAGCTCCCGCGCGAAGAAAATCGAGGCCGCCTTCAGAATCTCGTTGGCCTCCTTGAGATCCCGGTTCTCCCACTCAAGCTCGCGGATGCGCTGCGCCTCGGCAGTCGTGACACCCGGACGTTGGCTGGCACGTTGGCCTGCAACACCCACCGGCGCAGCGACTCCGCACCAACACCGACCGATACTCACCGAGATGATCGAGCACCATCCCCACTGCAGGCTCACGCTGCTCGACCGGGTAATGCTTAGCCATACTCACCATCCTTCACACAGAAGGAAGCGGCATCAAACCCGGAACGGTTCAGGCCGTCCGCGGACAGGTGCGCAGAGTACCCCGGCGCATGTTCGTGGCTAATGATGATTATCATCAAAATGAGGTCGAATAGTCGAAGAGCAACCACGAGTCCGCCAAACGTTCTGTCACGGTGACGATTTGACCGGGCCCAAGAAATAGTCTTCGTCTGCTGTACCGCATTGCCTCAATGGCTTGGCCCTCGACGGGCCGAGTTCATCGCGTCGATGTAGTCGATTGCACATTCGGATGAGATAACACCGTCATGAGGTCGTCGCACAATGTCTCGCACAGTTCGCGCTGATAGCCCGGTAGGTTGGGCGCTTGACACATTAATTGATCATATAATCTCTGTTGGAAGAGCGTAAATATCGTTGTGACACAGCACATCTCGAACCTACTCGTAACCTGCGTATTTGCCGCGTTCGATCTGAACTGATTCTCGGGTAGCAGATTTCCTCGAGCATCTACAACACTCGGTACCCATGACGTCATCTGGGTTTCCCGCCCGGTAGTCTGAGGTGGCGTCAGCCAACCAGCGCGCTGTGCGGAGAGAACATCGGAACTCAGCTCTCGGCACCCTGGCTGTGCTTCCGCCCAGTCAACGGGCTTTGAGACCGAGACGGCGTCGCCAGTCGTGCATCTCCACCAACCGGAGCACCGTGGCGGTCACCTTCGCCTTGCGCGGAGAGTACGGGTACCAATGCGTCTCGTTATCGAGGTGGACCCGCTCGCTCACGAACGCCTGCTGGCGGCAGTACTTACGGATACTGTTCGGACCGCCGAAACGGTGTCCCAGACCCGATTGCTTCCAGCCGCCCATCGGCAGCGGGAACTGAAACACGTTCGTCATAGCGTTGTTGATGTTCACTCCACCGGCCTCGAGCTGGGCACCCACCCTCTCGGCACGTTCCTCGGACGCTGTCCACACACTGCTGCCCAGACCGTAGATGCTGTCGTTGGCCAGCGCGACGGCGGCGTCCTCGTCGGGCACCTTCATGATGGGCAGCAGGGGGCCGAAGGTTTCATCACGCATACAGCTCATCGTGTGGTCCACGTCGACCAAAATCGTCGCCGGGAAGAACAGCCCGGTCGCTGCACGCGTCCCGCCGGTCAGCACGCGTGCGCCTTTGGCGACGGCGTCGGCGACCTGACGCTCGACGAGCTCCAACTGGGTCTCGGTTGCCATCGCCCCGAATTCGGCGGTGAAGCTGCCTTGCGCATCGTGGCCCTGACGCATCGTGGCGACCTCGTCGACGAGACGGCTGACGAACTCGTCGTACACCGGTGCTTCGACGTAGATGCGTTCGACGGCGATGCAGGACTGGCCGGCGTTGAATAACCCGCCCCAGATGGCGCCGCGGATGGCGCGTTTCATAGGGGCGTCGGACAACACGATCATGGCGTCCTTGCCGCCGAGTTCCAGGCTTGACGGGATCAGTCGTTCGGCGCAGCGCATGCCGATTCGCCGACCCGTGGCGGTCGATCCAGTGAACTGCACCATGTCCACGGTATCGACGACGGCCTGGCCGGTGGGGCCCCGGCCGGTCGCACAACCCAGTATCGGGGGCGCGCCGATCTCCTCATTCCATGCGCGTACACATTCAGCCCAGGCCAGCGGCGTTTCCTCAGATGGCTTGGACAGGACGGCTGCACCCGCCATCAACGCCCCGGGGACGTCCATGAACGGCATGCCCAGTGGGTAATTCCACGGCGTGATGACTCCGACGAGTTGGTAGGGCCGGTGCCTGATCCGGAGATCTTTCGTGAGTGACGCCGGACCATGTGGCCGACGCGTCTCATCGGCGAGGAAGGCGGCGCCATGTTTGGTGACGTAATTGATGACCTCCATAGCCACCATCAACTCGAGCTGCGAATCGCCCCAGGACTTGCCGGCTTCCCGATGCACCAGCCCGAGGACGTGATCCTGGTTGTCGACGATCCAGTCGAGCCAGTTACGCAGGAGACGTGCTCTTGCCTTGGGACTCAGCGCCTCCCAGTCCGGCTGCGCGGATCGCAACGCGTCCGCCAGCGCGCTAACGTCGGCGGCGGACATATCCGGAGTGGTTCCCACCAAGGAACCGTCGGCCGGGTTTCGCACCTCGACGTGTGGGTCGGTCCGGTTCCCATCAGTCGCGCCCGTCGTTGTGCCTTCGGTCGTTTGCATAAGCGAGGTCCTCGCCTTCGTTGTCGGTCGGTCTGCCGTGGCTCCGGCGCCGAATGCGCGTCAGTGCCGCCGATGGTTGTAGTGAATCGCTGAAGACGGCAGCACCTCGTGTCGGCCCCGGGCACGGTCAGCCGGCGACAGTGGGTAACAATCCCAGTTCGCCGGCGGCGTTTCGCGGCACGGTGTAGCCGTCCTCGGCGAGGATGCGTGCTTCGTTGTCGCGAATTGCCTCGATGGTGGGCTCGTCGAGGAACACTCCTGGCCCTATCGCGGTGAAGGCGCGTGCGACCCGGCCGCCGAACGCGCTGAGGATCTCACCGTTGAGGGCACAGTCCTCGTGGACAAGCCACGCAGCCACCGGCGCGACCAGCGCGGGGTCGAGGCGCTGGGCAAGGGGCCCAAGGATGTCCTCGGTCATCGCGGTGCAGGCGACCGGTGCCAGGATGTTAGCGGTAACTCCCTTTTTGCGGCCTTCCTGGGCAAGCGCTCGCGCGAACCCGACGAGGCCTGCCTTGGCCGCGCAATAGTTGGCCTGACCGAAGTTGCCGAACAGTCCCGCGGCCGACGTCGTGACCAGGATTCGGCCGTACCCCTGCTCGCGCATGTGCGCAAAAGCCGGCCGGCTAATCCACATCGCGCCGCGCAGGTGCACGTCCAGGACGGCGTCGATCTGCTCGTCGGACATCTTGTGAAACGTTGAGTCGCGGAGGATCCCGGCGTTGTTGATTAGGATGTCGAGCCGACCGAACTCGGAGATGGTGTTGCTTACCAGGTTCGCGGCGCCGGCCCGGTCGGCGACCGAGTCCAGGTTCGCCACGGCTGACCCGCCGGCGTCGACGATCTCGGCCACCACCGAGTTGGCAGGTCTGCGGTCAACGCCGGCACGGACCGGCGCCGGGTCGTTGACGACGACAGTGGCGCCCCGGGCGGCCAGCAGCAGGGCGTGCTCGCGGCCAAGGCCGCCTCCAGCGCCGGTGACGATGGCGATGCGCCCGTCGAAGCGCAGCTCCGGTGGATCGGTCACGATTTCTCCTTGGTCGCTCAGTGGTCGTGGATGATCACGCCGCGGATGTTCTTGCCGTCCGCGAGATCTTGGTAGCCCTGATTGACGTCGTCGAGCTTGTAGACGGTGGTGACGAGCTCGTCGAGCAGGAGGTGACCAGTCTGATACAGGCTGATGAGATGGGGGATGTCGGCAAAGGGGTTGCCGCCCCCGAACACGTTGCCGAGCAACTGTTTCTGGTAAAGCGTGAATTCCTGCAAGGGCAGCTCCACCTCGGCGACGTCCCATGGCGACACCGAGGTGATCACTGCGCGGCCGGCCTTGGACAGCAGTGCCGTCAGCTCGCCGATCAGCTGGCCCGAGGCGACGCCCACCGTGAGGATGGCGACGTCGGCCATCCGGCCCGCGGTGAGTTCGGTGAGCATCGCCTGCGCGCGGCCGGTGGTGGGCGCGGTGTGGGTGGCGCCGAACGTGCGGGCCTGGTCGCGTTTGAACTCGACCGGATCGACAGCGATGATGCGTTGCGCGCCGGCAAGTCGGGCACCCTGGATGGCGTTCACCCCGATTCCGCCCGCGCCGACGACGACGACGGTCTCGCCCGCGCGGACCTGGCCGATGTGCACCGCCGAGCCCCAGCCGGTCGTGACTCCACAGCCCACCAGGCAGGCTTTGTCCAGTGGCACGTCGTCGGGAATCTTGACCACCGAACTCTCGTGCACCACGGCATGTCCGGCGAAGGTCCCGAGCAGCGACATTGCCCCGAGGTCCTGGCCGTTGGCGTGGGCCCGGTAGCCGCCGTCCTCGATCATCGTTCCCTGCATCAGGAACTGGCCCAGGTCACATAGGTTCTGCCGGCCGGTGGAACACCATTCGCAGCGCCCGCAGGCGGGCATGAACGACAGCACTACGTGATCGCCCACGGCCAGTCCGGTCACCGCCGAGCCGACCTCCTCGATGATTCCCGCGCCCTCATGCCCGCCGATCACCGGTGTCTGAATCTGGAGATCGCCGGTGCGGATGTGATCGTCGGAATGGCACAACCCACTGGCGACGATGCGGATCAGGACCTCGTGCGGCAGCGGCGGGTCGAGTTCGATCTCCTCGATGCTCCAGGGTTCGCCCTGCTCCCACATGACCGCGGCCTTGGTTTTCATCATCGCCTCCGTGACTGGCACCGCCGAGAAATAAACGCCCATTTCGGCCTTGCGGGAAAGCCGATCCAGCCGTAAAGTAATCGCTTACTGCTCATATTGTCAAGCTCATGGGCTAGTGCGGATCGGCCCGCCAGTAATAGGGATTCGGCCGTCCAGTCCACCTCGACGGCGAGGAGGCCAGCCTCCTGCCGCCCCGCGCGAAAGGGATCTGCGCCATGCCAGTATTCAGCTCGACCGACGAAGCCGAGGACGTCTTCGCGAAATTCATGGAGAAGGTGAGCTCCAGCGACGACCTCCGCCCGAAGTTCGTCAAGGCCAACACCTCGTTCCGGGTGAGCTACGTCGAACCCGATTGCGTGATCAGCCTCGACGCCACCCAGGATCCACCGGTGGTGAAGAGCGGCGACGCCGCGCGCGCGGCGGACGTGCAGGTGGAGATGTCGATGTCCTCCGACGACGGCCACAAGTTCTGGCTCGGCGAGCTCAACGTCCCGATGGCGATGGCCAAGAAGAAGATCACCGTTCAAGGACCGATCGGGAAGTTGCTCAAGATGCTGCCGGCCCTGCAGCCGGCGTTCTCCCGGTACCGGGACTACCTGGAAGAGCGTGGCCTGCAGGACAAGCTGTCCTGAATCCCGATGGAGCTGTCGATTCTCAAGCGCGAGTGTTGCGGCCACGGCCGTTGTTTCACCTATTTCCCCCAGCTCTTCGAGCCCGACGAGGAGGGTCTCGGTCGGCCGCGCTTCGAGACCGTCCCCGCCGGGCAGGCACAGCTGGCCCGCCTTGCCGTCACGGAATGCCCGGAGCGGGCGATCGTCCTAACCACCACCCAACCCGACCGCAGCGTGTCTGGAGAGGACCAGCGATGACCACGAGCGAGAACACCCGGACCTGTCCCGTCTCACCCGAGGTCGCACAGGCCGCTGCGGCGTTCCACCTCTTCGACCCGGAGATGGATCCCCACGCCCTGCTGGGCACCTTCCGCGAGCAATGCCCGGTGGCGCGCAGTGAACAGCTCGACGGCTTCTGGGTGGTGACTCGGCACGCCGACATTCAGCACGTCCTGAAGAACCCCGAGACCTTCTCCAGCGGTCACGGCAACAGCATTCCCCCCGTGTTCGATCCCATCGGTACCTGGATTCCGTTGCACTTCGATCCGCCGGAGCACGGCAAGTTCCGCCGCGACCTGAACGCGAACTTCCTGCCCCAGAAGGTCGCCTCCATGGAGGACGACATTCGCGCCCAGGCCCGCAAATACCTGAACGCCATCGTCGAGCGCGGCCACGGCGAGCTGGTGTGGGAGGTCTGCGTTCCCTACCCGAGCATGACGTTCCTGGTGATGCTGGGCGCGCCCGTCGAGGACGTCGAGACGCTCTTGAACTGGAAGAACATGAACATGATCGGGATGTCGGGCGACCCAGATGCCGAGGAGTACGTCGACGAGTTCATCCGCCCCGAGTACATGGCGTACTTCAACGCACTGCTCGATGAGCGCGTCAACAGCGACAATCCACCCGACGACATCCTGACTGCCCTGACCCGAGCAAACTACGGTGACCGTCCGTTTACTCGCGACGAGATGCTCCGCGTGTGCACCACCTTGATGATCGCCGGCCTCGACACGGTGACCGCCGCGCTGACGTGGACGTTCCACTTCCTGGCCACCAACCCGGGCCACCGCCAGCAGCTCATCGACGATCGGTCGCTGATCCCGAGCGCGGTCGAGGAACTCAACCGCTACTTCGGCATCGTCTCGGTGGCCCGCCGGGCCACCCAGGACGCTGTGGTGGGTGAGCAGGCGATCAAGCAGGGCGACTGGGTGTTGTGCACCCTGCCGTCCGCCGGACGCGACGCGGCGGAGTTCCCCGACGCGGAGACGGTCGACTTTCACCGCTCGCCGAACCGGCACATCGGATTTGGCACCGGCCCGCACCGCTGCCTAGGGATCCACCTGGCACGGCTGGAGATGCGGGTTCTGCTCGAGGAGATGGTCAAGATCATGCCGCACTTCGAGCTGGCGCCCGGATGCAAGCCGGGATTCCAGAACGGCATCGTGATCAGCATCGACGACCTCGAAATCGTCGTCACGGACGGCAGCTAGATGGTCGACGCGGCGCTGCCCGGCACGGAGCAGGAGCTCGTCGACGCCGCCGTCGACGAGCTCCTGACAGGCATCGATCCGAGGTCGGCCGATCCGAAGGACTTCTTCGGCGCGCAGTTCGACGCGGGACTGGCCAACGTGTCCTTCCCGGTCGGTCGCGGCGGCCTCGGTCTGCCCGCCCCGCTGCAGCGGCGGGTGGACGAGCAGTTGCGGGCCGCCGGCGCCAAGAGCCCGGTGATGCGCAACCCGCTGGGGGTGGGCATGGGCCTGCCGCTGCTGATCACCCACGGCACGGCTGAGCAGCAGGACCGATTCCTGCGGCGGTGCTTCACCGGCGCCGAGATCTGGTGCCAGCTGTTCAGCGAGCCGGGGGCCGGCAGCGACGTCGCCAGCCTGTCCACCCGTGCCGTTCGCCAACCCGACGGCGGATGGCGCGTCGACGGGCAGAAGGTGTGGTCGAGCCTCGCGCACAAGGCGTCCGTCGGCATGCTGCTGGCCCGTTGCGACCCGAACAGCCCCAAGCACGAGGGGTTGTTAGTGCTCCTGGTCGACATGACGGCCCCGGGCGTCACGGTGCGCCCCCTGCGCGAGATCACCGGCGAGGCCGTATTCAACGAGGTGTTCTTCTCCAGCGTCGACGTCCCCGACGACAGGCGCATCGGCGCACCGGGGGAGGGCTGGCAGGTAGCGCGGACGATTCTGACCAACGAGCGCGTCATGCTGTCCGGCGCCGGTGCCGGCACCGGTCCCGACGTCGTCGGCGGCTCACGGATCGAAAAGCTGATCGATCGTGCCCACGCCAACGGCAGCTGGAAGGATCCCCTGGTCCGCGACGAGCTGGTGCGCCGCTTCGTCGAGGGCCAGCTCATCCGTCAGACCAACATCCGGTCCCGGCAGCGCGGCACGCGCGGTCTGCCGCCGCTGCACGGCGCCGTCACAAAACTCAGCCAGGGCCTGTACAACCGGCGGTTGCAGGCCACCGCATTGCGGGTCGAGGGCCCGGCCGCGACCGCGTGGAAATCCGCTGACGGCGCAGGCACGGCGTCGGGATACCTGCGCGCTCAGGCGAACACGATCGAGGGCGGAACGCCGGAGATGCTGCGCAACACCATCGGCGAGCGACTGCTGGGGCTACCGCGGGACGAAGGGCCCGCGCGGAACACCCCATGGTCCCAATTGCGCAAGAACTAGCCGAGCAGAGGATGGAACACGTCAACGATGGATGAGCGCGACCGCCGGCCCGCCGCGCACACCTTGCGGGTCGCAGAGGTGGTGGACGAGACCGAGGACACGCGCTCCATCGTCTTCGACGTAGACGCCGAACTTCGTGACCGGTTCTCCTACCGGCCCGGGCAGTTCCTGACCCTGCGCATCCCGAGCGAGCGCACCGGATCGGTGGCGCGGTGCTATTCGCTGGCCAGCTCGCCGCACTGCGACGACGCTCTCAAGGTCACGGTCAAACGCACCCGGGGCGGTTTTGGTTCGAACTGGCTCTGCGACAACGTCACCGCCGGGGCGTCGATCGACGTCCTGCCACCCAGCGGGCAATTCACCCCGGCGGACCTGAACCGTGATTTCCTGCTGTTTGCCGGCGGAAGCGGAATCACGCCGGTGTTCTCGATCCTGCGGTCCATGCTCGCCTGCGGCGCAGGCGCCGTCACGTTGTTCTACGCGAACCGCAACGAGACCTCGGTGATCTTCTCCGACGAGCTGCGCGCCCTGTCCGCGCAGCATCCGGAACGGTTGTCGGTGGTGCACTGGCTCGAGTCAGTGCAGGGCATCCCCACCCGCGAGCAGCTGCGAGCGTTCGCCGAACCGTTCACCGACCGGGACTGCTTCACCTGCGGGCCGGGTCCGTTCATGGCCGCCGTGGCCGCCGCGCTCACCGACGCAGGTGTGCCCAGAGCCCGCATCCATCTGGAGGCGTTCACCTCCCTCACAGGCGACCCGTTCGCCGAGCCGACCCCCCCGCCGGCAATGGACGCCGGCACCGAGACCGTCACGGTAGAGGTGGAGCTGGCCGGTCAGAGTCATCAACTGGACTGGCCCGTCACTGTGCCACTGCTGGATCTGCTGATCGAGAAGGGACTCGACGTCCCCTACCTATGCCGCACGGGTGACTGCGGCACCTGTCAGGCGGTCGTGGAGCAGGGCAAGGTCCGGATGATCCGCAATGAGGTCATGGACCCCGATGACGTGGCAGACGGATACGTCCTGGGCTGCCAGACACTGCCCGACGGCGAGCCCGGCGATCGGTACCGCATCTCCTTCTAATCGGCGCGTCAGCGGGCCGTGGGCGCTGGTTGAGGCCCTTGGCACCGGCCCGACAGTGCACTATAGTAAACGCATGCTATCAACTCAGCCGCGGCGCGCTGCCGCTCAGGACGGTCCTCGTGGGTGAACGCGTCTTCGTACTCGGGGTCGGCATGACCAAGTTCAGCAAGCCGGTCGCCGACGGGCCCAGCTATCTCGACCTCGGCCAAGAGGCGGTAGCTGCCGCGATGGCAGACTCCGGACTGGACAACTCCGCGATCCAGCAAGCGTACGCAGCCTACATCTACGGCGAAACCTGTTGCGGCCAAAGGGTTCTATACCGATCGGGGTTCTACGAGATCCCGATCTTCAACGTCAACAACGCCTGCGCCTCGGGATCCACCGCTCTTTACCAGCTCAAGCGATCCATCGAGGCCGGCCTGCTCGATTGTGGCCTAGCGGTGGGCTTCGAACAGATGCAGAAGGGCTCCATCGACGTGGGCTGGACCGACCGGCCGACGCCGTTATCGCGCCACTTCGGTCGGATGAAGAGCGAGCGGGGAATCGGCAAGGCACCGGCAGCTCCGCAGATCTTCGGCAACGCCGGCCGGTACTACATGGAGAAGTACGGGATCACCGCCGAGACGTTCGCTCGGGTGGCCGCCAAGAACCACCGGAACTCGGTCGGTAACCCAAACGCGCAGTTCCGCGACGAATACTCGGTGGCCGAGATTCTGGACTCCCCGATGGTGTGGGATCCGCTGACGCGATTGCAGTGCAGCCCGACCTCCAATGGCGCCGCCGCCGCGGTGCTGGCCAGTGAACGGTTCGTGCGCGAGCACGGCCTGCAGCAGCGCGCCGTGGAGATCTTGGCGTCCCAACTGGTCACCGATCCGGCGTCCACCTTCGAGAGCAACGACGCGGACCTGGCCGGCGCAGGGATGACGCGGGCGGCCTCGCACGCGGCCTACGTGGAGAGCGGCAAGGGTCCCGAGGACCTCGACGTGATCGAACTCCACGACTGCTTCTCCACCAACGAGCTCATCACCTACGACGGGCTCGGACTGTGCGACGAGGGCGGCGGGGGCAAGCTGATCGACTCGGGCGCCACCGACCACGGCGGGGACGTCGTGGTCAATCCGTCGGGTGGGCTGATCTCCAAGGGGCACCCGATCGGCGCGACCGGTCTGGCGCAGTGCCACGAGCTGACCACGCAGCTGCGCAACGAAGCCGGCCCCCGGCAGGTACCCGGAGCAAGCGTGGCCCTGCAGCACAACCTGGGTCTGGGCGGGGCCTGCGTCATCAACATCTTCGGGAGGCCACAATGACCATCGCGTCCGCACCCGTCAGGGACTACGGCGACATCGTCGCCGGACTTTCAGCAGTACTCGAGGACCGGGTCGAGCGCTCGGCATCGACGACCTCCGTTCCCGCCGCGACATTGGAGGATCTGCACAAGTCCGGTCTCTACCGGATGCGGGTGCCGGCGTGTCTGGGCGGCGGGGCGGCCGACGCGCGCACCGCCTACGAGGTCGTCGAGCGACTGTCCTACATCGACGGTGCCACCGGCTGGACCTTCATGGCGGGGGCGAACCTGCTCGGTCTGGCCGGCGCCTTCCTCAGCGATGACGCCGTAGCGACGATCCTGTCGGACCCGCGCGCCTGCATCGCCGGGCAGGTCGCCGCACGTGGCAAGGCCGAGGCAGTTCCGGACGGCTACCGGCTGGAGGGCACCTTCGGCTTCGGCAGCGGTTCGTCGCACTCCTCGTACATGATGGGTGGGTTCAGGGAGCTGCGGAACGGTGAACCCGTCCGCACCGCCTCCGGGATGCCCAATGTGCTGGCGGCGGTGATTCCGCGCGAGAGTGTGGAGTTCCTGGGGAACTGGGACGTGCTCGGTCTGCAGGCCACCGGCAGCGTCGACTACCGCATCCCCGAGCAGACGATAGACGCCGGCTTCACCTGGCCGCTGTTCACCGGGGCGCCGCGCCGCGGCGAATCCTTCTACCGGATGGGTATCTTCGGCGTCACCTCGATCGACCACTCCGCGTTCTCCATCGGAGTGGCGCGACGTGCCCTCGACGACGTCGCGGCGATGGCGGTGGGCAAGCGGCGCGCCGGTCGGGTGAGCCTGGCTGACGACCCGATCTTCCAAAGCGAATACGCGCAGGCCGAGGCGTCGCTGCGGTCAGCTCGCGCGTTCGTGATCGAGGCCATCACCGAACTCGAGCAGGCGGCGGCGCACGACGCGGTCACCCAGCAGTTGCGGGCGCGGGCCCGGCTATCGGCCTCGCACGCGGCGCGGACGTCGGTCGAGGTCACCAGCGTGGCCTACCGCTACTCCGGTAGCACCGGATTGCGCAATGGCAGCGCCATGCAGCAGTGCCTGCGCGACTTGACGGCCTCGGAGGCCCATGTGTTCACCGATCACAACAGCTGGCGTGACACCGGCAGCGCTCTGCTCGGCTCCGCACCTGCCGACCTCTTCCTGTGAGTTCGCACCGAGACGCCGGTGGCGTCATCGTCGACGGAGAGTTCCGCTCCACGGCGGACCTGTTGAATCGCGGTGCGCGTCTGAGCACCGTGCTCGCCTCGTTGGGAGTGGAACCGGGTTCGCGGGTGCTGTGCCTGCAGAGCAACAACTTCGCCTTCTACGAGGTCGCGTTCGCCGTCCGCCGGCTCGGCGCGGTACTGGTCCCGGTGAGCACCATGCTCACGGTCAACGAGGTCGCCTCCATCGTCGCCGATTGCGGTGCGGCCGCCATCGCGGTGGACCCCGAACTGGCCGACCTGGCCAACGCCGCGGCGCCGGACGTGGCGACGATCATCACCTCCGGCCGCGGCTCCACGGCGTCGCTGGCCTACGAGCGCGCTCTGGACGCGGCAGAGCCGTGGTCCGGGCCGCGTCAGCCACCCGCGGAACCGATGCTGTACACCTCCGGAACCACCGGCCGCCCCAAGGGGGTGCGCAAATCCGCGCCGACGGATCAACAGCGCGCTGCGATGAGCGCCTGGCTGACCGAGCTCTTCGACCTGCGGCCTGGCATGGTGACGCTGATCGCGAACCCGCTCTACCATTCCGCGGCCTACGGCTACTCCATGCTGGTCCTTGGTCAGGGTGGCACCGTCGTGCTGGAACGGCGTTTCGACGCCGAGACCTTCCTGCGACTGATCGATGCGCACGACGTCACCCACCTGCAGATGGTGCCGACGATGATGCACCGCCTGCTCAAGCTCCCGGCGGATGTCCGGTCTCGCTACGACACCAGCTCGCTGCAGCACGTGCTCCACGGGGCGGGGCCATGCTCGCCTGCACTGAAGCACGCCATGATCGCCTGGTGGGGCCCAATCATCAACGAGTACTACGGCGCCACCGAGACGGGCGGCGTGGTGGCGTGCAACTCCGAGGAGTGGGTCGCACACCCCGGCACGGTGGGCCGCGCACGCGACGGCGCCATCGTTCGGATCGTGGACGACGACGGACGCGATGTGGCGCCGGGCACGATCGGGACGATCTACGTCTGGCATCCCGGCATGCCGGAATTCACCTACCACGGTGACCCGGACAAGCGCCGCAACATGGAACTTGACGGTCTGTTCACCTGCGGGGACCTCGGCCACCTCGACGCCGACGGCTACCTTTACATCGCCGACCGTCGCACCGACCTGATCCTCTGCGGGGGCGTGAACGTCTACCCGGCGGAGATCGAGCGGGAGCTGTCGGTGATGCCGGGCGTCGCCGACTGCGCCGTCATCGGCGCCCCCGACGACGACCTCGGGCAGATACCGATGGTCTTCGTGGAGCTCGAACCCGGCGCGGAGGTGACGCTGGAGGACGTGCGCGAGTTCCTCGCCGGGCGGCTGGCGCGTCCGAAGCTGCCCCGTCGCCTGCAGGTGCTGGAACGGCTGCCGCGGGAGGCCACCGGCAAGGTGCGCAAACCCAGGCTGTTGGACGCGGTCCTCGCCGATCCCGCCTGACGTCGACCCGACAGAAATCGAGGTACCACGATCGTGCCCACCCAGACCGACGACGACCTGGCGCTGCTGCGCTCATCGCTGCGCGAGTTCTTCGCCGAGCACTACCGCACGGGCGACCTAGCCGAGTGCGACCCGACCAGCGAGCACAGCGGCACCGTGTGGAAGCCGCTCACCGAGCAGTTGGCTCTCAGCGGATTGCACATTCCGGAGGATTACGGCGGGCAGGGGTACGGCTTCGAGGAGCTGGGTGTGGCCCTGGAGGAGTCCGGCCGGGTGCTGCTGCGATCCCCGTTCTTCGCCTCCACCTGCCTGGCTGCCAACCTGCTGCTCAACATCGCCGATGAGCCGGCGCGCCAAGATTACCTGCCCGGGATTGCTTCCGGGACCGTGACGGCGACGGTCACGGCCGGCGAATCCGCCGGCATCTGGAGTGCCGAGCCATCGGACGTGGTCTTCGACGACGATTCTGGCACCCTGAGCGGCACCCGCAACGCCGTTCTCGACGGTGCCACCGCGGACGTCCTGATCGTCTCGGCCCGCCACGCCGACGGTGGTCAGGTTCTCGCCGTCGTTGAGCGTGACACCCCCGGACTGGTGGTCGAGCCGCTGCAGACGCTCGACTTCAGCCGCCCGCAGGCAGCGGTCGAATTCGACCGGACCCGCGCGCGTCGACTGGAGGTGCCCAACCCCGTGGACGTGCTGGCTCGCACCTACGACCAGGCGGTCTCGTGTCTGGCGGCGGAATCGGCTGGCGCTGCCCGGGCCTGCGTCGACATGGCGGTGGACTACGCCAAGCAGCGCATCCAGTTCGGCAAGGCGATCGGCGGATTCCAGTCGATCAAGCACACCTGCGCCGATCTGCTGGTCGAGGTCGAACTCTCCACCTCGGCGGCGATTGCGGCGATGCAGGCCGCTGGCAACGGGGACGACTTGACCACCGCGAGTTCCGTGGCGAAGAGTTCCGTGTCGGAGACCTTCCTGCGCGTCGCAGAGGCCAACATTCAGATCCACGGCGGCATCGGCTTCACCTGGGAGCATGATGCGCATTTGTACCTACGGAGGGCGGCGTCGGCTGCGCTGCTATTGGGTGATGCGGCTCAGCACCGCAACAGGCTGGCCGACCGGTTCGGCACCAGCTGAGGCGGAATCGATCCGACGTGCTCAGTGATGGTCGGCGTCTCCTTTGCTGTTGGGCGATCCGTCGATGCCGGTGCGCAGTAGCCGGGCGACCTGGACGGAGACGTCGTCGGTGTTGAGGTCGTCGCCGGTGAAGTGGTGGTGCAGCGCTATCCCGAGGTTGATGCCGTAGGCCATGGTGAGGAATGCCGAGATGGACTTCTTACTGGCTTCCGTTCTGGCCATCTGGTCCACCTGCCGGGCGAAGGCCGGCGCGGTCAGCTCCGTGTAGTTGGCCCGCCCGGGCTGGGGATCGGCGTAGAACAACGCCCCGATCGCCGGTAGCAATCGGCCGATCTCGGTGAGCAACTCTCCTTCGGCGTGGATGGTGTCGGCCAGCGTCGAATCGGCAGTCCCGGCCAACGCGTCCAACTTGCCCATCAGCACCTGGTTATCCCTGTTCACCGGCTCGAGCATCGCCTGTTCGAAGATGTCCTGCTTCGACGAGAAATGTTGGTAGAGAACGGCTTCAGTGATACCCGCGGCTTTGGCGATGGCCCGGGTGGTGGCCCCGGCGAAACCTTTGCTGGTGAAGGACTGCCGCGCCGCAGTCATGATCCGCTCGCGACGTTCCTCGGCGGTGAGTTTCCTGCGGGCCACCCGATTACAGTACGTTAATAAGTAAGTGATCGGCTGCTTCGCAGGGTGTGACCTGCGTCCAGGAGGAAACCCGGGAGGTGAGCGTGCCATCGGTGGACGGGCTTGCCGCTGAGCAGATCACGGATGAGGATGACGGTGGCGCGGATGGCTCGCAGCGCCGCAGGCAGATCATCGATGCCGCTCGTGAGGTCTTCGCGCGTGACGGGTTCGCCTCGGCACGGATCCGCGAGATCTCCGCAGTCGGCGGGGTCACCGACGCGATGATCTATCGCAAGTTCCGGTCCAAGGAGGAGCTGTTCGGCGCGGTGCTCGACGAGCCGCTCGGGGAGTTCACCCGAGCCATCCAGGGCCTGGCGGCGCATGGTCTGGGGACGAGCCCCCAGGAGCGTTATCGGCTCTCGGTGGAGGCGCACGAAAAGCTGCTTGCCGTGTTCCGTGACATCGCTCCGCTGCTGGGCGTCGCATTGTTCTACGACTCGGACGCCGGCCGGATCTTCTACCGGGATCACATGTTGCCCGTGATCACCGCGGTCGCGGAGTCGCTGCGCGCCGTGATGACGGCCCGCCAGCTCCAGGTCATCGATCCGATGTTGCTGACCACCGCTTTGGTGGGCATCTACCTGGCATTCTCTACGGCGGCATACGACAAGCGGATCGCCGAGAGCGACCATGCCGAAAGTGAGATCATCACGCGCGCGGTCGCTTTCGGGCTCTTCGAGACGCTGCTGAGCTGACACCCGGGCGCACGCGGTCCTGCTCTAAAACCCAAGGCTACTGATAGTAAACGCTGACATCTGTGCTAGTCTGCCTGTTGTCCACCTTGATTGCCGACGACCGGCCGTGCGCCCGAGAAGAGGTGTCGATGCACGTCAACACCTATCGCGGTGCCGTCGCTGCCGCCGACCTCGGCCGCACTCTGATGCACGAGCACGTTTTCGTCATGGCGCCCGAGCTGATGATCAACTATCCCGGCTATGCGGACTGGGATGAGGAGAGCGTGGTGTGCGCGGCGGTAACCCGCCTGACCGATCTCAAACACGCCGGGATCGACACCATCGTTGACCTCACGGTGACCCCGCTGGGTCGAAACCCACCGCTGATCCAGCGGGTGGCCCAGGCCTGCGCGCTGAACATCGTCGGCGCCACCGGCATCTACGTGACAAACGAACTTCCCGAGTACCTCAAGTTTCGCGGGCCGGGGTTGCTCAGTAACGAGCCCGAGCCGCTGGTGGAACTCTTCGTGCGCGACATCGAGCACGGGATGGCCGACACCGGCGTGCGCGCCGGCATCCTGAAATGCGCCACCGACCGGTACGGCCTCACCCCCGACGTCGAGCGCGCGTTGCGAGCGGTGGCGCAGGCGCATCTGCGCACCGGGGTTCCGATCAGCACGCACACCCACGCCGGCCGCGAGGTCGGACTGGTGCAGCAAAAGGTGTTCGCCGAGGAGGGAGTGAGCCTGGACCGGGTGATCATCGGTCACAGCGGCGACACCGTCGACCTGGACTACCTGCAGCGGCTCCTCGACGCCGGTTCCTACCTTGGGATGGATCGCTTCGGATTCGATGTGCTGGTGCCCTTCGCGGAACGGGTACGCGTCGTCGCCGAACTCTGCCGCCGCGGCTACGCCGACCGGCTCGTGCTGTCCCACGATGCGGTCTGTCACCACGACGCCGTGCCGGCGAAGACGATGCAGGCCCTGATGCCGAACTACCACATGGGCCACATCAGCGCCGACGTCATCCCGGCGTTACTGCAAACCGGTGTGTCCCAAGAGCAGATCGACCAAATGTTGATAGGCAATCCGGCCCAGATCCTCGGCCGGTGCGCGTGAACGGGAAAGGCCATCGATGAGACCCGAGGAGTTCGTCGACACCCGGTACGAGGTGCGTGACGGTGTCGCCACGATCACCATGGATCGTCCCGAGTACCTCAACGCTCTGAAGAGCACCGGCTACGAGGAACTGCGCTGGGCGATTCGCGCAGCCCGGGTCGACCCCTCCGTCGACATCGTCGTGCTGACCGGGGCCGGTGGCGCGTTCGCGCCCGGCGGAGATCTGCACGAAACGCTCGGCTATCTCGAATCGGACGACCCGCTCGCGATGTGCGAATTCTACGACCGGCTGCCGTGGAAGGACTTCTTCGAATGTCCCAAGGTCATCATCGCAGCGGTCAACGGAATCTGCATGGGTGGCGGCCTGATCGGAGCGCTCACCTGTGACATCGTCCTAGCCGCGGAGTCGGCGACGTTCGCCGCAGCCGAGGCGCGGGTCGGCGTGGCCGACGCACTGGCGCCGGCGGTGCTGTTCGGCAAGGTCAATACGCTCAAGGCCAAGTACCTGCTGTTCACCGGACAGACGATCTCGGCGGCGGAGGCCGAGCGGTACGGACTCGTCACCGAAGTCGTCCCAGACGATCGGCTCGCCCAGCGGTGCGTCGAGGTCATCGCCGAGGTGCGGCAAACCTCCCAGGCGGCCCGTGCGGTCTTCAAGTTCCACCTTCAGCAGCTGCTTGCCGCCCCGACAGACCACGGCGCCATCGAGGTTCTAGCCGGACCGGAGGCACTAGAAGGCGTGCGAGCTTTCGCCCAGAAGAGAACCCCCGCCTTCGCCTTGCGCAACGGGCGGCAGGGCTCCTGATCGCGTAACGCGCGCATCATGACGATCACCGGTTCGATGAATGGAGAGGATTGACAATGGGTCTCGGACTTCCGTACACCACTGCCCCCGTGGGCTGGTTCCAGATCGGCTGGAGCGACGACATCGCCGCAGGGGACGTGCGGCCGCTGCGCTACTTCGGAAGGGACATGGTCTGCTATCGCGGCGAAGACGGCCAGATCCGGGTGTTCGACGCGTTCTGCCCGCACCTGGGCGCCCACCTCGGCCACGGCGGCACGGTTGCCGGCAACGACATCGTCTGCCCGTTCCACGGCTGGCGGTGGGGCTGCGACGGCAAGAACGTCGACATCCCCTACGAATCGCGGCCCAACCGGGGCAAGCGGCTCGCGGCGTGGCCGGTGCGCGAGGTCAACGGATGGGTCATGGTCTGGTACCACCCGGACGGCGCAGAACCAGAGTGGGAGGCCCCGGTGATCGACGAGTTCGTCTCCGGTGAACTGATCACCGGGCCCGAGTTCCGGCAGTTCGACGCCTCGATCCGGTTGCAACCGCAGTTCATCGTCGAGAACATCGTCGACGCGGCCCATCAGGTCGACGTGCACGGTGGCACCGAGCCGCTGGAGATCGTGGACTTCGCGCCCGACGGGCCGGTGTTCCGGGTGCACACCAGGCTCGTTCTGGGCGCCGGAAAGAAGTCGACCTGGCTGACACCGGAGGGCAAGACCGTCGCCGACCTGTTCATGGAGTCGTGGGGGATGGGCATCGCGATCGCCCGGCACATGCAGGACCGCAGCATCCATGCGCAGAACTCGACCCCGATCGACGACGAGCACTCCGCGTTGTTCGCCACCCTGCTGCTGGTCCCCCCGGCCGACGAAGCCGCCCACGCTCTGGCGGAGCGTCGGTTCCGATTCGAGATGAAGCAGCTCGGCCATGACATCGAGATCTGGAAGCACATGCGCTACGAGCCCCATGCCCCGTTCGCGGGCATGGAACCCAAGCCGTACGGCGCATTCCGGTCGTGGGCCGCGCAGTTCTACTCGTCCGCCGAGGTGTCCGCCTGACGGCGACGCCGCGATGCGTCGGTCAGACCCGGCGGGGGAGCATGGCCGACAGTTCGGTGCGTTCCCGACGCAGGGCCTCCTGCAAGGGGGCTTCGTGGGCGGCCCGCAGCAAGTGCTTGTTGCTCTCGACCGCACCCGCCGGCATCGCGACGATGGCCGTGGCCAGTTCTTGCGCGCTGGCGACGACGGCCTCGCGGTCGCCGTCCACCAGGTGGCTGACCAGGCCACAGGCATGGGCCTCGGCGGCTCCGATGCGCTCGCCGAACAACAGCATGCGGGCGGCCACCCGGGGACCGGCGATGGCGGGGAGCAACAGGCTGCTGCCGGCCTCGGCGGGCACGCCGAGGCTCGCGAACGGTGTGGCGATCCTGGCCAGGGGGCCGGCGACGACGGCGTCGGCATGCAGCAGCATGGTGGCGCCGAATCCCGCCGCTGCTCCGTGTACCGCTGCGATCAGGACTTTGGGGAAGCGTGTCAGCCGCTCGGTCAGGCGGTGCACGGGATGCTCGGCCAGCTCCTCGGGCCCCAGGGTGGCGCTCTCCTTGAGATCGCCACCGGCACAGAACGTCTCACCGGTCCCGGTGAGTAGCAGGACCCGGAGTTCGGGATCGTCGGCCACCGTGTCGACGATCTGGATCAGTCGGTCGAATTCCCTGAGGCGTAGGGCGTTGCGCACGTGCGGGCGGTTAAGGGTCACGGTCACGATCCCGTGGTGGGTGGTCGTACAGATGGTGTCGGTCATCGAGGGTCCTTCCGATAGGGGTGCGCATCCGAAGAGCATGAAGAGCAAGGAGTGTGGTTGTGTCCAGCGATGTTCTCGTCATTGATGCGGTGCGTACGCCGTCCGGCAGGCGCGGTGGTGGCTTGTCCGGTCTGCACCCGGCCGAGCTGCTCGGCCGAGTGCTGACCGCGTTGCTGTCGCGAAACGGACTCGACGGCAGCGAAGTCGACCAGCTGATCTGCGGGTGCGAGGGGCAGAGCGGTGCGCAGTCGTTCAACATCGGCCGGACGGCCTGGCTGACGGCTGGGCTTCCGACCACCGTCGCAGCGACGACGGTCGACGCCCAATGCGGTGCCTCTCAGCAGGCCCTGAGCTTCGGCACGGCGCTGATTGGCTCGGGGAGCTGCGACGCGGTGCTGGCGTGCGGAGTCGAGAGCATGAGTGTCGTGCCCCTCGGTGCGAGCACCAAGGTTGGACCCGGGCGGGCCATCCCCAAGGCCTACTTTGCGCGCTACGAGTTCCCGTCGCACTTCGCCGCCGCCGATGCCTACGCGCGTCGTCACGAAATCGGCCGGTCGGAATGCGACGCCTACGGCATGCGCAGCCAGGAACGCGCCCTGCAGGCTTGGGACCGGGGGGCATTCAACCGTGAGGTCATCGCGGTGGATGTTCCTGCGGACGGCCCCGATGAAGGGTCCGCCGGCCCCGTCACGATCAGACGCGATGAGGGCGTGCGGGTCAGGGACGCCTCCGCGGTGGCCCAACTCGCGCCGCTGTCCCCAGACGGCATCCACACCGCGGCCACCACGTCTCAGATCGCCGACCAGGCCTCGGCCGTCCTGCTGATGTCCGCGAACGCGGCCGCACGCACGGGCCTGTCGGCACGGGCCCGAGTCGTCGATCACCTTGCGGTCGGCGTGGATCCGGTGACGATGTTCGACGGACCCATCGAGGTCACGCGCGCCTTGCTGGCGCGCAACGCGATCGCGCCGTCGGACATCGGCGTGGCAGAGATCAACGAGGCCTTCGCCGCCGTGCCGATCGCCTGGGCCCGTGAGTTCGGCATCGACGAGAGTCGAGTCAACCAGTTGGGCGGCGCGATCGCGCTCGGCCACGCCCTGGGAT
The DNA here is from genome assembly GCF_002250655.1 of Mycolicibacterium sphagni. GTDB lineage: Bacteria > Actinomycetota > Actinomycetes > Mycobacteriales > Mycobacteriaceae > Mycobacterium > Mycobacterium sphagni. The sequence goes on from NZ_NOZR01000023.1 coordinate 94,235, forward strand.
CGACGGGGACCCGATTGATCACGACCGCGGTGACCGCGCTGGAGGAGCGAGACGCCGAACGCGCGCTTGTCGCGGTGTGCTGCAACGGCGGTCTGGGCACCGGGACGCTTCTGGAACGCTGTTGATCGGTGCCGCCGGCGCGACGACGTCACTTGGGCGGCATTCGCAGCCCGCCGTCTAGCCGGATCACCTCTCCGTTGAGATACGGGTTGTCGACGATGTGCGCCACCAGAGCGGCGAATTCCGAGGGCTTTCCTGGACGTTTGGGCTGTTGGATGATCTGTTCCAGAGCGGCGCGGTTCTTCTCGTCCATCTGGGCGGCCAGGGGTGTGTCGATGACCCCTGGGGCGATCGCACATACCCGGATGCCCACAGGCGACAGATCGCGGGTGGCGGGCAACGTCATGCCCACGACACCAGCCTTCGCCGCGGCGTAAGCGATCTGGCCGGCCTGGCCGTCGAAGGCCGCCACCGAGGCGGTGTTGACGATGACGCCCCGCTCACCGTCGGCGTTGGGGGTGTTGGCGCTCATCGCGGCAGCCGCGTGCCGCATCATGTTGAACGTGCCAATAAGGTTGACCCGGACGATGATCTCGAATCGTTTCACCGGCAGCAGGTTGCCGTGCCGGTCGATGAGCCGCTGAGACGGCGCCACTCCGGCACAGTTGACTACGAGCCGCAACGGGCCAAGCTCGACAGCGGACTCCACGGCGCGCCCCGCCGACTCCTCGGAGCTGACATCGGTCTCGACGAATACTGCGTCGAGATCTGACGCGGTCTGCTTGCCGATCTCGATGTTGCGGTCGGCGATGACGACACCGACAGCGCGGCTGCGGAGCATCGCGACGACGGCGCGGCCGAGGCCTGAGGCGCCTCCGGTGACTACTGCGGAAGAATTCGACTGTGACATGGCGCGAAGTATACGCACACTATCACCGCGTTCCGGCCCCTGTTCGCCGAGAATTCCGCTGCTGAGGAGATCGGGAAGTACCGTTGGCAGACGTCGGCGGCGGCGGAGCGCTTGACATCTCCCACGCGAAGTACTTAGTGTTTACTTCGCTACCGTCGCCGATAGGCAACACCCGAACGACCCATACGCGAACGGCGTCAGGGAGAGGATTGAGTCAACAATGCGCGGTTTTCCGTACGACCACTTTCCGACAGGTTGGTTCCAGGTGGCCTGGAGTGACGAGATCGCCGTCGGCGACGTGGTGGCCAAGCGCTACTTCGCGCGCGACTTGGTGTGCACTCGCTCGGAGCCCGGTCAGATCGCGGTGTTCGACGCCTTCTGCCCACACCTTGGGGCGCACTTGGGCCACGGCGGCCGGCTGGAGGGCGGGGCGCTGGTGTGCCCGTTCCACGGCTGGCGCTTCGACGGCGAGGGTCGCAACTGCGAGATCCCCTATGCGGACCGGCCAAACCGCGTCAAGCGGCTGAACAAGTGGTCCACTCGCGAGGCGAACGGTGCGGTGCTGGTTTGGTATGACTCACTGGGCCGTCCCCCGCTCTGGGAGCCCCTGGTGCTGGCCGAGGCGACCGATCCCGGCTACTGGACGTCCGCAGAACTCCGCAAGCGCCACGACAAGATCCGACTGATTCCGCAATGGGTCTGCGAGAACCTCGTCGACCCCGCCCACCAGAAGTACGTCCACGGCTCCCACGAACCGGTCACCATCACCGACTTCAACGTCAAGGGCCCGGTCTTCGAGATCTTCAACGAGGTTGAGCTGGGGGCGGGCAAGGACACCACCTGGCTGACACCGGACGGCTCCTACGTGGCACAGATGAATTCGGAGGCCTGGGGGGTCGGTCTGATCGCCGGCCGTTTCCCCGATCAGGACGGCGCCGTGCACTACCAGGCCGTCACGCCGATCGACGAGGAATACTCCGAGCTGAACATGGCGGTGTTCGTCCGCCGCGTTGCCATCGAGACGGTCGACGGCGTCGAGCGGCCGGACCGCAGGGCCAGGAGGCGCTTCGACTTCCTGGCCTACCAACTCGAGGCGGACTTCGTGATCTGGGAGAACATGCAGTACGTCGCAAATGCGCCGCTGACGGGCATCGAAGCCCGCCCCTACGGCTCATTCCGCCGCTGGGCGTCGCAATTCTACCCCGATGGCGCTGGAACGGACTGGAGTCCGGAGACCGGGGAGCGTCTCGTCCATGAGCCCGTCGCCTCCAACGCTTCATGAGCCTGCGGCTCCCCACGATCGATCAGATCGGGATTCGTGCGCTGCTGGAACGCAACGCGTCCGAATGCCCCGACCGCGAATTTGTCACCTTCGAGGACGGTACGAGCTGGACCTTCTCCGAGGCCCTTAACCAGGCGTTCTCCGCTGCTAACGTGCTGCGGGGAATGGGGGTGCAGCAGGGCCAGGTGGTGGCGATCCTGCTCGGCAACGGGGCCGACTTCTTGCGGGCATGGTGGGGTGCCGCCGCTCTCGGTGCCACCACCGCGATGTTCAACCCGACCTATCAGGGCGAGTTCCTCGGGAACCTTGTCCGCAAGGCTGAACCGGTGCTGGTCATCAGCGAGAGCGACGCGCATGTCCCGGTCGCGGCGGCGATCGATGTGCCGAGTATGCATCCGTTCGCTCTGCGTTCCGGTAGCGCGGAACCGCCGAAACTCGAGCGTCCCATCGAGGTCTGGGACGTGCACGGCATCCTGTGCACCTCCGGCACCACCGGCGGCTCCAAGGCCGTGTTGCAGTCCTACCACCACCTGCACACCACCGGCTCCTGGGCGACCATCGACGCCGGCCTGAGCCCCGACGACACGCTCCTGGTCGATCTGCCGTTGTTCCACGCCGCCCTCAACACGTTCGTCGTCGGATGTCTGGCCACCCGTTCCCGGCTGGCGGTCCGGACCCGCCCGCAGCTGTCCCGCTACTGGGCCGTCGCGAGGGAAACCGGAGCGACGATCGCCGTCGGAGTCAGCGCGATGGCCGTTTACCTCCAGGGGCAACCGACCGTACCCGAAGAGCGTGACCACCGGATGCGTTACTGGATCGGCGTCCCGTTGCCGTCCGACCCGACCGCGTTTGCGCAGCGGTTCGGGATCTCCGGGGGCGTGCTGGGCGCCTACGGGTGCACCGAGATCGGCGTGGCGGTGATCGCCCGGCCCGGGGTGGCTCATCCACCGGGCAGCTGCGGGCGGGCTCGGCCCGGTTTCGAACTGCGGATCGTCGACGAGAACGATGTTGAGGTTCCCGCCGGGCAGCCGGGCGAGCTCGTCGTGCGCACGGAGCTGCCCTGGGCGATCTCGCATGGCTATCTGAACGACGGGGAGGCCACCGCGGCCTCCTGGCGCAACGGTTGGTTTCACACCGGCGATGCGCTTTCGGTCGACGAGGACGGGAATTACTACTTCCGGGACCGGATCAAGGACGTCATACGGCGCCGCGGCGAGAACATCTCGAGTTTTGAAATCGAACGCATCATCGCCGGGCACCCTGCAATCGAAGAAGCGGCGTGCATCGCGGTGTCAAGCGACCTCGGCATCGAAGACGAAATCAAGGTCCTGATCGTCCGGCGTGACGGCGCGGACCTCGACTACCTTCAGCTCGTCGAATGGTTGGCCGCTCACGTGCCCTACTTCATGGTGCCCAGATTCTTCGAGGAGGTCGATTCCTTCCCGAAGACAGCCACCGGTCGGATACAGAAATTCCTGCTGCGCGGGGAGCACACCGATCGGTGCTGGGATCGTGAGCCGTACATCGCCGTCACCCGAGACGGGGTAAAGCGGCGCACTGCCGTGCCCAGCGGACGATGAAGGACCGGCTGACCCGCCGAGGCCGATCGCAGCAACCCGGAACCAACACAGCAATCGAGGAACACCCGTGAGCATCACCTCAGCGGCGCCGGCGAAGGACATCTACGCGCCGTTGGAACTATTAGACGTCGACCGCCTCCTCGACGAGGACGAGCGCGACATCGCCGCCACTGTGCGCAGGTTCGTGGAAAACCGGCTGCGGCCGGGCGTCGCGGACTGGTTCGAATCGGCCACGCTTCCCAGGGAGCTGGCCAAGGAGTTCGGCGATCTCGGTGTGTTGGGTATGCATCTCGACGGATACGGGTGCGCGGGCACCAACGCTGTCAGCTACGGGCTGGCCTGTATGGAGCTGGAGGCCGGCGACAGCGGGTTTCGCAGTTTCGTCTCGGTACAGGGATCGCTGTCGATGTTTTCAATCTACCGTTACGGCTCGGAGGAACAGAAGACCGCTTGGCTGCCCCTACTGGCCAGTGGGGAGGCGATCGGCTGCTTCGGTTTGACCGAGGCCGACTTCGGTTCCAACCCGGCCGGAATGCGCACTCGCGCTCGCCGTGTCGGCGGTGACTGGATGCTCAACGGGACCAAGATGTGGATCACCAACGGCAATCTCGCCGATGTCGCCACGGTGTGGGCGCAGACCGACGAGGGGATCCGCGGATTCGTGGTTCCGACCGATACTGCCGGCTTCAGCGCCAACGTGATTCACAAGAAGCTGTCGCTGCGGGCGTCGGTGACTTCCGAACTAGTGCTCGACAACGTGCGCCTGCCGGCCTCGGCTCAGCTGCCGCATGCCCGCGGCCTGGGCGCCCCGCTCTCGTGCCTCAACGAGGCGCGGTTCGGAATCGTGTTCGGTTCGCTCGGCGCCGCCCGCGACAGTCTCGAGACCGCGATCGCCTACACGCGGCAGCGCGACGTGTTCGATCGTCCTCTGTCGAGTTTCCAGCTGACCCAGGAGAAGCTGGCCAACATGACCGTGGAATTGGGCAAGGGCGTGTTGTTGGCACTGCATCTGGGACGCATCAAGGACGCCGAGGGAGTGCGGCCGGAGCAGATCAGCTTTGGCAAGCTCAACAACGTGCGCGAGGCCTTGGCCATCGCCCGGGAATGCCGAACGCTATTGGGCGGCAGCGGTATCACCCTGGAGTACTCGCCGCTGCGGCATGCCAACAACCTGGAATCGGTTTTGACGTACGAAGGCACCTCCGAGATGCACCTGCTGTCCATCGGCCGTGCCCTCACCGGGCACGCAGCCTTCCGATGACCCGGCGGCGTCCACCGCCGCCGGGCGCGCGGCTCGGCACACCGCCGGGATTTCGCGTCGAGGACGTCGGATCCTTCATGTTGCATCCACCGCAGCGGTGATCGACGCACGCCCACGGCGTGGGAGGGAAGGTCCGGTGGCTGAACCGGGTTTAGTGCTCAGGTGGTACCGCGGTTGCGCACCGAAGTGTGCGCCGTGGATCTGCCCGAGCACCCGAACCGGCCCGCGGCCCTGGCGGAGCTCACCCTGGTCGACTTCGCGGACTCGGTCGTCACCGACTCCACGGCGGCATGCATGGCGGCGTGGTGCTGGGACGCCGATTCCGGGCAACCCGGGGAGCATCAGGGTGGAATCAGGCCTGCTGGAACACATACTTGATTACGCCCGTCAGCAAGGATTGCGGCGGTGAGTCTCGAGACCGGCGCCACGCCCTTCTTCGAGCCGGACCGATTGCCACACCTCAAGCATGGATTCCGGCCGAGCCCGCCCTTCGGTGACTATGAGTTCGATCCCAACAGCGCGTCCTGCACGCTCGAGCTATGAGCGCGGACGGCATCGATGAGTTGGAGCGGCGGTGGACTGATGTTTTCGAAGATTGGCGCCCTACGGTCGAGATCGCTACCGACGGAGATCCTGTTCCAGTAGTGGGGTTTCGGACTCTGAGGACGCTCATCGATCGATTCAGCAATCTCACAGAGCAGATTGACGGAAGTAGGCAAGCGTTTGGTTGCTCTGCTCACTCAACTGGAGACCGCAAACAATCTCTACGCGACCAAGCAGCGAAGCGGTGATCGTGTACGGCGGCATAAGGAGTGGCTCCAGACCGTCAACCCGGTCATTGATGCCATTCTTGGCACGGGTTGCCGAGATGGCTGGCGCTGCATCGAACTTATAAGTCGTACATGGATTTCGTTCACGGTTGGGGCTGATTCGGCGCGTGCTCGACGGACGCCGACGAGCGGATTGCGAAGTCAGCCGGACTCAACTAACGGCGAGTTTCGGTATCGATCTGACTTAGTCCGCATGTCCCCAGTTATCGTCCAGCGCGATCTTCGCGATTACGCCCGATCCGCCTTGCGATGGCGGATACCCATCAGAGAGGGTTCCGGGCCGAATTCCGATGAGGATTTCCCATCAGTTCGTCCCGCAGTGGTGCGGCCCCTTCGACAAAGATGTAGACGTGCACGTGGGCCGCACGTAGGCGCTGCTCAAGGCCTTCTTGATTGTGCGGATCTTCCGTCGTCTTTTGGCGTGACCGGCGTTACGAATTTCGTGTAGTCGTCACTTCCGAAATTGGATCGGCGTTTTGCGGCGCGGACTTGAATGAATCAGGCAAACTCATCCTCCGTGGGGGATACGGCTTCGGCGTGCGATGTTCTACGTGACGTTGTCGGCGTGGTATCGGACGCGGTCACGCACTCGCTGGTTGTGATGTCAGCGGTGGTGTGCCTCGGGTTGTTCGTGCTCGGTATTGCCTGCAAAATCCCTCGTGTATGGAGATTCTTCGAAAAGACGGCGCTGCTGTGGATCGCCGCGGGAACCTTCTGTATCGGCATGAGCGGCATGTTCTGGTATCAGGCGAACTTCAAGCCGCTGACCTACACGATCCGAATCTTGTGCATTGTATCGGTAGTACTGCTGGTCATTGTGCACGTCCGTTATTGGGTGCGGGAACGAACATTTGCCTTTCGGCCGGAGAAAGCCGAAGTTCTCGACGTCCCGGCGTTCAGGCCGGTATCAGGTCCAGCTGCCAAGCATCAATACGAAGCGGCTCTCTCGATCGTCGCAGAGCAGTTCGGACTGGATTCAGAAGACAATATGCGATGTCTCCTGAGGCAGCTGCTCGAGCCCAAGCCCTTCCGCCGACGCATCCATGAAAAGGTGCGTGTCGAGCATCGATCGATCTTACATTCAGTGGCGCTGCACATGCCAGCCGAAAGACTCTATGCTCCGCCTTGGCATCAGCGACGCAAAGTCAGCTTGATATCGGTCGCTCACCCCCTTAAACAAGACGCATACCACGACACTTCGGTTGTGGACCATAATGGAAACCGGGTTGAAGCGCTGAATTACCGCCAGGCGCAGTCAGTGGTCTACTCCCTGCTGCGTCAGCAGGTATACCAACATCGAGCAACGTTGCAAAGCGATATCGAGGCGATACTTGTCGACGTGGCCGATATCATCGCAAGTCCTAAGGACGAGAATCGATTGGCTCGGAGACTGTACGAGGGGATCACTCAGAACCCGGTGGATCACCAGAATATGCCGACAGACGACCTTTGGGGTTTGTTAAACCTCGCTGCGACGCGAAGGCCTATCATCATCGCCTACCGGGCCGCCTTCGACCCAGAACTCATCCTCAGCATCAACTCGCTACGAAAGCTTATCGATGAATTTGATATCCCCAATGCCCGTGAAAATCGTTGGAGATGGTTCGGCCGAAAGACCAGGGCGATCTTCGGCTTCTCATCAACCCAACTTGTCATACCTGTTGCACGTGCCCGGTCGTGTCTAACTTATCGTTTGTCTTTTTCCGCCCCACAGGGGACGTACATCCAGGAAACGGCGGCGTATTCCCCGAGCGCACAAAAGTGGTTACCCAACGATCTCGACAGTCACGGGCTCTACGCTGCGTTCGTGGGCTGGTCAGAACCCGATGGCCGTAACGAATGCTCTCTTGCTTGCCGCAGCTTCGACGCCACCGGACTCGAGGATCTGGTCTTTTATGCCCGGGTGTCAGAACGACCGCCGGGTACGGGCGGAAAGGCCATCTTGGTGGCATTCGCCGCTGCTCTCGTGGTTTGGCTCTGTGGTGCACTTCCCTTGAAACAAGGGGTCAACGTCGATGTCATAGCGTTAACGTTGGCGTTGCCTGGCGTCGCCGCAGTGTGGTTCGGCATCAGTGGTGATATTCAGCCGGGATCATTCCGATCGATCCCCGCGCTGGTTTCCATGGGGATGAGCGGCATCATTTCAGTGTTGTCGATCATTATCTATATGGGGTCGGCGTCGGGCCACGCCGATGGTAGCCCGCGGATCCCGGCAACAACATGGCCGGCCGACGACACCTTCTTTATGGTCAATGGTGTCGTATGGTCGGCATTGTTGCTTCTCGCTCTCAGTAATCTTGCCTGCATCGGGGCATCCTTTTTCGTCTCGGTGCATCGCTATCGCAGCATCGTTCGGGGCCGTTTACTGCGTCAGAATAATTGACGCCGATAACAGGCTCGCGTATTCTGAAGTATAGGAAGGACCTATTCATGAAATGGAGAGAAAGCGAAAACTAGATCGACGGAAACCCTTAACAGCGCGAGATATGTGCTCAATTCCGAGCATGTGGGAACCGGACCTAGATGTGTGGCCCGTTTGGTCCGAGACAGACCAAGCCAGTGTCGATGCCCAAGAGCCCGACAAAGCGGAGCCGGATCCAGGGGCAACACACATACCGATGATTTCGAAACTTGCAACAGCCGTCATGCGACGTTGCCACGGCACATATCGCGGAAATCCTGCGCCGACAACGGAGCAAGACGGATAGAACTGGGCGGCCTCATCCCATTGGGTACGGCCGGCAATCCGCGGTGGCGTGCCGTCGCATTCCCTTGGCCTGGCAGTCGGTGGTGACCGTTGGTGCCAGTCGGCCAGTGGCCTCGACCAAGCGTTTTAGCCGTTGAGACTATTCGGTGATCGATTTCCGCAGATGAGATAAAAGTTCGACGATGCGTTGGTTCGACTGCTCTCCCCAAGGCCCACCCCTAGTTCTACCTGTCAGTTTTCGGACACCTAAAGCGTCAAGATCGAGCCCGCCCTCGATCGTGTCAGCTCCGGTCGAAAAGTGAGCAGGTGATTCCGGAACAGGCTGCTCACAATTCAACCGGAGCTGACAGATCGTCACTCGTAAGGTTTATCGGCGCTTTGGCACGACGTCACCGGAGCGAAACTGGTGGCAACCGCGAGGAACTGGCGCATTAACCTCACTGCGTCTGAAACTCAACGACTGACATAAGAGGTAGTAATCGGCTCATCCGGTACATACCACCGACGGCTCGCGAACTCGCCGTGGATCAGCAGCCGGACCCGGGACTGCAGGTGTGGGTACCGCGCTCCGCCTCACGGCGTTGGTCGCGACAGGAGACCGATCGCCAACGGGGGGCAGACCCAGTCGACCTGCTATGTCGGCGCCTGCCTCGTGGAGCGCGCACCGTCTTCATTCGGAAGGTTTAGGTAGCAGGTTGATCATGCCGTCTTCTGATACCAGCAGAATCACGGTCGGGGTGTCTGTCGAAGCAAGGTATTTCACGGCGGAGTTGTATCGCGCGCCGCGGGAACGATCCCCCGCAGTCGTGGCGGTGCCGTCCAGGATGACGCCGATGGCGTGGCAGTCACCGCTGGGGTCGACCAGAACCGATCCATCGATGCCAGTGACTTTCGCGAAGAGACTCGTGTCAAGCGCGGCGGTTTCAATGGGAATCGCTTGGCTGGACAGACGTTTCGCCTCGTCAGCGGCCCTCTGGGAAATCACCAGCATAGTGCCGTGCTCGGCGCCTTTGGAGGCATTGGCGAGCACCCACAGCGCATCTCCGTCGTATTCGCCGAGCACCTGCGTGCACACCTGATCGAGGCGGTCGCGCTGCAATTGCTGAGCGGGTAGCCGGGGAGCCCCAAACTCCACCCGTGCGAGCGCGACGTCGCCATGGTGCAACTCCCACGCACCGTCACCGGTCACCAGCACATCGAACACCGACTCAGACGTCGCAGGGTAGTCCGGCCGAAGCCGGCCGAGACCGTACACGTCCCTACCATCGGTGAGCAGCGACGCACCGTCACGACTGCTGGTCTCCAAAACTTTTCTGAGGGTTCGGGTGTCGCGGATGGACACGGGCTTCACGAAGGTGATGGCGCGATCGACGTATGGTGCGTCGCGCAGAGCGAGCAGCAACGATCCGACCCCCACGCGGCGTTCGTATCGAGTATTGGTGAGCGCGTTCAACGAATCGAAGAGGCCTGAACCATGGCTGCCCGCAAGCAGCACAGCGGAATTGGTGAGGGCGATGCCGGCCGCCTTAGTCAGACCCGCTGGCGATGCGTCGAAGTCCAGATCAGCCCCAGGGTTGGGTTTGTGGAGCTCCGAAGTGCTTAGGTCGAGCACCGCATTGACAACGCCTTCGACGAGTGAACGCGTCACCGGATAGCGGTCAGCGGCCAAGTCGCTGCCGAGGTGCGGTGCGTCGTCGAACGTTGTCGCGGGGAGTCCAACGGCGGTGAACACGAGGTGTTGATCGACGTTAACCGGCGAACCGGTGGAAAACCGCAAGCCTAATTTCGCCTCAAGCACCTCACTGATGGCGCCCTGGTAGGCACGGTGGCGCGCGGCTCGGTGCTTCCTCTCCGTGATCCACGCGGCACCGAAATCAGCGCTGCTGTCCAGGTCATCAGCCAACAGCTCGGCGGCCCTGCCTTCCAGAGCGTCGAAGTCGGCCGGGGCGACGGGGCCGTTCTCGGGTTGCACGCACAATGGATGACGAGTGCCACCCTCGCTGAGCAGCCCGACCAAGAAGACGGTCGGCTCGACGGTCAGACCGAGCACCTGAAGTGCTTGGTGCACTTTGCTTTCCACGGCACCCTGGAAAGAGTTCTGGAACCCCCACATGAACAACTCGATCTGCCTCTTTGTCATGTGTGCATCCTGTTCATAGACGGTGACGATGGCGCGGGGTCGGGGAACACACGGCCACCACGCTCCAGCATTTCCTGGATAAGGACGATTAACCATGGGATTGCCGTGAGGCGACCCGCCAGGTGATTGTCCTGACCTGGACAGGTGCGATAGCCGCTCGGCGGTGCGCGGGTTCGATAGTGTTCCCCTAGCTCCATTTTCGAGACACCTTAAGTTCGTTGATCGAACCCCGCGACAGACGTAGGCCCAAGTTCGTTCAGCTTCCCCGACCCGTGAGCGTCGATGTCAGCGTGAGCGATCTGCGTTGGTCGGGTGGCATGGGGCCTCGTCGATGAATATGGACGGTCAGCGGATAAGTTTGGAAATGGCGCGTATGAATCTCCTCCAGCCGGGATCCTGAGGTCCGCTATCGGCTGGGTGCTCGGTGACGGATCCATTTTCGCTCGCCCATACCAGATGCTCATGCGCAGACGACCCCTGCTCCTCAGCCTGTTTGACTGCTCGATTGCGTTGTCTTCCAGCGGCGATCGCTGTCTGGCTCATGGCCGCTGCCCACACCACTCGGCCACGACGGATGAAGTAGTGCGACTGGCAATGGAAGTTCCAGTTGCCAATTGAGGGTGAAATGCCGACACTCTGGCCGTCGAACACCATTGCGTAATCGGTTGGCGACAGCGGGCAGACGACCTTAGTGTGGCATCCGCATGCACACAGGTGAATCGTCGTCGTGTAGGGCAGCGATATGTAGAGGACGCCCTCTTGAATTTCGCTGGGGATGAACTCGACGAACTCGTGGGTGAAGCGTTCAACGGCCGGCATCAGAAGTCCTCGTTGATGATGTGGTTGCCGTCGACCGTAAACACGGAGTGGTGTTCACCGCTTGTGTCCGCATAGATGCCGACGTACCGCTTCCATCGATTGACGGCCAGTGCGGCGTTTAGGGCGTTGAGGTCGACGATTTGTACGTTTCGGCCGTATAGTTCGTCGGCGGTGCCTCTGATTGGGAGCCGCCTGCGGTCGTCCCACAGATGATCTCGCTTACCGGGAAGAGCACTCGCGGTTCGCAGCTGACCACCTATCGTGCCGTTCGTTAGGTAGAGACCCATGCCGACGTCGATGTACGGCCGGTCGGCGGCGTCGAGTCGCGCGGCAATCAGGGCGCGGCTGGGGTTGTCATCGATGGCAAGAAAGACGAAGTCCATCGATGCAAGCTGCGCGACGTTGCTTTCGTCGACGTACTCCGGATGCGCAATCACTCCTCGACGAAAAGCTGAATAGTGTTCGGCAAAGTAGTTGGCTTTGAGAGGTTTGGCGGCGACAACGTCGATTGGGATCGCCCCGGGATAGCGGAAGGCATTGTGCTGCATCAGGATATCTCCGTCGAAGAGGTGAACTTCAGCCACTGGTGACTTGGCGATCAAATCCAAAATGTATGCACCAGTGCCTCCAAGGCCTACGACGGCGATCCGATGCCCGAGGACCTTGGCATTGATGGCAGTGATGCCAGCACGTCCTGACGCTGTGTCCGCATAAAGGAAGGGGCTGTCATCGTCCTCTTCGGCCATCACCAGCGGGTGGGTGCGCGCCGTCACTGAGATATCAACAGCGTGAACATGTTTGGCCAGCAGCGCGACATACGTGGTGACCAGATCGTAGTAGTCGACATAGCCCGTGGGTGGCTTGTTGGAGAGCATGTGGTCGACGACCACACCGGTAAGAATCTCTTGCTGAACGCTCGTATTGATCAAGCGCTCAAGGGGTTGGCCTTCGGCGTTATGCGGCTTCGGGCCGGCGAGATAGATGGTGTGGTCGTTTTGGTAGTCGGTCACATCGCCGCTGAGCGTCAGTGCCTTCACTAGGCTGCCGCGGACGACGTCCCGGTTCGCGTCCAGGTACGGCACATCCCGGACAATCAGGAACGCGTCTTCGGTCGTGATGTCGTAGCCGTCAGCCCGTAGACGACTGAGATCGGCGCTACGACTTATCAGTACCGGTGACATTGAAGATCATTCCTTCTCGGACCTTGACTGACTGACCCTCCACCAGAGTGCCCTCTGGATGCCGCGGGTCGCCGTTGCGGTACGACACCGTGTATTCGGGGTTCGGCCCGGGCGGAACTGGAAAAGCCAGAGCCGCAAGACTTTCAAAAGAGATCAACCCCGCGGGGACGATGTGCTGGGCCGCGTTGATGACGATGGTGACCTCGTGGTGTCGGTGCTCACGTACCGAGATGAACCGATCGCCGTCATGGACTTCGATAATCTCACCAGGGGCCAGCCGACGGTCCAGGGCGTCCTGAATGTCGTGGAATAGAACGAAATCTTCCCCGATCGGCGGCTTTGGCAGTGAACGCAGCTGGTCCTCGGAAACGGTTCCAGCCGCGACGCGGTAGGGCTTGGAGTCCAGGAAGATCGTGATACTCGCACTCGTGAAGAAGTGCATGCCATCCGCCACGGTGATGACAGAGTCGGGGGGCACAGCGCGGTCCTGAGCGTCGTCGACGTCGAGCCACAGGTCGGCGGCCGGCGGGGTCGTGCGCGCACGAAGCTGCTGGCCGGTATAGCGCCCGGGCGGGATCTCGTACGGTGCACCGTCGATGTAGATGGTGATGTGCCGTGCTGCGCTCATGCCAATCCTCTCTATAGGCGCCGGGCGTGATAGCCGGTCGTTCGCACTGTTCCCTAACGATTGAAGAGTGTTCTCTTTCAAGAACAGCGTAGCACACTGTTCCTGAAGGGGAACGAGGTACAATTTTTCGAGAACAGGAGCGAGATGCTGTCAGAATTCGAACAGATGCATGCGGCCTCCCCGGGGAGATCGGACGCGGCTGTGGTTGTCGCCATGGTCCAGGAGACCTTGCGCGACCTTGATCTCTCTCCTCCGGTAGATCACAACATTGTCGCGTCCTATCGCGGCGTGCTCCGCATCGATTATGCCGACCACGTCTGGGCGGGATACATCGCACCCGCACCTTATGACGCGGGATTAGTGATCAGCGTGAGGTCGTCTGACCCATGGGGGCGCCAGCGATTCACGATCTTTCACGAAGTCCTGCATACCTATATGCAGGGGTTCTATCTGCAGCCGCAGTATCGATGCGAACCCGGCGCCCGACCGGTCGGCACGGAGCATGATCCGGAGTTAGAGGCGTTGTGCGACCAGGGAGCAGCCGAGATGTTGATGCCACGCGAGGCCTTCCTCGCGGATCTTGAAGGCAACTCTTTGAATCTGACTTTGGTTGACGACCTCGCTGATCGATATGAGGCGAGTCGGGCTGCAACCGCATCGCGAATCTGTGCCCTTAGCCCCTCGAAGACGCTGTACGTCTCTTTCTCGGAGATGTCCACACCAAGGGACCCTTTCTCTCCTCCGAAGCTTCGCGTCGAGTCATGCTTCAGTCGCGGGGATTGGTCGTACGTTCCCCGGTTCAAATCGGTCAAGCCTGGGGGTGTGTTTGACCGCGCTTGGAACGGTGAACTAGTTGATGAAACGGTGTATCTCGATGAACTGACGCGAAACCCACTTGGTTGGGCTCATGTTAGTGCTCGACGGTCTGATTACGTCAGCAGCGAAGGAGTTCAAATGCGGGTGAAGGCTCTCATCACACAGATCGACTCGGTAGGGCGACGCGGTGCCTCGTGATTCCGGCGATGGCTCGGAGTCACCGGACGTCACCGGCCTCGGCGGGAGAATCCGACGTTTCCGTCAGGAGAAGGGGATGAGTCTTAGTCAGCTTGCGGAACAAGCTGAAGTGAGCAAGGGCTACCTGTCGACTTTGGAGAACACGGATAGCGCGGGGCAATCTGCGCGCAGACCGTCGGCCAAGACCTTGTACGCGATAGCTCAAACGCTTGGTGTAACTATGTCCGATCTTCTAGGTCGGCGTTTGCTCATTGAAGTGCCAGATGGACCAGCGCCTGAGGGCTTACAAGAGTTTGTGGCGAAACACCGTCTGCCTGCAGCAGACATGCAAATGCTGCGAACGATCAAATTTCGCGGCGAGGCACCGAAGACCGCCGAACGCTGGGAGTACATCTACAACGCCATCCGCTTCAGCGAGGCTATCGATAAGGAAGAGTAACGGGCTGCAGCTCCGGCTAGACGGTGTGTGGTCAGCCGGGGAACGTGCAGAATTTGCAATTTGTCGAAGCAGACGGTGCCCGCGAAGTTTCGGTTGAGGGGGTGGTTTGGGACCAAATCTGCGAAGGGCCCGTGGTACGCCGAGCAAGATCGCTCTGGTCAAGCGATCGCCCTGATCAAGTGGCCGGGTTCGATGCGCAACAAGGGATCCCTGGCGTTTCGTGGGTTGACGCCCCACACAGCCGATTTCTCACGGTTGGCGCGCTGGGCGGCGGCGGTTGAATCATCCGCGGCGCAGTCCGGCGACTGACCTCGACAATTGAGACCAACGTCCGGCGGTACCGTCGCGGCACGCAGGCGCCGGGTCCGGCGCCGGCCCGTCGAATGCATCCGCTACGGCGTCGAGATCAGCCATGGCGCAGCGGGCGGTACCCTTCCGCGTTGTCGTCCGTAGACGGCCGCGGCGAACACCAGATTCGAAGACCGAATCTGGGCCGCGCTCCATAGCCGCCGACGTTGGCCGTCGACTGCAGTTCCAATGAAGCTGTTCCGCAATTCCTATGATCGGGTTGTGACGGTTGTCGCCTTCATGTTCAGCCCGGGCCCGACGGTGGGCTTCTTGCAAGACGAGGCGATTTGCGCGGCCCTAGTACGCGAGCTGATTGCTGAGGCGCGCGACGGTCGACCGGTGGCTGCTGCGATTCGCAGCGGCGGCTTGCTGCTTCACAACTTCGCTTACCGATGCGTAGAGGTAAGAGAGATCGAGTCGGTCAATGGTCTGCCGGCATTCGGCTGGCTTCAGTGGCGTGTTCCCCGTGAGTGAGACCGGGAGGTTTTAGAGTCCTGTGGCCCGATGTCGGGCCGGAAGGGACGATGGAA
>NZ_NOZR01000024.1 GCF_002250655.1 Mycolicibacterium sphagni
AACCCCAGCCCACCCGCGACCGTGACGCTCTACCTGCCAAAACCCGGACGGCCCAGCGACCCACCCGGCGCTCAGGGCATCATGGTGACGCTCCGCGTAACAGCGCGCAGCAGCCGAATCCGGGAAGCAGTCGCGCACGGCGGTCCCGCACATTGGAAGGTCAGCGTTACGGGTGAGTGTCTCGGTGTCGGTCGTCCTTGCTGGTGGAGGCACCGCCGGACACGTCGAACCGGCCATGGCCGTGGCTGATGCGCTGAGGGCGCTGGACCCCACCGTCCGGATCACCGCGCTGGGCACTGCCCGCGGGCTGGAGACCCGGCTGGTCCCCGACCGGGGCTACGACCTGGAACTCATCACACCCGTGCCGCTGCCGCGCAAACTCAACGGCGACCTGGTTCGCCTGCCGATCCGGGTACGCCGGGCGGTGCGGGAAACCCGCGCCGTGCTCGACGGTGTCGATGCTGACGTGGTGATCGGCTTCGGCGGCTACGTCGCATTGCCGGCCTACCTCGCTGCCCGCGGCGGGCCGGTGCACCGTCGTCGGGTGCCGGTCGTCGTGCACGAGGCCAATGCCAGTGCCGGACTGGCCAATCGGGTCGGTGCGGTCACGGCTCGGCGGGTGCTCTCGGCTGTGTCCGACTCGGGTCTTCGGCACGCGGAGGTGGTCGGGATGCCGGTGCGCGCGTCGATCACCTCGCTGGACCGCGGCGCGCTGCGGGCGCAGGCCCGGGACTTCTTCGGCTTCGCCGACGATGCCAGGGTGCTGCTGGTGTTCGGCGGCTCGCAGGGCGCGGCGTCGATCAACCGCGCGGTGTCAGCCGCTGCCGATGACCTGGCCGCCGCAGGCGTTTCGGTGCTGCACGCCCACGGCCCGAAAAACACCCTCGAGCTCCGTACCCCGCAGCCCGGCGACCCGCCGTACGTGGCGGTGCCCTACCTGGACCGGATGGATCTGGCCTACGCCGCCGCCGACCTGGCGATCTGCCGGTCCGGGGCGATGACGGTGGCCGAGGTGTCCGCGGTCGGGCTCCCCGCGGTCTATGTGCCGCTGCCGATCGGCAACGGCGAGCAGCGGCTCAACGCGCTGCCGGTGGTCACCCCAGGTGGCGGGCTACTGGTTGACGACGCCGACCTCACGCCGGCCTTCGTCGCTCGCGAGGTCGCCGGACTGCTCAACGACTCCTCGCGGCTGCAGGCGATGACGGCGGCCGCCGCACGGGTCGGCCACCGCGACGCCGCGCAACGGGTCGCCGAGGTGGCCCTCGATGTGGCGCGCTCTCGGAGGGGCCGGTCGTGAGCGGCCCCAGAGCACTACCGCCCGAATTGCAGCGGGTGCACATGGTCGGCATCGGCGGCGCCGGGATGTCCGGGATCGCCCGGATCCTGCTGGACCGCGGTGGCATGGTGTCGGGATCCGACGCCAAAGAATCCCGCGGCGTCGTGGCGTTACGCGCGCGGGGTGCCGCGATCAACATCGGCCATGACGCGGCCAACCTCGACCTGCTGCCGGGTGGACCGACGGCGGTGATCACCACCCACGCCGCCATTCCGAAGACCAACCCCGAACTGGTCGAGGCGCGTCAACGCGCGATCCCGGTGATCCTGCGGCCGGTGGTGCTGGCCAAGCTGATGGCCGGGTCCCGCACCGTGATGGTCACCGGCACCCACGGCAAGACCACCACGACCTCGATGCTGATCGTCGCGCTGCAGCACGCCGGGCTGGACCCGTCCTTTGCCGTCGGCGGTGACCTGGGGGAGGCCGGCACCAACGCGCACAACGGTAGCGGCGACTGCTTCGTGGCCGAGGCCGACGAGAGCGACGGCTCGCTGTTGGAGTACACGCCCGACGTGGCGGTGGTGACCAATATCGAGGCCGACCACCTGGACTTCTTCGGCACCGAGGAGGCCTACAGCGCGGTGTTCGACGCTTTCGTCGAGCGGCTGGCCCCCGGCGGGGCGCTGGTCGTGTGCGCAGACGACCCGGGTGCGGCGGCGCTGGCCGAACGCAGTGCGGCCCTTGGTGTTCGGGTGCTGCGCTACGGCGAAGGCAGTGGCGAAGGATTGGCCGGCGCGCTGGTCGACTGGGAGCAACACGGCACCGGCGCGGTTGCGCATATCCAACTTGCCGGTGAGCCGCACCAGCGAGTGATGCGGCTGGCGGTGCCGGGCCGGCACATGGCGCTCAACGCGCTGGCCGCGCTGCTGGCCGCGATCGATGCCGGCGCCCCGGCCGACGCTGTGCTGGACGGCCTGGCCAGCTTCGAAGGGGTGCGGCGGCGTTTCGAACTCGTCGGCACCGCCAACGGGGTGCGGGTTTTCGACGACTACGCCCATCACCCCACCGAGGTGCGGGCCGCGCTGACCGCACTGCGGGCAATTGCCCAGCAAGACCGAACCGGGCACGCCACCCTCACCGGAGCCCGCAGCATCGTGGTGTTCCAACCCCACTTGTATTCGCGGACAAAGACTTTCGCGCGCGAATTCGGCAGCGCACTGGACACCGCCGACGAGGCGTTCGTGCTTGACGTCTACGCCGCGCGCGAGCAGCCGATGCCAGGGATCAGCGGGGCGACGGTGGCCGGCCATGTCAGCGTGCCGGTGCACTACGTGCCCGACTTCTCGGCAGTGGCCGCGAAGGTGGCGGCCGCGGCCAGGCCCGGCGACGTCGTGGTCACGATGGGTGCCGGCGACGTGACAATGCTCGGCCAGGAGATTCTGAACGCGTTGAACGCCAAGGCGAGCCGGTCGATACCGGGGGACAGCCGGTGACCGAGTCAGGAGATGGCGCCGAGGCGCCTGCCGACGCGCGCGCCGAAGCTTCCGCTGAAGCCCCGGTCGAGGACGCCCCCATCTTGGCCAAACCGGCAAGCGGGCAAGAAAGTGCGGGTGACGACCAGCAAGACGTCGATCTCGACGAAGACCAAGAAGGTCCGCGCCGCCGGGAACGTCGTGAACGCGCCGAGCGGCGTGCCGCCCAGGCCCGCGCGACCGCGATCGAAGAGGCCCGCCGGGAGGCTAAGCGCAAAGTCCGTGGCCAGACGGTCGAAGCCCCGAAATCGTTGGGCAAGAGGGCTGTTCGTGGCCTCAAGCTGCTCACCTGGCTGATCGTGTTGACGATTGTCAGCGTTGTGCTGGGGCTGATTCTCTATTTCACCCCGGTCATGTCGGCTCGCTCGCTGGTGATCACCGGGATCGGCGCGATCTCGCGCGAGGAGGTCGTGGACGCGGCGAAGGTCGCGCTGGGCACCCCGCTACTGCAGATCAACACCGACCAGGTGGCTGACCGGGTGGCGGGTATCCGGCGGGTGGCCAGCGCGCGTGTGCAGCGGGAGTATCCGTCGACACTGCGGATCACGATCGTCGAGCGCATCCCGATCGTGGCGAAGGACTATCCGGACGGCACGCACCTGTTCGACAAGGACGGCGTCGATTTCGCGACGGCGCCGCCGCCGCCGGGGTTGCCGTATATCGACGTCGACCAACCCGGTCCCAGCGACCAGCCGACCAGGGCTGCGCTCGAGGTGATGACGGCGCTGCGCCCGGAGGTGGTGGCTCAGGTCAGCCGGGTGGCCGCACCGTCGGTGGCGTCGGTGACCCTGACGCTGACCGACGGACGCACGGTCGTGTGGGGGACCACCGACCGGACCGAGGAGAAGGCGGAGAAGCTGGCCGCGCTGTTGACCCAACCCGGCCATGTCTATGACGTATCCAGCCCGGATCTACCGACGGTCAAGTGACAAATTCGCCCACGACACGTCGGCGCGCCTCCCCAATCCAGCCCCCACCGGCCATACCGTTCTGTTTGCGCGGCACTACTTGACATAACTCTAAATCTCTGGTTGAGGTTGAGGGTTTGCCCAGGAGAGCCGCGAAGACCCGATCCCCACCTGGGAGGAAGACAGACGATGACCCCCCCGCATAACTACCTCGCCGTGATCAAGGTCGTTGGCATCGGCGGCGGCGGCGTCAACGCCGTCAATCGAATGATCGAGCAGGGACTCAAGGGTGTGGAGTTCATCGCGATCAACACTGATGCGCAGGCTCTGTTGATGAGCGACGCCGACGTCAAGCTCGATGTCGGTCGTGACTCCACCCGCGGACTGGGTGCCGGCGCCGACCCCGAGGTCGGCCGCAAGGCAGCCGAAGACGCCAAGGACGAGATCGAGGAGCTGCTGCGCGGCGCCGACATGGTGTTCGTCACCGCCGGTGAGGGCGGCGGTACCGGCACCGGCGGCGCTCCTGTCGTGGCCACCATCGCTCGCAAGCTGGGCGCGCTGACCGTGGGCGTGGTGACACGGCCGTTCTCCTTCGAAGGCAAGCGGCGCTCCAACCAGGCCGAGAACGGCATCCAGGCGCTGCGCGAGAGCTGCGACACCCTGATCGTCATCCCCAACGACCGACTGCTGCAGATGGGCGACGCCCAGGTCTCGCTGATGGACGCCTTCCGCAGCGCCGACGAGGTGCTGCTCAACGGCGTGCAGGGCATCACCGACCTGATCACCACCCCTGGCCTGATCAACGTCGACTTCGCCGACGTCAAGGGCGTCATGAGCGGGGCGGGCACGGCCCTCATGGGCATCGGCTCGGCGCGCGGTGACGGACGTGCGCTCAAAGCCGCTGAGATCGCCATCAACTCCCCGCTGCTGGAGGCCTCGATGGAAGGCGCCCAGGGGGTACTGCTCTCGGTGGCCGGCGGCAGCGACCTCGGCCTGTTCGAGATCAACGAGGCAGCCTCACTGGTGCAGGACGCCGCGCATCAGGACGCCAACATCATCTTCGGCACGGTGATCGACGACTCGCTGGGTGACGAAGTCCGCGTCACCGTCATCGCCGCCGGATTCGACTCGGCCAGCCCCAGCCGCAAACCCGTCGTCGGGGGAGCGACCACCGGAGCCCAGCCGATCGCACCCGGTGCGGCCGGCAAGCTCAGCTCCTCGCTCTTCGATCCGATCGATGCGGCCAGCGTGCCGGTGCACACCAACGGCGCCACGGTGAGCATCGGCGGTGGCGACGACGGCGGTATCTCCGACGACGATGTCGACGTGCCGCCGTTCATGCGGCACTGACCTCGCAGTCGCCGCCGCGCGGATACTGGATTTTGTGACTGTTCGCGTCCGTCGTGTGACCACCACCCGCGCCGGTGGTGTCTCGGCGCCGCCGTTCGACACCTTCAATCTCGGTGACCACGTCGGCGACGATCCCAAGGCCGTCGCGGCCAACCGCAGGCGGCTTGCCGCCGCGATCAAGCTTCCCGACGACCACGTGATCTGGATGAACCAGACCCACAGTGACCACGTCGCTGTGGTCGATGAACCCCGAACCGATGCCGTCGACGACACCGACGGATTGGTGACCACCACCCCCGGGTTGGCCCTGGCGGTGGTGACCGCCGATTGTGTCCCGGTGTTGCTGGCCGACTCCCGCGCCGGTGTAGTGGCTGCGGTGCATGCGGGCCGGGTCGGTGCCGCCGATGGTGTGGTGCTGCGCGCCCTGGAATCGATGATTGCCAACGGTGCTCGCGCCGAGGACATCTCGGTGCTGCTGGGCCCAGCCGTCAGCGGCGCCAATTATGAGGTGCCCGCGCAGATGGCCGCCGAGGTCGAAGCCCGCCTGCCCGGCAGCCGGACCAGGACGTCGCGTGGCACTCCGGGATTGGATCTGCGGGCCGGAATCGCCCGGCAGTTGATCGGCGCCGGGGTGCGCGCGATCGACTCCGACCCGCGCTGCACCGTGGCCGACAAGAATTTGTTCAGCCACCGCAGGGTGGCCCCTACCGGTCGGCTGGCTTGTTTGGTGTGGATGGAATGACGGCCGCTACGACCCGGGAGACCGATCTCGCGACCGCTCTGGGCGCGCTGCGGGATCGCGTTTCGGACGCCGCCGCAGCCGCCGGCCGCGACGTGAGCGGCATCGAGCTGCTGCCCGTCACCAAGTTCTTCCCGGCAACTGACGTCGCGATCCTGTGGGGGTTGGGCTGCCGGGCGTTCGGCGAATCCCGTGAACAGGAAGCGTCGGCCAAGATCGCCGAGTTCGGGCAGCTCACCGGTGCGTCGAATGTGCGCTGGGACATGATCGGCCAGATTCAGAGCAACAAGGCAAAAGCCGTTGCGGCATGGGCGGATTCGGTGCACTCGCTGAGTACCGCCAAGGTGGCCGCCGCGCTGGATCGTGGCGCGGCGCACGCCATTGAACAAGGTATCCGGACGGCGCCTGTGAAGGTGTTCGTGCAGATCAGCCTCGATGGTGACACCTCGCGCGGTGGGGTGGACGTCGGTGATCCTGATGCCGTCGATGCCCTGTGTGCCCAGGTCGCCGACGCCGGCGCGCTGAAGTTGGCCGGCCTGATGGCGATTCCGCCACTCGGCGTCGACCCCGATACCGCATTCGCGGCATTGGCGGCCGAGCACCGCCGCGTATTGCAGAGCCATCCCGAGGCGACAGGGCTGTCGGCGGGGATGTCCGGTGACCTGGAAGCCGCAGTGCGACACGGTTCAACGTGTTTGCGTGTCGGAACCGCGCTTATGGGACAACGTCCTCTAACGTCTCCCTGAGTAGTCACTCCAGTCACATCTTCATCACAGACACCGAACTTCACGCATTCAGAAGGGTCCAGCGATGAGCACTCTCCACAAGGTCAAGGCCTACTTCGGCATGGCGCCTTCGGACGACTACGACGACGAGTACTACGACGACGATGATCGCGGCGCAACTCGTGGGTACGCCCGCCGCGAGCGCTTCGCTGACGACGAGTACGAGCGTCCCGGTCGCTACGACGACCGCGACCCGCGCATGGGTCGCGAGTACGACGACCCGCGCGATGCCGACTATGCACCGACCGGCGGCTTCCGCGCCCAGTACGGCGACGAGCCGCGGTTCCGTCCGCGCGAGTTCGAGCACCCGCACGACATGCCGCGCTCGTCGCGATTCGGCTCGCTGCGGGGCTCGACCCGTGGCGCGCTGGCCATGGACCCGCGCCGGATGGCCGAGCTATTCGAGGCGGGCAGCCCGCTGTCGAAGATCACCACTCTGCGCCCCAAGGATTACAGCGAAGCCCGCACCATCGGCGAGCGCTTCCGCGACGGCCAGCCGGTGATCATGGATCTGGTGTCCATGGACAACGCCGACGCCAAGCGGCTCGTCGACTTCGCGGCCGGTCTGGCCTTCGCCCTGCGCGGGTCCTTCGACAAGGTGGCCACCAAGGTGTTCCTGCTGTCGCCGGCCGATGTCGACGTCAGTGCCGAGGAGCGCCGGCGCATCGCCGAAGCGGGCTTCTACACCTACCAGTAAGCGGGCTGACGGTAGCCGGTCCAGAGGAATGGGTAGGCTGACGACGTCGCGCTGGAGTCACACCAGCGATGTCGGCAATGTCACATCCGCTGCAGATTAAGGACCGGCTCTAGTTGTCGCTGTTCTTCGAAATCCTGGGCTTCGCGCTGTTCGTATTCTGGCTGCTGCTGATCGCCCGGGTCGTCGTCGAGTTCATCCGCTCGTTCAGTCGTGATTGGCACCCTCGCGGGTTGACCGTGGTGATCCTCGAGCTGATCATGACCGTCACCGACCCGCCGGTGAAGCTGTTACGTCGACTTATCCCGCAGCTGACCATCGGCGCTGTCCGATTCGACCTGTCGATCATGGTGCTTCTGCTGGTGGCCTTCATCGGCATGCAGCTGGCGTTCGGCGCTGCTGCCTGAGGGCGGGAACGTACCGCATCACATGATGAATAGCGATTTGCCACGCCGGGAACCTAGATACCGAAACTTTGAAATTAGCTCTTAATTATCGGACTGACGGTTCTGGTGTGACAGGATGGACGCCAGTTACAGTACGGACCGAACGTTAGACGCGTTCTACATTTCGCAGACGGTTAAACCGCCCAGACCCGAGGGGGCAGATGATGCCGCTTACACCGGCCGACGTGCACAATGTGGCGTTCAGCAAGCCGCCCATCGGCAAGCGAGGCTACAACGAGGACGAGGTCGACGCCTTCCTCGACCTGGTGGAGAACGAGCTGACCCGCCTCATCGAGGAGAATTCCGATCTGCGCCAGCGGGTCGCCGAACTCGATCAGGAGCTGGGTGCCGCCCGCTCGGGTGGCGCGGTACCGCAGCCCACCCAGGCGATTCCGCTCTACCAGCAGCCCGAGCCGGAGCCGGAGCCCACTCCCGCGCCGCAGGCCGCCCCGGCACCCGCGCCAAGCCCGGCGGCCAGCGAGGAGCAGGCCATCAAGGCCGCTCGCGTGCTGGCTCTGGCCCAGGACACCGCCGACCGGCTCACCGGTACCGCGAAGGCCGAGGCCGACAAGCTGCTGGCCGACGCCCGCGCCAACGCCGACCAGATCCTCTCGGAGGCACGGCACACCGCGGAGACCACGGTCGCCGATGCCAAGCAGCGTGCCGACGCGACGCTCAGCGATGCGCAGACTCGCTCGGAAGCCCAGCTGCGGCAGGCCCAGGAAAAGGCCGACGCCCTGCAGGCCGATGCCGAGCGCAAGCACACCGAGATCATGGGCACGATCAACCAACAGCGCACTGTCCTCGAGGGACGGCTCGAGCAGCTGCGGACGTTCGAGCGCGAATACCGCACCCGCCTCAAGACCTACCTGGAGTCTCAGCTCGAAGAGCTCGGGCAGCGCGGGTCGGCTGCGCCGGTCGATTCCGGCGCGAACAGCGACGGCGGCGGGTTCAACCAGTTCAACCGGGGCAATAACTGAGCCTTCGTCGACCGGAGGTTGATCGATGCTGATCGTTGCGCTGGTACTGGCGGTCATCGGCCTCGCGGCCCTGGTCACCGCGGTCGTCACCAGCAATGAGCTCGTGGCGTGGGTGTGCATCGCGGCCAGCGTGATCGGCGTCATCCTGCTGATCGTCGATGCGATCCGGGAGCGGCAGAACCGCCGCGACGACGTCGACTCCGTCCCCGCGACGCCGGCCACCGAATCCGCTGAGTCGTCGGCCACCGCCGAGACCACCGCCTATTCGGAAACCGGTGAGACGGTCGACGCCACGTACTCGACGTTCGACGCCGACTATCCCGACGATGCCACCGCCGAGGTGCCAGTCGAAGACGATGTCTCGAAGGCGGCCGACGAAGGTGCCGATGAGCGCGAGGCCGAGACGGAGTCCGAGCCCGAAACCAAGGACGAGACCGAGTCCGGCTCACGTTGATCTTTTCTTGGCCTGGTGGGTAAAGAACACCATGGGCATCGAATACGCCAGCGTCGTCGACCATCCCGTTGGCGAGGTATTCGCCTGGCACACCCGACCCGGTGCCATGCGCCGGCTCGTTCCGCCGTGGCAGCCGATGGACGTTGTCGCCGAGACC
Organism: Mycolicibacterium sphagni; assembly: GCF_002250655.1. GTDB lineage: Bacteria > Actinomycetota > Actinomycetes > Mycobacteriales > Mycobacteriaceae > Mycobacterium > Mycobacterium sphagni. Next base: position 9,322 of record NZ_NOZR01000024.1, read on the forward strand.
GAGTCGTTGGCCGATGGTCGCGCGGTGCTCGGTCTGCCGGGCGGGCTGCGCTGGGTCGCCCGCCACGATCCCGCCGGCTACGACCCGCCGCACCAGTTCGTCGACGTGCTGTCCTCGGACGGGCTGCTGACCCTGCCGCCGCGGATCATCGGGTGGTGGCGGCACACCCACCGGTTCAGCGATGCCGGCTCGGGCACCACGCGAGTGCACGACAAGGTCGACACCACGGTGCCGGCCGCCGCGCTGCGCTCGACCTTCGCCTACCGGCACCGTCAGCTCGCGGATGATCTCGCGGCCCACCGGGACGCGGCTCAGGCCGGGGCCGGCACGCTGGCTGTCGCGATCACCGGATCGTCGGGCCTGGTCGGCACCGCGCTGACCGCGCTGCTGAGCACCGGCGGGCATCGGGTGATCCGCCTGGTTCGCCACGATCCTGTCCGGCCCGACGAAAGACGTTGGGAGCCAAGCGATCCCGACCCCGATCTATTGGCAGGCATCGACGTCGTCGTCCACCTTGCGGGCGCCCCGATCGCGGGGCGCTTCACCGAGGCGCACCGCAGGTCCATCCGCGATTCCCGGATCGAGCCGACACGGCGGCTGGCCGAGCTGGCTGCCTCGAGCGGGTTGCGCGCGTTCGTCAGTGCCTCGGCGATCGGGATCTACGGCTACGACCGCGGCGACGCCATGCTCTGTGAGGACAGTGCCCGCGGTGACGGGTTCCTAGCCGATGTGGTCGCCGACTGGGAGGCTGCCACCGCGCCTGCCGAGCGCGCCGGGGTGCGCACGGTCGCCGTGCGCACCGGCATCGTGCAGGCCGCCGCCGGTGGCACGCTGCGATTGCTGCGACCGCTGTTCGCGGCCGGCCTCGGCGGCCGGCTGGGCAGCGGCGAGCAGTGGTTGTCCTGGATCGGCCTAGACGATCTGCTCGACGTGTACTACCGCGCCGCCTACGACGCCAAGCTCATCGGGCCGGTAAACGCGGTCGCGCCAAACCCGTTGCGCAACAACGCATATACCAAGGCACTGGCTGCCACGCTGCACCGCCCGGCGGTGCTGCCGGTGCCGTCGATCGGCCCGCGACTACTGCTGGGCAAGCAGGGCGCCCGAGAACTGGCCGAGGCCGACCAGCGCGTCCTGCCCACGAAGCTGTACGGGCTGGGTCACCGGTTCCGGCAGCCGCTGATCGAGGATGCGCTGGCTCACCAACTGGGGCACGAGCCGGGGTAACTCAGTCGATGTCGTCGATCACCGGGAGATGGGCGGCCTCACACCAGTGCAGCGTCTCCAGCGCCGAATCTCCGGGGGCGATGATCACCCCGACTCGCCGGCGGCGCAGCGCGGTCAGTAACAGCTGCGCACGCTGGTCATCGGTCAGGCTGGGTTCGATCTTCAGCACCACGCCGAGCTCATGGTCACCGAGGCGGTCCAGCTCTTTGAAGACTCGCTTGACCTCGGCGGCCGCGCGGACGAACGACAGCTGGACGATATCGGCGAGCTCGACCGCTGCCGCCAGGTCGGCCAGGTCTTTGTCGGTCAGGGCCGAGACCGGTAAATCGGTGTCCGGCAGGCTGATTGCCATGGCGGCGCGCATTTTTGCCGTGCCGTGCGGGGGACGGTCGATGCGGACGTCGAGACCGCGGGCGTCGACGGCGATCACCCGGCCGCCGACGATGTCGTCGAAGAAGACGCGCTGGCCCACCGCGGCGTTGCCGAAGACCTCAGGCAGTGTGCATCCGATTCGTGGTGCCTGGTCGTCGTCGACCGGTGCCGGCGTGCAGTCCCGAGTCAGTCGCACGACGTCGCCGGCGGCCAGCGGGATGCTCTGCTCGACGGCGGGCAACTCACCGAGCTTGGTGGAGTCCTTCTTGCCGGCCTTCAACCGGGTTCCGGTGCCCAGATAGGTGGTCTTCTCGGTGCTGACGACGAATCCACCCGGGGCCGCAGCCGCGAGCAGCAGCCGCCGCTTGGACCCGCGGGTGTCGCGCAGCAACAGTTCGTCGCCCTCGGCGCGGTGGGCCAGCCACTTGGCGTCGACCGGCAGTGTGACCAGGCCGGGTTCGGGAGGGCGGGATGGCCGTTTCGCTGAGGTGAGCCATCCGCGGCCGGCGGCCACCACCTGGCCGTGAGCATTGCGGGTAGGCCGCAGCCGCACCACCTGCGGTCCCGGCTGAAGGGGACCGGTGCGAAGCTTCGTGCCACCGAGGTCCAGCGAAATCAAGCAGGTATCGCCGGTGGCCGCAGCGGCGGTACGGGCTTTGGCGGCCAGCGCTTTCCATGCCGTCGCATCGTCGTGGGCGCAGTCGATCCGGGCGATCCGTGTCCCGGTGCCGACCAGGCCAAGGAGGTCGTCGGCATTGCGATCGGGGAGCGCTGCATCGGCAGCAGGAATCCAGCCGTGGCCACGCATCGCGGCGATCGCGGCCGATAGCAATAGCAGAGTTTGGCGGATGTGGGCGGTGCTGTGGCTCAGTGAGGACAGGCCGAACTCGGTGAGTCGCCGTTCCACATCGTGCAGGTCGGCCTGGCACAGTGCCCAGTAGTGCACTAGATTGGTTGCGCTGCAATGATTGTCAGGAGAAGCGGAATCGATCCATGGTTTCCATCGTGATTCGGCGTCGACCAGGCGGGCCAGGAGCGCACCGACGTCGTCCTGCAGTCGGTCGAGCTGCTGTGCGGCGGCGGACATGGCGGGCACGCTAGTCACCTCAGGTTGCGATCGGGTGAACGGTTTTCCGGGTCATGGGTGCCAGCGCGCGGGCCTATGTTATCTTCGCCGCATGCAGAAGCTGTGCTGCTCAGCTGCGATTGTCATGTTGCTAGTGGCGGGTTGTTCGGGGGCGAAGCACACGGCTGATGCCCCGCCGACCACTCCGCCATCGCAGACCTCCGCGGCGGCGCCGACCACATCGGCGACCTCGCAGGCTCCGGCTCCCACCGGCGGCAAGCCGGGCGTGAACTGGGGCTGCCACAACGTCGATCCGGCACCGCCAGAGCCGCTTCCCGCTGCGGTGCACCCCACGCCGAAGGCCAAGAACGGCACAAGCTCAGAATCCGACGGTGCGGTCTACGGTGACCCGGAAGCCGCCAGCCGGTACTGGGAGCAGCAGAGCCAGAGCGACTGCGGCCTGATGGCGACCCGGCTGGCCATTGCCGAACTCACCGGGCAGACGCCCACCGAGAAGGAAATGATCGATCTCGCCAAGAAGACACCGAGCGAATGCAGCCCGGGTGAGCCGGTGTACGACGACAGCTTCGATCCCTCCGACGGCGGCACCGGACACGGGACATGCACGACTGATCTGGCGCTGCTGCTCAAGCACTTCGGCGTCGACTCGCAGTACACCAACGACACCGATGGCGGCATTCCCACCGGGCTGAAGGCCCTCGAGAAGTATCTCGGCGACGGGAAACAAGCCATCGTGTGCGTGAACTCGTCGACGATCTGGGACGGCGCCCCCAAGGGTGACAGCTGCGGGCATCTGGTGACGGTCGCGGCGATCGACACCGGCGAGGATCTGGTGTATCTGGGCGACAGCGGCGGGGAAGACACCCGCGGCGAGACGGTCAGCATCGACACGTTCGAATCCGCCTGGGCCGCAGGCGGTCACGAAATTCTGCTGGCTGGTTAGCCGGCAGTTCGGTCGAGGAAGCCGCGCACCAGGAGACGTAACCGTCGGGCCGCGTCGTCGACGTAGGTGGTGGTGTCCGCGCGCAGGTCGTCGGCGCGCAGCCCGAGCTTCACGAGATCGCCCCCGTCGCGGTTGCGGTCGTCGTCGAGCCACAGCTCGAGCAGCTTGTGGTCCAGTTCGGGGTGGAACTGCAGACCCATCGCTCGGCCGTGGACAAAAGCCTGTGCCGCGCGGGCATTTCGGGCCACCAGGGTGGCTCCGGGCGGCGGTGTGAACCGGTCGAAGTGCCATTGGAACCACGGCCCATCAGGCACCAGATCGGGGTCGCTGCTGTGCACCTGATGCCAGCCGATCTCGGGATCCGTCGACCGCTGTACCGACCCACCGAGCGCGGCGGCCACCAGCTGGCCCCCGAAACACACCCCGAGCACGCGGACACCGGCGTCGACCGCCTGCTGCACGGTTGCGATCTCGGTGGCCACCCACGGCAGCCGTTCGTCGTAGACCGCCCACCGCGAGCCCAGCGGCACGATCACGTCGTAGTGGGTCGGGTCGGGGAAGGCGACGTCGAGCACCGGGTCGGCGGCCCGCTCGGCCGGAACCACCTCGAATGTGTCGACATCGAAACCGAGTTCGGTGAACGTCTCACCGAGCAACGCTTCGGGAGCGATCGGATCGTTGTAGATGAACAGGACCTGACGGGGCACCCGGATACGGTACGGCAGTCGGGCGGTTATACGCAGTCCGAGGCGCCGTCGACGACCAGCACCGCGCCGTTGATGTAGCTGCTCTGGGCTGTGCAGAGGAACGCGATGGCGGGGGCGACCTCGCCGACGGTCCCCATCCGGCCGGCCGGGATGTGCGCGATTTCGCTTGCCACGATCTCCGGGACGGCATGCATGGGCGCGGTCATCGCGGTCTCGATGGTGCCCGGCGCCACGGCGTTGACCCGGATTCCGTGCTTGGCCCATTTGACGGCCAGGTTGCGGGTGACGTTGATGACGCCGGACTTGGCGGCCCCGTAACCGGGCACCATGGTGACCGCACGCAGCGCCGACATCGACGCGAGGTTGACCACGCTGGCCCCGCCGGCCGCGGTGGAGGCCTTCAGGGCGCGGCGCAACGCGACCGTGAGCCGGTAGGGGCCGGTGAGGTTCAGCGCGACCGACGCCGCGAACCCGTCGGGCGTGGACTCGTCGAGGCCGCCGGGGAAGTTGGCGCCGGCGTTGTTCACCAGCACGTCGAGTGCCGAGATGCTCTGCGCCAGGCTGTCAATGGATGCATTGTCGGTGAGCACAAGTTGCTGATATGTCATTCCGGACAGGTCGGTCTCGTAGTCGGCCGCAACTGATCGGGTACCGGTGACGATGACGTCGGCCCCCGCGTCGCGCAGCAGCACCGCGACGGCGTGCCCGATGCCGCTGGTCGCCCCGGTGACCAAGGCCCGGGTGCCGGTGAAATCGAAGCTGAGCTGGGCGGTCATGAATACCTTTCGATCTGCTTGGTCAGCCAAGCGGTTTCCCAGAAGTTGACGCTGCCCGCGACCAGGTGTTCGTGAGCGGCCTTGAGCACCGCCCGCCCGCCGGCATGATCGGGCGTGGCCTGGACGACGAGCTCGGCGAGGTGGACGGCCTGCAGCGGGCGGCCCTCCGCCACATGGGCCCGGGCGCGGTCGATCAGCGCGTCGGCGCCGGCCAGCTCCACGACCTCGGCGCTGACAGACTCGGGGCCGATCGGGTACAGCTCGGTGGTCGAGCCGTGGTGGAACCACCCGGAGTAGTTCTCCCAGATCGCCCGGACGTCCCACGCCACCTTGCCGTAGCCCTGGCCGACCTCGAGATGGTCGGGCAGGGTGATCTCCCGCATCAGGGTCCGGACATCCTTGCCCGCGTTCATCCCGGCGACGGTCGCGTCGTGCAGGTATCGGACGGCGTCGCGCAACCTGGTCAGCTCGGTCTCGATCAGGTCCGCGCCGCGGATCGGGGCGAAGTGTCCGGTCAGCAGCACCTCCGGCCGCAGGGCGCGGACCCGTTCGATGGTGTCGATGACTGTCAGCGCGTCCCGGTAGCGGTCACCGCGAATGGTGACGAGGTTGGGGATGTGGCCGAAAACCGGTCCGAAAGTATTGCTGCACAGGCAGACTCGCTCATCGGGCAGCCAGATCACCATTGAGTCGGTGGTTTCGCCGCCCGGGGTCGCGATGAATTCGAAGCGCCGGTCGCCGACGGTCAGGGACAACCTGTCGTCGATGACGATGTCGGCGGTCGCGGTGCTCTGGGGCGGCAGCTTCTTACCGAAACGCTGTTGAATCCTGGCGATGCCCTCGGCGAGCCGGCCGGAGAAGGCGAAGGCGCTGCGGTTGGCGCGGTACGGCAGTAGGCGCTCGTTGTCGTCGCGCCAGTGTTCCCAATTGGCTTGGGCCACCACCTTGGTATCCGGGTCGCGGAGGGTGTCCAGGCCGCCGACGTGGTCGTAGTGGCCTTGGGTGATCAGGATGTAGCGCACCGGTGAGGAGTCGACGGCGTCGAAGTTGGCCCGGTGCACCGGACCTTCGAATCCCATGCCGGTGTTGACGACGACGCGGCCGTCCGAAGTAGTCAGCAGATAGGAGTTGGTCAGACCCGGTGAGCACCAGATCCCTGGCGCCACTTCCTGCGCTTGTTCGGCGGAGGCGGGCGCCATTGCGTCGGCGCCGGGGCGGCTGCGGTAGATGGGTTCCACGGATACCTCTAGATCTCGGGACGGACGTCGAAACGGTCGAAGTAGAAGGCGAACCGGGAGCGCAACTCCTCGGGCTCAACGCCGAAGTGCCGCTTCAGGTCGTAGGGGATACGGCCCTTGCCGCCACGGCGGTTGCTGTCGATATAGGCCTGGAATCGCTTGGCCACCTTGGGCGGAATATCCACACCCGCGCGCTGGTAGAACTCGGTCAGCACCGGCATCTCGTTGCCGCCCAGGTGGTGGAAGCCGATGTCGACGCTGCGCTCGGCCGGCACCAGCTCCCGGTCACGCACGCACGCGCTCAAGAGGCGGTGAATCCGGTCGCCCCAGTAGTCGACCAGCCAGTCCGGGTCGATGCTGTTGCGGCGCAGTCGATCCGAGTAGGCCATCATCGTGATGGCCGACTGGATCACCGCGACGGGATCGCGATGGGTGAAGGCGACGGTGGCGTCGGGGAAGGTCGCCATCAGCGGCCCGAGCTGTTCGGCGTGCTGCGGTGATTTGAGTACCCACGTCCGCGGTCCGCGCAGAAATGTCAACGCCTGCAGCACTTTCTTCAGGTAGGCATAGTGGCGGGTGTGGTCCAGGCCGAGGTAGTAGTCGCGCCAGCCCGGAACGCGGGCATGCCACTCGAGGACGTAGCCGGCCATGTCGAGGTCGAGCAGCTCGACCTCTTCCTCGATGGCCTCAGGGAACCGGTCGTGCATGGCCGCCACGTACGGGGTGCTGGCCATCAGCGCCTCGTGTTCGGCCTTGACCCGGGCGAATCGCGGATCGACGCCGAACACGTCGGGTCCCTGCCCGCGCGCGGGAATCGGATCCTCGCTCTCCCAGTAGGGCAGTGCGCGTCGCCGCGGGTCCTCAGCGATCAGATTCACCAGATGTGTGGTCCCCGACCGGGGCATGCCGACCACGATCAGCGGACGCTCGATCGGAATCGATTCGATCTCGGGATAGTGCTTGAGCAGGTCGACCAGGGACAGGCGGTTGCGCACCTTGCGAATCACCCTGGCGTGCAGGCTGCTCCGGATGAGCTGACGCAGGCCGGTGTCGGACTCGATGGCCACCACGTGAGCCGCCAGCCGGTCAGCGAAGCCGTCGTCGTCGGCAAGGTCGTCGGCCCCGGCCTGGGACACCGCTTCGGCGACCATCGCATCGAGGTCGAAGGTCACCGCGCGGGACTCGGTGTAGGCGAGGATTTGCCGCTGGGTGTCGGTCAGCACCGGGTGCGTCAGGTCGTCGAGGTTCAGGGTCTCCGCTGACGCCACAGTCCGCTCACCTTGTTTATGTCGAATATTCGACGTACCGTTCGGCAATATGACGCTCAACGTAGACCCTGCCAAGTCGGCGGGTCAAGCGTCCTCACCGCCCACCGAGCGGGTGATCGCCGTGATGAAGATGCTCGGGGCCGATCCCGGCCGGCAGTTCTCGCTGGCCGAGATCTCCCGCGGTCTCGCCATCAGCCGAGCCACCGCGCACGCCATCCTGGCGACCCTCGTCGCCCATGAGTGGGTGACCAGGGACCCCCGCACGGTGCGGTACGCCTGGGGACCGGCGATCGCCAGCCTGGCCAAGCCCGCCGACCTGTTCCGCGGTGAATTGGAGGAACTGGCGGCAGCCACCGGAACGCAGGTCTACCTGGCCCGCCGGGACGCGAACAGCCTGGTCATCATCGACCTCGCCGGGGACAACCCATCCGCGCCCCGGATAGGACGGGGGACCAGGACTCCGTTCGTCGCACCGTTCGGCCGCGATTACGTGGCATGGTCGAATCCGGAGGCGCAGCACGCCTGGCTGGAGGCGATCGGTAAGCCCAGCCAGGCATTGCGAACGCGAATCTCAGCCGTGCTCAACGAAACTCGTCAGCGCGGTTTCGTGGTGGAACGTCTCACCCGGGAGTATCTGCGGGTCTACTCGGCACTGCAGGCGCTATCAGACGACGGCGAAGTGGACTCCATCACTGCCCAGCTCGCCCGCGCATTCGCCGACCTCAGCGTGATCGATGTGTTGCCGGCCGAATTGGGCCGGGGTGTCACCCACCCCATCGCGACGGTGTCTGCGCCGATCACCAACGCCGAGGGTGCGGTGACCATGTCGGTCACGGCCGCACCGTTCGCCACGCTGGACGCCCGGGCCATCACCAGCCTCGGCGAGCGGGTCTGCGTGGCCGCCCGTGCCATCGGTGAGCGGCTCAACCGCTACGGAGATCAGGCCTGACGGTCAGGCCCAGCCGTCGGCGCGCCAGCACACCCAGTCGATCTCGACGAGCGCGCCCACGGCCAGCCCGGTGGTGCCCACGCAGGTGCGGCTCGGCAGCCGGTCGGGAAACCACGGCGCATAGGCGGCATTGAACGCGGCATAGTCGGACCAGTCGGTCAGAAACGCCCGGACCGACACCACATCGGCCACTCCGCCGCCGCACAACTCGGTGACCCGCGCCAGATTGGCCAGCACCTGGCCGGTCTGGGTGGCGACGTCGTCACCGACCAGCGCACCGCTGGTGTCGGTCGGCATCTGCCCGGTCACGTACAGGGTCTGGCCGGCGGCGGTCGCGTGGGCGAATGGGGCTACCGCTGGTGGAACGCCGTCGGCCGGAGTGAAGGTGTACGCCTGGATGCCGCTCATGCCGCTGGATTGTGCCAGCGCGGGAAGCAGCGCTTGTCGATTCGGCCATGCACGCCCTGGCGCTGGTCAACCACCTGCGTGACGGTGAAGTCCACCGCCACCGACATGAACGAGTAGGCGTCGGCTCGGGACAATCCGAAGTGACAACCCAAGAGCTGCAACGTGCGTAGCGTCGCGCACTTCATCGCCGCGTCGAGGCTGTCGCCGAATCCGTGCACCAGTAGTTCGGTCGCGGTCTCCAGCACCGGCACCGTGAAAGGAAGATCACGACGAATCGTCAAGCGCAGCAACCCGTTCAGTGACGACTCCAACGCGGTGCCGCTGACCTCCCCGTCGCCCTGCGAGACGTGGGGGTCGCCGACCGACAGCAGCGCGCCGGGTACCTGCACGGGGTAGTACATCCGGCCGCCGGCGCCGATGCGCCAATTGTCCACGTTGCCGCCGTGGTCGCCGGGCGGCACCGAGGAGACCCGCACCGGGTCAGCCGGCGCGACGCCCATGGTGCCGAAGTGGGGCCGCAGCGGCACCACGACGCCGGGCAGCGCCGGTTCCCGCCGTGCGGGATCAGGTGTGACGATCGTGCCGGGCTCGTTGGCCAGCGGGGTCGCCGTCCAGTCGTAGCCGAACAGCGCGCGCCCCAGCAACGCCTCGACGTCCAGTTCGTAGACGGTGACCCGCTCGACGGGAATCTCCTTGTACAGGAAGCCCCAATGCCCGGCGAGGTTGGATCCGTAGGGCAGCCGCGGGGTGGCCTCCAGGATGTCGACCTGCAGCACGTCGCCCGGTCGCGCGCCGGTGACCGCGATCGGTCCGGTCAGAATGTGCGGTCCCGGCCCGCGCTCGTCCACCTCGTCGAACACCCGTGAGATGTGCTCGTCCATCAACAGATCGGGGGCGTCGCCGGCGTGATGGGTCAGCGTCTCGATCGCCACCAGATCACCGGAAGCCACGGTGAGTGCAGGCGCCTGTCGCGGGTCGAAATAGCCCCAGTGCACCGTTTGCGCCGTCGCCGGAAGCTGGTGCACTGCCATAAGCGTCAGATCATGCCAGCGCTCGATGGTCTTGTCGCAGCGAGCAAACGTTCATCGCCTGTCGTTGTCGATCGGAGATAATGGCTGTCATGAACGTCTCGGTCCTGGTGTGGGTGGTCACCTGCGCGGTGATTCTCGGGTTGTTCGTCTTCGACTTCTACGCGCATGTGCGGGTTCCGCACGAGCCGACGTTCCGCGAATCGGCCATCTGGTCGTCGGTGTACATCGGCCTGGCAGTGGTGTTCGGGCTCGTCGTGTGGTGGCTGTGGGGTGGCGAGTTCGCCGGTGAGTACTTCGCCGGCTACGTCACCGAGAAGGCGTTGAGTGTGGACAACCTGTTCGTATTCACCGTCATCATGGGGACTTTCGCGGTGCCGCGAGCATTCCAGCAGAAGCTGCTGCTGATCGGCATCGTGCTGGCGTTGGTGATGCGGGCCGGGTTCATCGCCGTGGGTGCCGCGGCCATCAGCACGTTCAGCTGGGTGTTCTACCTGTTCGGAATCTTCTTGGTGCTCACCGCCGTCAAGCTCGCGAAGGAGGCCGGGCACGAGAAGGAGGTCGAGGAGAAACGCGACAGCCGGATCATCACCCTGGTGCGCCGGCTCGTCCCGACCACGGACGACTACGACGGCGACAGGTTCCTCACGAAGGTCGACGGCAAGCGGGTCGTCACGCCGATGTTGTTGGCGCTCATCGCAATCGGATTCACCGACGTGTTGTTCGCGTTGGACTCGATCCCCGCGATCTACGGCCTGACCGAACAGCCCTACATCGTGTTCACCGCCAACGCATTCGCATTGATGGGGCTTCGGCAGCTCTACTTCCTCATCGGTGGACTGCTGGACCGGCTGGTGTATCTGTCCTACGGGCTGTCGCTGATCCTGGCGTTCATCGGCGTCAAGCTCGTACTGCACGCGCTGCACGAGAACACCTTGCCGTTCGTAAACGGCGGGCAGCATGTGGCCGTGCCGGTAATCTCGACGGGGATGTCGATCGGCGTGATCGGGGTGGTGCTACTGGTCACTACCGTGGCCAGCCTGGCCAGGACCCGGGGACAAGCCAAGCTGACCTAGAGCGCCTCTCGCACACATTGGCGCAGCCAGCGATGCGCACCATCAGCGTCATGGCGGGGATGCCACGCCATGCTGATCGTCAACGGAGGCAGGTCGAGCGGGATCGCAAAACCGTTGAGGTTCAACGCTTCTATCGCGTAGCGCCCCAAGCCGGCCGGCATCATGCCGACGAGGTCACTACTGCGAACCAGGAAGAGGCCTCCCGCGGGGGTCGGCGCGCTCACGACCACGCGTCGTTGCAGGCCGTGTTCCCCGAGCAGTTCGTCGACGGGCCCGCGGAGTCGCCCCCGGCGCGAGAACACGACATGCTCGGCATCGGCGAAGCGTTTGAGGGTTACCCGCCGCGCCAGCAGGGGATGTCCCGCCCGGACGACACCGATCATGCGATCGCTCACCAAATCCTCGACCCGGATCTCCGGGTCGATGTGACTCGTCTGGCCCACCTCGAGGTCGACACCGCCGTCACGCAGCGAGTGGGTGTCCTCATGGCTCTCGCCGACGAACCGCAGAACCACGTCCGGAGCTTCGGTGCGCACTCGGGTCAGGAGCCGCTCGGCGACGGTACTGAGCATGCCGATATCGCCGATCTGCAACGAGAACGTACGCGCTAGCCGACGAGGCTCGACTGTCTCGGGTGGCGCGAAAAGTGCTCGGGCACGGCCGATCACATCGTGAACCTCGGCCTGCATCGCCAACGCGCGGGGAGTGGGCACCATCTGCCGGCCGGCCCGCACCAGCACAGGATCGTCCAACCTGCGCCGTAACCGGGCCAGCGTGCGACTCATCGCGGGCGCCGAGGTGTGTAGGCGCTCAGCGGCCAAGCCGACACTGCTGAGCTCGAGCAGCGCGTCGAGCGCCAGCAGCAGGTTCATGTCGAGGTTCTTTGTGGATTCCATTTCTGATAATCCCTACTTATCAATGATGCACTGGAGGTAATTCACACTCGAGGATACGTTGAGGTCATCACCTGATTGGAAGGAACTCGCTATGGCCAACTCCCTCATGACCCCTCCGGTTTCCGTTGTCCTGCAACGCCTCCTGTCGAACGAGCAAGAGAGTGACGAGGTCGCCATCGCGGCGGTACTTGACGCGCCGGGCTCGCCCTGGGATCTCGAGGCCGACCAGCGCGCCGAGATATTCAAGGACGTCTACATGTCCGTTTCCGATGTTGGCGGGCAGCTGCTCTACCTGCTGGCCCGAGCAACCGGCGCACGCGACGTCGTCGAATACGGCACGTCGTTCGGGGTGTCCACGATCCATCTCGCGAGCGCGGTGCGCGACAACGGTGGCGGGCGGGTCATCACCACCGAAATGCAGAAGGACAAGGCCGACGCCGCGCTGGGCAACTTCGCCGAGGCCGGTGTTGCCGATCTGATCGAGCTGCGCCTGGGCGACGCTCGCGAGACGCTGACGGACATCCCGCAGGTGCCAGATCTGGTGCTGCTCGACGGCTGGCCTGATCTGGCGCTGGATGTGTTGCGGGTGCTCGAACCGAATCTGCGCGCCGGCACCCTGATCCTGATCGACGACGTGACCGCTGACTTCGGCCGCGACGTGCACGGGCCGGTGCTGGCCTACCTGAATGACCAGGCGAACGGCTACGCGACGTTGACGCTGCCGATCGCCGACGGCATCCAAATGGCCGTCCGGCTGTGAAGGCCGGTTATCTCATCAAGAGTGTCCGAGGGGGGACTTCGCCACTTACGACACGAGTCGAGACCTTTCAACTCAGTCGTTGAACAGGACTCTCACCGCTGGTGAAGGGGTGTTTTCGTGCATAGTGGCGACCTGAAAGAGCTCGACAAGGTACTCGGCGTGGGGATGCTTCCGCTCATTACTACAGTCGAGCACGCGTCGATCCCGGTAGCTACGTGCTTGAAATGTAGACGCTTCCGGACCGGCGGGACAGGGCTCTAGACTTGGGTTGCTTGGAGCGTTGAGCTTCGGGAAGTGAGCCCGAGACCCGGCCGGACGACCGTGGCGCTCGGGCTTCGCGGTTTCTTGAGCGCCTCAGACGTCGCGGATGTTGAGGACGGTTGGTGCGATGAGTTGGTGGATCGCGTGATCGAGCGCCGGCGTCGACATCCCGTTCCTACACGGCCGCAGTCGCGATCTGCGCGGCGACCTTCGGCGCGATGTGGTCTGCGGCCGCCCGGGGTGCGGCGCTTACCGCTGCGGGTCGAGCAACTCCGCGGAGGAATGAACTCGGTCGAGTACGTCGTCGAAGGTCGGAGCCGGTTCGGCGCCGAAGTAGAGACTGCGCATCGCGGTGTCGTGCTCCCGGCGAAGATCCGCGGTGAACACACCAGCAGAGTCGAAAGCAGCAGAGGTCGCGAAGCCTCCGGCGGGTACGGGATGGTCGCCGCCGAAGGCCAGCGAGACATCGAAAGCACTGCGCAGAATCTCACCAACAACCACAGTGTCGACCAGTAGCGCAGTGACCGAATCATCGCCGAGCAACGCCCAGATGTCGTAGAACTGACGCCCAATCCGGGGAAGCCCGTGTGGACCCGTGCGCCGGGTCGGATCGACGACAAAGTTGTTGACCCGCAACAGTTTCTCGATCAACGTGCGCCCCGGATGCAGGATGTTCACGTCGAACGGACGCAGGTCATCCCACTTTCCGGCCAGCGTGGTCGATGACAGCTGGCGGTACAGGAGCGATTCCACTGAGGTGACGTGGGACGGCCGCGGTCCGCCGGTCTGGCCGAGCTCGAGCAGAATTGCCTTGGGGTCGGCCAACACACCGATGGAATCGCCGTGCACGAGGGGCAGCTCGAGGTACGCCTTCTGCCACATGGCGCCGCGCTTGCCGCCTGATTCCTCGCCTGTGCACTGTCCGCCGACCACCTGCTCGGCGGTTTCCAGCATTGCTTTCATCGTTCTTTTCGGTGCACGGATCGAGGTGTACTCGCCGATCACGAGGAGGTCGAGGTCCTCAGAGAACCGCTGGATGAGCCGCAGCTTCTCCAGGCTGGTGCCGCCCTTGAACACGATCTCCCCGCCGTACGCATCGACGAGGGCTCGTAACACTTCGCAGACCCAATAGTCCTTTTCCACGACCAGGGGCTGCACCCCGAGCTGTTCGGCTGCAGTCATGATGGTCGCTGCGAACACTTCGGGGTCGTGCTTGCGCCAGAGTGCCACGGGACTAGCCGCTTGCTAGACCGAACAGCGCCTGTGCCGCGGTGCGCGGGTCGGCAGCCGGAACCGCGTCGGCGAGATCCGGGCGCCCGGCGCGGTGCATGAGGTGGCGCAATCGTGCTCGAGATGGTCCGGGCTCGGTGGCGCCGGCCGATGCGATGCGGGGCGCGTCGATGCTGCCTGATTTGATTAGTTCCGACAATCGGTCCATCGCTTCCTCCGGTCCGGTTTCGATCAGCCGGTCCCAGCCGTCTAGCACTTCCAGCGCCGCCACCTCGGTGGGCGCCAAGGCGTGCTCGGCGCGGCCTCGCCGGGTGGAACGGTCCACGAAACGCACCGTAGGGGCGCTGGTGGGTGGGCGCCCCACCAGTGCGTAATCGGCGCGGCGGGGGATCTGGGTGGACAGTCGCAGTGCGTTGGCCGCCGACAGGCCCGCCGGGCCGGCACCTGGGCCGCCGGCCAACTCGATGGCCAAGGCCTGTGGGGCAGGCGGCGCCATTCCCAGCGGAGTCTTGGTGCCACGCCAGTACAGCCCTCTGCGGATATGGCGCAGTTCCCCCCGCTTCACCAGGTCTGCCAGCAGCCGCTGCGCGGTCGAGGGGGCGGTGTCGATGTCGGCGGTGCGCCAGAACTGGTTGTGGGATTCCAGGATGGAACGCCGGGCGGCCTCGACGCCGCTCCGGTTGTACTGGCCGCGCTGGGTCGGCATCTCAGTCACCTCCATCCGTTCTACATCCTGCTACGAGAAACTCTCAATCGTCTCTACATCATCCTACGAGAAACTCTCAATCAGTTCCATATTACTCGGAAAAGCAGCCGCCTGACCTGCAGCTTTCCTCGGTGCAAGCCCGGCCGCGGCCTCCCGGTCTGGTGCACGAATAGGTGACATCTTGACCTGCCCATCAGTTGGCGAACCGTGTCGTAGGCAGGGAATACCGTGGGGGGCTGTGACCACCGACCCGAGGGAGCGCCTTCTGCGGATGGCGGGCTTGATGTGGAGCAACGCCGACCGCGCCACTCGGGCGTGGCGGATGGGCGAGTGGGCGCTGCTGCACCAAGTCCGCGCCGACGGCAGCAGCAAGCCCCGCGATCCGTCCCGGTTCGTTCCGGACAGGGGAAGCAGCCTCGACCTCGACGACGCGCACTTCTTACCCGAGCTTGGCGGGAACTTCGTCAGCTCGACGGCGCGGTTTCCGGTGATGAACGCGGCCGAGTGCCTCGTGGGGGCATCCCAGACGTTCGGGGCGTCGTTGGAGCAGAGGCGAACCAGCACAATCTCGACCGGTATCTTGTGTCGCAGCGCCATCGAGAGCGCCGCCAAAACCATCTGGCTTCTCGCCGATTCCAACCGCGCCGTCCGGCGCGCCCGCTCTCTGGGCTATACCGAACGTGAGATCGGGTACCAGAAGAAGTACATCGCCGTCGAGACGCGCTTTCTCAATGTGCGCACTGACGACCGCCGCGACGCAGCGCGCCAGAGTTTCGCCGAGACGGAGCAGCAGTTTCGAGAGCGGTTGAATTTCCTGACGTCGCTACCGAAGGCGGCCCGACAGCGGCCACCCTCAGACTATGAGTTCTTTGTCCGCTGGGCCGGGGACTGGATCGACCAGAATCCGCCCCCACACATCACCAATGCTGACGGATTGCCGTACGGGATGTCGATTGGGGCGGAGCGCTTCTACACTGTCGGATCGAGCTTCGTGCATGGATACAAATGGATGACCGCCTACCTCGGCACCGAAGAGGACGTCCTCACCCAACTCGCTGACAGTCTTGCTGCGGCGGTCATCATGACCGAGTGCGCCGTGGCGCTCTACGAGGCCCAGGCGACCCACCCGGCCCGAACCCGAGTGCGCCGCAAGAACTACCCCGAAAATCTGGAGCCGACGGTCTCCCTGTGGGCAGACCGATACCGCCTACCCGCACCAGCACTGGGGGAACCCATTCCGATGCTCTCGACGACAAGCGGAGGCCGGTCATGAGACAGTCTGAGCCGCAACGGATCACCGGTTGGTTCTACCTTCCCGAGGCTCGCGGTAATCGTGTGCCGGGAGTGCTTTGCTGGGAGCCCGATGACGGTGCGACCCTGGAGCTGATCGGTGGCTTCTCCCCGGGACCCGAGTTCCGCGAGAATCCGGCCGGCGGATGGGTCGCTACTGAGATCGTGGGCGACGTGCGGCCTGGGACGATCTACGGGGAATCGGCTGCCGGAGAACTGATTTCCATCTGGGATGCTCAGCGAGGCAGCCACACGGTGGGTTTCGGCGGCGGGTGCGTGAGGAGTTCTGGCATTCCTCGTGGATTTGCGTCGGTGCGCACATCATCAGCCCGCAAGAGCCGGCATTGGTCAAAGCAACCGTCACCATCGACGAACTTTACTATCTCACCGACGACGGCCGGTTCTGCGTGCCGCAGTGGGCGAAGATCGAAGGTGTTGAACATCCGGGGTCTGCTATATATCTGGCTCGACTGAGGAAACGGGAGCGCTTGACGCACGCGGGGAAGTCGATCCTGAAGTTGGCAAAGCTCTTCGCCACGTTTGTCGAACGGCTCGAAGATGAATTTGGCGCCTGGCAGTACCCGCCGGTGTCCGCTGGGGTGTTTGGCTCAGAGGTGCGCGGCACGATGACACGGGATAGCGACGCGGTCTGTTTCTGGTTGGTGCGACTGGGACGCCTGACGCTCTTTGGGGCGCAAGAACCGAAGCGATGGTGCAAAAGGTCCTTGCGTATGTGCCTAGCCGGCTAAACAGACCCGCGTGGTAACTGCGCGAATGGTGCTGCAGCACAACAAATTAAGCAGAGGAGAAGCGATGTTGAGGCGCGTGTCTCAACCAAGGCTGAGTGGCTGGATGTACGCCGACTCGGCAGCGCTTACCAGGGGAGACCCACGCGGCGGGTCACCCGCTGAGGTTGGTGGACCAGCGTTCTTCGATGCGGCCGAATCGCCAGATCGAGATGGCGAGGAGCCAGGAGGTGACGAACAGGGCGACGATGATGTAGCCGACGTAGTCGAGGTCGATGTTGGCGATTGCGGCCAGCGGGCCGGATTCGATGTGCAGCCGGTCGGCGGTGACGCCGACGAGTTCGATGGTGCCGATGATCAGGGCGACAGCCACCGACAGGCTGGTGATGGTCATGTTGTAGAAGATCTTGCGGACCGGTTTGGCGAAGGCCCAGCCGTAGGCGTAGTTCATGAAGACACCGTCGGTGGTGTCCATCAGACACATGCCCGCCGCGAACAGGATCGGCAGCACCAGGATGGCGTAGAAGGGCAGATTGAACGCTGCCGCACCGCCGGCCAAGACCAACAGACCGACTTCGGTCGCGGTGTCGAAGCCCATCCCGAACAGAACGCCGATGGGGTAGATGTGCCACGGCTTGGTCACTGACTTGGTCAGCCCGCCAAGGAACCGATTCATGAATCCGCGCGAGTCGAGCTGCTTCTCGAGTTCGGCCTCGTCGTATCGGCCTTGCCGCAGTTCGCGGAACACCTTGATGATGCCCAGCAGGGCGATGAGGTTGAGGATGCCGATGATCCAGAGAAACACCCCGGACACTGACGGGCCGATCATGCCGGTGATGGTGTGCAGCGGGGAGTTCTCGTCCTCGACCGGGCCTACGAGGGCCCGCACTCCGACGGACAGTAGGAATGCCAGAGTGAACACGATGGTGGAGTGGCCGAGGGAGAACCAGAACCCGACCGATAGGGGTTTGCGGTCGACGCGGTTCTGGAGGTTGTCGGCGATGAGTTTACGAGTGGTGTTGTCCACGGCCGCGATGTGGTCGGCATCGAATGCGTGCCGTAATCCGAAGGTGTAGGCCAGGATTCCGACGCCGACGGTGAAGACGGGATGGTCGCCGCCGAGTCTGTAGTGCTCGGGAACGACGAAGGCGAACAGCACTCCGAAGCCGATCAGGTGAAGCGCGATGATGAAGCCGTACATGCCAAAAAGTGACCGCTTGTCTGCATGGGACAAGGAGCGCCGAAACTGAGCAAAACCGCCGGCAAGCGAATCTGTGGTCTCCGATGTGGCCATCGATGGCGAGCGTATGCCCCACCTGATCGTCTGTCTATGTGAAAAGATGGACGGAAGCGACGGAAGAACCTTAGCTTCGGCGGGCGCCGATCCAATGCAGCAGGTCATGCACCGTGCCCTCGTCTAGCTGGTAATTCACTGTGCGTCCGACTCGGACCGACCTAACCCACCCCTGGCGGCGTAAAACCCGGAGAGCCTGCGACACCGCGTTCTCCGTACGGCCGACCGCTTCCGCCAGATCGCTGACACAGATG
The DNA here is from genome assembly GCF_002250655.1 of Mycolicibacterium sphagni. Lineage (GTDB taxonomy): Bacteria > Actinomycetota > Actinomycetes > Mycobacteriales > Mycobacteriaceae > Mycobacterium > Mycobacterium sphagni. Next base: position 27,838 of record NZ_NOZR01000024.1, read on the forward strand.
TCTGGTGTGCGGCGCATTGCCAGCAGGATCTCTAACCGGTTGGGGTCGGACAGCATGTCGAAGCGCGCCGCCCATGTGGCGGTATCTACCTCGGTCACGGCCGACTCGCGCCCGATCGTTGCATGCTTTGCAATCTATCGAATGTTGACGCCACCCGCGTGGGCCTGTCGAGCATGTCGGTAGTTATCGCGAATCACTCTGAACCGCAGAGAATTTCGTGTGAGCGGCCGTGGCGCACTGCCATCCCGTTGGGGGTGTGAGTGATGTGCTGCATCGACTTCGGCGCCCGCGGCCGCTCACCAGTCCAACCTAACAGATGAACATCTGAACAGCTAGACTGATGTTGGCCAGTGGTGGTCTGCTTATCTGGTCGACCACCGGGGCCGGCAGCCCATCGGTGACGTCCATGAGGACGCAGGAAGGAATTCATGGCTGAGTACTCCTTGCCCGAGCTGGATTACGATTACGGCGCGTTGGAGCCCCATATCTCTGGGCAGATCAACGAGATTCACCACAGCAAGCACCACGCGACGTACGTCAAAGGTCTCAACGACACGATCGCCAAACTTGAGGAAGCGCGCGCCAACGACGATCACGCCGCGATCTTCCTCAACGAGAAGAACCTCGCCTTCCACCTCGGCGGGCACGTGAATCATTCGATCTGGTGGAAGAACCTCTCCCCAAACGGTGGCGACAAGCCAGAGGGGGATCTCGCCGCGGCCATCGACGACCAGTTCGGCTCGTTCGACAAGTTCCGCGCCCAGTTCACCGCGGCGGCCAACGGCTTGCAGGGCTCTGGGTGGGCAGTGCTGGGCTACGACACCCTCGGAAACCGATTGCTGACATTCCAGCTGTACGACCAGCAGGCCAATGTGCCGCTCGGCATCATTCCGCTGCTGCAGGTCGACATGTGGGAGCACGCCTACTATTTGCAGTACAAGAATGTCAAAGCCGACTATGTGAAAGCCTTTTGGAATGTGGTCAATTGGGCCGACGTGCAAGATCGCTACGCCGCGGCGACAACGAAGACCGCGGGCCTGATCTTCTAATCCGATCCAGGGTTTCGTGATGGCCGACGATGACAAGACGCGGTGGGCAATCGACGTGATGACCGCGTGGGCGCAAGGTGGTGACACCGGCTTCGTCCGTGATCGCGTCGATTCCTACCTCGGCGAACCGCACGGCTGTCCAGGGTTGATCACCGGGCTGATCAACCTTTCAGGGTTGTTGTTGATGGGCATGGAAGCAACCACAGGCAAGACCACACCTGAGATCCTTCAAGCGATCGCCTCGACGCTGTCACGGCAGGGGCAACCGCCCAGCCCCTCTTAGAAAATCTGGCAAGCTGAGCACATGGCGGTGCCGGTACAGGCTGATCAAGTGCGAACAGCTCTTGTTTCCGCGGGCGAGATCGGACCGTACTTCGCGGTGGAATTCGCTGCGTCACAAGGTGAATGGTGTGCTGTTGCCGACTTGTGGACTCGTGCGGGGTGTTTGTCAGAACGCGTGAATACCGCATGCGAGTATCTGAGTTCGCGCACCAATACGGAAGTCGACCTCCGGGCGTCGGCCTCGATAAGCTCGCTTGGTTTCATGTCGCGGCTCGTATCGCCCGCGTTGGCTACCGCCTGCTTGGCGGGCGTGATACCCCGGCTGGATCCGCGGCAGATGTACTGGCGCCCCGCATTAGGGGGCCCAGTTCCGATCGCCATCGCCACCGCGACCGGCACGACGGTGGAAACCGCCACCGAGGCCGCCGCCCAGTTGGAGCACGATGTGCTGCTGCCGTGCGTCGAGCCGGTTCTGGCGGCCTACTCGAGAGAGTTCAAGCTGTCGAAGCGGGTGTTGCGAGGAAACGTCGCCTCCGCGCTCGCCGGTGCGGCCGGGATGCTCGTTCGGGCTGGGACAGCGCTCAACCTCGACCCGGTGGAGGTTGTCCGCTCAATGCTCGCACTTCCGTCACTGACCGATACCGGGCACTATGAACGCCCGTTCGATGATCGGGCGGACCGATTTTTCGTCCGGCACAACTGCTGCATGTTCTATCGAGTCCCCGGCGGTGGCACATGCGGCGACTGCGTGCTGACCCCGGAGACCGAGCGGCTGGAGATGTGGCGAACGGCAGTGGCCCCAGCCGGCGGTAAGACTCGACCAACCGGCTGAGGCCACGTGCAACGGTCCTAACTCAGCCCTGCGGGACCGGATCCTTCTGCGGTATGGACGGCGGGCTCCCCGGGGAGGATGTCGCCGCCGCGCGGCTTACGAGCCAGCCGCCAAAGATTCCGATGATGGCCCAGAAGAGCGCGTAGCTTCCCAGGGAGCGGATCCGGAAACTCCAGATCAACTGCGCGGGGATCCCGTCCGGATAGGGGTCGCTGACGCTCGGGAAGATGAACATGATGAGGCCGATCACGACGACCGGAACCACGATCGCCAGGATCCACCGAACATCTTCGGAGATGCGTCCCTTGAGACGCGCGATCCCGAACTGGATGAGAACAAACGCGACGATGCCCGTCACGATCAGGAGCAGCTCCCAGAAGCCGCGTTTCCATACCGTCTCGCCGTTGCCCATTCCGGGCGGCAGGAAGGGATAGCGGATCCAGGGGACCACCACAGTGAGCAGGAATGCGAGTGCTGCAAGCGTGGTAGAAGCCCGCACGTCACCCTGGCCATTGATGATCCGGTGGCGAAGGAACGCGTAGAGAGTCCCGAAAAGGAATGACAACAGGAGGCTGACGAACACCAATGCCACCATCCCGCCGAGTACTTGCTGGTCTCGGGTGAACAGCTCGGGGTCTGCCGGGCCTTCCGAAGGAAGCGAATCCTCGAAGTCGAGCCCTGCCCGGATCACGGGCTCGCCCAAGATCCGCAGGTACAACGCACAAAGGATGCCACTAACGAGACCCGCGAGCAGGTATCGCTTGATCACGGCGCCGTAAGTCATGTGGTCAGTTCCTTTAGTGGCAGGCGATGCCGAGGAAGTGACGGCCGTCGTGGAAGAACTCGTGCATATGGTTCCAGACGGTCGGGGCGATGTCCTGGCCGAGGAACGCGTAGGTGATCCAGAGCAGGGTGATCACCACCGCGATCCATGCGATGGCGGGGATCCGGATAGCTGCCGGAGCGGCCGTGTCAGGTGCGCTGGGCGCGGCAACGGGCGCCGATGGCGGGGCGGTCAGAATAGCGGTCATTACATACTCCATCTCTCGTGGTGAGCAACCAAGCGGTTGCAGCGACCGGGTATCTGGCTTCCAACCCTGCGTGCGTCCGGCACGTCGAGCTAGTCACAGTTGCGGGACAGCCCCGGTATCGCACCGGTGTTCCCCTGAACGCTGATCAGATAGTAATTTGCCGGGGTTGAGCTGCACAAGGATTGCAGTGAATCCTGTCCGTAAATGCATTATTTCCGGCCAAGATTGGCGGCACAATGGCCTGGGTGCCCCGGATAGTCGACTGAGGAGATGCCATGTCCCGCAATGCCGGAGATCGATACGAATGCACAGTCTGTGGGTCGGTGCTGGTCTACGAGAAGCCATGCCCCTGTACCTCGCCCACCGAGCATGCTGAAATGTGCTGCGATCAGCCGATGGTCAGTTCGGGGTAGGGCTTTACCAGACCCGGAATTCCACACCCGTGACGACCGCGTCGGTCTGTCCGAAGCGGACGGTGATTCGCAGCGTCCACAACCCGGGCCGAGGTGTGCTCGCGTACGTGCTCACCCAATCATTCTCGTGGCGTGCGAAGTCGATTGGCAGAGAAGGGATCTCAGCCTCATGGCTGGACAAGTTTCCGGTCACGGAGAGAGACGGGACTGGTCGGCCTGCCGCATCGAGCACCGTTACGTGGACGGTTGTCGGTCCGCGCCGAGTCGAGGCGATGTCGACGACAACATGCCTGCTGTCGTCCAGCGGCGCCTCTAGCGTCACAGCAGGTCCGTACGTCGTCCGCGCAGGCGGCAGCGAGACCAGAACTGTCGTGACGACCAGCACCGCCAATCCGATCGCGGCTTCCATCGGAACGGTCCGGCGTAACCGCTGCGGGTTGAGTCGGCGACGCGCCAGGTACGCGAGCACGAGCATGACGCCGACCGCGGTGACCTTGACACACAACGTCTGTCCGTAGTCGGTTGCCCATAACGATTGCACCGGGGCGATCTGTCGCCAGGCTTGATAGGTGCCTGTGGCAATCAGCACCCCGACACAGGTGAGCGCGATCACCGACCAGCGACGCAGGTTGTCGGTGTGTCGGGAAGGTAAGACAATCGCGCACAACGCCATCAGGCCGCCCAACCACACGGTCATCGCACTGACGTGCGCTGCGGTCGCCAGCGTCGCCAATGCTGCATCAGCGCCCACCCCGGCATGGCCATCGACAGCTATCGCCACCGATAACGCAACCCCCAGGGTGGCGATGAGCCAGGCCACGCGCCGGGAACCGTTGAACAGCCGGGGGAGGAACACCACCACCAACGCTGTGAGGACGATGCGGGTTAAGGCCACGATCTCCTGACGGCTGGGCGCCGCGGGTGCTGGGTCCTGGGTGGCGGTGAGGACCATCTCGCCCAGGCTCGCCAGAATCAGTAGCGTCAGCCCGACCGCGGACAGCGTGCGGGTTCTTCGCACGTTCAACGTCCACGGCCACAGGGCGGCACAGGCCAGTGCAACGCCGACAGCGAGAACGAGACCGATGAACTGGGCGCCGCGGAGCAGTCCAGCCGCGACGTCGGCGGCCCGGTTCTCCTGCCCGGTGAGTCCTGCGGGGCCGGCGCGGGCATCGCGGCCGACGCCGAACGAGATTGACCCCGCCACCTCGTGGGTGTCTGCGGAGATGACCTCCCAGGTCGCGGTGTAACTGCCGTCGGGAAGGTCAGCCCGCAGGGGCAGGATGATCGTCACGCCGTCAGCCGCGACGGACGGGCCGGTGTCCACCCTGATCCCGGCGTCGGAGATCACCTGTATCCCGTTGGGCACCAGCCGGATCGGCTCATCGAACGTCAGTCGCACCTGAGCGGGCGGTCCGGTCAGTCGCGCGCCGTCGACCGGATCGCTGGAGACCAGCACCGCGTGGGCGGCCGCGGGGGCTGCGGCGAGCACGGTGAGCACCGGCACAGCCAGCGCCATACCGAGCAGCGCCGCGAGCCGCCGCAAGGTCAGGACGACCGGCGCCGCACGAGCACCAAATTCACGATGCCGAGCAGGACGGCGACGACAGCCACGACCAGCGCGGTGATGCCCGGCCACGCCGGGCTACTGCTCGTGGCGCTGGCTGCCGAAGCGCTGGGTACTGCCGAGGTGGTGGGTGCCGGCGTGGCAGCGGGAGCCGGGGTCGCCTGGTCGCCTCCTGCGGAGAGCATCAGCATCGGAGCCGGGTGCTCAGGCTCGGGCTGACCCATGGCGGCCTTCTCATCCCAATGGACAACCTTGCCGTCGCTGTAGGTCTGTACGGCGGGTAGGGAGATCATCGCTTCTTTGGGAAGCGGGCCCGCGGAGATGTTGAACATGTCGAACTGGTTGGGCGGGATTCCCGCCTGGGGATTCACTGCCTTCCACTCGACCGTCGAGATGTAGTCGGTGATCTCGTTGCCGTCGTCGTCCTTCTGCGGCGTCGCGAGCTTCTTCTTCGTCACCGTCGCCGTCCAGCCTGGCTTGGGCTGGGTGTCGACCGAGATGATCGGCTGGTCATCGGGCAACGTCACCACGAGGTCCGTCGTCGACGCGGTGTCGGACTCGCTGGGAACACGAAACGTGAGCACCCCGTAGCCGCCTTGCGTCGCGTCTGTTCCCGAGGCCTCGACGTGTGCCCATGCGGGCGCGGCGAGCGCAATACTGGCTACAGTCACCGCCGCGGCAGTAAGTGTTGTGCGCAGTGGTCTCTTCATCTCCGGAAGCCCTTTCGTCGGCGGCGTCGAGGTACGCCCACGCAGTCGGATCTGGCGAGCCCCGAGTTCCCCGCTTTACCTGCCAATATGCTGTGAATCGTTGTCTCGTCGCCGCCGGCCGCGCACGTGAGCGGAAACCACCGGGAACCAGGGACGGCCGGTTACCGACTAAAGGCCCGTGAGTAACCCGTTGTTCGGTAGGTCAGGTTCCGTATGGGCGTGCTCATGACCGTGGGCAACGGCACCGCCCCGGGTGTGATCGCCCGCGTCGATGTCGATGTGGTCAGCCGCTTCAGAACCTGCTGCAGGGCGCTGGGCCTACAGGTGCACGATCGCCGACGGCCCGCGGATCTGGCGGCCGCCCGTATCGGATTCTCTGCGCTGACACGACTTGCCCAAGACCAATGCGACGCATGGGCCGGCTTGGCCGCTGCCGGTGACACCTCTGCGTCGGTGATCGAAGCGATCGCAGCCACCCGCGGCTCCGCGGGCGTACTGGCACGCATGATCGAACTCGAACCTGGCGCATTGGGTTTCACCTACGACACCGGGCTGTATTTGCAGTTCCGGGCCACAGGCCCCGACGATTTCGAGCTGGCCCACGCGGCCACGCTCGCGACCACCGGGCGATTCGGCGAGGCCGATGCGATCGTTGCCGACGTCATCACCCGCACCGGTGAGACCCACCAGGCGCGGTGGGTCGCGACGATCATTCAATATCGCAGCCAACGGTGGTCGGATGTCGTCAGACTTCTGACTCCGCTGGTCACCGACAAAGCCCTTGACGAATCGTTCGCCCATGCCGTGCGGATTGCCCTCGGCCTCGCCCTGGCCCGGTTGGGGATGTTCGCTCCCGCGCTGTCGTATCTGGAGGAGTCCGGCGGTCCCTTGACTGTGGCGGCCGTGGACGGGGCATTGGCCAAGGCGCTGGTATTGAGGGCGCAAGGTGAGGAGGAGGCCGCGGCCGAGGTGCTCCAGGAGCTCTACGCCGCCAACCCCGCGAATGTCGAAGTCGAAGAAGCGCTGTCGAACCCGTCCTATGGCATCGTCACGACATCCGCGGCCCGGATCGAGGCACGCACCGACCCGTGGGATCCGGCGACGGAACCCGGTGAAGACGATTTCGTCGATCCCGGCGCTCATCAGCGCAAGGCGGTGCTGCTGGCCGAAGCCGAAGACCAACTCGCCGAATTCATCGGGCTGGAGCAGGTCAAAGACCAGGTGTCGCGGCTGAAGAGCTCGGTCGCCATGGCGCTGCTGCGTCAGGACCGCGGTCTCGCGGTCGCCCAGCGCTCGCATCATCTGGTGTTTGCCGGCCCGCCTGGCACGGGCAAGACCACGATCGCCCGGGTGGTGGCCAAGATCTATTGCGGTCTGGGTCTTTTGAAGCGGGAGAACGTCCGTGAGGTGCACCGGGCGGATCTGATCGGCCAGCACATCGGGGAGACCGAAGCCAAGACCAACGCGATCATCGACAGTGCGCTCGACGGCGTGCTGTTCCTCGACGAGGCCTATGCGTTGGTGGCCACCGGTGCCAAGAACGACTTCGGCCTGGTGGCTATCGACACGCTGTTGGCCAGGATGGAGAACGATCGCGATCGTCTGGTGGTGATCGTCGCCGGGTATCGCGCGGACCTCGACCGATTCCTGGACACCAACGAGGGGTTGCGGTCACGCTTCACTCGCAGTATCGATTTCCCGTCGTACGTCCCTGGCGAACTGGTCGAGATCGCCAGCGCGATGGCCAAACAGCGTGACAGTGTCTTCGACCGGCGCGCGCTGGATGATCTGGAGACTCTGTTCGGGCGGCTGGCATCGATGACGACACCAGATGCGAACGGGGTCGAACGCCGCAGCCTCGACATCGCAGGCAACGGGCGCTTCGTCCGCAACGTGGTCGAACGCTCCGAGGAAGAGCGTGAATTCCGGCTCGATCACTCTGAGGCGGCGAATACCGGTGACTTCTCCGACGCGCAGCTGATGACGATCACCCCCGCCGACGTCAAGCACTCGGTGGTGCCGCTGCTGCGCGGCCTCGGGCTGGACGTGCCGCGATGAGCTTCACATCCCGTACGCCCGCGAATCATAACCCTGATCAGGTCACCTACCGCCGGGGGTTCGTCACCCGGCATCAGGTCACGGGTTGGCGATTTCTGATGCGGCGCATCGCCTCTGGCGTGGCATTGCACGACACCCGCATGCTCACCGATCCGCTGCGCACCCAGTCGCGTTCGGTCGTGATGGGCGTCCTGATCGTGGTCACCGGGTTGATTGGGTGCTTCGTCTTCTCCCTGCTCAGACCGAATGGCTCCGTCGGAAACAACACCGTGCTGGCCGACCGCGACACCGCCGCCCTGTACGTGCGGGTCGACGATCGTCTGCACCCGGTGCTCAATCTGACCTCGGCGCGGCTGATCGCGGGTCACCCCGTCACGCCGACGCCCGTGGGTAGCGCGGCGCTGGACAAGCTAGCGCGCGGCGCGATGGTGGGCATCCCGGGCGCTCCAGAACGCATGGTGCAGAACGGCTCTGGTGATGCGGACTGGACAGTGTGCGACAGCAGCGAGGCGACGAGTCCGGGCGTGACCGTCATCGGCGGTCGATTGGCCGAGGGCGGTGTCCGTGCGTCTGCTCTCCGGTCGGACAAGGCGGTGTTGGTTGCGGCCGGGACACCTGACACTTTGACCACGTGGCTGCTGTGGGACGGCCGGCGCAGCCGGATCGACCTGGCTGATCATGCCGCCACCGATGCCTTGGGCCTCGGCCCGACCATTCCCGCCCCCACCCCGATCGCACTGGGATTGTTCAATGCGATTCCCGAGGGTGCGCCGCTGCTGGTTCCCGTGATCCCGGGCGCTGGGTCCGCGCCAGAGTTCGCGATGTCGGTTCCCGCGCCCGCGGGTGCGGTGGTGGCTGCCTTTGGTGCCGACGGCACATTGTCGTACTACGCGGTGCTGCCCGACGGATTGCAGCCGATCTCGCCGGTGCTGGCTGCCTTGTTACGCAACACCAACTCCTATGGGCTGCAGGAGCCTCCGCGGTTGGGCGCCGACGAGGTGAGCCGCCTCCCAGTGTCCCGGACTCTCGATACCGCCGCCTTCCCCGAGCACCGGATCAGCCTGGTCGACTCGGTGAGCGCACCCGTCGTCTGCGCCCGGTGGTCCAAGCCTGCCGGAGCGAGCGCCAGTTCGTTGTCACTGCTGTCGGGTGCGACGTTGCCGATCGCCCAGGGAGAACAACCCGTCGAACTGCCCGGCAGTGGCACATCCGCCTCGCGGGTGGTGCTTCCCGTCGGAAAGGGCTATTTCGCCCAGACTGTGGGGCAAGAGCCGGCCTCGCCGGCGGCCGGTTCATTGTTCTGGTTATCGGACACCGGAATGCGGTATGGCATCGAGGCCGCGAACAAAGACGAGTTGACTCAGACGGAGACTGCGCTCGGGCTGGCGTCACCCGCGATGCCAATTCCCTGGTCCGTACTCACCTTGTTCGCCGCAGGGCCTGCGTTGTCGAAGGCCGATGCGCTGAACGTGTATGCAGGAACGGAGAATCGTTGAGCAGGCTCATCTTCGAGGCACGCAGGCGGCTTCCTTCACCCCCGGTACGCAAGGGTGCCATCACAATCGAAGCTCCGCCGGAACTGCCGCGCGCCCTGCCGGCATCCTTACTGCGACGGGCTCTCCCGTTATTGATCGTTATGCTGATCGTCGGCATGATTGTCGCCCTGTTCGCAACCGGGATGAGGCTGATCTCACCCCAGATGTTGTTCTTTCCATTTGTCCTCCTGCTGGCCGCGACAGCGTTATATCGCGGAAACGACAGCAAGTTACGTACCGAGGAAGTCGACGCCGAACGCGCCGACTATCTGCGCTATCTGTCCGTCGTGCGGGACAACGTCCGTGCTCAGGCCGCCGAGCAGCGGGCCAGTCTGGAGTGGTCGCATCCTGATCCTGCAGCGCTGGCGTCGATTCCAGGATCACAGAGACAATGGGAGCGCGACCCGCCAGACCGGGATTTCCTCGTGGTGCGCACCGGCCTGCATGACGTGCCGCTGGATACGGCGTTGCGCGTCAGGGACACCGCCGACGAGGTGGATTTAGAACCCGTGGCACACAGTGCCCTGCGCAGTCTGCTCGATGTCCAGCGAACCGTCCGCCGCGCCCCGGCCGGAATCGACCTCTCGACGATTTCCCGGCTGACGCTTGTCGGTGACGGCGATGCCGCGCGCGCGGCGCTGCGGGCATGGATTGCGCAGGCTGTCACTTGGCACGACCCAAGTCTGCTCGGCGTGGCACTGGCCAGCCCTGACCTGGACGGGCCAAATTGGGCATGGCTGAAATGGCTTGCTCACGTAGATATTTCAGGCGTCCTCGACGGCGTGGGCTCGGCGCGTTATCTCAGCGCCGATCCCGATGAGCTGGTCGCCAAGATCGGGCCGGTGCTCGCCGAACGGCCGATGTTCGGCGATGAGGGGGGCCGCGGTCTGCGCCATCTGCTGATTGTGGTCGACGATCCCGGATATGACCTGTCGGCGTCGGTGTTGTCGGCAGGCTGGGCCGGCGTCACCGTCGTTCACGTCAGCCGGGCCGAACCCCACCGCGAGCAGTATTCGGATCCTGAACGGCCAGTCCTCAGGATCTCTGACGGCGCCATTCAGCGTTGGGGCGCCGACGGATGGCAGCCCTACGTGGACAGCGCCGATCAGCTATCCACCGAGGACACGGCGCATCTGGCCCGTCTCCTGGCGCGATGGGACTCCAATCCCACGCACGCCGGCTTGCGCTCAGCGGCCGTCAGCGGTGCCACCTTCACCACTTTGCTCGACATCGATGACGCCACCCAGCTCGACGTGCCCGCATTATGGGCGCCGCGTGATCGTGACCGCGAGCTTCGGGTACCGATCGGTGTGACCGCCACCGGCGAGCCGCTGTACTTCGACCTCAAAGACGAGGCCGAGGGTGGCATGGGGCCGCACGGCCTGATGATCGGTATGACCGGCTCGGGCAAGTCACAGACCCTGATGTCAATCCTGCTGTCCCTGCTGACAACTCACTCAGCTGAGCGACTGATCGTCATCTACGCCGACTTCAAGGGCGAGGCTGGCGCCGACATCTTCCGCGACTTCCCTCAGGTCGTGGCGGTCATCTCGAACATGGCAGAAAAGAAATCACTCGCGGACCGATTCGCCGACACATTGCGCGGTGAAGTCGCTCGCCGGGAGATCCTGCTGCGCGAAGCGGGACGACGAGTGCAGGGCAGCGCGTTCAACTCTGTCACCGAGTACGAAGCGGCGATCGCGGCCGGCTACGACCTGCCCGCGCTGCCGACCCTGTTCGTGGTCGCCGACGAGTTCACGCTGATGCTCGCCGATCACCCCGAATACGCGGAACTGTTCGATTATGTTGCGCGCAAGGGCCGGTCGTTTCGAATCCACATCCTGTTCGCGTCGCAGACGCTGGACGTGGGACGGATCAAGGATATTGACAAGAACACGTCATATCGGATCGGCCTCAAGGTTGCCAGTCCGTCGGCGTCACGTCAGATCATCGGTGTCGAGGATGCCTTTCACATTGAGTCGGGCAAGGAATACAAGGGCGTCGGTTTCCTGGTACCGGCGCCGGGGGCGGAGCCGGTCAAATTCCGCGGCACGTATGTCGACGGCATCTACGATCCGCCTCGGCGGCCCAGATCCTATGTGGTGCCGACTGATCCCCGCCCGCAACTGTTCACCGCCGCAGAGGTTGGTATCGACGAGGATGTCGTCGTCGTGTCCGGCGACGATAGTGTGTCGAGGGCCGCGCCCAAGAAGCTCATCGCTACCATCGGCCAACAATTGGCCACGTTCGGTCCGCGTGCGCCGAGAGTGTGGCTGCCGCCGCTCGACGACCCGATCCCGCTGGCCGAGGTTCTCGCCGACTCCGACATCCCAACGGGTGTGGGACGGTGGCCGCTCGGCGAGATCGACCGCCCGTTCGACATGCGTCGCGACCCGCTTGTCTTCGATGCTACCTCCGCCGCCGGAAATATGATGATCCATGGCGGTGCCAAGTCCGGGAAATCCACTGCGCTGCAAACATTTATTCTCTCGGCAGCCGCACTGCATTCACCCGACGAGGTGTCGTTCTACTGCGTCGACTACGGTGGCGGCCAACTGCGGGCACTAGAGGATCTCGCCCATGTCGGCAGCGTCGCGTCGCCGCTGGAGGCTGAGAGAATCCGGCGTACCTTCGGCGAACTCGATCAGCTCCTGGAAGAAAGGCGGCGGGCCGGGTACGGGGTTGGGAATCCGCACGTCTTTCTCGTGATCGACAACTTGTATGCCTTCAGCCGTGACAACACCGACCAGTTCAATACGCGCAACCCACTCTTGACGAAGGTGACCGAACTGGCCAACGCCGGTCTGTCGTACGGCATCCACGTCGTCATCACCACCCCGAACTGGCTCGAGGTGCCGCTGGCCATGCGCGACGGGCTGGGTCTTCGTCTGGAGCTCCGGCTGCCTGATCCGCGTGACAGCAACGTTCGCATCGCGGGCGCACTGCGCCGGCCCGCCGATTCGGTGCCCTACGAACAACCGGGTCGGGGTCTGACCATGGCGGCCGAACATTTTCTTTTCGCCAAGCCCGAGCTCAGCCAGATTCCACAGCTCAATGCCCGCTACCCCGGGCAGTCGGCCGCTCGGGTGCGGCTGCTTTCCGCGGAGCTCGCACCCGCACAGATCGCACCCCTCTATATCGGGCCCGAGCAGGTGGTCATCGGCCAGTCCGAGCGGGATCTCGCCCCGGTGGCGCTCAACTTCGCCGCGCATCCGCTGCTGATGGTGTTGGGCGACAGCAAGTCCGGTAAGACGACTCTGATGCGCCACGTAATCCGGACACTGCGCGAGAATTCGACCGCCGACCGGCTCGCGTTCACCGTGCTGGACCGGCGACTGCGGCTCGTCGACGAGCCGCTGTTTCCGGACAACGAGTACACGGCGAACACCGACCGCATCATCCCGGCAATGCTGGGGCTATCGGCGATCGTCGAGGGTCGCCGTCCGCCAGCCGGGTTGTCGACGGCTGAGCTGATGAAGTGGACCTTCACCGGGCATACGCACTACCTGCTGGTCGATGACGTCGACCAGCTCCCGGATGGCGCGGCAATGTCAGGGCTCTACGTCGGGCACCGACCATGGACTCCGTTGATCGGATTGCTCTCCGAGGCAGCCGATCTCGGGTTGCGGGTGATCGTCACCGCGCGCGCGTCTGGCTCGGCCCAAGCATTGATGACGAATCCGTTGTTGCGGCGGATGAACGATCTACAGGCCACGACGCTCATGTTGTCGGGTAATCCGCAGGACAGCGCCAAGATTCGCGGTCACCGGTTCAGCAGATCAGTGCCGGGGCGCGGAATGCTGCTCGACGAGTCCGACGCGCCGACCTATCTGCAGCTTGTCAATCCGTTGATCGGCTCGCCGGTCGGCGGCCCCGACGTAATCGATGGGAACGTGTGATGGTACTGAACGTTGTCCCCGAGGGCCTGGCGGCCGCCAGCGCGGCGGTCGAGGCCCTGAGTGCACGGCTGGCTACCATCCACGCGGCCGCGGCCCCACTCATCACCGCGGTGCTGCCACCTGCCGGCGATGCCGTGTCGGTGCAGGCGGCGCTGACCTGCGGGGCGAAGGGATCCGAGCACACCGTTGCGGCGTCCGCAGGTGTGGTCGAATTGGGCCGCTCCGGTATGGGTGTGGCGCAATCAGCAGCGAGCTATGTCGCGGGGGATGGCTTGGCGGCGGCGTCCTTTGGCGGTCAGGGGGTCGGCTGAGATTTGTGGGGAACCGAAATCGATTGTCGTATGACCTGATTGGAGATGAAGAAAATGAGTCTTCTCGATGCACACATTCCGCAGCTCGTCGCGTCCGAATCGGCGTTCGGAGCCAAGACGGCGCTGATGCGGAGCACGATCGCACAAGCCGAGCAGGAGGCCGTCGCGGCCCAGGCATTCCATACGGGCGAGTCGTCGGTGGCCTTCCAGGGCGCGCACGCACGCTTCGTCGAAGCGGCAGCGAAGGTGAACGCGCTGTTGGACCTCGCTCAGGCGAATCTGGGCGACGCGGGTGCTGCCTATGTAGCGCAGGATTCGGCCGCGGTAAGCACTTACGGGGGATTCTGATGTCTCAGATCATGTACAACTATCCGGCCATGCTCGGTCATGCCGGCGATATGGCGAGCTATGCCGGCACATTGCAGGCGGTAGGCGCCGATATTTCAGCCGAGCAGGCCGCGTTGCGGGGCGCCTGGCAGGGCGACACAGGGATGACCTACCAGGTGTGGCAGGCCCAATGGAACAGCGCTATGGAGGAATTGGTGCGCGCCTATCGTGCCATGGCCTCGACGCACGAAACAAATACGCTCGCCATGCAGGCACGAGATCGGGCCGAAGGAGCTAAGTGGGGTTGATCCGACCAGGCGGGGCGGGACATGCCTGTGGCTGACGCGGTCGAGCTGTCTGTGGAGGCGGCCTGGTTTATCGCGGACAATGCCGGCCTCGGCACATTTCCCTGGGTGCTTGCGATCACACCGCCGTATCGTGACGTGTCCGAACGCGGGGTGTTCGCGTCGCGACAGATCGCCGAGCTGACGCGGCTCGGAGTGATGGCCCAGGGCACGATCGACCCCGTTGTGCAGCAGTGGATCCGGGTCGTCTGCCGACCGGAGCGCTGGCTGGAGTTGCGCTACGTGGGTGGCGCCCACCCGTCGGCCCTCCGACTCCGCGGCATTGTCGCGTTCCGGGGCGGTCAGATCGTGGTCGCGCTGCGCAACGCCCAGCTTGTCACCTTTACCACGGTGGAAATCGTTTCCGGACTGGCGATGTCATCGGTGATCACCGCCGGGCTGTTGGGGCGTTCACCGGCGCACTTCGACGAATTCGCGCTTCCGTTGCGGGTTGGTGCCCGGGCGGACCAGCAGCTCCGCGAGGGTGCGGCGCTGTCCGACGTGATGAGTAACCTCGGGATCCCGGAGTCCGCCCGCGCGGTTGTCCGAGCCGTCTTCGAGGGGCCGACCGGCTACGTCGAAGTGGTCGCCGGGCAATGTGCCGGTGTTGCCACGGTCCTCGCCGAGGTTGGAATTGCTGTGGTGGACAACTCTATTGGGCGCCTAGTGGTCAGCTCCACCCGCGCGTTCGACGGCGAGTGGGTGTCGGTTTTTGCGCCGGGGACAGACATGGCGATCGCCGTGGCCATCGAACAGCTGACCGCGGCCCTGCCGGATGGCCCGTGGTTCTCACCGCTGCAACCAGTTCGCGACTTCACCGCCCAGAGAATCTGAAAGAGAACGACTAGATGACTGACATCTCGGCGCCGGCCG
This sequence comes from Mycolicibacterium sphagni, assembly GCF_002250655.1. Classification (GTDB taxonomy): domain Bacteria; phylum Actinomycetota; class Actinomycetes; order Mycobacteriales; family Mycobacteriaceae; genus Mycobacterium; species Mycobacterium sphagni. The sequence goes on from NZ_NOZR01000024.1 coordinate 43,066, forward strand.
ACAGCATTCCGGCACTGCCCATCGTGCGAGTGGCGATACTCGCCGACAGCCGGGTCGTGGACATGGCGCTCCCGTCGGAGTTGCCTCTGCGTGAGATCCTGCCGGCGATTCGTCGGCTCTTGCCTGCCACGGCTGGCTCGGGCGAGACGACAGCTGACGCGGCGCCACGACCGCTGAGCCTGGCAGCCGTCGGTGGCGCGCCGTTCTCGCTGGATGCCAGCCTGGACACCGTCGGTGTCGTCGACGGCGATCTGCTTGCCCTCCAACCTGTTCCGTCGGGGCCGTCGGCTCCTGGTGTCGTGGAGGATGTTGCCGACGCTGCGGTTATCTTCTCGGCGTCGCGTCTCCGGCCGTGGGGGACTGCTGACATCCGGATCATTGCCCGCGTTGCCGTCGTCGCGTTCATACTCGCCGCCACGGCGTTGGCAGTCGTCGACCGCATCACCACCGGCGGTGTCGTCGGTTTGTATGCGGTGAGCGGAATAGCTGCGGCTGCCGTCATCGCCACGCTGCTGGCGCGCGCGCGCGAGCACCTTTGTGCGGGGGAGCTGTCGGTGGCCGCGCTGGTTCCGGTCGGGGCCGGACTCGCCTTGGCAGTTGGTGACCTCAACCCTGCGCTGGTCATGCTGGCAGCCGCTGGGGTTACCGCCTGGTCGCTGATCTGCTTGATCATCGCTGACCGGTGCATCGCGTTCTTTGCCGCAACGAGCGTCATCGGCGCGGCGATTCTGATCGCGGCTGCGGTGGCCCAGACCTGGGAGCTACCACTGCCGACGCTGGGCTGCGGACTACTTGCCGCTGCTCTTCTAGTGGCAGTTCAAGCGGCCCAACTGTCGGCGTTGACAGCGCGTTTGCCACTTCCTGTCATCCCCGCGCCAGGTGACCCCACTCCGTCGGCACCGGAGACGCGGGTGCTTGAAGATCTGCCTCGTCGCGTCCGGATCAGCGAGGCGCACCAGGCCGGGTTCGTCGCGGGCTCGGTGGTGTTGTCGATCCTGGGCTCAGGGGCCCTAGTCGAACGACCGGATTCGGTTGGGACATGGGCTTGGTACGCGGTGATCGCAACATCGGCTGCCGCGGTACTGCGCGCCCGTGTCTGGGACATCGCCGCCTGCAAGGCATGGCTGCTGGTGCAGCCCATCATCGTGTCGATTGGCCTGCTGGTGCTGTTCCTCATCGCGGGCACGCGACTGCCAGCAGTAGGTGCTCTGGTCGCCCTGGGGGTCCTGACCGCGGCGTTCGTGACAGCTTCGGTGAACCCGGGCCTCACTGATCCGGAGAGGTATTCACTGCCCCTTCGCCGGCTGGTCGGCTTTCTCGCCGCCGCTGTCGATGCGTCCCTGATTCCGGTTCTGGCCTACCTGGTGGGACTGTTCGGTTGGGTGCTCGATAGATGACCCGGCCCGGGCTGCGTGTGGTCGCCGCCGGCTTGGCAGTCCTTGTCGTCATGAGCCCGTCGGCGTGGGCGGTCGACCCCCCTTCTGTCGAATCCGGCACCGCGCTGCCGGCTGGCGGTGCCGGACCTGCCGCCGCCATGGTGCAGCGCTCGGAATGCGTGACAACCGGCGTCATGCCCGGGACTGACCCGGGTGCCCTCTCACTTCACCAGCAGATGCTGAATCTGCCTGGAGCGTGGACGTTTTCGAGGGGAGAAGGCCAGCTCGTCGCGGTGATCGACACCGGAGTCACACCGGGGCCGCGACTGCCCAATGTCGAGGGTGGCGGCGACTTTGTCTCGACCACAGATGGATTGACCGACTGTGACGGTCACGGCACCGCCGTGGCCGGGATCATCGGTGGCCAACCCGGGGCTGATGCCTTCTCAGGAGTGGCGCCCGCGGCCCGGCTGCTGTCGATCAGGCAGACGTCGGCCGCGTACTCGCCGCGCGAACAGGACGACGATCCAGCGGCAGTCAAGGTGACCACCGATATCTCGGCGCTGGCGCACGCCGTTGTGCGCGCGGCCGACTTGGGCGCGCGGGTCATCAATATCTCACTGACGTTGTGCCCCGGTGCCGGCACCAGCGTGGACCAGCAGGCGCTTGGCGCGGCGCTGCGCTATGCCGCGGTCGACAAAGATGCCGTCATCGTCGCCGCCGCCGGGGACGTCGGTGTGACAACGCTTTCCGGCGGCGCCGACTGTCAGGCCAACCCGATCAGCGCAGCGGGCGACCGTGACGACCCCCGGAACTGGCAAGGCACCACGTCTGTCTCTGTGCCGTCGTGGTGGCAACCCTATGTGCTCTCGGTGGGCTCTGTGACGACCAGCGGAGTGCCCTCCGCCTTCTCCATGCCCGGGCCGTGGTTGGGCATCGCGGCCCCAGGCGAGGATGTGGTATCGATTGGCAACGGCCCCGCCGCAGGCTTGGTCAACGGAATAGCCGGTGCTCGTGGACAGTGGGTGGCCCTCACTGGTACCGGCTACGCCGCGGCGTACGTCTCCGGTGTCGCGGCATTGGTTCGCAGTCGGTTTCCGGATATGCCTGCCGCGCAGGTGGTCCGCCGGCTGCAGACGACTGCCCACGAGGGGGCCCAGGCTCCCTCGAATCTGATGGGTGCGGGCGCACTCGATCCGGTGGCAGCGTTGACATGGGAACTGCCGGTGCCTGATTCCGGTCGGGCCGGCACCGAGCCCGTCCGGATCGCCGCGCCGGCCGCACCGCAAGTCCGGGATCACTCGGCGCGCACGATCGCGTTCGGCGGCACCTTGGCATTGACGTTGGCGGTGATCGGCACCGCATACGCGGCACATCGACGGAAGGACCGCCACGAGTGAGGATCGTCTTGCCTGGCACCGGCAGAGTGGCGCTGGCACTCGTGGTTGTAATCCCGGCCGTGATGGCCTATCCATGGCATACGGAGCCGCACCGATGGGCATTCGCGGTAGCGGCTGCGGTGGTGCTGGCTCTCTTCGGGTCGTGGCGCGGCTTGCATGTGACCACAATTCTCATGCGCCGCCTGGTGCTATTGCGTCGGAAGCAACGCCGCGAGCGTGGAGCCCATCAGCTGGTGGAACAGATCGGCGCCGACGCGCGCACCACGGTGGTGCTGAGAGTGGTCGACGCCGGTGCGCAGGACCTTCCGGTCGACCTGATCGCCGGCTACCTTGATCGCTACGGTGTGCGCTGCGAATCAGTGCGGCTCACCAGTCGCGACACTGCCATCGGACGAACCACATGGATCGGTCTGACCATGTCGGCGGCGGCGAATCTGACTGCATTGCAAGCACGGTCGACGAGAATTCCACTGCGGAAGACGGCCGACCTCACCGCACGTCGCCTCGCCGACGAGCTTCGTGAACGTGGGTGGGCGGTGACGGCCACCGATCTCAAGATCCCCGACATGCTCGGTCCACAGGTCACCGAGCATTGGCGCGCCGTGGCCGACGGGCAGTCCGGCTATGTGGCTGCCTACGGGGTCGACGGCGATTCAGTGCCGGAGTCGCTTGCCGCGTTGCGTTCGCATGGATTCGGCGAGGTGTGGACGGCCGTCGAATTGAGCAGGGGTGGAGTTGCGGTGGCATGTGCGATCCGTACCCCGAACCTGCCAGGGGCAGCCGCGCCCGCGGATGGGCTGGTGTTGCGTCGTGGCGCACAGCGGGACGCGCTGCGCGCTCTGATCCCGTCGTCGACGAGATCGCTCGACGCGGACGTCTCTGAGGTCGACAGGCGTTCGATCGCGCGATGGATGGCGAACGGTGCCCCGGTGCGGATATGAACTCCGAGGTGATGGCTGAGCCCAGGCGTTCGGCGCTCGCGACCTGGATCCGGCGGCTCGCGGTCCCGATCATCTTTGGGTGGGTCGCTGCCGTCGCCGTCGTGAACACGGTCATCCCGCAGCTCGAGGTTGTCGGCACCATGCGCTCGGTGCAGATGAGCCCAGACTTCGCGCCGTCGGTCGTCGCGATGAAACGCGTCGGCCAGGTGTTCGGCGAATACCGTTCCGACAGTTCGGCGATGATTGTGCTGGAAGGCCGGCAACCGCTCGGCCCCGACGCGCATCGTTACTACGACTCCATCGTCGCCCGCCTCGAGGCGGACGAGAGTCACGTCGAATATGTGCAGGACTTCTGGGGCGACCCGCTTACTGCGGCGGGCGCGCAGAGTAACGACGGCAAAGCCGCCTATGTGCAGCTGTACCTCGTCGGAAACCAGGGCGAGACGGCAGCCAACGAGTCGATCAAGGCGGTCAGATCGATCGTCGAGGATCTCCCGTCGCCGCCGGGGGTGACCGCATACGTGTCAGGCCCGGCCGCGCTGGCAGCGGACGAACAGGCCGCCGGCGACCGCAGCGCGACAGTCATCGTGGGCCTCACCCTCATTGTCATCACCACGATGTTGTTGTTGGTTTACCGTTCGATCGGCACGGTGCTGATCGTGCTGGGGATGGTGCTTGTCGAGCTGGCCGCGGCACGCGGTGTGGTGGCCTCGCTCGCCTATTTTCATGTCATCGGGCTGACGACATTTGTCACGAATCTTCTTGTCACACTAGCCATCGCCGCCTCCACCGACTATGCGATCTTCCTGGTCGGCCGCTATCAAGAGGCGAGGACCAGCGGCCAAGATCGAGAAGCCGCGTATCACACGATGTACGGTGGGACCGCCCACGTGATCCTGGCGTCCGGTTCGACGATCGCCGGCGCGACGCTGTGTCTGCATTTCACGCGGTTGCCGTACTTCCAGACACTGGGAGTGCCGCTGGCGACCGGCATGGTCGTGGCGGTATTCGGGGCACTGACCCTCGGGCCCGCGGTGATCACCGTAGCCACCCGGTTAGGGCGGCTGGAACCCAAGCGCGCCATGCGGATCCGCGGTTGGCGCAAGGTAGGTGCGCTGGTCGCCCGATGGCCCGGGCCGGTACTCATCGCGACCAGTGTGATCGCATTGATTGGCCTGCTATCACTGGTCGGCTACCGCACCAACTACAACGAGCGCCGATACCTGCCGGCCGACCTACCGTCGACCGCCGGATACGCCGCGGCCGAACGGCACTTCTCCAGCGCCCGCCTCAATCCCGAAGTGTTGCTGATCGAGACCGACAGAGACCTGCGCAACCCCGCTGATTTCATGGTGATTGACAAGATCGCCAGAGACATCGGCGACCAGCCGGGGATCAACCGGGTTCAGACGATCACTCGCCCGGACGGACTGCCGCTCAAGTTCAGTACGATTCCGGCTCAGTTGAGCATGATGGGTAGTGTCCAGACCCTGAACCAGAGCTACCTGCAGGACCGGATGAAGGACGTGCTCGCGCAGGCCGACCTCATGCAGACCAGTATCGACGCCCTTATCCGGATGCAGGCACTGATGTCGGAGATGACCGCCAACACCCATGACATCGCTGGGAAGAGCCACCAAATGGCCTCTGACGTCAAGCAATTACGCGACCACATCGCCGAGTTCGACGATTCGTTCCGGCCGGTCCGCAACTATCTGTACTGGGAGCCGCACTGTTACGACATCCCGGTGTGTTGGTCGCTGCGTTCCGTGTTCGACGCGCTCGACAGCACCGATAAGTTGACCAGCGACATCGATGGTCTGCTGCCCAATCTCGACCGCATCGACGCTGTGATGCCGCAATTCGTTCAGCAGCTGCCAGCTCAGATCGAGACGCTGAAGCAGATGAAGGCGATGATGCTGACGATGTACGCCACTCAGAACGGGCTCTTGGAGCAGATGGCTGCGATGCAGAGCGACCAGGCGGCCATGGGTGAAGCGTTCAACGAATCGCGCAACGACCAGAGTTTCTATCTCCCACCGGAAGCTTTCAAGAACGACGAACTCAAGCGGGGGATGAAGTTCTTCATCTCACCGGACGGTCACGCGGTCCGCTTCATCGTCAGCCTCGACGACGATCCCCTCACCCCAGAAGGCCTGCAGCGCATCGACACCATCAGGCAAGCGGCCACACAGGCGATGAAGCGCACGCCCCTGGAAGGCTCCGCGGTGTACGTCGGAGGTACGGCCTCGGTGTTCAAGGACATGCAAGAAGGAAATGACTACGACCTGCTCATCGCCGGAATCGCTGCGCTGTGCCTGATCTTCGTCATCATGTTGATCATCACCCGCAGTGCTGTCGCCGCCACCGTGATCGTCGGGACGGTGGGGATTTCCCTGGGCGCGTCGTTCGGCCTCTCGATGCTGTTGTGGCAGTACATCATCGGTCTCGAGTTGCACTTCATGGTGATGGCGATGGCGCTGATCATCCTGCTGGCAGTCGGGGCGGACTACAACCTGCTGCTGGTGGCCCGGTTCAAAGAAGAGATGCATGCCGGGCTCAAGACCGGCATCATCCGGGCGATGGGCGGAACGGGATCGGTGGTGACATCCGCCGGTCTGGTCTTCGCTTTCACGATGATGTCGATGGCAGTCAGTGAGCTCACGGTGGTCGCGCAGATCGGGACCACGATAGCTTTGGGCTTGTTGTTCGACACGCTCGTCGTCCGGGCCTTCATGACGCCCGCAATAGCGACCTTGCTGGGCAAGTGGTTCTGGTGGCCACAGGTCGTTCGGCCCAAGCCTGTGCCGGCGCCATGGCCGAAACCCGCTGCCGCCGTGGATACTTCCGACTCACCCGTGCCCGAATAGGATAACCAGCGGTCAGCCGAACTCGACGAGGTTCGTGGGCGCGCGGAACCTGCTGAACATGGGGCGCCGGTAGACACGGGCGGCCCAGCGTAGGACCGTGCCGCGTCCCGCCGGCATAGGCAGCTCCCGTACTCCGCGGATACCAGCACTGGTGCGCAGATCGTCGTAGTCCTTGGCGGTGAACCAGAACGGCATCGGTGGCGCGGTGTAGTTCGGGCTGAGCTTGATGCCGCGTCGGCGCGAGTATGCGCTCAGGAGCCGTGGCACGCTGTCGAACATCAGCTGACCACGAGCAAACCGCTTGGCGCACGCGGTGATCAGGTCGAGCACAGGCTCACGCTGGAGATACTGGAACAGGCCTTCGGCGGTGATCAGAACTCCGTTGGTGTCGTCGACCTGGTCCATCCAGGAGTAGTCCAGAGCGGACTGGGCGCGGTAGTGCAGCCGGTCCGATGTCGGTAGCAACTGCCGGCGCAGCTCGACGATCGGCGCGAGGTCGACCGATAGCCAGGTCACCTGCCCGTTGTCGACCCGCCAGAAGCTGGTCTGCAGTCCTTCGGCGAGGGCCACCACGGTGGCGCGCGGGCGTGCGGCCAGAAACTGGCGGGTGTATTCGTCGAACGACAGGGCCCGCAGAGCGGTCGCTTGATGGGTGCGGCCGAAATGGTGGTAGTCGTAATCAAGGCGGTCGCGCAGTGTGATCGCCATCGGATCGTCGATGATGCCGTCGGGCCGGGCCGCCTCTGCCGAGCGCTGGTAAAGCGTGAGTAACGCTGTCTCTGAGACTCCGTCGAGGTGGCGGGCGTCGATGGCTGGCATGGATTCACCGTACTGGTTTCCCGTTATTGACAGCGCTGACGGTCGGCGGGAACTATCCCGCAGATCTGGCCGACTACCTGACGGATCTCCGCGACGGCAACGCAGTCCGTCGCACGACGAATACCGCGGCGACGCGCCTGATGCAGCCGTGAAGGAGGTGGAGTTGTGACAGCCCCGGTCTGGCTGGCAGTTCCGCCCGAACTGCACTCGGCACTGCTGAGCGGAGGTCCAGGGCCAGGATCGCTGCTTGCCGCCGCCGGGCAGTGGCACGAGCTCAGTGTTGCCTACGGTGACGCCGCGGCCGAACTGGCGCGACTCCTGGCCGAGGTGCAGGCCACCAGTTGGCAGGGGCCCAGCGCTACGCACTACGCAGCGGCACACGTGCCGTACCTGGCCTGGCTTGAGCGAGCGTCGATCGACAGCGCGGTGACCGCCGCCGCGCACAGCACAATCGCGGCCGCCTACAGTGCCGCACTTGCGGCGATGCCGACCCTGGTGGAGCTGGGCGCCAACCACATCGCCCACGGCGTGTTGATCGGTACCAACTTTTTCGGCATCAACACCATCCCCATCGCGGTCAACGAAGCTGACTACGTACGCATGTGGATTCAGGCTGCCGAAACGATGACCGTCTATCAGGCTGTCACCGACGCGGCGACCGCGACCATACCGCCGGCTGTTCCAGCGCCCCACATCCTTGCACCGGGTGGCGACGCGGTCAGTGCGCAGCAGAGCACGTCCAGTTCGATCAGCCAGCTCATCAAGGACATCCTCGACTTCATCGCCGACCCATACAAATATTTCCTGGCGTTCTTCCAGCGTCTCGGATTCAGCCCGGCAGTTGCCGCTTTCCTCACTGCGATCGCCGCTGTGCTGTACGAGATTCTGTGGATTCCCTACTACGCCTCGTATGGCTTGCTGCTGCTGCCCTTCTTCCTTCCTGCATTGAGTGCGCTAAGTGCCCTCAGCGCATTGGCTCTGCTGCTAAATCAGGACCCCGCAGCCGAACCCCTTCCTGTTCCGGCTGACAGCGATGCTGGTCAGCGCGCGCAGCCGAATGCCACCACCGGGGTGGTGCTGGCTCCGTCGGCCGCCCCGAGTGCCACGCCACAGACTGCCAACCCCGCGCCGAACTCGTCCGCCTCGGCCGCGTCTGCGAGTCCTGCCCCGTCGTCGGTGATCAGTTACGCTATTCCGCCACTGTCTCCGCCTGCGGTGGGAACCGGGCCCAAAGCGGGCGCGACGGCGTCCGACTCGATCAGTGAGGCGGCCGCCGCCATCGCAGCCGCACGAGCGGCCGCAGGAGCCCGCAGCCGTGGACGCACGACGGGCCGAAGCCGTTCTGGCGCGCGCGGATACCGCTACGAATTCATCGAGGAGCCAGTCACCGTGGGCGCCGGCTCCCGAGACGTCGAGCCACCATCCTCCACTGCCAGCAGCCGCGGGGCCGGACCGCTCGGCTTCGCCGGGGCTGCCCCGAAGACGGGCATCGCCGCCGCCGGACTTGCCCAGCTGTCTGATGACGGCGAAACCAACACAGTGCCCATGCTTCCCAGCGGCTGGCTGGCCGACGGATCTGATGTGACAGCAGATGAAAGGGACGAGAGGGTAGATGACACTCAATGTGAAGGGTGAGGGACTCGGTGCGCAGATCACCGGGATCGATCCCGCGAATCTGGACGACATCAGCAGGGACGAGATCCGCGAAGCCGTCTACCGGAACAAGCTCGTCGTCCTCAAAGATGTCCATCCGTCCCCGGAGGAATTCATCAGTCTCGGAAAGATTCTCGGCGACATCGTTCCGTATTACGAAGCGATGTATCACCACGAGAAGCATCCGGAGATCTTCGTGTCCTCGACCGAGCAAGGTCGAGGAGTCCCGAAAACCGGCGCGTTCTGGCACATCGACTACATGTTCATGCCCCAACCCTTCGCATTCTCGATGGTGTTGCCACTCACGGTGCCCGGGCCCGACCGGGGCACCTACTTCATCGACTTGACCAAGGTCTGGGAAGCACTGCCCGCCGACAAACAGGCACCCGCCCTGGGAACGTTCAGCACCCACGATCCACGGCGCCACATCAAGATCCGGCCAACGGACGTCTACCGGCCTATCGGGGAAGTGTGGGACGAAATCACCAAGACAACGCCGCCGATCAAGTGGCCCACGGTGATCCGTCATCCCGCCACCGGTGAGGAGATCCTCTATATCTGCGCCTCGGGTACCACCAAGATCGAGGACAAGGATGACAACGTTCTCGATCCGGCCATCCTGAACGAACTCATGACCGCGACCGGGCAACTAGATCCTGATTTCGCATCGCCCTTCATCTATACCCAGCACTACGAGGTCGGAGATATCATGCTGTGGGACAATAGAGTTCTGATGCACCGGGCGAAGCACGGCACATCGTCGGGCACGCTCACCAGCTATCGACTCACCATGCTGGACGGCCTTGAGACGCCGGGATACGCCGTATGAGCACCGCGGATCTGACGCCGGTCGAAGAGCAGGTCGCCACCGTCCCCATCCCGGAGGATCTGGTGGTCAAGGTTCTGGAGCCCTACTCGTACAAAGGGTGCCGCTACCTGCTCGACGCCGAATACAGGGCCACCGAGGACTCGGTGCTGGCTTTCGGCAACTTCTGCATTCCGGAGTCCGCTTACATCCGGAGCACCGGACATTTCAACGCGGTGGAGCTCTTGTTGTGCTTCAACCAGCTCGCCTACACCGCGTTTGCGCCGGCCATCCTCAAGGAAGAGATCCCGGTTCTGGTGGGGTGGTCGATCGAGGACTACTTCGACTACCAACTGCCGAGCATGCTGATCAAGACCACCTCGTCGCGGTTCAAGAGACCGATCAACGCGCACAAGTTCTCCGCACGCCTGCTGTGCAAAGACTTCGAGGTCGTCGACCGAAGTTGGCGTTACCTGAAGGTTCCGTGCACCATTGAGTTCTGGGACTCCGACGGCGGCGCGGCCTCTGGTGAGGTCGAGCTGGCAGCCCTCAACATCCCGTAATCTGTTGTTGAGAAAGCGGTTACACCATGTCTGATCTGCCGCCGACCGTCCTGGACCGGATTCTCGAGCAGGCCCGGCAACGACCTGACGGCATCGCGCTGCGGCGCTGCGACGGTACGAGTGCGCTGAGCTATCGAGAGCTCGTCACCGAGATGAAAAGGATCGCCGCCGAGCTCGCTGGCAAGTCGGTGGCCCCGGGATCGCGAGTGCTGATTGTCTCTGACAGTGGCCCCGAGACCTACCTGTCCGTGCTGGCGTGCGCGAGACTGGGCGCCATCGCAGTCATGGCGGATGCTCGCCTCCCAGTGGCCACCCTGCAGCGGTTCGCGCAACTTACTGAACCTGCAGCGGTTCTCGTCACACCGGGAAGTGCACTCACGGGCGAAGAGTTGACGGGTGCCCTCGCCGGCCTTCCAGCGATCAGCGTTCGTCTGCAGACGGCGGGTTCGTCGATGCAGTCGCGGGATCTGCCCGACCCGCCTACCCTTGCGGCCGACGATCCGTTGGCGATGATCTTCACCAGCGGAACGACCGGCGAACCCAAGGTTGTGCTGCTGGCGAATCGCACTTTCTATGCGGTCCAAGACATCCTGCGGGTAGAGAACCTCGACTGGGTGGACTGGGTCGACGGAGAGACCACTTACTCGCCGCTGCCGGCCACCCACATCGGTGGACTGTGGTGGATCATCACGTGTTTGATGCGCGGCGGGCAGTGCATCACCGGCGGCGAGGGTGCGGCGTCTCTGTTGACGATCCTCGCCGACAATGTGGTCGCCACCACCTGTGTCGTGCCAACGCTGCTGGCACGACTGGTCGCCGAATTGACGACCACGGGTGCAACACTGCCATCGCTCCGGCTTCTGGGGTACGGCGGCTCGCGTGCGATCGCGGCCGACGTGCGCTCGCTGGAAGCGGCCGGCGTCAAGACCGCGCAAGTGTACGGTTTGAGCGAAACGGGTTGTACAGCTTTGTGTTTGCCGACAGATGACGGTTCGATCACCAAGATCGAGGCCGGTGCTGTCGGGCGGCCCTACCCCGGGGTCGAGGTCTACCTTGACGATGCCGGTGCCGGCCCTCGTGCGAGCGGCTCGGCGGACTCGGGAACGCTGTGGATCAAGTCGCCCGCGAACATGGTGGGGTATTGGAACAACCCGGCCCGCACCAGCGAGGTACTGGTCGACGGATGGGTCAACACCGGTGACATCCTGGAACGCCGGGAGGACGGCTTTTTCTACATCCGGGGCCGCTCGTCGGAGATGATCATCTCGGGTGGCGTGAACATCGCACCCGACGACATCGACCGAATCGCCGAGAGTGTCCCCGGCGTCCGCCAGGCCGCCTGCTATGAAATTCCCGATCCCGAGTTCGGGGCCCTCGTCGGTCTGGCGGTGGTTCCGGCCGCAAGCCTGGACGAGCCGGAGACCCGCACACTCAAGCAGACGATCGCGGCCACCTTTCGACGTGAAGCCGAATCAATGGCGCGACCCTCGGCCATCGTCATCGTCACCGACATTCCCAGAACGCAGTCCGGCAAGGTGATGCGCGCGTCGCTGGCGACGTCGATCAGTGAAGACAGGACTGGAACGGTCGTTCGTGGCTGACGTGATGAGGGACCAGATCGTTGCCGCCGTCCGCGACGTGTTGTACGTCGAGGAGTCGGACTTCACCGATGGCGACGACACCGATCTGAGGGAACTGGGTCTGGACTCGGTGCGTTTCGTGTTGCTGATGAAACAGCTCGGGGTGGACCGAGAATCAGGCGTTCCGCCCCGGTTGGCCAACGAGTTGACGATCGCGGCGTGGATCCGGGTGCTGGGGAGTTTCGATGACCTCGCTTGACGAGGGGTGTGTCGACAAGATCGCGCTGACCAGTTCCCAACAGAACATCTACAACGGTGTGCTGCAGGACGACGATCCTGCACTGTATCTGGTTGCCCGAAGTTACCGATTTCATCCGCTGGCCCGGTCGCGGCTCCTCGCAGCCCTGGAAGCGACGATCCTGAAGCATCCGATACAACTCTGCGTTCTGACTGCATCTGAAGATTCCGGCGGTTACCCGGATCTCGTCCTGCGGCTGTCGCCAGACAACATCGTCACAGTCCGCGAGGACGGCCCGACTGCTAGCAGTGGTGGCGACGAACTGCAAAGCACTTGGCGGCGCGGCATTCTGGACATCCCACTGGTTCGCTACGCCGTTCTGACCGACTCCAGTGGGCAAGCGTATGGTCTTGATGCGTTCACCCACCACATCCTGCTCGACGGCGGCGCGACAGGAATCATTGAGACAGATCTGGGGGAGTACCTCTCGCTGGGTGTGCCTCCCGAAATGCCCTGTGTCAAAGATGGTCTCACCAAGGTGGTGGCAGCGCACCAGCGCGAGGCGAGCAAGGTGGTCGAGGCCCGTGAGCGGCTGAGCGCGGCCGTGCGACGAGAGCTGGCCGAGGCCGCGCGTCGCGGCGGGTACGGCCAGAGCTCTGCCGAGGCGCCCGGTACCGCAGCCAGGGGGGTTCGCGGTGAGACTGTGCGGATCTCCGGCGGCGCATACCACGCGCTCGTCGCCTTGGGTGAGGCCGAGCAGGTTCCGCTCAACGTCTTGGTGACTGCCGCGGCGGTCGCGGTCGATGCGAGTATTCGGCAGAACACTGTCAGCCTGTTGATCCACGCCGCCGACAACCGATTCGGGGAACCCGGTCTCGACGTCGCCACCTGCCTGGTCAACTCGGTCGCCCAACCGTCGCGATTCGCCCCCTTCGCCTCGGTCGAGGAGGTCGTGCGAACCCTCGATCGCAGCTACGTCCGCGCGGTACGCCGCAAATGGCTCCGGGAGGAGCACTACCGCCGGTTGTACATCGCGACCAACCGCACCACCCATGTGGAGGCGTTGACACTCAACTTCCTGCCCGAACCCTGCGCACCCGCGCTTCGTCCGCACCTGACCGACTTACCGGTGACGACGGCGATCGGCCCGGTGGAGAGCATGGCGGTGGCCTGCATTGTCGATGACGCGCAGGGGTGTCTCGACATCGCAATTTGGAACCGGGCTGATCTGCCAGAACAAGGAATCGGCGTCGCGACCCGGATCGCCTCCGCACTCGAAGCGATGCCGGCGATGTGGCAGCAACCCATCGCGTTGGCGGTCGGCGAGTGGCTCGGGATCGGCCCCGACGGTGCACTTGCCCAAGCCAATTCGATGATCCGCGCCACGGAGGAGCCATCACCCCGGGCTTGGTTTCTGGATACCGGCGGCCAGCTTGTGCCCACGTTGCGGCGCCGCGACCACATCGACCGCTGGGTTGCCTGGCTGGTCACGAACGGCACCGCCAAAGGCGACATTCTGGTGTTCACCGATGACAACACAGACAAGACCGTTGACCTTTTGATCGCGTGTCATGTCGCAGGATGCGCCTACAGCGCCTGCGATACCGATGGGGAAGTGTCGGCGAGGGCGGAATCCATTGCCAAGCACAGTAATGGCGTCTCAGTGCACGTGATCGACGTGAATGCAGCATATCTTCCTGCGGATTCGATCGCCGGCCTTCGTCTGGTCATCGACCGTCGTGTGCGGGAGGTAGCCGGCGACCCTCAGCTCGCCGACAGGCTGGCCTACATCATGCCGACCTCTGGTTCGACCGGGCAGCCGAAGCTCGTCAAAGTTTCACACCGCTCGCTGGCGATGTTCTGTGAGGCGGTGCGCGCAGCGTACGGCTGGGGTATGGACGACACGATCCTGCAATGCGCCCCGCTGACGTCGGACATCAGCGTCGAAGAGATTTTCGGCGCAGCACAGTGCGGGTCGCGTCTCTTCCGAACCGCCGCCATGAAAACCGGTGATCTCCACGCCCTTTCCCGAGACCTCGTTGCTTTGGCGGCGACCGTGGTCGACCTACCGACGGCGGTCTGGCATCTGCTCTGCGACGACTCCGAGGCGATCGCCGCGATCCGCGGTTCCCGGCTCCGGCAGGTCATCGTCGGCGGTGAAGCGATCCGGTCGGGTGCGGTCGAAAGATGGATCGATTCGGTTGGTTCACATGAGATCTCGCTCATCTCCACCTACGGTCCCACAGAGGCCACCGTGGTGGCGACCTATCTGCCGATCGTCTGCGCCGGTACGGTAGTCGGCGAGGACACGCGGTCGCGGCTGGGACGACCGATGGTCCCGGACACGGTGTTCATCGCCTTCGGCGAGGTTGTCATCGTCGGAGAGCTGGTCGCATCCGGCTACTTGGGTGTCGACAATCCGAGCTTTGGCGTTGTGGCCGACGGCCGGTCCGCACGCCGCGCCTTTGCCACAGCCGATCGGACAACCCTCGACGGCGAAGGGTTTCCCGTTCTTGCCGGTCGCCGGGACGCGATCGTCAAGATTGGTGGCAGGCGTGTGGATGCCGCTGATATCGCGAACAGGGTCAGCGCCGATCCCGGCGTTGCCGACGTAGCCGTCGAGGAGCGCGATGGCGGTCTCGGAGTCTGGTTCCAGACCCGTGCCGGCAACGATGATGCCTCGGTAGCGACGCGAATCCGGTCGATGCTGGCCGGCATGCGAGTGCCCTCGTTCGTCGTGACGAGCGCAGCAAGCATCCCGCGGAAGCCTGGCGGCAAGGTCGACAGTGCGAAGCTCCCCGCGCCAACGGGTTTCACCGATGCCGCGCGCGGCGATCAGGGTGCCGACCCGCGGGCTCTGGGGCTGGCGCAGATGTGGAGCCGTCAGTTGGGGCGGACGATCCGACCGGACTCGTCACTTCTCGACGAAGGGATCGGCTCGCTCGATCTCATCAGGATCCTGCCCGATACCCGCCGCTATTTGGCTCGACATCTGTCGATCCTGGATCTGATCAGCGCCGACACCGCGGCGGACCTCGTCGACGATGCGCGGCCCGATTTCACCTGGCTGGACGACGCAACCGCGGTGGAGATCGCGAGCGACCTCGCGACCCTGCCGGAGCATCGCCCGGGGCCAGGTCGACGGGATGCGGCCCACCCGTTGAACCACAGGCAGCGCCCCATCGTCGTACTCGGCGGGTCCGGGATTCTGGGAACCGGTTTTGCCGAGGCGATCCTGTCGGCCAAGCAATCCGGACGGTTGCCGGCCGATGTCATCATCGTCACCAGATCGCCCCTGCCCGAACGAGATCCCTGGCCCTCCTTGCGCAACGCGGCCGGGGTGCGCATCGAAGTCATGCCGACAGGTTTAGGCACGGCCGAGTTGGACAGCCTGCTGGAGCAGACTGGTGCCGGAACCGTGGTGAACTGCATCGGCAATACCAACGTCCTCGTGCCGTACCGCCAGCTTCGCGCCGCCAACGTGGAACTGGTCGAGGCAGTTGTCCAGGCATGTGCAAGGCGCGGTATCAGATTCGTTCATTTGTCGACGTTCGTCGTGAATGGGGAAGTAACCGCGCCACGGGTCGTCGATCCGCGGGAAGCCCCATATCCCTATGCGGCATCCAAGGCAGTCGCCGAGTTGGTCGTGGCACGTTCGCCGGCAGCGCTGGATTTCACGATCGTGCGGCTGCCCAGGGTGCTTGGCCAAGCCGAACAACTCGCCGAATCCGCCGACATCCTCACGGCGGTCGCCGATGCGTGTAGTGCGTTATCCGCCTATCCGGCAATCACATTGACCGAGGACGTCACCACCGCGCGTGCGGCGGCAACCGCGGTCCTTGGCCTGCTGCCCGATGTGGGGGGCCACGCCGAGCTGGGCGGCGGAATCACTGTGCTGCGCGGACAGGCCGTGCCCTATGCGGAATTCCTCAGCGACTACGGCCGTAGCGAACTCAGCGCGATAGCCTGGAAAGACCTGCTAGACCGCAGTGATTGGGCAAAGAGAAATCCGAAACGATGGTCGGCCATCGACGCCTGGATCATGTTGGGCACCCGCTTGGGGGACCGCGCCTACGGCGAATTCCTGGCCGAATACCCGACAGTCGCCCTCGACCTCGAATCGGTCATCGAGGTCGCGACCACACGCGAACCGCTCCGTGAACTCCTGACCGCCGAGTTCGCCTACCGGAAGGCGGCCCACGCCCTGACCAGTGAGGAATGGCAATGACAGACGTCTCCGCGCACCAACGCCGACAGATCCAGCTCGACGTGACCGGCATGACATGTCGGATGTGCTCGTCCCGCGTCGCGAAACATCTCAACAAGATCGACGGAGTGCAGGCGTCAGTCGACCTGGATAGCAAGATCGCCACCGTGGATG
Organism: Mycolicibacterium sphagni; assembly: GCF_002250655.1. Taxonomy (GTDB): domain Bacteria; phylum Actinomycetota; class Actinomycetes; order Mycobacteriales; family Mycobacteriaceae; genus Mycobacterium; species Mycobacterium sphagni. Next base: position 59,692 of record NZ_NOZR01000024.1, read on the forward strand.
TCAGCGGCGACGTCGACGTCGCCGAGCTCTGTGCCGTTGTTCAGAAGGCCGGCTACGGTGCGACGGAACGTTCGGCCAGCGCCATTGGCGTCGTTCCCATGGACACCAGCGCCGCGCGCGGTCCCGTGCGGCAACTGATCGAGTTCGTGTTCCTGTTCCTCGGCTGGATCGGCATTCGCCGTCAATGACCGAAGCCCGGTCTATCACGCAGGCGGTGGTGATCCTCGGCTTTCCCGGCGTTCAGGGGTTGGACATCGTCGGGCCGCATGATGTGTTCACCGGCGCGGCGCTGCTGACCGAGGGTGGTTACCGGGTCAGCGTGGTATCGCTGGACGGCCAGCCGATTTCGACGCCCACCAGCCTGGCTTTCGTCGCGCAAGCGATGCCCGATCCCCACGACATCGACACGCTGGTGTTACCCGGCGGTGCCGGGGTCGATGCTGCCAGGCAAGACCCGGACACCATCGCGTGGATCACAACCGCAGCCGCCAGCTCCCGTCGGGTGGTCACTGTCTGTACCGGCGCGTTTCTGGCTGCTTCGGCCGGTCTGCTCGACGGCTGCCGTGTCACGACACACTGGGCGTTCGCCGATCAGCTGGCTCGCGAATTTCCAACCATCACGGTCGATCCAGAGCCGATCTTCGTGCGCAGCTCGAACGCCTTGTGGACCGCCGCCGGGGTGACCGCGGGCATCGACCTCTCCCTGGCGCTGGTCGAGGAGGATTACGGTACCGAGGTGGCTCAGGCTGTCGCACGCTGGTTGGTGCTGTATCTGCGTCGGCCTGGCGGCCAGTTGCAGTTTGCGGCGCCGTTGTGGGCACCGCGCGCTGGCCGCCAAGCGATCCGGGATGTGCAGGAAGCGATCGAAGCCGAACCTGGTGCTGCGCATAGCATCTCCGAGCTGGCGCAACGGGCTGCGATGAGCCCGCGACACTTCACCCGAGTTTTTACCGAGCAACTCGGCGAGGCGCCTAGCGCCTACGTCGAACAAGTCCGCACCGAAGCTGCCCGCCGTCAGCTCGAGGAGACGGACGACACCGTCGTCACCATTGCTGAGCGGTGTGGATTTGGAACGTCAGAGACCATGCGGCGCACCTTCATTCGCCGGGTCGGTATTCCACCTGACCAATATCGCAGAAGCTTTTCATGATCAGTTGATCTGGCGTTCCCGCCCAGCCCAAAACTGTTCCCGCAGGGTTCGGCGGAGGATCTTTCCACTCGGGTTCCGCGGGATCGTCTCGAGGACATGGAAAGTGCCCGGTAACTTGAACCGGGCAACGCGCTGCACCAGAAACTGTTCGAGGTCGTCGATTCGAAGATCCACGCCGGGTTTGGCGACGACGAACGCGTGAATGCACTCACCCCTGCGGATGTCAGGGGCGCCGACCACCGCGCTGTCGTGCACCGACGGGTGAGCATTGATGACTTTCTCGACCTCTGCGGGATAGACGTTTTCACCAGAGACGATGATGAGATCCTTGACGCGGTCCCGGATCACCAGAAACCCGTCGTCGTCCAGATATCCCGCGTCGCCCGTGCGGATCCAGCCGTCGACAATGGTTTCCGCGGTCGCCACGGGGTTCCCGAAGTACTCGAGCATTTGCGCCGGGCTCCGTAGATAGACTTCGCCGCAGCATCCTGGCGGAAGCTCGGTCCCGTCGGGGTCGCGGATGGCGACTGCTACTCCCGGATATGGGCGTCCCGCGGCGTGCAGGCGCTCCCGGCCCGGCAGGTGTTCGCTCGGCGGTAGGCACACCGCAGTGTTTCCCGTCTCGGTCAGACCGTAGATCTGTGCGAACTCACAATCGAACGTGTCGATCGCTTGAGACAGTAGGTCTGGGCCGATGGGAGAGCCGCCGTAGACGATCTTGCGGATGGTGGCGAAGTGCGATGCCATCAGGCCGGGCTCGGACAGTATCATCAGCAGCATCGCCGGAACGAAACAGCTGACAGTCACGCCGTTCTCACGGATCGCAGCAACCGCATCCGATGCCCTGAAACGGGGGATCACCACGCTTGTTATGCCCCGGTTCAGCGCCTGCGTCGCCCACCACATACCGCCGATGTGAAATCCGGGCAGCGCGATCAGGCTGACATCGTCGTCCCGCCAATCGACCCAATCCAGGCCGGCATCGTCGAGAAGCTCTCGTACCGCCGTGAAGGTACGGTGGGCCAGCACAACGCCTTTGGGGCGGCCCGTCGTCCCGCTGGTATACATCTGCACGACCGGTGTATCGCGATCGACGTCGAGCGCAGGCAGGGCGAGCGTGGGTGCCTGGTCACGCCACGTAGCGAAATCGCGGATCGCGATGACGTTTTCGGCTGTCAGGTCGGTGCGGTCGGAGACGAGGATGCGAGCGCCGGCATGGTCGATGATGTAGTCGACCTCGTCGGTGGCCAGGCGCCAGTTTACCGGAACCAGGACGGCGCCGAGACGTGCACAGCCATAAAGCAACTCGTACAACACCGGCGAATCTGTGGCCACGTAGACCACTCGGTCACCAACGGTGACGCCGGCACCGGCAAGCGCCTGAGACACCGCCACCGACCGCTCGGCGAGCTCGGCGAACGACACCCGCGTCGCCCCGAAGATCAAGGCCGCGTGATCCCCGCCCAGACGGGCTTTCTGCTCCAGGGCAGAAACCAGGTCGAAACGGCTGCCCGCCATTACGAATTCGTGGGCAGATCCACCAACACGATCTCGAGCTCACCGACAGCGCTCCCCACACCGTCATCGGAGAACTCGATCGTGGTCTGCAGTGCCAGCAACGGGCGGGACCGCTGACGGAATTCGATGTCGGTGATAGTCAGGACGCCCCGATAAGACCGGGAATTGATCGGTTGCCGGAATCGGGTGCTCATCTTGCTGATCAGCACCGACGGCAGTTGCCGCTGCCAATAGTCATCCATCGTCCAGCTGCTGAGTTCGGGGATGAGGTGGTCGCGAACCGAAGCCGCGAGCGTGTAGTAGATCAGCTGGTTATAGGAGATGATGAACTCGACCGCATTGAAGTGGCCGGTTTCCTCGATGTAGCAGGACCGATCGAACCCCAATTCACCGGTTCCGACAATGAGGTTTTCGCGCCGTGCGACCGTCGCGTGCTTGAGATATACGGTGTCCTTGCCGACGTAGGGCGTCATCGTGCGATTGAGCAGCACCGAGTCGTCATGCAGGTATTCGGCCAGGCCCGGTTGCGAGGTCTGCGTCATGCGGCGACCTCCGCGCCAAGTGGGTATTCGTCGGTGACAGTCACGCGGTAGGACTCGGTGGGTTCGTTGGTCGGGTTGTGCAAGGCGCGGTGGATCAAGGTCCGGTTGTCCCACAGCACGAGATCGCCGGGTTCATAGGTCTGCACGAAGATGTTCGGGTGCTCGTAGGACTCGTCGAGTTGTCCCGAAGCGTCGAGCAGTTCGTCGAGCAAGGAGGTCGGCAACGCGTTGCCGTGCGCGTCTTCGATGGCGTAGGTGAACGCCTCGGAGATGTACAGAATCCGCTCGCCGGTCGCCGGATGGTCAAGCACCGTCGGCCAGGTCTGGGGCGGTGTGACCCGCTCGATGTCGGCCAGGACGTCGCCAACGGGGCGGTAGACGTCCGATGGCCGGATCTTCACGTACCGGCGTGCGCTGTGCTTGCTGACGGTGCCGGCGACGGCTTCCTTGAGCCGCGGGGACAAGCGCTCGTAGGCGGTGGCCATGTTGATGAAGCGGGTACCGCGGGTACCGGTGGGCAACTTCTGCGGATAAAAGAAGGTGAACGCGAAAGGCTCTGGCATGAACTGGTAGTCGGCATGCCAGAACCCGCCGGTCTTGGGCACGCCGATCTGCCCCTCGGGCCTGGTGAGATTCGAGGAGACGAAGATCAGGTCGTTTTCCGGATGGTGATACATCGGTTCGTAGTAGGACACCGGCGTGCCAAAGTGGCGCCCAAGCTCCACGAATGCGGCCGGCTTGAGGTCCTGAGCCTTGAGGACGACGACCTTGTCCGTATAGATGTGGTGCCGAAGTAGCTGGATGTCATCGCTGGTCGCCACCGCCTGGTCGAAGTGCAGAACCTCGATACCGGCTTGTTCGTCGGGTCGGGTGGTGAGTTGCATCAAGAATCTCCCTGTCGCGGAGGGCGCCGGCCGGAGCGGTCGTGTCTGTCTTGTCAGTGGGTCAACGGATTAGGACGGCGGCATCTACGGCTGCGTAGACGACTGCCACCCTTCTCGTTTGTCGGTCGGCGTATTGGTCGGCGAATATTGACGATTAGTTCCCGGCGAATCCGACAGATGGACGACGTCTATCTCCCATGGGAAACGCCAACGGCGGGATGTACATTGAGCGCCGCGCATACCCAACATCAGTTGCCTCTTGTGGCGCTGGATCAGCTCGGAAGAAGGGCCCACATGAGCACCCCGATCGACAACACTCTGGCGTATATGGACCAGGGTTCGTTTCTCGGCCTACGTGCGCTCGGCCGAGGACCTGTCATTCAGTACATCTGGATCTACGAGAACGGTGTCGATCTTGAGGGCCTGCGACGGTTCCAGCGCAATCTGCAGCACACGCTGTTAGCTCGCCTGATCGAACGCTCGCCGCTGCCGTTCGGCAGGCATCGTTGGGTGTCGTATGACGGCCCCGCCGATCTCGATATCGCGGTGGCGCTGCGGAGCCGCGACGACGTCTGGGACTGGGTCGATCAGAAGTCCTTCGTCGCAATCGATCCCGAACTCGGCCCGCCCTGGCATCTCGGGGTCCAGCCGCTTATCGGTGGCGGTGCCGCTGTGTCGCTGGCTGTTTCGCACACCACGGGTGACGCCGTGGCCGGGATGCTGGCCATCGCCGATGCCGTCAACAGCACCCGTCGGAACTATGGATTTCCGCCGCCGGGGGCGCGCAGTCGCGGGCAGGCGGTGCGGCAGGACCTCGTCGTCACGGCCCGCTCGGCGCTGAAGATCCCCGCCGCGATCGCCGGGGGCATGCGGCTCGCTCGCGACCAGCAGGACGACCTGTCGACCTCGGCCAGGTCAGCCTCCCCGGCGTCATCGCCGGCAGCGGGCGGTACTCGATTGGTGGTGCCCAGGGTCTACGGCTACGTCGAGGCGCAGGACTGGGATGAGCGGGCCAGAGCCCTGGGCGGAACACGCAATGTGTTATTCGCCGGATTCTCGGCTCGGCTCGGCTATCGACTCGGTCGCGCGGATGATGAAGGACGCATCGCGCTGTCGATCCCGGTGAGTGAGCGCACCGATGATGATATCCGCGCAAATCCGCTCAATTCCATTACGGTGCTTGCCAACCCGGACGAGGCCACCGGGGATCTTGCCGGGCTTCGGGCGGCCCTGAAACAGGCGCTCGTCGAGCTTGCGGAATCGGGCAACGCGCTACTGGCGCCGCTGGCATTGATCCCGTTCACCCCGAAGATGGCGGTACGCCGTCTGGAGAATCTGGTGTTGAAGGTGGGTAAACCCGTCGGCTGCACCAATATTGGCGAGATGCCACCCGAGGTGAACCGGCCCGACGGCACTGATGCGGACTTCTTCGGCACCCGTGGGGGTGAAGCCGGTGTCACGGCAGCGACTTTGGAGCGGTTGGGCGGGCACTTGCTGGTCTCGGCGGCCTCGCTTCGCGACAAGGTGTGGTTCAGTGTCGCGTCGTGGGAACCCGGCGGGAGCAACACGAAAGCGGCCCTGGCCGGGGTGGTGCGTGCGGTGCTGGACGATTTCGATCTGTCGGCGACGATCGAATGCTAAACCGGTGGTGCCGGGTCGTACTGAATGTATCGGCGGACCTCGCGAGCGCGTTCTATGCCGGCAAGCCGGCTGACGAGGTGCAAGGCCATATCGATTCCCGCGGATACTCCCGAGGCGGTGATCATGTCACCGTCGTCGACGAAGCGCTCCTCGCGGCGGACATCGATTGTCGGATCGAGTGTGGTCAGCCAGTCCAGTGAGGCCCAGTGGGTAGTGGCCGGTCGATGTGACAGCAATCCGGCGGCGGCATACACCAGAGAACCGGTGCACACGCTGGTCATCAGGGGCACCGCATCGCGTTGACGCCGGATCCAATCCAGCCACACGTCGTCCTGCGCGAGGGGGTGCACCCCGTGGCCCCCGGGGTGTACGAGCACGTCGAGTGGCGGCGCGTCCTCAAAAGAGTGGTGAGCGTGCACTACCAGGCCCTTGGCGCATGCCACCGGACCACCCGATTGAGACAGACATGACACGGTGTAGCCATCGTCGGGAAAGTGGTGGGCCCACGTCGACAACACCTCCCACGGGCCGATCGCGTCCAGCTCTTCCACACCGTCGAACAGCACGATCCCGATGTTCTTGGTCATGGGCGCGGAGTCCTAGGACGCTCAGCCGGCACGGTTGTCGCGGTTTGCGGCCTTGAGTAGATCGTCGCGGGCCCGGGCGACACGGGATCGGATGGTGCCTACCGGACATCCGCAGACCGCGGCGGCCTCGGTGTAGGACAGCCCGAGCACCTGCGTCAGCATGAGGGCGTCACGCCGATCGGGATCCAGGCCGTCGAGCAGCATCTTGATCTCGACGATGTCTTCGAAACGGGCTGCCCTGTTGCGGGTGTCGAGCACTTGCTCCAGGTCCACGGAGTAGTTGGTGCGCGGCCGACTCTGGTTCCGGCGGATCTGATCGACGACGACGCGGCGAGCGATGGACAGCAACCAAGTCCGTGCCGAGGACCGGGCGGTGAACCGCGGCAGCGATCCGAGCGCGCGCAAGAAGGTCTCCTGGGTGAGATCGTCCGCAGAACCGGGGTCACCCAAGTATGCGACGGTCCGCCAGACATCTCGCTGAGTTGCCTTGATGAACTGGTCAAGTGCGGCAGCGTCGCCCCGACCGGCCGCGAGCGCCAGCCTGGTCACCTCGCCGTCGTCGGGTGCGCTCACGAAAGTCACCTTAAGGGATTGAGTGGAGATACTCTCCGGCGGCCGAAGAGTCCGGTCGCTCCGGGGTCGGCGGCGGTGAATATCGGGCGATCACCACACGGGTTTCGGGAACCAGAGCATGCCGCCGCACGACTGAATAGCCAGGTGCGCTTGTGACGGTGATGGAGGCGATCGGATTTGGCAAAGTTGAAACGTCTCGGCGACCTCGAACGCGCCGTGATGGACCACCTCTGGGACATCGGTGGACCACAGACCGTGCGCCAGGTCCGCGATGCCCTCTGTACCCAGCGCGAACTGGCCTACACCACCGTGATGACGGTTCTCCACCGGCTTTCCTATAAGGATCTGGTCGTCCAAATACGTGAGGATCGCGCGTATCAATACGTTCCGACCTACAACCGTGACGAACTGGTAGCGGGTCTCATGGTCGACGCGCTGGATCAAGTCATTGACTGCGGTGACCGGCAAGCGGCGCTCATGCATTTCGTCGGGCAGGTCGGAGTCGATGAGGCAGATGCGCTGCGCCGCGCACTCGCCGAGCTTGGTAATGACCCGCCCGGGTATAGAGGCGATCCCCGCCGCGCGCAGGGTCGGGAACGCGGTCCCGTTGCGCCACAACGACTCCTGAGCAGCTGGTGATGCAGCGCCGAGTGCGCGCGATTGATCAGCGGCGGGACCGCGATATCTCTCTGAGCATCGCGTTGTAGGCGTCGAGGTCGTCATCGCCGTAGGAGGCGTCGGTGTGGCGATCGCTACGAGTCGCGGCGCGGCGATCCTGTCGAGCCCACTGCGCGACCAACGCGATGACAACAACGATGACGGGCAATTCGCTTGACCCCCAAGCGATTGCGCCACCTAAGTGTTGGTCATTGGTGAGGTTGGCGACCCACGGCAGATCGACATTATGGTAGAAGGTGCCCCCGACGGCCGTGTTCATCGTCATCGTCGCGATGCCGAAGAAGGCGTGGAACGGCATCACCGCAAAAAGTAGGCCCAGACGACCGACGAAGGGTAACCGGCGCGGGCCCGGGTCGACGCCGATGATGCCCCAATAGAACAGGTATCCGGTGAGCAGGAAGTGGATGCTCATGAGCTCGTGGCCCCAGTGATACCGCACCAGAGTGTCGAACAGCGGCGTGAAATAGACGGCATACAAGGACCCGACGAACAGCACGAAGGCCGTCATCGGATTCGCGATGAAGCTTGTCACCGGCGAATGCACCAGCTGCAGCAGCCATTCCCGCGGGCCGGGGGGTTGATCGGCGCCCGCAGCCGGCAGCGCCCGGAGTGCGAGCGTGAGCGGTGCCCCAAGGACGAGGAAGACCGGGATAAACATGTTCAGCGCCATGTGCTCCGCCATGTGCACACTGAACATCGCTGAGCCGTAGGCCCTGACACCGGAACCGGTGACGAACACCAGCGTCAGACAGCCGGCCAGCCAGGCAAATGTGCGGCCCGGTGGCCAATGGTCGCCGCGGCGTCGCAATCGGATGGCGCCGGCAACATAAAGTGCGGTCAGCACCATTGCCCCGGCGCCGATGAACGTATCGAACCGCCAGAAGGTCAATAACCGCAACACAGTTGGCGGACCCGGAAGCTCATAGCCCAGGAAGACATCCCAGGCAGTGAACTGATGTGCCAAAAGCCCGGGCGCGGTCTGGATCGCCATCGCGGAGATCGCGGCGACGGCGACGATCATCGCCAGTGCACCTGCCACTGCGATTCCTTTGCCCCGCTGAACGGGCTGCTTTCGCGCTCGGAGGAGGGCCGTCACGTCGACCAGCCAGACCGATATCAGCGCAACCGAGGCGACAATGCCGAGCCGTCCGTAGTCGGACCAGGTGAGCGCAGTCGGCGACAGCATCAGCCAAAGGAGAAGAGCGCCGTACAGCAGCGACACGGCACCGCTAGTCGCCTCGATCACCACGATTCGGCGCTGCAGCTGCCCGCTAGGGGGCGCGAGCATCGCGCACACCTTCGCTCCAGTGAGAACCGTGAGGGCGAGCATAAAGACGATCACCGAACTGGTGGCGTAGTCGTGATGTGGACCCTGTCCGGCGTTGCCGGTGACGGGAACGGCGACCACCGCGATGAGCGATGGAATCAGAAGCACAAAGTGCCATATCCACCGCACGGTGAGCCGAAGTGCGACCGCGACGACAGCGGAAAAGATGGTTGCCGCAATCCATCCCCGTGACATCTCGGAGGCGCCGATGGCGTCGCCGATCGCCCCGGAGCCGATCAGCCGCGCGACAGCCAAGCCGGAGTCATCGGCCGCCTGGATTACCACCATCGCAGCCGCCGAGACCAACCACACCCGTGACACCCGTTCCGCCAGGAGATGCAGCCGGAACGAGTGGGCATCGAGGACACCCTGTTCATCGGGGCACGCCGTCGCCACGATATAGACCAACACGCCGAGGACCACCACACCGGACAACGTGGCGGTGAAATAGCCGACCGCCTCTGCGATGCTGGTCAGCGTTCCCGGGAACGAATCACCGGTCGCGAGGAAGCGTCGGTCGCCTGAGATCGTCGCGTAGCCCGCGATGGCGACCGCCATGGCCAGGTAGCCGGTGAGCAACACCCATCGTCTCGCCAACCGCGCGCCTTGGCTCGATCGCATTTTCGTCGTCGTCTTCCGCCCTCCAGCGAATGCCCAGCCGGGCCAGTCTACGACCGTTGGTCGTAACGAAGTTGCGCCAGCGGCAAGCTTCGCTATCTCGATTGGCTCGTGTAGAGCATCCGAAATCCGGGCGGATGCCCTCGGTGCTCAGGCCGCGGAGCCGTCGGTCGGATAGAGATGCCCGCGGCGGCGTCCTCGGGTTGCGTTATCAGGCAGCGTGACGTTTGCGGTCGCTGCCGCGTCATCCGACCGTGGATCGGGTTCGGTGGGCCGCGTACCGCGCCAGACCAGGAACGCCAATGTGGTGCCGATCAACACCGGCAAATGGCTCAGGACGCGTGTCAGTGTTACCGCACCCGCCGTGGCGTCACGAATGACGTAGGCGGTGAGGATGACGGTGAATACTGCCAACACCCCAGACAGGCCCACTGCGGCGGCCGGCCGCAGCGCGGCGATGACCATCACCACACCCAGCGCGGTCGACCACGCCGTCGACTCGTTCAACAGATGCCCGCTCATCATCGCGCGATGGCCAGCTGGCATACCTACGTCAGCACCGAGCCCTTGGGCGGCGGCCAAGGCAAGTTGCAGCCCGCCGACGATTGCTAGCGTGCAGCGTGCCCACGCCGCAGGTGCCCAATGCCGATGTCGCGTCGTCGCGAGCAATCGGTCCGATGCCGTCGGCACTGAGGACACCTGTGATCGGCGGGCGAGCCGGCGCAATTGCCGCCTCTCCTCGGCTACTCGCGAGTACCAACCGCTACAGCCAGCGCAGAACTCGAGGTGTTCGTCCACGCGGCGGGTTGGAATGGGCTCACGCTCTCCGTCGATCCGAGCCGACAGCGCCTCGCGGGCGACGTCACAGTCCAAGTGCACGCTTCAATAGTCGCGCATTCGGGCCATGTTGTTCCAACGTGCCACGTGGGGCGATGTCGGCCTTTGGGAATCTCGAACGCGCACGACTGAGCGGTCTGCCTTCAGTCGAAAGCACGAAAAGTGAACGGGTCTGCTGCACGATCAGGCGAGCAGCCCAGTGATGGAGGCATCGTCGACTATGCCCGCGATCGCCATCTCGTGATGGCCTGTGCCCGATCCATGACGATGGCCCGTGTGCGCATTCCATTGTGCGAGAAGCTCATTGAGCGTCTCAATCCACGACCTCACCGTCGGCGGGCTATCACGACATCGTCGTGTGTGTGCTGACCTTCCGGGCCGGCCGGTATCGCGCGGGGGAGTCGCCGCTGCATGCGTACCTCCCAGCTATCGTCGAGTAGTTCGACGACGTCATCATGGCTGAGATAGTCGGCTGGGTCGAAACCGTACGATTTCGCTTTCTCGGCATCGACGTCGGCATGGTGCACGGCCAGAAGGGTCCCCGACCCGCCGACCGCGGTGAGCAGCGCTCGTTGTGCGGTTTGCGTGTCCGAGTGACGTAGTGCGGGGTAGAAGGTCGTGACCAAATCGAACCCGCCGACGGGGATCGCGAAGTGTTCAAGCGATGCCGGCACCCACTGCACCTCGACGCCGGCGTGCCTGCCGCGCTGGGCCGCGTGCTCGAGTGCCACTGCCGAGACGTCCAATGCAATCACTGTCCATCCTCGGGAGGCAAGCCAGATGGCTTCGGCACCGACTCCGCATCCGATGTCGAGCGCCCGTCCTGGCTGCATGGCGCCGACCTCGTCGATCATTACTTTGTTGGGGGCGAGATCGGGAATGCTGTCGGCGAAACTGGCGTAACGCGTATCCCATTCAGTAGCGAGGGCGGCGGCGTCAGATGGTTGGCTCATGAATCAACAATCACTGCAGCGTCGTGTGATGAGCAAGCATGTTTGCCGATCGGGCAAACCGGCGTGACCAGCCTCGGGTCTTCCCGCTTCACCCGTTAGTACAGCTTGGTATGCACTACGCATAATGTGTTGGTCCGACGTGATGCCGTACCGTTGGGCGTTCTGTGTGCGGTCGCATTGGAGGTTCGGATGCCCAGTAGGCAGTCGAGGGTGCCCGGGGTACGCGCGACCCGTCAGCGTGCGGCGATCGCAGCGCTGCTGGACGATTCTCCAGAGTTTCGCTCGGCGCAGGCGCTTCATGTGGAACTGCATCAGCGCGGCGACGAGATCGGTCTGGCGACGGTGTATCGCGCATTGCAATCGATGGTCGTCGCCGGACTGGTAGATAGCGTCCGTACCGATACCGGCGAATCACTGTATCGGCGCTGCTCTCCGCGCCATCACCACCATCTCGTCTGCCGGTCATGCGGTGCGACGGTGGAAGTGGAAGCTCGAGGCGTCGAGGCGTGGGCGGCGAATGTTGCCAGAACACACGGGTTTTCCGACACTACCCACACCGTCGAAATCTTCGGCGTGTGCGCTGAATGCTCGGTTCAGTGATCACTGTCGACCCTCGAAATTGGAGCGACAACCAGGGCAGATGCCGTAGACATCCACGTAGTGCGTGACGTCTGCGTAGTGGTGCTGCTTGGCCAACTGGTGGGCGTTTTCTTCCAGAGCGGGCACAGTGAATGCGACCGCTCGACCGCAGTGCCGGCACAACAGGTAGTGCCGGTGGTCTGACCCGTTACGGATGCGATACAGATGTTCGCCAGTCTCTGCGCGCTGAGTCTCGGCCACTCCATCTTCGGCGAGTGTGTGCAAGATCCGGTAGACGCTCGTCAGCCCCACAGGTAGTGAATACTGTTGGTGTAGAAGAACATACAGTTGCTGGGCACTACGAAATCGGTCGATTTCGCCGAGAACGTGCAGTACGGCTCGCTGGTTCGCGGTGGCCCGCCGCCGCGGATGCGAATGTGATTCCACTGCCAGGCTTTCCATGCTCACGGTGTTGCCGTCGAGGTGCTCACCGTCGCGGGATCTGACAACGCTGGGCCCTTCATGGCTGGTGCACCGTCGTCGAGTACGCGTGCGATCGTGCGCTGGCGGCGATCACCCAGCCACACGACCAGCCAGACCGCGCAGGCGATCGTCACGATGACGAAACTGGGCGGTACGTTGAACATCGCCGATACGACCAAGCCCGCCCAGACCGATACAACGCTGATGACTCCCGAGATCGACATCGCGCGCCCGGGGCGCGGAGAGAGCATGATTGCGGTCGCCGCCGGGGTGACGACAAGAGCGAACAACAGCAGTGTGCCGACGGCCTGTACCGCCATCGTCACCGTTACCCCTAGAAGCGCCATGAAGATGATCGATAAGGCGCGCAGCGGCACACCCTTTGCCTCCGCGACGGCTGGGTTCACCGAGCTGAAAAGTAGCGGCCGAAAAACGAATCCGATGCACAGTGCTAACACGACCAGCAGGGCCCCGAAAGTGAGCAGCTGGTCGTAGGAGATGGCTAGGAGGTTGCCGAACAACACGTTGGTCATCGTCGACGAGCTTTTGGTGGCCAGCGAATTGAAGAACAGGCCCAACCCCATCGCGAATGACAACACGGTTCCGGTGATGACTTCTCGTTCGGTGGCCCGTTTCCCAAGGTAGCCAATCACGAGTGCACCGCCGATGCAGAACACCCCGAGGCCAAAGGTCACCGGTAGCCCGACCAACACAGCGCCTGTCGCGCCGGGCAACCCGATGTGTGCCAACGCATGTGCGGCGAACGCCGTGTGGCGCACCACGATGAAGTACCCGATCAGCCCGGCGGCCAAGGCAACGATCGTCCCGCCGAGCACAGCATTGCGCATGAACGATGCTGTGAGAATCGACCACCAATTCTCTTGGTAGCCAAGGGCTACGAAGTGCTGAGTCATCGGTCAGACGCTCCTGGCGAAGAGATCGCCCTGTGGGGTGCGGACGACTTGGATCGGTGTGCCGTACAGATGAGTGAGCAACTCGTCCTCGATTACATCGTTCACCCCGGCGTAATGTGCGTGCCCGTCGAGGAGATAGATCGCACCATCGAGGATCGGCAGGAATGGGTTGAGGTCGTGGGCAACCACCACGATCGTGACTGGGAGGTCGCGGTGCAGGTCCTTGAGCAACGTGACGATCTCGTGCTGGCTCCGTAGATCCAGCGATGCCAACGGCTCGTCGAGGATGATCATGTCGGGTTGGGACACCAGGGCTTCGGCGATCGCCACCCGTTGACGCTGCCCTCCCGACAGCGTCGCGAGCCGGTGATCGGCGAAGGAATCGGCGTCCACCGCCGCCAGCGCATCGTCAACGCGGCGACGGTCCGCCTTCGAAGTCCGGCCGAACGCCCAGCGGCCCCCGTTGAGTCCAAGCAGAACAGCGTCGCGGGCGCGGATCGCTTCACCAGCGCTTTCCGCGTAATGCTGTGGGACGTAGCCGATCCGGTCGCGGTCGGTCCCGGGACGGCGACCGAAGACCCGAAGTTCGCCGTGCGTTACCGGGATCAGTCCGAGGATCATCTGGAGCATCGTGGTCTTACCTGCGCCGTTGGCGCCGATCACCGCGACGATGTCACCGGCGGGTACTTCGAAGCTGCCCTGTGACCAGATCACCCGGCCACCGCGCACGGCGCTGACGTCGTGAAACGTCAGCGCCGCGACGGCGACAGAATCAGACGGCGACACCGAGCGCCTTGGCCAGGGCGGTCAGCTGACCGTCCTGCCATCCCTCGAATGATGTCTGGCCGGGCGGAACCGTCTCAGTGACGTCGACGACCGGCACCCCGGCCTTCGTGGCTGCGTCCCGGATCTGCTGCGGGATCGATCCTTCGGTCTGGGTGTTGTAGATCAACACGTCGATCTGGCGATTGGACAGTGCTTGGGTGAACGCCGCGATGTCGGCCGGCGTGGGGTCGGTCTCGTTGGCCGAGGCGGTCATGTAGCCGGCGGGGGTCTTGTTGACCAATCCCAGCGCTTGAGCCTGGTAGTCGAACACGGTTTCGGTTGCCGCATAGGACTTTCCGGACGCGCCTGCCTTGATCTTGGCGATCAGGTCGTCGTACGGCTTGAGCGCGGTGGTGAAGCTGGCCCGTTGGGTGGTGAAGTAATCGCTGGCCTTGGGCTCGAGTTTGGTGAGTGCGGCGGTGACCGCGTCGGCGACCGCGGTGACCGCGGACGGGTTGTACCACAGATGCGGGTTGCCGCCCTCGGCGGTGTTGGTGACCTTACCGGCGTCGACCACCGGTGCGTTCGGGGCTGATGTCGCGGCCAGCTTGGAGGCCCAGGGGTCGTAATCGGCACCGTTGACGACCACCAGTTGCGCGCCGGTGAACGCTGCGCCGTCCGAGGGGGAGGGCTCGTAGTCGTGCGGGTCGACCGAGGAGCTGGCCAGGATGGTCTTGACGTTGCCGCATTTGCCGGCGAGCTCTGAGACGATGTCGCCCCACTGGTCGACACTGACGACGACGTTGACCGGAGTGGTCGGGCAAGCCGCTGGCGCTGCGGTGCCGCCGGTGGCTGGTGCCGCTGTTGCGGAGCTCGACGCGGACGTCGCCGAACTGGTTGCCGACGGAGCGCTCGCGGGATGAGAACTGCAGGCCGCGAGACCGAGCGGGACGATGAAGAGGGCCGCGGCTGCGCCGCGAAGGCGGTAGGAAGAGGGCGTCATAAAGCAAACGATAATCGTTATCGTTTAACGGCGCGACACTGGGTTCGAAAATTGGGATCCGCGAATGTTGCGGGAGTCTTAGCCGCCACAATGTCGGCGGCCCTGCTGATCGCGGTGATCGCTATGGGCGAGGGAGTCAACGAGTGGAAGGGGCAAGCGTGCTGCGCGCCCAACATCGCCGGGGACGCGGATGGCTGTGCCCATGAATATGGTTGCTGTAGATGAACTTTCACATCTCGATGCGAATACGCAATTGCACATGACATATATGTGGAACCCCGCAGGCGTGCCGACGAATATTGCTCGCGACGCGAGATCGGATGGCCATCCGTGCCCACCACTTCGATGCCGTCGCCTATTGGCAGCGCACCCTTGACCGCCCCGCCTGAGCGACGATGCCAGTCAGCGGGCCAGCCACCGCCGCCATACCGAGAACAGCTGTGCTTCCTTGATGCCGAGCACATCGCGTAGAGCCGCGGCGCTGTCCAGGTGGGCAGCGCCTCCGGCACGGATGTACAGCTGTTTGAGCGTAGCGGTGCCGTATCGGTCTGCGATGAACCGTGCGAACCACCAGGCTCGGTCGTAGGCGAGCGACTGGGCCGATCCGACGCCGTTGAAGTCCGCCTCAGCGGGTAGCTGGGCCAGCGTGTCCGCCGCGGCCGGCCCGGGCTTAGGTGCCGCGGGACGTCCCACGAAGTCGGCGACGCCTTCGGCAAGCCAGCGCGGTGCGTCCAGTGCGGTGTCTGCCCGGGTGGCGTAGTGGAGTAGCTCGTGGCGCAAGACAATTCGTAGCGCGGCATCGCTCATGCGGGCCGCCCCGGGGGCGAAGACCATCCGTTGCCCGGTGGCGATCCGACGGGCCGGGTCCACCGTGTCGGCAACGGCGGCCGCGGCGACATCGACCCATTGCGGTCCGCTGGGCCAACGCGTCCAGCTGGTGAACTGTGCGGCCGAATTCGCACCGGCAATCACGACCTCGCGTGACCAGTCGTCTCCCCAAAACGACACCACTGCCGCGACGGCGCTGTCGATCTCGGCGGCGATTCGGGTGAGCAGTTCACTTGTTGCGGCACTGTCGAACCCCAGGAACCGCAGCGTGCGTCCGTCGGCCAGCGGCATCGGTGTCGGCGTCGATGAATGAGATTCGCCCGAGATCGTCACTGCTCGCACAGCCGCGGGTAGAGGCATCTGCGCGCCGATCATCGTCGTCACCAGGGCCAGGTCGAACAGGGCTCGCCGGCGACTCCGAGGCGGAGCACTACGGGTAGGCTCCTCGGATGGCATCCCGTCACGATGCCATAGCGCGGGGAGCACGTCCGAGCAGCCGGGGACCGACACAGCGAACACACAGTTGCGCGACGGCAACACCTTTGCGTCGATCTGGTCACTTGCCGAGTCTGTGAGTCTGCTCCCAGTTCCATTCGTTACGGTCCCGCCGTGCAAGACAAACCATGCGCGCCGCGCAGCACCACCCGGCGTGAGGCGCTGCGCTACGCCGTCGGCGCCCCCGTCATGCTCGGCCTGCTCTCGGTGCCCCTGATGAATCCGCCACGAGCACATAGCGTCTCGAATATCGCGGGCAAGATCGTCTTCCTCGACCCGGGTCACAACGGTGCCAACGACGCATCGATCAGCCGCCAGGTGCCTACCGGCCGAGGGGGCACCAAGGACTGCCAGACCACCGGAACAGCCACCGACAGTGGCTATCCCGAACACACCTTCAACTGGAACACCGTGCTGCTCATTCGCGAGCAGCTCACGCAACTGGGAGTACGCACTGCGATGTCACGGGGCAACGACAACGCCCTGGGACCGTGTGTCGATCAGCGTGCCGCCATGGCCAACGCGCTTCGCCCCGATGCGGTCGTGAGCATCCACGCCGACGGCGGCCCACCCAGCGGCCACGGATTCCACGTCAATTACTCTGCCCCAGCGCTGAATTCCGCCCAGAGCGGCCCAGCCGTGACCTTCGCTCACACTATGCGCGATCAACTCGTCGCATCAGGCATGCAACCCTCCACCTACATGGGCAACGACGGGCTCTATGGACGTGCCGATCTGACCGGGCTCAACATGGCGGACTACCCCTCGATCCTGATCGAAATGGGCAACATGAAACATGCCGGCGATGCCCAGGTTCTGACAAGTCAACAGGGCCAAGCGGCGTACGCCACCGCCGTCGTCCGCGGCATCGCCGCCTACCTGTCGAGCACCTGAGCACTACTGCGCTCAGGCCGACGACCTCCCGCCGCGGTTCACGTGCACCAGAGCGGCCCGCTCCCGGGGTGCCATTCCACCCCAGATTCCATATGGCTCTTGCGCATCAAGCGCATACTCGAGACACCGAGACAGCACGGGGCAGCTAGCGCAGATGCGTTTAGCGTTGTTCTCGTGATCAACCCGTCGGCGGCCCCGGTGATGATCGTCGGTGAAAAAAACGGCCGAAGGCAGCCCACGGCAGCGCGCCTGCAAGTGCCATTCCCGATCGTGACCGAGTGACCCCCTCATGACGGCTGGATATCCCGGTCGGATAATCCGGGTGCATCCCGGATGCGTCGTCCGTATCGACGAGTGAACTTTTCCACCTGTCCAGCACTGTCGACGATGCGGCGCTGGCCCGTCCACACGGGATGGGACGCCGAACTGACCTCGACGACGATCAGAGGATACGTGCGCGGTCCGCTGGGGGTGTCCCATTCGATGGTCCGGTTGCTGGTGGCCGTCGAGCGGGTGAGGAACGCAGTACCGGTGTTGGCGTCCTGGAAGACGACAGGGTGATAGTCGGGGTGGATGCCGGGCTTCATCGGAGTTTTCCTTTGTTCTCGTCGGACTCGCCGGCGACGATCTGCGCGGTAACCGGCTCGGTGCAGGGATCGTCGTGCCAATCACCGAACGGATCGTGCAGCGCCTGCCACATACTGGGATCGGACATCTCGTCATCGGTGAGCGCGGCACCGCGTAGCGCCTCGCGAATCGCGTCCGGGTCGGCGCCGCATGTCAGCACCACCAATGCGGTGTGCCGATCGCCATGGCGGTCATCCCAGAACGCACCGGACATTGCGCGTCGCTCGGCGTCGGCGTAGGCCAGTTCCGAGGCGCTCATCGCGGCCAACCATGGGCCCGCTGAGCTGACCCGCAAACCCCCACCGGCCGACTCCAGCCACATGACGTCGCGGCTGTTGCTGGCCAGCCACAGCCGCCCGCGAGAGCGAATCACACCGTCCAACAACGTATCCAGTACGTCGTGGAGCCGCTCGGGATGAAATGGGCGCTGGGCGTGAAACTCGAACAACTGCACTGCCTCAGCTGCATGCAGGGGTGGCAGTCCCGTCAACAGCGAATCATGCGGGTCGTCGCTGCGCCCGCGTCGGGAGCCTGCGGGCAGTCTTCGTAATGCGTCCTCGACGGCGTCGGCGTTGGCGATGACGCGCGCCCGCGGATTCAGCCGGGCGATCACCTCGGTCAGCTGCGCTGGCGGCTGCCCACAGACGAGCACGTCTGCGAATTCCGCTTGGGCGACCACCGCCTGAGCCACGGTCCGCCCGTCGGGCAGTTCCTCGTCGCCGAGCGCCTCGGCCAGCCACACCATCTCGTCGACGGTGGTGATCACTGCCGTGATCTCCACATCCCGTGCTGCAGGGCCCGGCTCGAAGCCCGCCGCTGCCACGCGCACGTGGTGGATCGCCCAGCAGATGGGTTCGGGCTCCAACCACGGCGCCAGGCGGACCACGACACGCTCGACGTCGCGGCGGCGACTCATCCGGCGCAGTAGCACCAGTAGGTCGTTGCGAACGGTGCATGACAGGCAGCCATGCTGCAGCTCGAGCGCCTCCTGTGCTGTTGTCACAACACCGTGCTGCACCGTCACCACCCGACGGAGCACCACGTTGCCATCGACATGGTGCTCGATCACCACCGTTCCAGGGCGCTGGAGCAGTTCGTGTGAGACCGCGGCTGTGCCCTCCTGTCCCGTCACCAGGATCACCGCAGTGCGCATCGCTCTCCTTATCGATAACAATTTTCATTAGTGCGGTCTTGACGGTACAGTGCCAAGCGGGACTTGTCGAAAACGATTATCAATAAGCTTGCTACGGTTCAAGGAGAGGTTTCCATGTCTGCTCACTGCCAAATCACCGGCCGCGCACCAGGATTCGGTAACTCTGTGTCGCACTCGCACCGGCGCACCCGCCGCAGGTGGACGCCCAACATCCAGCGCAGGACCTATTACCTGGCTTCGGAGGGGCGACGCATCCGGTTGCGAGTGTCCACCAAGGGCATGAAGGTCATCGACCGCGACGGCATCGAAGCGGTCGTGACCCGGCTGCGCCGTGAAGGACAGAAGATCTGATGGCACGCGCTACCGACGTCCGGCCGATTGTGAAACTGCGCTCGACCGCAGGTACCGGCTACACCTACACCACCCGTAAGAACCGCCGCAACGACCCGGACCGTCTGGTCTTGCGCAAGTACGACCCAATCGTGCGGCGGCACGTCGAATTCCGTGAGGAACGCTAACTGTGGCAAAGAAATCCAAGATCGTGAAGAACCAACAGCGTGCGGCAACCGTGGCCCGCTTCGCGCAGCGTCGCGCGGAACTCAAGGAGATCATCAGATCGCCCGCGAGTACCGCTGAAAAGCGCATCGCCGCCCAGCAGGCCCTCGCGAGACAGCCGCGGGATGCCAGCCCGGTGCGGCTGCGGAATCGCGACGTGGTTGACGGGCGTCCACGGGGCCACTTACGCAAGTTCGGGCTTTCGCGTGTGCGCGTGCGCCAGATGGCTCACGACGGCCATCTGCCCGGGATTCGGAAGGCGAGCTGGTGACTATGCCGAGCAAGACCAACCGGCGCCGCCAAGGCAGTGCGCCCGATAAGCCGGCATCGGCCAAGAAGAATCTGCTGAAGTCACTCGGATTGCAGGCCGTGGACTACAAGGACACCTCGACGCTGCGACTGTTCATCTCCGAGCGCGGCAAGATTCGTTCCCGTCGGGTGACCGGTCTGACGGTTCAGCAGCAACGCAACGTCACGCAGGCGATCAAGAACTCCCGTGAAATGGCTCTGCTGCCCTACCCGGGTCAGGAGCGTCGATGACGGGCTCGCCCCGGCTCACCACCCGCCCCTTCACGTTGGTGCTGTGTGCCGCGTGCGACTCATCGTTGGGTCCGGTACTGCTTGACCAGTTACGGGCCACGGTTCGGCGAGCGCGACACGGGATGCTGGTCACGGCGGGCTGCCCGCTTGGTGAGTACACCTGCCTGGCCCGCGATGACGGCGGTGGTGCGATCCTGATGTTTCAGCCCTGCTCGACCAGCCGTGTTGCCCTCGGCCCGGCCCGACGGATCGGGCCGATCGACAACCTCGACGACCTTCACGCCGCTTGTTCGTGGGTGGGGCGAGGCCGCTGGGAAAGCGACCGGTTGCCCGAGCGGCTGTGCTTTGCTCTGCCGGCGAGCAGGCGCGCCGTCACAACAAATTGAGCCATGGCCGAGCCAGGATCGCGGGGTGATCCGACCATCCCGATACTGTCGGAATCATTCGATCAAATATGTTGTGGCACTATCACTCTCAGTGTTCCAATGTGTGACGACATCATCCAGATCGGGGCCCGCGATACACCGCAGCGGGGTACATTGCTCGTCTTGAAGCGACAGGGTGCGGCCACCGTGGAGCGGACCGACGGCAAGTCGATTCAAGTCGCGATCCTGCGTCAACGTGATACGCCCGCCCCGCCGGCGGTGTCGCTCGTTTTTCGTCAACCCATTCCGGCGCTGCTGCTGAGACGACGCTGCGGTGGCTGGTATGCCGCGGTCAACCAGCGCGATCTGACCTATCCCGGACATCTCAAGCAATTCCTCGACACGATCGGTGCTTTCGGCTCCGCCAAACAGCGCAGATCCCCGGTGATCCCGATTCGGCCGGCACAATTCAGCCGCTGAGAACGCGAACGTAGGTGGTCTCGCCTAAAGGACCGCCTGCACGTCTTTGCTGCTGCCGCTCGGAGTAGCCAGCCATGAGGGCTCCACCATAATCGTCGGCATCGACGGACTACGACTACCGCGCGATGCTGCCCGGCCCGTGCGCCCGAACCACCGTACGGAATGAGCGAAGGGCCAATTGCCTTGATTAGCAGGGGTTCATGGCCGAGACGCTGATCCAGTCCGGGGTGGATTGACGCTCCGCTTCTGGCTCATAGGTAGTCGAAGATCGTCGTGCCGACCCCGGTGGGGCTGTAGCTGATGTAGACCGGTTGCTGCACAAAGGCCTCATACCCGGTGTTCAACAGATAGTCGGACGTGACCGTTGGAGTGTTGGTCGCGTCGGTCGTGTAGGTGTACAGCACGGTCTGACCGTCGGCGCTGTACACCCAAATGACCGTTCCGATAGGAACATTGGGTGCTATCGACGACGGCACGGTGCCGTAGACACCACCGGAATCGATGATCGCGGAAACTGATTGAAGCGATCCGTTGCCGACCTTCACCTGAAGTTGCGCGTTCGGCGCCCCGCTGACTGAGGCACGAGCGATCTTGGGGTTGGGGCCGAACACCAACACGCCATCCGGTTCGTCGATGAGCACGCCATCGCTGAGATCGCCTGGCAACGCTGAGATGACACTGCTAGGCCCAGGCCCAGTCGCGTTCGGTCCGATTCCCAAGATGCCGGTGGCTCCGTTGCCGGCGGCGAAGCTCTCGAACGATCCTGGGTAGGACAGAAGGGCGACATCGACGCTCGTCGGCTTGGTCACGATGCCGTTGCCGAAATTCACCGTCGTTTTGAAGGTCGCGTAGAGGTAGGTCAACCCACCGCTGTAGGCGCTGACACCGAGCCCAGTGGGCAAGCCCATGCTGAACAGACGGAGTAGGCCTATATTCCCGAGCCCGACCACGAGTCCCTTCGAGCCGGTGTCGACCAATACCGGCTTGGCTGGTCCACCACCGATGGAGACGTCGACCAGCGGCTCGGTATCGCTGTAGATGTGCAGAGGGACCGACGCCGAACTGGTTGCGGACTCCTGGGCGGCCGGCACCACCGTGGCCCCGTGCTGGCTGGCGCTGACGGCGGCGGGCTTCATGCCCGCTGCCGGGCGCTTGACCGGGTTGATCTGCCTGTGCACGGCCGTCGCTGCCGCTGCGCTGACAGGTCGTGCCCCTAGGGGGCTGTTGGCCGTGGTCCTGCGATCAGAAGCAAGGCCGCTGTGGCTCTGGTGGGCTCCCGCGGACCCGGTGCTCCCACTGGTCGCTGTATCGGCCTGGGCCGTCCCGCAGCCAGTGGCCAGTGCCGCACCGAGGCCGAGCGCAATGGCACCGGCGGCCAGCCATCCGCCGAACACGACTGGCTGACGCTTGCAATGATCCTGCTCGCCCGGCGTGTTTCCGCGCTGCCTGCCCGTACGGAGGTCCACGGTTTGCTGTTGTTCCACAGTTCCGAGCCCCCTACGACGTCAACACTGGTGATCAGGTATATCACGGGTTGCTAGCGTGTGCTCACACTTTGATTTCGCCCACAGGCGCCTGCACCACGAGTGAGGCGCAAAAGGCGGCGTCGAAATGCTGAATTGGAATCCAGGGTTCCGATGAGTTCTGCCGAACGCGCGGGCCGACGGGGCTGAGCAGGTGCGACTTGCCGCTACGACAGTCATTGTCAGGCTCGAGCCGTGACGACCGCTGTGTCGGTCAGGGGACAGTCGCCGCAGGTGCGTCGGGCTGCCGTGCGGTAGTAGAGGCAGCAGCTACGGCGCTTGATCGCGCCGATGATGTCGCCGTCTAGACGCCCAGTTAGGGGCGGCATGGCCAAGATCTCCCGCGATATCGCGTCCACGCCGTGATGGTGGCGTTCGCCTCGGCTCAAGAGCGTATTCGCAACCAGGACCAGTGCCGCCGCGGCGTTACCCCAGAGCAGACCTTCGGCAACCTCGGTGATTGCATTCAGCGCGGTGTGCACCGAGGTCAACTGGTCGATGACGAGAGCGGAGGCAAGAGCCGCAGTCTCGGCCGGCGTGGCCCCCGGGTTTTCGAGGGCTGCCGGATTTGGAAGGTGAAGTCTGACCCGCCCCGCCGGTGACCGTCCGTAGCGCACCGCATCCAACTCGGGTATCAGACTATCCGTCACCCAGGCCCCTAAGGCAACGGCCCAAAAGCGTTCCGCGAGTTCGTATTGCAACGAGGAAACCGCCACGCGTGGTTCAGCGGCGTTCAAGCGCCGCGCGACGGCGTCGACGAATCGACGCAATTGGTCCGGTGCAAAGAACTCCGCAGCACTCATTCCGGGGGAGGCCGGGTCCAGACGCGTCACGAAATACGGACCAATGCTCCCGGAGGTGCGTAGTGCTCTGCGTGGCCGATCGTCGCTGACCGATTCCCAGCCGTTCACCTAACCGCCAGGGTGTGTCGCGGGCGTACGTTGATCCAGCCACGCGGCGAGTGAACGGCCGGCTTCCAACACGTGGTGCTCGGCGATCGTGCGGGCATGCACCGGATCCTTGTAGGCGAAGGCGTCCAACAGTTCTTCGTGCTCGCTCAGTGAATGCCGTTCGTGGTCGGGAAAGACCGTCAGAAAGTTCGACGGCACCACGCGGGCTGCCTGACGAATCTGTGTCATGAGCCTGGGGGAGTGCGCGGCGCGGTGGATCTCTTGGTGGAACCGCCAATTGGCCTCACCGATGCTGTCATTCCCGGAACGTGACGCCACATCGGTTGCCAGTTCGCGTAAGTGATCGAGTTCGGCGGCGGTGATCCGCTGCGCCGCCCACGCTGCAGCCTGCCCGGTCAGCACACCCAGGATCGTGAAGCTGTCCATCACGTCCTCGGGCTGGATGCCGATTACTGTGATGCCGCTGCGGGGAGCCACCCGGACCAATCCCTCGTAGGACAACTCCAACAGTGCCTCACGCACAGGTGTGCGGCTGGTCGCGAATTCGGCGGTGATGGCGTCGAGGTCGATGCGCGACCCAGCCGGCAATGCGCCGGTCAGAATGCGGTCCCGCAGCTCGCGCGCGGCGCGTTCCCGCACCGTACCGGCGATATCAACCGTCATAGCGGCACTCTAGCGTGTGCTTCATCTCACCGTTGATATCTGAAATATCAGATGTTAGATTTCCGGACATGACGACGTCAGGGCGACGCGACAAGATATCGCTGGTCGCATTCATGCAGGCCGGAAGCACTTCTGTGTATGCGGGCTCGTGGCGGCACCCCGCCACGGAGCACCGGTACCTCGACGCGAGCTATTACGCGAAGATCGGCCGGCAGCTTGAAGAGGGCTGTTTCGATCTGGTCTTTTTCGACGACCGACTCGCGATGCCCGGCATCTACGGAGGCTCGGTCGCCGAGGCTGCCCGCTACGGAGCACGTCCGGTGAAACTCGACCTCAGCGTGATTCTGGGTGTGCTGGCCCAGACCACCTCGCACATCGGTTTAGGTGCGACCTATTCGACGACCTACTACGCGCCGTTCCATGTGGCGCGGACCTTCGCCACCCTGGATCACCTGTCCGGCGGTCGGGCCGCGTGGAACGTCGTCACCTCGGTCAACGACAGCGAGGCTCAGAATTTCGGACTGGAGTCCCACCTGGGCCACGACGAGCGGTACGACCGCGCCGACGAATTCCTCGACGTTGTCGCCGGTCTGTGGGACACCTGGGACGACGACGCGATCCTGCACGACCGTACCTCCGGCATCTTCGCCGACCCGGACAAGATCCACGAACTCGGGCATGTGGGCCAATACTTCTCGGCCCGCGGTCCACTGACCGTACCGCGCACCCCTCAGGGCCGGCCGGTCATCATTCAGGCCGGCTCGTCGGGTCGTGGCCGCGAATTCGCCTCTCGCTGGGCCGATCTGATCTTCACGGGCGATCCTGGCTTGCAGGTCGCGCTCGACCACTATCGCGACCAGAAACAACGCATCGCCGACGCAGGGCGAGACCCGGCATCGGTGCGCATCTGCCCGATGGCGTATGCGGTGGTCGGCGAGTCCGAGGCCCACGCCAAGGAGCGCGAGGCGATGCTCCTCAACGACCTCGTGCACCCGATGGCCTCGCTGACGCTGCTGTCGGAATTGATGAATTACGACTTCGCCCAACATGATCTCGACGATCCTGTCACCGATGAGCTGATCGCCTCGGTGTCCGGTATCCGGGGGCTCGTGCAGAACCTGCGCACTCATATCGGCGGGGACACCGTCACCGTTCGCGATCTTGCCGAGCATCGCGCGACCCTGCTGCAGGGCCCACGGTTCGTCGGAACCGGACCGCAGGTTGCCGACCAGATGGCCGAATGGTTCGAAGCCGGAGCTTGCGACGGATTCGTCCTTGCGGCAACACATTTCCCCGGTGCCTTTGAGGACATCGTGCGCATGGTTGTACCGGAGTTGCAGCGCCGCGGACTGGCGCGCACTGAATACGAGGGCAAAACGCTGCGCGACAATCTCGGTCTCGCCCGCCCGGTGTCACAGGCCGTTGGGTCGGCGTCATAGATGGCGGCACCCACCACGAACCGTGCGCTGCTCGACGGCGTCCGTGTGCTCGACTTCGCCAGCCTGGCCGCGGCCCCGCTGGCTGCGACGTACCTCGGCGAGTTCGGTGCCGACGTCATCAAGGTGGAGGATCCGGTCGGGGGCGACCCGATCCGCAGCTGGGGCAACCAAAGCAACGGCATCGGATTGATGTGGAAGTCGGTGTCGCGCAACAAGCGATCGGTCACGCTGAACCTCAGGGCAGCCAAGGGCCAGGAGTTGGCCCGCAAGCTCGTCGCCCAAGCCGATGTGGTGATCGTGAACACCCGCCCTCAGACATTGCGGAAGTGGGGTCTGGACTACCAGAGCCTGCGGGCGATCAACCAACGCCTGATCATGTTGCACATCACAGGTTTCGGGCTATCTGGACCGAAATCTGAGCGCCCCGGCTTCGGCACTTTGGGCGAAGCGATGAGCGGATTCGCGAACATTACCGGCCAGGCCGATGGGCCACCCACCCTCCCACCGTTCATGTTGGCCGACGGGGTCGCCTCACTGAACGCCGCGTACGCCGTGATGATGGCGCTCTATCACCGCGACGTGCACGGCGGTCCAGGCCAGTTGATCGATATCAACCTGATCGACCCGCTGGCCCGGCTGCTCGAGCAGACCCTGCTCGGCTATGACCAACTGGGGCTGGTGCCCGGTCGCACGGGCAATCGCTGGGATATCTCGGCCCCGCGCAACACGTATCAGACTTCCGACGGTAAATGGCTTGCAATGTCGGGGAGTTCGCCGGCGCTGGCGTTGCGAGTGTTCAAAGCCATCGGGCGGGACGACCTGGTCACCGACGCCGACTTTTCCGACCCTCAGCGCCGGTTGGCTCGGGCCGCCGAGGTCGACGAGGTGGTGGCGGAGTGGGTGTCCACCAAGACCCTTGATGAGGCCATGACGGTGTTCGACGACGCCGACGTGGCCGCAGCACCCGTGTATGACATCACCCAGCTTGTGGCCGACGAACAGTTGCGGCACCGGGGCGTGTTCACCACGGTCGACGACGAGGAACTCGGATCGATGACCGTCCAATCGGCGGTACCGAAGTTCTCCGAAACACCCTGCCGAATTGACCATCTCGGACCGAAGTTGGGTGAGCACACCGCCGAGGTCCTTGGTGAACTGCTCGGCCTGTCCGAATCCGATATCGACAATCTGCACGCCGCCGGCGTGCTCTGAAACTGAGGAACTGATGACCGACCTGTTGCGCCGCTCCGAACTTGCCCTACCTGCCTGCAACGACCACATGTTCGTCAAGGGTGTGACGTGCGGGGCCGACCTCGTGTTCCTCGACCTTGAGGACGCGACCCCGGTGAGCCTGAAGGTGGAATCCCGCGGCAAGGCTGTCCAGGCGCTGACCCAGCTCGACTGGGGCCGCACCGCCCGCGCAATCCGTATCAACGGGCTGGACACGCCGTGGTGTCATGACGACATTATCGAGGTCGTCACACGCGCCGGCGCCGAATTGGACACCATCGTCGTCCCAAAGGCCAAGACGGCCAAGGACGTCTGGTGGGTAGAGGTGCTGCTTGACCAGCTTGAGGAAAAACTCCGACTGGACAAGAAGATTCGGTTGGAGGTTCTCATCGAGGAAGTCGAGGGGCTGGCTAACGCCGAGGAAATCGCACGGTCCAGCAGGCGGATGGACGCGATAATCTTCGGCGTCGGTGACTTCTCGCTATCGCAGGGTGCGCGGGTGGATACCAACTTCGTTCCACTGGGCGAGTACCCCGGTGACTTCTGGGCGTACGCACGCAACAAGATCATGGTCGCTGCACGCATCGCCGGCATCGATGCCATCGACTCGCCCTATCCGGATTATGGCGACACCGCGGGTTACGAGGCCGAGGCTCGCCGGTCGTCGCTGTATGGCTACACCGGTAAGTGGGCGATCCACCCTGCGCAGGTGCCGATCGCCAACGCGGTGTTCGCGCCGACTTCCGAGGAAATCGCTCTGGCACAACGGAATATGGCGGCCTACCGGGAGGCAGAGGCCAAGGGGCGCGGCGCCGTCGGCGTTGACGGTGTCCTCGTTGACGCCGCTCACGTGAAGAAGGCCCAGGAGGTGCTCGCGCGGGCTGCGCTGATCGATGGCGAGGCTCAGCTGGTGGCGGCCGACGGGTAGGGCAGGTCAGTGCTGGCGTGCGGATCGACGTGCACGGGTCTGCCGATATAGGGGAACGCCCGTTGCGCGCAGGCCGGCCGGTCGCACACCTTGCAGCCCGCTCCGATCGCGACACTGGTCTCGGCGTCGGTCAGATCGACACCGGCGGAGTAGACGAGCTTGTCGGCGTGGTTGAGTTCGCACCCGAGACCGACGGCAAACGTCTTGTGCTGTCCCAGATAGCGACTCGGCGGTGACGCGGTGGTGCGGGCGATCCAGAAGTAGGACCGACCGTCGGGCATCTGTGCCACCTGGGTGATGAATTCGCCGGGTCGGTTGAACGCGTGGTGGACCACCCACAGTGGGCAGCTACCGCCGACCCGGGAGAAGTGGAAGGCTGTGGCGGACTGTCGTTTCGAGATGTTTCCGGCGGCGTCGGCGCGGACGAAGATGAACGGTACGCCGCGGGCGTCCGGGCGCTGCAGTGTCGACAACCGATGGCAGACGGTCTCGAACCCGACCTCGAAGCGGCGGGATAGCTGGTCGATGTCGTAGCGGAGTTCGTTGGCGGACTGGAGGAACCGGCGATAGGGCAGTAGCAGGGCGCCGGCGAAGTAGTTCGCCAGCCCGATCCGGGCGACTTCTCGTGCTTCCGCGGTGAGTTGATCGTCGGTGGCCAGGATGTCGTCGAATGTTTCGGCCTGGGTCAACAGTGCCAGCTGGGTGGCCATCTGGAAGGCGCGTTGACCGGGATGCAGCCACCGGGCGATGTGCAGCGTCGCGGTGTCCGGGCGGTAGCGGCGTTTGACATTGGGGCCCAGCGTTTTTCCATCGTCGAGGATGGCGGTGATGCCGAGTTCGTCGGCCAATACCCCGATCAGCTGGACATCGAGCTCACCGACGCGTAACCGATGGGACTCGAACAGTTCCTCTGCGGCCCGGTCGAGTTGGTCGACATAGTTCTTGCGGTCGTAGAAGAAGTCGCGTACTTCTTCGAACGGCATCGGTCGGGCTGGATCGTCGGGGATGTCGACGCTGGCGCGGCTGCGTAGCGCCTCGACTTCGGCGGTGGCGTTGACCATGCGGCGGTGCAGGCTGACGATGGCCTGCCCGACATCGGGCATGCGCGCGGCCAGTTCCTCGATCTGCGCCGTGGTGGCCTGGCTCTCGGCGAGGCTTTCCCGCAGGTCGGCGACCAACCGGGCATCGGAGTCGGCGGCGAAGAAATGCGCGGGCAGATTGAAGCGTTCGGTCAGCGCCAACAGCACCGGCACCGTGATGGGTCGTTGATCGTTCTCCAGCTGATTGACGTAGCTCGTCGACAGATCCAGTGCCCTGGCCAGTGCGACCTGAGTCAGGCCGTGTTCTTCCCGCAGGCGGCGTAGTCGCGCCCCGGCGAAAGTCTTAGACGGCGAGCCAGCCACCGGGCCAGCCTACCGCGAGCTGAATTCGCAAGATCCGCAACATGGCCCTACAAAGGACGCAAAATTACGCATTTACAGTGGGTTTTGTGTCTGTGACTGCCTGCGTACTGTGCGAATCATGTCGAGCTTGCAGTTTCATGACGTCCGGACCCGGCGCAGCGCCGAGGAGTTCCCGCGCTCCGAACACCTCGCGTGGAAGATCGCCGAAATGGCGGCCGACCCGGTGGCCGTTCCGGCGGAAACCGAAGCGATGGTCATCAACCGCATCATCGACAACGCCGCAGTGTCGGCGGCTTCGGTCATCCGGCGGCCGGTCACCGTGGCCCGCACTCAGGCCCTCGCGCATCGCACTGCGCGCAGCGGCGCCAAGGTCTTCGGTGTCCCCGGGAGCGTCTCACCGGAATGGGCCGCCTGGGCGAACGGAGTCGCCGTCCGCGAGCTGGACTTCCACGACACGTTCCTGGCCGCCGAGTACTCGCACCCCGGTGACAACATCCCGGCTTTGGTCGCCGTCGCCCAGCATCTCGACGTCCGCGGCGCCGACCTGATCCGTGGTATTGCCACCGCATACGAGGTCCAAATCGATCTCGTCAAGGGAATCTGCCTGCACGAGCACAAGATCGACCATGTCGCTCACCTCGGACCCGCGGTGGCCGCCGGCCTGGGAACCATGTTGCGTCTGGACCCACAAACCATCTACAACGCCCTCGGGCAGGCACTACACCTAACCACGGCCACCCGCCAATCACGCAAGGGACTGATCTCGAGCTGGAAGGCCTACGCCCCGGCCCTGGCCGGCAAGATCGCGATCGAAGCGGTCGACCGTGCGATGCGCGGCGAGGGCTCGCCCGCCCCCATCTGGGAAGGCGAGGACGGCGTCATTGCCTGGCTGTTGTCGGGCCCCGAGCACACCTATCAGGTGCCGCTGCCGAAACCGGGCGAACCCAAGCGCGCCATCCTGGACAGCTACACCAAGGAACACTCCGCCGAATACCAGAGCCAGGCGCCGATCGACTTGGCCCGCCGACTTCGGGATCGCATCGGTGATCTCGATCAGATCGCCACGATCGTGTTGCACACCAGCCATCACACCCATGTCGTGATCGGCACCGGCTCCAATGACCCGCAGAAATTCGATCCCGACGCATCGCGCGAAACCCTCGACCACTCCGTGATGTACATCTTCGCGGTGGCGTTGCAGGACGGCTCTTGGCATCACGAACGGTCCTACGCACCTGAGCGTGCGCACCGTCCCGACACCATCGAGTTGTGGCGCAAGATCTCCACGGTCGAGGATCCCGAGTGGACCCGCCGGTATCACTCCGCTGATCCCGCGGAGAAGGCGTTCGGCGCCAAGGCGGTAGTGACACTCAAGAACGGTGACGTCATCTCCGACGAGCTGGCCGTCGCTGACGCCCATCCGCTGGGTGCGCGGCCCTTCGAACGCGACCAGTACGTCGCCAAGTTCAGTGAATTGGCCGAGGGGGTCGTCGAAGAAGCCGAGCAGGAGCGTTTCCTGTTGACGGTCGGCGAGTTGGCCGGCCTCAAGCCCGGCGAGGTCGACCGGCTCAATGTGTTGGTCGATCCGCGGGTGCTCGACAAGGCACCGACCATACCGGCGGGAATCTTCTCGTGACCGGCGGCCTCATCGGCGCGGTGGCATCACCCGCCGACAAACGCGCCCGGTTTCGTCGTGGCCTGGAATCCGGTCGGCTGCTTCGCTTTCCAGGAGCGTTCTCCCCGCTGGTCGCCAAGCTCGTTGCCGAGATCGGCTTCGATGGGGTGTACGTGTCCGGTGCGGTGTTGTCCAATGACCTCGGACTGCCCGATATCGGCCTGACAACCCTCACCGAGGTCACCACCCGCGGGGGCCAGATCGCCGGTGTCACCGATCTACCGACGTTGATCGATGCGGACACCGGATTCGGTGAGCCGATGAGCGCGGCGCGCACCGTCACGGTCTTGGAAGATGCCGGCCTGGCCGGCTGCCACCTGGAAGACCAGGTGAATCCGAAGCGGTGCGGCCACCTGGACGGCAAGGCCGTGGTCCCGACCTCCGAGATGGTCAAGCGGATCCGGGCGGCAGTTGCGGCGCGGCGCGATCCGAATTTCATCATCTGCGCCAGGACCGATGCCGCCGGGATCGAAGGCGTACCCGCCGCGATCGACAGGGCCAAGGCCTACGCCGAAGCGGGCGCTGATCTGATCTTCACCGAAGCGCTCTACACCCCTTTGGATTTCGAACAGTTCCGCGCAGCCGTCGACACGCCGTTGCTCGCGAATATGACGGAGTTCGGCAAGTCGGAACTGCTCACCGCTGCCCAGTTATCCGACATCGGCTACAACGTCGTCATCTACCCGGTGACCACGCTTCGGCTGGCGATGCATGCCGTCGAGGTCGGATTGCGCGAGATCGATTCTGCCGGGACGCAAGCAGGACTGCTCGACCAGATGCAACACCGCAGCAGGCTGTACGAACTGCTGCGCTACGCCGATTACAACCAGTTCGACTCCGATATCTACAACTTCGCGCTGCAAGGAGTAACACCATGAGTGCTCCCACCATCCACAAGGGGTTGGCCGGTGTGGTCGTTGACACGACCGCGATCTCCAAGGTGGTTCCCGAGACCAACTCGCTGACGTATCGCGGCTACCCGGTGCAAGATTTGGCCGCACACTGCAGCTTTGAGCAGGTCGCCTATCTCCTGTGGCACGGCGAACTGCCGACCGACCAGGAGTTGGCGCTCTTCGCCCAACGGGAACGTGCATCCCGGCGTATCGACCGTTCCATGCTCGGCCTGCTGGCCAAGCTGCCCGACAACTGCCATCCGATGGATGTGGTGCGGACCGCCATCAGCTATCTCGGTGCCGAGGACCCCGACGAGGACGACAGCACACATGCCGCCAACTACGCCAAGTCGTTGCGGATGTTCGCGGTTCTCCCGACGATCGTCGCCGCGGATATCCGGCGCCGGCGTGGGCTGGAACCGATTGCACCGCATAGCCATCTGAGCTATGCGGAGAACTTTTTGCAGATGAGTCTCGGCGTGGTGCCCGATCCGGTGATCGTCAAGGCATTCGAGCAGTCGATGATCCTCTACGCGGAGCACAGCTTCAACGCGTCGACGTTCGCCGCGCGCGTCGTCACTTCGACCCAGTCGGATATCTACAGCGCGGTGACCGCTGCCATCGGAGCCTTGAAGGGATCGCTGCATGGGGGAGCGAACGAGGTCGTCATGCACGACATGATCGAGATCGGGTCGGCTGACCGGGCTGCGGAATGGTTGCACGGCAAGCTATCCCGCAAGGACAAGGTGATGGGCTTCGGCCACCGGGTGTACAAGAACGGCGACTCCCGAGTGCCGACGATGAAGGCGGCACTGACCCGCGTAGTCGAGGCCCGCAACGGCCAGCGCTGGATGGACATCTACAACGCGCTGGAAAGTTCCATGTTCGCCGCCACCAAGATCAAACCCAACCTCGACTTCCCGACCGGTCCTGCTTACTACCTGATGGGCTTCGACATCTCGAGCTTCACACCGCTGTTCGTGATGAGTCGGATCACCGGGTGGACCGCGCACATCATGGAGCAGGCGGCGTCAAACGCGTTGATCCGGCCGCTGTCCGAATACTCCGGCCAGCCTCAACGCGCGCTCATCTAGCGCAGCTCGAAGGGGACGTGTGTTTTCCAAGGTTCTGGTTGCCAACCGCGGTGAGATCGCGATCCGCGCGTTTCGTGCCGCCTACGAGCTGGGCGTGGACACGGTTGCGGTCTACCCCTACGAAGATCGCAACTCGTTGCATAGGCTCAAGGCTGACGAGTCGTATCAGATTGGCGTAGAGGGTCATCCGGTTCGCGCGTACCTGAGCGTCGACCAGATCGTGTCGACAGCGCTGGCCTGCGGCGCCGATGCGATCTACCCCGGCTACGGGTTTTTGTCGGAGAACCCCGAACTGGCCGCGGCGTGTGCTGCGGCCGGTATCACGTTCGTCGGCCCGTCTGCCGACGTGCTGCAGCTCACTGGTAACAAGGCCCGGGCGATCGCCGCGGCCCGGGCTGCCGGGCTGCCGGTCCTGGCGTCATCGGAACCGTCGGCTGACGTCGACGAGCTGGTGGCCGCTGCATCGTCGATGGAATTCCCGCTGTTTGTCAAGGCCGTCGCCGGCGGCGGCGGGCGCGGGATGCGTCGCGTCGCTGACGCAGCCGATCTCCGCGAGGCCATCGAGGCCGCCTCGCGCGAAGCGGAATCGGCGTTCGGTGACGCGACGGTGTTCCTGGAGCAAGCGGTGATCAACCCCCGTCACATCGAGGTGCAGATCCTGGCCGACGGTTCCGGTGAGGTCATTCACCTGTTCGAGCGGGACTGCAGTGTGCAGCGCCGCCACCAGAAAGTCATCGAGCTGGCGCCGGCGCCGAATCTGGATCGGGGTATTCGTACGCGGATCTGTGACGACGCGGTGGCGTTCGCCCGCCAGATCGGATACTCGTGCGCGGGCACGGTGGAGTTCCTGCTCGACGAGCGAGGGCGCCATGTCTTCATCGAGATGAACCCGCGAATCCAAGTGGAACATACGGTGACCGAGGAGATCACCGACGTGGATCTCGTGTCCGCCCAACTGCGCATCGCCGCCGGAGAGACGTTGGCGGACCTCGGACTTACACAGGACACAGTCCGGATGCACGGTGCAGCCATCCAATGCAGGATCACCACGGAGGACCCCGCGAACGGGTTTCGGCCGGATACCGGACGGATCACCGGATACCGCTCTCCGGGTGGCGCAGGTATCCGTCTCGACGGTGGCACGAACGTCGGCGCTGACATCACCGCCCATTTTGACTCGATGCTGGTCAAGCTCAGCTGTCGTGGAAGTGATTTCGCCACGGCGGTCCGACGGGCCCGACGCGGAGTAGCGGAATTCCGCATCCGAGGCGTGTCCACGAATATCCCGTTTCTGCAGGCTATTCTGGACGATCCCGCCTTCCAGTCCGGCCACGTCACAACGTCATTCATCGACGAGCGACCGCAATTGTTGACCTCGCGCTCCAGCGCCGACCGCGGCACCAAGATCCTGAACTACCTGGCAGATGTCACCGTCAACCAGCCGCATGGACCGCGGCCCTCGGCGGTCTACCCCCGCGACAAGCTGCCCGATATCGACCTGACGGCGGCTGCACCGCCAGGCTCCAAACAGCGGCTGACCGCTCTTGGCCCGGACGGGTTCGCGCGGTGGATGAGGGAGTCCAAGAAGGTCGGCGTCACCGACACGACATTTCGGGACGCGCACCAGTCGTTGTTGGCTACGCGGGTGCGCACCAGCGGACTTCTGCGGGTTGCACCGTACATCGCCCGCATGACGCCGGAGCTGCTCTCGGTCGAATGCTGGGGCGGAGCTACCTATGACGTGGCGTTGCGATTTCTGAAGCAGGACCCCTGGGATCGGTTAGCGGCGTTGCGCGAGGGACTACCGAACATCTGCCTGCAGATGCTGCTCCGTGGTCGCAACACAGTCGGTTACACGCCGTACCCCGAGCGGGTCACCCACGCGTTCGTTGACGAAGCGGCGCAGACCGGTGTGGACATCTTCCGGATCTTCGATTCGCTCAACAACATTGATGCGATGCGTCCCGCGATCGACGCGGTGCTGAATACGGGCACGACCGTCGCCGAGGTGGCCATGTCGTACACCGGCGACTTGTGCAGTCCGCACGAGGAGCTCTACACGCTGGACTATTACCTGCGGCTGGCGGAATCGATCGTCCACGCCGGAGCCCACGTCCTTGCCATCAAGGACATGGCCGGATTGTTGCGTGCGCCGGCGGCGGCAACCCTTGTTGCCGCCCTGAAGTCACGCTTCGACCTGCCGGTACATGTGCACACGCACGACACCCCGGGTGGGCAGTTGGCGACCTATGTGGCCGCCTGGACGGCGGGCGCCGATACTGTCGATGGGGCGGCAGCGCCGCTGGCCGGCACCACCAGCCAGCCGTCGCTGTCGTCGATTGTGGCTGCGGCGGCGCATACCGAATTCGATACCGGGCTGTCGTTGGCGGCGGTATGTGATCTGGAGCCGTACTGGGAGGCGCTGCGAAAGGTCTACGCGCCATTTGATGTTGCGGCGTCCGGACCGGCTTTTCCGACCGGGCGGGTGTATACCCACGAGATCCCGGGCGGCCAATTGAGCAACCTGCGCCAGCAGGCCATCGCGTTGGGACTGGGGGACCGGTTCGAGGACATCGAGAATGCCTACGCCGGCGCCGATCGCGTACTGGGCCGGTTGATCAAAGTCACCCCGTCGAGCAAGGTGGTGGGGGACCTCGCGCTGTCGCTGGTCGGTGCAGGAGCCAGCGCGGACGAGTTCGCGCAAGACCCGGCGCGCTACGACATCCCCGGCAGCGTCATCGGGTTCCTACGTGGAGAGCTGGGCGATCCACCCGGTGGGTGGCCAGAACCGTTGCGCACCAAGGCTCTCGACGGTCGTTCCCTGGCGGAACCGGAGCAGGAGTTGACCGCCGAGCAGGAAGCAGTACTGGCGGCGCCGGGACCGAAGCGCCAGGCGATGCTCAATCATCTGCTGTTCGCAGGGCCAACCGCCGAGTTCGAAGCGCACCGTGAGGAATTCGGCGACACCAGCCGGCTGTCGGCGAACCAGTTCTTCTACGGCCTGAGGCACGGCGAAGAACATCGGGTGAAACTGGAACCCGGAGTGGAATTACTGATCGGGTTGGAAGCGATCAGCGACGCCGACGAGCGCGGCATGCGGACCGTCATGTGCATTATCAACGGACAACTGCGGCCGGTCGTGGTCCGAGACCGCTCGATCGCCTCTGATGTCCCGGTATCGGAGAAGGCCGACAGGACCAACCCCGACCACGTGGCCGCACCGTTCGCCGGGGTGGTTACCGTGACCGTGGTCGAGGGCGACACCGTCGAGGCGGGCCAGACCGTGGCGACCATCGAGGCGATGAAGATGGAGGCTGCGATTACCGCCACCAAGGCCGGCACGGTCAAGCGCGTCGCGGTCGCCGCCACCGCCCAGGTCGAAGGTGGCGATCTGCTCGTGGTCGTCAACTGACCGTCAATCAGACTGTCGACGCTGCCTTTTCGGTCTCTCAAACCGGTACCGCATCAGATTGTCCGGGGGTTGAGTAAGGCCAGGGCCGCCCTCACCCAGCCAGTTGGTGATGGCGGCCGCCGCGTCTTCGTCGAGGACGAACCCGAGCCATGTCGGTCGTCCTCCGCTTTGATGTCCTGTTCTGGATGGGGACACCACGAGGACGTTTGATCGCTCGCAGGGTCCTAGGCAGTCCGTGATCCGAAAATTGGCTACCCCCCGCAACAGGTCGCGTAGGAGTACCAGCTGGGCGTCGTGATCGAACCCGGGGTGCTTTCTCGTCGTACCGCAGCAGCAACCACGGCACATGGTGACGGTAGGTCTGGACTGGTCCACCGGCATCAGCCCCAGATCGTATTCAGCATCGCGATGGTGTCGATCGTCTCCGGCACGTCGTGGACTCGAATGACGTCCACGCCAGCAGACCACGCCGGCCCGATGACCGCCAGAGAGGCCGCGAGACGATTGTCTACATCGCGCCCAGTCACGGCTCCCAAGAACGACTTCCGGCTGGCGCCCAGCAGCACGGGGAAGGGTCCGCCGCATAGTTGAGGGAGGTGGCGCAGAAGCCGCACGTTGTCGGCGGGAGATTTCCCGAATCCGATCCCCGGATCAACCCACACGCGGGAGGCGCCACTATCGACGGCGGCGTGGGCGGTGTCCGTGACGAAGGCCGTGATGTCGGTGCAGACGTCGCCGTAGCTGGGATAGACCCCGGCGACCACCGGCACGGTGTGGGAATGCATGCTGACGTAGCCGACGCCGAGGCGGCCGGCCACTTCATAGAGCTTGCCCGACACATCGTTGACGATCCGGGCGCCGGCGTCGACCGCGGCTTCGGCGACCTCGGCATGCCGAGTATCGACCGAGGCGACGCCGAACCGAACCAATTCCGCGACAACAGGTATGACCCGGGCGAGCTCTTCGGCCACCGAGACAGGGTCGGCGTCGGGCCTGGTCGATTCACCGCCGATGTCGACAGCCCATGCACCGGAGTCGAACATCTGCCGCCCCGCGCTTACTGCTCGCTCCAGCGTCTCGAATCTGCTTTTCGCCCAGAAGGAATCGGGAGTGGCGTTGACGATTCCCATGACGCGCATCGGAGTGGCGCGGAGCCGGGTGCCGGTCACGGTTTTGGTGCCCAGTAGGCCAGCATCTCGGCGAAGGTGTCGAAGGCCGGCTTCGAGACACCATAGGGCGCTTCGAAATGCAGACTCAGCGGGAACCCCAAGTCGGCCACACCGTCGATGACCCGCTTGTACAGATCCAACAACAAGCGCCGTTTGGCATCGGGCTCGCGTGCGGCAAGTGTCCGAACGAATTCCTGCTCCGCGGCAACGGTTTCGTTGCCCGGGTCCTGAATGAGCCAATCGATCAGGCCGACCGTGTTCTCCATTTTCGGTACGAAACCGAAGGACAACAGGATTTCGGGCCGGTGGTCGCTGGATCGGGCGAACTCGCGCAGAAATCCCACGATCGCATCGGAGTAGAGCAGTTGCGTCATCCCGAATGTGGCGCCCTGGTCGCATTTGAAATCGAAGCGGCCCAGCTCGCCGTCGCGCGTCGGGATCAGGATGACGCCCCGGTTCTTCACGAGGTCATCGAATTTCGAGAGGGCGTCAGTCGGCGAGACCCCGCCGCCCTCGCCGTCGTTCAGTGTTCGGGGGACACCCACGAAGATGATTCCGTCGAAGCCGGCCTGCCCGAGCCCGGTGAGTCGCTCCCGCAGTGTCGACTCGTCCAGGAACGCGGTTACCTGCGTGCACAATCCATGTACGCCGGGGAGCTCGGGATGAATCATCGACCAAAAGTCCGACACGTCGAGCTTGGGTTTCATCTCGACCGGACGGTCGTCGTCCTCGGGGATCATGCCGGGGATCATGACGTGACCGATCCGTCCCGCGATGCCCGCTTGAACCGACAACTGCAGGACCTTATGTGCCTCGTCGCGGGCGTGCTCTGCACCCCGGTCGATGTTGGGTGGCACCAATTCCAGGGCAATGGTGTTCAGGGGCATCAGGCGCTCTCCGATCTTGAGGTGGGTCACGTTGTGCCCCAGGAGGTTCCTGGGGCACAACGTGTCTGGAGATCAGGCGTCGGCGCGGACCTGTTTGGCGGCCTCGACCATGTTGCGCAGCGCAGCCTCGACCTCATCGGCCTTGCGGGTTTTGAGGCCGCAGTCCGGGTTGACCCACAATCGCTCCGGACCCACAGCTGAGAGCGCTGCACGCAAACCGTCGGCGATCTCGCCGGTATTGGGCACCCTTGGCGAGTGGATGTCGTAGACGCCGGGCCCGATGCTGTTGGCGAAGCCCGCCGCCGTGAGATCTCCGACGATCTCCATGTGTGAACGCGCGGCCTCCACCGATGTGACGTCGGCATCGAGGTCGGCGATCGCACCGATCACCTCACCGAACTCGGAGTAGCACAGATGGGTGTGGATCTGGGTAGCGTCCGCAACACCTGACGTGGACAACCGGAACGCGGACACCGCCCAGTCCAGGTAGGCGTCTTTGTCCTTGCGCCGCAGCGGAAGCAGTTCACGCAGCGCCGGCTCGTCGACCTGGATGATCGCGATACCGGCGGCTTCCAGATCCACCGTCTCGTCCCGGATCGCCAGCGCCACCTGATTGGCGGAATCGGCCAGCGGCTGGTCGTCGCGGACGAACGACCACGCCAGGATGGTGACGGGGCCGGTCAGCATGCCCTTGACGGGTTTATCGGTCAGCGATTGCGCATAGGTGGCCCAGTCGACTGTCATCGGCTTGGGCCGTGCGACATCGCCGAACAGGATCGGCGGGCGCACGCACCGGGTGCCGTAGGACTGCACCCAGCCGTTGGCTGTGGCGAAGAAACCCTCGAGCTGCTCGGCGAAGTATTGCACCATGTCGTTGCGTTCCGGTTCGCCGTGCACCAGGACGTCGATGCCGAGTCGCTCCTGCAGCCGGATCACCGATTCGACCTCGGCCTTCATCCGGTTGGTGTACTCCGTGTCGTCGATCTCCCCGGCCACCAATGCCGCACGGGCCTTGCGGATCTCGACCGTTTGCGGATAGGACCCGATGGTCGTGGTCGGTAGCACGGGCAGGTTCAGTCGGGCGTCCTGGCTCTTCCGTCGATCGGCAGCCTGGCCGCGGGTGAGGCCGGAGGCCAAGATCGATGCCAGCCGCTCCCGGACGTCGTTGTTGTGCAGCCGAGGGTCGGACGTCCGTGACGCGATCGCACCGTTGGACGCCGCCACCTCACCGGCGATGGCTTCTCGGCCCTGCGTGAGGCCTTTCGCCAGTGCGACGACCTCTGTCACCTTCTCGAAGCCGAAGGCCAGCCAACTCCGCAGCACCGCATCGATATCCGGCTCCGCGTCGAGCGCGTAGGGGACATGCAGTGTCGAGCACGACGTGGACACGGCCAGATGAGCCACCGAGCCGAGCAGCGACGCCAGCGTGCCGAGCGCGGATTGGAGGTCGGTGCGCCAAATGTTGCGGCCGTCGACGACGCCGGCGACGACGGTCTTGTTGGCCAATTCCGGGACAACGGCAACCGTGGACGCCGAGCCGGCTACCAGGTCGATGCCGATGGCCTCAACCGGGGTTGCGGCCAGTGCCGGCAACGCGTCAGTGAGCTCGCCGAAATAGGTCGCCACGAAAATCGCCGGACGATACGACAGGTCACCGAGGACGTTGTACGCGTGCCGGGCGAGATCGGCTGCGTCGTCGAGCATGTCGGTGGCCAGCACCGGCTCGTCGATCTGCACCCACTCCGCGCCGTGATTCGCCAACGTGGCGAGCAGGGTTGCGTATACGGCGATGAGCTCGTCCAGCCGACCGATCGGCGGCTCGGCTCCGTCCACCGCCTTCGACAGCGCCAGAAACGTGATGGGCCCGATGATGACTGGGCGGGCGGCGATCCCGAGTTCCTGCGCCTCTTCCAGTTCGGCGACGACCTTCGCCGGATTAAGCGAGAACTGTGTCGAGGGACCGATCTCCGGGACGATGTAGTGGTAGTTGGTGTCGAACCACTTGGTCATTTCCAGCGGAGCAATCTCGGCGGTGCCACGCGCGGCCGCGAAGTAGCGATCCAACTCGTGGGTGAGGTCGGTGTATCGGCCGGGCAGGGCGCCCAGCAGCACCGCGGTGTCGAGCATCTGGTCGTAGTAGGAGAACGTGTTGACCGGGATGGAGTCCAGCCCTGCTGCGGTCAGTTGATTCCAGGTCTGCGCGCGCAGGTCGGCGGCGACGGATTCCAACTGGGCCTTATCGATGCGGCCTGCCCAATAACCCTCGATGGCGCGTTTGAGTTCGCGGTGAGGGCCGATACGAGGGGCCCCCAATGTCGTTGCGGTGAATGGTGAAACGGTACGAGGCACGGACAGCGTCCTTCTGATGCGACGGGATGCTCATCGCCATAGGACGTCTGCCAGTGCGATCGCGTGACCGCTGGTTGACCTCCGCCCATTCCACGAGGCGATGCGCCGCTGGGCGCGGCGCACCCAGCACGACTGGCAGGTCTTCGGACTCGCAGGCGCGCACCGGATCGGTGCACCTAATGGCCGTCGCTTCCCGGTCGTGAAGACCAGTGCCGTTGACGGCGGTCGTTCCTGCATACCGCTGCGGGACAGTCCCGGATTCTCACCGGGTTCCCTCTCACGTCACACCTAGATCAGCATGTTCCGCTCGATGTGATGACCAGGAGGCCACCACAGACCAGTTGCGCTGCTCAGAGTACTCCGCGGTGACTATCGCGGCACAGATACCGGCCTGCGGGCGGGTGTCTCAGGTTTCCGGGGACAGTTCGAAAGTGAACCTCGCAATGTCCTGCAGGATGGTTGTCGCATCGGTGCCGGACAGCTGCTCAACTTCAGTCAGCAACATCGCGGACAGGTTGATGAAGCCCACCGCGAGTTTCATCGCGCCGTCAGGCTCCTCGCCGGCGTAGGCCGCGACGCGCTTGGCGGCGAATCGAGAGTCGCAGTGACCGGCCGACCACGCTGTCATGACGTCGATAGCGCGGCGAGTCCACTCGGCCTTCTCGTGGCTCATGTCGCCACGCGGACCACGCACTGGCGCGGCCCCATGAATGCAGGCATATCAACAACTCCCTCCGGGGATTTCGCGTCCCCAAATGCGGATAACGAGTACGCGTGGCGCAGTATCTGACTCACACCCATCGACCGATCGAGTGCTCACAGTGGCGCGACCGCTCCGGACTCTCACCGGATTCCTGTCACCACACGCACGCTGACTGTAGAAGCGGCGGAAACACGCGTCAATCGATGTGTGTCACCAGCCGTTTAGTCAGCAGGACGTCGGGCAAGGCTCTTTCGGTGGCGATCGGGATTGCAGAGGATGTCGAGCAGATAGAGGTAGGGCAGGTGCACGATGTCGCTTGGCGTAATTCCGTCGAAATGGGCCGCAGCCAAGTTTCGGAACTGCTCTGTTGATCAACGCGCAATCAGATCTATCGCTGGTTGGATCGGCTAATCTTTTCACCCCGGTAGCTCAAGCGATTCAAACTCGTCCTACGGTTCGTTGTACCGGGCGTGATCGCGCTCCCTCTCTTGGCAGTAAGGGGAACCGTTAAGCGGTGAGTGGCGCATTCCGTACTAGACGGTATGGGGGCTGACTCGGGGCCGAAGGCCTCGGGCTGCAATCGGACGTGGGTTGCCGGTGTCGAGTGAAC